>CAVYPM010000026.1:0-86123 GCA_963770375.1 uncultured Actinomycetes bacterium | reverse complement strand
CCAGCGGGCGCTGGGCGAGGAGCGCTGCGAGCGACGGCGCCCTCGCGGACGACCGTGTCGGAGGCCGCCGCTCCGGAACGATCTCGAGCCAGCCCGTGTCGTGGAAGCGGATGCAGATTGTTCCGTGCGACCCCCGGCGCCTCCCATCGCCAGTCGGTCGATTCCTGGTCTCCGGCACGCCATACGGTTGGTGATGGTTTGTCCGCTGCGGTGCTACGTCGTCCATGCGTGACGCGGCATTCGCGACTGCTCGAGGCGGCTTGCGGTGGAATGCGATTGCCGCAAGAATCTTGGCTGCGATATCGCCTAGCCAGAGGAGAAACCTATGCGTCTTCGGCTTTTGTGCGCGGTCGCGTTCGCGGTCGCCGTGGCTGTCGCGTTTGCTGGTGCGGCGGCTGCGCCGCGTGCCGATGCGTCCGGCCGCGGCCAGTCGCTGTGTATCGGCCACCATCCGCAGGATTTCGTCTGGTACACGTCGAGCTGCACCGGCCATGATGAGCCGGAGATTGACCCGCTCTCGAACGCGCCCGGTTCGGCCCAGGACCTGACCTGGACGATCGTGCTGCCCACGGACCAGGCCGGAACGACGGCCGGCCAGGTGGGGCAGGTCGACTCGGTCGGGCCGACGTTCTGGATCGGCGGCACCGTCACCGACCCGAACAGTCTGTTCGGCGAGGCGTTCCTCGAGCTGCAGTTCTATCCGAACAGCATCGTCACGAACTGCACCGCGGGCGGCGGCTACGACGTCACCTACTCGGCGAACACCTACTCGGCGTGCTCGCCGGTCTGGGAGGTCTCGCAGACACGGCAACTCCGAGTCGGCAGCGTTCAACGCCATGCTCACCGACACCGCGACCGGCGGGCCGCTGCTGATGCATGCGGGCGACACGATCACCGACCACCAGTACGTGACAGCGGCCAGGGACGGGATGCACATCACCGTCACCGACCTCACGACCGGCCACTCGGGGACGATCGTCCTGAACAGCAAGGTCGACGGGCCGCTGATGCCGGCCTTCAGCGTGCAGAAGCTCGGCAACGCGCTCAGCTGGGGCCTCGTCAACGACGCACCGAACTCGCTGGTCTGGGAGATCGGCCACACCGGCGACTACACGACCCCGGCCGGACAGTTCTGCCTGCCCGGGAGCGCGACGAAGCCGCCCTGCTACTCGTTCAACGTCCCGAGCTGGCTTCGGTTCAAGCCGCTCCAGATCAAGGGCGTCACCTTCGGCAACGGCAGCACGGCCAAGTCGTGGGCGGCCGTCACGGACACAGGCGGGGAGGCCGAGGTCCTCGGTAACTCGTTCGTGGGCCCGACGGACTGTTCCGGCTACGGCGGGCCGTTCTGCACCTATCCCTTGTACGCGTTCAACCGGACGCTCAACGCCTTCACCTTCGGCGGTGACTACCCCGGCACCTCGAAGGACTTCGGCCAGGCACTCCAGTTCCAGCAGACCGAGGACTGCACCAGCCCGCAGGGCGGATTTCCGCAGTACTGCTCGACGATTCTCAAGTAGCGCGCAGCTGACGAACCCGGTGGCGGGGGCGGAGGAGCGAGAGCTCGCCGCCCCCGCCCGGTGGGAGCACCGGCCGCGGTAAGGCAAGGCTCGACTCGCCAAGGCCAGCGTTCGCGAATGTCCCCGAGGCGATGTGACAATTCCGCGCTTAACCCCGAAAGTGGACGCGGGAAACCGCTGGACTCGCGCCCCGGCGCCAGACACCTAACCAGCTCGCCCGCGGCTTCGCGGACATCGCACAGCCCTGCTGCCCGAACCGCCTGATCGGCCCACCGCCGCCGCCAATACGAACGCCGTATGAGTTGCGCCCGATCCGGCGATCTGCCCGCCTCGGCCTCCGGAGGCAGAACGCGCTGTCATCGGCATAATGTGGGTGACCTTCGGTCACCTGCGCCCTTCGGGCCACATAATGCCTGATCATGCAGGTGATCGAGGCGCGGTATTCATGGTCCTGGCACCTTCGATCACCTTGCATATCAACCATGTGAGTGAGATTCGGCGCGGGTCTGGTCCGCCTTAGCGGCGCCAGTCATGGCCTGTTTTCCATGATGCGGTCGTAGGCGCGTCGAGCGCGGGCGCTGCGGGCGCTGGCACCGTAGCGGCGCAGCATCTGCGGCGCGGACCAGCCGTTGAGCTCCATCATGTCCCCTTCGCTCCCACCCCGGTCCAGCCACGTGTGGCTGAAGTGATGCCGGAACCGGTGCGTCCACGTGTCTACGCCGGCCTGACGGCCGCGGCGGCTGATCATCTGTAGATCCTGGCGCTCTGGTTGTGTGCGTCCTGGCGCGACGCCTGTTCCGGTCGCGGCGGGCGGCCCGGCTTTAGGCTGGCTCCCGGAAATGAGAGCTGGGAGAGGAGAGCCGGGTGCCGTTCGTCGATAGTGGCGGGGCAAGGATCTGGTACACCGAGCAGGGGACGGGGTTCCCGATGCTGACGCTGGCGCCAGGCGGGATGCGGTCGGGTGCCTCGCTGTGGGAGGCGGCGGCGATTAACCCGCTGACCGCGTATGCCGGGCAGTACAAGATGATCGCGATGGACCAGCGCAACGCCGGCCAGTCCGCTGGCCCGCTGGAGGCCGCTGACCCGTGGGGCGCTTACGCGGCCGACCAGCTGGCGGTCATGGATCATCTCGGCATTGACCGGTTCCTGGTGTTCGGCTGCTGCATCGGCGGCCCGTTCATCCTGAAGCTGTGCGAGCTCGCGCCGGAACGGGTCGTCGCGGCCGTCCTCGAGCAGCCGGTCGGGATCATCGAGAGCAACCGTGAGCTGTTTGACAGCATCTGGAAGCAGTGGGGTGAGCGGCTCGCGGGCGAGCGAGATGATCTCAGCAGCGATGAGATCGAGGCGTTCGCCACGGCGATGTGGGCCCCCGGCTTCGCCGTCAGCGTGACCCGGGACCAGGTGCGGTCCTTCCGCACGCCGATGCTGGTGCTGCCCGGAGTCGATGACTACCATCCGGCCGAGACCGGCCGCGAGATCGCCGCACTCGCGCCGGCTGCCGAGCTGCTCGAGCCGTGGAAGGACCCGGAGCATCTTCCCGCCGCCACCGAGGCAGTCGGCCGGTTCCTCCGGGACCACACCCCACGCTAGGTGTTTGTGGGCCGAAGGCGGCCTGGCAGCCGATCCCAAATTCAGTTAGCAAATCTGTTAGCAAGCCTGGACAGCAGATTTGACCAGGGGAAAGTTTCCGCTGGTCAGAAGTGGTGGTCAGGGGCGGGGTCGAACCGCCGACCTTCCGCTTTTCAGAGGTTCTGTCGCCTCTTAGACCATGATCCGCATTAACCGGATGAGCCCTGCTCACCGGCATCGCTGCTGGTCAAGGGCGTATAGCGCCATTCTATCAATTGTGCCGCCGTATGCCGCATAGTGCCGTTTAGCTTGTGGGAAACCTGTGGGGCGCCCCTCGGGTGAGGACTTGTGGGCCATCTGTGGGTTTTGCAAGCCTGTCCGGAGCCCGTTACCGGCCGGCAACCCAGCCGCCTGTAGAGGATCGAGCGCCCGGGCGGGTCCACGAACCGCTGGCCGGCCTCGGCCGCGCCGTCTCAGCCGGCTGGGCTGCCACATAGGAGACGTTCGAGGCCGCCGCTCTGAGGCGCCCGGCGGGTTGATCGGTGTAAACCTGTCTCCCGGCTGAATACAGGCGACCGATCTGTCGGCGCAGTCCAGGCAGCGTGCTGACCAGCTGCTGGCCGGTTCGGCGGTGCAAGGGCCCGCTGCCCGGGTAAGGGAAGCCGACCATACCGGCCGTTCCGGAGAAAGGCGCCTGTGATGCGGAATTTGATGACCGAGTTCCGGCAGTTCATCTTGCGGGGCAACATGGTCGACCTCGCGGTCGGCATCGTCATCGGGGTCGCCTTTGCTGGCGTGGTCCAGGCGCTGGTCAGGGACTTCATCAACCCGCTGATCGCCGCGCTGTTCGGGAAGCCCGACTTCGGCCGGTTCCATTTCACACTCAACCACGCGGTCTTCTCATACGGGAACTTCATCAACGCGGCACTGACTCTGATCATCATCGGCGCGGCCGTTTTCTTCCTGGTCGTCAAGCCGATGAACCTGATGGTCGACCGGTTCCACCTGTCCCCCTCGTCGCCGTCGCCCGCGACCAAGACCTGCCCGGCTTGCTTCACCGACATCCCGCTGAAGGCCACCAGGTGCCCCAACTGCACGAGCGAGCTGTCCCCGCCGGCCCGGGACCGGGACCAAGCCGCCGCCCGCGCCTAGCCCAGGGCATGCCGGCCGCCGAGCAAATCGCCGCTGGAGCCGCATCCCGGCGGCGCCGGCCAGCTCCTGTCCGCCCAGCAGGCCCGCAGGATGCTCGCTGCCACCGAGGTCGAGGCCACCGGCAGAAGATGAAGAGCCTGAGCAAAGAGCTCACCGCCCTGGTGGCCGCACGCAGATCCACCCTGCTGCAGCTGCACGGCATCGGCCCCTCGGGGGCCGCCCGGCTGCTCGCCGACGCCGGCGACATCCACCGCTTCGCTGACCGGGACAAGTTCGCATTCTGGAACAGCACCGCACCGCTGGATGCCTCCTCCGGCAACCAGGAATGCCACCGGCTATCGCGGGCCGGCAACCGGCGGATCAACCGCGTCCTGCACACCATGGCCATCGTCCAGCTGCGCAACCAGACCCAGGGCCGCGCCTACTACGACGCGCGCAAAGCCGGCGGCGTGCCCTCGATGATGGCTATGCGCGCCCTCAAGCGCGGCCTGTCCAACGTCGTCTACGCCCGGATGCTCGCCGACCAGAAACGGCGCGAGGAGGGCCCGGGCGGGCCACCGGGAACGACTACGACTCCAGCGCGACCGACCTGACCCCGGACATCGGCTCTTCGGAGAAGCCACATCCCGGACCCGCCCACCAATCTAGAACCTTGCTCGAGGCGACGTGTTGACACAGGGGTGCCATGAGAGACGCACCAACGAGGCAGGCAAGATGGCTATGCCGATCAGCGATGCAACCGGGCTCAGCTGCGGGGCGAGCTGGCACAAAGGTTCCTGATTTTGTAACGACCATGAACAGCCCGGATCACCGGCCACCGCCGCTGGGCCCTCGACTACAAGCGCCTGCCCACCAGCCACGAAGCCATGGCCCTGTGGGCCATGATCGCCCTCATGGCCCAGGGCCTCGCCACCGATTAATCACACGCTCGTAGTCAAGTTAGCTATACGTATTGTCGTCGTTGGGATATTGCACTAGATTGATCGCCCATTCCATCGTGTAGATAGGAGCCCCGCATTCGCCGAATTCCCCGCCTGGGTTTTCCCCTACGTATCGCACGGTGCCGGTCAATAGGTTCCCCGGCGATTCTACGACGGCTTTTTGAAGGGCTCGCCCGTTCGGGAAACGAAACTGCCCCGATGTCGGCGATTCCGTCGCAGTCGTTGAGGAGCTGGGAGAGAACGGAGTCGAGACGCTGTGGGGCCTGATCGCCACGCATGCCGCCGGGCAAGGGCGCCGGGTGCCGGTGGCCGGCGTGTGCGCGGTTGCGGTCTCGTGCGTGCAGGGGACGGGGGCGTGCGTAACAGCTGCGAGCGGCCAGGGGCCGGATTTCGTCATGTGCGTGAGTGGCCCCGTCAGTGAGCAGCTCGCCGAGCTCCAGCTGACGCTGGGCCAGGGACCGGGCCACGACGTGCTGACCTCGGCCACGCCGCCCCGGGCTGGCGACATCGACGATGAGGAGCCGGGCCGCCTGTGGCCGGCGTTCACGGCGGAGGCAGGCAAGCTCGGCGCCCGGGCGGTGTTCGCGTTCCCGCTGGCCATCGGCGTACGTCACCAAGCCCACCGGCTTCGACCTGTTAATCGACGCGATCCGCACGGTCGACAGCTTCTACCTCGCCCTCGCCCGGCTGCCCATTGAGGCCCGGCGCGGACCCCCGCGTTGTTTGGGCCCGGCTCCGGGGGAAGTGAGCAGCGCGGAACGTACCCACGGCCCGGAAGGGGGCAGGATGACGTCTGACGCGATCGTCTTGCTGAAAGACGACCATAAGGAAATCCGCCGCCTGTTCCGGGAGTTCCAGGGCGCTGGTGACAGGGCGGTCAAGAAGAAGGGCAGGCTCGTCGAGCAGATCATCAGCCTGCTCACGGTGCATACCTACATCGAGAACGAAGTGATGTACCCCGAGGTCCGCGCCTTGCTTCCCGATCTCGAGGATGACGTGCTGGAGTCCTACGAAGAGCATCACGTCGCCGATGTCCTGTGCATGGAGCTGTCCGCGATGGCGCCCGACGCGGAGCGTTTCGACGCCAAGGCCACGGTGCTCATCGAGAACGTCACCCATCACATCGAGGAAGAAGAGGACGACTGGTTCCCGAAGGTGCGATCCGGGCTGGGCCGCAAGCAGCTCCGCGACATCGGGGCCAGGCTCGAGCAGGCCAGGCACAAGGCACCCCGGGCCCCTTCCCAGCCCAGCGCGCTGAAGAAGGCAGCCGATGCCGTCCTCCCCTGACCGGCCATCAGCCCTGGCAGGCGGCCCGGACCTTATCGGTATCTACCTCAACGATCACCTGGCGGGCGCGACGGGCGGCACGCAGCTGGCGCGGCGGGCAGCGGGCGGGGCCGGGGGCACGGCCGCTTCCGGGGACCTGCGGCGGTTCGCGGCCGAGGTGGCCCAGGACCGGGCCACCTTGCTGCAGGTCATGGCCGCGCTCGGTATCCCCGTCCGCCGCTACAAGGTGTACGCAGCGTGGATCGGCGAGAAAGCCGGCCGCCTGAAGTTCAACGGGCACCTGACCTCCCGGTCGCCGCTGAGCAGCCTGGAAGAGCTGGAGATGCTCCGGCTGGGCGTGGAGGGCAAGGCGGCCGGGTGGCGCACGCTGCGGGTCCTGGCCGGCCAGGACCCCCGGCTGGACCCGGGCCAGCTCGACGAGCTCATCGCCCGGGCCCAGCGCCAGTCCGGGTTGCTGGAGGAACTGCGGGTCCGGGCCGCGGCAGACGTCATCGCCGCCGCGCGGCCCGGGAACTGACCCGGGCCAGGACACCGCGCTGGCCAGCGAGTCACGCGGGCCGGCTGGTTCCAGGCCATGACCCTCAACGAGCTGGAGCCTGCTCCCGGCAGCCAGCAGGCCCGGGGGAACTGGCAGATCCTCGATTTCGGCAAACTGCCGGCCAATACGGCTTTTCACGTGTGGATGGCCTGGCAGGTCAATCCGACCAATGTCGGCAGGCATGCCCAGGACGTGGCGCTCTATGACGGAGGGACCCAGCTGATGATCGTGCACCGTACCGTGACGGTCTTCCCCTAAGACCATGGATCTCGTTGCCCGCGCGGTCATCATCTTTGTGCTGGTGTTCGCGTTCACCCGGTGCTGGGTTCACCAGATGGCGGCCTTTGACGTAGTGGTACTCGGAGCGGGCTCCGCGGGGACCTGGGTCGCTGACGAAGCCGTGGCTGCGGGCCGGTCGGTGGCGGTGGTCGAGCAGCGGCGGGTGGGCGGTGAATGCCCCTACGTCGCCTGCATCCCCAGCAAGGCCATGCTGTCCAGCGCGCACGCCCGGCACCAGGCGCGGGACCTGGCCCGCTCGGCGGCGGCGCGGCACCGGCACTGTCCCTGGGCCAGGATGCGGTGGCCTTCGGCCAGGCTGTGCGGCGCCGCGATGAGCTGTCCCACCACCGGGACGACACCGCCTCGGCCGGTGAGCTCACCAAGCACGGCATCACGCTGATCCGCGGGACCGGCCGCGTGACCGGGCCCGGCACCGTCCAGGTCGGGGACCGGGAGCTCGGGTACCAGGACCTGGTCATCGCCACCGGGTCGGTGCCGGTCATCCCGCCCGTCGACGCGCTGGACCGCCTGGGCGACCTGGCCTGGACCAGCGACCAGGCCCTGTCCTCAGCCGGTTACCCGCGCTCGGCCGCTGTCCTGGGCGGCAGCGCGGTCGGCTGCGAACTCGCCCAGATCTACGCGGGATTCGGCACGCAGGTAACCCTGATCGAGCCCGCAGATCAGCTGGTTCCCGGCGAAGACCCCGCCGTCGCCCAGGACCTGGCCGAAATCCTCGCCGCGGCCAGCATCACCGTACGCACCGGCACCACGGCCACCGCCGCGCAGCAGGCCGGGGACCGCCGGGTGCACCTCACTCTGGACACCGGCGACGCTCTCGACATCGACCGGGTGATCCTGGCCGCGGGACGCCGGCCCGCCACTGACGGCGCCGGACTGGAGCGCCTGGGGATCGCCCTCGGCGACGACGGGTCCGTCCCGTCGATCAGCGCTGCCAGGTCCAGCACTAGCCGCGGGTCTGGGCCGCCGGGGACGTGACCGGGCTCGCGCCCTACACACACGGCGCCAACTACCAGGCCAGGGTCCTGGCCACCAACCTGCTCGGCGGCCACGCCACCGCCGACTACCGCTCGATTCCCCGCGTCATCTACACCGAACCCGCCCTGGCCAGCGCCGGGCTGACTGAGGCCCAGGCCCGGGACAAGGGCCTGGACGTGCTGACCGCCCAGACTGACCTGGCCGGCACCGCCCGGGGCCTCCACCGACAGCGCCGCAGCAGGCCGGCTGATCCTCATCGCCGACCGGGCAAAAGGCGTCCTGATCGGGGCCTCAGCGTTGGGACCGGGCGCCGACAGCTGGATCAGCGAAGCCGCCCTGGCCATCCGCGCCGAGATCCCGCTGGCCATCCTCACCGACGTCGTCCACCCCTTCCCCACCTTCGCCGAAGCCTGCGAGATCCCCATCCGCGAACTGGGCGAGCCAGATCTCCTGAGGGCGTCGAGCGGCCTCCTGCCTTACTGGCCGAGAAGGGCTTTCAGGGTCCGCGCATTTCGGACGGCGTGAGCTGCGCCATCGTTATTGAAGTAGGCGTAGACCTGATGGCCCGCAGCAGCCCACTCGGTGATGCGGGTGGCCCACCACCTCAGGTCCGCCTCGCTGTAGGAGCCGGCGTACAGGTGGCCGGGGTCAGGGCCGTGCAGGCGAATGTAGGCGAAGCCGGCCGTCACCCTCAGGATGCACGGCAGGCCTGCCCCGCTCATCACGCAGTAGGCCGCGCCGCAGGACTCGAGCAGAGCGAACACCGTCTCGCAATGCCAGCTCGGGTGCCGGAACTCCACCGCGACCCTGATCCAGCCAGGGACAGCCCGCAGGAACCATTCCAGCCGGGCGTCGTCGCGCTCCTGGCCCGGGCCGAGCTGGACGAGCAGGACCGCGCGCTTGCCGTCCAGCTCGTGCCAGCCCTCGCGGATCCGGCTGATCCAGTCCTCGGGCTCGTGCAGCTTCCGGCCATGGGTCAGCCCGCGGGGAGCCTTGACCGACAGCTGGAAGCCCGGCGCCAGCCTCTGCTGCCAGCCACGGAATGCGGTCGGGCGCGGCCAGCGGTAAAAACTGCTGTTCAGCTCGGCGGTACTGAACTCCGTGGCATAACGAGCCAGCCGATCGCCGGGTGGCAGACCAGGCGGATACAGCTCGGGCTCCCAGTGGCTGTAGCTCCAGCCCGAGGTACCAACATAGATAGCGGCCATGAGAAGCGCGGCGTTCCGGTAGCCGTCAGGGCCAGCCGATCAGCCGGCCCCCGGCAGCATGATCTGGAGAGCGCCGCCGACCTCACGGACCTGGAAGGCCGGCTGAGGTGCGGTGGCCGGGCCGCGCGCTACCGACCCGTCCTCGATGCGGAACATGCTGCCGTGCCACGGGCAGGTCAGGCACCCGCCGTCCAGGTCACCGCCGGACAGCGAGCCGGACATGTGACTGCACCGGTCGGCTAGTACGTACACCTCGCCGCGGGCCCGGACGGCCACCACCGGGATCTCCCCCACCTGCTGGCGGACGGGCTTGCCCTCGGGCAGCTCAGCTGACTTCATCAGGTAGTGCCAGCCCGGCTTGATCAGGTGCGGGACCTCCTCGGCGTGGTTAGCGCCGCCGGCCAGCCGGAAGGCCAGGTGACCGCCGAGCAGGCCAGCCCCGGAGAGAGAGGCCAGGCCGCACAGCCGCAGCCGCCGGCTGCGCTGCGGCCCCCGGACGGCTAGGGAGGCCCCGTACAGCCCGATGGCCAGGGCGTTGGCCATGGCGTGCACGACGCCCACCCGCATCTGCTGCTCGTGCTGCTCGGACCAGTCTGCCGCGCCCGCCAGCGCAGCTGGCCCGGCCGCTGCGAGGCCCACTGCCGTCAGCAGCCGGGCCGCTTCCTCCTGGCCAGGTGAGCAGTCCAAGACGCCCGCTGACAGCCACGCTCCGGTCGCGGCCTGAGCCAGCAGCGGATGCAGCGGGTGGCCAAGCCAGGTGCCGTGCAGCACATCGCGGATGCGGCCCGGCCTGACCAGCCGGGCGGCACGCTGCCCGGCCTGCACGAGCGGGTCGAGACCGGTGGCATGTTCGAGACGGTCGATTAGCCGCATGCCGGCCCGGTGCCCGCCGTCCCCAGCGCTAAACCGGCCGACCTCGCTAAGGGCTGGCTGCCGGCCGCTGCCGGCGAGCTATGCGGCCCTGCGCCGCGTGCGCCCCGGGGCCGCCGCGCCCGCGGCGTGCGGCCCGGGGCTCGGCGGGTGGTGAGGCCAGCGCCTGGGCGACGCTCGCGTAGCAGGGGACTCGCTGGCCGGGGCCAAGCCCGGCCAGGTCGGCACGCACGCTCGTGCTCAGCCCGGCCAGGCGCAGCTCACCATGGTCCGACAGGGCCCACAGTTGCGCGCGGGCCAGCACAACGTACCGCCGCCGGCGCGCACCGCCGGGTTCTGGTCAGGTCGAGCACCATCGTCCCCCGGGCCACGGCCAGCCGCCTGCAGGCGATGCGGAGCTGGTCCGCATCCGATTCGGTGATCTCTTCCGGTGCAGTCACACCGGCAGGTCCCCGGCCATCGTGACGGGATAACCGGCCGCTGCCATCGGCCGTCAGTGGTTCCGCAGGGCGGAAATAAGCTGGGCCTTGGTCATGGTGGACCGCCCCTTGATTCCGATCTCGCGCGCCCGCTTAAGAAGGTCCGCCTTGGGCCAGTCCTGATAAGCCCCGCTACGTCCTCCCCTGGCCGCCACCTTGCGCCGGCCCTGTCCCGCCGAGGCGTTCGCGATCCGCGCCGACATCTCCTTGCTCTCGCCCTGCTTCCGGAGCTCCCGATAGGTCTTCTCGTCCTTGATCTGCGCTCTGGGCACGGAACCTCCTCGCCGCCGGTCCAGCACAGCCAGTGCTGTGCAGGCAGCCGGTGCTACCTGGAGTGATCACCCTTAATCCGGGCACCGGGCACTGCCGCGTGAACCACAGCTGATCGGCCGTGGGTTGTGTTCGCGTCTTCGGCGGGGGTAGGTCCCGGTGCTATGACTGACCTTGAAGCAACGGGTGACCTGCACCTGGGGACCGTGGTCATCAACGTCCAGGACATGGCCCGGGCAGTGGAGTTCTGGACGGCCGTCCTGGGCTACCGGCCGCGCGAGCGGCCGCGGGATCCGCAGTTCATGATGCTGGTCCATCCCGCCGGGCAGGGGCTGCCGGTGTCCCTCCAGATCAGTGACTCCCCGCCGGATGAGCCGGCGCGGGTGCACCTGGACCTGTACACAGGCGAGCAGGACCGGCACGTCGAGAGGCTGGTCAAACTCGGCGCGACCCGCGTCGAGGGCTGGCCCTACCCGGCCGGCGCGGACTTCATCGTCCTGCGCGACCCGGACGGCAACGAGTTCTGCGTGATCGATCACCCCGGCCAGTGAACGGCGGCGAAAAGGGCCAGGCCAGCGACCCGGACCAGGCCGGCCTTGATCCTCCTGAGGAGCCTTCCCGGTCGCTGATCAGCCGGTGGCTGTCTAAGGCTGACCGGTACGCCTCCCGCCCGCTGACCGCGGTGCTCGTCATCGGCGCGGCGGTGATCTGGATCGCCATCAGCGTGGCCGCGGGCTTCCCTTCGCAGTGGGAGATCGTCTTCCAGTCCGTGGTAGCCGCGGTGACCCTCGCGATCGTCTTCGTCATCCAGCACACCCAGGCCCGCTATCAGCGGGCCACCCAGCGCAAGCTGGACGAGATCCTGCTCACCATGTCGGAGACGGACAACTCCCTGCTGGCCTTGGAGCACGCCCCCGATGAGGAGCTGCGGGCCACCGGCCACCGGCACCGCCAGGTGCGCCAGGACACGGTCAGGGACCGGTGAGCCAGGCTTCCCGGACCGCTTCGGCCAGCACCGGAGCCGTTTCGGCTCGTCAGCGGTGGGAAGCCAGGGGCACATGCTGAAGCGACTGATGCAGGGAGCCGCCGCAGGCGCGGCGGGGGCGACGGCGCTGAACGCTGCGACCTACGTGGACATGGTGCTGCGGGCGCGGCCGTCGAGCAGCACGCCCGAGCAGGTAGCCGAGAAGCTCTCGCAGCGCGCCGGGGTGGAAATCCCCGGTGAAGCCGAAGAACGTCAGAACCGCCTGCAAGGGCTAGGCGCACTCAGCGGACTGGCCACCGGGGTGGTGATCGGTGCGCTTGCGGGCGAACTGCGGTTCGCGGTGCTCCGGCTCGGCCCGGTCCTTGGCGCCATCCTGCTCGGCGGGGCGGCGATGGCCGCGACCGACGGGGCTATGACCTGGCTAAGCGTATCTGACCCGTCGGTCTGGGACGCCGCGGCCTGGGCCAGCGACGCCGTGCCTCACCTGGCCTTCGGCGCGGTGACCTACAGCACGCTGGCGGCTATGAGCCGACGGGGGCAGGTGCGCATACCACGATGACGACGAACACAGACGGAAGCAGACGAACCCCGCAGAACCGTGTGCATCCCAGAGGGGAGACGTTCATGCCGAACGAGCTGACCGACCGCCGGGTGGCGTTCCTGACTGCTATGGAAGGCGTCGAGCAGGCCGAGCTGACCAGCCCCTGGCAGGCCGTGCTGGACGCGGGCGGCACGCCGGAACTGCTCGCCCCCGAGCCGGGCAAAGTACAGGCCTTCAACCACCTGGACCGCGCAGACACATTCGGCGTCACCGGCACGATCGCCAGCGCCGACCCAGCAGGCTACGACGCGCTGGTGCTGCCCGGCGGGGTGGCCAACGCCGACTTCCTGCGCACCGTGCCAGAAGCGGTACGGTTCGTCGCGATCATGTTCGCCGCCGGGCGGCCCGCCGCAGTCATCTGCCACGCGCCATGGACGCTGGTCGAGGCCGGCCTGGTCCGCGACCGGACGCTGACCTCCTGGCCCAGCCTGCAGACCGACATCCGCAACGCCGAGGGCACCTGGGTCGACGCCCAGGTCCGGGTCTGCACCGCGGGCCCGAACGTGCTGATCACCAGCCGCAAGCCCGACGACCTGCCCGCGTTCTGCGACGCACTGGTGACCCAGTTCAGCCAGGCCCGGCCGGCCTGACCGGTCATCCCACAACCGGAACGACAAGCTATGCCCGCTGAGCACCAGGTAATGGTCGTCGGCCAGATAGCGCGCGACATCGTCCTGCAGGTGGACAGCATCCCGGCGGCCGGCTCAGCCGCGCCCGCCACGCAGCGGCTGGAGATGCTCGGCGGTAAGGGGGCCAACCAGGCGCTGGGCCTCGTGCAGCTGGGCCTGCGGGTGTCGCTACTGAGCGCGGTCGGGGACGATCCAGCGGGAGAGTGGCTACTTGGCCACGCGGCCGCGGACGGCATCGACACCACCTGGGTAGCCCGGCGGCCAGGTACGGAAAGCGGGCTCATCGTCAGTGCGGTCGGCCCGGACGGCTGGCGGTACGTCGAAAGCCTCCCCGCGCAGGTGCTGGTCAGCCCCGGTGACGTTGCCTTGGCCGAACCGGCCATCAGGAAAGCCGACACTATGGTCATTCAGCTGCAGCAGCCGGGCGCGGCAGCCCTGGCGGCGGCGCAGGCGGGCCGGCGGGCGGGAGCCCGGGTGGTCCTCGACGGCGCGCCTGAGGCCGGGTTCCAGCGCCCTCTGCTGCGCGCCGCCGATGTGGTCCGTGCCGAGGGCCGCGAGGCGGAGCTGCTCACCGGCCAGCCGGTGAGCAGCGGCCGCGACGCCGTCGCCGCAGGCCGCGAGCTGCTGCGCCAAGGGCCGTCCCTGGTAGCGCTGGCCGCCGGGCACGACGGCAACGCAATTGTGTGGCCGGGCGGCTCCGTGGTCCTTCCGCTGACCGGCGGCCCGCAGGTAGACACCATCGGAGCGGGCGATGCCTTCATCGCTGCGCTGGTGGCCGCCCTGGCCCGCGGGGCGGGAGCCGCCGACGCCGGCCGGCAGGCCGTCGCCGCAGCCGGGCGAACCGTGGCCCACCTCGGCGGACGGCCGGACCTGCGGTCACGCGGCCAGGACACGGACCGTTAGGGACCAGTGCCCGCCGGCCCGGGCCGGGCATCCCGGTCCCCTGGCTACCGCGACGATCTGATGCCGTCGCCTTCGGGACTGATCCGGAGGGTTTCTGCGGCGGGGAAGGCGGCTTTGGGCAGAGGGCGCGTGGTGGGATGGGACCGCCAGCAGCCCCAGAACTCTTCGGCGTAGGGCAACACGCCAGCGACCGTGATCGCGGCCAGCAGCCCTGCGCGGTAGCGGGGCGGCAGCGGGTGGCGTCGCTTGAGGTGCAGGCCGAACCCGGCCCGGCCGCACCCGGCCAGTGCGGCGGCCTGGTCCCAGTGCAGGGCAGTCAGCAGCAGCGCGGCGGTCAGCGGCGAGATCTCCAGCAGGCTGTGCACGTGCTGCTCGACCGTGGACACCTTGGGCCGGTCCTCGGCGTAGGCCTGGTCCCAGTAGGCGGTGGCGCTGTGCGCGGCGCCGGCGAGCTACCGGGGTCAGCAAGGCTGGGTCTCAGCGGGGTCGGCGACTCCGCTCAAGCGTTTCCGTGCCTTGCTCCAGCAGCTCGATCGCGCGCGCGTACATCGTCCCGGATCCGGAGGGCGCGAGTTCAGGTCTCAGTGACCGAAGGTCTCGCCCGGCCGGGTTATGAGGTGAAAGAATAAGCGAGGAATTGGCTGGCCAATTTCCGTTGTCAGTTCCTACCACGACGCTCGCTTCTAGCGTCAGCAGCTGCATTCCGAGCAATCTGGCGCGCACTAGCGCGCGGATGACTATGTCGCCCTGCTGCGAGTTCGGCCCGGGGCGTCTCCGCAACCGGAAAGACCTGGCCGGAGCCTTCCACCGGTCCGCGATACCTGGCGAAGGGGAGATCGGGCGGCCTGATCCGGGCACGAGCGCCTACGCTTGGTTTGTGCGCTGAGACTGTTTTTTGGAAGAGTAGCCATCAAGCTGGGCGGCCAGAGCTTCAAGCCGGTGCCGGGCGGCAGAGGAGTCGAAGCTTTCCGACGCGTTATGCGCCAGCCTGCAGATCTGCTCGTAACGTTCACGACCCGCTTTGGCGCCCAGTACATATCCGATCCCGAAGATAGCCACGGTCAAGAGTTTCATTTCTCATCCTGACGGCGGGCAGAGGAAACCGCGGCACTGGCGGCCGTGGCAGCCACGGCCCCACCCGCGACCCCCAACGTTATCTTGGTCAGCCGACGGACGCCGACACTTGCAAGGGTCGCTGCCGCGACGTCCATAAAACGGTCCCACTTGCTTTTACGAGTGAATAGACGCATTGCGCCTCCCTTTTCCGGTTACTGCCCGGCTACAGAAACTAAGGACGCATCGATCGCAGTGATGAGCTCGGTCTTGGTCATTGAGGTGCCCACCTCGGAGCCGGTGCTCCGCGCGATCCGGAGCAGTTCCTCCTTCGAGAGCGCGCTCGCAGGCACTCCACCATTGCGAATGATGACCTCGATCAGCCCCTGTTTGCTTGTCGCCGGCTGGCTCTCAAGCTCAAGGTTTTCCATGACGCGGAGCAGTTGGTCCTTGGTCAGCGCGTCGAGGAACTGGCTGTCGTGCAACGTCACGCCCGGCGGAGTCCCCTGCGGACCTGCCACGGCGGTCTCGGTCCTTCTCTCGGCCGCCTGTTTCGCCTTTTCGGCCTGGGCAGCCTGTCGCTTTATCGTGGTCATCCGCTCCTGCGCCTGCTTGGCCAGGCGATCGGCCTCGCGGCTCGCCTGCGCGGCGACGTCCTCCGCAGCCTTCGCCGCCTCGCCCGCCAGATCTCTGGCCCGGGCCAGCGCTTTGTTAGCATCCTGGATCGCCTCGCGTGCCCGCGCCTGGGCCTGCTCGGCCTTCTCCTGCCTCTCGCGGGTGCGGGCCGCGCTCTGTGCTTCGGCCTTTTCAACTGTGCCCCGTGCTTCGGCCTCTGCCTCCTGGCGTGCACGATCGAAGCGCTCTTGCGCCTCTTCCACGCGGTCAGCGGTTTTCCGCTCGGCTTCCTGGCGAACCTCCTGCACGAACTGATCCGACTCGCGTGCCACACGTTCCGCATCGCCTGCGCTATCTTTGGCCTGTTGCGCTAGCGCCAGTGCCCGTGCCTCCTCGTCCCGCGCCTGCTCCGCCGCAGCATCGGCCTGCTGCATAAGCGAGGCGACTGAATCGTGGCCTATACCGGGCACCGCTTCCGCAACTGACTGCCGGGCGGCCTTCGCCTTCCGTCGCACGCCCGCCGTAGCAGCTCCCGCCGACCCCGCCGCCGAGGAGACAGTTCCGGACATACTCTCGCCTACGGAGGACACGACCTTGGACGCGCCTTCCCCGGCAGACACAGCGGGTGCCAGGGCTTTCGACAACAACCAGGCTGCATTGCTGGGAAGATCCCTCAGACCCGTCCGGGCTGCACGTGACAGGCGCCGTGCTGGCTTTGCGTTGCCCATGACCCCTCCAGTGTTCTGGCTGTCCCCCTCGCGAACCCAGGCAGATACCCGCAGATCAAGGCCTTACTCATCACGCTGGCAGATTTTTCAACCGGTTCACACTGGTCCGCCGGAGCCGCGGAGACGTTGTGAGCCGATCGCGCAGCAGCACGGGGACTGGTTCACCGGCGCGCTTCCGGCCGAGCCGGTGGTGCTCTGCAGCCAGACCGTCAACGCTTCCTGACTGGGTCATGAACCGGGCTGTCCGGCGATGAGCTGGCGGGCCATCTCGGTCATCGTGATATTCCGGCGCGCTGCCATGTCCCGCAGCTGCGCTCCAGCATCCGGCTCGTCGCAAGCCAGGATGTGCATCAGGATGCCCGTGGCCTGGTTTATCATCGACTGCGGGCCGATTGCTTCCTGCAGGCTCCGCGCCTCATTCCGGGCGTCGTCGTAGTGCACGGCGTTGGCCACCAGCGCCGTGCCCACGACGAGCAGCAGCGATGCCGCGCGGTTTCCGGCCGAGTCCAGGGCCCTGGGCCGGGCGCCGTACATGGTCAGGGTCACGGCCAGCTGGCCGCGCCTGTGGATCAGCGTTTGCGAGCAGCGGATCCCGGCCCGCAGGGCGTCGGCCACATAATCAGGCCATTCCAGCGCAGTGAGCGTGTCCAGGCAGCCCGTCGCCCGGCCGGTCCGGACCGCGTCCAGCACCGGGCCGTCTCCTCTTTCCAGCTGTGCGTCCAGCAGCGCCGCCGGTTCGGGGTGACTGGCGGCAGTAAGCAGCAGCTCGCCGTCACGCCAGGCGGCCGCCGTCGCACCGGAGCAGCCGGGCAGCGTCAGCGCCACCAGTTCGACCATTCGGTGCAATGACCTGGCCGGCGACAAGCCGGCCAGGCTGGCGAGTTCCGCGGCCCCGCGAGCCGGGGGCCCGGCGCGGCTCCGGCCGCCGGGCCCCGCATCGCGCAGCATCACCAGTAATGGCGGCGGCCGCCCACCTGGTGGCCGAACGAGCCGAGCAGGATCAGGATCAGGCCTACCACCAATGCGATGATCCCGATCGTCCAGATGATCGGGATACTGGTAAGAAAGCCGATAAGCAGCAGAACGAGCCCGAGAATGATCATGAGAACTCCTGGATAGCAGTGGCTGGACTGGACTCAGCCGACTGCCATCAGGAGGGGCCGCTCCGGCACATTGCCGGAGAACGCGATGATGGGCGCCGACGTGACGGACGGCCGCAGGACTCTGGGCGGCGTCGTGACGACGATCTCAGTATGCCGCAAGCCGGGCAGGATGCAAGCGCTCAATCCCCGCGCGCTGCACTGCGCACGAGGTCGGCCGAGACTGCGACAAGCTTGCGACGCTCCGCCCGCGCCTGGGCACGCAGCTGCTCGTAGGCGGCGTGGGCCGACAAGCCCTGCTGCCCGATCAGGACACCCTTCGCCTGCTCGATGACCGCCCGGGAGTTCAGCGCGCTCTGCAGCTGCGCCGCGAGTTCAGAGTGCTGCTGACCAATCATCATGCTGGCGATCAGCAGGGCGGCTAGGTCGGTGAACGCAAGCAGCGCGAGCTCCGCCTCGGCAGCCCAGGGACGACGGTCCTCGGACAGCACCGCCACGACGCCCACGGCGTCCTGGTTGTAGGGCAGCGGGCTGGCGAGCACCGCGCGTATCCCCTGGGCGACAGCGGCGTCGCTGAAAGTAGGCCATCTGCGCTCGTCGGCCAGGTCCTGCGCCGCTACGAGTGCCTTGTCGTCGAATGCAGCGATGCACGGTCCTTCGTGATGGCGTACCTGCAGCTCCTCCAGTCGCCCCATCCGCTCATCGGAAACCGCCACGTTGCGCAGATGGTGCTCGGCGTCAGCGAGCATCAAGCCCGCGCCGTCCACGTCGAAGATCGTGTGCGTGGTCTGAACGATCTCGCGCATCGCATCCTCGACGCGCATCTCGCCGAACCGCAGCTTGCCGAGCTCGTGCAAGGCCTGGTGCACGTCGCGGGTGGAGATATCCATCTACTCGCTCCTTACATGGGCGCGGCACGAGCGAGACAGAACGCATCAAAGCAACCCGAACGGATACCCGCCGAACTTTAGCAACGGCAGCGCATCGTCGAGCCGGCCCCGCAGCAGGCGGACGGCCGACGGGCGAGGCGCCGGGCCACGCTAGCGGCCTTCTCACCTGCGCAAATGTGCTGTCTGAGGGGCGACTGAACGCAGATCCCAATGCACACCTACCAGCACCTTCGCTATCTGATCGTCAACGGTGGTGCGAGAAATCAGGCTGTGAATGGATCCTGTGGAGTATGTCGTTCTGGTACGCGGTGAGGCCCATCCTGCATGACCTGGCCGCCGCGGTCATGCCGGCGTGGCCGGCCAGCCGTGAGACGTCGGCGGCGTCGATCTTCCAGGTCAACAGCGCCGTGGTGCAGAACACGTGTCGCAGGCTGTGCCACGTCCAGGGACCCTTACCGTCGGCATCGCGCCAGCGACGGCACGGTAGGCAGGGGCCAGGATACGGCGGGCAAAGTTGGACGACCGCCAGTACCGGCCACGGGGCGAGGGAAAGACCAGGCCCTCGGCGTTGGTCCCCACCGACTGCTCCGCGCGGGCCTCGTCCAGGTGGGCAGCGAGGGCGCTGGCCAAGGGGTAGCCGGCCGGTGTGGTAGAGGGGTAGATCGTGCGGCGCCGCTTGCGGCCTTTGGGCAGCTCGATGTACTGGCGGCCGCCGATCTCGATGACCTTGCGGTCCACCGTCACGGTCCGCGTCGCGGGATCGATCTGATCCGCGGTCAGCGCGGCCAGCTCAGGCCCGTGTAGGCCGCGAAGCAGGCCATCAGCTCATAGCTGCCGTCCCGGGCCGCCAGGGCCTTGCCCAGCATCGCCACATCTTGGTGGGACGGGATAGCGGCAAGGTCGACGAACAGCGGTATTTCCCCGGCAATGGCCGGGACGGCCTCGGGCACCTGGCGGTCGCCGGGCTGCCAGTGCACATGGGCGAGCCTCGGGTTGACCAGATAGCCACCAGCGAGACCCGCGCCGGTCAGCGCGGAATGGACCGCCGCACCCGGTCGCCTTCCCCGGCGGTGGGCGCTGTGTTCACCGCGGCCTGCATGTGACTGACCTTGATGTCCTCACATGCCACAGCGCCGAGCACCGGGGTCAGGTAAGGCTGGCACAGCTGGCGCTGGGTATCGGCGTGCTTGCGTGACCACGGCCGCCCGGCTGGGAGCCGGTCCGGGACAGGTAGTAGGCGATCAGGTCCGCACCCGGCTTCTCCAGGCCCGGCGCGTCCGCCGCCAGCCGGACGGCGACCTTCTCCAGCCGGGCGGCCAGTCCCGCCTCGGTCCAGTCCTGGCAATCACGGCGCCGGCCGTCCTCGTACCACACCGCCCGCCACCGGTCCCCCGCGAACCGGGCCGGGTAGACCGTCACGCCATTCGGCAGCTCCACCACCACACGGCCCTCGCCTCGGGTGCCCTCGCGGACCTCCCCCGTCACGAGGCCGGGGACCGGTGCGGCACGGCGCGCGCGGGCCCGGCCCGAGTCGGCTCTTCCGGCGGGCTTGTGGGCGAGTTGTGGGTTTTTTGTGGGGATCTTGGAACGCGAGAGCGCTGACTGCGCCATGCGGTTCCCTCTCTTCCTGCGTTTCCGCAGGTGAGAGGGCTCACGGTTGCTGCTGGATCTGGTGGTCAGGGGCGGGGTCGAACCGCCGACCTTCCGCTTTTCAGGCGGACGCTCGTACCAACTGAGCTACCTGACCGTGGCTGGGGGCCTATCTTACCGGGGCGCCGGTGGGCGCCACGGGCTTCCCCGCGGTCCTGACGGGATTTGAACCCGCGACCTCCACCTTGACAGGGTGGCGAGCACTCCGAGCTGCTCTACAGGACCTCGTCAGCCAGCCGAAGCTGACCTGTGCCCCCAACGGGATTCGAACCCGTGCCGCCGCCTTGAAAGGGCGGTGTCCTAGGCCGCTAGACGATGGGGGCCGCGACGGCCTCCGCCGTCGAGCCCTTGGCGTCCGCCGTCGGGGACCGCCCCAGCATAGGGGACAACAGGGGTAACCGCCAAAGCGGATTGGCTATGCCAGCGTCAGCTGGGAACCTCCGCATTCGAGTTGCGCCGCCACACCCGATCCGGGACTCTAAGCAACGAAGAGAACACGATTTGCTACATACGCTACGACCCGGGCCGGACGGGGCGGGGAACCCGGCCGGCGCCGGGCGGCACCGATTCCGGCCCGGGCGCCGCCGCCAGTGGCCCGCACCGTCCGGTTCAGCCACCACTGCCGCAGCCCGCGGGAATCTGTCCCTGGGCGCGCGGAACGTGGGCTGGCTGGGCGACTGCCTGGCGAGCCAGCATGGCCCGGCGAGCCCGCCCTGGGCCGAGCAGCGATCGGCCCGGGCCGGGTGTACAGCTAACCGTTACCCTTGTTAATGAACTTCTCGGCGATCGACGCCTTCTCCCCTTCCTCGGGGATGATGACCCACGCCGCGATGTAAGCGAAGACGCCGAAGAAGCCGAGGAGCGAGACCGCCGCGAAGATCAGCCGCACGACGGTTACCTCGAGGCCGGTGTACTCGGCCAGGCCAGAGCACACCCCGGCGATCATGCGCCCGTCAAGGGTACGGACCAGCCGCTTGCTGTTGCCGTTACCGATGCTCATATCCGCCATCATGCCCGATTTCTGGCGGGCGGGCCGACCGGGCGGGCGGGCCGGGGCGGCCGCGCTCGCGCGCTCCGTCATACGCTGGCCGCGAGCCGACCAGAAGGAGCCACCCCGATGCCGCGCAGCACATCCCCGGCAGGCACCGACCTGCTCCGCATCGATGACCAGCTGACCGAGGACGAGCGGCTGGTCAGGGACACCGCGCGGGCCTTCGCCCGGGACCGGGTCCTGCCGCACGTCGCGGACTGGTTCGAGGCAGGAATCCTGCCCAGGGAAATCGCCCCCGAGATCGGCAAGCTCGGCCTGCTGGGCATGCATTTGACGGGTTACGGCTGTGCGGGCATGGGCGCCGTGTCCTACGGAGTCGCCTGCCGGGAGATGGAGGCGGCCGACTCCGGGCTGCGCAGCCTGGTCTCGGTGCAGGGCTCGCTGTGCATGTTCCCGATCTGGAAGTACGGATCCGAGGAGCAGAAGCAGGAGTGGCTGCCGCGGATGGCGGCCGGCGAGGCGATCGGCTGCTTCGGGCTGACCGAGCCAGACCACGGCAGCGACCCGTCCAGCATGGCCACCAAGGCGGTCCGTGACGGCAGCGACTGGCTGCTGTCCGGCACCAAGATGTGGATCACCAACGGCGGCATCGCGGACGTGGCCGTGGTCTGGGCGGCGACGCAGGAGGGCATCCGCGGGTTCCTGGTGCCGCGCGCCGCGAAGGGGTTCTCCACCCGGAACATCCACAAGAAGCTGTCGCTGCGCGCGTCGGTCACCTCGGAGCTGCACCTGGACCGGGTCCGGCTGCCCGCGGACGCGATGCTGCCCGGCGTGAGCGGGCTGAAGGGCCCGCTGTCCTGCCTGTCCGAGGCCCGGTACGGCATCGTGTGGGGGGTCACCGGGGCGGCCCGCGCCTGCCTGGAGTCGGCCGCGGAGTACTCGCGGACCCGGGAGCAGTTCGGCCGCAAGATCGGCGGCTTCCAGCTGACCCAGGCCAAGCTGGCCTGGATGCTGGCCGACCTGGCCCGGGCCCAGCTGCTGGCGCTGCACCTGGGCCGGCTGAAGGAGGCCGGCGAGATCACGCCGGAGCAGATCAGCCTGGGCAAGATGGCCAACGTGCGGACCGCGATCGACATCGCCCGGCAGGCCAGGACCGTGCTCGGCGCGAACGGGATCACGCTCGAGTACCCGGTGATCAGGCACGCGAACAACCTGGAATCGGTGCTGACCTACGAGGGCACCGAGGAGATCCACACGCTGGCGCTCGGCCAGGCCATCACCGGGCTGTCCGCGTACCGCTAGCCGCGTGCGGCGGGCGCGTGCCCGGCGCGCGCCGCGGGCCTAGCCGCCCGGCGGGGGCAGCGGGGGCGGCGGGGCGCCCGCGGCCGGGCCCGCCCCGGCGATCTGCGACGCCTGGGGGTGGTGCCGCAGCCACTCCTCGTGCTGCTCCCGCCTGCGCTGGGCGATGAGCACGCCGAGCACCGGGAACGGCCGGTCGGACAGAGCCGGGTTAGTGAACCGCTCGCCCAGCCGGAACACCCGCACGTCGTCGACCTTGGTCCCGAACGCGCCCAGCGCCCGCTGGAGCTCGTGCACGATCGGCCACCGCGCCTCGGCCGCCACGATCACGCTGACGTGGTGCTCGGCCAGGAAGAACCGGATGTCGTCGATGGTCGTGTCGGGGCGGACGATCTGGCCGATGGCCAGCCGCTCCTCTTTCCAGTCGTCGACGGGCTGCGGCGAGGGCCCGCCGGTGGGCACGCCGCCGAAGAACCCGCCGGCCAGCCGGAAGTAGAAGTCCGTGCCGGCCTGCCAGGTCAGCTGCCGGCTCGGGTGCGTGCTGACGACCCAGACGACCTGACCGCGGTCGATGTACTTCTGGTAGTCGTTGCTGGTGAAGAACGCGGGCACGGGGATGACCTGGGTCCACACGTCGACCGAGAAGTTCGGCAGCGTCGTCACCGCCGCGGCCAGCACGAGCAGCCAGCGCAGCGGGATCAGCCACGGCCGCTTGGCCTGCGCCAGCCACATCGCCACCAGCACCGCGACGAGCAGGAACCCGTACGTCACCAGGCGTCCTGGCTGGGCGATGCTGAGCATCGGGATCGAGGACAGCAGCCTCCACGGCTCGATCGAACCGGGGAACCCGGGCATCTGGTCGCCCAGCGAGAACACCAGGATCACCAGGAACCCGGCGAACACCGCCCAGGTCGCCCGCCGCCGCCGTTCGGTGATCAGGAACGCGAGGATCACCAGGATCAGCGGCACGCCCAGATACCAGGGGTTGTCGCCCCACTGGTGGCCGAACTGGCCCCAGAAGATGCTGAACCGGCCCGGGGTCAGGTAGCGGAGGAACTCGCTGCCGTTCTTCGCGCCGTAGCCGATCGTGTTGAAGTGGATGGCCTTGTCGATGCGCGGGCCGAAGAACGCCGCGTGCAGCAGCGGCCAGCAGGCCGCCATCGCGAGGAGGTAGCCGCCCGCGACCGGCGGGATGGCCTTGAGCAGCGTGATCCGGCGGCGGTTCGGGCCGAACGCCATCAGCACCAGCGCGCACAGCAGCCCCACCACGCTCATCGTGGCGAACACCTCGGTGCCGATCGTGAGCTGGAAGTACAGCACGCCCGCGAACAGCGGCATGAACAGCAGCGGGTGGATCGACCCTTCGAGCAGGCGGTAGATCAGGTACGCGGCGACCGGCGCGAGGAACATCAGGGTGAGGCTCGGGTGGCCCTGGCCGATCTCGTCCATCAAAGACGCGGAAAAACCAAAGAAAAACCCGCCGATAAGAGACGGAAAGAACGCACGGGTTATTCTCCGGCAGAGGAGATACGCTGTCCATGCGGCGAGTGCCGGAGCAGCGAGCTCGGTCATGTTGAAGCTGAAGAAGGCCGTGTGCCCGGTGGTCAGCCAGTTCAGCAGGAACGACGGGCCGGGGATGGTGGTCGCCCAGGTCAGGTTGACCCCGGCGGGAGCCCAGTCAAAATTGGTGTAAAACAGCGGCAGATGGTGCGCGGCGGCAAACGGCCACCATTTGAACGCCCAGACGAAAAGCACGCCGTCCTGCGGCTGGGCCGACATGAGCCGCTGGTCCATGTGGCTGAGGATCAGGTGGCCGAACAGGCCCAGGCTCAGCCCCATGTACAGCGCCAGCGCGAGCAGGTTGCGGCCCTGGCGCGCGGCGGCCAGGCCGGCGCGGCGGCGGAAGCTGGGCTGCGGTTCGGCCGGCTCGGTGCCCGGGGGCTCGGTGCCGGGCGGCGCGGTGGCTGGCTGGCCGGTGACCGGCTGGCCGGTGACCGGCTGGTCCGGCGCGGCCGGTCCCGTCGTGGTGGCGGGCGGCTCGGTGGTGGGCGGGGCCGGGGCCGGGGCTGTGTCGCCGGGCAGGGCCGGGCGGGCCGGGGACCACACGTCGAACGTGGCCGTGCCGGTGATCTCCGGCACGGCGGCCGGGGCGACGGGCAGGCCGGGGGCGGGCGCCGGGGCCGGGGCCAGCAGGTTGGCGGGCAGCGGCACGGCTTCGTGGCCCGGCGAGGTGGTCAGCCCGTCGGGCCGGGGCGGGGCCAGCGTCCGGCCGTCAGCCAGGGACAGCAGTTCGGCGGCGGGCGGCGGGGCCACGGCCCGGGGCGGGATCGCGACCGGCGGCGGGAAGGCCGTCGCCGAGGTGGCGGGGCTTCCGTCCTTGGCGCGGAGGTTGCGGCCCAGCGGCAGCCGGGACTTGCGCCGGGTGCCCGGGGCCCGCGGCGGGTCAGGGTCGGGCCGCCGGGCCCGTATCCGCGAGGCGGCGGCGCCGAGCACTCCGGCCGCACCGGCCAGCATCCCGGCGCCGATGTTCAGTCCTGAGCCTGGGTGCTGCTGCGGCGCTCTCGTGACTCGCGACCCGCCCGGGGCAGAGATACCCGGGGCAGGGATACCGGGGCAGGGATACCGGGGCAGAGCCACCCGGGGCGGGGGGCGCCGCGGCAGTCGCCGCCGGGCCCGGTCCGTGCGGCCGGCCGTTAGCAGAAGGCTGCTCCCGCCCGGGCTGGACGTCCCGCCACGGCCACGCGCCGTTCCCGGCGTGAGCCCCGTTGCCGTGCCCGTCCGCAGCCGGCGAGCCGGGCTCCGCCCACGCCGCCCCGTCGCCCGCCGGACCGGCGTCCGGGCGGAACAGGCTGGCCCCGTTACCGGCCTCGGGGCCAGCGGGATAGCGAGCGCCGTCCGGGAACAGGCCACCGCCGGAATCAGTGTCGTGGCCGGCCGAGGGCCCCGCGTCGGCCGGGAACAGACCTGCGCTGGCACCGTTCCCGGGGCCAGCTGACGGCAACCCGTCCGCCCCGAACAGGCCAGCGCCGGAATCGGCCTCCTGGCCGGCCGCTGGGCCAGCGTCCGGGCTGAACAGGTTCACGCCTGCATCGGCCCCGGGGCTGGCCGGCGAATCAGCGTCCAGCCAGCTAGCCCGCGCCACCGGCGAGTCCGGCTCTGCGCCGGCAGGCCAGCCCGGCTGGGCAGACCCAGCCGCCCCGCCGTCCGGGGCCGGGCCGTTGGCCCACGGACCGAAGTCCAGGCCGGTCTCCCCCTGGCCATCGAAGCCGTCGTCGCCCAGGCCAGCCCGCTCTGCGCTCCCGGGCTCAGACGTGCTGGCCCGCGACCCGCCAGAGCCAGCTACGCCCGGCCAGGACCCGGGCTCACCCGGCTCGGACACGCCGGCATCAGCCACGCCGGTCCCGGCCCAGCCGGTCTCCGCGGACCACGGCTCGAACAGGCTCGGCCGGCGCCCGCCGGCTTGGTCCGCCTCCGGGCCGGCCTCAGCAGACCCGGGAGCATCAGACCCCGGTTCAGCTGGCAAGGAGGTAGCCGACCGGGGCTCGAACAGGCTTGGCCGGCGCTCGCCAGCCTCGTCTGCACCTGATCCAGCCCGGTCCGGACCTGCCTCGCCGGTCGCATCCACGTCCGGCCCGGCCACGCCAGCCTTGGCCGTCCTGGGCAAGGGGCTGAACACATCGGGGCGCGGCGGGCCAGCGGGCCTGTCGGCGCCAGTCTCAGCGGCAGTGGTCCCGGGATCACTGTCCCCAGATGCGCCGGGCTTCGGCCTGCCAGGCTTGCCTGTGCTGGGCTCGGCCGGGGCGGTCCCGGCCGGGTCGGTCAGGCCAGTTCCGGCTGGTCCGGGCCCGGTCTGGCCGACCTGGTCAAGGCCCGCGGCCGCGGCGGCCCCGCCCGCTGCTGGATCTGCGGCGGCCGGCTGGTCGTCTGCGGCGGCCTTCTTGGTCCGCCGCCGCTGGGCGGGAGGCTTGCTGCCAGCGGCCTGGCTCCGGCCCGGCTGCGTGCGGCTGGTCCGGGCTGTCTTGCCGTGGCCCGTCGCCGGCGGGGACCCGTCTCCCGGCTGGCCTTCGTCAGGCTCGCTGGCCCCGGCGGACGGGCGCCTCGCGGCCTGACCGCTGCGGCCCGGCCGCTGGTCAGGCTCAGCGGCCAGATCCTCGGCTGCCGCGGGGGTCTCCCCCGTCCGGGGACTCTTCCGCCGGGTGCTGCGACCGGGCTGGCCCTCGTCCGGCTGGACGGTCCCGGCTCGGCCGAAGTCGGCGGGAGGGCTGGTTCCCTTACCCCGCCGACGGCCTGCGGCCGGGGCGGTGCCGGTCTCCCCGGCACGGGACTTGCCGGGCGCGGTCCCCGGCGGGCCCTGGCTGGCTGGTGCGGCGCCCGCGTCGCTCGGCTGGGAGCCTGCGGACGCGATGTCGCTCGCTGCGTCCCAGGCGCTGCCTGCCGACGGGCCGCCATCACGCGGGCCGGCCCCGGCTGGTATCCCGGCCTGGCCGGCCTTGTCAGCGACGGCCTGGGCATCACTGACCTGCCGGGAGCCGCTCCCGGACGCTGCGGGCCAGTCGATTGCTGGCTGGGAATCGCCGGGCTGGCCGGTGCCGCTGCCGGGAGGCCCGGCGACGGGGGTGGCCGGTTCGGAGGCCCAGGAGACCGGGTCCGGGGCGCTGGCGCCCGGCGGGATGTCAGTGACCTGGGCCGGTGCGGCGGAGTCCGCGGCTGGCCAGGATTCCGGAAGGCCGCCGGCCGGCTGCCCGGCGCCCGGCTCGCTCAGGCCGGGCTCTGTCAGGCCGGGCTCTGTCAGGCCGGGCTCTGTCAGGCCGGGCTCTGTCAGGCCGGGCTGGGCTCCGTCGGCGGGGGCGGGGCGGCTGTACTGGCCCCGGCCACCAGGGAGTCGAGCCAGGCCCCGGTGGACTCGCCGCCGGGCTGGCCGATACCGGGCTGGCCAGGACCGGGCTCGGCGGCAGCGGCGTCCTCGTTGGGCCAGCCGCGGGGGCTGGCCGCGGGCCAGAGTTCCTCGCCGCCGGGCCAGGACTGGCCGTTGCTGTCCGGCCAGACCTCATCGCTCTCCAGCCAGGTCTGCTGGCCAGAGCCGGGCCAGACGTTCGCCTGGTCGTCCAGCCAGGCCTGGTGCTCCGCGCTCGGCTGGCCTGGCTCGCCGTCACCGGACCCGCCAACGGCGCCCGGATCCTGCTCAGCCATGCCCGGCCCCGCCGCATCGGCGGCGTCCGCGTTTGATGGCCTCGCTCGATCGGGCACCGGAGTCGAGGGTCCTTTCGCCGTAACCGGGCATCGTCAGGGCGCGCAAGCTCACCCGCCGTGTCCACCATGAGCCCCCTGGCCGGGCGCGGCAGGGAGGGCCGCAGGCCCGCCGCCGGAGCGCGGCACGTCAATCCAAAGTATCTCAGCCGCCCAGTGCCCCGTGACCGCCTCCTCGGGACTGACGCCCGCCCCAAGCCGGTGCCCGCGCCGCCGGGTGCCACGATGAGGACATGACCGACGCCCCCGCCGTCATCGACAACCAGGCCGCCAGCCGGTTCGAGCACACCGAGAACGGACGGGTGGCCCAGCTCACCTACCGGGTCCGGCCGGGCAGGCTGGTCTTGCTGCACACCGAGACCCCGCCCCAGTTCCAGGGCCGGGGCATCGGCAGCGCCCTGGTCCGCGCGGCCATCGAGCGGGCCGAGCGCGAGCACCTCACCGTGGTCGTCTACTGCCCGTTCGCCAGGTCCTGGCTGGAGCAGCACCCCGCCGAGGCCAGCCGGGTCACGGTCGAGCTGCCCGAGGCCAGCTGACCGCCGCCCGGCCGGGCAGCGTTGCTACGGGCGCTCGCCGTGCAGGCGGGCGACGTAGCGGTCCGCGGACCGGCGGATCGCGGCCGGGCCGTCGGCGACCACGATGCGGCCCCACCAGCCGCCGTAGATCCGGTCGAAGGCGAACCGCTCCACCCGCCGGGCGATGTCCTGCACGGTGGCCTCGTCCAGCGGGATCAGGTTCGGGTAGCTCCACATGAAGCTCACGAACCGGCGGTCCGGCACGACCGTGATCGTGTCCCCGGTGAGCAGCGCGCCGCGGCCATCGGACCCGGCCGGCCAGTGCAGCACCGCGGCCCCGTCGAAGTGGCCGCCGATCCGGGCCACGGTCAGCCCGGGCACCGGCTCGGCCTGCTCATCGAACAGCTCGATCCGCGGCGACGGCCGCTGGATCCAGTCCTTGTCGGCGTGCGGCAGCAGGATCCGCGCCCCGAACGCGTCCGCGATCTCCACGTTGGCCCCGTAGAAGTGCGGGTGCGAGATGCAGATCGCGGCGATGCCGCCCAGCTCGGCGATCCGCTCCCGGCCCGCGTCGTCCAGGACGGAGATGCAGTCCCACAGCACGTTGCCGTGCGGGGTGCGGACCAGCAGCGCCCGCTGCCCGATCGCGAAGGACGGCTCGACCCCGACCCCGATGAGATCGGGCTCCTCCTCGCGCAGCTCGGTGCGGTGGCGGGCGGCCAGCTCGGCCATCGTGGTCCACTGCTGGCCGCCCCAGCCCACGTACTGGCGCTCGTCCAGGCAGATCGGGCAGTCCTCGCGCGGCGTGGCGTACTGAACCCCGCACGTCCGGCAGATCGGCAGGTCGGAAGTCATCTACCTACCTATACCTGACGGGTGCGGGGCCCGCGGGCGGGTAACCGTATCCCTAAATACTCGGCTCGCTGCGGGTCAGACCGGGGCGACGAGCAGGGTCTGCAGGCCGGTGCCGCATACGCCGGTGGTGTCCGACAGAACGGTGCGGGCCAGGCCGGTGCCGTCGGAGCCGGTGCAGGGTTTCGGCTTCGAGGAGCAGCCAGTCACCGGCGGGGTCGCGGGTCAGGGCGACGGTGAGGTCGACGTTGATGAAGATGAACCCGGCGCCGTCGAGCACGGCGCTGATCCCGCTGCCGGAGTCGGCGACGAGGAGGGCCTGGCACATCGGTGTGGCCTGCTGGCCGGCGATCAGCGGGACGCGCGGGCGGGCCCAGGCGCGGCCGGGTCCGCGGTCGGCGAAGCTGCCGGTGCCGAGGAACTGCCAGTCGATGTAGGAGAGGTAGCCGGGCGGTCCGGGCCCGCGGCAGGCGCGGGATGTTCGGGGCGGTGGCGCCGGGGGTGGGCGGCCCGGGCTGCTGTGCCGGGGCTGCCTGGTCCGGGATGACCGGCACCGGACCGCGGGGGCGCTCGATCCGCCAGCCGCGGGCGTGCAGGACCTCCTGGCCGTCGGCCTCGAGGGCCGACTCCAGGAGGGCGATGCGGCGGCCGGCGCGGACCGTGCGGACGCGGGTGGTCAGCTTGCCGAGCGGGACCGGGCGCAGGATGTCGATGGCGACCCGGGCCAGGCGCTGGGCCGGGTTTGGCTCGTGCTGCTCGATGACCCAGGCGGCCAGCGCGGACGGCGGGCCGCCGTGCTGGGCGTCCGGGCTCCACGGCCCCGCGGTGGCCGGGGTGGCCACGAATGCGCCGTTGCCGGCCGGCTCGAAGAAGGCAGCCTCCACGAGGCGTGATGCTACCGAACGGGGTTCGGCGGGTTGCTGCGGAAGGTCGCGATGATAACGCCGGTGCCGGTCGTAGCTGTGCGGGTGAGGTCGAACGCGGCGGGCGGGAAACCGTCGTCAAAGAGGCGGCGTCCGTGGCCCAGGACGATCGGGTGAATGGACAGCAGGTACTCGTCGATGAGGCCGTGGGCGCTGAGTGAGCGGATGAGGGCGCCGCTGCCCATGATGTGGAGGTCGTTGCCGGGGGTGGCCTTGAGCTTTGTGACGGCCCCGGGAACGTCACCCGTGAGCAGAGTGGAATTTGGCCACTTCAGGGTAGGGGTGCCGGTGCTGGCGACGTACTTCGCGGCCTGGTTGAGGGCTTCCTTGAACGGGCTGTCCTGGGTGTTCCAGTAGCCGAGGACGTCCTCGTAGGTCCGGCGGCCGAACAGGAAACCGCTGCTGCGGGTCAGCCGCTCGCCCCAGGCTTGCTGGATCTCGGTGTCGCTGCGGGCCGCGGCCCACCCGCCGTGCGTGAAGCCGTCCCTTGTGTCCTCGTCGGGACGGCCCGGGCCCTGCATGACGCCGTCCAGGGTGACGTGGGTGATGACCACGATGCGCATGGCTCCTCCTGTCCGTCTCGCAGCCGCACGATTAACGCGCTGGCCGGCGCATCCGCAACCTATTCGGCACGAGCGGCGGCGAGTCGGTACGCTGCGGGCGTGGCGCTGGCCCCCAGCGCCCCCGGGGCGTTAGCTCAATGGTAGAGCAGCAGACTTTTAATCTGTTGGTTCAGGGTTCGACCCCCTGGCGCCCCACCAGCTCGCAGCCCGCGCATGAGCAGCGCACCCGGCCGGGCAGGTGGAGGTTTGCCGGGCACCTTCGAGGACCTCGTTACAGGTGGCTGAACCCGCCGGATTCCTCCTTGGTCATGGACACGGTGACCGGGTGCCTGGTGAAGTGGGCGACCGCGTCGCGGAAATCATCGAGCAGCAGGGAGGCCATGTCGCGGCTGACGCCGAGGCGGACCAGGATGCGCTGTACCGCGATGCCGGCGGCGGTGCCGGTCAGGGTGTAGGCGGGCACCTGCCAGCCGCGGGTGCGCAGCCGGTCGGCGAGGTCGAACAGCGTGTACCCGGGGTCCTGACCCTCGCGGATCCGCCAGGTGACCGTCGGGATGCCGGTGCTCGGGTTGCTGTCGCACAGCAGCTCGAAGGGCCCGAGTTTGACGATGCTCGGCGGCCAGGTACTGGCCGATCTCATACGAGGACATGTGAACCTTGCGGTACCCGTCGAACCCCAGCCGCAGGAAGTTGTAGTAGGACGCGATGATCTGCCCGGCCGGGCGGGAGAAGTTGATCTGGAACACCGGCATGTCCCCGCCCAGGTAATTCACGTGGAAGATCAGGTCCCCGGGCAGCTCGGCGGCGTCCCGGAAGACCACCCACCCGGCCCCGAGGGGGGCCAGGCCGAACTTGTGCCCCGACGCGCTGATCGACTTCACCCGGGGCAGCCGGAAATCGAACGCCACCTCCGGCGCGCAGAACGGCGCCAGGAAACCGCCGCTGGCCGCGTCGACGTGAATGTCAACATCGAGGCCGGTGCCGGCGTGCAGCTGGTCCAGCGCGGCCGCTATGCCCGCCACCGGCTCATACGCGCCGGTGTAGGTGACCCCCAGCGTCGGCACCACCATGATCGTGTTCTCATCCACCCGCGCCAGCACGTCCGCCGGATCCATCGCGTAGTGCCCCGGGGACATCGGCACCTCACGCATCTCGATGTCCCAGTACCGGGCGAACTTATGCCACACCACCTGCACCGGCCCGCACACCATGTTCGGCGCCTCGGTGCTCTTGCCCGCGGCCCGGCGCCTGGCCCGCCACCGCCACTTGGCCGCCATCCCGGCCAGCATGCACGCCTCCGACGACCCGATCGCCGAGGCCCCCACCGTGTTGGCCGCCTCCGGCGCATTCCACAGATCCGCCATCATGTGCACGCACCGCCGCTCGATCTCGGCGGTCTGCGGGTACTCATCCCGGTCGATCATGTTCTTATTGACCGACAGCGCCATCAGCGCCAGAACCTCCGGCTCCTCCCACGTCTGGCAGAACGTCGCCAGATTCTGCCGCGCGTTCCCATCGAGCATCAGCTCATCGGCCACCAGCTGATACGCATCCCGCGGCAGCGTCCCCTCCTCGCGGGAACCGGTACTTCGGCACCGGCCTGGTCAGATCCCGGTCGGCGAACACACAGTCCGCCATCTGGTCACGAATCACGTCACGCTCGTGCAACGCCATGATCAGCATCTCCCCTCGACATTGCTCATAAGGACCCCCCGTGTTCGCCGGGCGGGCGGAGCGCGCGAAGGGATGCTTCAAAGGCCAGCAGCAAGTCGTGCACTCGTGCGCTTTGCTGCGCCCCGGCACCGCCGGGGGCGCGCTCGGCATCCATCGCCGAGCGCACCGCCTGCAAGGAGGCGAGCACATCCGCCACGTATGCGCGTTCTGCCTCACCTGGTGCGGTCTCACGCAGCCCGTACAGGGTCTCGGCCAGGTCGTCCGCGCGGCGCTGGATGCCGGCCCAGCGGGCGCTGGCATCCTCAGCGGCCAGCGCTCCCTGGGCCTCAGCCGTGGTCATCATGTCCGTCAGCGCCAAGCCCTTCGCGGAGGCATCGACCACTTTCGAACGCCAGCTGGCAGCCAGGGCCGACCGCTTACCCGATCGCCGGGCGAGCCACACGGCCACGCCGACGATGACGGCGGCACCAAGCAGGATCCACAGCCACAGAAGTGAGGAACCAGACTCGCTTGCTGCTGGGGACGGCGAGGCCTCCGCAGCGGCTGGCGAGGACGGCTCCGGGGACGGTGCGGGCGACCCGGTGGACGGCGAGGGCGCTGGCGCGGGCGCCACGGCCGGGGTGGTCTCCGTCGGCGGGGCAGCCGAAGTCGGGGCGGCCGAGGGCCTGGGGGACTGTGTCTCCGGCGGGAGCGTGGGAGGCGAGGACGGTTCGGTGGTTGGCGTGGGCGGCTCAGCTGAGGCGGTCTCCGATGGTGGGGCGGCGGAATGACTGGGGGACCGCGTCCTCGACGGGACCGTGGGAGGCGAGACCGTGGGGAGTGAGACCGTGGGGGATGAGAAACTGATGCTCCCGCTTGCTGACACGCTGGGCAAGGCGCTCTTGACACCGCCGCTGGCACAGCCCGCTGCCAGGTACCCGGCGGCAAGGATCGCCAGGGCAACGCCCAGCGTCCTGGTCATTGCTGGCCCCTTCCGTGATCCGCCCAGCCATCCCGGGCACCACGTCGGTCTCGCTCAGGAGACCGGGCTTCCCAAGTCAAGTGCCCCGGCAGGCTCCCAGACAGGGCTCAGAACGCGGGGTCACGTTCGATCGGGCAGGTCATGCAGTACCCAGATTCTCTTCGAGCCGTTAAATGGCGCCCTCACCCTCCTATGGGTGATCTTCATGCATTTCCGGCAACGTCTGCGGTCACGGCAGCGTTGCGGGCCCGGCCGAACGAGTAGGCAAAGGAACCTACACATATTCGCGGCGGCGCATCCAGGCGAGCGTGGCCCAGCCCCAGATCGGCGGCAGGTAGGCGGTGAACGTCCGCTGGATAAACACCGCGGCGACGGCCTGGTCCTGGGGGATGCCGGCGCTGGTAAGTCCCGCGATCAGGCCCGCCTCGACGACGCCGAGACCACCAGGTACCGGGACGGCTCCGCCGATGATCGAGGCCAGCGTCATGACGACCAGGATCGTAGCGATGCTGGCGTGCTGCCCGACCGCGTGCAGCGCCGCGCCGAGCGCGAAGGCCACCAGCAGCTGAGCCAGTACCGAGCCAGTGGCGATATAGACGATCTTGCGAGGTTCAGTAGCGATCGTTTTGACCTGGGCCCAGATATTCACCAGAAGCGGCCGGACCCGGCTGCTCGCCAGCCGCCGCAGACGCGGCACCAAGGTAATCAGCGCGACGGCGATCCCCGCGGCCAGGACCACGGCGAGCACGATCCACAGCGTGGTCTGGCGGTCGCCGGAACTGGATGGCGCCTGGAAGTTCCCGGCGGCGAACGGGAGGGCGATCACGAACAGCAGGCTCTTGGCCGTCCAGCTGGCGGTGGTGGCGATGGCGCCTGAGCTGACGGCGACCGTCGCGTCGTATCCCTGGCGCTGGAAAAACCTGACCCGGACGGCGAAGACGGCGGCGTCGCCGCCGACCAGCGCGGTAAAGGTGTTGGAGATTTCCAGCGCGAGACACCGGCCGTAGGGCAGCTGGCCGGGGATGGCGCCGTTAAGCGCCCAGGCCTCAGCGGCTATGGGCAGCTGAGCGAACACAAATGTCAGCGCCACCCACCCCCAGCTGGCGCCCTTGATGACATCCAGCGACGCGCGCACATCGGCAAGGACCCCGATGATCGCCCAGATGCCGATCAGCGTGCCGATGCCGAACACCAGGTTGACCCAGCTGACCCGTTTGGCCTCGGCCAGCTTAGGCACCTCGATACCGGCCGCGCCGGCCACCGCCGCCCGCAGCCGCGGCAGCAGATCCCCTTGCTGGCGCAGCGCCCGCACGGTGACCGGGTCGAGCGCCGGACGCTGCAGGTGCACCAGCGCACCGCGGGCGGCATCAGTGCTGAGGACCCGGGCCGCCGCCGCGGCGGTTCGCTCGGCCCCCGCCTGTACGGCCATAGCGGCGAGCGCTGCCGCCAGATCTCTGTCCAGGCGGCCTTCTGATGCCGTCGCGGAGGCGCAGCGGAAGTCTTTCAGGCAGATGCCCGACGGGGAAACGATGATCGTTTCCCCGCCAAGCGCCCCGTGCGCCAGGCGCGCCTCGCGCAACCGGAGCACAGCATGCAGCACATCGTCCAGCGCCTCGTCGGGCAAGACAGCGTCGCCGGCCTCCGACAGAACAGGGCCATCCGGCAGCCTGGTCACCAGCGCTGCGTCCCTGCTGGGCCCGAACCGGCCGACGGCCAGTACCTCGGGCACCAGGACACCGGCGCGGCCAGCCATGAAGGTGAGGTAGGCCTCGTGCTCGACCTGCTGCAGGCGATCAAGAATGAGCGTAGGCCCGGAATCGCGATAGAAGCAGAACCGCCACAGCTTCGCCAGCACCCGCGCGTCGGCGGCGTCCCGGCCATACACCGACAGCTCGATCGCCTGGCCGTCCGTGTCGTGGCCGGTGAGCCGCTCCACCCCCCAGGTCTGGCGCGGTGCCCGGGTAATGCCCGCGGCGGGCACACCCAGGTCGGTGATCCAGCTGGTGATCTCCTGCGCGGAAGGCAGACCGAGCGGCGACCCCACCGCCAGGTGCAGCCCGGCGGCAACACCCCATCCGATCGCCAGGCTGGAGACGGTGTTGACCGGAAGCGCGGACCCATTGATAACCGCGGCGATCGACGCCACCGTGACCAGCGAACCCACCAGCCGGTGCAGTGGGCGGCTGAGATAGGGCAGTGCGGTTGCTGCCACCGCGATCGTGACGGCGAACTGCGTCACCGGATAGCTCGTGTCCAGCCCAGCCAGCGAATGGGTCACCGGCCGCCCCGCCGAGGCCCCCAGGACGTGACCAAGCAGCAGGCATACGCCCCAGGTGACCACGGCGGCCACCGCAGTCCACCGGACCGCCACCAGCCGCGGCACAAGCAGCCCAAGAATTGCCAGAAGAACGATGACACCGACAGAGCCGAGCCAGAACACCGAGGTAACAAGCCAGCTGATCGCCGCCGGCGGTGGATTCAAAGCATGAATAAGGCTCAGTTCCGCAGCCGAGTTGGCCTGCATCACCGGAATAGACACCGCCACCACGATGACGGCGAGCCCAAGGCGGAACGCATCAGAGGCACGCCGGCGGGTGGTGCCCCCACCGCGCGACCCGAGCACCAGAGCACGCAATCGCGGCGCCGTCAGGCGCTGAGAGCCCGCGACCTCTTCGCTCGCTACGTGCGCCACGGATCCCTCCTGCCGCGCGCGGCCCGGACCGGCAACCTGGCCCCGGTGCGAGGCTGCCGTCATCCCAGCGAGGTTGTCACCACAACCCCGACTTTCGTCAGCAGCCAAGGTTGTTCCATTTCGCGGGACAATTATGGGCAAACCATAACCCGCGGAACAGCACGCGTACCCGCACCACGGGCATTTGCTCAGCGCAGGGTCGCCGCCGTTTTCGCCGCCGCCGCGATTGCCTGGGCTTGGGAGGCGACGTTCCCGAAGGCGGCGACCGGCACGCTCACCGCGTTCGGCATCCGCGGGATGCTACCGCTGGCCGGTGTAAGCGCTGATCGCCGCAGGCCGCTAGCTGGGCGACGCCGATGGGCATCTCGTGCTGACCGCGGTGAGCAGGCTCCCGCCAGCGGCAGCGACCCCGCCTAGTGCGGCCGCTACGCCTGCCACTGTGCTCGCGCTGGGGCTGGAGGAAAGGTCCGATATCGCGGTCTGCAGCTTGTCGAGCGCGGCCTTAAGGGCGCTGGTCTGCGTCTGCCACTCGCCCTTCGCGTGCGTGATGAGAGAGGTCAGATCCGTATGGACCTGCGCCAGGTTGGACTTGAGCTCGGTGACGTCGCCCTTGCTCACGCTGCTGTGGGTGAGATTGCGGAGCGAGGTGCGCAGGTCGGCAGCGTCCTGGCACACCACCGAGGTGGTGGTGGTCGGCGTCGCAGAGGGGGTCGCAGAGGGGGTCCCGGACGCGCTGGTGCCGCTAGCCGGGGTGCTGCCCGAACTGCAGGCGACCGCGAGCAGCCCGGCGCCGAGCGCGACTGCGGCGGTCGACCACCAGGTTGGCCTGGTGCCCGTCGTTGGCCTCATCTCCATGTCCTCGCACCGTCCACCCGGGTCATACTCCCGCCGGCGGCCCGGTGGAGGCATCACCCCCACTGGGGGATATCGCAGGGCCCGCTGCGCGCCATGACCTAACCGCCTGCCCCGGCCGCCGGGCACGTCAGGTCACCGTGGCAGAAGCCGCCAGCCGGTTCCCATTCCTAGCGTCGGGAAGCACCGAAAAGGAGTGGAGGATCATGTCAGCCCTTGCTCGCTGGTGCTACCAGCACCGCTTCGTCGTCATCACCGCCTGGATCGGCCTGCTCATCGGCCTGGCGGTCGTGTCGCAGGCAGTGAAAACGTCGAATGACAACTCGTTCACACTGCCCGGCACCGGCTCCGGCACTGCCCAGCAACTGCTGCTCCGGTCGGCGCCGGCCCGGGCGGGCGACTCCGACCAGATCGTCTGGCGGGTGAGCCACGGCAGCGTCACCCATCCGGCTATCGAGCAGCGGATGTCCGCGATGCTGGCGCGGGTATCCCACCTGCCTGAGGTGGCCTCGGTGACCAGCCCCTACCTGCCGGGCGGCAAGGTCCAGGTAAGCCCGGACGGGCGCACCGCGTACGCCACGGTGAACTTCGCCAAGGCCGCGGATGACCTGGAAAAGGCCGACATCAACCGGGTGGTCGCGGTGGCAGCCGCCGCCCGTGAGCCGGGCCTTGCGGTCGAGCTTGGCGGGAAGGCCATCTCGAATACCGAGCAGGCGCCGCTGTCGAGCGCGTCGGCGATCGGCATCGGCGCGGCCGCCGTCATCCTGCTCATCGCGTTCGGGTCGCTGCTGGCGATGGCGCTGCCGATCGTGACCGCGGTGGCCGGCGTGGGAAGCGGGCTGATGCTCATCGCGCCGCTCAGCCACCTGATGTCCGTGAACGGCGTCGCGCCGATCCTCAGCGCGCTCATCGGCCTTGGCGTCGGGGTCGACTACGCCCTGTTCATCGTGACCAGGTACCGCCGCGGCCTGCAGTCGGGGCTGGATCCGGAGCGGTCGGCGACGCAAGCGCTCAGCACCTCCGGCCGTGCGGTTCTGCTGGCCGGCGGCACGGTATGCATCGCGCTGCTCGGCCTGCTCACCATCGGCCTTGGCTTCCTCGACGGGATGGCCGTCCCGGCGGCGATCACCGTGGTGTGCACCGTGCTCGCCGCCGTGACGCTGCTGCCCGCGCTGTTCGGCGTGCTCGGCCAGCGCGTGCTGAGCCGCAGGCAGCGCCGCAGGCTGCACGCTGACGGGCCGGACCACGCGCGGAGCGGGAGAAGCATCTGGGCGCGCTGGTCACGCACCGTGCCCCGGTTCCCGGCCGTGCTTGCTGCCGCGGCGGTCGCCGTGATGGCCGTGGTGTCCGTTCCCGTGCTGCACCTGCGGCTTGGTGCCTCTGACTCCTCCAACGACCCCACGTCAAGCCACACGTACAAGGCGTACGAAATGCTCGCCGAGGGATTCGGGCCGGGCTTCAACGGCCCGCTGCTGCTGGTCGCCCAGACCGGCTCTGCGGCTGACCGCGCCGCGCTCGGCCGGCTCGACCGCGCGCTCACCGCCGTGCCCGGGGTGGCCGCCGTGCAGGCCGGGCCCGCGCAGACCAGGCCCTCCGGCGGGCCGGCGGTCGAGGTGACCCAGGTCATCCCCACCACAGCGCCCGAGTCCCAGGCCACCTCCAGCCTGATCACGCACCTGCGGGACACGGTCATACCGCGCTACACGCACGGGACCACGCTGCGGGTCTACGTAGGCGGCCTGACGGCCACGTTCGACGACCTCGCGGCGGTGACAAGCGCCAAGCTGCCCTGGCTCCTGGCCGCGATCGTGGGCTTCGGCTTCCTGCTGCTCGTCCTTGCCTTCCGCAGCCTGCTCATCCCGGCGACTGCAGCAGTACTGAACCTGCTGTCGGCGGCGGCCGCCTTCGGCGTGCTCACTGCATTCTTCGAGTGGGGCTGGGGAACCAGCGCGTTCGGCCTGGGCCGGGCCGGTCCGATCGAGGCCTATATGCCCGAGCTGGTGCTGGCGATCCTGTTCGGCCTGTCCATGGACTACCAGGTCTTCCTGGTCAGCAGGATCGCCGAGGAATGGTCGAGCACCCGTGACAACACCCGGGCGGTGCTCGCGGGCCAGACCGAGACGGGGCGCGTGATCACCGCCGCGGCAACGATCATGATCGCCGTGTTCATGGCGTTCGTGTTCATGGGCCAGCGCAGCGTGGCCGAGTTCGGCATCGGGCTGGCCGCTGCGGTGGCGCTCGACGCCTTCGTCCTGCGGACAGTGCTCGTACCGGCCGTGATGCACCTGTGCGGCCGGGCCAACTGGTGGCTGCCCGGCCGGCTGGACCGCCGCCTGCCGCACCTGGCCGTCGAGCCGTCCGGGGAACAGCCGCCCGCCCAGCTGGCCGAGCCGACCCGTGTCTAGCGCCATGCCAGAGCACACATCCGGCGCCCCGGGCGCACACGACGGGTTCGTGCGGCTTGACGATGGTGACATGCACGTCGTGCAGGACGGCCCGGACGGCGCGCCTGCCGTGGTGCTGATCCATGGAACCGGGGCTTCGACGGCCTGGTGGGACCCGGTGGTCCCGCCGCTGGCGGGCGCCTGCCGGGTCATCCGCATCGACCTCGCCGGGCACGGGAGGTCGGCGAGCCCGGCCGGCGGATACGGCATCCCGGCCCAGGCCCGCCGGGTCGGCGCCGTGCTGGACCAGCTCGGCGCGGGCCGGGTGACGGTGATCGGGCATTCCACGGGGGGCACGGTGGCCACGGCCCTGGCCGAGCAGCGGCCCGGCAAGGTCGCGGCACTGGCGCTCATCGGCATCGGCCCAAGCCTGGACGCCGTTGCCGATCAGGGCGTGCTCGGCCGGCTCCTGCTGGCCCCGCTGCCCGGACGGCTCCTCTGGGCACTGCGGACGGAGGCCATCATCCGCAAGGCCATGCGCACAGCCTTCACTCGTCCCGTCGACATCCCCGACGCCATCATCACGGCCACCCTCGGTATGACCCACCGCGCCCTCGCGGGGACAAGCCGCGCATCCGATGACTACCTCCAGCAGCAGAGCCTTCCCGGCCGGCTCGCCGTGCTGGGCCTGCCGGTGCTGGTGATCTTCGGCACTGACGACCAGCGGTGGCGCTCCTCCTCGGCCACCGCCTACCACGCCGTGCCCGGCGCCCGTGTCGAGATGCTGCCGGGCGTCGGGCACACCCCGATGATGGAAGATCCGCAAACCACCGGCAAACTGCTGCTGGACTTCGCCGTCCTGGCGGGCGGCTAGGTCATTGCGCGTAGCGGGCCAGCTCCTCGCGGGTGGTGACGCCGAGCTTGGGGAACGCCTTGTACAGGTGGTAGCCCACGGTGCGCGGGGACAGGAACAGCTGCGCGCCGATCTGCTTGTTCGACGCGCCGGTGGCGGCCAGCCGGACGACCTGCAGCTCCTGCGGGGTCAGCCGGGCCAGCGGATCGTCGGCCGTCACGGCTGGCGCCCTGGCGCCGGCGGCGCGCAGCTCGGCCTCGGCACGGTCCTGCCAGGGCCGGGCGCCCATCCGCGCGAAGGCGCCCGCCGCGGCGAGCAGGTGCTCACGGGCATCAGTGCGGCGCCGGCTGCGGCGCAGCCACTCCCCGTACAGCAGCCGGGTGCGCGCCTGCTCGAACGGGCGGCCGTCCCCCTCGTGGGCGGCGACCGCCTTCCGGTACAGGGGCTCGGCGTCGCCGTCGCCGGCGGTCAGCGCGGCGCACCGCGCGGCCACCGCGGTGGCCCACCCCTGGCCCATCGCGCCGGCCCAGGCGGAGAACTTGGCCAGCGGGCCGGCCGCGAGATCCGGCCGGCAGCCCGGACCGCCGCCTCGACATGATCCGGATAGGCGTACAGAAGGTGGGGGGAATGCCAGGCCGGCCCGGTCGCTGCGGCCTGCATCCGGTCCAGAGCGGCGTGATACCTGGCGTACCCCAGGTCAAGAAGGGCGAGCGCGCAGTCGGCTCCGGCCAGCGCCAGGGTCGGTGCACCGGCCGAGAGGTCCCGGCACTGGGCCGCACGGGCCCGGCACACCTCCTCGTCACCGGTGACCGCCGCCAAGGATGCCGCCCTGACGGCAAGCTCGCGGGTCATGGTGGCCTGCCCGGTGTCGGCGGCGATGCGCAGGCCCTCCTCGGCGGTCGCCATCCCGTCCAGAAACTCACCGCGCAGGCCCTGCGCGTCGGCGAGATAGGACAGGGCGTACGCCAGCAGGCCGGCGATCCCGGTGTCCCGGCACTCGGCGGTCATGGCGTCGGCGCGGCGCCCGACAGCCGCCACGTCCCCCCGGATGAAGTCGAAGAACAGCTGGGAGAACCCGGCGACGAACGGAAGCGAGCCATGATCCGGTGGGGCCGGAACGGTGACCGGCGCGTGGATATCACCATGCTGGAGCCGCCGCACCGCCTGCAGGAACTCCACGAGCCCCGCTCCCACGGGCGGTGCCATGGCCGCAGCCCGGCGCTCAAGCTCCGGGTGCGCCGGGGTGACGTCCAGCCACAGTATGTGAACGGCTTCGGCCAGCACCGCCTGCGCGGTGCCCGGGTCCGCCGGGCCGAGCATCGCGACCCACTCCAGCAGGATGCCTGCCGCATCGGCGGGGCGGCCGGCCTCGAACTCCAGCTGTGCCCTTACCCGGGCCAGCGTGGCGGCGGCCGCCGGGTCGGTCACCAGCCGCCCGGCTTGCCGGGCCAGGCCCGCGGCCCGGGGGAACTGCCCGGCGTCGGTCGCCGCCTCGGCGGCCAGCGCCAGCCGGCGCCCCCTGGCCGCTGGGCCGGCCGACAGCGCAGCGGCCCGTTCGTAGGCGGCGGAGGCGGCAGCGCGGCTGCCGCGGCGGCCCGCCCGCTGGGCGGCGGCATCCAGCTCGGCGGCGACCTGCTCGTCCGGGCCGTCCGCCAGGGCGGCCAGGTGCCAGGCCCGCCGGTCATCGTCGAGCACCGCAGCTAGCGCCCGGTGCCCGGCGGCCCGCTCGGCGACATCGGAGCTGGCCAGCACCGCCGCCCGGGTCAGCGGGTGGGCGAAGCTGACCCCGGCCGGGGTCACCCGCACCAGCCCGGCCCGCTCAGCTGCGGCCAGGTCGGTCAGCGACCCGCCCGCGGCGGCGACCGCCCGGCTGACCTCGGCCAGGTCTGCCATCCCGCCCAGCGCCACGACCAGCACCGCCCGCCGGCAGTCCGGCGGCAGCCCGCCGATCCGGGCCGCGAACGCCTGCTGCACCCGCCCAGCCGGGGACGCGGCGGGCAGCGCCAGCGGCGTCACCGCCCCGGCCCGTTGCGCTCCGGACAGGCCGCGGGACAGCTCGATCAGCGCCAGCGGGTTGCCGCCCGCCTCAGCGATGAGCTGATCGCGGACCGCAGCCACCAGCCCCGCCCCGGCCAGCAACTGCTCCGCCGCGGCCCGGTCCAGCCCGCCCACCCGCAGCTCCGGCAGGCCCGGCAGGCTAGCGCCCGGCGGGTCATCCCGGGCCGCGACCAGGACCGCGGCCCGCTCCGCACGCAGCCGCCGGGCCGCGAACACCAGCGCATCCGCGGACGCCCGGTCCAGCCAGTGCGCGTCATCGACCAGGACGAGCACCGGCTGGTGCTCGGCCAGCTCCGCGATCAGGCTCAGCACCGCCAGGCCGACCAGGAACCGGTCCGGGACCGTTTCTTCCGCCAGCCCGAACGCGCCGCGCAGGGCCTCAGCCTGCCGCCCGGCCAGCGCCCCGATCTCATCCAGCACCGGGCGCAGCAGCCCGTGCAGCGCCGCGAACGGCAGGTCCGCCTCCGGCTCCACCCCGGTCACCCGCAGGACACGGGCTCCAGCGGCCTTCTGCTCCGCGGCATCCAGCAGCGCCGTCTTCCCGATCCCCGCCTCCCCGCGCAGCACCAGCGCGCCGGCCCGGCCGGACCGCATTCCCTCCAGCAGCTGGTCAATCGCCGCCAGCTGCTCGCTCCGCCCGCACAGCATCGGCTCTCATCCCGTCAGCACAACGGGCCAAGGATCTCAGGTACCCGTGTACGCCCCGGCATTACCTACCCCGGGGCACGACCAGCCAGCAACTCCAGTCACCGTGACAGAAGCGCTGCCCCGGTGCCCGCTCCTAGCGTGCCCAGCATGATCGAGGTAGAACAGCTCACCAAACGCTACGGCCCGGTCACCGCCGTCGACCACCTCACCTTCACCGCGCGCCCCGGGCACGTCACCGGCTTCCTCGGCCCTAACAGCGCCGGCAAGACCGCTACGGTCCGGATCCTGGCCACACTTGCCGCCCCCGACGGCGGGACTGCCCGGACCTGGCCATGACGTGGTCACCGCGGCCAACGCGATGCGCCGGCGGATCACGCTGGCGGCCAGGCCGCGGTCCTGTTCCCGGCAGGTCAGGAACACCCCTTGGCGGGATGGCCCAGGGCGCCAATGCCGCGCCGCCGGATGCTGACCAGGCGCCAGGGCACCATGCCCACCTGCGCATCTGCCGGGCTGGCCACTGCAGCACACCGCCCTTATGGCAGCAACCCGCCCAGCCCCGGCAGGCGCCGGGACCAGGTGGGCGGCAGTGGATTACCAGCCGGTCCCGGCGGGCTAGTTCCGGCAGCCCCGGATGGTGCCCTGCGGATTGCAGTTGTCCGGGGCGTTGGAGGTGACCAGCGCGAACCGCAGCGAGACGGTGCCGGAGCTTGAGTTGCTGATTCCGCCGCCGCCCCCAGGGAGGCCTGGTTGAACGTCACCCGGTCACCGCTGAGCACCAGGGTGGCGGTGTTGAAGATCCCGCCGCCGTGGAGGTGTGCGCTGGCTGGCGCAGGTCAGCTGGACGCAGTTGCACGTGTTCCGGGTCGAGGACGGCAAGGTCACCGAGCACTGAGCCGTCCGCGACGACTTCGCCATGCTGGAGCAGATCAGGGCCGCAGGCGGCTGACCGCGAAACCGGGTCCCGGGCGGACTGGCTCTGGCCTGGGCTTTAGCGGGTCTCGGCGGCGAGGCGGACGCCGAGGCCGACCAGCGCCGTGCCGGTGACGGCGCGCATCGCGCGCTGCACACGACCCCGCCGCAGGACCTGCTGGGCGGCGCTCGCGGCGAGGGCGTAGCCCGTCAGCCAGACCAGGGTTATCGCGACGAAGATCCCGGCCAGGATGGCAGCCTGCAGCGGTGCGGACTGGCCCGGCGCCACGAACTGCGGAATCAGGCTGGTGAACAGCACGGCGATCTTGGGGTTCAGCAGGTTGCAGAGCAGGCCCTGACGCCACGGCGGACCGGTCAGCAGCTGCGGCGGCCGCCGACCGCGAAGGCGCCGGCGAAGAGAGGCCGCGCGACCTGCAGCAGGCCCGGCCGTTGCCCGGCCGTCCACGGCCGGGCCGGACGCGGCCAGGCTGCCCGCGGCCGGGGCGTCCGTCACTGGACCGCCACTACCCGGAGCGTGCGCCGTCGGGTTCTCTGCCGCCGGGCCGTCTGCGGTCAGGGGGGATGCGGACGAGCGGCGGGCGGCCAGCAGGGCCTGGGCGCCGAGGATCAGGAGGTAGGCAGCGCCGCACAGCTTGACGGCCGTGAACACGACCGCTGACGTCCGCAGGACGGCCACGATGCCGGCCGCGGAGGCGGCCAGCCAGACCAGGAGGCCGGTCACCGTGCCCAGCGCGGTCAGGAGGGCTGCGCGGCGGCCGCCGTCGAGCGCGTTCTTGGTGACCATCGCCATGTCAGGGCCGGGAGTGATCACAATCAGGCAGGCGACCAGCAGGAACGCGGCGAGGTGCGGCATATTTCAGTTCTACCTGAAGCGCTATGCACCGCCGTACCGGTTATTGCTCGGTGGCAACCCAGTGCTCAGCCGACTCAGTGCTCAGCGGATTCAGTGCTCAGCCGACTCAGTGCTCAGCCGAAAGGTCAGGTGCCCGTCATGCCCGGCGGTATCCATCACACCGTGGTGATCGTCCGCGACCTCGACGCCAGCTTGCGTTTCTACTGCGACGGCCTCGGCCTCGACCTGCTGGCGGACCGCCAGGTCGAGGGCGACTGGCCGGGGTTGTTCGGTGCCGCCACCCGGCAGTTGCGCGCGGTGTTCCTGGGCGACCCGGGGGTTCCCGACGACCAGGCCGGCGTGCTGGAACTGAACGTGCTGGACGGTGCCGTGCCGGGGCCGCCGCCGGCGGCGCCGCAGACCGGGTTGTTCATGATGTCGTTCTTCGCCGACGTCGAGGCCACGCTGAGCCGGCTGGCCGCGCTCGGCCTGGGCGGAACGCCGCGGCACATCACCCAGCCGACGCCCAGCGGACCGCTGACCATCGCCACCGTCCGCGACCCGGACGGCGTGCTTGTCCTGCTGACCCCGGGGTCGATTACCCGCCGGGGCTGACGCCGGGTGCTAGCTGGCCGGCCGGACCGCCGTGGCTGGCGGGGCGGGCGGGGGCTGGCCTGGTGGCGCAGTCGTGGCAGGTGCCGAAGATCTCGACCGTGTGGGTGACGTCCACGAAGCCGTGTGCACCGGCGGTCGCCTCGGCCCAGCGCTCGACGTCCGCGCCGGACACCTCCACCGCCGTGCCGCAGGACCGGCAGACCAGATGGTGATGGTGCTCGCCGCTGCCGCAGGCCCGGTAGACCTGCTGGCCGTCGGCGGTCAGCACGTCGGCCTCGGCCGCCCCGGCCATCGCGGCCAGCGCCCGGTACACCGTGGTCAGGCCGATCCGGTTGCCCGCCGCGCGCAGCCGGGCGTGCAGGTCCTGGGCGCTGACGAAGGTGCCGGCGGAGGCGAGGGCCTGGCGGACGGCGTCGCGTCGGGCGGTCATCGCGGCTCAGCTCCCTGGGGTGCGGGTCCGGCCATAGGTCCATTGTGCCTGGCCCGCGCGGGCCCGCCGGGGGCCGAGCGGGACGCCTGGGCCGGCCCGCGCCGCGGCAGGGCCGGCGCAGGGAGGCCGGCCCGCGCCCCCGCTGCCGTAACCCTGAAATCTGCGGCTGACGACGCCAGGTGGCTGCGCTTTCCCCGGCGGGCCCGGCGGCCGCGGCGGAACCGGTAGCCGCCGTAGGCGGCCAGATAAGCGGCGGTGGCCACGGCGATGATGGCGAAGCTCGGCGGCAGGGACGGGGCGGCGTAGGCAAGGGCCAGGCCGGCCCAGATCTCGGCCACGCCCAGGCCGGCGGAGATGACCAGGCCCAGGTACGGCCGCGCGGTCAGCAGCAGCGCGGTCGCGGCGGGCGCGGCCAGCAGGCCGAGCAGCAGCAGCGCCCCGACCGCCTGGGTGGCCTCGGCGGCGGCCGCGCCGACCAGCGCCAGGAAGCCGACGCCCAGGAGGCGGACCGGGACCCCGCGGGCCGCGGCGACCGATTCGTCGATGCTGGCGAACAGCAGCGGCCGGGCGATCGCCGCCATCGCCACGATGATCCCGCCGCCGATGGCCGCGGCGACCACCGCGTCCCGGGCCGAGAGGCCGAAGATGGAGCCGAAGAGAACGCTGGTCCCGGCGGTGCCGTTGCTGCTGCTGCGGGCGGTGGTGAAGAGGGTGAGGAAGAACACCCCGAGGCCGAGGATCCAGGCGAAGACGTTGCCGATGACGACGTCGTCGGCCCGGCCGCGGCGGCTGAGCAGGCCGATGCCGGCCGCCACGCCGATCGTGGCGGCGAACAGGCCGAGGCGAAGGTCGATGCCGGCCACCAGGGCCGCCAGCGCGCCGGTGAACGCGACGTGGCTGAGCGCGTCGCCGGTGAACACCTGGGCCCGCAGGACCAGGAAGTACCCGGCCACGCCGCAGGCCGCCGCGATCAGCGTCCCGGCCAGGAACGCGTGCTGCAGGAACGGGTGGGCGAGGATGCTCACGCGGGCGCCCCGGCTAGGCGGGCGGGACGGCGGCGGGCCCGGCGGAGCAGGACCGGGGCGGCCTGCGCGGCCAGGTACACGGCGAACGCGAAGCTCGTCACCCAGAACCCGATCGGGTACGGGGAGTAGAACGCGGCGGTCAGGCCCGCCCAGGTCACCAGGAACCCGATGACCACCGTCAGCAGCAGGCTCGCGGCCGGGCGGGCGGTGAGCCGCTGCGCCGCCGCGGCGGGCATGACCAGGAGCGCGAAGACCAGCAGCGCGCCGGTGATCTGGGCGGTTTCCGCGACCGCCGCGCCCAGCAGGACCAGGAACGCAACCGACAGGGCCCGGGCCGGGACGCCGCGGGCGGCGGCCACGTCCGGGTCGACGGAGGCAAACAGCAGGGGCCGGCCGATGGCGGCCAGGATCGCCAGGACGGCTGCGGCGGTGGCGGCCAGGAGCGCCACCTGACTGCTGGTGATGCCCAGGAAGCTGCCGAACAGCAGGGCCGTCGTGCCGTTCAGGAACCCGTGGTACAGCGCGACGAACAGCAGCCCGCAGGCCAGCGTGAAAGCCTGGACGACGCCGGTCAGCGCGGACTCGCTGACCCGGCTGCTGCCCTGCCCGGCGGCGCGGCCGCGGGTCGCCAGCGCGATGACGGCCGCCGCCGCGGTGCAGAAGGCGAAGTAGCCGTAGCTGGCCGCGATCCCGATCAGCGTGGCCCCGGCGGCCCCGGGAAAGGCCGACAGGGCCAGGGTGTGGCCGGCGAAGGTCTGCCGCCGCAGCACCATGAACCAGCCCATCACGCCGGCCACGACGGCCACGACAGCACCGGCCCGGAAGGCATTCACCATGAAGGGGTACGCCCACATGGTGCGGATGTCGTCCACGATGTTCCACGAGAACGCGGGGTTGATCACGGGGCGCCGCCGTCGTGGTGGTCGTGGCTGGCGTGCCGGTCACTGTGCACGGCGGGCGGCTCGGGCTGGCCGACGACGACCAGGCGGCCGTCCGAGGCGGTCAGGACCTCGACCGGGGTCTGGTACAGCCGCGTCAGGGTCTGGCTGGTGATGACCTCGGCGGGGGTCCCGCAGGCGGCGCCGCCGGCCGCTATGTACACGACCCGGTTGAGGTGGGACAGGATCGGGTTCACGTCGTGCGCGACCATGACGATGGTGACGCCCTGCTCACGGCAGATGCGGCTGATCAGGGCCGCGGCGGTGGCCTGGCTGGGGAGGTCGAGGCTGTCCAGGGGCTCGTCGAGGAGCAGCAGGTCCGGGCGGCGGATCAGGGCCTGGGCGAGCAGGAGGCGCTGCTGCTCGCCGCCGGAGCACTCGCCGACCGGGCGGCCGGCGTAGCTGGTGGCGCCGACCAGGTCGATGACGTCGCTGACCCGCTGGGCGGCGGCGCGGCTGCGCGGGCCGAACGGGAGGGGGAGGCCCCAGCGGTCGCCGTCCAGGCCCAGCCGGACGACGTCGGTGCCGCGGATCCGGGCCGAGGTGTCGAAGCTGCGGCGCTGCGGGAGGTAGCCGATCTGGTGGCTGGCGCGGCCCGGCTGCTGGCCGAGAACGCGGACCTGGCCGGCGGCGGTGGGGAGCAGGCCGAGGAGGACCTTGAGGAGGGTGGACTTGCCGGCGCCGTTGGGGCCGAGCACGGCGACGAACTCGCCGCGGCCGACGGTGAGGTCGACGCCGCTCCACAGGACGCTGCCGCCGACCCGGACCGCCGCGCCGCGGAGTTCCAGCACGGGGCCCGGGGCTGCGGGCGGGCGCCGGGCTGGCGCGGTCTGGCCTGCTGGCGCGGTCTGGTCGCTGGCGGGCTGGGTGCTCGTGAACGGGTTCAAAGCGGTGTCCTTGTACTGCATCCTGGGCGTTTCCCTGGTTACCGGCCGGTGGCCTGGTGCAGGGCCGATTCCAGCCGCTCAAGCTGGCTGACCTGCCACTGCTCGAAGGTCAGGTTCGCCGGGGTCAGCGTCTCGGTCACCGTGGTCACCGGGATGTGCCGGGCCCTGGCCTCCCGCACCTGGGCGGTCACGTCAGGGGTGGCGTTCTGGCTGTTGTAAATGTAGATCTTGATTTCCTTGTTCCTGATCTGCGCGTCGATCGTGGCCTTGTCCTGCGCGGTCGGCTCGCCGCCCTCGCTGATCGCCCTCAGGAACGAGTACGGGGTGAGCATCTTCAGGCCGAGCGTGGCGGCGAGCGGGGACACGATGGATTCCGATGCGCCGACCGGGGTGCCGGCGTACCGGGCGCGGATCTGCGCGATCAGGCGGTTGTACTGGGCCAGGGCAATGGTCTCGAAGTGGTGCTGCTGGCGGGTGAAGTAGGCGGCGTCGGCCGGGTCGAGGCGCTTGTAGTCCGCGGTGATGGCTTCGGCCACCTGCCGGACGTGCGCGGCGGAGTACCACTGATGCGGGTTGTCCCCGTCCTTCAGGCCGAGCAGGTCGCCGACGTTCAGCGTCTGGCGGCCGTCGACCGGGTTGGCGGCGAGCACTTTCGAGGCCCACGGGTCGTAGCCGATGCCGTTGACCACGACGAGCTTCGCCATCGAGATGGTCCGCGCGTCGGACGCGGTGGGCTCATAGTCGTGCGGGTCGGTGTTCGGGTTGCTGATGATGCTGGTCTCGGTGACCTTGCGTGCCGCCGAGCTGTTTGGCGATGCTGCCCCAGAAGTTCTCCGCGGCCACCACGATGATCTTGCCGCCGGGGCTGCCGGCGTCGGCCTGCGAGCCCGAGGCAGCCGTCGAGCACCCGGCCGCCAGCGCCGCGGTGGCAACGGCGGCCAGGACTGCTGTCAGCCTCGTCCCGATCTCTCTCACCCAGTCTCCCGACCGCGCTGCCGCGCGAAATGATACCGATCATCGTTTTCGTTGAGCGGCCCCCAGGGTAGTTGAAAACCGTGTAAATGAAAACCGTTTCCATTGTCTACAGCACCCGGGCAGGACGAGGCGTGCTTGGGTGCGAGATGGTGAGAGAGAGCCGGACCGCTGGCCTGCCGCGCCGAACGAGCGCCGAACGAGCGCCGAACGGCCCAGCGGGCTGGCCCGCTGGAGCAGTTCGGCGTGCGACCTTGGAGGAGAGATGGCCGAGCCCGCGATACCGGGCCACGCGGACGTCATCGTTGTCCGGCGCCGCCCGGGCCCGGCCCTGGCCCCGGGCGACCTGGTTCCCGAGCGCCGCCCCCTGCGCGAGCCCGGCCCCGGCGAGGTGATCGTCCGGAACATCGTCACCAGCGTCGACCCGTACCAGCTGCGGATGCTGCGCGGCTCGGCCGAGGTGACCCCGGTGGCCATCGGCGACCCGGTCCCGGCCAACAGCGTTGGCGTCGTCGTCCAGTCGAACGACCCAGCCGTCCCGGTGGGCACCCAGGTCGCCACCTACACCGGCTGGCAGTCCCACGCCACTGCAACCGTCGCGCCGGACGAGGTCGCGGACCGGGCGCTGGGCGCTCCCCTGGACTGGATCAGCGTGCTGAGCACCACCGGGATCACCGCGTACATCGGCATCAACGACGTCGGCCACGTGCAAGCCGGGCAGACCGTGCTGGTCAGCGCGGCGACCGGCGCCGTCGGCGGGGTCGCCGTCCAGCTGGCGAAGGCGGCCGGCGCACGGGTGATCGCCATCGCGGGCGGCCAGGACCGGGTCGCCCACGCCACGGCGGTGCTCGGCGCCGACGCCGCGGTCGACTACCGCGACGCCAGCTTCGGGCCGCGGCTGGCCGAGACCGCGGCGGCGGCCGGCGGCGTGGACGTGTTCTACGACAACGTCGGCGGCAGCCAGCTCACCCGGGCGCTCGAGGTCATGAACAACTACGGCACGGTCGTGCTGTGCGGGACCGTGAGCAGCTACGCCGACCCGGACGCCCCCGGCGCGGGCGCCGACCTGCACAACGCCGTGTTCAAGCGGATCACCCTGCGCGGCTACATCGTCGGTGACTACTACCCCACGCGGCTGCAGACCGCCCGCGCCGACCTGTCCGCGCTGCTGCACGACGGCCGCCTCAAGGCCGTGGTCAGCGAGTTCGACGGCCTCGACCGGGCCCCCGAGGCGCTGGCCTCGGTCTTCGAGCGCGGCTCACCGCACATCGGCCGCCGGGTGGTCCGCATCGCCCCGGACTAGCCAGCCCCGAGCAGGCCGCTCGCCGGCTCCGGCTCGCCGACGCTGGTCGCCGACGTCGCCCGGCGGACGAATTCGCGGCCGGGCGGCCACATCGCCACGTGCTGGTCGCCGCTGCCGGAAGGGTCGTACGCGACGTAAGTCACCTGCTCGATATCGACCCCGAACAGGTGAAACCGCCCGGGCACGGGCTCCCACCCCAGGCTGGCGGCCACCGCCGCGGCATAACGGCGCTGCACCGCCGGGTCCGGCTCGTCCCGGGCCGCACCGCGCAGCTTGACCTCGCCCTCGGCACCGTCCCGGCTGGTGATCACGCTGTGCACAAGAATCCGCGGATCGCGCAGCAGGTCCCTGGCCTTCGTCGACTGCCACATCATGGACAGCCACAGGTCGCCGTCCAGCACGAACGGCTCGACCGGGCTGAGCCGCGGCGTGCCGTCGCGCCGGATGGTGGCCACGAGCACCACCCCCGGTCCGATCAGCCGCTCCCGCGCCAGCGCCGCCAGCCGTGGCTGGCCCTCCGCCATCTCCGACCAGTGCATGGCTCCTCCGGTAAACCGGTCAACCAGGGCCAGCTCCCGGCCTACCACCGCCCTCCGACAGCCGGCCGCAAGCCCCCGGCCGAGCGAAAGCTAGGCTCGGCCGGGTGAAGTTCGCGATCGACGTTGCGCCGTTTGACGAGCTTGCCGACCCGCGGCTGCTGGCCGAGCTGGCCGCCACCGCGGAGGAGCGGGGCTGGGACGGCTTCTTCGTCTGGGACCACATCGTGTACCGCGCCCCGGTCCAGGCCGTCCTCGACCCGTGGGTCGCCCTGGCCGCGATCGCCTGCGCCACCAGCCGCGTCAGGATCGGGACCATGATCACCCCGCTGTCCCGCCGCCGGGTGCACAAGCTGGCCCGGGAGACCGTCACCCTGGACCAGCTCAGCGCGGGCCGGCTCACCCTCGGCGTGGGCATCGGCAGCGCCCGCAACAACGAGCTCGAGCCGTTCGGCGAGGTCGCCGACCCGCGCGAACGGGCCGTCATGCTGGACGAGGGCCTCGCACAGCTGACCCGGTACTGGTCCGGCGACTTCCAGCCGGTCCCGGTGCAGCAGCCCCGGATCCCGGTCTGGGTCGCCGCGGAATGGCCGCACCGGCGCCCGGTGCGCCGCGCCGCCAGGTGGGACGGCCTGTTCCCGACCCGGGTCCCCAGCCCGGCCGACTACGCCGAGCTCCTCGCCGGGATCCGCGCCGACCGCGCCGACCGCGCCGGCCGGCCAGCGAGCCCTTCGACATGGTCGTGGGCCTCGAACCGGGCGAGGACCCGAAGCCGTGGGCCGAGGCCGGCGCCACCTGGATGCTCACCAACTTCACCTACACGCCCGCCCTGGCCCAGGTCCGCGAGACGATCGAGGCCGGCCCGCCCCGCTAGCGCCTACCCGTCCGACCGGGCGTAGTTGCTGGCCCCGCACCAGTCCACCACGACCACAGGCTCGTCCCCGACCACCCACGCGTCGTGCCCCGACGGCAGCGCGGTCACCTCGCCCGGTCGCGCGTCGAACTCGGCGCCGTCACCCATCACCACGTGCAGGGTCCCGCTCACGTGGTACTGGAAGTGCGGCGCCTCGCACAGGTCGGTGCCGGCCACCGGCTTGACGTGCTCGGACCACCGCCACCCGGGCTGCAGCGTGAGCAGCCCGATGTCGGCGCCGCCGATGCTGAGCAGGCGCAGCGCGCCGAGCGGGAAGTCACGGGTCTCATCGGGCTGGTCGAAGCTCTTCTGCTCGGCCTTCGCAGTCATGGTGTCCTCCGGGTGAAGCGCCCCGGGCCGGTCCCGGGTTCTGCCCAAAACCCTGCCTCCCCTGGTTTGCAGCCAGCTTGCAGCCGCCGATCCGGGCTGGGATCCGCAGCTCGCTCCCGCCGGTACCGGCTAGGGCCCTCTTGCCGCTGTAGGGGATCTGCCGTGCGGGCGCCGCCTCTCAGAAGTGATCGGCTGACCTGGCGCGACACCCCGCGGCCCGGTTGGATGAGCACCATGAAGTCGCTGGCCGTCCGGGTCCTCGGCGACTTCGGCGTGGACGGGCTGGCCCCGCACGCCCTGGGCAGCCGCAAGGCCCGCCAGGTACTGCACCTGCTGGCCCTCGGCCAGGGCGCCGTCGTCAGAACCGACCTGCTGACCGACGCGCTGTGGGCCGCCACTCCCCCGGCCCGCCCCGAGGACCAGCTGTCGGTGCTGGTCAGCCGCCTCCGCTCGGTCCTCGGCGGCCGGGAACGGATCGGCCACCAGGACGGCGGCTACCGGCTGCACTACGACTGGCTGGACGCGGCCGAGCTGTCCAGCCTGATCGACGAGGTGACCGCCCGCCGGGAGGCCGGCCACGTGGCCGGCGCGGCGGCCGCCGCCCGGGTGGCGCTCTCCCTGGTCCGCGGCCCCGGCCCGGCGACCGCCGCGCCCGGCGAGTGGGCCGCGCAGCGCCAGGCCGAGCTGACCAGGCTGGCCGGCCGGGCCCGCCGGGTCGCCGCCCGGCTGCTGCTGGAGGCCGGCGACTGGGCGACCGCGGCCGACGCCGCGACCGCGGCCCTGGACCAGGACCCCTACGACGAATCCGCGCTGCGCCTGCTGCTGCGGGCCTACGCCGCGGGCGGACAGCTGGCCGCGGCGCTGGCCGCCTACGCGAGAACACGGGAGCGGCTGGCCGGCGAGCTGGGCACCGACCCGGCCCCGGAGACCGTCGCGCTGCACACCGCGATCCTGCGCGGCGAGCGGCCCGCGGGAAGTACCGCACCCGCCAGCCCCGCGCCCGCCGCCGCAGCCGCCGCCACCCATCCCAGCGGCCAGCCCCGCATCGTCGGCCGCGACGACGAGCTCGGCTACCTCGACACGATCGCCGGCCGGGCCCGCGGCGGCCGCACCGAGATCGTGATCGTCGAGGGCGAGGCCGGCATCGGCAAGACCACGCTGCTGCGCTCCTGGGCCGCCCGGCGGGCCGCGGCCGGCGACACGATCCTGCTCGCATCGTGCGGCCCGCTGGACCGGTCGATGCCGCTGGACGCCCTGCTCACCGCGCTGGCCGCCCTGCTCCGCCGCCGGGGCCCTGAAGCCGCCGCGACCCTCCTGGACGCGGACGCCGCCATCCTCGCCCCGCTGCTCGACACCGCGGCCGGCCCTGGCCAGCTGAGCCAGCTCACCGGCCTGGCCGACAGCATGCTCGGCCCGGCCGTGCTCTACGCCGCGCTGACCCGCGTGCTCCGCCGCCTCACCGAAGCCGGCGCCGGGCCGGGCCGGCGCCCTTGTCGCGGTCATCGACGACGCGCACCTGGCCGGCCCCGCCCTGGCCGACCTTCTCCGCTTCGCGGCCCGCCAGGACCTCAGCCTGGCCGTGGTCGCCGCGGTACGCACCGGCGAGGGCGTCCCGCTGCCCAGTACCGCCCGCATCCAGCTGACCGCACTCACCCGCGCCGCGGTCGAGGAGCTCGTCGGGCCCGGCCGGGCCGCCCGGCTGTACGACCGGTCCCGCGGCCATCCGCTGTTCCTCACCGAGCTGGCCCAGCAAACCGCCGCGGCCGAGCTGCCGGCCTCGCTGGTCGAGTCGGTCGCGGCCCGCTGCGACGAGCTGGGGCCGGCCGGGTCGCTGCTGCGCACCGCCGCGGTCATCGGCCCGGAGCTGGACGTGGACCTGCTGGCCGCGCTGTCCGGCCGTGGTGTGGTCGACGTGCTCGACTACGCGGCCCAGGCCGCGGCCAAGCAGTTCCTGGCCGAGGACGGCGGCGTGTTCAGGTTCCGGCACGAGCTGGTCAGGGAGGCGCTGGCGGCCAGCGCGAGCGCCGGGCGGTCCGCGCTGCTGCACCGGCAGGCGGGCCGGGTGCTGGCCACCCGGCCCGGGGCGGACCCGGCCACGGTGGCCGGGCACGCCCGGCTGGGCGGGGACGTGGCGCTGGCCAGCGCGGCGCTGTGCGACGCCGCGGACCGGGCCGCCGAGCGGTTCGATCACGCTGCCGCGGAGGCGCTGCTCGACGACGCGGTGCGGCTGGACCCGCAGCCGCAAGCCTGGCTCGCCCGGGCCCGGGTGCGGACCCGGCGGGGCGACTACGACGCCGCGCTGCGCGACGTCGACCGCGCCGCCACGGCCGCCGGCACCGTAGGAGGCGAGGGTTTTTCAAGGTTTACGGAAGCCGCGGCGCGGGCCGCCCCGGCCGGCCCGGCCGCGCTGGAGGTCGGCGCCTGGGCCTCGTACTTCGGCCGCCGGTTCACCCAGGCGGCCCAGTTCGCGGCCGACGGCGCGCTGGCCGCCGGCGACGTCCCGACCCGGGCCCGGTGCCTGGCGGTGGGCGGCCGGATCGGGCACGCGGCCGGTGACCTGGCCGCCGCGGAGACCCTGCTGGGCGAGGCGCTGACGATCGCCGCGGGCGCCGACCGGGTGACCGCGGCGGCCTGGCTCGGCGTGCTGCGCGCCCACCAGAGCCGGGTGCCCGAGGCTCTGGAGCTGCTGCGCCCGGCGGCCCGGGGCCAGATCGGCGTGGAGCACACCTCGGCGACCCTGCACGCGCTGCTGTTCCTCGGCCTTGCGCACGCGGCGGCCGGCCAGCCGCAGCAGGCCCTGGACGCCTTCGCCCGGTACACCGCGGAGGTGGAGCGCCGGCAGGTGCCGCGGTTCGCGGGGCGCGGGGTGAACCTCACCGGCTGGGTGCTGCGCAGCCTGGGTGCCCGGGCGCAGGCGGCCGACCTGCACGCGGCGGCCCTGGAGATCGGCCGCGGGCACGGCACCGCGGAGGTCACTATCGCCGCGCTCGAGGACCACGCCGAGCAGTGCGTGGAGAACGGCGACCCGGACGGCGCCGCCGCCTGGCTGGCGCAGGCCAGCGACCTGCTGCGCGGTGACCTGGTGTTCGGCTGGCGGCTGGACCTGAAGCTGCGGCTGCTGACCGCACGGCTGGCGCTGCTGTGCGGCGAGCCGGACCGGGCCGCCGGGCAGGCCCGCGAGCTCGAGCGCCGGGCCCAGGACCTGGCGATCCCCCGCTACGTCAGCGTGGCCCGGCTGCTGCGGCACCGCGCGGACCACCGCCTCGGTCAGCCGGCCACGCCGCGAGCAGGTGGCAGCCGACCTGGACCTGCTGGACTCGTCCGTGGCCATCGAGGCCTGGTGGTGGACCGGGGACCTGGCCGCCGACTACGGCGTGCCGGCCTGGCTGGACCGCGCGGCCGGTCACGTCGCCGGGCTGGCCCGGCACGCCGGGAGCTACGCCGGCGGCCTGCAGGCCGCGGCCCGCCAGCGGATGGCGGCCTGGCAGTCCCGCATTGGCCAGCGCCCGGCCGATTGACGTCAGGCCAGTAGCGCCGCCCCGCGCACCGCCTGCTCCTCCCACCAGCGCAGCTCGTCGTCGTACCCGCTGAGGGCCTTCTCCCAGCCGAACTGGACCACCGCGCCGAGCAGGCACAGCGCCATCTGGCGGCCGAACCACCCGCCGGTGCTGATGCCGCACTCCTCCAGCGCGGCGCGGTAGGCCTCGATCGAGGCCTCCTTGCTCTGCGGCAGGCGCCGGCAGTTGATGGCCAGATACCAGGCCAGGTCGCTGAGCGGCGCGCCGAGCCCGGGCTGCTCCCAGTCCAGCAGCACGGTCCGGCCCTGGTCGTCGGTGCCGAGGTTGTCCAGCTTCCAGTTGCTGTGCACCAGCGTCTGCGGGGTGCCGGCCAGCGCGGTGACCAGCGGGCCCGGGTCACGCGCCAGCGGGAGCACGACCCGGGCCGCGGCCGGCGCCACCGCGGCAAGCCGCGGCCAGCCCTCAACGACCAGCCGCGGTATCAGGTGCAGCGGGCCGAGGGTAGCCTCCGCCTCGGCCATCCACGGCGACAGCTCCAGGTACCGGTGGGTGACCGGGACGACGTCGAGTTCCGCCCCGCCGTTCCAGAACGCAGCGTGCAGTGCGGCCATGTGCCGCAGGAACGTGGCGTGCTGGCCGGCCGGGATCGGCTCATCGGTCGCCGGGACCAGCCACCGGGCCACGTCGTGCATGAGCACGGTGCAGCCGCCGGACAGCCGGCCCGCGGCCGGCGGCTCGACGGCGACCGCCACGATCGGCTGGTTGATGCAGCCGGGCAGCCGGGCCAGGATGCCCCGCTGCCACAGCTCGAACGCCGCGCCGCGCAGGCAGCCCGAGGCCCGCATGGTCCAGTCGTCGGCCAGATCCAGCCGCTTGAGCACGTACGGCTGGCCGTTGATGACCAGCCGTTCGAGCCGGGCGCCCGAGACGCCGGGGGCATCGTCCAGGACTGTCCGGTCGGTCGCGCCGCGCAGCAGGCTGGCCAGGTCCTGGCGGCCCGCGCCGCCACTCCCGTAACCCGTCACATCAGGGATCCGCCGCTCAGGCATGGGCCGCTTCCATCTCGGCGAGCAGCGACGCGGGCCAGCGGCCGCCGCAGAACACGGTGTCCGCGGCGATCAGGCCGTCCCGCACGGTGAGCCGGTGCATGTGGTGGGCGGCGTGCGGGACCCCGTTCTCCTGCCAGCTCAGCGTGTACTCGATCACTTCGCCGTCGCCGCCGGCCAGCGGGCTGCGGCGGACGTCCTCGAAGCGGCCCGGGTCGGCGAACCAGCGGGTGTACTCGGCCCGGATCGCGTCCGGCCCGCTGGCGTGCAGCCGCCAGTTGGGCACGGTGGCGTCCAGCGTGGCGTCCCCGGCCCAGGCCTCGCAGGCCGGGATCGTCGCGGTCTCGATCGCGTGCAGGAACCTGTCCACTGCTGACGGTGCGGCCATCGCTGCCTCCTGACCAGTCCCCGCTTCCTGATCAGCGGGCCAGCGCCAGCCTGCCGCCCCCGCCTTGCAGCCAGTTTGCAGCCCGCGCTGGCCGCGGATTACCCGGGCCCCCCGTTGCGGCCGGTATCGTCTGCGTTTCCTGAAAGATAGGCCGATGCCGGCCTTCCCTTTACCTGAACCCCCGGGGGGAACCCATGCGTGTTAGCACCATGCAAACCGTGAAAATTACCCTCGCCGCGTGTGCTGCGGCGCTTGCCCTTGCCGCCTGCGGCGGCGCTTCGTCCGGCGGCGGCACTTCTTCTGGCGGCGGCTCGTCCTCGGGCGGCGGCTCCACAACTGCCTCGGGCAGCTGCAAGGACCAGGGCGTCCAGTGGAAGAAGGACAACACCAGCACTCTCAAGGACTTCGAGAGCGCCATCAAGGGCTTCACCTCCGGCACTCCCACCCCGGCCAGTGCGAAGAAGCTGGAGACCGTGGCCAACGACGCGGCGGCCCACCCGCTGCCGACCTGCGCCGACCCCAAGGGGCTGTGGAGCAAGGCGATGGGCGAGGTCGCGAAGGCGGCCAAGTCCGCCAGCAAGGGCGGCATTGAGGCCATGGCCAATGCGCTGCCGCAGCTGGAGAAGGCCCTGAGCGACCTCACTGAGCTCCAGAAAGAGGTCAAGAACAAGGTCGATCTCGGCCAGATCTGACCCACGGTCTGCGGCCCGCCAGCGCCGGCTCCCCCGGGGCCGGCGTCAGGCGGCGGGCATGCTGAACGTGAACACCTTCGCGGGCCGGATGCGGGCGCCGAGCGCGTCGATGCCGTCCAGCCAGCGCTCGAAGTCCGGGCCCTGGATCGGCAGGTAGTGATCCAGCATGGCCTGGCGCAGCTGCGGCCGCGCCGGGTCGCTGACCGCGAACACCTCGGCGGTGCCGTGCATGGTCACCGCGAGGTGCTCGCCCGCGATGTGGGTGGCGCTGATGGCCGGGCGGGCGGCCAGGTGGCGCATGCGCACGGAGTCGCGGCCCGAGCTGAACCAGAACGAGCCGTGCAGCAGGTACCCGTCGACCGGGCCGGCCAGCGGGCGGCCGTCCGCGGTCACGGTAGCCACGGACAGCAGCCGCATGCCGGTCAGCTGCTCGCACAGCTGCGCCGCGGTCAGCCTGCGCTCCGCGGTGATGATCGAGCTGATGTGCGGGCCGGCCGCGGCCATGCTCGCGTCCATCAGTTCCTGGAGCTGCGCTAGCTCCGCACGGGTCTCCAGCATGGATTACGCATCCTTGCGGCCGTGGCCCCGGCCGTCCAGCCACAGCGCCCAGGGGCGGATCTCCCCGACCTCGAGCAGCCCCATCGCCGCCCACGGGTCCGCCTTCAGCCGCGCCGCGACCTCGTTCTCGTCGTCTGCCTGGACCGCGTGCAGCGTCTGGCGGCCGTCCCCGACCGGGCCGCCGATGATGATGAACCCGTCGTCCACCAGGCCGTCCATGAACGCCGCGTGCTCGTCCCAGGCCGGCTGCTCGCGGATCGGCCGCCCCGGGTCCCACCCTGGGCCGTGGACCAGGGTCAGCGCGAAGTAGCTCATGCCCGCACCGTACCGGCGGGGTCCGACAGCCGGTCAGCCCTCGGCCGGGTCGCCGGGGCCGAGCTCGGCTGGGGTGACCCGCTCGGCCATCGGCACCTGGTCGAACCAGCCGCCGGCCGGGTCACCGTCCCCGGGCGGCCGGTCGAACCGGGCCACGTACGGCTTGAGGTCCAGCACCGGGGTGCGGTCGAGCAGGTCGACACCGGCGAACTCGATCTCGCCGCCGCTCACCCCGAGGATCTGGATCAGGCTGAGCCCGATCGGGTTGACCCGGCGCGGGCTCCGGGTGGCGAACACCCCGACCTTCCGCTGCTCGCGCCGCAGCAGGAACGGCACCAGCCGCAGCGGCGGCGGGCCCGGGTCGTGCGGCCGGTCCAGCCAGGTCAGCAGCCACGCGTAGCCGAACCCGGCGAGCCCGTCCAGGCCCTCCCGGTACGGCCCGGCGATCTCGATGACCGCGCGCTCGGCCCGGTTCAGGCCCGCCTGGATGGGCGTGCCCTCGGTGCTGGCGTAGCCGGTGCGCACTTCCCCGATAACGGTCAGCGCCGCGGGCAGGCCCATGCCGTCATCCTGTCATGACGGCCGGGCCGGGCCGCGGCGCTGCGTGCTGCGGTGCTAGCCGGCGGTGTGCTCCACCGGGGCCAGGTGCTCGGCCCTGGCCAGCGGCCAGCCGCCGGCCGCGAGCCGGGCCCGGACCCGGGCCACGTCGACGTCCAGCGGCTTCTCGTCCGAGGCCGCAGCGATCGCGTCCCTGATGCCCTGGGCGGTAGCGGGGTCGCCGGTGGCGGCCAGTTCGTCGGTGATCGCGTTGATGTCGGCGTCGGTCAGTTCGGAGCCCAGCAGGGCGAACAGCGGGATGTAGTCGACGTCGGGGACCCCTTCCGGGTACCCGGCGCGCAGCCAGTCGATAACGCTGGACAGGAACGGCGGCAGCGCCATGCGCTCTGAACCTCTCTGGAGGGGACAGCCCGGGCCCCGGCTCGGGCTGCTACGGGGCGATTATCAGCCGGACGCGACGATGAGGTAAACGCCGTAGCCGATGGCCGCGAGGATCACCGCGAAGCAGGCGACGGCAACGGTCAGCCCCACCGGGTTGCCGCCGTACACCCGGTCCGCGCCAGCGCCCGCCGTCTGGGCCTGGCCGTCCGCCACGCTCAGCGTCCGGCGGTTGCCCGGCGCGCTCAGCGCGCGCAGGCCGACGGCGAACAGGGCCGGCAGGCCCGCCCCGAAGATCAGACCGACGAGCACGACCTGCCACAGCGCGTGCAGGTCAATCCAGTCACTCATGCTGGTCCTCTCCGCCTCAGGCCGCGATGGGCTCGGACGGGGCCGGAACCACCGTGCCGACCCACTCTTCGTTGACGTTCTGGTGGTTCACCTTGTTCGTGCGAGACCGCAGGTAGATCACCGCGATCACGGCCAGCAGCAGCACGCCGTCGACAACGACGCCGGCGGTGCCGCCGATCGCGCTGGCCAGCGCGTAGCTGCCCGCGCCGACCAGGCCCGACATCGGGAGCGTGAACGTCCAGCCGGTAACCATCCGGCCGACCACCCTCCACCGCACCTCGGAGCCCTTCTTGCCGAGGCCGGTGCCGATGATCGAGCCGGTGGCCACGTGCGTGGTGGACAGCGAGTAGCCGAAGTGGCTGGACACCAGGATGATCGCCGCCGAGGAGGACTGAGCGGCCACGCCCTGCGGCGACTCGATCTCGACCAGGCCCTTGCCCAGCGTGCGGATGATCCGCCAGCCGCCCATGTAGGTGCCCAGGGCGATGGCCAGGCCGCAGGTCAGGATCACCCAGAACGGCGCGCTGGCGTCCGAGGGCAGCGTGCCGTTGGCGATCAGGGCCAGGGTGATGACGCCCATGGTCTTCTGCGCGTCGTTGGTGCCGTGCGCCAGCGCGACCATCGACGCCGAGCCGATCTGGCCGAACCGGAATCCGTGGTTACGGGCACCGCCCGTCAGGTTCTTGATGATCCGGTAGAGCAGGAAGGTGCCGAGCGTGGCCACCCCCGCGGCGATGACCGGGGACAGCCCGGCCGGGATGATCACCTTGGCGAACAGGCTCTGCCATTCCACGGCTTTCCCGCCCGCGGCGGCCAGGGTCGAGCCGATCACGCCGCCGATCAGCGCGTGCGACGAGCTCGACGGGATGCCGAAGAACCAGGTCAGCAGGTTCCAGATGATCCCGCCGCACAGGCCGGCAAAGACCACGGGGAGGGTTACGACGCCCGTGTCGACCAGGCCGCTGGCGATGGTCGCCGCGACGCTGAGCGACAGGAACGCGCCGACCAGGTTCAGCACCCCGGCCAGCGCCACCGCAATCCGGGGGCTGAGCGCCTTGGTGGCGATCGCCGTCGCCATCGCGTTACCGGTGTCGTGGAAGCCGTTCGTGAAGTCGAAGGCGAGCGCGGTCACCACGACCAGGACGAGCAGAAAATCATTTCCCACAAGCCCAGCGTCGCTACTCGTCCGCGGAAAAGTCGAGATGCGCCACCTACTGCTGGCCTACATGTCAGCGACGATTAAACACCCGTTCACCGAATGTTCACACTAGGAGTGGAGCCGCCGCACCTTGATCACAAACCTGCAGGTCAGGGCCGCCCAGCGCGGGGCGGTCAGGATGGCTCGGCGGGCTCTGTTTCGGCCCGGGCCTGCTCGCTCAGCACGTCGCCGCGCCCGGGCTCGTCCTTGCGCAGCGGGCCCTCCTCGAGCACCCGCAGCCCCTCGGCGATCAGGTCGTCGGCCAGCCGGCCGCGGCCGCGCGCCATGGCCTGGTCCAGCTCGGCCGGTTCCATGATCGCGGAGGGTTGTGCACCGCCGGCGGTGGCAAACCCTCCGCGATCATGGAGCGGCTACCGGCGGGACGCGGCCCAGCCGCGGATGGCCTGGATCCGGGCCCGGATCTGGTCGCCGGTGGCCGCGGCCAGCGGCGGCCCGCCGCAGGCGCGGCGCAGCTCGGCGTGGATCGCCCCGTGCGGCTGGCCGGTGCGGTGGTGCCAGGCCGCGATCAGCCCGTTCAGCTCCTTGCGCAGCGCGGCCAGGCCCTCCCTGGTGGCCACCGGGGCGGCTCGCCGTCCCCGGCCCCGGCAGGGGCCGGCACCGCGTGCTGGCCGGGCACGGGCCCGGCCCGCCGGCCGGCCTGGCGCTGCTTGAGCAGCAGCCGGACCTGCTCCGGGTCGAGCAGCCCGGGGAGCCCGAGGAAGTCCTCTTCCTCGGCGGACACGCCGAACTCGCCGCCGTCGTACAGCACCCGGTCGAACTGCGCGGACGCCTCCAGCGCCTGGAACGGCAGCTCGTCGTCGAGGTCGGCGGTGCTGCGCTCGCGCTGGGCCGCGGCGAGTTCGCCGTTCCTCCGCGTCCGGCGCCGGGGCGGCCAGCACGTGGTCCCGCTCGGCCTCCAGCTCGGCGGCGTAGCCGAGCAGCACGGGGATCGAGGGCAGGAACACCGAGGCGGTCTCGCCGCGCCGCCGGGCCCGGACGAACCGGCCGACCGCCTGGGCGAAGAACAGCGCGGTCCCCACGCTGGTCGCGTACACGCCCACGGCCAGCCGGGGGATGTCCACGCCCTCGGACACCATCCGGACCGCGACCAGCCAGCGGTCCGCCGAGCCCCCGAACGCGGCGATCTTGCGGCTCGCCGCCGGGTCGTCGGACAGCACGACCGCGGGCCGGGCGCCGGTGATCCGGCGCAGCAGCCCGGCGTAGGCGCGGGCGTCGGCGTGGTCGGTGGCGATGACCATGCCGCCCGCGTCGGGGACGTCACGGCGGATTTCGGTCAGCCGGCGGTCGGCAGTTTCCAGAACGCGCGCGATCCACTCGCCGTCCGGGTTGAGCGCGGTCCGCCAGGCCTGGGACAGGTGCTCGCCGATCATCGGCGCACCCAGGGTGCCGGCCAGCTCGTCGCCGGCCCGGGTCCGCCAGCGCATCTCGCCGGAGTAGGCCAGGAAGATCACCGGCCGGACCACGCCGTCGGCCAGGGCCGGCCCGTATCCGTACACGTAGTCGGCCCGGCTGCGTCTATTGCCGTCGGGCTCCTGGAGGTAGGTGACGAACGGGATGGGGTTGGTGTCGCTGCGGAACGGGGTGCCGGTCAGGGCGAGCCGGCGGCGGGCCGGCTCGAACGCCACCCGGACCGCATCACCCCAGGACAGCGCGTCGCCCGCGTGGTGGATCTCGTCGAAGACGACCAGCGTCCGCCGGTTCAGCGTGCGCTGCTGGTGCAGCGCCGGGTGCGCGGCGACCTGGGCGTAGGTGACCGCGACGCCGGTGAAGTCGGCCGAGGCCCGGCCCTGCGAGTTGCGGTACGCCGGGTCCAGCGCGATACCAACCCGGTGGGCGGCCTGGGCCCACTGGTGCTTGAGGTGCTCGGTCGGGGTGACCACGGTCACCGCCGCGATCTCCCGCCGGGCCAGCAGCTCGGCCGCGACCGTCAGGGCGTACGCGGTCTTGCCCGCGCCCGGCGTGGCGACCACCAGGAAGTCCCGCCGGGGCTGCGCGAAGTACTCCCGGTACGCCTCTTTCTGCCAGGCCCGCAGGGGCCCGATCAGGTCCGCCCGGAGGCTCTCGCCGGGGCGGGGCCCCCGTTCTTCTTCGTCTTCCTCGGCAGCAGAGACGGGGGCACTCACGAGGTCGAGAGGCTACCAGCGGAGGGGCCTGACAGCGCGGCGGACGTGGCCGCGTCGGCCGGGTAGAACGCCTCGATCGCGAGTTCCTCGACGGTGACGTCGGCCGCGGTGCCGACCACCGCGGAGATGCTGAAGAACGACAGCTCCTGGCCGCCGGCCCGGTAGCGCAGCGGCAGCACCACGTCGGACGCGGACACCGAGTGGTCCTCGCCGCCCGGGTAGCCGGCCAGCTCGGCGGCCAGCTCGCGGAGCCGCTGGTCGCCCAGCGCCTCGGCCCGGCGGCGCAGCTGGCTGAGCAGGTGCGCGCGCCACTGCGGCAGGTTGACGATCCGCGGCGCCATGCCGTCCGGGTGCAGGCTGAGGCGCAGCACGTTGACCGGCGGGACGAGCAGCTCCGGGGCGCAGCCGTCGGTCAGCGCGGCCACCGCGCCGTTCGCGTCGACCATCTCCCACCAGCGGTTGATCAGCACCGCCGGATTCGGCTCGTGCGCGGCGAGCACCCGGCGCAGCGCGGCGCGCACGCTGGCCAGCTCCGGCTCGTCAAGCCCGTGCTGCGGGTAGGCGGGCGCGTAGCCGCCGGCCAGCAGCATCGTGTTGCGCTCGCGCAGCGGCACGTCCAGCTGCTCGGTCAGCCGGATGATCATCTCCGGGGTGGGCCGGGACCGGCCGGTCTCCACGAAGCTCAGGTGCCGGGTCGAGATGTCGGCCTGGATGGACAGGTCGAGCTGGCTGAGCCGCCGCCGGCGGCGCCAGTCCCGCAGCAGCTCCCCCACGGACGGCAGGCCCGCCGGGCCCGCTGAGACGGTCGTCATCGTGCTCACCGGCCGACCATAACCAGGCCCGGGTAGGCGGCGCGATTACCTCCGGCGTCATGCCCGCGCATTACCTCCCGCGTAATCGACAGCCGGCCCGGCCGCTGCCGAATATGGCGGCACCGGCGGGCGCCACGGCCCCCGGCTGACCCGGAAGGAACCCCACCATGAACGACCTGATCGGCACGTACCTCGAGGCCTGGAACGAGACCGACCCGGTGCGCCGCCAGAAGCTCATCGCCGAGGTGTTCGCGGACGACGCGCAGTACACCGACCCGCTGGCCGAGGTCCGCGGCCGCGGCGCGATCGACGCGCTGATCGGCGCGGTCCAGGAGCAGTTCCCCGGCTTCGTGTTCACCCCGGCCGGCCCGGTGGACGTGCACCACCAGCAGGCCCGCTTCACCTGGGGCCTGGGCCCCGAGGGCGCCGAGCCGGTGGTGATCGGCTTCGACGTCGCGGTCACCGGCGAGGACGGCCGGATCGCCTCGGTCTACGGCTTCCTCGACAAGGTTCCCGCCTAACCCACGACACGCAGAACCCACGAAACGCAGAGGAGACATCCCGATGACCACCGCAACGGCCACCCAGCAACGGCCCGCCGGCCGCCCAGGCCCGGCCTCGCCCGCGCCCGCCGGCGCCCCGGGCTGGGGGCCGCTGCTGGTGGTGCTGGCCGGCACGTTCATGGCCCTGCTCGACTTCTTCATCGTCAACGTGGCCCTGCCGTCCATCCAGTCCGGGCTGCACGCCAGCCGGGCCGCGGTGCAGCTGATCATCGCCGGATACGGGCTGACGTTCGCGACCGGGATGATCACCGGCGGCCGCCTCGGCGACCTGTACGGGCGGCGGCGGATGTTCATGACCGGCCTGGCCCTGTTCACGCTGACCTCCGCGGCCTGCGGGCTGGCGCCCGGCGCCGGGCTGCTGATCGGCGCCCGGGTGCTGCAGGGCGCGGCCGGCGCGCTGATGACCCCGCAGGTCCTGGCCATCATCGGCATCGTCTACGCCGGCCCGCGCCGGGACCGCGCGTTCGCCGCCTACGGCCTGGCCATGGGCTTCGCCGGGGTACTCGGCCAGCTGCTCGGCGGCGCGATCATCACGGCCAGCGTCGGCGGTTCTGGCTGGCGCGGCATCTTCCTGATCAACGTGCCGGTCGGGCTGACCGCGCTGGTGCTGGCCCGCCGGGTCATCCCGGAGTTCGCCGGCCACGAGGCCCGCAGCAGCACCGGCGACAGCGGCACTGGCCGCCTGGACCTGGCCGGCACCGCCCTCGCCACGGCCGGCCTGGCCGCCGTGGTGGCGCCGCTGATCGAGGGCCAGCAGTACGGCTGGCCGGCCTGGACCTGGGCCAGCCTGGCCGCCGCGCCAGTGCTGCTGGGCGGGTTCGTGGTGCACCAGCGCCGCCGGGCCGCGTCCGGCCGGTCCCCGCTGGTCGACCCGGGCCTGTTCGCCTCCCGCGGGTTCAGCGTGGGCTCGCTGGCCGCGCTGGCCTTCGGCCTGGTGCCCGCCTCGTTCTTCTTCGTGCTGGCGCTCTTCCTGCAGGACGGCCTCGGCCTGTCGCCGCTGCTGTCCGGCGAGGTGTTCGCCGCGGTCGGCGCCGGCTACTTCGCCGCGATGATGCTGGCCACCGGGCTGGCCCGGCGGCTGGGCCGCCAGGTGCTGGCGCTGGGCGCCGCGGTGGTGGCGGCGGGCGCCCTGCTGCTGGCCGCGGCCGACGGCGGTACGTCCTGGGCGCCACTGTCCTGGATGCCACTGCTGCCCGGCCTGGCGGTGACCGGGTTCGGCATCGGCCTGGTGCTCGTCCCGCTGTCGGCCACGGTGCTCGCCGGGGTGGACCCGCAGCACGCGGGGGCGGCGGCGGGCGTGCTGGCCACCGCTCAGCAGGTCGGCGGGGCCGTCGGGGTCGCGCTGGTGGGCGTGGTGTTCTACCGGTCGCTGGGCGCGGGCGCCTTCGGCCACGCGATGACGGCGGCGCTGATCCTGCTGGCCGGCCTGACGGTGGCCACCGCGGCGCTGGTCCAGCTGCTCCCCCGCCGGGCGCGGTAGCAGGACCATCAGGCAGCCGATCCGGCTGCGGCCCGAACCGGCCGCAGCCGGATTCGTGCGCTCAGCGGCGCGTAACGAAGGTGCCGCGGCCCGACGGGTGACCACCAGGCCATCCGCTTCCAGCGCGGATATGGCCTTGATTACCGTGTTCCTGGACAGCCCGAACTCCTGCGTGAGCGTGTTCAGCGACGGCACGCGATGCTGTATCTCACCGGTGCGGATGCGCTCCCTGAGGATGTTCGCCAGCTGCTCCCAGTACGGCAACGGCGAGTTCTCGTCCACATGCACGATCCCACACCCCCCGTGTGAGCCTCGGACACGCAGCTACTACCCGAGAAAGGCATACAAATATCTGAACGTGCACGCTAATCTGTGCATCAGTAGGTAACAGTGAACGGACCAGGGAGGCGGGCTGTGACTGAGCTGGGCCGGAACGACCTGAGCCAGGAGGACCGGGAGCAGCTGATCCGGCTGCGGTGGCTGTGGGAGAAGAGCTACGAAATCGACTGCGTCGGCGAGACCTGGACGGCCAGGCGGCTTGACGCTCCGGACGTGGTCCTGACCGAGCCGTCCAGCCAGAAGCTGTGGCTGGCCATCAAGGACGACAACGCCCGCCGCAAGGCCGAGACCGGCCGGGGCGGGTACTGGATCGAGACCTGCAGCGGACCGCCCTACTTCGTGGCCACGCCGCCCGCCCCGCGGTTCAGGAACCCGGGCTAGCAGAATCCCCCAGATGTCCGAGGTCGGGAGCATAATTCGAGCCTACGGACAACGAGGGGAGAATCCGATGCCTGTCCGCACGTCATACCCGCAGGGCACACCCAACTGGGTCGACCTGCAGACCCCTGACCAGGCCGGGGCCAAGGCGTTCTACGCCGGGCTGCTCGGCTGGACCTACGACGACATGCCGATGGGGCCCGACGCCGTGTACTCCATGGCAAAGCTCGGCGACGGGGTGGTGTCCGCGATCGCGCCGCAGTCCCCCGAGCTGGCCGCGGCCAAGGCCCCGGCGATATGGAACACGTACATCGCGGTCGACAACGCCGACGAGGCCGCCGAGCGGGCCAGGGCGGCCGGCGGCACGGTGGCGATGGAGCCGTTCGACATCCCCCAGGCCGGCCGGATGGCGTTCGTGCTGGACCCGGCCGGCACCCCGGTCGCGCTGTGGCAGGCCGGCGACCACATCGGCGCCAGCGTGGTCAACGAGCCCGGCGCCGTGATCTGGAACGAGCTGCTCACCGCCGACCCGTCGGTGCACGCGTTCTACGAGGCGACCGCCGGCATGAAGGCGGTCCCGATGGACATGGAGGGCCAGCAGTACACCTGCTGGGAGGTGGGCGGCCGCCAGGTCGGCGGCACCATGTCCCCGCCGATGCCGGGCGTCCCCAACCACTGGCACGTGTACTTCGCCGTAGCCGACGCGGACGCGACCGCGGCCAAGGCCGCCGAACTGGGCGGCCAGGTGCTGGTCGAGCCGTTCGACACCCCGGTGGGCCGGATCGCGGTCCTCACCGACCCGCAGGGCGCCAGCTTCAGCGTGCTCCAGTCGTCCGGCGAGCCCGCGGCGTAGGACCGGCCATGAAGATGCCGAAACCCACCGACGATGACCGGAACTATTTCCGGTCGCTGATTCCGGACGATCCGGAAGTGGAGATCAAGCCGATGTTCGGCAACCTGGCCGCGTTCGCCAACGGGCAGATGTTCGCCGGCCTGCTCGGCGCGTCGGTGGGGCTGCGGCTCGACGAGCCAGCCTACGGCGAGCTGTCCGCGGTCGCCGGGGCAGGCGGCTTCGGCCCCGGCGAGAAGCCCATGAACGGCTACGTGAGCCTGCCCGCCGCCTGGCGCGACACCCCCGAGCAGGCCTCCGGATGGGTGGAAACCGCGCTAACCCAGGCGCGCACCCGCCCGCCAAAGAAGGCGAAGAAGAAGTAACAGGCGCACACCAAACCGGGCCGGTCAGCCATGGCCAGGCTGACCGGCCCGGCGCTGCCGCCATGCCCCTCGGGCCGGGACGGCGGCAGATTCACGGACGCCGACCGGCCAGCCATGGCCAGGCTGACCGGCCGGCGGAGCCGGCCCTGGCTCGCGGAGGGCCGCGGCGCTGTTTTCCTGACGAGCGATGAGGCGCGACGAAGGAGCGCCGAGGGAGCGAGGAGGGAAGGCAGCGCCTTCACAGCGGCCCGCAGCGAGCGGCTAGCACAGTGCGGTGACGGCCTTGACCTCGGTGTAGTTGTTCAGCACCTCGTGGCCCATCTCGCGGCCCCAGCCGGACTGCTTGTAGCCGCCGAACGGCAGCGAGGCGTCGAACACGTTGTAGCAGTTGATCCACACCGTGCCGGCCCGCAGCTTCTTGGCCAGCGCGTGCGCCCGGCCGATGTCGCGGGTCCAGATGCCGGCGCCGAGGCCGTACTCGGAGTCGTTCGCCGCGGCGGCGATCTCGTCCAGGTCCTGGAACGGGGCGGCCACCACGACCGGGCCGAAGATCTCCTCACGGACGATCGACATGGCCGGGTTGGTGTTGGTGATCACGGTCGGCTCGACGAAGTAGCCCTTGTCGCCGACCCGGCCGCCGCCGGTCACCGAGGTGGCGCCGTCGTTCTTGCCGGCCTCAAGGAACCCGGTCACCCGGTTGAACTGCTCCTGGGACACCAGCGGGCCCATCTGGGTCGTCGGGTCGAGGCCCGAGCCGACCTTGATCGACTTGGCGATCTCGGACACGCCGTCGACGACCTCGTCGAACCGGCTCTGTTGCACGAACAGCCGGGAGCCGGCCACGCAGCACTGGCCGTGGTTGAAGAAGATCGCGTTGGCCGCGCCCGCGATGGCGTCGTCCGGGGCGTCCTCGAACACGATGTTCGGGCTCTTGCCGCCCAGTTCCAGCGTGAGCTTCTTCAGGTTGCCCGCGGCGGCCTGCACGATCAGCTTGCCGACCTCGGTGGACCCGGTGAACGCGACCTTGTCGACGTCCATGTGCGCGGCCAGCGCGGCACCGGCGGTCTCGCCGAAGCCGGGCACCACGTTGACGACGCCGTCGGGCACGCCGGCCTCGGCGATCAGCTCGGCCAGCCGCAGCGCGGTCAGCGGGGTCTGCTCGGCGGGCTTGAGCACCACGGTGCAGCCGGTCGCCAGCGCCGGGCCGAGCTTCCAGGCCGCCATCAGCAGCGGGAAGTTCCACGGGATGATCTGCCCGACCACGCCGATCGGCTCGCGCAGCGTGTAGGAGTGGAAGTTCGCGCCGGGCATGTAGGGCACCGAGATGTTGATCGTGTTGCCCTCGATCTTGGTGGCCCAGCCGGCCATGTAGTGGAACAGGTCCGCGGCCAGCGGCACGTCCGCGGCCGCGGCGACCGCGTACGGCTTGCCGTTGTCCAGCGACTCGAGCTGGGCGAGCTCCTCCACATGCTCGAGGATGAGGTCGCCGATGCGCCAGATGATCCGGCCGCGCTCGGACGGGGACATCCGGCTCCACGGGCCGGTCTCGAAGGCCCGGCGGGCCGCGGCCACCGCGCGGTTGATGTCCTCGGCGTCGCCCTCGGCGATGCGGGCCAGGGTCTCGCCGGTCGCCGGGTTGGGCGTCTCGAACGTCTTGCCGGACGCCGCGTCCGCCCAGCTCCCGTCGATGAAGAGCTGGCGCGGAGCGCCGATGAACTCCTCTACCTTGCGGTCAAGGGTCACTGTCATGGGGTCTCGTCTCCTTGCTGGGGCGGGCGGCGGCGGCATACCAGCCGGGCCCTTCGGTAGTCACCATGAGACAAATTCGGTAGTCACCATGAGACATCACGGGCCCAGGCCCCGCAAGGGGGCAGATCCGTTGCTGCGGTCTCTTCAGTCGTGGCGGTCAGCTGAAGCGCGGCGGCGACCTCGGACAGGGCTTCGAGGTGACCATCGACGGAGGCCAGGCCGGCGCCCATGGTGTTGACGGAGAGGTGGGTCGCGCCGGAGTCCTGCCAGCCGCGGGCCCGGGCGGCCAGCCGCTCCGCGTTGCCCGGCCGCCAGCTGACCCGGCCCTCCATGCCCAGGCTGGCCGGGTCCCGGCCGGCCGCCCTGGCCGCGTCATCCACCTGCCGTTTGGCCGCCTCCAGGTCGGGCCCGGGCCGGACCTGCGGGAACCAGCCGTCGGCCAGCGCCCCGGTCCGCGCATACGCGCGCGGGGACTGGGCGCCGAACCACAGCGGGATCGGCCGCTGCACCGGCATGGGCGCCAGCCCGGCCCCGGTGACCTGGTCGAACTGGCCCTCATGAGAGACCGAGGTCTCCGTCCACAGCCGGCGGAGCAGGCCCACCTGCTCGGTCATCCGGGCGCCGCGGCGGCCGAAGTCCTGGCCCAGCGCCTCGTACTCGACCGCGTTCCAGCCCAGGCCGACGCCCAGCCGGAACCGGCCGCCGGTGAGCAGGTCCACCTCCGCGGCCTGCTTGGCGACCAGCGCGGTCTGCCGCTGCGGCAGGATGATGATGCCGGTGACCAGCTCCAGCGACGACACCGCCGCCAGGTAGCCGAACAGCACGAACGGCTCGTGGAACGTGGTGTGCAGGTCGTAGGGGCCTGACCAGCCGGGGTGCACCTCCGGGTCGGCGCCCAGCACGTGGTCGTAGGCGAGCAGGTGGGTGTAGCCGAGGCCGTCGGCGTGCTGCGCGTAGGCGCGGACCGCCCCGGGGTCAGCGCCGATCTCGGTCTGCGGGAAGACGACTCCGATTCTCACCGCACCTTCCTATCGCACCGCCCGCCCTATCGCACCGCCCGCGCCCGCCGATCGACGGCCCGCGCTTGCCGCCGCCCCCTCCTCCCCCGAGGATGTGCCATCGAAGGCATAGAAGTCGCCGATGGCACATCCTCGCGCCCTGGGGCGGGGCGGCGACGGTCCCGGGCGGGGCAGCCGGGGCGCTAGGGTCGTTCGGTGATTACTGAGCATGTCCCGCTGGCCGGGCTGTCCGCCGATGATGTCGACGCTGCCGCGGCCCGGCTGGCCGGCGTCTCCAGCCCGACCCCGGTGGAGCCGTGCCCGCGGCTGTCGGAGGCCACCGGCTGGCAGGTCTACCTCAAGCGGGAGGACCTGCAGCCGGTCCGCTCCTACAAGCTGCGCGGCGCGTACAACCTGATGGCCCAGCTCACCGCGGCGGAACGGGCCGCCGGGGTGGTCTGCGCCAGCGCGGGCAACCACGCGCAGGGCGTGGCCTACGCCAGCCGGGAGCTCGGCGTGGCGGCCCGGGTCTACCTGCCGCGGACCACGCCCCGGCAGAAGCGCGACCGGATCGCGTGGCACGGCGGGGACCGGGTCGAGCTGATCCTGGCCGGCGGCAGCTACGACGACGCGGCCGCGGCCGCCGCCCGGGACGCGGCGGTCAGCGGGGCCACGATGGTGCCGCCGTTCGACGACGCGCGCACGATGGCCGGCCAGGCCACGATCGCCGCGGAGATCCTGGCGGCGATGCCGGAGCCGCCGGACGCGATCGTGGTCCCGGTCGGCGGCGGCGGGCTGATCGGCGGCGTGGCCGCGTACCTGCGCGAGCGGGCCCCGCAGACGGCCATCATCGGCGCCGAGCCGTCCGGCGCGGCGTCCATGATCGCGGCGCTGGCCGCGGGCGGCCCGGTCACGCTGGAGGAGATCAGCCCGTTCGTGGACGGCGCCGCGGTGCGCCGGGTGGGCGAGCTTCCCTACCAGGTGCTGTCCGGCGTGCCGCACACGATGCTGACCGTGGACGAGGGCGCGGTGTGCACCGAGATGCTGGAGCTGTACCAGCAGGAGGGCATCATCGCCGAGCCCGCCGGGGCACTGGCTCCCGCGGCGCTGCCGCAGGCCGCCGGCCTGGCCGGGCTGCCCGCCGGGGCGAGGGTGGTGGCCCTGGTCTCCGGCGGCAACAACGACGTGTCCCGGTACGGCGAGGTGATCGAGCGGTCCCTGCTGCACCGCGGGCTCAAGCACTACTTCCTGGTCGAGTTCGCGCAGCAGCCGGGCGAGCTGCGGCGGTTCCTCGACGAGGTGCTCGGCCCGGACGACGACATCACGCTGTTCGAGTACGTGAAGCGGAATAACCGGGAAACCGGGCCCGCTCTGGTAGGTATCGAGCTGGGCTCCGCGGACGGCATCGACGCCCTGCTGGGCCGGATGAAGGCCTCCCCGATGCGGATCGAGCAGATCGACCCGGGCTCCCCCGCGTACGCCTACCTCACCTGACCTTGCCATGACCTGAGCAGGCCCGGCCCGCCGGGCCCGGAACCGGACTGACCGTGCTGAGCCTGACCGACGAACTGCCCGCCGAGACCGATCCCGACACGCTGTTCGAGGCGTTCGCGAGCTGGGCGGAAGACCGCGGGCTGGCCCTGTACCCGCATCAGGAAGAGGCGCTGATCGAGGTCGTCTCGGGCGGCAACGTGATCCTGAGCACGCCGACCGGGTCCGGCAAGAGCCTGGTCGCGGCGGGCGCGCACTTCGCCGCGCTGGCCCGGGGCGAGCGGTCCTTCTACACCGCGCCGATCAAGGCTCTGGTGTCGGAGAAGTTCTTCGACCTGTGCGCGATCTTCGGCCCGGACCTGGTCGGCATGATGACCGGCGACGCCAGCGTGAACCCGGGCGCGCCGATCATCTGCTGCACCGCGGAGATCCTGGCCAGCATCGCCCTGCGGGACGGGCCGGACGCCGACGTCCAGCAGATCGTCATGGACGAGTTCCACTACTACGCGGACCGGGACCGCGGCTGGGCCTGGCAGGTCCCGCTGGTCGAGCTTGGCCACGCTCAGTTCGTCCTGATGTCGGCCACGCTCGGCGACGTCAGCCGGTTCGAGCGGGACCTGACCCGGCGCACCGGGCGGCCCACCGCGGTGGTCCACTCCGCCGACCGGCCGGTGCCGCTGCTGTTCTCCTACGTGCTCACCCCGCTGCACGAGACGCTCCAGGAGCTGCTCGACACCAAGCAGGCGCCGGTCTACGTGGTGCACTTCACCCAGGCCGCGGCGCTGGAGCAGGCCCAGGCGCTGATGAGCATCAACGTCTGCACCCGGGCGGAGAAGGACGCGATCGCCGACCTGATCGGCAACTTCCGGTTCGCGGCCGGGTTCGGCAAGGCGCTGTCCCGGCTCGTGCGGCACGGCATCGGGGTGCACCACGCGGGGATGCTGCCGAAGTACCGGCGGCTGGTGGAGACCCTGGCCCAGGCCGGCCTGCTGAAGGTCATCTGCGGCACCGACACGCTCGGCGTGGGCATCAACGTGCCGATCCGCACCGTGGTGTTCACCGGTCTGTCCAAGTACGACGGGACAAGGACCCGGCTCCTCCAGGCCCGCGAGTTCCACCAGATCGCCGGAAGAGCAGGACGAGCCGGATACGACACCGTCGGCACGGTCATCGTCCAGGCTCCCGAGCACGTGGTGGAGAACGAGAAGGCCCTGGCCAAGGCCGGGGACGACCCCAAGAAGCGGCGCAAGGTAGTGCGCAGGAAGCCGCCGGAGGGCACCGTCGGCTACGGCAAGCCGACGTTCGAGCGGCTGGTCGCGGCCGACCCCGAGCCGCTGCAGTCCAGCTTCGCGGTCAGCCACGCCATGCTGCTGAACGTGATCAGCCGCCCCGGCGACGCGTTCACGGCCATGCGGCACCTGCTGACCACCAACGACGAGGAGCCGGCCGCGCGGCGGCGGCACATCAGCCGGGCCATCGCGATCTACCGGGCGCTGCTGGCCGGCGGGGTGGTCGAGCGGCTCGATGAGCCGGACGAGCAGGGCCGCCTGGTCCGGCTGACCGTCGACCTCCAGTACGACTTCGCGCTCAACCAGCCGCTGTCCCCGCTGGCCCTGGCCGCGATCGGGCTGCTCGACCCGGCTGATCCCGGCTACCCGCTCGACGTCCTTTCGGTCATCGAGGCGACCCTGGACGACCCGCGGCAGGTGCTGTCCGCGCAGCTGTCCCGGGCCCGCGGCGCGGCGGTCGAGCAGATGAAGGCGGACGGCCTGTCCTACGAGGAGCGGATCGCGCGGCTCGACGACGTGACGTACCCGCGGCCGCTGGACGGCCTGCTCGCCGGGGCGTACGACATCTACCGGCACGGGCACCCGTGGGTGGCCGACCACGAACTGTCGCCCAAGTCGGTGGCCAGGGACATGTTCGAGCGGGCGATGAACTTCACCGAGTACGTCGGCCACTATGGGCTGACCCGGTGCGAGGGCATGGTGCTGCGCTACCTGGCCGACGCGTACAAGGCGCTGCGGCAGACGGTGCCGGACGAGGCCAAGACCGAGGAACTGCTCGACCTGATCGAGTGGCTCGGGGAGCTGGTCCGGCAGGTCGACTCGAGCCTGCTGGACGAGTGGGAGCGGCTGCGCAACCCCGAGGACGGGGCCGCGCCCGCGGCGGCGGCCGACGAGGGGCCGCCGCCGGTCACCGCCAACCAGCGGGCGTTCCGGGTCCTGGTCCGCAACGCGCTGTTCCGCCGGGTGGAGCTGGCCGCGCTGGAGCGGTACGAGGAGCTCGGCGAGCTGGACGCGGACGCCGGCTGGGACGCCGACGCGTGGGCCGACGCGCTGGAGCCGTACTTCGCCGAGCACGACGACATCGGCACCGGGCCCGACGCCCGCGGCCCCGGGCTGCTGATCATCGACCAGCAGCCCGGCGCCTGGGCGGTGCGGCAGATCTTCGACGACCCGGCCGGCGATCACGACTGGGGCATCAGCGCCCGGGTCGACCTGGCCGCCAGCGACGAGGCCGGCGCGGCCGTCGTCGAGGTGACCAGCGTCGGCCAGCTCTGACGGCCCCGGTTACCGGCGGAACGGCAGGAAGCAGATGCCCGCGTGCCCGCCGGACCGCCCGCAGGTGGTGGCCCGGTCGGCGTTGTCGCTGGCGATCCACAGCCCGGCCGGGGTGACCAGCATGTCGTCGGCGCCCAGGCCGCGGCTCCGGGTCGGGTTGTAGACCACCTCGCCGTCGCGCGGGGACAGCCCGACCATCCCCGGTGCGTCGACCGCGCCCGGGCCCCGCTCGTTGCAGCCGAACCGGTTGTCGGCCCACCGCTCGTGGCCGGCGAAGAACGCGACCCGCGAGGTGGCCGCGGTGGCGAACAGCGAGTCGCAGCCGGTGTAGTTGATCCACTGGTGCCGGACGAACGTGTGCGTTGCCGGGAACGCCGCCGCCGCGTCGCACAGCGCGCTGTTCGGCGGGCCGAACGCGGGCCGGAACCCGGTGGTCGCCACGTACACCGTCCGGTCGTCCGGGGACCAGGCCGCGGACCGCAGCCAGAACTGCTCCTGCGGCTGGCAGGAGCCGAAGAACTCCGGCGACGTCCAGTCGGTGACGGTCATCCGCCGCCCGGTCAGCCGGAGCATCACGATCTGCTGCCGGCGCTGGCCGCCGACCGAGGTGAACGTGCCCTCGGCCAGCTCCATGCGGCCGTCGTGGCTGATCTGCTGGTTGTAGATCTTGGTCCGGCCGTCGCCGGGGCTGCCGGAGATGCCCAGCCGGGCGAACCCGTCGTCCCGGCCGGTGGCCGGGCTGAGACTGGCCAGGTAGCTGTCCGCGGAGCCGTTGACCGACCTGAACTGGCCGCCGGCCAGCAGGTGGCCGTGGCTGGCCACCAGGCTGAGCACGGGCGCGTCGGCACGCCGGCCGAACCGGGTGACGACCCGGCCGGTGGCCACGTCGACCTTGGCGATGTTGGCCGCCCGGGTGCCGTGCACCGAGCTGAACGAGCCGCCGAGGAACGCGCTGCCGCAGCCGCCGCTGAACGCGATGCTGTTCACCTCGCCGCTGACGTCCGGGTTCCAGCCCGACATGGTGAACGGCGCGGTGGCCAGGAAGCTGAACGCGTTGTTCCTGGTGAACGTGCGGCCGTGCCACTTGACCTGGCTGAACCGGCCGACCGCGTACATCCGCGAGCCGCACTGCACCAGCTGCCTGACCTGCTCGACGTCCTGGGTGACGGGCGGGAAGGCGGGGGTGCCGCGGGCCGGCCGGCGGCGGGCACCTGCCCGGCGGGCCGGTGCGCCACGGGCGGGCGGGCCCCGGCCCGGGCCAGGGCACGGGCCGGGGCCGGCCGGGTCTGGGCCTGGGCCGGGGCGGCCAGCCCGGCGGGGAGGGCGAGGGCGGCCAGCGCCGCCGCGCCGGCCAGGGTCCTGCGGGAAGTTCCTGGGAGCCTTAACTGCAGTGCCGAAGACATCAACCGCACGGGAGATACCACCTGTCTGAGCGTCCCCGTGACCGGCCGGGCGTTGCGCCGCCGCGGCCGGGGGCCCGCCGGAAGGGCCGGAAACGCACGACCGACCCTAAGGACATCCGCGCGGCCTGGCTTAGTAAGTTCATGATCCTGAGGGCAAGGAGGGCAGTTGGCCGTACCCGAGATCGCCCGCGCCGTGGTCGCGGTGGTGGGCGCGCTGCTCGTCCTCGCCGCGGCTACCTCGGTGGTGGGCACGCTGATCGTGCCCCGGCCGGTGGGAAGCTGGCTGACCCGCTGGTGGACAAGGCCGTCAACGGACTGTTCCGGATAGCGACCGCGCCGGTCAAGTCCTACCGGCGGCGGGACCAGATCCTCGCCGCGGAGGCCGCGGTGCTGCTGCTGGCCCAGCTGGGCGCCTGGCTGATCGTCTTCTACCTGGGCTACGCGCTGCTGTTCTGGCCGTTCGTTCCGGACATCACCGACGCGCTGATCACCGCGGGTCCCGGGCTGTGGGGCATCGGCGGGATCGGCTCGGCGGAGGTGACCGGCGCCGGGCCGCGCGTCATCCAGGACCTGTCCGCGCTCAGCGGGATCATCACGATCACCCTGCAGATCTCCTACCTGCCCACGCTGTACGGGGCGTTCAACCGGCAGGGAGAACGAGATCGCGCTGCTGACCGCCCGGGCCGGGATTCCCGTCCTGGGGCCCCGAGCTGCTGGCCCGGACGCGCTACGCGCTCGGCTCGGGCCTGTCGACCATCGACACGCTGCCCGACCTGTACGAGCGGTGGGAGGCCTGGGCGGCCGACGTGGCCGAGAGCCACACCACGTACCTGCCGCTGGTCCGGTTCCGCTCGCCCAAGCCGCGGAGCTCCTGGGTGGTGTCGCTGCTGGCGGTGCTCGACTCGGCCGCGCTGTACCTGTCGCTGTCCCCCGGGTCGGTGCCCGAGGTGCAGGCCCGGCTGTGCCTGCGCAGCGGGCTGATCTGCCTCGGCGAGGTGGCCCGGGCGATGGGCCTGAACGTGCCGGCGGCCGACGCCCCGGACATGGCCGCCGGGCTCGCGCTGACGCTACGAGGAGTTCCTGGAGGCGGTCGCAGCGGCTGCGGGAGGTGGACTTCCCGATCGAGCGCGACCCGGAGGAGGCCTGGCCGGAGTTCGTCGGCTGGCGGGTCAACTACGAGAAGGCCGCCTACGCGATCGCCTACGCGGTCACGCGGTGCGGGCGCCGTGGTCCGGGCCCCGGCGGCACCCCGACCCGGTGATCTACCCGCTGCGCCCGGCGCCCGGCCGCCCGCCGGAGAAGCGCCTCCGGGGCCACGGGGACTGAGCAGGATTCTCGAGCCGGATCCTGGGCCAGGAACCGGTCCAGCTCGGCCGCGGTGGGCGCGGTCGCCGGTCCCGGCCTGGTCACCGAGATCGCCGCCGCCGCGTTGGCCCGCCGGGCCGCGGCGGCCGGGCCCGCGCCAGCCGCCAGCGCCGCGATGAACACGCCGGTGTGGGTGTCGCCCGCGCCGGTGGTGTCCACCGCCGCGGCCGGGAACCCCGGCACGCGGGCCACCCCGGCCCGGCCTGGGCCCGCCGCCGGGCCGGCCAGCAGGCAGCCGTCCGGGCCGGTGCGGACCAGCACGCCGGCCCGGCCGGTGCGCCGCGCCAGCGCCCGGGCGGCGGCTTCCGGGGTGGCCTCGCCGGTCAGCGCGGCGGCCTCGGCCGCGTTGCCGGCCCACCAGTCGGCCCGGCGCGCCACCTGGTCCAGCGCCGCGGCCGGGACCTGCGCGCCGAGCGGGCCCGGGTCGAAGACCAGGCGGGCCGCCGCGGGCAGGCCGGGCAGCCAGCCGAGCAGCGCGGCCCGGTTGGCCTTGTGCGCCAGCGCGTACCCGGACAGGTACACGGTGTCCTGCGGGCGGGCGGTGACCGCGGCCAGCGCGGCGGGGGCCAGCCGGGCTTCCGCGCCCGGGCTGGTCACGAACGTCCGCTCGCCGCCGGGCTCGACCAGGGTGATCACGAACCCGGTGTCCAGCCCGGGCACGGGCGGCAGCAGCACCGCGATGCCCTCGGCGGCCAGGGCGGCCCGGGTCAGATCGGCCAGCGGCCCGGTGCCGTGCGCGCCGCCGTACGCGGCGGGCATGCCCTGCCGGGCCGCGGCCGCCAGCACGTTGAACCCGCCGCCCGCGGTGACCGTGGCCGCGCTGGCCAGCACGTCGCCGCCGCGCGGCGGCAGCGCGGGCACGCCGAGCACCACGTCGGCCACGACCGTGCCCAGGTGCAGCAGCCGGGCCCCGGCGTCAGGGCGTGTCACGCGGCGGCCCGCAGCTCGAGCAGGCGGGCCGCCAGGGGCTCCAGCGCCAGGCCGTTGACCTCGGTCACGGTCTGCCGGGCCGCGGCGGGGAACGCCTCCGCCCCGTGGCAGGCCCCGGCGATCGCGCCGGCCATCGCGGCGATCGTGTCGGTGTCGCCGCCCAGTGATGCGGCCAGGCAGCAGGCCCGCCACGGGTCGTCCGGGCAGGCCGCGAGCACCGCGAACGCCGCGGGCACCGATTCCTGGGTGGCCAGGCTGGTGCCGACCAGCTCGTAGATCAGCGTGAGGGCGCGGCCGGCCGGCTGGCCGGCCACCAGGCCGGCCGCCCAGGTGATCCGGGCCGCCACGTCCGCGGCGGCCACCCAGTACCCGCGCCGGGCGGCCACCCGGGCCGCGGCTACCGCGGCCCGGGTGGCCTCCGCGATCCCGGCGCCGCCCACCCCGGCGCTCACCGCGGCGGCCACCGCGGCCGCGCCGGCCAGCGCCACCGAGGTGTTGTGGGTCACCCGGCTGGCCTCGGTGACCAGGCGGACCAGGCGGTCCTGGCGCCCCGGCGGCACCGCCAGGCCGGCCGGGGCGATCCGCATCGCCGCCCCGTTGGTGGTGCCGTGCCGGCCCGCTTCCGCCGGGCTGGCCCCGGCCTGCAGCGCGGCCAGCGCCCGGCGGGTGGACGGGCCGAGCAGGCTGACCGAGCCGCGGGCCCGCATGCTTTCTTCCCAGGCCAGCAGCTCCCGGGCCAGCGCGGTGCCGTCCACCCGGCCGCGCCCGGCGATGATCAGCCCGGCCAGCAGCACGGCCTGCTCGGTGTCGTCGGTGACCGTGCCCGCGGGCAGCCCGGCGGCCAGCGGATGGCCCGCCGGCGCGGCCCTGAACCCGTCCACCAGCGGGCCGTACCGGGCCGCGATCTGGCTGCGCGGCAGCGACTCGGTCGGCATGCCGAGCGCGTCGCCGATAGCCAGGCCGTACAGCGCCCCGGCGGCCCGGTCCTGCGGCCCGCCGCCGGTCACGGGGGGCCGGTCACGGGGGGCCGGTCACGGGGGCCGGCCGCCAGGGCCAGGCCGTCGGCCAGGCTGGCCACCCGCACCAGCGGCCCGTACAGGGCCATGATGGCCAGCGCCTGGGCGTGGCTGGTGTCGTCCACCCCGGCGCAGGCGTCAGCGACCACCGTCACCGTGATCCCGGCGTCGGCCGCGGCCAGCGCGGTGGACAGCACACAGCAGTCGGTGGACACCCCGCACAGCACCAGGTGACCGCCCGGGCCGGTGCGGGCGGCCAGCTCGTCTCCCCACTTGCTGAACGTCGGGGCGTCCACGGTGGACCCGGCCGGGTCGCCCGGCAGCCCGTCGGCCAGGCCCCCGGCCAGCTGCCAGAGCTCCGCGTCCGGCGGCTGGAGGGCGAACGGCCACTGCCGGTAGTACTCCTGCCAGGCGCCCTGCGGCCGGGCGGGCGCGATGAACCGGGTGAAGCTGACCCGCGGCGCGAACGCCCCGGCCAGTTCCCGGACCGGCCCGGTGATCTCGCCGAACCGCGGGGCGGCCCACGGGCTGCCCGGGTCGCCGAAGACCCGCTGCATGTCGATGACCGCCAGCCAGGGCGCGCCCGGGCTCGGTGCGCCCGGGCTGGGCGCACCCGTGCTGGGTGGGCCCGTGCTGGGTGGAGTGGTCACCCGGCCGTCACGCCCGGGCCTGCGCCGGGGCCGGCGCGCCCGCGGCCTCCTGGGCCCGGATGGCCGGCCGGCCGAGGGCCAGCGTAACGACGAAGCCGAGGACCAGCGCGACCAGCACGCCCACGTTGGCGAACGCCCAGGGGCCGGTCTTGCCGCCCAGGCCCAGCGGGCCGAGCAGGTAACCCTGCCAGGTCAGCCAGCTGGCCGAGCCGTTGGTCACCAGGCCCCAGCCGATCGCCGAGCCGATCACCACCAGGCCGATGGCCAGCCAGCGGACGTCGCCGTACCGGCCGCGCCGGTCGTACAACTCGGGCTCGGCGTAGTCGCGGTGGCGCAGCAGGATGTCGGCCAGCATGATGCCGCACCAGGCCGCGATCGGCACGCCCAGGGTGATCAGGAAGCCCTCGAACTGCACCAGGAAGGTGCTGCTGGACACGAACACCACGTAGATCGTGCCGAGGACCATCACGGTGCCGTCGATCAGCGCCGCGACGTACCGCTGTACCGGCAGCGCCGACGCTGAGCATGGACAGCCCGGAGGAGTAGATGTCCAGCACCGCGCCGCCGACCAGGCCGAGCACCGCGACGATGACGAACGGGACCAGATACCAGGTGGGCAGCAGGGCGGCCAGCGCGCCGACCGGGTCGGCGGCGATCGCGCGCGCTCAGCTTGCCCGACGACCCGGCCAGCAGCAGCCCGAACACCAGCAGGATGACCGGGGCCAGCGAGGAGCCGAACGTGGTCCAGCCGATCACGCCGCGGCTCGAGGACCGGCGCGGCAGGTAGCGGGAGTAGTCCGCGGCGGCGTTCACCCAGCCCAGGCCGAAGCCGGTCATCACGAACACCAGCGCGCCGGTGAACTGCTGCGCCGAGCCCGCCTTGATGGCCGACACCGCGGACCAGTGGATCTTGTCCGCGGACAGGATGATGAAGCCGATCGTGAGCACCGCGGTGACGATGGTGATCACCGTCTGCATCCGCATGATCAGGTCGAACCCGATCACCCCGCCGGCGATCGTCAGCCCGGTGACCACGATCAGCGCGATGACCTTCGTGGCCGTGCCGCCGCCCCAGCCGAGCCGCTCGAACACGGTCGCGGTGGCCAGCGTGGCCAGGATCATCAGCACCGTCTCCCAGCCGACGGTGAGCAGCCAGGAGATCGCCGAGGGGAGCTTGTTGCCGCGCACGCCGAAGGCGGCCCGGCCGAGGATCATGGTGGGCACCGACCCGCGCTTGCCCGCCACCGCGATGAACCCGCAGAGCAGGAACGAGATGATGATCCCGGCCAGGCCGGCGATCACCGCCTGCCAGAAGGACACGCCGAAGCCCAGCACGAACGCCCCGTAGGACAGGCCGAGCACCGACACGTTGGCCGCGAACCAGGGCCAGAACAGGTCCCGCGGATGGCCCTTGCGCTGCTCGTCGGTGATGACGTTGATGCCGTTGGCCTCGATCTGGAGCGGCCGGCTCTCCGCTGTGGCCTGAGCTGCTTCGCTACTTCCGACCATGACTGGCCTCCGCACTGCTGGTCCTGGCGCCGCGCACGCCCGCGCTGCCGGGAATCAACACGGCTGCGCCGCTTGTGCTTCCCTACCGAGAATGATCGCGCTCGCGTGCGCCAGGTCAACTCTCCGGGGCCGGCCAGACGCAGCCGGCCCGCTGGCGCCGGCTAGGCGGGCGCGGCCGCGCGGGACGCCTCGTGCGGGTGGCCGGGGCCGCGCTTGAGCGGCTTGCGCAGGACGAACTTGTCCAGCGGCGCGTAGCTGGCCGAGCCCGCGGCCGCGCCGTAGTGGGTCACGGTGATCGACGTGGTGCCGCCGTGCTCGGCCGGCACGAAATCGAACGAGGCGAACCCGTACGGGGTCTGCAGGTCCCGGTAGGCCGACCAGGGCGCGGGCTCGGTGACCGTGATGCTGGGGTGCTGGGCCTGCGGGTTCCCCGGGCCGACGCCGGTGATCAGCACCCCGTCGTGCGGCATGTCGAAACTGCTGACCGGGGTCGGCGCGGAGTGCCCGCCACCGCCGATGATCATGTGGACGGTGCCCACGGAGGTGTCGATCTCGGCCGGGTCGCTGTCCTGCGGCGCCGGGGTGAGCAGCGACGAGCCGGGCAGCACGCCGCGGACCGGGAACGTCCGCTCGAAGTGGTGCTCGTGCCCGGCGACCACCAGGTCCACCCCGTACTTGTCGAACAGCGGCAGGAACTGCTGCCGGATGCCCAGGTCGGCGCCGTTGAAGTGGGCCGAGGACATGGCCACCTGGTGCATGCAGACCACGATCCAGTCGATCTCGTGACTGCCCCGCGCGGCGGCCAGCTCGCGTTCCAGCCAGGCCCGCTGCGCGCCCTGGCTGTAGCCCATGATGTACGGGTCGTCGCCGTTGGCCGCGTACCCGGGGACGTGATCCCGGCGGAAGGCACTGAACGCGCCGTCCTGCAGGCACACGTCGTCATTGTTGATCGAGATCACCCGGATCGGCCCGACCGTGAACGCGTACCAGTTGCCGCGGAACTGGTGCGAGCCGTTGTCCGGCAGCTCGAACCGGGTCTGGTAGGCCAGGTAGCCCTGCGGGCCGTTGCCGACCTCGTTCTCGTGGTTGCCGGCGCACGGCATCCACGGCCGGAACCGGGCCGAGCGCATGTTGTTGGTGAAGAACGAGGTCCAGGTCGCGACCGGGGCGTCGCTGATGTTGGCGTAGCACAGGTCCCCGTTGACCAGGTGGAACAGCGGGTCGAGGGCGTCGACCGCGTCCACGATGAAGCCCGCGTTCGGCGTGTTCGGGCCGAGCCCGGAGCCGACCGGGGCGGGGACCGACTGGTCGCCGAAGCTGGTGAAGCGGAAGCCGCGGGACCGGCCGCGCGGCCCGGTGCGGAAGCCGCCGGTCACCGGCGGCGCGCCGTCGTGCAGCACCTCGAACACGAACTCGGTGTCCGCGGGCAGCAGGTCGAGCCGGGCGTGGTAGGTGTGGACCGTCTCCCCGGTCAGCGCCTCGGTGTAGGTCTTCTCGTGCGCCGGGATCTCGGTGCCGAACCCGGGCCCGGGCCGGCCGAGCCGCAGCCGCGGGCGCGAGACCGGCGCCGCCGCGGCCCAGGACACCGCGGCCTGCGAGGCGGCGTCCGCGCCGTACTGCACGTGGACCTGCTCAGGGGCGGGCGCGCCGGCCGTGCCTGGCCGCCGGACCAGAGACGCCGCGGCGGGTGCGGGGCGGGCGGCTCCAGCCAGCAGCGGGGCGGACGCGGCGAGACCGCCGCCGATCAGTACCTGCCTGCGGCTGACGTCAGCGCCGTCCTCCATGGGTCACGCTCCTGGCTGCTCCGCGAGAGAGGTGCCTGAGTGCCCATGGTGGACAGGGGACCTGCCCGCGGGCTTCCCGTGGGGTGAACGCCCGCGGGCAGGTCCGTGAATTACCGCCGGGCCGGGCCCGGGCCAGCCATCAGTACCAGCCGGTGGCGAGCGAGTGAGCCCAGGCCGCGCGGGGCGACCCGTACCGGGCCCGGATGTAGCGCAGGCCCCAGCGCTCCTGGGTCCAGGCGCTGGTCCGCCAGTTAGGGCCGGCCGTGGCCATCTTGTAGCCAGGGACCGCCTGCGGGATCCCGGTGGCTCCGGTGTAGGGGTTGTAGGCGTGCACGTTCCACCCGCTCTCCCGGTTCCACAGCGCGTTCAGCGCGGGGAACTGGCGATAGGGATTCCAGTGCATGTACCGCAGCAGCCGCCAGCCGATCTGCCGGGGCCTGAGGTGGTGCCGCCGGTGCGGCTGGACGGGGTGGTGACGGTGCTTGGTTGCGGGGGTCAGTTTCTGGGCGGTTCCCTCCACCGTGCCGGCCACGCTGGCGGTGGCCGGGTGGGCCCCGCCCGGGTGGGCTGCCCCGGCCGGCACTGCGGCCTGGGCCCCGGATGACATCGCCACCACGGCGAAGGCGGCGCCCGACAGGGCGGCGGTAATCCGGGCAGGGTGACGACGGGTGGTACTGATGGGGGCCAAAACGAGCCTTCGGTCGGGCACGCGGTGCGCACGTGCTCGGCTGTCATCCAAATCGCCTGCCGCGCCTCATGGGGTCGGCAGGGGCGGGCCGGTATTACCGCGGGTCAGGGCGGCTCGCTGCTCCTCGGCAGTCACTCCGGCGCGCTGGACGCTGTCTTAGCCCAATCTGACCCAACAGTCAGGTGGCCGTCAGTCAAACGAGGCAACCGGCCGGTGAATAGCCGTATTTCTGCCCGTAAATACAGTTTCGGACACTTACAGTGGGATACCGCACAGCGCCGGAACCCGCGGATCCGGCATTATGGCCCGATGAACCCGGCTCCCGCTGCCCCTGAACCAGCCCCGCCCGGAGGCTGGCCGGAACATCTGGCCACCCCGGCGGGCAAGCCCCGGGCCCGCTCGCTGGGCCTGCCGCTGGCCGGCCGGCCCGGCCGGTGGAACGCGATCACCGACGTGCCCGGGGTGGAGGTCGGCTACCTGACGCTGATCGAGGGCGAGTCGGTGCGGACCGGGGTGACCGCCATCCACCCGCGGGGCCGGGACGGCGCCGGCGACCCGGTCACCGCGGGCGTGCACGCCCAGAACGGCAACGGGGAGATGACCGGCACGGCCTGGATCGCCGAGTCCGGCACGTTCGCCGGGCCGGTGGCGATCACCAACACGCACGCGGTCGGCGCCGCGCACACCGGCGTGGTGGCCTGGACGGCGCAGCGGCACCCGCAGGCCGCGGCGGCCTGGCTGCTGCCGGTGGTCGCGGAGACCTACGACGGCTACCTGAACGACATCAACGGGCTGGCGGTCACCCCGCAGCTGACCCGCGAGGCGCTGGACGGCGCCGTGGCCGGGCCGGTCGAGGAGGGCTCGGTCGGCGGCGGCACCGGGATGAACTGCTACGGCTTCAAGGGCGGGTCCGGCACCGCCTCCCGGATCGTCCCGTTCGCCGGGGACGACTGGACGGTCGGCGTGTTCCTGCAGGCCAACTTCGGCTCCCGGGAGGAGCTGACGGTGGCCGGGGTGCCCGCCGGGCGGCTGCTGCGCGCGGACAACCCGCTGGCCGAGTTCAGCTTCGCGCCGCCCGGCGCCGGTTCGGTCATCGTGGTGGTGGCCACCGACGCGCCGCTGCTGCCCGGCCAGTGCCAGGCGCTGGCCCGGCGGGTGACGATCGGGCTGGCCCGGACCGGGACCGCCGGGTCGCACTTCTCCGGCGACCTGTTCCTGGCCTTCTCCACCGGCAACGCGGGCGCCTTCCCGGCCGGCGCCGCCGCGCTCAGCCCCGGATGCGGACCGGCTACAGCAGCCTCCGCTTCATCGGGTGGCCGTTCCTTGACCCGTTCTTCACCGCGGTGGCCGAGGCCACCGAGGAAGCGGTCCTCAACGCGCTGATCGCGAACGAGGACATGACCGGGCGGGACGGGCACCGCAGCCCCGCGCTCCCCCGGGCCCAGCTGGCCGGGCTGCTGCGCGGCGCGAGCGGCACGGGCCGCTGACCGGGCCAGGTTAGGGGCGCTTCGGCCGATCACGGATGAACGGGGATCCGGCGGGTAGCAGGCGGGGCGGATA
>CAVYPM010000025.1:0-237749 GCA_963770375.1 uncultured Actinomycetes bacterium | reverse complement strand
GGCCTGCGCGACATCCCGCATCGTCCGGCGCGTCGCCACCGGCAGCCCTCCCTCGCCTCGCCCAGGCAGCCCAGTACTACTGCTGAGAACGATAACAGTACAAACTTGCGTACGGGCAGTTCACGACGGGTCTGCCCGACTGCCGGGCGCGACGGCGCCCGGTCAGCCGCCGATGCCGCCCTGACATCGCGATCTGTGAATTGCGCGGCTATGTCACGGGATGGCCGCGATGATCGCCGGTCCCGGCATCCGTCTTGACCGGCGCTGTCGCAGACGCCACAATTGCACCCTTCATATGTTATCGATACCAGCGAGCGTGGAGGCGATGGCCGAGGCACTGCTCGAGGCGCGCGGCCTGGTCAAGCATTACGGCAACGTGCAGGCCCTGGACGGCGCCAGCTTCAGCGCCTACCCCGGCGAGGTCGTGGCGCTGATCGGCGACAACGGCGCGGGCAAGAGCACCCTGGTCAAGACCCTGTCCGGGGTGATTAGGCCGGACAGCGGGCAGATCCTCGTCGAGGGCAGCCCGGTGAGCCTGGGCAGCCCGCTCGACGCCAGGTCGCACGGCATCGAGACCGTGTACCAGGACCTGGCGCTCGCCCCTGACCTGGACGCGGCGGCCAACCTGCACCTCGGCCGGGAGATCTACCGCTGGTGGCCGCCGCTGCACGTGCTGAACAAGACCGAGATGCGCCGCCGGGCCGTCGCCGCGTTCGCGGACCTCGGGGTCGAGCTGCCGGACGTCACCGCCCCGGTGGGCACCCTGTCCGGCGGCCAGCGCCAGTCCGTCGCCGTGGCGCGGGCGGTCGCGTACGCCAGCCAGATCATCTTCATGGACGAGCCCACGGCGGCCCTGGGCGTCGTGCAGCGCGAGCGCGTGCTCGACAACATCAGGCGGGTGCGCGACCGGGGCATCACCGTGGTGCTGATCAGCCACAACATGCCCGAGGTGCTCGCCGTGGCGGACCGGGTGGAGGTGCTGCGCATGGGCCGCCGGGTCGCGCGGTTCACCGCGTCCGAGGCGACGATCGAGCAGCTGGTCGGCGCCATGACCGGCGCGCTCACCACGGAGGAGTCCTGATGGCACGGCCGCACGGCGCGCTCCGGAGGAGCACCGGGACGCCAGTGAACGCGGACGGCGGCCCGCGGCCCCCACCTGGTGCGGCGGGCGCTGGCGGCGGGCGAGACGTGGGTGTTCGCCGCGCTCATCATCATGATGGCGATCTTCACCGGGCTCGCGCCGGGCAAGTTCCTGACGCTGAACGACCTGTCGCTGAACGCGCAGACCACCGCGCCGTTCCTGCTGATGGCGGTCGGCGAGACGTTCGTCATCATCACCGCCGGGATCGACCTGTCGGTCGGCTTCGTGCTGGTGCTGTGCGGCGTGGTGGCCGGCGAGTACTACCTGAGCAACGGCGGCCCGGACGCCGGCGCGGGCACGATCTGGGTCGGCGCGATCCTCGGCCTGGCGACCGGCGCCGCGTTCGGCGCGCTGCAGGGCGTCGCGGTCGCCAAGCTCAAGATCCCGCCGCTCATCGCGACGCTGATGGGCCTTGGCGTCGCCGAGGGCCTGTCTTACCTGATCACCGGCGGGCACGACCTGCGCGTCGGTGCCGAACAGCCTGATCAACTCGATCGGCACCGGGCGGCCTTGGCGGGGTGCAGTGGCTGATCATCATCTCGTTCCTCACGACGCTGCTGTTCGGCCTGATCCTGGCCTTCACGCGGTTCGGCCGGTACACCTACGCGATCGGCTCCAACCCCGAGGCGGCGCTCCGGGCCGGCATCAACGTGGACCGGCACCTGATCAAGGTGTACGCGCTGAGCGGGCTGCTGGCCGGCCTGGCCGGGATCCTGAACCTCGGGTACTTCAGCACCACCACGATCTCCGGCCACCCGCTGGACAACCTGGTGGTCATCACCGCGGTCGTGATCGGCGGCGCCAGCCTGTTCGGCGGGCGCGGCACGATGCTCGGCACGTTCATCGGCGTCTTCATCCCTGAACTGCTCGCGACCGGGCTGATCATCGTCGGCGTCAACCAGTACTGGCAGTACATCCTGACCGGCCTCGTGCTCGGCGCCGCCGTCTACCTCGACCAGATCAGGCGCCGGCTCCGCGAGCGCGCCTAGGGACCTTTGCAGACGGCGCGAATCCGCATCAATCAGGAGGATCGAATGGCACACCGAAAGTCCGTACGGGTCGCCGGCATCGCGGTGGCGGCGGTCATCCCCATGGCGCTTGCCGCCTGCTCCAGCAGTTCGAGCAGCAGCTCGAGCAGCCCAGCGCGAGCGGCGCCAGTTCAGCGCCTGCAGCGCGGCCAGCAGCGCTGCCGCGGCGGGCAAGAGCTACAACCTGGAGCTCGTCGTCGGCACCAAGAGCGACGACTTCTACGTGACGATGGAGTGCGGCGCCAGGCGGAGGCCAAGACGCTCGGCGTCAACCTGACCGTCACCGGCCCGGCCGACTTCTCCGCCCCCGAGCAGGCGCCGATCCTGAACGCCGTGGCGGCCAGCAAGCCGGACGCCCTGATCGTGGCCCCGACCGACACCAAGGCGCTCAACCCGGAGCTGACGCGGATCGCAGAACGAGGGCGTGAAGGTCGTCTTCGTGGACACCACGACGACCGACCCGTCCGTCGCGGTCTCGCACATCACCAGCGACAACACCGGCGGCGGCAAGCTCGCCGCGGACAGCCTGGCCACGCAGATCGGCGGCAAGGGCACCGTGGCCGTCATCAACGTGAACCCGGGCATCAGCACCACGGACGCGCGGATCGCCGGCTTCACCGCGGAGATGAAGGCCAAGTACCCGAACATCACCGTGCTCGCGACCAGTACGACAACGACAGCTCGGCGACCGCCGCCAGCCAGGTGTCGAGGCCGACATCACCGCCCACCCCAACCTGTCCGGCGTGTTCGCGACCAACGTGCTCAGCGCGCAGGGCGCGGCCACCGGCATACAGCACGCGGGCGCGGCGGGCAAGGTGAAGGTGGCCACCTTCGACGCCGAGCCGCAGCAGATCACGGCGCTCAAGTCGAACACCATCCAGCTCGCCATCGCGCAGAGCCCCTACCTCGAGGGCCAGGACGGCGTCGAGCAGGCGGTGAACGCGCTGTCCGGCAAGCCGGTGACCGCGAACATCGGCACGCCGCTGGTGGCCATCACCCAGCAGAACATGGACAGCGCCAACGTCAAGCCGTTCATCTACGCCAGCAGCTGCGGCTAGCGGCTGCCCCGGCTCGGCCGGTCCCGGTGAGCCCGCACTCACCGGGGCCGCCGGCGGCCGGGTCGCGACATGGGCCGGGCCGGCTCCCCGGCCAGGCCGATCCCGGCCAGAGTTCAGCTAGGGGCGCTCGCCGTGCAGGCGGGCGACGTAGCGATCGGCCGAGCGGCGCACGCGCGCCGCGCCGTCGCGCACGACGACCCGGCCCCACCAGCCGCCGTAGACCCGGTCGAAGCTGAACCGCTCGCACCCGGCGGGCGATGTCGAGCACGGTCGCCTCGTCGAGCGGGATCAGGTTGGGGTAGCTCCACATGAAGCTCACCCAGTCGCGGTCCTGCACCACGGTGATCGTGTCGCCGGTGAGCAGCGCGCCGCGGCCGTCCGATCCGGCCGGCCAGTGCAGCACCGCCGCGCCGTCGAAGTGCCCGCCGATCCGCGCCAGCGTCAGCCCGGGCACCGGCTCGACCGCGTCGTCGAAGAGCTCCACCCGCGGCGGAGGGTCGCTGGATCCACTGCTGGTCCGCGCGCGGGATGAAGATGCGGGCGTCGAACGCGTCGGCGAACTCGACGTGGGCGGCGTAGAAGTGCGGGTGCGACATGCAGATCGCGTCGATGCCGCCGAGCTCGGCGATCCGGGCGCGCGCCGCGTCATCCAGCAGCGACACGCAGTCCCACAGGACGTTGCCGCCCGGCGTGCGCACCAGCAGCGCCCGCTGCCCGATCGCGAAGGCGGGCTCCACTCCGACGCCGACCAGGTCGGGCTCCTCCTCGCGGATCACCGCCGCGCGCTCGGTGCCGATCTCGGCCATGGTGGTCCACTGCTGGCCGCCCCAGCCGACGTACTGCCGCTCGTCCAGGCAGATGGGGCAGCCGCCGGGCGGCTGCTCGGTGTCGGCGTACTGGACGGCGCAGGTCCGGCAGATCCACGCGGGCATGGGGGCAGCTCCTCTCAGCTCGGGTCCGCCGCGGCGACGAGCCGGTGATGCATCTCGCCCACGCCCGTCACCCAGGTCACCAGCTCGTCGCCGGGCGCCAGCCAGCGCTGCGGGCTGCGGCCCATGCCGACGCCGGCGGGCGTCCCGGTGAAGATCAGGTCGCCGGGCAGCAGCGTCAGCACCGCCGACAGTTTCTCGATCAGCTCGGGCACCGTGATCAGCAGGTAGCTGGTCCGCGACTTCTGCATCTCCTCCCCGTTGACCGAGCAGCCGAGCTCCACGTCGTCGGGGTTGGGGAACTCGTCCGGGGTCACCAGCCACGGGCCCGTCGGGCCGAAGCGCGGGAACGACTTGCCCACGCTGAACTGCGGCGGCGAGCCGGCCAGCTGGGTGATGCGCTCGGACAGATCCTGGCCCACGGTCAGCCCCGCGACGTGGCGCCAGGCGTCGGCGGCGGCCACGTGGTGCGCGGTCGTGCCGATCACGACGACCAGCTCGACCTCCCAGTCCGATGTGGCCGCCAGGCGGCAGCTCGATCTCGCCGGTCGGCCCGGTGATGCAGCTCGGGAACTTCGTGAACACCGACGGGTGCTCGGGGACGTCGAAGCCCGCCTCGCTGACGTGGTCGCGGTAGTTGAGGCCGATGCCGAACGCCTGCCGCGGCTCCGGCGACGGCGCGTCGAGCAGCGCCATGTCGAACGGCTCCGCCTGCAGCGCCGCCGCCTCGGGACCCGCCGCCCACTCGGTGAACTCGGCCCACCGGTCGTAGACCTCGCGCGGGCCGGGCCCGAACCGGCCGCCGCTGCCCCGCTCGATGTCCACAACGCCGGCGGCGGTGTGGATCACCATCCGTCCGTCCAGGTTCCCGATCCGCACCATGACCTCCAGAATGTGACGGCTTCGCGGATCAGTCTTCCGGCTGCTTCCGGCGTCGCGGCAGCCGGGGTCGGGCGCGGCGGCCGCCCTCCGGCGATTAGCCGACGGCTGCCCTCGCGGGTCGGCCGGCGGCCCGCCGCTCCCGCCGTGGGCCGCCGGCAGCCCTTGCAGGTCGGCTGGCGGCCCGCCCCCTCCCGCCGTGCGCCAGCCCGGCTGCCCTCGCGGTCGGCCGGCGGCCCGCCCCCTTCCACCGGCGCCGGTCTGGCTGCCGCGGCGATGTCGGTGCGGCGGGTTATCGTGGAGATGAGCGTTCAGGGCGCCACCGGTCCGCGGGAAGGGCGAAGCCCGCCTGGCATGTGCGTGGCCCAGCATGGCCGACCTCCTTTCGGCCTGTCGATGCGGACAGCAGGCATCCTGAAAGGAGGCCGTGATGCCGGTCCTCTCGCTTCCCGACAACCCGAGCCTGGAGAACCTCCGCAAGCAGGCCAGGACGCTGCAGCGCCTGGTCAGGGCGGGGGTCGACGGGGCGCTCGCCGCCGTCGCCGAGTTCCATCCCCGGCTGGGCTCGATCCGCTCGGGCGGCCCGCTGCTCAGCGCGTTCTCGCTCGCCGACGCCCAGCTCGTCATCGCCCGCCAGTACGGCTTCCCGACCTGGCCCCGGCTGCGCCAGTACCTGGACACCGTCGCCGAGTACTCCCGCTCGCCGCACGTCCAGCCGACCGGCGGCCCCGCCGAGCCTGGCGCCGATCCCGCCGGGCTGGCCGATGACTTCCTCCGGCTAGCCTGCCTGGTCTACGACGGATTCGACCCGGCCAGGATCGAGCAGGCCGAGCAGATCCTGGCCGCCCGGCCCGACATCGCCCGCTCATCGATCTACGCCAGCGCCGCCGCGGGGGACTACGACCACGTCAGCGAGATGCTGGCGGCCGATCCCGGCCTTGCCGGGCGGCAGGGCGGCCCGTTCGGCTGGGAGCCGCTGCTGTACGCGTGCTACTCCCGCGTCGCGATCCGGCCCGGCCGGTCCGCGCTGGAGGTGGCCAGGCGGCTGCTCGCGGCGGGTGCCGACCCCGGCGCCGGATACCTGTGGTCCGGCCTGCCGTCGCCGTTCACCGCCCTGACCGGCGCCTTCGGCCGCGGCGAGGGCGGGCCGCCGGCGCACCCGCAGTCCATCGAGCTGGCCACGGCTGCTGCTGGACGCGGGCGCCGACGCGAACGACAGCCAGGCCCTGTACAACTGCAGCCTGCAGTCCCCGCCCGACGATGACGGCTACCTGCGGCTACTGCTGCGCTACGGGCTCGGCACCGGGACCGGCGGTCCCTGGCACCAGCGGCTGGCGCCCGCCCATCCCTCACCGCGGCAGCTCCTGGACGACGAGCTGATCAAGGCCGTGTCCAAGGACCTCCCCGACCGCGTCACCCTGCTGCTGGAGCACGGCGCCGATCCCGCCGGGCTGGGCATCGCCCACCCGGTGTACGGCGGCCATGACTCCTGGGAGCTGGCCACCCTGATAGGCAGCGAGCGAGTGCTGGAGCTGCTCGCCCAGGCCGGCCCGCCGCCCGAGCAGGACCCGGTGCTGGCGTTCCTCGGCGCGTGCATGTCGGGCGACGAGCCGCGCGCCCGCGAGATGCTGGCCGCCGACCCCGGCGTCGCCGCCCTGGCGATCGCCCGCGAGCCCGATCTCGTCGCCCGAGCGGCGGCCGAGGGCCGGCTGGCCGCGGTGCGGCTGCTGGCCGGCGTCGGGTTCGACGTGAACACGCTGCGCCGGGCCGGGGCGCGCTGCAGCCCGCTGCACGAGGCCGCGTGGAACGGCAGCATGCCGATGGTTGAGCTGCTCCTGGAGCTCGGCGCCGATCCGGCGGCGCGAGGACCTCGGCTATCACGCGACACCCGCCGGGTGGGCCGAGCACAACGGGCAGCTCAGCGTCGCGGCCCATCTGCGAGAGATAAGTAACGAGCAGCCCACCCGATAGCCGCCACCCGCGGTGAGCCGCAAGCGAAGCCGATCCGGGGTGGTCCCCGGAGGCGTGCCCGGTCCGGGGCGCGCGGAGCGCCGTCCGGCCCATGCTGCGGCCGCGGCCGTCCGGGGCCGTGCTGCGGGCGTGGCCGGTCCGGGCCGATGATGCGGGCGTAGCCGGTCGGGGTCCATCGCGCGGGCGTGGCCGGTCCGGGGCGTGCGGTCCGGGCGGCCTGTCCGGTCCGATGGGCCGTCACGTGCGGGCGTGGTCGGTCCGGGGCGTGCTCCGGGCCGGTCAGCCCCAGTCGATGCGGACGCTGGCGGCGGCGTCGGCGTGCCGCTGCAGCCATGCCCGCGCGAACGGGCAGAGCGGCACGACCGTCAGGTCCTGGTCCACGGCCAGGTCCAGCGCCGCGCTGACGAGCTGCCCGCCCAGACCACGGCCCGCCGCGGCCTCCGGGCACCTCGGTATGCACCAGTACCAGTCGGCCGGGCCGCCGCCGGTAGACCAGCTCGGCGCGCAGCCCGTCGGCCGCCAGTTCCAGCCGCGATGCCTCCGCGTTGTCGATCACCGGGTCGCTCATGAGTTCACCTCAGCGCCAGCCTCGGTCCCGTCCTGCACCCGCGGCAGCGACCGGGCGGACCTCCAGTCCCATCACCAGCTCCTCCACCGTCCGTCGCGCGCTCGGCTCCTCGGGCCCGGCTCCGTACCCTGGCAGCGGCTGCGTGGACCCCAGTCTCATCAGCAGCTTCTCCACCGTCCGACGCGCTCGCCGTCCTCAAGACCGGCCCGTGCGCAATCTGCGGCCCCGGCGTGCCCGCTGGGCGAACCACCAGGCCCATCAGTAACGCCTTCACCCTGCGCCGCGCTCCGGCCGCGGCCGCAACGACATGGTTGGGCCTCTCATGCTGCTCTAGCGACATGGGAGGCCCAACCATGTCGCTACCGCAGGGCGGATGCTCGGCGCGAGGCCGGTGCCGCGTCATGCCCGGCGCGGCCTCCGGCCGGACCGGGGCGCCGATAGCCGCGTAGACGATGGCCGTGACGCCGCTCAGGGCGGCGGAGACCAGCAGCGGCAGCGCGGCGTCGGCGTGCAGGAGCATCACCGCGCCAACCGCCGCGCCTGCCAGCATCGCCACGACGGACCCGGCCCGGCGCCCGGCGCGCTCGCCGCTGCCGCGGGCCAGCGTGGAGTCGCTGGCCAGCCCGGTCAGGGTCGAGGTCAGCACCGTCGTCGACAGGTCGCGGACGCCCAGGCGGCGCACGGCGGCGTTCCGCATGCCCATGGCCAGCGCGAGGATGGCGATCACCGTGAACCGCGGCCAGCCCGAGGCCGTGCCCGCCAGGAACGCGATCAGCGCCGTCGCGCCGACCAGCGTCATCTCGGTGATCATCGTCGTGATCAGCAGCCGGCCGCGGCCGGTGATATGGCTGGCGATCCGCCCGGCCAGCACGGCACCGACCAGGAACACGCCGATCGAGGTCAGCGTCGCGGCGACCGAGAATCCCGCCGCGCCGGCCGCCGCGAAGCCGAGCACCACGACGTTGCCGGTCATGTTGGCGGTGAAGACGTGCCCGAGCCCGAGGTAGCTCACGGCGTCGACCACCCCGCTGACGAGCGTCAGCACCATCAGCGACGACAGCAGCGGCAGCGGATCAGCGGGCGGCGGAGCCGGGGCGCGCGCACCCTGCTGAGCTGGCCGGTCGTTGTCTGAGGCCACGGCCGATGGTCTCACGCCCGACGGCCGCGCTGCGCGTTACGGGACCGGCGCCCCCAGTTACTCCGGACTACAAGCCAGCAGCGCCTCGGCGCCGACCGGCACGAACCCGGCGGCGAGAAAGGCCCGCAGGCTCGCGGCGTTGCCGGGCGCGACCTGCGCCCACAGCGGTGCGCCGCCGGGAACCAGGTGCCGCGCCGCGACGGCGAGGCGGCGGCCCAGGCCCGCGCCCCGCCGGTCCTGGTCCACCTCGATCGCGGTCTCCCACCGGCCGCCGACCCCGCGGCCGAGCAGCACGATGCCGCCGTCGCCCTGCCAGGCCGAGATCTCGTCCCGGTAGTGGCGGGCCCGCTCCAGCCGCGGGTGCGGCCGGTCGCCGTCGGTCAGCTGGGATGAGCTCCACCTCCGGCGGGCCGGGCAGCGGCGTGGCGATGGTCAGCACGTCCTGGCTGTGCCCGGTGCGGCCGGTGCGCAGGCACAGCGCCTGCAGGAACGCGGGCGACAGCGGGCCCGACAGGTCGCCGGGCGGCAGCTGCGAGGCCACCCAGTCCGGGTCGGCGTCGATGAAGATGATCGCGTGCGCGGTGAAGCCGATGACGCCGGCGTCGCGCGCCGAGGGCTGCGGGAGGATCGTCACCCGGCCGTCGGCGGGCGGGAACCTGCCCGCCGCCACCTCATCCAGGATGTCGGTCAGCGACTGACCCAAGCCCTCTCCCTCAGCTAGCTGGTGCTGTGCACGGCCACCGGGCCGCGCGCGCGGGGCACCTGGCCGAGGCCGGTCTTGGTGCCCCGCTGGAACCCGCCGAACAATATCGACAATACGAGCAGCACCAGCAGCAGGGTCAGCACCCACAGCAGGCAGCCGAAGACGCGGCGGTTGCGACGGCGGCGCCACGGCCACTGCCACGGCCCGGCCGGAGCCTCGCTGGCCGTCTTCTGCCGGGTCCGCAGCGGCCTAGTCGAGCGTGCCGGTCATGTCGGCCTCCGCAGGTTCGGGGGTGGGTCTGCGCTGTGTAAGTGCCATTCGCCGTGGGCGGTCAAACCTGGCCCGTGAATTGTCGGGCGGCAGCCGGGTAACTGGGGTGTGCTGACACCGGCTTGGCGGGCCTGGCAAGGTCACGCCGCGGGAACGGAGAAATGGCATGATGCGCATTCCGGGGACGGGCTGGACCGGTCGGCTGGCCGCCGCGGCCGCCGTCGTGGTCGCTGTGGCCGTCCTGCTGCTCGTGCTCTCAGTGGTCCATGTGCTGCCGCGGCTGCGTAACCCCTTCACCGAGACCACCACCGACCGCACGGGCCCCGTCGTGCTGAAATCGATCACCGAGCTGAGTCGTTATGAGGCCGCCAGCGGATCGTTCCAGGTCGTCGTCGACCTCACCAAGCACACGTCATTCCTGCCGTCATTCCTGGCGGGCAGCCAGACGCTGTTCATCGGGGAGGGCACCGACATTGCCTTCGTCGATTTCTCCGGCCTCAGGGGAAAGGCGATCAAGGTCTCCCAGAACCGGACCGCGGTGAGCGTGACCCTGCCGCGCCCGCGGCTGGAGCCCGCCGTGCTGAACACCCGCCAGTCGTATGTCTTCGCCGAGCAGCAGGGCCTCGTCGACCGGCTCGCCGGCTTCTTCGGCGGGAACCCGAACAGCCAGCAGCAGGTCTACATCACCGCGCAGCAGCACATCGAGGCCGCCGCGCGGCGCAGCCCGCTGATCGCCGACGCGCAGCGCAACACCACGGCCATGCTCACGGGCATGCTCGGCGCCCTCGGGTTCCGCCACGTCACCGTGCGCTGGTCGGCCGCCGCCTGACGCCGGCCGCCTGACGCCGGCGGCGTCGCGGGTCAGCGGTAGGCGGAGATCCCGGTCAGGGCCTGACCCAGCGTCAGCGTGTGGATCTCCTCGGTGCCCTCGTAGGTGAGCACCGACTCCAGGTTGTTGGCGTGCCTGATGACCGGGTACTCCAGGGTCACCCCGTTCGCGCCGAGCACCGTCCGGGCCTGCCGGGCGATCTCGATCGCGGTCCTGACGTTGCTCATCTTGCCCAGGCTGACCTGCTCCGGCGTGATCGTGCCCGCGGCCTTCAGCCGGCCCAGGTGCAGCGCCAGCAGCTGAGCGCGCTGCAGGTCGGCCAGCATCCAGGCCAGCTTGCCCTGGGTGAGCTGGAAGCCGCCGATCTTGCGGCCGAACTGCTCGCGGGTCCTGGCGTACTCGGTCGCCGACTCCAGGCAGGACCTGGCCGCTCCGGTGACTCCCCAGATGATGCCGTAGCGGGCTTCCGACAGGCACGACAGCGGGCCCTTCAGGCCCTGAACGCCGGGCAGCACCGCCTCGCCCGGCAGCCGGACGTCGTCGAGGTGCAGCTCCGAGGTCACCGAGGCGCGCAGGGACAGCTTCTTGTGGATGTTGCTGGTGGTGAAGCCCCGCGCGGTCCTGGGCACCAGGAAGCCGCGGACGCCCTCCTCGGTGGACGCCCAGACCACGGCGATGTCCGCGACCGACCCGTTCGTGATCCACATCTTGGTGCCGTTGAGCACCCAGTCGGACCCGTCCCTGACCGCCTTCGTGCTCATACTGGACGGGTCGCTGCCATGATCGGGCTCGGTCAGCCCGAAGCAGCCGACCGCCTCGCCCGCGGCCATCCTCGGCAGCCACTCCTGCTTCTGCTCCTCGGACCCGTACTTCCAGATCGGGAACATGGCCAGCGAGCCCTGCACCGAGACCAGGCTGCGCAGGCCCGAGTCGGCGGCCTCCAGCTCGCGGCAGGCGACGCCGTAGGCGATCGGCCCCATCCCCGCGCACCCGTAGCCGCTGAGGTGCATGCCCAGCAGGCCGAGCTTGCCCAGCTCCGGGGCCAGGTCGCGGGGGAGCGTCCCGGCCTCGAACCAGTCGGCGATGTGCGGCATGACCCGCTTCGCGGCGAAATCGCGGACCGTGTTGCGGACGAGCCGCTCCTCCTCGCTGAGCTCATCGTCGACGCGGAGCAGGTCGATGGCGGCGGCGGGGTCAGTGCTGCGGGGCATGGCTTGTCCTCTCTGCTGGCCCTGTAACCGGGCTCGCCGCTAGCGTAGGCCGGCGACGGGCCCGGATGGTCCCCGAGGGCGGGCTTACCGCTGCCGCGGGCTCCCACCGGAAGCGGCGGATGGCCACGAGCGCGCCGACGACGCCCCACGCCAGCAGGACGCCGAGGTCCTTCCCGTCGAAGCCCGCGTGGTGCGCGAACGGGCCGAGCAGCGCCTGGTTGAACGCGCGCACCGGCAGCGCCCCGGCGATGCTGTTGAGCACCTGCGAATGGATCGGCATGTAGGTGCCCGAGATGAACAGCAGCGGGAACAAGACGAGCTGCACGACCGCGGGTGCCGCCTCGGCGTTGCGGATCACCGAGGCCACGGCGACCCCCAGGGCGCAGAAGCTGGCCGCGCCGAGCACCAGCGCCGCCGCGATCGGCGCCCAGTTGGTCGGGAACGGCACCCCGAACAGGCTGCCGGTCCCGGTGATGATCAGGACATCCACGACGCTGATCAGGACGCAGTGCGCCAGCAGCCCGAGGAAGTACCCCCAGGCGGGCAGCGGGGTCGCCCGCACCCGCTTGAGTATCCCGCTCTGCCGCCGTCCCGCAAGCACCATCGCGAGCTGGCTGTAGCAGGAGCCCAGCACCGAGACCGCCGCGATCGTCGGCACGTAGTACGCCATCGGCGACAGGCCGTAGAAGTACGAGCTGCGCCCGTCGCCGTGCATCAGGGCGCCGAAGACCGTGATGATCACGACCGGGAAGACGAACGTGAAGAACGCGCTCTGCGGGTTCCGCCAGAAGGACAGCTGCTCGTAGCGCACCTGGTGCAGCACCAGGCTCACCTGGCGGCGCCGGGGCAGGTCCGGCAGGGCGGCGGCGGTCATCGGCTGCTCCTTTCCAGTACCGGCTGCGCTGCGGGGGCCGGTGCGCTAGCGCCGTTGCCGTCCCTGGTCAGCCGCAGGTAGATGTCCTCGAGGCTGGGCCGGTCGACGGTGAGGTCGGCCAGCGTGGTCCTGCGGCGGAGCGCCCAGTCGGTGAGCAGGTGCAGCGCCTGGGTCGGCGCCGTGGTCTCCACGGTCACCTGGCGGTCAGCGGTCACGGCGCCGCCCTTCACTGCGTCGACCGGCAGGTCTGCGGCCGTGAGCCCGGCGGGCAGGGCGAAGCGGATGCGTGTCCTGGCGCTGTCGCGGCCGCCGAGGGTGGCCGGCGTCCCCTCGGCCACGATCTGGCCGTCCGCGATCACCGCCACCCGGTCGGCCAGCGCCTGCGCCTCCTCCATGTAGTGCGTGGTGAGCACGATGGTCGTGCCCGCCTCGCGCAGGCCGCGCACGACCTGCCAGGCGTCCTGGCGGGCGCTGGGATCGAACCCGGTCGTCGGCTCGTCGAGGAACAGCAGCTCGGGGTCGCCGATCAGCCCGAGCGCGAGGTCGAGCCGGCGCTTCTGCCCGCCGGAGAGGTTCCTGACCTTCTTGCGCTCCTGGCCCGCGAGGCCCACCAGGGCGATCACCTCGTCCGGGTCGCGCGGCGCCGGGTAGTAGCCGGCGTTGCGCGCGATCGTCTCGCGGACCGTCAGGTAGGGCTCGACCGCGATGTCCTGCAGCACCAGCCCGATCCGCTCGCGCAGCGCCCTGGCCGCGGCCCGGTCGCCGGGGTCGATGCCGAGCACCTCGGCCTGGCCCGCGTCAGGCGTCCTGGAACCCCTCCAGGATCTCCAGCGTGGTCGTCTTGCCCGCGCCGTTCGGGCCGAGCAGGGCGAAGATCTCCCCGCGGGCCACGGTGAAGCTCACCCCGCGCACCGCCTCGACAGGGCCGTAGCTCTTGTGCAGGCCCGTCACGCGCACGGCGCTCGAGCTCAGGCGCGCTCGCACCGGACCTCCACGGTCATGTCGAGGTACCGGCCGGCCATCCCGCGCAACGCGGTGACCGCCGAACTCGGTCCGGTCGACCCGCGTCGTCGCGCGGGCGGTGAAGGCACCCGGTGCGGTCTCGACCCGTTCGACCGTCAGGGTGACCGGCCGGGTGACGCCGCGGACGGTCAGGCTGCCGGTGAGCGCATGGCCGTCCAGCCGGTCCGCGGCGAACCTGATGACGGGGTGGGCGGCGGCATCGAGGAACTGCGCCGACCGGACCGCCGCGTCACGCTGCCGGTTGCGGGTGCGGAAGCTCGCCGCGTCGATCTCGACGCGGACGTCTCGAGGCTGACGCGGGCTCCGCGACGTCCACCGTTCCGCGCCTGATCGCGAAACTGCCGCGCACCGGGGCGAGCCCGAACATGTGCCGGGTGCGGAACGTCACGGCCGAGCGGCCGGGGTCGACCGCGTACCGGCCGAGCGGGGGAGCGGTCACTGCCTGGTCATGTGTTGTCTGCATGCCACCATTTCAGGCCCGCCGGGGTGGCGCCCGGCAGGGCTGCCGGTCGGGTCCTGGCGCGACGAACGGATGGCGCGCACGACGGACATGCGACTTTCGTAGGTTTCTGGACCGCAGAAGGTTTGCTCGCACTGGGTGGCGGCCCGGCGATGGCATACCGTTTTACCCGTGAGTGACCGAGCGTGCGCGAGTTACCGATCATGGTTCTGCCACCATCAGGTCGCGACGGACGTCGGGCTCGCGATCTTCTTCGTCCTGCTCGATACCGGGACGACACTGGCCGGCTCGACGTGGTGGCCCGCCCACCCGGGCACGCTGGCCTGGACGATGCTGGGGCTGCAGATAGCCGCCGGCGCCACGCTGGTCGTCCGGCGCCGCGCCCCGCTGACGGTCGTCGCCATCCTGGCCGCGTTCACTCTCCTGGTGACGCTGCTGGTCTCCCCGGCGCACCTGCTCACCCCGGCGCACGCCGACAACGTATGGGCGCCGTTCTCGACCGTGCTGGCCGCGTACGGGCCCGTCTTCTACCTGCAGGACAGGCGAGTGACGTACCTCGCGCTCGGCGTGCTGACCTTCGTCGCCGCCCGGCCCTGGGAAGCGTCGATCACGTTCATCTCACTCGCGGTGCTGCGCACCACCGTCGGCCCGATGCTACGCCCTGTACTTCCGGCGCGCGGCGGCGGCTGGTCCAGGCGCTGACCGAGCGGGCGGAGCGTGCCGAGCGCGAGCAGCACCTGCTCGCCGAGCAGGCCCGCGCGCAGGAGCGGGCCCGGCTGGCCGGGGAGATGCATGATGTCGTGACCCACCGGGTGAGCCTGATGGTGCTCCAGGCCGGCGCGCTGCGGATGACGGCGACCGACGAGCAGACCCGGAAGGCCGCGGAGGAACTGCGGGCGGCGGGCTGTCAGGCGCTGGACGAGCTCAGGGACCTCGTCGGCATCCTGCGCACCGGGCCCACCGAGGACGAGACCGCCGCGCCGCCCGACTTCGCCGCGCTGGTCGCCGAGTCGACCGCCGTCGGCACCCCGGCCGAGCTGATCGAGGAGGGCGACCCGGCGCTCGCCTCGCCCGTGGTCAGCCGGACCGCCTACCGGGTGGTGCGCGAGGGCCTGACCAACGTGCGCAAGCACGCCCCCGGCGCCGCCGTCACCGTGCGCCTCGGCTACGCCGAGGCGCAGGTGCAGGTCGCGGTCACCAACGCCGCGCCGCCCGTCGCGCCCGAGCTGCCCGGGTCGCCCGGCAGCGCGCTGGCCGGCACCGGCTCCGGGCTCGGCATCGCCGGCCTCCGGCAGCGGATCGAGCTCGTGCACGGCACACTGCAGGCCGGCAGCACCCCGACGGCGGGTTCCGCCTGGCCGTCACCCTGCCCGCGTACGTCCCCACCGCGCAGCAGGCGGCCTGACCCATGACCGTACGGGTCGTCGTGGTGGACGATGAGCCGATGGTGTGCGCGCACCTGCGCACCATCCTCGGCTCCTCGCCCGCGATCGAGGTCGTCGACGAGGCGCACGACGGCGCCGCCGGGGTCGAGGCCGTCGTCCGCAGCCGTCCCGACGTCGTTCTCATGGACCTGCGCATGCCCGGCGTCGACGGGATCGCCGCCATCGAGCGCATCGGCCTGCTCGCGGACCCGCCGCCGATCGTCGTGCTGACCACCTTCGACGCCGACCAGTACGTGCTGCGCGCGCTCCGGGCCGGCGCCGCCGGGTTCCTGGTCAAGTCCACCCCGCCGGAGGACCTGATCGGGCTCGTGCAGGTAGCCGCCGAGGGCCACACCGTGCTGTCGCCGACCGCGGCCCGGCGGCTGATCGCCGCCTCCAGCGACACCCAGTCCGAGCGTGACCGGGCGCGCAGGCTCGTCGCCCCGCTCACCACGCGGGAGACCGAGGTGCTGGCCTGCCTCGGCGAGGGCCTGTCCAACGCCGATATCGCCGGGCGGCTCTACCTGTCCGAGGCCACAATCAAGGGGTACGTGTCGAATCTGCTCGACAAGCTGGGCTGCGCGAACCGCACCCAGGCCGGCCTGATCGCGCACGAGGCGGGCCTCGCCAGCCGCTAGCAGATAGCTGTAGCGAGCTAGCAGAGCATGCCGGTGTATCCAGCTTCGCCCCGGGCACTCAGGGCATGATGGACATATGAACGACACCGGAACCAAGACGCTAGAGCGCAAGCGGAATGGCCGGATGGTGGCAGGCGTGTGCGCCGGATTCAGCGACTACTTCGGCGTTGACGTCAACATCGTGCGGCTGGCCTTCGTCGTCGCCACGTTTCTCGGGTTCATGGGCGCGCTCGTGTACGTGGTCGCCTGGGCCGTCGTCCCCGAGGAGGGCGAGAAGAGCTCGATCGTGGAGCAGTTCGTCAGCAAGCACCAGAACCGGTAGGCCCGGCACGGCGGGGCGCCACGGGGCTGAGCAGGCGCGGCATGCGGTCGCCGCCGCGCGCTTTGCTGACCCGGCCGGTTGTCCCCTATGCTGGGGCGCGTCCCCCGACGGCGGACGCCACGGGCACGGCGGCGGTAGCTGTCGAGCCCCCATCGTCTAGCGGCCTAGGACACCGCCCTTTCAAGGCGGCGGCACGGGTTCGAATCCCGTTGGGGGCACTGTGGTGCGACACTGCTGGTGTAAGCCGGCAGTCGATGGTCCTGTAGAGCAGCTCGGAGTGCTCGCCACCCTGTCAAGGTGGAGGTCGCGGGTTCAAATCCCGTCAGGACCGCTCGGGTCGATGCCAGGGCCTGCGGCCCAGGTGCTGACGGCCCGGCCCGGTCAGGTAGCTCAGTTGGTATGAGCGTCCGCCTGAAAAGCGGAAGGTCGGCGGTTCGACCCCGCCCCTGACCACAACATTGCAACGCTCGCACTAGCCTGCTGACCTGCGCTAAAGCCACCAGTGGTCGTCAGCAGCCGAGATCTTACATTTACCCCTGATCCCCGTCTGTGACCGTCATTCGCCGTTGGCTGGTGCACGCGGGGTGCACGAAAGCTTGATCACCAGCTTGGAAGGCTGAGACTACACAGGCTATGACCTGCATCAGCCCAGGTGATCAGCGCTGGCTAGTGCCCGCGAGTGACCGTGGTTGCCCCTGGTTCGCCCGTCGATCGGGCACGTATCGGCACGCGCACGGCTCCGGAGGCCGCCTTTGTGCCTTGGGTCAAGAAGAATCTGGCAGGTCGTCTTGTGTCGCGGATCTCTAACCGGGCGTCTCGTCGCGCTCTCGTGTTCGGGCGAGTTGCTGTAGTTGCCCTTCGTGGACGTGGGCCACCCAGTCCCAGCCGTCCTTGGCCGATGGGCCGACCCGCAGGTCGCTGGGAACACGGGCGTCACGCAGGGCATGCACGTACGCGCGATCCTGTTCGATCCGTGCGCGTACCTGATCAGCTCCGCCGATGGACCCGTGACCGGGGACGAGGACATCGACGTCATCCGCCGCGCCCTCGAGCAGCCGCAGCGCGGCGAGGTAGTCCTCAATCGGGTCCGCGGTGTCGTCCAGGTCGAGCATCGGAATCAGGACATCAGAAAGCATGTCGCCGGCGACGAGAACCCCGCGTTCCTCGATCAGCAGCGCCGCATGGCCCGGGGCATGCGCCTGATGCTCGACAATCCGGACTTGCGGCCCATCCCAGGGAATCCGCGCAGTTTGGGCGGGCAGGCCGGTAATGAGGCCAAACAGATCCCACGATATCTGCTCGGCGATGTCCGGCGGTATCCACTCGGCGATGCGAGCCTTCCAACCCGCGTCCGACAACTCATCTCGGACAGTAGCCGCGCAGCGGGCCGTGCCGTAACGGGGCGCCGCGCTGAACCTGGCGTGCCAGAGCACGTGATCCCAATGATCATGCGTCGAGAAGCCCGCCACAACGGTCTGGCCCGATTCGGACAGGTCGTTCGCGAGGCAGGCCATTTCGGCGCCGTATATCCCGGGGTCGATGAGCAATACGCCAGCCCGGCCGTGCACGACAACGGCGTTGCTCTGGCAGAACTCGCTCTGGTGGATCAGCACACCCTCCGCGACCTGCCTCAGCACAGGGCTCCTTCCGCTTGTGGTCTGCAACCGCTTGTCGAGACGTCCTTGGCGTATACCGCCGCCCGGTAGCGCTCCATCAGCTCCTCAACCGGCGCGCTGTTGCTCATCTGTGTATCTCCCTTGGTGGTGACCTCTTTTGATATACAGACGCCCGCATCGGCCACGAATCATCGGTGGCCGACAGATGCCGACGCTGGCCACGCTGTGGCCCACTCTGCTTTGCCGTCCTCGCAGGCGGTACGTACCGTATGAGCGCTTTGACCTCCGCCCTGGGCGAGGCGTTCGCATCGGCCCAGCGCAAGAGGCCACCCAAGTCCAGTGGCACAGCTTGTCCCGAGGTGACCGGAGGATCGCGGGCTGGTGGCAGATGACACACGGTGCGAGGTGCTGGGCTGCGGTCCATCCCCGGTGATCCAGCTTGACGGTCATCTCTTCCTCCTGGCCTGGCAGAGGTGAGCCGGATAAGTGCTTCACCCGACAGCTGCCAAGACCCCGGAGGGTGGCGGGACTGTCAACCGGACCGCGCAGCGGCGGCATGATGCTTTGCGCTGGTAGAGGCTCCGCGCGGGCCGAACTTGCCCGTGTGGAGGGGCCTGGTAAAGGATCATGCCGGGTTGACCGGCCCGTCACCCGTAGACACGATCCGAAGCGGGTGAGGCACCGCACAAGCACCAGGCAGACCAGCACACCCCCGACCGCCGATGACAGGGCGGTGTCCAGCGAGGACCAGGCGTTGACCAGGCTCATGATCAGGACACCGCCGCGAGTAACCGGCAGACCGCGCAGCCCGCAAACGCCGTGAACCGATCCGCGCCTCCTTACGTATATATGGGGTGGCGTGGATCGGCCACGCCTGACGAGCGCAGCCAGGTTCGGGGCAGGAGGCAAGATGACCAAGGTCAGGTGGTTCTCGGCGGCGATGGGCGCGGCCCTCGTCGGCATATTGGCCATGCTGGGCAGTACCGGCTCAGCCAGCGCCGATCCCGGAACGATCATGAAGTTCGACACTATGACGCCGGTAACCGGGCCTTACGTTGGCACCGCCAGCCCCATCCGCGCGGTGCCCGGCGGCGGGCTGCCGTGGATGATCACAGCCGGGAACGGCTCGCTGAAGAGCGATGGTCATCTGCGCGTGCACGTGCGGGGTCTCGTCCTCGCCGATCGGGCCCCGGTCCCGCCTGCGCAGCAGGGCACCAACCCGGTCCCCGCCTTCCGGGCCATCGTCAGCTGCCAGACCATCGGTGCCGATGGGACGGCCACCGTCACTAACGTCACCACTGGCCAGTTCCCGGCCAGCACCGAGGGGAAAGCCGACATCAACACCACGGTGAGCCTTCCGCATCCGTGCATAGCTCCTGTCGTGTTCGTGACCTCGCCCGGCGGCGCCTGGTTCGCAGCGACTGGGAACTGAGCCCGGCGGGCCCGCATCTGCGGGCCCGCGAGGTTCGCAGGCATGACGCGCTCGGCTGCCGTTCGAAACGGCAGCCGAGCGCGCGGCATAGCGCCCAGCCGGCCGACCCGGGCCCGGTCGGGACTGCGGGGCCTAGATCTGCCAGCCCCGGCCATGGCCGGTCACGAGCCGGAGCCCCCAGGCCCAGGGCGCCGCGGCCCGGGACCGGCCCGGCCAGCGGGCTGATTCCCTCCCGCCCCAGGTGCTCCCCAGCTGACCGCAGCCTCTTGCTGATCCTCGCCAGCTCGCGGTAGGCGAACTGCACGGCAAGCGCGGTATGGCCGTCCTCCATGTCCCGCAGCGCACGGGCGAGCTCGGGCAGCAGCAGGCCGCTGAGGGTTCCCGTCGCCTCCCAGCAGGCCGCCAGGACCGCGCGGGCATCGGCCGGGGACTGCAGGCCGCCCCCAGCCCTCCAGGCCCTCGTTGTGGGTTTCTTGTGGGGATCTTCGCATCCGGACGTTCTGCTGCTGACATGCCCGTGCCCTCTCGCTTGCGCGTCTGCGCAGGTGAGAGGCATCCAGACGTCCGGGAGGTAAGAGCCGGTGAGCGGGATCGAACCGCTGACCTGCCGTTTACAAGACGGCTGCTCTGCCAACTGAGCTACACCGGCCGGGGAACCTCGTGCATGGTAGCTCACGCCGGTCCTGGCCCGCGCTAAGCCGTGATGACCTGCGACTTCGCCTCCGCGGCCCGGGCCAGACAGGTCAGCGCTCAGGCACGATCACTCCCCCTGGAGATTCAGCAGGCGGACCACGGTCGTGGCCACCCAGGACTGGTAGGCGCCGTCCGGCCAGCCGCACGTCACGGCCAGGCATGGCTGAACGCGCGCGCGGCTGGCATGCTGGGTGGCCCGGCGAGGCGGGCTGGTCACCGGCCGGGCGCTGTGTCACTGTCAGTTTGTAGCGGTTGCGGTTAGTGCCGGCAGGTTCTGATACGGGCGGCCAATACGTGGTGCGGATGGGCTTGACGGCAAACCGGCCGGCCGGGCAGGCGGCGGGCTGGCAGCGGGCGGCGCGCCGGTCCGCGTGGATCGCGCCCGCGGCGGCGGCCGTGTTCCTGACCGGCCTGCTGTGCTGGGGCGCCTGGGTGGCCGCGCACCACCCGGCGCAGTTCTACGCCGACGGCGCCTGGACGCACGCCTGGCTGCGGCCCGACCGCAGCGTGGTGGCGCTGTCCGCGTCGGGCCTGTGGCTCGCCGCCGGCCTGCTGTACAGCTGGCCGCGGCGGCTGTCCGCGCACATCGTCGGGCTGACCCTGGTCGTGACCATGGTGATCATCGGCGGGGTGCTGGCCACCGCGGCGCTGGCGCCGTGCCGGGGCGGGCAGAGCGCCGGCGCGGTTGTGGCCTGGGTGCTCAGCCTGTACACCGGCCAGCTCGAGCCGGTCTACGGAGCCGGGCTGCACACCGGCTGCCCGGGCACGATCCCGCCGGCCCTGCAGCTCGGCCGGGCCGTCTGCGTCGGCGCCACCCTGGTTGGCGCGACCGCCGCGGCGGCCGTGCTGTGGCGGCAGCCGGTCGGGCGGCTGCGGGCCCGGATGGTCCGCGACGCCGTGGTGCTGACCGGCCTGGACGCCATCACGTTCCCGCTCCTGCGGCGGCTGACCGGGGAGGGACGGCCGGGCCGGGTGGTGGTGATCGAACCGGACCCCGGCCACCCGCTGCTCCCGGAGGCCAGGGCAACCGGCGCCAGGATCATGATTGCCGACCCCACGTCGGCGCGGGTCCTGAAGCCGGTGATCGCCGGGTGGCGTGGTTGCGCACTCCGGATGCTGTACGCAATGAGCGGCGTGGCGGCCGCTAACGAGGCGGTGCTGGCAGCGGCGCGGCCCATTCTTGACCGGTACGCGGCGGACCCGGAGCGCCAGCCGCATCTGGTGGCCAGGATCGACGACCCGCGGCACGCCGATCACTGGCGCGGGCGGCACGGCGGGTCGGCCAGCCGGTGGTTCGAGGACGCGCTGAGTCCCGCTGAGGCGACGGCGCGGGCTCTGGTCGCTGACTTGTACCGGATCGGCGCGGAGCAGTTGCTTCTGTGCGGGGACAGCACTCTGGCGCTGGCGATCCTGCTGGAGCTGGCGCACCGTGGCTGGGAGTGGCACGGGCTGGGGGCGGCCGCGGCGGCGGGTGCGGCCGTGGCCAGCGGCGCTGGTGGGGCCGGCGGGGCTGGCGGGGCGGCCGGGCTGGCGGGGCGCGGGGCTGACGGCGGTGCCAGCGCCGGTGCGGCGGGTGCTGCTGATCGACGCGCGGGCCGAGGACCTGCGGCGGGAGTACCTGGCCACGTCGCCGTGGCTGTCAGTGCCCGAGGCGCTGCCCGCGGTGGACGTACGTACGGCGCCGTGGCCGGACGAGCTGCTCGCTGTTCTGGACGGGATGCCGCCGGAGGACGCCGCGCGCACGGCGACGGTCGTGGCGACCGTGGTGACCGGCGGGGGCATGCACGAGGCGGGCCGGGTCGCCCGGATGCACCCGGACAACCCGCTGTACATGCTGTCCGCGGACGGGTCAGGGATCGGCGCGCCGATCTTCGACCAGCTGCGGCCGTTCGAGCGCGGGATCCTGGTGGACGGCGAGCCGCCGGAGGACACCTGGACGAGGATCGCCCGGCACCGGCACGAGTGCTACCGGCTGAGCCATCCGGTGCCGCCGGACGATCCGCGGGCGGCCAACCGGCTGCCGTGGGCGGAGCTGGACGAGTTCATCCGGCAGGACAACATCCTGCAGCTGCGCACGATCCTGGTGAGCGTGGCCGCGCTGGGGCGGGAGTGGATACCGGCCCGGTCGGTCGTGCCGGGGAGTTTCATCGAGCTGGCGGACGGTGAGCTGCTGACGATCGCCCAGGCCGATCACACCCGGTGGTATCTGAGGCGGCGGACGCTGGGCCGGCAGCCGCCGGGGGCGGGCGGGGCGGCGGTGAACCCGATCTTCCGGCCCTGGGATGAGCTGACCGACGAGCAGCGGGTCTCGCACGCGGACTACACACGGTCCCAGATCGCCCAGCTGGAGGACGCCGGGTTCGTGCCGGTGGTGCCCGCGGGCGGCCCGGACCGGGCGGCGCGGTTCCGGCGGATCGGCGCGGTGCGCGCCCGGCGGCTGACCGCGCAGCGCACCTGGCTCCGGCGGAACGGCGACGTGCTGCAGGGCGAGGCCGGCGACTGGCGGGTGGTGGATCCCAAAGGCGGCGAGCGGACCGTCGGCGATCCGCAGTTCCGCGCCAGCCACCTGCACCGGGGCGGCGAGGAGTGGGATCGCAAGGGCGTGTTCCTGGCCTGGCAGGTGACCGAGACCACGGTGGTGCGGACCCTGGAGGGCCCGTCGACGGCCGGCGCCGGGGACTGGATCGTGGAATCGCCCGGCGGGGAGCGCTGGCCGGTTCCCGACGGCCAGTTCCAGCAGGGCTACCGGGCGCTGCCGGGCTGACCGTCAGGCCTGGTGAAACGGGCGGGTCACCATTATTGGCCATAAATTCGTTTGGTGACCTGAGATGATACGGATTCCAGCATCAACACAACTACGTGCAATGTGGTAGATAACATGAATCATCTGCCGATAGCGCAGAACTCATAGAGTAGATTTTCTAGATTCAGCAATGGATCTATCTACTGCGGTATGGCACAAGAGCAGTTAGTCACAGGGCGCGGCAGCAACTGCGCTGAAGTGGCTGGTGAATGTGTGCCTGCTCGCCGGGCTCGGCGCTGTTTGCTGGCCTACGGTTCCGGAGCGGCTTCGGACAGCTCGAACCAGGTTACTGCGCTGGCCGCGTCCCGGCAGTAGCCCCAGCGGGCCGCGAGGGCGTTGACGAGGCGCAGGCCACGGCCGCCTTCCTGGAGGTCGGGCGCGGGCGGCGGCTCGCGGTGCAGGGTCGGCACGGTAACGCTGCCCTCGTCGTGGACTTCGGCGCGGATGCCGTCGGCCAGCGCCATCAGGGTGACCGCGACGATCCCGCCGCTGCACCGTGACCGGCTGTGCTGGATGGAGTTCGTGACTAACTCGCTGACCAGCAGGACGGCGGTGGAGGTGGTGGGGCAGTCGCGGCCGAGCAGGCCGGCGGTGAAGGCCCGGACGCCGCTCACCGCCTCGGGCCGGCCGGGAATCGTGAGGCTGCCCAGCAGCGAGGTGTGCGCCATCAGCCCGAATCTCCCCCGGCGGTCGATCCCGGGTCCGCAGGCGGCCGCCGTGCTCAGCAGCGTGGCGCTCATTTTGAGTAACCAATCGATCATGACTGGGCGGGCCCAGTCACCGGCCGATGATCATTACCAGACGCTACCGGGACTCTCAGCGCCTCGCGGTATGCACTATACGGTAGCCCGTACATGAAATTCCGTTGGGTAGATTATCTAAAAATGGCCCGTGCGATCCTGCAGGCGGCCACGAAACCGGGCAGGACGGGCGGAACCGGGTGGATGACATCAGAACTGGCGGCTACATCCCCTCAAGCTCAACTGGAGTACAAGAAAGCTTCATTAAATAGAAAAGGATAGATGGATCGAGCCCCGGTGAGACCGAGGCTCTCTTCGGCCGGCTTCGAGCGCGGTACTCCCCTAGGCGGCCGGGCGGCGCGCAGCGCCGTGTTGCCTTGTGCACTGCCGGCCGGCGCTCTCGGCGCTGATGAGACAGCCGACCGGCAGGTTCCCTCGTCTACAGAATGTTCGGGTGGGTGAGCGCGAACGCGCCCGCGACGACCGTGGTCACCAAGATGACCACGAGGATCACCAGCGCTAGCCGGATGAGCGCGCGCCAGAAGAACGCGGCGGTCACGCCGACCATGATCACGACGAGCCGGACAGTCTCGGCGCCCTGCGCAGCTTCCTGAGTGACGATCATTGAGCCCTCCTCCCTGGGTGTCGTCATCCCGGAGGGCACGCTGAGAGCGGCTGCCGAGCCAGATAGCGGACTGTTGCTTTCCGTCACCAGGTCGGTAGCATGATCCTCAGCGCTGACCCTCCTTGCTATGGGCTGGGTTTCCGGTGCGACTGGCACGGCCGATGCGGCGAACATCGGCCGTGCTGTGTGTTCCGGCCAGTCAGTGGCCGGACCCTGTGCGGTGCGGTCGCTGAGTCCGGCTCAGCTCGAGCGGGGTGGCTGGATGGGCCACAAGCGCCTCCTCTCCCGTCAGACCCCAACCTGACGTTCCCTGCGGTGGCTCTGCTGCCACCTGCTGGCCGTTACCCCGCGTTAGGCCTTGAGGACAGTGCTTGCGTCTGCTTCAATGGTGACTTTGGCACGTGCCATTTGCAAGTGCCATTTCTAGCTACGCCCTGCTCAGCCGCCAGATCCTGGTGCGGTCGTTGCACCTGATGCCCCAGGGAAGAGGTGTGACTGAAGTGCCTGCTAATCGAAGCCCAACGGTCCGCCGCCGCGAGCTCGGCGCCCTCCTGCGGGCCCTCAGAACTGAGAGAGGGCTGGACCGCCGAGGCAGTCGCCGAGCGCCTCCTGGTCAGTCCCTCCAAGATCAGCCGCCAGGAAACCGGCCAGCGCGGCGTCAGCCAGCGGGACATCCGCGACCTCTGCGACCTCTACGGCGTCGAAGGCGAGCAGCGACAGCACCTCATCGACCTGGCGAGCGAGGGGAAACAGCGAGCCTGGTGGCAGAGCCACGCGCCTGCCGTACTCCACCTACGTGGGCCTTGAGGCCGAAGCCGTTTCCATCAGTGACTACGGCCTGAGCGTCATGCCGGGGCTGCTGCAGACCTCCGAGTACGCCCGGGCTGTGCTCGAGGCCAGCTGGTTCCGAGGTGGGTGCCCGAAATCGTCGAACGAACGCGTGCAGGGACGGCTGGACCGGCAGGAACGGATCCTGGCTCGCCCCGGGAGCCCCGCGCTTCGAGGCCGTCATCGACGAGTCGGTGCTGCACCGAGTGGTCGGCAGCCCGGCCATCATGCGGGCGCAGCTCGAGCACCTGCTGACGCTCGTCCGACGAGCCCGCCATCACCCTGCGTGTCATCCCGTACTCCGCAGGCGCGCTGCCGGCCCGCAACAACAAGTTCATCCTTCTCAGATTTGCCTCACCCAACGTCAGCGACATCGGTGTTCGTCGAGGGCCTGACCGGCGATCTCTACCTGGAGGATCCTGCCGAGGTGGAGGTCTACAGCACGACATTCCGGGCGCTAACTGGACCTCGCCGCAGGTCCTGCCGAGACACGAGAGATCATTTTGGGGATAGCGTACTCGCTACGGAACGCAGTCGCGCTAACCTACCCTCCGTTGAGGCGTTCAGTCCGCTGTTTCCGCCGTTCCCGTGAAAGAGTGACCGGCCATGCCGCTGCCTGGCGCCGAGGAGACAGAATCCGCCAAAGTGGTGCAAGGCGAGCTATTGCGCGTCCGGTGAATGTGTCGAGGTCGCGCTCGCATAGCACCGACGGTGTCGTGCTGGTGCGGGACTCGAAGCGGCCCGCGGGCGGAACGCTCTCCTGCACCTCCTGCGCAGTGGCGCTCCCTGCTGTCCGGCATCAAGTCCGGGCAGTACAGCCACCTCAGCCGGTAGCAGCCGCAGTCCTGCGGCCTACAGGCCGAGGGCGGCCCGGAGGGCCGGGACGTAGTAGGCCGCCAGCTCCTCATCGGACGCGGAGGCGAGCGGCTCGATGCCGAGCAGTACGGCGGCGACGGCGCGGCCGAGCAGCATGGCAACCGCGGCGGCCACCTGGGTCGGGGGAAGGCCAAGGTAGGCCGACACCCGCGGCAGCATGAACTGCTCCGCGAAGACCCGGACCGTAAGAGCCTCCTGGGGCCGGGCCACGGCGGCGCGGAGCACGGACTGCAGGGCCGGGCCGGTCCGCTCGTCCCGCCAGGCCGCGCCGAAGGCGGTGACCAGCCGCTCGGGGAACTGCTCCCGCGGGCCGGCCAGCAGGATCGCCAGGACCGTGTCCGGGTCGATGGGGATCCGGGCGGCGGCCAGGAACACCTTCTCCTTGCTGCCGAAGAAGTGATGGATCATGGCCGGGGTGACCCCGGCGGCCGCCGCGATCGCGCGGACGGTGGTCGCCTGGTAGCCGCGCTCGGCGAACAGCTCGCGCGCGGCGGCGAGCACGTCGTCCGCCGTGCTTGACGGTCCTGGCCGGCGCCCTGCCGGGGACATGCGCACCCGCCTCCCTTGCTGATCCGCCTGGTGGCATTGCCTAGCCTTACCCGGCTGCGTTAAATTAAACGCATGGCTAATTATGCCGTGTCGGCCCGCTCGCTGCGAGTCGTACGAGCGCGCAACGAGATCCTGCACGGACTGGACTTCGGCATCGAGACGGGGCAGGCCACCGGGCTGGTCGGGCCGTCGGGATGCGGCAAGACCACGCTGATCCGGGCGATCGCCGGGGCGCAGGCGGCCGACGGCGAGCTGACCGTGCTCGGCCGCCCGGCCGGCCACCCGGAGCTGCGCCGTGAGGTCGCCTACGCGGCCCAGTCCGGCGCGATCTACCTCGATCTCACCGTCGAGGAGAACATCCGCTACTTCGCCGCGATCCTGCGTGCCCCGCGCGGGGACGTGGACCGCGTGATCACGGAAGTGGACCTGGGCACATGGCGCGGCGCGCTGGCCGGGCGGCTGTCCGGCGGGCAGCGCTCCCGGGTCAGCCTGGCCGTTGCGCTGCTGGGCACGCCGCGGCTGCTGCTCCTCGACGAGCCCACCGTCGGGCTCGATCCGGTGCTCCGCGAGGACCTGTGGGCCATGTTCGGCCGGCTCCGGGACAACGGGATCACGCTGCTGGTGTCCAGCCACGTGATGGAGGAGGCGGCGCGGTGCGACAAGGTGCTGCTGATGCGCGACGGGTCGCTGCTGGCGCATGACACGCCGGCCGGGCTGCGGGAGCGGACCGGCGCCACCGACCTGGACCAGGCCTTCCTCAGGCTGGTCGCGGGCGGCGGCCCCGCGGCCCCCGAGCCTGCCGGGAGCCGGGCGTGATCGCCACCACGGGGCGGGTGCTCCGCCAGCTCAGGCACGACCCGCGCACGGTGGTGCTGCTGGTCGCGGTGCCGACGCTGCTGATGGTGCTGCTGCGGTACGTGTTCGACTCGGCGGCCGAGTTCTCCCGGATCGCCCCGGCGCTGCTCGGCATCTTCCCGTTCCTGCTGATGTTCCTGATCACCTCGATCGCCACGCTGCGCGAGCGCACGTCCGGCACGCTGGAGCGGCTGATGACCATGCCGCTGCCGAAGCTGGGCCTGCTGACCGGCTACGGGACGGCGTTCGGCCTGGTGGCGCTGGTCCAGGTGGCGGTGACCAGCGGGGTGTCGCTGTGGCTGGGCCTGACCGTGGCCGGGCCGATCGCCTGGCTGCTCGCGGTCACCCTGCTCGACGCCCTGCTCGGCGTCGGCCTCGGCCTGCTGGCCAGCGCGTTCGCCAAGACGGAGTTCCAGGCCATCCAGCTGATGCCGGTCGTCGTCCTCCCCCAGCTGCTGCTGTGCGGGCTGTTCCAGCCGCGCGATGAGATGGCCACCGTGCTGCAATGGATCGCCAACGTGATGCCGGTCTCGTACGCGGTCGAGGCGCTGCAGTCCGTAGCTGCGAATCCGGCGGTCGGCGCGGAGTTCGCCCGGGACCTGGCCGTGCTGGCCGGGTTCGCCGCCGCCTCGGTGCTGGCCGCGTCGGCGACCCTCCGGCGGCAGACCAGGTAACGCAGAGGCTGGCCACGGCCGGCCTGCTGATCACGGATTTAGGGATACGGCTCGCTGGTGCGAGCCCCGCGTCACGACGGAGCCGGGACGTGGCCGCCGCGTCCCTGCGGTCAGGCTGACCGGAAGGTCACCGGGCGGCGGGCGGTGGTGTCCACCTCCAGGCGGAAGACGTCGGGCCGGGAGTAGTGGCCGACCGGGTCGAACTGGCGGCGGTTGGCGGCGATGACGGCGGGATCGATTTCCGCGTAGAGGATTTCCTCCCGCTCGGTGACCGGGCCGGCCAGGATCCGGCCGCCGGGCTCGACGATCGTTGTGTGGCCGCGGCTCATCCAGTCGCCGTCGTCCTGGTACAGGTCACCGCGCAGGTCCGCCGGGACATGGCCGCCGTGCAGCAGCGGGGCCACGCCGACCACGTAGACCCGGCCCTCCTTGGCGATGTGCTGCAGCGTGGCCACCCACGTGTCGCTGTTGTCCCAGGTCGGCGCCAGGTACACGTCCGTGCCCAGGGCGTAGACCGCGGCCCGGGCCAGCGGCATGTAGTTCTCCCAGCAGATCAGGCCGCTGACCGTGCCGAATGGCGTCGGGACCGCGACCAGGCCGGAGCCGTCGCCCGCGCCCCAGATCGTCCGCTCGCCGCCGGTCGGCATGAGCTTGCGGTGCCGCCCGGCCAGCGTCCCGTCCGGGGCGAAGTACAGCAGCGTGTTGTAGAGCGTGCCGCCGTCCGCCTCGTTGACGCCGATCGCCAGGTACACGCCCGCCTCGGCGGCCGCCGCCCCCAGCCGGTCCACCGAAGGTGACGGCACCTCGACCGCGTTGGCCAGCAGCCGTCCGGTGAGCTTGCCGTCGGACCAGGCGGGCGTGCGCCACACCCAGTCCGGGTACCCGGGCACGAACGCCTCGGGGAACACGACCAGCGACGCACCGGCCGCGGCAGCCGTCGCGGTCAGCTCGCAGGCCCGGTCCACGGTGGCGTCCCGGTCCAGGAACACCGGCGTGGCCTGCACCGCGGCCACGACCGCGTTCGCCGCGGTCACCGGGTGCCCGCCCCGACGAGCAGGCGGCACGGACCGGTCCAGCCGTCCGCGCCGTCGAACTGGCGCAGGGCCCGTGCTTGTCCTGCCCGTGCTTGTCCTGCCCGTGCTTGTCCTGCCCGTGCTTGTCCTGACTGCGCTGTGGTCACCGGGACCATCTCCCTCTGGCTAGATCTCCTCGATCCAGCCGTAGAGATCCGCGCGGTCGACCGAGGCGAGCAGAGCGGGATGATCCGTGGCCATATGCCCGCGGATCACCTCGACCACTTCGTCGTCGGTAGCACCTCTGGCCACGAACCCGCATTCGCAGTTGATCGCCTTGGCCATCGCGGCCCCCTCCGGCTGCACAATCAGTAAGTCATTACCCTGCTGGCGTGAGCTTGGAGAAACTTTGGCGGACCCCCGCGTCAGGATCCAGCTCTGCGGCCGCGTGTGCGCCGAAATTGACGGCACCCGGCGGGAAACCCGGCTGCCCGGGCCGCAGGGCCGCCGGATGTTCGCCTTTCTCGTGCTGCGCCGGATGGACGCGATCAGCCGCGCTGACCTGCACGACGCCCTGTGGGGCGACCACCCGCCCGCCTCGCCCGAGCCCGCGGTCAGCGCACTGCTGTCCCGGCTGCGCACGGCGCTCGCCCCGGTCGGCCTGGCCGGCCTGCGCCTCGTCCTGCCACCGGGCGCCTGGGTCGACATCGAGGCGGCCAGGGAGGCCATCCACCGCTCCGAGTCCGCGGTCGCCCAGCAGGACTGGGGCCGGGCCTGGGGCGCCGCGCAGATCACGCTGTTCGCCGCCCGCCGCGGCTTCCTGCCCGGCGACGACCTTCCCTGGATCGGCGCGGTCCGCCGCGAACTGGACAGCCTCCAGGTCCGCGCCCTCGAGACGTACGCCCTCTCCGCGCTGAACCTGGCCGGCACCGAGCTCGCCACGGCCGAGCGCAGCGCCCGCGAACTGGTCGAACGCGCCCCGTTCCGGGAGAGCGGCTACCGCGTGCTGATGCAGGCCCTGGCCGCGGGCGGCAACACCGCCGAGGCGCTGATGGTCTACGACCAGCTGGTCCGCCTGCTCGGCGACGAGCTCGGCGTCGCGCCCAGCCCGCAAACGCGAGAGCTGCACGCCCGCCTGCTGCGCCCGGAGCTGTGCTAGCTGCTCGCGGAGGGCCGCGAGCTAGGACCGGTAGCGGAGCAGGACCACGCCGGACCGGAACGGCCGCGCCTCGGCCAGCCGCAGCCCGGCCAGCCCACCCGCGCCGTCGCCGCCGAACAGCCGCGCGCCCTGGCCGGCCACCACGGGGTAGACGAACAGCCGGTACTCGTCCACCAGACCGGCCGCGATCAGCGCATGGACCAGCGTGATGCTGCCGGTCACCACGATGTCCCGGCCCGGCGCCGACTTCAGCGCGGTGATCTCCTCGCGCAGCGGGCCGCGCAGGACCGTCGTCGGCTCCCAGCCCGGCTCGGCGAGCGTGGCCGAGACCACGTACTTGTGCACCCGGTTCAGGTAGTCCGCTGATCCCGGTCTGATCATCGGTCAGGTGCTGCCAGTAGCCGCGCAGCTGCTCGAACGTCACCCGCCCGGTCAGGAACGCGTCCGCGGCCTCGCCCCTGCTCGGTCAGCACCGCCATCAGGTCACTCTGGTTCGCTGTCGCCCTGCGTCTGCGGATCGAACCAGCCCTGGCTCAGGTCGATGACGCCGTCCACGGAGATGTTCTCGGTGACGATCAGGTCGCGCATCGGGGCTTCCTCCCAGCCGGTCTCGCGGTCGTCCTTACCGACCCGGCCCGTCGCCGCAACTCACCGGCGCTATAGTAGATATATGCGCATGCATCTATCAGCCCGGAGGATCCCTTGAGCGATGCGGCCGAGCTGGGGCCGGTCACGCCGCAGGGTGAGGCGATGTTCGCCGAGCTGCAGTGGATCCACAGCATGATCCGCAGCGACCTGGAGATCGTCAGGGAGATGGCCGCCGGACGCCGCCAACGGCGAGCCGGCCAGCGCGATCCAGGCCCGGCTGCGGACCCTGGCCGCGGCCAGCCCGCTCTGGCAGCTGCGCATCAACTGCCTGCACTACTGCCGCTTCGTGCACGCCCATCACCACGCCGAGTCCGTGCTGCTGTTTCCCGAGCTGCGCCGCTCCAACCCGGCGCTGACCCCCGTCGTGGACAAGCTGCAAGCCGATCACGAGCACGTCTCCACCCTGCTCGACGACGTCGAGGCGGCCGCCCGCGAGCTCGGCGAGCAGGACGGCCCGGCCCCCGCGAGCGCCTGGTCGCCGCGCTCGGCCAGCTGAGCACCGATCTGCTCGCGCACCTGGCGTACGAGGAAGAGTCCATCGGCGGCACGCTGCGGACCTGGACCAGCTGGCCGTACCGGTGACCGCGCCACCGCCGCCCGGCGCCGGCAGTCAGCGAGCACGCCTGCGCCCGCGCGTGGGCGGCGCTGACCGCGGCGCACGCCCGGGTGGCCAGCCAGCTCACCGCCGCCCTGCAGCGCGATGCGGGCTGACCATCACCGACTTCGAGATCCTGCTCCGCCTCGACGCCGGCACGGCGCCGGCCAGCGCATCGGCGACCTCACCGGCCCCATCAGGCTCAGCCAGCCGGCGCTGAGCCGGGCCGTCGCCCGCCTGGCCGGCCGCGGCTTCCTGACCCGGTCCGGCAGCCCGGCCGACGCCCGCTGCGTCCTCGTCACGCTCACCCCGGCCGGCCGCGACGTCCTGGCCACCGCCGCCGGCGTGCACGCCAGCGTGATCAACGAGGCCCTGCTCGGCCGGATCAGCCCCGCCGAGCAGGAAGTGCTCGCGCGCGTGCTGGCGCGGGTCGCCGACGGCTAGGGTTCCCGCCGATATCAGTGATTTCCAGGAAGGGTTACGGAAGCCGAGGAGCGAGTGCCATGACCCAGCGCGTCAGGTTCGGGCTCAATGCTGACCCCAACACCGGCGGGGTCGCCATCGCCGAGCGGATCACCGCCATTGCCGACAGCCACGGGCTGGAGCTGGTGGGCATGCAGGATCACCCGTACAACGACGGGTTCCTGGACACGTTCACGCTGCTGACCTGGCTGGCCTCGAAAACGGCCAGCGTCCATTTCGTCACCAACGTGGCCAACCTGCCGTTGCGGCCGCCGGTGATGCTGGCCAAGCAGGCGGCCACCATGGACGTCCTGTCCGGCGGCCGGTTCGAGCTGGGCCTGGGCGCGGGCGCGTTCTGGGAGGGGATCGCCGGGATGGGCGGCCCGCACCGGGCGCCGCGGACCGCCCTGGAGTCGCTCAGCGAGGCCATCGACATCCTGCGGGCCTTCTGGGCCGGGGAAACGTTCGGCTTCCGCGGGCAGCACTACCAGGCCCCGTCGGTCCGGCCCGCTCCGAAGCCGGCCCACGGCATCGGCATCTGGCTGGGCGTCCGCGGGCCGAGAGCGGTCCGGCTGGCCGGCGCCAAGGCCGACGGCTGGATGGTGTCCTCCCCGATGATCACGCCGGACCTGCTGGCGGAGCTGAACGAGATCCTCACCGAGGGCGCCGAGGAGACCGGCCGCGACCCGGCCGCGATCACCCGCCTGTACAACGTGATGGGCCTGATCACCTCGGAGAACAAGGACGACTTCAACGGCCCGGTCGAGCGCTGGGTGGACACGCTCACGAGCCTGTACACCGAGTCCGGGATGAACGCGTTCATCTACTGGCCGTCCGGCGACCGGGAACGTCAGTCGCGGATATTCGCCGCGGAGGTCGTGCCCGCGGTGCGGTCCGCCCTGGGCCAGGGCTGAGGCCGCAAATCCCGTAACTCCATCCTGAACGTCATCCGCGGCGGGCGGTGACCAGGAACGCGGCGGCCTCGACCCACACCCCGTCGGCCTGCTGGCGGGCCGCGTACTGCTCGGCTGTGGCGGCCCAGGCCCGCTCCGCTTTGGCGTCGTCGGCCAGGCCGTCGACCAGCGCGCGGAGGCGGGGCATGACCTTGATGAAGCGCATCACGTCCGCGGTGTCGGCGCCCAGCCAGGCCGGCTCGGCGACCGCCTCGATCCGCACGCCGGCCCAGCCCGCGCCGGACAGCAGGCTGGAGAGCCGGGCCGGGTCGGCGAAGATCCGCCCGGCGGGAGTGGGGCCGGGCAGCGGCATCAGCGTGGCGAAGGCGCGGAGCGGGATCGCGAAGTACTCGTTGTCCAGCTCGTACTGCCAGCACAGGAACGCGAGCCGGCCGCCGGGGCGGACGGCACGGGCCAGGCTGGCGAAGGCGGCCGCCGGGTCGGCGAAGAACATCACGCCGAAGCTGCTGATCAGCACGTCGCAGGAGGCCGGGCGGAGCGGGCTGTCCTGGGCGTCACCACGGACGAACGCGGTGTTGGCGGCGTCGGCCTGACCGGCCAGGTCGCGGGCCACGGCCAGCATCGGGCCTGACAGGTCCAGGCCCACCACCCGGCGCGCGGCGCGGGCGGCCAGCAGGGTGGTGCCGCCGCAGCCGCAGCCGACGTCGAGGACGCGTTCTGTGCTGGTGAGGGCGGCGCCGCGCAATAAGTGCGGGTGCAGGTTCCGGTGCCCGGCCAGCAGCCGTTCCCGGTGATCGATCCAGTACCGCCCGCCCTCGCCGTTCCAGCGGTACGCCTGCTCCGCGTTGGCCGACCGGCTGGTCACAGCTCGGCCAGCGCCTTGCCGGGGTTGAACACGTGCCGGGGGTCGAGCGCCTCGCGGATCGCGTGCTGGAGCGCGAGCGAGCCGGGGTCGAGCTCGCGGCGCAGGCCGGCGCGCTTGAGCAGGCCGACGCCGTGCTCGCCGGTCACCGTGCCGCCCAGGGCGATCGCGTCGTCGAGCATCTCCTCGAACGCGGCCTGGGCGGCGACCCGCGCCTCGTCGTCGCCGGCCGGGGTGATGAACAGCGGGTGCAGGTTGCCGTCGCCGGCGTGCGCGACCGTGGCCATCTGCAGCCCGTGCCGGGCGCCGATGGCCTCGATCCGGGCCAGCATCTCGGGGACCTTGGACCGGGGCACGCAGACGTCCTCGGTGAGCACCGGGCCGAGCCGCTCCAGCGCCGGGTAGGCCAGCCGGCGGGCCTCGAACAGGGCCTCGGCCTCGGCGTCGTCGGTGGACGTCGCCGTCCACAGCGCGCCCGCGTCGGTCATCGCGGCGGCCACCGCGGCGGCGTCCTCGTCACCCGAGCTGCCCGGGGTGTCGACCCTGGCCAGCAGCAGCGCGGCGGCCTCGGCCTCCAGGCCCAGGTGCTTATAGTCCTCGACCGCCTGCAGCGTGGTCCGGTCCATCAGCTCCAGCACGGACGGGCCGAGGCCGCGGCGGGTGATCAGCGACACCGCCTGCCCGGCCGCGACCAGTGCGCCGAACGCGCCGACGACCGTGCGCGGGGTGGCCGCCGGGCGCGGGCCGCAGCCGCAGCGTGATCTCGGTGATCACGCCGAGCGTGCCCTCGGAGCCGGTGAACAGCCGGGCCATGTCCAGCCCGGCGACGCCCTTGGTGGTCCGGCCGCCGAACCGGGCCGCGGTGCCGTAGCCGGCCGGGCCGCCCACCACGGCGCGGAGGCCGAGCACGTAGTCGCGGGTCACGCCGTACTTCAGGCAGCACAGCCCGCCCGCGTTGGTGGCCACGTTGCCGCCGATCGTGGACCACGGCGCGCTGGCCGGGTCGGGCGGATACCACAGGCCGTGCTCGGCGACCGCGGCCTTCAGGTCGTTGTTGACCACGCCGGGCTGGACCACGGCGATCAGGTTGTCGGTGTCGATCTCGGTGACCTGGTTCATCCGGGTCAGGTCGAGGATCACGCAGCCGTCGGTGGCGTTGGCCCCGCCGGACAGGCCGGTGCCCGCGCCGCGCGGCACGACCGCGGCGCCCAGCTCGGCACACGCCCTGACCACGTGCTGGACGTCGGCCTCGGAACGGGCGCGGACCCCGGCGGCGGCCGCGCCGGCCGGCGCCCACTCCGCCTCGTCGCTGGACAGCGACGCGAGCACGTCCGGGTCGGTGACGATCGCCTCGCCGGGCAGGCCCCGGCGCAGCGCCTCGCGCAGCAGGTCAGCCTGGAACTGGTCAGCACGGCCGGTGGCCATGGTCATGTGATCGCCTCCGCACCCCGGCCGGTCGGTTCGCTAGCCCAGCCGCCTAGCTGCCACGGTACGCGGGCGCGGTCAGCTGGGCAGCGGCCTGGCCCGCCAGGTCCAGCGCGATGACCGCGTCGGCGGCGGACGCGCCCTGGCCGGGAGCGCCGGTCGTGACCGCGCGGGCGAAGTCCTCGGCCTGACGGCGCAGCGCCGCGCGGAACGGGCCGTCCCCGGCGCCGGGCGGCAGGAACAGCACGCTGGCGGTGCCCGCCGTGCCGAGCACCTCGACCCGGCAGGTGTCCCCCGCCGGATGCCAGCGGACCAGGCTGATCAGCGCGGTGCCGCCGCCGTCAAGACCGGCCACGGCCTGCGCGCAGTCCGGGTCAGTGCTCGGCCGGGCCGGCTTCGCCGGCGGCGCCGTCGTCTCGGGCGGGCGGCGGCGACCCGCAGGGCGCCGAACTCCTGCCCGGTCAGCCAGCGGACCTGGTCGAACTCGTGCACGCCCATGTCGGCGAAGATGCCGCCGCTGGCGCCGCGGAACCCCGCGCCGGGCGGGGCCTCGTCCCACTGGTAGCAGTTGACGGCCAGGACCCGGCCCAGCTCCCCGGCCCGGATCCGCTGCCGCAGCGCGGCCAGCTCGGGCACGAACCGGCGCCAGTAGGCGACCTGGAGCAGCACGCCGGCCCGGTCCGCGGCGGCCGCGCAGGCCTGCGCCTGGGCGGTGTCCAGGCCACAGGGCTTCTCGCACAGCACCGGCAGGCCGGCCGCGGCGATCTCGGTCACGATCGGGCTGTGCGCGCTGGTCGGCGCGGCGACCAGGACCCCGTCCAGGTTCCCCGCGGCGACCAGCTCGGCCACCGTGGCGAACCCGGGCAGGCCCGGCCGGGCGGCGGCGGCCCGCGCGGCGGGGTCCGGCTCGGCCAGGCCGGTGACCCGGACCTGGCGGGAACCGGCCAGCGCGGCCAGGTGCGTGCGGCCCATCCGGCCCGCCCCGGCCAGGCCGAGCCGGAATCGCCTGTCGCCGTCCCCGGCGGTCATCGGTCGCCAGCCTGCAGCGCGCCGTCGGCCATCCGGCCGTCAGCCGTCCAGCGGCCCTCCAGTTCGTCGATCAGGCCACTCAGTTTCGCGGCGTGCTCGCGCAGCCAGCCGAGCCGGATCGGGATCACCCGGTCGGCCAGGTCGGCCTCGGCGGCGCCCTGGTCGACCAGCGCGCCGCCCTGCTCGTCCGGGTAGGCCAGCGCGTTCAGCGCGCGGACGATGCGCCGCCGCAGGTACTCCTCGGACCCGGCGACCCGCACGGTCCGGCTGCCGAAGCACTCCTGCCCGTCCGCGGTGCGGGCGGTCGCGGTGACGGTCAGGTACAGATCATCGTCCGTGGCGCCGGTGACCAGCTGGCCGCCGTCCTGCGCTGACCACGGTCGCCGCCGGTGACCTGCCACTGCGGTCGGGCCGAGGCCGAGCGCGGCGGCCTGGCCGCCGTCGAGGTACCAGCCGGCTTCCTGGCCGGCCCCGACCATCTCGCCCTCGCCGATGTACTCGCCCTCGGCGCAGACCGGCCCGTGGATGACCAGCGGCCGGCAGGCCAGCCGGCCGATCACGTTCGCGGTGATCTGGCTGACCGCCGGGTCGCCGAGCGCCAGCGGCCAGTCCGTAGTGCCGACCGAGAACACCATGCCGCCCGACCGCGCGGTCCTGATCATCATCGCGGCGTTGGCCTGGTCCTGGCCGGCCACCCAGCCTGCCGACAGCCGGGCCAGCGCGAGCAGCACCCGGCCGCCGCTGCCGCCCTTGCGGTGCTCGCTCAGCCGGGGCGGGTCCGCCGCGCGCTCCAGCCGCACCCCGTCGGTCTCGTAGCCGATCACCGGGGTGGCCGCGCCGCCGCTGATCCCGCCGTCCGGGATACGTCACCCCGTCGAAGATCCAGTGGCGCGGGCACGACCGGCTCGTAGGCGTCGATCGCCCGGCGGCCGTCCCACCAGCCGCCGCCCTACGCGCCGCTGGACATCGTCAGCCAGTCCTCCGGGTCCGTTCACGTGCCACAGCGCGCCGAGTCGGCGCGCTGAGCCGTCGCCTTCGGGCGACCCGCCGGCCATCTTGCCGCAGAACAGCCGGTCGCCCGGCACGCGGCGAACGTGCACCTCGAAGCAGGCCACGTCGCCGGCGAAGAAGCAGACGCTGCCGCCGCGGTCGACGAACCGAGAGCACGGCCGCGGCCGCATCTGCCGCGCTCCAGTACTCGTCGTGCCCGGCGGACAGCAGCAGCGCGTCGCCGTCCAGCAGCCCGGCCTCGTCGTGCAGGTCAAAGTCGGTGCAGTAGGCTGAGCTCGTAGCCCTGGGCCTTCCAGCCAGGCCACGAACGGCGCGTCCCAGTGCGCGAACACCTGCCGCCGCGAGGAGCGCGCGTACGCGTCCGGCGCGTCGCCCTCCATCACCCGGCCGCCGACCCCGCCGTTGCCCGGCCGCTGCAGGCTGGCCACGTAGCCCTGCGCGGCCCAGTCCCGCACCCAGGTGCGCGCCCGGCGTACAGTGCTCGCGCCGCCCAGCTGGTTGTAGGCGGCGTAGGTGGCGGTCGGCAGCTTGACCAGGATCTGGCCGGCCGGCCACCGCGGCGGCGCCGCATGCACGAACAGGCAGGCATCCGACCGCGTCGCGGCGGCCGGGACGCCACCCGAGCCAGCGCCTCTTCGGAGGCCAGCGTGCCGTCCGGCCCGGCCGGGCACCGGCACCGCCAGGTAGACGCCGTCGGTCGAGCTCCGCGGGCAGCGGCGATCGAGTGTACCGGGGCCAGCCCCACGCCTCGTCCGGCCGCCCGATGCGGCAGGTCGAGTGCCCGTCGCCACACGGCGGCCGGGCCGGGCACCTCCTCGACCGACGCGCCGCACCTGCAGCAGCCGCACCCCGAACCGCGGGTGCCCGGTCGACACGTGCAGCTGCAGTTCGTCGCCCGCGCCGCACCGTCAGCGGCCAGGCGTAACAGCGGGTCATGCGCGGATCCTCCGTGGTGCGGGCGGCGCGATGGGCAGCGCGTTCTCCGGGTAGTGGCAGGCGACCAGGTGCCTGCTCGTCGAATGTCGTGCAGCGGCGGCGGCCTCGTGCGGCGCAGCGGTCGTCGGCCTTCCAGCAGCGGGTGCGGAACCGGCAGCCGGACGGCGGGTTGGCCGGGCTCGGGCACCTCGCCGCGCAGCAAGATCCGCTGCCGGCCGCGCTCGGCGGGCGGGTCGGGCATCGGGCACCGCGGACAGCAGCGCGGTGGTGTACGGGTGCGCCGGGTCGGGCGTAGATCACGTCGGCCGGGCCCTGCTCGACGATCCGGCCGAGGTACATGACCGCGACCTCGTCGGCGACCTGCCGCACCACGGCCAGGTCGTGGGCGATGAACAGGTACGCCATGTTCTGCTCGCGCTGCAGGTCGCGCAGCAGGTTCAGGACGCTGGCCTGGATGCTGACGTCCAGCGCCGACACCGGCTCGTCCAGCACGAGCGTGCGCGGCTCCAGCGCCAGTGCGCGGGCGATGCCGATCCGCTGCCGCTGCCCGCCGGAGAACTCGCCGGGGAACCGCACCCCGGCGGCCGGGTCGAGTCCGACGCTGGCCAGCAGCTCGCGGATGCGCGCTCGGCGCGGTCGCCGATCTTGTGCACGGTCAGCGGCTCGCCGACGATCTCGCCGACCGACAGCCGCGGGTTCAGCGAGGAGTACGGGTCCTGGAACACCATCTGGATGTCCCGGCGGATCGCCCGCAGCTGGTCCTCGGACAGCCCGGTCAGCTCGCGGCCGTTCAGCGTGATCGTGCCCGCGGTCGGCTCCTCCAGCCGCAGCAGCAGCCGGGCCAGCGTGGACTTGCCGCAGCCGGACTCGCCGACCAGCGCCAGGCAGCGCCCCGCCCGCAGCTCGAGGTCCACGCCCGTCGACCGCCTGCACCGTCGGCCACCGACCGGAACGCTGGTGCCGCGGACCCGGAAATGCTTGGTCAGGCCCGCGGACCGACAGCACGACGTCGCTCCGCCGGGACCAGCCGGGGTGGCGGGGCGGCGCCGTAGGGCCGGGCAGTGTGGCCTGGCGGCACCGGCGCTGCAGCCGGGCGGCGCTCGCCCCACGTCAGCGTCGCGGCCACCGGCCGCCTGCCGTCTGCCGGCCGGCGAAGTGGCACGCCGCGACGATGCCCGGCGCCGATGTCCGCCAGCCCGGGCTGCGCACCGCACGGCCTCTGCGGCGGCCGGGCAGCGCGGCGCGAAGGCGCAGCCCGGCGCCGTACGCCAGTCCGGTCGGCGGCGTGCCGCGGATCGCCGCCAGCCGCTCGCTGCGCTCGCTCGAGCGACGGGCAGCGAGGCCAGCAGGCCAGCGGTGTACGGCATGCCGCGGCGCGGCGAACACGTCGTCCACCGCGCCCGGACTCGACGGCCTGGCCCGCGTACATGACCAGCACCCGGTCCGCCACCCCGGCCACACGCCCGAGGTCATGGCTGATCAGGATCATCGCCGCGCCGGTCCGCTGACGGACCCGGCTCAGCAGCTCGAGTATCTGCGCCTGCACGGTGACGTCCAGCGCCGTCGTCGGCTCATCGGCGATCAGCAGCTCGGGCTCGTTGGCGATCGCCATCGCGATGACGACCCGCTGGCGCATGCCGCCGGACAGCTCGTGCGGATAGCGCCTGGCGATCCGGGCCGGCTCGGGCAGCCCGACCGCGTCGAGCAGCTCGATCGCGCGGTGCCAGCGCGTCACTGCCGGGACTGACCTTGCGGTGCAGCAGCACGCACTCGGCGACCTGCCAGCCGACGCGTGTACATCGGGTTGAGCGCGGTCATCGGGTCCTGGAACACCATCGCGATCGCGCGCGCCGCGGATGTCGCTGCCACTCCGCCGCGCTGCCGCCGAGCAGCTCGGTCCCGGTCGAGCCGCACCGATCCCCTGACCCTGCGCCGCGCTCGGCAGCAGGCCGAGCACCGACAGAGCGCGAGCATCGTCTTGCCCGAGCCCGACTCGCCGACCACGCCGAGCGTCTCGCCCCGGCCGACCGCCAGCGTGATGCCGCGGACCGCCTCGATCGTGCCGCCTCTCGGTCGGGATGGTGACCGCCAGGTCGCTGACCTCGAGCAGCGGCCCTGATCGGGCGGGGCGCGAGCGCGCGTGCCCGCCCGCTGACCAGGACCTGCCGCCGGTCCGCTGCCCCTGCGGCCAGGCACCCGCTTGTCAGCCGCACTGCCGTCAGCCCTTGATGTAGAGCGTGTTGTAGTTGATGGCGTCCATCGCCTCGCTGTACACGTAGCCGCCGAGCCGCGCGGACACGAAGTCGTACCAGCGCGGGTTGAACAGCGGCGCGACCGGGGCCTGCTGCGGACATGACCTGGTTGTCCAGCGTTCTGCGTAGGCCTGCTGCCGGGCGGTGCTCTGCAGCGTCAGGCCTTGTCTGAACGGCCCGACGAAGGCCGGGTCGACCGACCGCGCCAGGTTGGGCGCGCCGTTCGGCTGTGGCCGGGTCGAGCCCGGTGTTCATGATCGCCTCGCCGTCGGGGAAGTCCAGCGACCACGGCTCGATGCCCATCGGCACGTGGGCCTTGGGGTTGCCGATGATCGGAGCCGTTCACGCTGTTCGGCGAGCCGACGATCTTCACGTCGATGCCGATCGGCTTGAGGTTGCTCTGGATGACCTCGGCCATGTTGATGAAACCTGGTGTGTCGTTCTGGGTGCGGAGCACCAGTGTGACCGGGGTCTTGACGCCCGCATCCGGCCATCAGCTTCTTGGCCTTGGTCAGGTTCGGCGTGTTGGGGTAGAGGCTGAACTGCTTGTAGTCCGACTGACCGGCCGGGATGATGTTGTCGGTCGACGCTGCCGGCCAGCGGACCGCCCCACTGCTGGAGGATCTGGGTCCGGTTGACCGCGTAGTTGATCGCCTTGCGCACGTCGGCGTTGTTCAGCGGCGGGACCTCGTCGTTCAGGAAGATATAGGTCATCGACGGCCGGGGCGAGGTGTGCACCTGGCTGGCCAGCGCCTGGTCGTGGCTGATCCGCAGGATGTCGGCGGTGGACAGGTTCGACGTCTGGAAGTCGAGCTGGCCGGCCTGGATCTGCTCCACCGCCTGGGTGGACTGCACGCCGATCGTTAGAAGACGATCTTCGCGACGTGGCCGCGGGCGCCGAGCGCCTGGTCGTAGTTCTTGTTGAAGACCATGACGATCTGACGGCCGGGCTCGTAGGTCTGCAGCTTGAACGGGCCGCTGGCGCATTGCGTCTTCGAGCGCGCCGTTCTCGTCCGGCTTCATCGGCGTGCCAGCCGGCACCGGGCAGGTGGTCGGCAGCGCCGATCTTGTACAGGAACGCGCCGTCGGGCGCGGTCAGGTGGAACGTGACCGTGTTCGAGGTGGTCGTGATGCCGGGCAGCGTGGTGGACTTGCCGGCCAGGTAGTCGGATGCGCCGTTCAGGTTCGGGAAGTAGTAGCCGGTGCCGGTGTTCACCTTCGGTGCCATCAGCCGCATGAACGTGTACTTGATGTCCTTGGTGGTGATCGGCTTGCCGTTGGAGAACTTCGCTCCGGGCCGCAGCGTATACGTGTACGTCAGGCCGTCGCTGCTGATCGTCGGCAGCTCCGCGATGCCAGGCACGATCTGCGGTGCCGGCCGTGCCCGGCTGCGTCGGCGTACCGCACCAGCGTGGTGCACAGCGCGTTGGCCAGGCCCCAGGTGACCGCGAAGTACCACCGGTTCGGGTCCATGGTGTCGATCGCGCCGGACGCCATCGCCGCGTTCAGGGTGCCGCTGACCGCGCCCGGCGTCGGCGCGGTGCTGGAATTGCGCCGCCGCTGCGCTGCTGGTCCCGCTGTCCCGCCGCTGGAGCCGCACGCGGCGAGCGCCGCCGCGGTCGCGATCACAAGCGCCGCGTACTAGCCGCCTAGTCGGGTTCCGGTAACTCGCTGCGCGGGGGACGCGCCGGTGAACCGGGCAATGACGTAAAAAAGAAGCCACGCGAGCAGGGTGACCATGAGTACCTGAACAACAGCGCCGCCAGCCGCTTGGCCGCGACCTTCCTCATCGCGCCCTCGGATCGAGCGCGTCGCGCAGGCTGTCGCCCATCAGGTTGAAGGCCAGCATGGTGATGACCAGGGCCAGGCCCGGGGCCAGCGCCAGCACGAGGTCGTTCTGGTACATGCCGGAGGTGACCGCGTCGGACAGCATCTGGCCCCACGTCGCGGTCGGCGGCGGCACGCCCACACCAAGGTAGGACAGGCCCGCCTCGAAGATGATGTTGGCCGCGATGATCGATGTGCCGTAGACCAGCAGCGGGCCCTACACCTGCGGCAGCAGGTGGACGAACAGGATCCGCCGGGGCGGGCGCAAACCGTCCTGGCGGCCGCCACGAACGTCATCCGCTTGCTGGAGACCGTCGCGCCGCGCACGATCCGGGCCGGGTAGTACCAGGTGAACAGCGCGATGATGATCACCACGTTGAGCAGCCCGGGGCCGATGACCACGGCGATGCCCACGGCCAGCAGCAGGCTCGGGAACGCCATCGCGGTCTCGGTCAGCCGGTTCACGGTCGCGTCCACCCAGCCGCCCAGGTAGCCGGACAGCAGGCCCAGGGTCACGCCGATGATCACGGCCAGCGCGGTGGCCGCGATCGCCACCAGCAGCGAGATCCTGCCCCGTAAAGGACACGGACCAGCGTGTCCCGGCCGAGCGCGTCGGAGCCGAGCACGAACAAGCTGCCGTGCGGATCGTGCGTGATCCCGTTGGGCAGGTACGTCCTCTCCATCACGCCGAGCGGCTGGCCGTCGGCCGCGACCGCATTGGCGAACTGCTGGTCCGGCGGGTGCCCGGTGAGGTGCGCGGCCAGCGGCCCGCCGATCAGCGCGGCCAGCACCAGGAGCACGAGCAGGCTGAACGCGAAGATCGCGACCGGGTCGCGGCGCAGTCGTCGCAGGGCGGTGGCGCGCAGGCCGGCCGGGCGGGCGGCGCCCGGATCGGTGTCGATCGCCTGGATGCCCGCGGTCATGACACGGCCCCGCCCGGCGGCGCCGTGGACTCGCGGACGATCAGCGGGCCGTCCAGGATCCGGGCCTGCGGCGCGGCGCCGGGCGCCGGGGCCAGCAGCGCGTCCACGGCCAGCGCGCCCAGTTCCTGCTTGGGCTGGGCCACGGTGGTCAGCGCCGGGTTGGTGTACGCGGCGAACTGGATGTCGTCGATCCCCACCACCGACAGGTCCTCGGGCACCCGCCAGCCGGCCTGGTGCGCGGCCCGCAGCGCGGCCACCGCGGACATGTCGTCGTAGGCCACCAGCCCGGCCGGCGGCCGCGCGCCGCGCAGGAACCCGGCCACCGCCGCCTCCCGGCTCGCCATCACCGGCGAATCGGCGGCCAGCACCGCCTGCGGCCACAGCCCGGCCTCCTCCAGCGCGTGCCGGTAGCCGACCAGCCGGAGCAGGCTCGAGGTGACGTTCAGGCCGCGGAGGTGGGCAAACTGCCGGTGGCCCAGGCCGATCAGGTGCCGGGTGGCCAGCAGCCCGGCCGCGACGTCGTCGAACGCCACGTGGCTCAGCGGCCCCTGCCCGGCCCGCGTCGTGAACTGGGTCCTCCGCCGGACCGCCCGGCCGTGGCCCGCGTCGTCGAAGTAGGGCGCGGGCACCTCGGTGTCGCCGTTGATGACCGCGACGTGCAGGCCCTCCTCGACGGCCCGGCGCAGCAGCCGCGGCCGCCCGGTCGGCGACACCGCGATGAACTCGGTGATCTGCTCGGACAGGAACACGTCCAGGGCCTCGGCCTCCAGGTCCTCGCGGCCCTCGGAGGCGAAGAACAGCGGCTGGTAGCCCAGGTCGCGGGCGCGGGCCTGGATACCGAGCACGACATCGCCGATGTAGCCGTCGCCGACGCTCTGCACCACGACGCCGATCAGCGAACTGGACTTCGTGCGGAGGCGCCGGGCCGCGGCGGACGGGCGGTACTGGACCCGCTCGGTCATGTCGTGCACGGCCTGGCGGGTGGCCAGGCTGATGCCGGGATCGTCCTTGAGCGCGCGGCTGACCGTGGCCGTCGACACCCCGAGCGCGGCGGCCACGTCCTTCATCGTGACCCGGCGGGTCACGATGGCGGGGACGCCGCGGTCGCCGCGGCGGGCCTCGGGACGAGCATCATGCGGTCCGCCTTCCGGTCAGCTCCAGGCTGAAGCCGGTCAGCAAGCGCACCATCGCCGGGCACCGCCGACCGCAGGTTAATCGATTGCAGGTTAAACGTTTACATAGGGCTCAAGAGCACGTCAAGCCACTGATACCGACCTGTGATGTTTCTTAAGGGATACGCATATTTCACCGTGGGCCCCGGCCGGCTGGGCTGATCGGGCCGCGTGGTGGCCTAGGCGGGCCGCACTCCCCGGGACTGAACCGGTCAGGGTCCTTCGAGCAAGCTGCCCTTGAGGCGGTCGAACTCTTCCCTGGTCAGCAGGGCCCAGGCGGTCGCCGCTACCAGCCGCGCAGGTCGATGTCCCAGCTGCCGCTGACCTCGTCACCGGAGAACAGCCAGGCCCGCTCGTGCATGGCCAGCGTCGGGTCGACGTGCCCGGGGGTCAGCAGGAGCCGGTCCCCCACCGGCCGCGGCGGGCTGAACGTGACGTGCTCGTCGGAGCAGAACCACACCTGGGACCCGGGCAGGTCCGGGTTGCCGTGGTCCATCCCGAACGCCTTGAGCCCGACGTCGGCGACCGCCCACTCGGGGCTCGCGGACACCACGCTGGCCAGCACGAACACGGCCTGGCTCGAAGGGCAGGCCGAGCTTGGCGTAGGCCGAGTCCATCAGCGCGTACGAGCCGGCCTGGATCTCGCTGGCCCAGGTGTTGAGCAGGTAGGTGCCGGTGCCGCCCGCGGAGACGAGCTCGCCGCCGACCGCCTCGTGCGCGGCGACCAGCAGCTCCATCGACTCGCGGCACATCCGGGCGCGCTCCGCCTCGTCGGGCACGCCCACCACGTGGCCTTCGTAGCCCATCACGCCGCGGACCTGCGAGCCCGCGGTTCCTGGCCTGCTCGGCCAGGCGCCCCGGCCTGCTCGGGCGGGCAGCCGCAGCGGGGCAGGCCGACGTTGACGTCGATGACGACTTCCCTGACCCCGCCGGCGACCGCGGCCTCGATCGTCTCCGGCGAGTCGACGGCCAGCGTGACCCGCGCTCCGCCGGCGACCAGCGCCCCCAGCCGCCGGGCGTCCAGCACCTCGTTGGCCAGCAGCAGGTCGGTCGCCGAGGCCGGCCGCGGCCATCCCCTCGCACTCCCTGATCGTGGCGCAGGTGAAGCCGTGGTGGCCCGCGTCGGCCTGGCGGCGGGCCAGCCCGGTGCACTTGTGCGCCTTGACGTGCGGCCGGAGCCGGTCACCGGGCAGGGCCCCGGCCATCCGCGCGATGTTGCGGTCCAGCGCGCCGGAGTCGATCACCAGCGCCGGCGTCGGCAGGTCCGCCAGCCGCCGCGTCATGGCCGCCCGCCGCTGCGACGGGCGGGCTTCCTGCTACGGCCGTGACACGAGATCAACCTGGCGAATCTCATGCCGCACACCTTCGCACGCGCTCCGCTCACGCCGCCAGCCGCCCCCGACCCGGCCCGGACCTCATGATCACAGCCGGCCTCACTGGTCCGGATCGCACCGTCCCCACTCGCGGCTCACCTGCCCGTGTGCCGGCGACGCCGTCCGGCAGCGACGTACAGCGACTACGGTCCCGCACGGGCTCGGGGACGACCGCTCCCAGCCAGATCGCGCGACCAGTAGGCGGTCAGACCTGGTCCGCGGGCAGCCTCGACGGTGAACGGTCGGCCAGCATCGCGACCGCCACTGGACGAGGCATGCTCGCAGCGGCGTCTCCAGCCAGTTCGGATCATCCTGCCGGCGGCTCGTCGACGATCTCGGTTGACGCGGTGCGTGCGCCTGCACCAGCCTGCCCGGTGCGCCGCCAGCCAGCTCATCCCGGTCGAGGTAGAGGCGACCAGCGTCGACGGTCAGTGACTGTGTCAGCGATGCGTCTACCTCTCCTCATGGCCCGCATTGCACCCGGACCCATGTCGCGCCGGTGCCGCTCAGATCGAAGCGATCTGCCGCCACAGGAGCCCTTGCCGTCCGCGGTCCCGAACAGGAACGGATAGCGGTTGCCGCCGCGGATCAGCGGAGCCGGGCCGCGGAGCTCGACCGCGGAGAGTCGTCGCCTGGGAAGCTGGTTGAAGGCACCTGGCTGGCGTCGATCCGCGCCGCTACTCGCTGCTCCAGACCGAGCAGCGTTGCCGTAGCGCCTAGGCTCGTCAGCGTACTGCCCCCGGCGTCGTGCACTCGCGCGATGACCCGCAGCCGACGGCGCCGCGGCAAGCTCTGTGGCCTGACAGGAGTACGTAGCGTCTCGCCGGCCTGCCGCGTGCTCGCGCCGGCGAGCCGGGCAGCCGCGCGTGGGCCACCGTCCGGCCACCGCTGCGGCGTGCATGCGGCCCGCGGCGTGGCCTCTGGTTGCGTGACCGCAGGCGATCGGCAGCGTCCGCCAGGCCGCGGCGCACCGGCACGGCCGGCGCTGTCGCCGGTCGCCGGCTTGAGCCAACTCGTCCTGCCAGTGATGAGGCTGCCCGCCAGGCGACGCCCGCCGTGGGCCTGCCCGTCGCAACGCACGTCGGCCAGGCTGGACCGTGTTCCTGGCGATCTCGCGCAAGCCGGACCAGTTGACCGTGTCGCGGCGTCCTGCCGGCAGATCACAGTCGTAATCTACGGAACGAACGGCCGCCAGCACGATGCTCAGCGATCTCCATGATCACGGAGATTTCGCGCCGCGGGCGGTAGCAAATCCTCCGCGATCGAGGAGGCTCCTGGCGGCGGATCGCGGGTTAGTCAGGGAGTCACCTCGAGCTCGAATTCGACCAGCCATTCCGGGTCGACGAAGCGCGATACCTCGATGAACGTGCAGGCGGGCCGCACCTGGGCGAACCGCTGGGCGTGCGCGCGGGCGGCCGCCCGCCATTGCGTGATGTCGGTGAGCATCACCCGGGTCCGCACCACATCGGCCAGGGACGCGCCCGCCTCCCGCAGGGCCTGCTCGGCGATGTCGAGGCAGCGCACCGCTTGCCCGTAGACATCACCGCGAGCCGCGACGCCGCCGCCCTCGGCGATCGGCGCCGTGCCGGCCACGCAGACATAGGGCCCCGAGCGCACCGCGCGGGAGAAGCCGATCTCTGGTTCAAGCGGCGAGCCCGAGCTCACCAGCCGGCGGGAAGCCGGCGCCACAGCAGGGGTACCGCGGCTTCATGATCGTGCCGGATTCTGCACTGCGGGCCGGGGAAACCGCCGCGATCATGAAGGCGGCGCGGTCCGGTGACGGGCCGCGCGGTCTGGGTGGCTGGACGCAACGGTCCGCGCCCCCGATTCCGTATCCCTTAATGGGCTTGAACTGAGCCTCAGAAGATGTAGCCGCCCCCAATGGTGGCGGCCATCGGGGGCGGCTGGGCCGCCATACGGGGGATAGGCGGACCCGGGGGAAGGGTCTTGTGGGTGCGGGGCCGGGGCATGGCCCAGGCCCGGCCGCCGGGATCAGAGCGGCTGGGCCTGGGCGCTGGGCCCCGGTCCCCGCGGGAACCGGGCCGAGAGGGGCCGGACCGGGGTCAGGCGGGCGGACCGGAGCCGAGGGTCACGGTCACGCTGTGCTGCTGGCCGTTGGCGTCCACCCAGGTGACCTTGACCTTGTCGCCGGGGTGGTGGGTGACCAGCGCGGTGCGGATGTCGCTGGGGGAGCCGATGGACTGGCCGCCGACGGAGACGATCTCGTCGCCCGCGGCGAGGCCGGCCTGGCTGGCCGCGCCGCCGGGCACGGTGCCCGCGATCGCGGCGCCGTTACCGCCGGGGGACTGCTGCTGGCTGGAGATGGCCACGCCGAGGAAGGCGGTCGGGCCGATGTGCAGCGTGGTCGACCCGGTGCCGGACTCGATCTGCTTGGCGATGCTCATCGCCCGGTTGATCGGGACCGCGAAGGCCTGGGTAGTGGTGGCCGCGGAGGTGGTCGTGCCGGACTTGCTGGCGGCGGTGTTGATGCCGACCACCTCGCCGCTGCGGTTCAGCAGCGGGCCGCCCGAGTCGCCGGGCTGGATGTTGGCGTTGGTCTGGAGCACTCCGGTCAGGCGCTCGGACGTGCCGTCGCCCTCGTTGGTCGCGGTGATCGAGGAGGCCAGGCCGGTCACCTTGCCGGTGGCCACCGACGGCAGGCCGCCGCGCCCGCCGGCGTTGCCGACCGCGACCACCTTGTCGCCGAGCTGGACCTCGGAGGAGTCGCCGATGGCGGCGGTGGCCAGGCCGGACGCGTTCTTGAGCTTCAGCACGGCGATGTCCCGGCTGGCGTCGTAGCCGGTCACGCTGGCCGTGTAGGTCCGGCCGTTGCCGACGTCGGTGACCCGGATCGCGGTCGCGCCGTCGATCACGTGGTTGTTGGTCAGGATCGTGCCGTCGGAGCTCAGCACGATGCCGGTGCCCGCGGCGGCGGCACCCTGGTTGCCGAGCTTGGAGACGATGTCCACCACGGCGGGGTCGGCCTTGTTGACGATCGCGGAGGTGCTGAGGACCGTGCTGCCGTGAATCGGGGAGTGGATGGCGCCAGTGGCGAGCGCGGTGCCGCCCGCGCCGATCGCGAAGGCACCCGCGGCGACGCCGGCCATGATCTTCTTGTGCGTCTTCCCGGAGCGGCCCTCGTGGTCCTCGGGGCCACCGGGGTAACCGGCGTAGGCGGAGTGGCCGACCGGGTAGCTGGGCGGCGGGTAGCCGCCCTGGCCGTAACCGGGGTGGCCGTAACCGGGGTGGGCGTAGCCCGGGTAGCCGGGGTAGCCAGGCTGGCCCGGCTGGCCGGGGCCCGCCTGGCCGTAGCCGGCGTGCGAGTACGGGTAGGTGCCCTGCGGGTAGGCCGCGGTGGGCTGGACCGGGGTATCAGCGCGCGGGGGGCCTTCCTGAGGGTAGGCCGGGCCGCCCGGCGTGGCGTCGTGGTCTGTCATCAGTTTCTGCCTCCTGGCATGCGCCCCCGTTTGAGGCACACCATGAGGATCGGCAACGAACCTGGACGCCAGCTAAAGACAACCCCCTGAGAGTTCCCTGAACCTTCGCTGAACCTGAAGGAACCCTGAACCTGAAGGTCTGCCGAACGCCCGCTGGACGCCCGCTCCACGACCGACGTCACCGTGTGTCACCGTGCGCTGCCGTACCAAGCCCAGCAGCCCCTTGCGCCTCGCCCGGCGCCATACCGGAACATGACCGTTTACTGACTCTCGCCTTGCCTTACCAGGAGCCGGAATTCCGGGCTTTTGCGCAGCTCAGGCGGGGCGCGGGCGGGACCGGCCGCCGGGCGGGCCGCAGCGGACGGGCAGGGGGGCGAGGGAACCTGCCCGGAGATGGTTAGACAGGTAAATTAGTCCCGATGCTTCCGATCTCCGAGGGTGACGCCATGCCTGAATTCGCAGGCGGTCAGGAAGCAGGCCGGTACAGCTTCGTCGTGGTGGCCTGCAGGCTGCCGGTAGACCGCGTAGCCGGGCCCGGCGGCGAAATGGAGTGGCGGGCCAGTCCCGGCGGCCTGGTGACCGCGCTCGAGCCCGTGATGCGCAAAGCCGGCGGGGCCTGGATCGGCTGGCAGGGCTCAGCCGGCGAGGCCCCGGAGCCGTTCGACTCCAGCGGCATGCGGCTGGTCCCGGTCGGCCTGTCCCCGGGCGAGGTCCGGACGTTCTACGAGGGCTTCTGCAACGCCACCCTCTGGCCGCTGTACCACGACGTGATCGCGCCGCCGGAGTTCCACCGGTCGTGGTGGGAGGCCTACGTCGCGATCAACCGCCGGTTCGCCGAGGCGGCCGCGGCGCAAGCCGCCCGTGACGCGACCGTGTGGGTGCACGACTACCAGCTCCAGCTGGTGCCGGGCATGATCCGGGCCCAGCGCCCGGACGTCCGGATCGGGTTCTTCAACCACATCCCGTTCCCCGGCTACGAGATCTTCGCGCAGCTGCCCTGGCGGCGGCAGATCGTGGCCGGGCTGCTCGGCGCGGACCTTCTCGGCTTCCAGCGGCAGCAGGACGCGGCGAACTTCCTGCGGGCGTGCCGCCGGGGGGCGCGGCTGGCGACCAGGGGCTCGCACGTCCAGGTTCCGGCCGACCCGGCCAGTCCCGGCTCGGCGGTGCGGGACGTCAGGGCGGCGGCGTTCCCGATCTCGATCGACACGGCCGGCTTCGGCGACCTGGCCCGGCGCGAGGACGTCCTGGCCCGGGCCGCCGAGATCCGCGACGCGCTGGGCAAGCCGCAGGCGCTGCTGCTCGGCGTGGACCGGCTGGACTACACCAAGGGGATCCTGCACCGGCTGCGGGCCTACGGCGAGCTGCTCAAGGAAGGCCGGCTCGGGCCGCCGGAAGCGGTGCTGGTGCTCGTGGCCAGCCCCAGCCGGGAGCGGGTCGAGCACTACCGTGTGCTGCGGGACGAGGTCGAGGTGGCGGTCGGCCGGATGAACGGGGACTACGGCGAGCTCGGCAACCCGCCCGTGCACTACCTGCACCAGTCCTACCCGCGGGAGGAGATGGCGGCGCTGTACGTGGCCGCCGACGTGATGCTGGTGACCGCGCTGCGGGACGGCATGAACCTGGTGGCCAAGGAGTACGTCGCGTGCCGTCACGACGAGACCGGCGCGCTGGTGCTGAGCGAGTTCACCGGCACCGCGGACGAGCTGAGCAGCGCGTTCCTGGTCAACCCGCACGACATCGAGGGCATGAAGGACGCCATCATGCGGGCCATCACGGTGCCCCCGGCCGAGGCGCGGCGGCGGATGCGGGCGATGCGCCGCCGGGTGGCCGAGAACGACGTGGCGCACTGGGCCGCAACGTTCCTCGACGCCCTGGAGCATGCCCCCGGACGGATCCGGCAGGCCGACGCGCCGGACGGCTGATCGCCCGGCGCGGGCGGCCACCCCTGCGGCCACCGGGCCGCCATCCCGGGCGGGTGATGGTTGAGCAGCCAGAATGTGGTGACTTTCCTTATGTGGCGGTCACCCGGCGGCTGGACGAGTACCAGCGGCGACACCCTTGGGCGGGCTTCCCGATCGCGCTGGCCTACAAGTACTACGACGACTTCGGGCCGTACCTGGCCGCGGTGCTGACCTACTACGGCATCGTCGCCATCTTCCCGCTGCTGCTCCTGGGTTCCACGGTGCTGAGCTTCGTGCTGGCCGGCGACGTGCAGCTGCAGCACGAGGTGCTGTCCTCGGCGCTGCACCAGTTCCCGGTCATCGGGGTGGACCTGTCCCATCCGCGGCGGATCAGCGGCGGCGCGATCGGGCTGACGGTGGGAATCATCGGCGCGCTGTACGGCGGGCTCGGCGTGGGCCAGGCGCTGCAGTACGCGACGAACACGGCGTGGGGGATACCGCGGAACAGCCGGCCCAACCCGCTGCGCAGCCGGGGCCGCGGCCTGCTCCTGATGGCGACGGCCGGGCTGGCGATCCTGGGCAGCACGCTGCTGTCCATCCTGGCGGGCACCCAGGTGGGCGCCTTGGGCATCACGCTGAAGATCGCGGCGCTGGGCGCCTCGCTGGTGATCAACATCTGCGCCTACGTGTTCGCGTTCCGCATCGCCTGCGCGGGCCGGCTGTCGACGCGCGACGTGGCGCCGGGCGCGATCGCCGCGGCGGTGATCTGGCAGGCGCTGCAGTCGTTCGGCATCGTGTACGTCGGGCACGTGGTGCAGCGCGCCAGCGCCACCAACGGGCTGTTCGCCCTGGTCCTCGGCCTCGTTGCGTTCCTGTACCTGTCCGCCAGCGCGGTCGTCATCTGCATCGAGGTCAACGTGGTCCGTGTCGGCCGGCTGCACCCGCGGGCGCTGCTCACCCCGTTCACCGACAAGGTCCAGCTCACCAGCGCGGACCGGCGCGCCTATACCCGGCAGGCCAAGGCCCAGCGCGGCAAGGGCTTCCAGCGGGTCGAGGTGACGTTCGACGAGCCGCACCGGCGCCGCAGAACGCGCAAATCGCACGAGTCTCACCAACCACAGGAGCCGCACGGGCAGCAGGAACCGCATGGGCAGCAGGAACCGCACGAGTCGCACGAGCCGCACGCATCGCCGCCGCCGGACTAGGACGGGCGGCGGGCCGGCCGGGGCAGCCGGCGGTCCAGGGCAGCGCGGCGAGGAACGCCGGCCCGGCGAACCCGCTCATCGCCCGCGCCCCGGGGCGACCGCCGGCCAGGGCAGGGCGGCCCGGGCCGCAAATCCCGTCACGGCTGGATCTTTACCGGCATCAGCGATGCGGCGAGCCGCGGATTGTCTCAAACGCGGACCGCCATGGCGCCCTGACAGGCGCAGACTGGAGTCAGGCGGCAGCGGTGCTGACGCTGCCCGGGGACGGCAGGAGGCCCTATGGACCGGCGGGACGTCGAATTCGATGCCGAGGGCACGGCACTGCGCGGCTGGTTCTACCCGGGAGCGGACGCGACCGGGCCGGCCGCCACCGTGGTCATGGCCCATGGATTCTCCGCGGTCAAGGAGATGTACCTGGATTCGTTCGCCGAGGTGTTCGCGGCCGCGGGGCTGAACGTACTGGTCTACGACAACCGCAATTTCGGCGCCAGCGACGGTGAGCCGCGCCAGGAGATCGACCCGTGGGCGCAGGCCAGCGACTACCGGCACGCGATCACCTACGCCAGCAGCCTGCCCGAGGTGGACGCCAGCCGGATCGGGATCTGGGGCTCCAGCTACTCCGGCGGGCACGTGCTGATGGTCGGCGCGATCGACCGGCGGGTGAAGGCCGTCGTCTGCCAGGTGCCGATGATCAGCGGGCACGACAACATGCGGGCGCTGGTCCGGGCCGACCTGATCGCCGGGTTCCGCAGTGCGTTCGAGGGCGACCGGGCGGCCAGGTACACCGGCGCGGCGCCGGCCATGGTGCCGGTGGTCTCGGAGAACCCGATGGTGGCCGCGGCGCTGCCGACCGCCGACTCGTTCCAGTGGTTCACCGAGACGGCCGCGGACCGGGCGCCCTCGTGGCGCAACGAGGTCACGGTCCGCTCGGTGGAGATGTTCACCGAGTACGAGCCGGGCACCTACCTGCCCTGGATCAGCCCGACGCCGCTGCTCATGCTGGTGGCCAGGGAGGACCACCTGACCCCGGCCGAGCTGGCCATCGCCGCCTTCCAGCGCGCCAACGAGCCCCGCCGCCTGGTGATCATGCCGGGCGGCCACTTCGACGCCTACGTGAAGGGCTTCGAGGCCTCGTCCAGCGCAGCACGGGACTGGTTCACCGAGCATCTCAGCCCGTGACGTTTTGTGAATATTACGGTGGGTTAGACGCCGAGGCCGGCGACCAGGTTGATGGCCACGGCCAGGATGATGGCGCCGAACAGGTAGGACAGCAGCGCATGGCGGAGCGCGGTCCCGCGCAGCTCAGTGCTGCGCAGCGCGGTGTCCGAGACCTGGAAGGTCATGCCCAGGGTCAGTGCCAGGTAGGCGAAGTCCCGGTAGCTGGGCGGCTCGTCGGAGCCGAAGTCGATGCCGCCGGCGGGCTCGGCGTAGTAGAGCAGCGCGTACCGCAGCATGAAGATCGTGTGCACGGTGAACCACGACACCGCGACCGTGAGCAGGCCAAGGAAGGCCAGCACGAACCGGACCGGGGCGTGCGCGTGATGCGCGGCGTTCAGCACGATCGTGACCGCGGCCAGGCTGACCACGCTGGCCGTCAGGATCAGCACGTCGGTGTTGGCCCGGGACAGGTCCTCCTCGGTGGCCCGCTCCGCGGTGGCCTCTGCGGACATCGGCCACACGGCCCCCCAGGCCAGGCCGCAGAACACGGCCCCGATAGCGTCCCAGCCAGTGGCCGCCGCGTACTTCCAGCCGCCCAGCAGGCCGGTCACGGCCGCGGCCACCAGGCCGGCCAGGAACGCGATGACGAGCCGGACCACCGTCCGCCGGCCGCGTACGGTCCTCTTCATGACCGACGCGGCGGTCTGGCTGGGCCCGGCGGGCTGGCTGGACCCCGCGGGCTGGCTGCACTCGCCGGGGCTGCCGGGCCCGGTGTCCTGGCTCATGGCGCCCATCCCGGGGGTTCGTCCGGGTCACCGCCAGGCGGCTCGGCGAGCAGCGCCCACAGGTCGGGGCCGCCGGCCGCGCCCCGCTCGCCGGCTGCGGGCCGCGGGCCGCGGTGGGGGTGGCTAGTCCCGGTCCCGGCCTCCCGGGCGGCGAGCTCCTGCTCGACCAGCGCGACCAGGTCCGGGTGCGCGGCCAGGCCGCGGAGCAGCCCGGGCGGCAGACCCAGCAGCCGGCTGGCCTCGGCCACCACCGGCGCGATCATGCCAAGCGCGGCGGCCACCTGATCGTCGCGCTTGAAGGCCGGCGGCAGGTCGTCGAGCTGAAGCTCGTCCGGGCGGTGGAAGGCCCCGTCCGGGCCGGGCAGCCAGGCGGCCGCGGCCGCGGCCGCGCCGATGGCGGAGCGGATGTCCGCCCTGTCCGCGTCGGCAAAGCCGAGCCGCGCCGACCGCTCGACCGTCCCGGCCAGCAGGTTCCGGTTCGGCACCAGCAGCTCGTTCCAGACGTACTCCGACCGGCGGTGGTCCGGGTGGCCCAGCGCGAAGCCGAGGCCCTCGATGCTGGCCTCCGGGTCGAAGCCGTGCAGGCCGCGCTCGTTGCGCGCGAACTCCATGGCCACCAGCACGTGCCCGTCCGGGCCGGGTGGCCGGGACCGGGCCGGGACCGTGTCCCGGACCCCGAGTTCCTGCAGCTGGGCCCGCCAGGGCCCGTACCGGTCCCGGGCGAACCAGGCGTCCGGGTTCCCCGCCAGGTACGCCTCGGTGCCCGGGGTGCGCAGGAAGAGCCGTCCCGGTGCCATCAGCCGCTGCTCGCCGGTGGCCGCGTTCTCCCCGGCCAGGAACCCGGTGACGGCCAGCTGCTCAGCGAGTTCCTGCCGGGCCGCCGGGGCCGCGCTCACCAGGGCCTCGGCCACCTGCTCCACGTCGGCCAGATGCTGGGCCTCGTCCAGGCCGTCCACGGTCAGCCCGCGGTCCGCCGCATACCGGGGCAGCACGGAAGCAAGCACCTCGGCCACCGGATCCGGCGCACCAAGCCGGAGCGCCTCGAGGAACCGCCGGGCGGCCGGGATCGCGGCCAGCGCCGGATGCACCACCGGCAGCCCGTCCTCAGGCAGGCCGAGGCCAGGCGGGCTGATCGCGGCACCGGGAGCAGGAAGGAACACGGCGGGCTGCCCGGCCGCGTCGAACGGCGGCACCTGGCGGCCATCAGCGAGCCGGATGATCGGCGCGGTCCTGGCCGGTCCCGCCGCTTCGCCAGCCGCGCCCGGTTCCCACAGATCCGGGTGCCGGTACAGGAACCCGTACAGCTCCGCGACCCACTCGTGCGGCTGGCCCGCCACGAACTCAGCAGTCAGCCCCGCGGTGAACGACTCCGGGGTGATCAGCTCAGCGCTGGTCGCGTCGAGCAGGAACCGCCACAGCCGGGGCGTGGCCTCAGCCGACACCGCCGCGCTGGCCAGCAGTCCAGCGGGCGCCGCGCCGGGCGGCAGGCTGGTCAGCAGAGCATGCAACCCGGGATCCGAGGTCAGCGCCAGTTCGCCCGCGCGGGCCCAGCCGCCGCCTTCGACGGGCAGCAGAGTCTCGCGGGCCATGGTTTCGCGGGCCACGTCGTGCAGCCCGCGCAGCAACGAGCCGGGCGGAAATCTGGTCTCGTCCAGCGGGAGTGCGTCCAGGACCTGGGCGGTCAGCATGCCGTCGTCGCGTAGGCCAGCCAGGGCCTCCGGGAGCAGCGCCGCGGTCTGCCCGGCCAGGTACTGGTTGACGGGGTCGTGCTCCGGCACGTTGTCGCGGGCCGGGGTGGTCCGGTACGGCCCCTGAATCAGGAACCCGAGAAAGCTCTCCTTCTGCGTCGCGAAGAACGCCACGACCGGCGCCGCGGCCAGCACGGACGCCCGCAGCCCGTCAGGCCCGTCGCGCAGCGGCACGGCGATCTCCACCCGCTGCCCGCCCGGCAGGCCAGCCGGCTCCTGACCAGTCATCCCGGCGCCCGCCGGCTGAAGGCCGGCTGACCCGGCATCCTGCCCAGCTCGAGCCGGGACCGGCAGCCGCACATTCCGGTGCCACACCAGCCAGTCCTCGGACCCCTGCCGCCCGCCAGGCTCCTGCCGGTCGCCGGTCCAGCCGTCGCCCTGTCTGTCCGCCGCTCGCCCGGGCTCGGCTGGCCCAGCGGAACGGCGCAGCCGGATCCTCCGCCGGTCTGGCCCCAGGATCTCGGTCACCCGCTCCAGCGTCACCGGCCCGGCCAGCCCGCTGATCGTGATCCGCCCGATCGACCGCAGGAACAGCAAGGCCCGCGAGGGGAGCTTGGTCAGTCCCGCGGAAACCTCGCCCACCGCGGTCGCGGCCGGCACATCCGCCCGGTCAAACGGGAAGACGAACAGCGTCTCCCCCGCCTGTCCTTCCGCCGGTATCCCGGCCGGCCGCACATAGTGCTCGATCCGGAAGTGCTCCCCGGTCTCCGCGGAGCCAGCACGACCAGCGGGACTGTCAGGACCAGCGTGGCCGGAGGCGTTGCCCAGGCTGGTGAGAGCGGTGGCGGCGCCCGATCCGGCCAGGTCAGAGGCTGGGCCGGCCGGGTCGGCGCGGGCCGCGGGGCTGTGGATGCGGGGCGTGCTGGTGTAGGCGTAGACGGCCTTGAAGCCGATGCCGAAACGGCCGATCGCGGTGAGGTCGCCGGGCTTGGTGGAGCTGCCGACCGCGCAGATGGCCCGGACGTCGGACTCGGTGAACGGGCGGCCGTCGTGCCTGACCTCCAGGCGGTCCGCGGACAAGTCGAAGCCGAGCCAGGTAGCCCCGGCGTCCTCGGCGTTCTGGATCAGCTCGTACAGGAACTGGGCCCGGTCGCTGTACAACTGGCCGAGCAGCGCGAGCACGGCCGTGTCAGTCCCGTACCGGGCGATGTTCCCGGCCCGGATCGCGTCGTAGTCAGCGGGCACCAGCGACCTCCGGGCGCAGCATATGGCACGCCCCGGCCGCCGCCCGCCATGATCACGGAGGCTTTCGCACCGCCGGCGGTGGTAAATCCTCCGTGATCATGGAACTGGGCCCGGTGGATCACGCTAGGCCAGCCGGGTCCCCATGCCCGCCGGCCAGAGCCGCGGTCCGCCCGATGATCCGCCGGCGCAGCGCGGGCTGGCCTGGTCAGGTATCTCGGATGTGGCATGTAACCCCTGGAATCCGGAATAGGCGATATGCCGTAAAAGTAGGCCTAGCTCCCCTTACCGAGGGCTGAGCCGCTGCCCATACTTACCGATGTGCTGCGCGGCCGGGCGGCAGTCCCGGGATGGCGCAGCGCGCTGGACGCCGTCCAGGCCGCCCCGGTGGCGGGCACCACCGACATGAGGGGCAGAACGTGCTTATTGAGGCATCTACGGCGCCGACCTCTGAAGGCCCGCTGAGGGTTGCTGCTGCACCGCTGAAGGCCGGCCAGGCCGTGCGGGTGGCCCTGGGCGTCATTGCCGCCCTGGTCATCGGCCTGGCGGTCGGGGCCGTCACCCAATGGTTTCCCTCCCAGGTCATCCCGGCGTCTACGTCGGGCGGTCCCTGGGTACTCGTCTCGTTCCTGGTCGCGCTGACGGCTGCGGGCATCGCCAGCGCCACGGCCCGGGGGCTGGCCTGCATGGTGGGCCTGGCCACCGGGTACTACGGCGTGGCGGCCCTGCACGGCTATCCGGTCTCCAGCAGCACGGCCGGCTTCTGGGTACCGGTCGCGCTGCTGATCGGCCCGCTGACCGGGCTCGCGGCGGGGTGGGTGCGCTCCGGGCCGCCCCTGCTGGCTCAGATCGCGGCGGGCGGTGTTCCCGGAGTGCTGCTCGGTGAAGGCTTCGCCGCAGGTCACAAGCTCGAGACGCTGGCCGGCGCGGGCCTGATGGCCGGGCTGCTGGCGTGGCAGGTCCGCCGTGACGCGGCACGGGCACCGGCCGCGCGGGCTGTCGCCGGGGCGGTGGCGGTGGCGCTGGCCGCCTGCCTGGCGGCTGGTGCCCTGACGGTCAGCTGGTATCTCGCGACTGTCCCGACCGTGGGCTGACTCACCGGGCGGATGGGCCCGGCCACCTCTGCGACCTCAGCGAAGCGGCTGGCCGGGCCCGCCGTAGGCGGGATGACCACCCGGGGCGCGGGCACGACGATCGTGGTGGCCGGGGTCGGGCTGGCGAGCGCCCTTCATGATCGCGGAGGTTTTCCGGTGTTCCTGGCCAGGGAAACTCCGCGATCATGAGGCAGGGCTAGCCGAGGGGGCGGGGGTCGAAGGTGACGCGGATGGTGGCGATCTTGCCGTCGCGGACGTGGCACCAGTTGGCCACCAGCAACGGCTCGCTGGTGGCCGAGGTGTGCAGCTCGAACCACGTGGTCACGTCGTCGCCGTCCACGAACACGCGGCGGATCACGATGCCGGTGACGATCTGCGACAGGCCCTTGATGCCCTGGACGCACTCGTCCGCAGTGCGGGCCTGGCCCATCGGGCCGTCGAACGTCACGTCCTCGGCCAGCACGGACCGGTACAGCTCGAAGTCCCGGTCCTGCCAGGCCCGGAAGTAGGTAGCGGCCAGTGCCGCAGCGTCAGCCATGGAAGAGCTCCTTTCCAGCAAGCCCATGATCAAGCCAGCCACCGACAGCGCATCGATCGGATTGGTTTGGAGCTGGCGGGGCGGCTGGGTCAGGTGCCGGGCTCCAGGCGGGTGGTGACGGCGATCCGGTTCCAGGCGTTGATCGTGAGGATCAGGCTGATCAGCTGGGCCAGTTCCGGCTCGGTGAACTGGGCCGCCGCCTCGTCGTAGACGTCGCGGGGAACGTGGGTCTCGCTGAGCAGCGTGACGGCGTCGGTGAGGGCGAACGCGGCCCGCTCCCTGGCCGTGTAGTACGGCGCCTCCCGCCAGGCGGGCAGGGCGTAGATCCGCTGCTCGCTCTCGCCGCCCTTGCGGGCGTCGGTGCTGTGCATGTCGATGCAGTAGACGCAGCCGTTGAGCTGCGAGGCGCGGATCCGGACGAGTTCCTTGAGCGGCGGCTCGAGGCCCTCGCCGGCGGCCGCGTCGAGGGCCAGCATCGCCCGGTAGACGCGCGGGGCCAGGCTCTTGAGGTCCATCCGGGGGGCGTTGTCTGCGGTGATCGTCATACCTTCACGCTAAGCCAGGATTAGCCCAGGAGTATGGTCCAGTTCTGTGTCGGAAACATGGGCCAATCCCGGGCCCGATCTGCTGCTGGAACTGCGCGGCACGCGCCGCCGGGCCGGGCTCGAGGACGCGCTGCGCGAGGCCGTCCGCAGCGGGCGGCTCGTGCCGGGCACGCTGCTCCCCTCGTCCCGGGCGCTGGCGGCCGAGCTCTCGCTGGCCCGCAACACGGTGGCCGACGCCTACGGGCAGCTGGTCGCCGAGGGCTGGCTGACCGCCCGGCAGGGCGCGGGCACCCGGGTGGCCACATCCGCGGGCCCGCCGCCGGGCCGGGCCCTGGAACCGCGGCCGTACCGGCCAGCCAGGAACCGCAGCTACGACCTGTCGCCGGGGGTGCCGGACCTCTCGGCGTTCCCGCGCGCCGCCTGGCTGGCCGCCGCCCGCAAGGCGCTGACCGCCGCGCCGAGCGCCACCCTGGGCTACCCGGATCCGGCCGGGCTGCCCGCGCTGCGCCGGACGCTGGCCCACTACCTGGCCCGGGTCCGCGGCGTCCGCGCCGCCCCGGAGAACATCGTGATCTGCTCCGGCTTCGCGCAGGCCATCACCCTGCTGGCGACCGTGCTGCGGGATCAGGGCGCCCAGGGCCTGGCCATCGAGGGGTACGGGCTGCGGGAGCACCGGAACGCGATCATCGCGGCCGGGCTGGCCACCCCGGTGCTCGGCGTCGACGGCAGCGGGGCCAGGGTCAGCCAGCTGGCTGGCACCGGAGCCGGGGGCGTGCTGCTGACCCCGGCGCACCAGTTCCCGCTGGGCGTGCCGCTGGCCGCGCGGCGCCGGGCCGCCGTGCTGCAGTGGGCCAGGGACCACGGCGGCCTGGTCATCGAGGACGACTACGACGGCGAGTTCCGCTACGACCGGCGGCCGCTGGGCGCGCTGCAGGGCCTGGCGCCCGGCCTGGTCGCGTACGCGGGGACGGCGAGCAAGAGCCTGGCCCCGGCGCTGGGCCTGGCCTGGCTGGCCGTCCCGCCCCGGCTGACCAGTGCGGTGATAGAGGCCAAGGTGCTGGCCGACGGGTACACCGGGATCTTCGAGCAGCTCACGCTGGCCGAGTTCATCGATTCCGGGCAGTACGACCGCCACATCAGAAGGTCCCGGCTGCGCTACCGGCGGCGCCGCGACCGGCTGACCGAGATCCTGGCGCAGCGGCACCCCGGCGTCCGGGTCACCGGCATCGCGGCCGGCCTGCACGTGCTCGCCGAGCTGGGCGGCGGCCTGCGGGAAGCGGACGAGGCGGCGGTGGTCAGCCGGGCGGCCAGGGCCGGGCTGACCCTCCGCGGGCTCGGCTGGTTCCGGCAGCCCGGCGGCCAGGACGACCAGACGGCCAGCCACCCGGGAGCCAGGACGACCAGCCGCCCGGCGCGCTGGTCGTCGGCTACGGGACCCCGCCCGAGCACGCGTTCGCCGGGGCGCTGGACACCCTGTGCGACGTGCTCCCCTGACGCCGGAGGCGGCGGCCGGCCTGGGCGGGGCGGCCCGCGGGCGGCCAACCGTAATCCTTAGTCAGGATCGGCACCCATGGCGCTGGCCGGCCTCGCCTGGAGGCAGGCGGCGTGATCGGATGGAAACGTGAAGATCCGGATCGGGATGGGGCTGGGCGGCGCGGCCGGCCCCGACGGGCTGACCGCCGTCACCGCGCAGCTCGAGCGGCTCGGCGTGGACTCGCTGTGGCTGTCGGAGATGGTGTACGGCCCGCTGGCCGAGCCGTTCATCGGGATGACGTGGGCGCTGGCCACCACCAGCAAGCTCAAGGTGGGCACCGGCGTGACCGTCCTGCCCGGCCGTCACCCGGTTCTGGTGGCCAAGCAGCTGGCCACGCTGGCCGGGCTGGCGCCCGCCCGGGTCCTGCCGGTGTTCGGCCTTCGCCCGGCCCGCCCGGCCGAGCGGGACCTGTTCCCGGTGCCGGACGGCCAGCGCGCCGCGGTGTTCGACGAGTCGCTGGCCCTGGTCCGGGCGCTGCTCACCCAGCCGTCGGTGACCTTCGAGGGCCGGTTCTTCACCGTGCGGGACGCCAGCGTGGGGCCGCTCCCGGTCAAGCCGCTGGACCTGTGGCTGGGCGGCAGCGCCCCGGCCGGGCTGCGCCGCGTGGGGCGGCTGGGCGACGGGTGGCTGGGCAGCTTCCTGAGCCCGGCCGACGCCGGCGAGGCCCGGGTGGCGATCCAGGCGGCCGCCGCCGGCGCGGGCCGCGAGATCGATCCCGAGCACTTCGGCATCAGCCTGGCGGTGACCGACGGCAGCATCCCGGACGAGCTGGCCGCGGCGGTGGCCAGGCGGCGCCCCGGTGCCGACCCGGCGAGCATCGTGGCGTCCGGCTGGGACGACGCCCGCCGCAAGATCGAGCAGTTCGTGGCCGCCGGCCTGAGCAAGTTCGTGGTCCGCCCGGGCACGCCGGCCCAGGACGCGGCCGCGTTCGCCGAGGGACTGGCCCGCGAGCTGATGCCGCTGCAGACCTGACCCGCGCGCTCAGCGGTGCACGTCGACGTACAGCCGCTCGTGCAGGATGCCGACCCGGAACGGCCGGGTCCTGTGCACGACCGCGACCATGATCAGGGCGCCCTCGAAGTCGCTGACCACGGCGTACCCGCGCAGCAGCGGGTACGGCGCGGTCCGCGCGAACGGCTTGATCATCTGCCTTCCGCGGTGGTCGTGCGCCTGCGCCGGGTGCAGGGTGATCAGCAGGAACCGGTCGCCGCGGTGGGCCAGGCGGCGCGCGGCCGGGCCGGCCGCCTTGGCGGACACGTACCTGACCTCGTAGCCGGGCACCCGGCCGGTGAAGTGGATGACCAGCCGGTCGTACCGGCAGCTGGGGTGCGTGCCCAGCCGGATCGACATGGCCAGCGGCACCGGCGGCACCGGCATGACCCGCGGCTTGCTGGCCGTGACCTTCTGCCAGGACAGGCCCGCGCAGGGGCCGCGGTGGCGCTTCGCCACGGTCCGCCCGTGCGGCCCGCCCCGGTGCGATGCGGGCGGGCTGGCGGACCCCGACGGCCCCGTCGGCGCGGGCGAGGACGCGGGTGGGTCAGCGGGAGAGCTGCTGCCGGGCCGGGGACTGGATCCCGGCGACTGCGGCTGGCCCTGCGCGGCCAGTCCCGCGCGGTTCGGTGATCCGCAGGACACGGCGCCGAGCGCGGCGGCCATGACCATTGCCAGCGTGGAGATGAACCGCGCGGCCGGGCGCTGCATTGCTTCCTCCGTTCGTCAGCCGTGGCCGGCCGGGCAGCCCCAGTCCCGGACAGCACGGCGGGCTTGCGTCAGGACAAGCCCGGACAGTCAGGACAGCGGTGCGGTCAGCTCCAGCCCGAGGTTGTCCGGGTCCCGGAAGGGGAGCACCGAGATGCCGAACGACGGCAGCGGGGTGATCTCCCCGCGCGGCACGCCGTGCTCGTCGAACAGCGCAGCCGCCGCGACCAGATCGGCGTGGGACGGAACGCTGAAGCTGAGGTGATCAAGGCCCGACCGGTCCTCGCTGAACTGGTCGCCGGCCGGCGCCACCGGCCGCAGCCCCATGATCAGGTCGCCGCGGCTCATCACGATGCCGCCGAACAGAACCTTGAACACCTCGGCGGCGGACGGGTCGTCATCGGGCGGCGACTCGGCGATGACCTCGAAGCCGAGCAGCCCGGTGTAGAACGCCCGGCTCCGGGCCAGGTCGGTGACGGTGAGCCGGAGGTGGTGGATGCCGCCTACCGGAACCTGTGCTGCCACTGCCGTGCTCCCTCCGCCGGGGCGCGATGCCGGTGCCGTTGCCTGGGGCATCGTTGCACGAGAGTGGGCGATAGAAGAGGAGTTACGCATATCTGTGGCGCGGGCCACTCACCCGATCATTGGCCGGAAACGGCGCAACCCAGGTCAGCCCATCAGCCCACGGCCGGGCCGGGAAACGGCGCGGCCCGTCAGCGCAGTTCCCGTCAGCGCAGGGGCAGCCGCACCGTCGCGCGGGTGCCGGCCTCCGGAACGCTCGAGACCACCAGCGAGCCGGACAGGCTGACCGCCCGCTCGGCCAGCCCGCGCAACCCGGACCCGGCCGGATCGGCCCCGCCCGGCCCGTCGTCGCGCACCTCGACCAGCAGCCCGCCGTCCGCCCGGCAGGCGGTGACCTCGATCGCGCAGCCGCCGCCGTGCTTGACCGCGTTCGTCATCAGCTCGCAGGCGGCGAACCAGGCCGCGGCGGCCACGCCGGACGGCAGCGGGCCGGGATCGGCGCGGACCGTGATCCGCGGGCTCAGCCGGGCGGCGGCGCTGGTCAGCGCGGCGGCCAGGCCGAGCCGGGCCAGCTCGGGCGGCCCGGTGCCGTCGGCCAGGCAGGCCAGTTCGTGCACCACCCCGGCGAGCAGGTCCTGGGCGCCGCGGGCGGGCCCGGCGGCCTCCTCGCCGGCCTGGACCAGCTCGGCCAGCCGCCCCGCGATGACCGCCAGCTCCGCGTCGCACAGCTCGCTGACCGCGGTGCGGATCCGCCGCCGCTCGGCGCCGACCGCGGCGTCGAGCCGGCCGGCCGACTGGCCGACCAGGTAGATCTGCGCGCTGATGGCGGCCTGCAGGCTGGTGTTCTGCAGGGCCAGGCCGGCCACGCTGGCCGCGGCGCGGACCAGCTCCGGGTAGCGGGCCAGCAGCGGCTCGCCGGTCAGCAGGACCACGCCGCCGGGAGCCGGGATCACCGCTCCGCCGGCCGGCGCGATCGGGGCGGTGGGCACGCCGCCGGTGTCCACCAGGCCGCCGGACACGCCGGGCACCTGGTAGAGCAGGGTCAGCGTGGGGTCGCCGAGCGCGGTCCGCAGCACGTCCTGGACCTGGCCCGGGGTCGGGGCCGGGCCCAGGCTGGCGATCAGCGCCAGCACCCGCTCCCGGGCCAGCCACTTGCGCGCCGAGGCGGCCAGGAACGCGACCGGGACGCTGGCCAGGGCCAGGCCCTCCAGCTCGTCCACGGTGATCACGGTGGAGTGCGGCAGCGAGATCACCAGCGTCAGGCTGCTGACGATGCTCAGCCCGCCGGCCGCCGCGATGGCGAACAGCACCGGGCGGAACACCGGCCGGTCCGGGCCGGTCAGCCGGGCCAGCCGGGTGATCAGCGCGATGGTCGCGGCGATCGCCACCACCACGCAGCTGTAGCTGTAGATCCGCTCGGTGACCGCGGCCGCGGTGCGGTCCGGCCACCAGGCCAGCCAGGTCAGGCTGGCCGGCTGCCCGGGATGCCACTCCGGCCGGGAGGTCAGCACCGGCAGCGCGGCCAGGAGCTGGAGGGTGGCCAGCACGGCGGTCACCACGGCCTCGTGCCACCGCCGCGGCCAGTGCACCGGATAGCGCAGCAGCGCCCACACCGCGAGGATCGTGGCCAGCGGGCCCTCCAGCGCGGCGACCAGCGGCCAGGGGCCCGCCATCCACACGTTGACCCAGTTCAAGGGCCACAGCAGGGCGGCGATGATCAGCACGGTGCCGGTCACCCGGTGCCCGGGCTCGGCCGACACGAACACCCCGGTGGCGAAGAACGACACCGTGACCAGAAGGTTGACCGCGGCCAGGCCGGCCGTGGCGGGCTCCCACAGCGGCCACTGCGCGGCCACGCAGTACAGCCCGGCCAGCGGCACGCCGGCCAGCAGCGCGGTGAGCACGGCCCGCCGGGCGTACCCGGGCCGCGCCGGGCGGCCGGCCGGGGCGGTGGCCGCGGCCGCGGCGATCCTGGCGGCCTGCTCGGCGGTGACCGCGGCCATTACTGTCCCCTCACCGCTGGGCCCTCACCACTGGGCCCTCACCACTGGGCCCGCACTACTGGGCCCTGGTGCGCAGCCAGGCCAGCACGGCCAGGACCCGCCGGTTGTCGTCGGCCGAGGGGGGCAGGCCGAGCTTGGTGAAGACCGCGGCGACGTGGCTTTCCACGGTCTTCGGGGCCAGCATCATCGCGGCGGCGATCCGCTGGTTGGACCGGCCCTCCGCCATGTGCCGCAGGACGTCCCGCTCGCGGTCGGTGAGCTTCGCGATGAGCTCGACGTTGCGGCGGCGGCCGAGCAGCCCCTGCACCACCTCGGGGTCGAGCACGAGTTCCCCGGCCGCGACCCGGTGCAGGTCCCGGACCAGCGCGTCCACGTTGTCGACCCGGTCCTTCAGCAGGTAGCCGAGACCGCGGTCGTGCTCCTCGAAGACCCGCGCCGCGGAGGCCACCTCGACGTGCGCGGACAGCAGCAGGACACCAAGATCCGGGTCGGCCTTTTTCAGCTGCGCGGTGGCCTGCAGTCCCTCGTCGGTGTAGGTGGGCGGCATCCGGATGTCCATGATCACCACATCGGGCCGGTCCGCGGCGATCCGCACGGCGGCCTCGTCCGCGGTCGCGGCCTGCGCGCTGACCTGAACTCCTGTCGGGGCGAGCAGGCCAGCCAGGCCCTGACGGAATAAGGCCGAGTCGTCAACGAGGATCACCCGCAGGGGATCCATGCCTCGACCCACACCGCCTCCAGTTCAGTTGCGGGGACGGGCTCGAATCTTACGCTGAGATCACCCCCATTCGCCCTTATTCGGTCCGCAACAATTGCGAGCCAGGCCGGCGGGACCGTGGAACGGTCCTGGCCGGCGGCTTCCGCAGCCGTTCCCTGGGCCGATTCCACGGCCTTTCCCGCGGCCGCCGGGGTGGCCCTGACCTGGATTGCCAGCCGGCCGGGCACGGAAAGCAAGCTGATCCGGGCGTGGCTCGCCGGGGCCTGGCGGCCAAGGCCGTCCACGATGTCGCGGACGGTCAGGTAGGCGATGATCTCCACTTCCGGGTCGAGCTTGCCCGGGTGCCCGGCCAGCTCGACGTCGACCTGGCCGCTGTCGGCCAGCGACTCCAGCGCGGCGGTCAGCCCCTCGGCGTCCAGCACCGACGGGTAGATGTCGCGGGACAGCCCGCGCAGCTTGCCCAGCGCGACCCGCAGCTGGTCCCGGGCCGCGTCGATGGCCTCCAGCGACTGCGGCCCGGTGGTGTTCTGCCGGGCGATACCCAGCCGGGTCAGCAGCACGAGCAGGTGCTGCTGGGCGCCGTCGTGCAGGTCGCGGGCCAGCCGCCGGCGCTCGTCGATCGCGGTGTGCACGATCCGGGCCCGGGATTCGCGGACCTCGCGCAGCCGGCTGCTGAGCACGGCCTGCAACCCGGCGTTCTCCAGGGCCGGGCGGCAGGCGACCAGGGCGGCCTGCAGCGGCGCGGCGTCCAGGCCCAGCGAGCCGTCCACGGTCAGCACGACCGAGTTCTCGTCACCGGGGCGGCCCGCGGGCACGACCAGCCGGCCGCCGCCGCCGGGCAGCACGGCCTGGTAGCCGTCGGAGGAAACGAAGCCCTGCGCGCCGGGCAGCCGGTAGTACACCGCCGCGGTCGGGTCGCCGAGCGCAGTGCGCAGCGCCTGCTGTACGCCCTCCGCGGTCGGCACGGCAGGCAGCCCGGCCAGCAGGCCGGCCACCGAGGCCCGGGCCCAGCGGCGCCGCCAGGCCCGCAGCCCGGCCGCGGCCGGCACGGCCGCCGCCACCGCGCCCTGCACGGCCACCGACCACGGGCTGCGGGCCGGGCCCGGCCACCACATCGCCCATTGGCTGGTGGTCGCCGCCCAGTTCCGCGCGTCCGGCACCAGGATGGCCAGCGAGATCACCGCGACGGCCAGCGCGGCGCCGCCCGCGGCCAGCCACACCGGCCGGGCGCCGTCCGGGTCGGGACCGCGGCGCCCCGCGACCACCGGGGCCGCGGCCAGCAGCAGCCACAGCGCCGCCCAGCAGGCCCCGGCCGGCACCATCGCGGCGCCCAGCGCCCCGGCCGCCGAAACGCCCCACAGCAGGGCGCAGGCCAGCAGCCAGCCCACCACCCCCAGGCCCAGGTCGGCGCACAGCCAGGCGGCCCCGGCAAGCGCGACCCCGACGGCGGCCGCCCACACCCCGGCCAGCGGGTGCAGCCGGGCCAGCGGCCAGCAGCACACCGCCGCCACCACGGTGACCGCCACCACCGCGGCGAGCACGGCCTGGCCGTCCCGGCGGCGCAGCCGCGGGCCTAAGGCCGGGCGCAGAGCCGGGCGGGGAGCGGTTTCCACCTTCCTATCCTGGACCGCAGCCGGCCCGGCGTCGTCAGGGAAATCCCTGACGGTTACCGCGGAGTACCACGGCCCTGGCGGCGGCTGTCACACTGGGCGCCATGAGTCCTGACGCCCCGGGCCGCCGGTGGGGGATCACCGTCCCCTTCGGCGGGGTCCCGCTGCATGAGCACCGCGCGTGGTATCAGCTGCTCGAGTCACTCGGCTACACCGACGCCTGGTCCGGCGAGTCGGACGGCCTGGACGGGTTCTCGCCGCTGCTGATGGCCGCCGCCTGGACGTCGTCGCTCCAGGTCGGCCCGGCGATCATCCCGGCCTACACGCGCGGGCCCGCGCTGCTGGCGCAGAGCGCGGCGGCGCTGGCCGAGGCGGCTCCCGGCCGGTGCGCGCTGGGCATCGGCACCTCCTCCGACGTGATCGTCGGGCGGTGGAACGGGATGGCGTTCGACGAGCCGTACCGCCGGGTCAGGGACACGCTGCGGTTCCTGCGCGACGCGCTGGCGGGCAAGAAGGTGGACGAGGACTACGGCACGTTCACGGTGCGCGGCTTCCGGCTGTCCCGGCCGGTGCCGGACCCGCCGCCGCTGTACCTGGCCGCGCTGCGGTCCGGCATGCTCCGGCTGGCCGGCCGGGAGGCGGACGGGGTCATCGTCAACTGGCTGTCCGCCGGGGACGTGCCGACCGTGGTGTCCGAGATGCGGGCGGGCGCGGGCGCGGCGGCGGATCAGCGGCTGGTGCTGGCCCGGATCTTCGTCTGCCCGAACGAGGACGCCGCCGCGGTCCGCGCGATCGGCCGCCGGATGATCGCGGCCTACCTGAACGTCGAGGTGTACGCCGAGTTCCACCGCTGGCTGGGCCGGGCCCCGAAACTGCAGGGCATGTGGGACGCGTGGCAGGCCGGGGACCGGAAGGCGGCACTGGCCGAGATCAGCGACGAGCTGGTCGACGAGCTGGTCGTGCACGGCTCGCCGGCCGCCTGCCGGGAGCGTCTGCAGGAGTACGTGACGGCCGGCATCGACGTGCCGATCATCGCGCTGATCCCGCCCTACGGCGACCTGGGCGACGCGATCCACGGACTCGCGCCGTGCTAGCTGGCTCGCTCCGGGCCGCTATGAGCGCTGCCTTCCCTCCTCGCTCCCTCGGCGCTCCTTCGTCGCGCCTCATCGCTCGTCAGGAAAACAGCGCCGCGGCCCTCCACGAGCTGCGGCCGGCTCCGCCGTCCGCGGGCTAGCTGGCTCGCTAGTTGGTGAACTTCACGTTGTCGCCGGTGACGTGGATGCTGATGCCGGCCCCGTTCACCTGGATGCGCTGGATCTTCATGCCCAGCGGCAGCGCCGGGATCGGCACGGTCAGGTCCTTCAGCTGATCGGTGATCTCGGACGGCAGCCCGTGGCTGGACAGCAGGTGGATGTGGATCTTGTTGCCGGGCTCCCTGGTCACCTTCAGCGTGGCCGAGCCGCTGATGATGGTCAGGTCGAAGCTTGCCTTGATCGTGTTGTGCCCGGCCGACTTGATGGTCACGCCGGAGCCCAGCAGGTCCCCGAGGCCGCCGCCGGCGCCGCCCAGTGCGCTGCCGAGCGCGTTGGTCAGGCCGCTGAACGGGATCAGCGCCTGGCCGTCCAGGTGGCCGATGGTGCCCGCGGTGAACGCGCCGTTCAGCTTCACGTCGGTGATGTCGGCGTCGAGGTTCGTGATCGTGACCGGGCCGGCCTTGATCTTGTCCGAGGTGATCGTGATCTCGTGGATGTTGTGCGCGATGACCTGGGTGAGGAACGGGAAGCCCTTGATCGACACCGACGGGGTGCCCTCGAAGCCGCCCTGCTCCTTGAACTGCTGGGCGACCTGGTTCTGGGCGTAGAGCACGGCCAGCCGGTCGCCGACGATAAACAGCACGATCAGGGCCAGGACGACGACGATCGTGTTGCGCAGGGCCCGGTGCCGGCGGCGCGGCGGCGCGGCCGGGGTGTCCCAGCTCTGGGTCGGGGCGTCCCAGGTCATGGCAGATCGTTGACGTCGATGGCCAGCAGCTGGCCGTTTCCGTAATTGGTTACCATCAGTGCGTCGCCCCTTACCGTGAACTGACGCGGCAAGCCGCCGGTCAGGACCATGCCGGTGTAGGCCTTATCCGACCCGTCCAGCGCCGCCTGCGTATCGACGATGGCGACCCCTGGCTTACCGTTCTTGTTCTGGTCCAGGTCGGAGCAGGCGGCCACGACCCGGGTGTGGTTGGCGGCGAAGCTCTCGCCAATCGGGTTGGAGCAGATGTCCACCCGGGCGATCAGCGCGTGCTCCGGGTCACTGAGCATCTTCGCGGTGTCGAAGCCGAGCAGCGCGTCGCTCTCCCGGACGGTGACCCAGGCCGTCTTGCCGTCCGGGGTGATGATCACCCGGACCGGGTCGCACCCGGCGGTGACCGTCTGCTGCACCGCGTGCCTCGGGTTGCTCTCGGCCTTCTGCACGCTGATGACGCTGACGAAGCCGATCCCGCCGACCTGCTCAACCTTCGGCTCGCTTCTTCTGCATGCTGGTCACGTACATGGTCTGGCCGTCCGGCGAGAGGTCGATCCCGACCGGCTGGAGGCCGGTCGGGATGACCCCGACCAGGCCGTTCTGCTGGAAGCCTGGATGCGGCGGCCTGCGCGTAGTTGAACACCGCGACGCCGGTGCTGCTCTGCAGCGTGACGAACAGGAACTTCCCGTCCTGCGACATGGCCGTCTGCACCGCGCCGTTGCCGCCCGGGCTCTCCAGCTTGCCGAGCAGCTGGGCCTGGCCCTGCTCCGCCGCGGCTTCGCTGTAGACGTACGCCCCGCCGTTGGTGGCGACGATCAGCTGCTTGCCGTCCTTGCTGAACTGGAAGCCCTTGTTCGCGCCGGGCATGTTGATCGTGTGCACCACCTTCGGCATCAGCGCGTCGCCGTTCTTCAGCACGGCCAGCCCGCCGCCGAGGGTGACGAAGGTGTACTTGCCGTTCGGGGTGGTCGCCACCGCGAACGGGTGGCTGGGAGCGCTGGGACGGGAGTTACTGAGCTGGGTGGTGGCGTTGATGATGTCCGCGGGCTTGCCGTTGACCGGCTTCTGCACGCAGCCGGGCAGCTTCGCCGGGGCCGCCGCCACGGTGGGCGGCCGCCGCCCCCGCCGGTATTGCCGCCGTTACCGCCGTTGTTGTTCCCGCTGCCCTTGTTGCCGAGCAGGAAGTAGCCGCCCCCGGCCACGACGACGACGGCGACCACGGCGGCCAGCGCGACCAGGGCCTTGGACCGGTACCAGGGCGGGCGCGGGGCGGGCGGGCCGTAGACCGGGCTGAGCCCGTAGGAGGGATCGCTGGGCGACGGCGGCCCGGTCAGCCCGCCCTTGGTGGACCCGGGCTTCGGGCCGGACGAGCCGATGGCCTGGGCCGCCTCGGTGGGCGGGCCACTCGCCCCGGCCGTGCCCGGGGCGTATCCGGTGCTTGGCGGGACGGTGCCGGACGGGCCGGAGACGGCCCCGGCCCCGGCGGTCGGCGGGCCGGCCATCGGGCCTGACGTGGGCGGGCCTGCCGCCGCGTCGTACCCGCTGACCGGGGGCGGCAGGATGCCGGACGGGCCGGAGGTGGCGGCCGGGCCGGCCCGGCCCCGGCGGGCTGCGGGGTGCCGGGCGCCGGGCTGACCGGCGGGGTGATCGGCATGGCCAGCTCGGTCCGCTGCCGCACCTGGCCGGGCTGGGTGCCGGGGTCCGAGGCCGGGTCCGGCCGGATGCCGCAGGCCGCGCGCAGCGCGGCGGCGAACTCCAGGCAGCTGTCGTACCGGTCGGCGGGCGCCTTGGCCAGCGCCTTCAGCAGCACCCCGTTGACGGCCTCGGGCAGTTCCGGCCGCAGGCTGGTGACCGGCGGCGGGGTCGCGGAGATCTGCGCCCACAGGATGGCCAGGCCCTCGTCCCGGCGGAACGGCGGTGCCCCGCCGAGCATCTCGTAGGCCGCGCCGGCCAGCGCGTACTGGTCGGCGCGCCCGTCGACGAGCTTGCCCTCGATCTGCTCCGGCGCGACGTAGTCCAGGGTGCCGAGGAACTGGCCGGTGCCGGTCAGCCCGGAGGCGGACAGCGACTGCTTGCTGAGCCCGAAGTCGGACAGGTAGATGTGGTCGGGCTGGCCGCTGCCGCCGACCGAGTCCAGCAGCATGTTGCCGGGCTTGACGTCGCGGTGGACCAGGCCGAACGAGTGCGCGGCGTCCAGCGCGGAGGACACCTGGGTAACGATGGTGATGGCCCGGCCGGGGGGCAGCGGCCCGGTGGCGTCCAGCAGGCTGCGCACGTCCCGGCCCACCACGTACCGCATGGCGATGAACAGGACGCCCTCGGACTCGCCGGCCTCGAACACCGGGATGATGTGCGGGTGGTCGACCGCGGCCGCGGCCCTGGACTCGCGGATGAAGCGCTGCCGGAACGCGTCGTCCCTGGCCAGCTCGGGGGCCAGGATCTTCAGCGCCACCCGGCGGCCAAGCCGGGAATCGCGGGCGCGGAACACGACCGCCATGCCGCCGCGGCCGATCTGCTCCTCGAGCCGGTAACCGGCTACCTGCGAGCCCGCGGCAAAACCGCCGTATGCTGCGGGGTTCTCGTCACTCACCGCACCCTCCAGCGGTTGCCCCGTACATCCCGTTCCCTGCCGGCCGACCAGCCACCGGAGCAGCCGGTGCTGATCACCCGGGGCAGCCGCGCAGCGCCGGGGTGTTTCCAGTATCCGTGCGGCCGACCGGGGGCTGCAAGGCGCGAAGGCGCGGAGCCCTTCCGGCCGTTCCTCGTTCGATCTTGCCGCAGTTCTCCCTGACCGTATCGGACGCCGCGCAGTGCCCACACCATCAGGTGCGATGCGCACGCCGCCAGGGCCTCTGCAGTTGGGTCAAGCGAGGGTAAAGTACGGTATCAGGTTCTCGTCACGGGGGGTGCTGTCCACGGTGCGGTCCTGCGGTTTCGTGTCCCACGCCGGGCCCGGCGGGCCCGGCCGGCCGCCCGCCACGGCGGACCGGGTGATGCTGGATGGGGAGGGGTCCCCGCGGCAATTTTTCTTTGCCCCGAATCCCTCTACAGTGATCAGATGACGGCCGACCGTGCCCTGACCCCGCACGCCAGCTCAGCGCTGGTGGTCCGGGCCCAGGGATCAGACCGAAACCTGCCCGCGGGCCCCGCGTACCGCATCGGCCGCGATCCCGATGGCGACATCGTGGTCAACGATCCCCGGGTGTCCTGGCAGCACGCCGTGCTGCAGTTCGACGGCACCGGCTGGGTCCTCCAGGACAGCGGCAGCACCAACGGCACGTTCCTCGGCAACGAGCGGGTCTCCCGCGTGCCGGTGGGCAGCGGCTGCATGGTCCGGCTCGGCCACCCGGCCGACGGGCCGGTGATGACCCTCTCGCTGGAGCAGGCCGCGGTCCCCGGGCGCGGGTCCACCGCGCTGGCGTCCTCCGCGGCCGCGGCGGGGGCCGGGATGGCCGGCGCCGCCGCCGTGGCCCCGCCCGCTCCGCCGGCCCCGCCGCCGCCCAGCCCGGGCGTGCCGGTTTCCCCCGGCGGCGGCTACCAGGACCCCGGGCAGTCCCGCGGCCGGTCCGGCTCGCTGCGGCCGCCGAGCGCGGTCATGCGGCTGCCGGTCAAGGTGCTGCGGATCGGCCGCGCCACCGACAACGACGTGGTCGTGGCCGACCTCGGCGTTTCCCGCTACCACTCCGAGCTGCGCCGCGGTGTGTCCGGGTACGAGATCGTCGACCTGGGCAGCCACAACGGCACGTTCGTCAACGGCCAGCGGGTGTCCGCCGCGCCGGTCTCCGAGCTGGACATCATCGGTATCGGCCCGGCCACGTTCCGGCTGGTGGGCGAGGAACTCCAGGAGTTCATCGACACCGGCGACATCTCGCTGCAGGCCAGGGACCTGACCGTCACCCTGCCCAGCGGCAAGGTCATCCTCAACCACGTCAGCTTCCCGCTCGGTGAGCGCTGCCTGCTCGGCGTGATCGGGCCCAGCGGTGCGGGCAAGTCCACCCTGCTCGGCGCGCTGACCGGCATGCGGCCCGCCACCTCCGGCGGCGTCACCTACGACGAGCGCGACCTCTACACGCACTACGACGAGCTGCGGCACCGGATCGGCCTGGTGCCGCAGGAGAACATCCTGCACACCCAGCTGTCGGCCAGGCGGGCCCTGGGGTACGCGGCGGAGCTGCGGTTCCCCCGCGACGTCAGCAAGAGCGAGCGGCAGCGCCGGATCGACGAGGTGCTGGAGGAGCTGTCGCTGACCCCGCACCGCGACACCCGCACGTCGTCGCTGTCCGGCGGTCAGCAGAAGCGCGTCAACGTCGCCCTGGAGCTGCTCACCAAGCCGTCCCTGCTGTTCCTCGACGAGCCCACCTCCGGCCTGGACCCGGGCCTGGACAAGTCGGTCATGGAGATGATGGCCGACCTGGCGCACGACGGGCGGACGGTCATCGTGGTCACCCACAGCGTGGCCAACCTGAACCTGTGCGACCGGCTGCTGGTCCTGGTGCCCGGCGGCAAGATCGCCTACTTCGGGCCGCCCGAGGACGGCCTGAAGCACTTCGGCCAGCCCGGCTGGGCCGAGGTGTTCCAGGCCTTCGACGCCGAGCCGAACCGCGACTGGCAGGCCGAGTACCGCAGCTCGAAGTACCACGAGCGGTACGTCACCGCGGAGATGAACGGCGGGGCCCCGGCGAGCCGCCGTGGCGCGCCCACGCCGGCCGCGCCGGCGCCGGCCAAGCGCAACCGGTTCTCCCAGCTGAGCACGCTGTGCCGCCGGTACATGGCGGTCATCGCCTCGGACCGGGTCTACCTCGCGGTCCTCGGCATTCTGCCGATCGTGCTGGGAGGCCTGATACAAGCGGTGCCTGCCCCGGAGGGCCTGGGCGGGACAAACAACACGGGCGCCTCATCGCTGCTGCTGATCCTGGTCATCAGCGCGTGCTTCACCGGAGCCGCCAACGCGGTCAGGGAACTGGTCAAGGAAAGACCGATCTACAGCAGGGAACGCGCGGCCGGCCTGTCGGCCGGCGTGTACCTGTTCTCCAAGCTGATCATCCTGGGCGTGATCAGCGCGATCCAGGCGATCGCGCTGGTGCTGATCGGCCTGGCCGGCCGGGGGCTGCCGGCCACCGGGTCGTTCCTCACCAACCTGCCGCTGGTGGAATTGCTGCTCGGGATGGGCCTGCTGGCCATCGCGTCGATGACGCTTGGCCTGTTCATCTCGGCCGCGGTGAACACGTCAGAGAAGACCATGCCGCTGCTGGTCATCAGCGTCATGTTCCAGGTCATCCTGACCGGCGGGGTGTTCGGGCTGGCCGGCAAGGCGGGCATCAACCAGATCTCCTGGCTGGCCCCGTCCCGGTGGGGGTACGCGGCGACCGCGTCGACCACGAACCTGAACGTGATCCAGCTGCCGGCCGCCGCGCCCACGGCCCCCGCGCCGAGCCAGACCCCGGGCACGGGCCAGAACAAGGGCAACAAGAAGCACCACAACGGGAAGGGCGGCAACAATCCGTCCGCGTCCGCCGCGCCAGGCGGCGCCGCGCCGCCGGCCGGGTCCACTCCCAGCACGACCCCCTCGGGTGGCACCACCCCGAGCACCACGCCCACCACCACACCGACGGCCACGCCGAGCGCCACGCCGTCCGGGGCGAGCGCGACGCCGTCGGCGTCGGTCAGCTCCGCCGCGGCCCAGGCCCAGGTGCTGGCGGATCACTCGCCCAAGCCGAAGAAGAGTGGCGCGAGCGCGACGCCGTCCGGATCGCCGTCCGGCACGACCACCCCGCCGGCCAGCAATCCCGCCTCGGCCGCGGACAGCGGGCTCATCACCGATCCGCTGTGGGACCACAACGCCAAAACGTGGCTGAAGGACATGGCCGCGATGGTGGTCCTCTCGCTGCTGTTCACCGCGCTGGCCTGGTGGCGCCTGCTGAAGCTGAGCCCAGGCCGCCGGAAGTAAGGGTCCAGGCGCAGAGCCTGAAAGCAAGCCGGCCGGTGCCGGTCCCCGCGGGGACCGGCACCGGCCGGCTTGATTACTGCGCCTTACCTGCGGGTCATGAGCCGAATGGCGGGACGGTTGAACGGCCGCGGGTACACGGTCGGCCGGAACGGGATGAAGGCGGGGCTGACCGGCACCAGCTTGCCGCCGCTGGCGAACACGTTGACCTGCGGCCCGAGCGCAGCGGCCTCGGTGTTCAGCGCGTCCGGGCTGGTCACCGCGGCATCCCACTGCCCGGTGCTCAGCCGGCTGAGCAGCTCGTGCACCGCGGTGAGGGTCTCCGCTGGGGTGAACGCGCAGTGCCCGGCCCGGTGCACGAAGATCTGCCGGAGCAGGGCGCCCCGGCCGGCCTGGTCCACCGCGGTCTGGTAGGCCTGCTCGTTCTGCGGCACGACCAGGCCGTCACCGGTGGTGTGCATGGTGAGCACCGGGATGGCCAGCCGCCCGTTGAAGGTGATGTTGCTGATCAGGTAGTTCACCGCGGACGGCTTGGCCGAGATGCGCTTGGCGAGGTTCAGCTTGGCCAGGTCCGCGGCCAGGCTCAGGTGCGCGGCCTTGTACAGGGCCACGACCTCGCGGAAGTCGGCCGACTTGACCAGCTGGACGCCGTAGTTGACGCCGGTGTTCCAGGACGGGTTGCCGCCCGCCCGGCCCTCGAGCTCGGCCCTGAGCAGGAACGCGAACGGGAAGTCGACCTGCGTGTCCCACAGGAACTGGTTCTGCTCCTGGCCGCCGAAGTCGGTCGCGGCCGGCTCGGGCGACAGCGGGGTGAACCAGCCGGGCACGTCGCCGAGCGCGGCGGACAGCGCCAGCCGGGCGCGCCCGGCCGGGGTGGCCTGCGCGGCGGTGGCCGCCTTGATCGCGTTCTGAAGGTTCGCGGTGGGGTTCTTGGGGTCGATGCTGATGTTGACGACCTGCACCGACGGGTCGACCAGCTGCTGGAACGCGAAGGCGGAGTCCAGCGCGGTGTTCCAGGTGGCCACGCCGCCGCTGAGCACGCCGCACATCGGCAGCGCGGCGGTGAACCGGCCGGGGAACTGCTGGATCAGCCCGGCGGTGATGATGCCGCCGAGCGAGTGGCCCCAGGCGATGGTCCTGCTGGGCTGGCCGACCTGGCTGTCGAACACGTTGAGCGTGGCGATCTGGTCGGGCAGCGCGTTCTCGATAGCCCAGCCGGTCCTGGCGTAGGACGAGCCGGCCAGCGCGAAGCCCTGGGCAAGCATCGCCGCGCCGGTGATCGGGTCGCCCACGTCGGTGGCGGGGTTCGCCGAGCCGGGCGCCACGTAACCGTGACTGTAAAGGAAGAGGGTGCCATTCCAGTTGGCCGGGACCTCGATCTTGTACGTGGCGCCGTCCGGCAGCGTCCCCGTGAGTGTTTGCGGGGCGGCTGCGGCCGCTGGGCCCGCCAGGGCCGGCACCGAAGCGCCGGCCAGCCCCAGCGCCAGAACGGCGCCGGCGGCAACCCGGGATGATCTTCTGAGCCTGATCACGATGACGCTCCTTGCGCATCTGCGGTGGGTGTCCGTGCGCAGGACTGTAACGCGTTTCACCCCGGATACGGCAGGGCCGGCCGTTTGTTACGGGAACGAAATACACCCTTATTGCGGGGCGGGGCAAGCGAAAGGCCGGCCCCGCAGGGCCGGCCTTTCGTCAATGGCTATCGCATGCTGCGCGTGCGGGCCTACCGCACGATGTGGTTGCGGACGTAGATCGGCGTGCCCGGGATCCTGAACAGCTTGTGGAAGAACAGCGAGGTGTCGGTCGGGATCCGCACGCAGCCGTGCGAGATCGGGCCCAGCGGGACCGCGTCGCCACCGTGGATCGCGAACTCCCGGCCGATGAAGAACACCGGGTTGTACATGTAGCCGAGCGGCACCTTGAGGTTGCCGGGCTGGAAGGACAGCGCCCGGTAGTTCCCGGTCGGGGTGATCGCGTAGCCGCACACGTTCTGGTTGGGCTTCGGGTCGCAGAAGTAGTAGCCGCCGCCGGACGAGATGTGGCTGATCAGCCGGACATGGCCGTGCCGGTACAGCACCAGGTAACCGCCGCGACGCGGATCGCCCAGGTTCACGTCGATGCGGTTCTTCTGGTGGTGCCGGGTCAGCGGCACCGGGTCCTTCGGGTCGGCCAGGGCCCGCTCGGTGGCCGGGCCGATGTTGTCCGGGTTGACCGACAGCTGGATGCCCTGGACCTCCTTGAAGGCCCACACCGCCTCGATGGTGTCCGGGCCGAACTGACCGTCAACCTTGCCCGGCCAGTAGCCCAGCTCCCACAGCCGCCGCTGCACCTTGCGGACCTCACGGCCACGGTCGCCCGGGCGCAGCGTGTGCTTGATCGGAGTCCAGGCCGGGGCGATCGCCTTGGCCGGCGCCGGAGCGGCCGTGGCCACCGCGTGCGCGGGCTTCGCCGCCCGGGCAGGCGCTGCGGTCTGGGCCGCCGCCATCGTACTGAGCCCGAGCAGCGTCGACGCGCCCACCGCCGTCGCCGCGCCCAGGCCCGCCAGCCATCGTTGCCCCTGCTTCATCCGCATGCTCCTTGATGCCCCAGGCCTGCCCCGCCTTAGGACCGGCGTACCCGCCGCGGCCCGTGCCAGACCTTGATCTTCAAATCCCAATGAATCCTAGACGTTTTACCTCGCCGGAAGGTTGCAGGCTGCAACCGACAAAGTTGAGAAGTTGATTACAACCTGGCTACATAACCTTTGCGTAGCCATCCGTTCACCTTGTGTGCGGTGCCGGGTGGAGGCAATCCGCTACGTGCTGTCCTGCCTGCCCTACGCCGGGCGGGACGAACGGGCGGCGGGCGGCCCGACCCGCTGATCGCCCGCCGCCGGGAGACCTCGTAGAGCGCGACGCCCGCGGCGATGCCCGCGTTCAGCGACTCGGTGGCCCGGTGCATCGGGATGCTGGCCAGAACATCGCACCGCTCGGCGATGAGCCGGGACAGGCCCTGGCCCTCGGAGCCGACGACCAGCACCAGCGGGCCGTCGGCCAGCTCCAGCTCGTCGATCGCGACCGGCGCCGAGGCGTCGAGCCCGGCCACGAACAGCCCTGCCTCCTGGTAGGCCGCCAGGGCCCGGGCCAGGTTGGGCGCCTGGGCGACCGGCAGCCGGGCCAGGGCGCCCGCGGAGGACTTCCACGCCCCGGCGGTGACCCCGGCGGACCGGCGGACAGGGACGACGACGCCGTGCCCGCCGAAGGCCGCCGCGGACCGGACGATCGCACCCAGATTGCGCGGGTCGGTGACCCCGTCCAGGGCCACGATCAGCGGCTGCTCGCCGTCCTTAGCCCGCGCGGGCAGGTCCTCGGGGTGCGCGTACGAGTACGGCCGGACCCGCAGGGCGAGGCCCTGGTGTATCGCCCCGCCGCTGAACCGGTCGAGCTCCTGGCGGCCGGCCTCGACCACCGGGATACCGCGGTCCGCGGCAATCGCGATGGCCTGGCTGATCCGCTCATCTGAATCGAGCCGCGGCCCGACATGCAGAGCCAGCACCGGCACCGGGGAGCGCAGGGTTTCGAGCACGGCGTTGCGCCCGGCGATGATCTCGGCCGAGGTGCCTGCCCCTCGAGCCCGGGCGGGCGCCGGCCCAGCCGCGGGCGGGCGGCCGGCGGCCCGGGCGGCGCCGTCCGCGCCGCGGGGGCCGTCTGCGCCGCGGGCGCCGGCCTTGGCGGCCCCCGCGGCCCGGCGCTGCGCCGGGTGACCGGGACGCATCTGCGCGGGCGGGGTCGGGCCCTTGCCTTCCAGGCTCCGCCGGTTGTTGCCGCCGGTGCCGGGGCGCGGCTTGCCGCGCTTCGATGTCCCGCCCGGGCCGCGGCGCGGGCTGCCGCGGCCGGTCACCGGCTGAGCTCCCAGCGCTGGCCGCTCGTGGTGTCCTCGACCACGATGCCGGCGTCGGTCAGTCCGTCCCTGATCGCGTCGGCGGCCTCCCAGTCCTTGCGGGCCTTGGCGGCCTGGCGCTGGTCCAGGGCCACGGTCACCAGCGCGCCGATGACCTCGCGCAGGCCTTCGGAGCCGCTGCCCGCGGACCACGGTTCGGCGAGCGGGTCCAGGCCGAGAACGCTGAGCATGGCCCGGACCTCGGTGAGGTGCTTGGCCGTTCCTGAGCTGTCTCCCGCGGCGAGCGCGGCGTTGCCCGCGTGCACCGCGTCGTGCACGACGGCCAGCGCCTGCGGCACGCCCAGGTCGTCGTCCAGCGCGGCGGCGAACGGCGCCGGGATGGCGGCCGGGTCCGTGACGGCACCGCTGGCCGCCGGGTCGGCGGCCAGTTCGGCGGCCCGGATGACGAAGCCCTCGATCCGCCGGTAGGCGGCCACGGCCTCGGCCAGCGCGTCGCGCGAGTACTCGATGCCGGACCGGTAGTGCGCCTGGCCCAGGTAGTAGCGCAGCTCGGCGGGCCGCACCTCGGTCACCATCGCGTCCACGAGCAGCGAGTTGCCCAGCGACTTGCTCATCTTCTCGCCGGCGATGCCGACCAGGCCGTTGTGCATCCAGTACCGGGCGAAGCCGTCGCCGGCCGCGGTGGACTGGGCACGCTCGTTCTCGTGATGCGGGAAGACCAGGTCCAGGCCGCCGCCGTGGATGTCGAACGTCGGGCCCAGGTACTTGGTGGCCATGGCCGAGCATTCCAGGTGCCAGCCCGGGCGGCCCGGGCCCCAGGGGGTCTCCCAGGACGGCTCGCCCGGCTTGTGGCCCTTCCACAGGGCGAAGTCCCGCGGGTCGCGCTTGGCGCCGGCGCCCTCGGTGTCGCCGGCCGGCCGCATGTGCTCGAGCCGCTGCCCGGACAGGCAGCCGTAGTCCGGCTTGGAGCTGACGTCGAAGTACACGTCGCCGCCGGCCGCGTAGGCGTGGCCGGCCTCGATCAGCCGCCGCATCAGCACGATCATCTCGGGCACGTGCCCGGTGGCCCGCGGCTCGACGTCCGGCGGCAGGCAGCCGAGCACGTCGTAGGCCCGGGTGAAGGCGCGCTGGTTCTGCTCGGCCACCGCCCACCACGGGATGCCCTGCTGCTGGGCGGTGCGGATGATCTTGTCGTCGATGTCGGTGACGTTGCGGCAGAACGTGACCTCATACCCGCTGGCGGTCAGCCAGCGCCGCAGGATGTCGAAGCTGACCCCGGACCGGATGTGACCGATATGCGGGGGAGCCTGGACAGTGGCGCCGCAGAGGTACAGCGAGGCCTTCCCGGGCACGACCGGGTCGAAGTCGCGTATCTCGCGCGCGGCGGTGTCGTAGATGCGGAGCGTCACGCAGCACAGGCTATACGCAGCGCAGCGCAGCCCACACGGGATAAACGTCAGTCGACGTAGACGAAGACCTTGTCCGGCCGGACCCGGACCACCACCCGCTGCTCGCCCGGCCGCTCGCCGAACGACTCGCCGGTGTACTTCACCGACAGCTCCTCGATCAGCTCGGCCTGCGGGTCGTCGGTGAGCTCGGCGGTGCCGCGGATCTCGCAGTAGGAGTAGGGGTCGCCGGCGTCGAGCACGAGCACGCTGACCCGCGGGTCGCGGGTCAGGTTGGCGTGCTTGCGGCGCCCCTTGATGGTCGAGAACAGCAGGTCATCACCGTCGGCGCGGATCCACACGACGCTGGTCTGGGGGCTGCCGTCCGGCTGCACGGTAGCCACGGTGGCGAAGTTAAGACCGTCGAGCAGGGCACGGGCAGCGGGCGGCAGGGGCACGGCGTCTCCTCAGGAACCACCCGGGGACAGGCCGCGGGCCCAGCTGAACGCGTAGCTGAGGTCCTCGGTCCGCTGGCTGGCCGGGCCCAGCCGAAGCGGCCGGAACGTGTCTATCATGACCGCCGTTTCGTCCGTGCTGGTGCGTCCCTCCGCCAGCCCCGCGATGGCGGCCTCGACCGCGCCGGGCTGCGGCCCGTGGGTGAAGCCGGACGGGTGCAGGGTGATCGAGCCCAGGCCCACCCCTGAGCCCTTCCGCGCGGTGTAGTCGCCGCCGACGTAGAACATCATCTCGTCGGAGTCGACGTTGTGATGGTTGTAGGGGACCGGCACGGACTCCGCGTCGAAGTCGAGCGGCCGGGGGCAGAACGAGCAGATCACGAAGTTCGGCCCCTCGAACGTCTGGTGCACCGGCGGCGGCGCGTGGGTGCGCTTCACGATCGGCTCGAAGTCGGCGATGCTGAACGCGTACGGGTACAGGCAGCCGTCCCAGCCGACCACGTCGAACGGGTGCCGGGCGTAGGTGAGCAGGCTCAGCCCGTCCCGGTGCCGGACCAGAACCGGCTCGTCCTCCCCGTCGGCCAGCAGCGGGCCGTCCGGGCCGCGCAGGTCCCGCTCGCAGTACGGGGCGTGCTCGAGGAACTGCCCGTACTGGGACAGGTAGCGCCGCGGCGGCCGGATGTGGCCACGGGCCTCGATGACCAGCGCCTCGGTGAACGCGGTGCCGCCCGTGCTGGTAGCGCCCGTGCTGGTAGCGCCGGCGCCGCCGGCCGGGATCCAGCGGTGGATGGTGCCCCGCGGGATCACCACGTAGTCCCCCGCGGCGGCGTCGATCGCGCCGTACACGGACTCGAACCGGGCGGCTCCCGTACGCAGGTAAACGGCTTCGTCGCCGGTGGAATTGCGGTACAGCCCGGAGCCAACCCGGGGGGCGGCGAAGCAGATCCGGACGTCGTCGTTCGCCAGCAGCAGCTGGCGGCCGGACACCAGGTCACCGCCCGCGGGCAGCTCGCCGGTGCGGAAGTGACGGGGGAGCAGCGGCTGGTTGGGGGTGGTCGCGCCGTCCGCGGCGCCGTCCACTTCCTCGCTTTTCACGATGGCGGTCGGCAGATAGCGGTGATAGAGCAGCGAGGAATCGGAGGAGAATCCTTCCTCACCCATGAGTTCCTCGGCGTACAAGCCGCCATCTGGCCGGCGGAAACGCACGTGTCGCTTCCTCGGAAATTCACCGATTGCCCGGTAGTACGGCATATCGTCTCCTTAACGCCGAGGTAGCGGACGTGACGCGGGCGGGCTGATTCACTGAGTTGCCCGCTGTATCCCTTACCCGGGAACGCAGCGGCCGTAGCGGCCAGCCGGCGCCAGGCAGTTAAGTCCGCCTTCCGTTACCGACTATAAGGTGACGGGCAGGCACCAGCCATTGCGCAAGAGAAGGAAGGCCGCCGGGATGATCCAGCCGTCAGCGGGGAGTTCTGCGCTGGGCGCCGCCCCGGCCGCGGAGTCCCATCGAGTTCTGCGCATGCTCGCCCTGGTGGCCGTCTCGCTCGGGGTAGTTGTACTGGCCGCCGCCGCATTCGTGCTGTCCTACCACGGCATTCGCGCGATCGCGCTGGAGGCGGGGGTTTCCCCGGACCTGGCCCGGATCTACCCGCCGATGTTCGACGTGATGCTGGTCGTCGCGGGGGCCGCGGTGCTGTCGCTGCGCGGGGCCGGGTGGATCGTGCAGGCCTTCGCCTGGCTGTCCCTGCTGGTGCTGCTGGCCGCGGCGGCCGGCGCGAGCACGCTGTACGCGACGAACACCCACCTGCCGCACAAGACCGCGGCGACGATCGCGGCGATCCTGCCGTGGGCGCTGGCCCTGCTCGGGTTCTTCCTGCTGCTGGCCATGCTCCGGCACGCCAGGCTGCGCCGCGCCCAGTCCCGCCGGTCGACATCGGCGGCAGCCGTCGCGCAGGAGCAGGACACCATCCCCGGCGCGGTGCCCAGCGTTCTGGGCGGGGCCGACGACAACTGGCCGGACGGCGAGTACCCGGACGGTGGGGCCGGGTCCGACGGCCAGACCACCGAACTGGCCGCCACCGGCTACCCGGGCGACATCCTGGTGGCGGGCCGTCCCCCGGCAGACGACCCCGACGCGGACGCACCGGCCACAGACGAGCCGGCCGCAGCGAGCGAGCCGGCCGCGGGCGAGCCCGCCGCACACGGGACAGCCGGCGTGGCCGTCGCAGGAGCAGCTGCCGCAGGAGCGGCCGTCGCAGGAGCGGCGGCCGGCGAGGCGGCCGAGGACGACCCGGCGGACCACCGCTCGGCCCCCACGGTGCCCGCTCAGGCACTGCCCGCCCAGACCGAGCCGGCGAGCACCGAGCCAGCTAGCACCGAGCCAGCTAGCACGGGGCCAGCCGACACTGAGCCAGCTGACACTGAGCCAGGCCGGCACCGGGCCGGCCGGTGACGCGGGCGGCTCGGCGCCGGCCAGCACGTCAGCCGAGGCCGCCGGGACGACCGCGGGCATCCCGCTGCGCTGGCCCGGCCAGAGCAGCGCGGACCAGCCCGAGACCGACGAGCCGTCGCTGGACAGCGAGCCCGGCCAGGACGACCCGGTATCTGACGAGGCTCACCCGGCTAGCCGTCCGGGTGTCGTGTGGGTGCCCAGGGCCCGCGAGGAACCCTCCGATGAGGTCATCAAGGACGAGCCCGAACCGTCCCCGGCCGATCCCGCAGAAGGGACCACCGGCAGCCAGGAAGCCAGCACTGGCGCCCCGGAGGCAGCCGATGAGGGCACCGCCCCGGCGGGGCCCGCCGGCGCCGCGACCGAGCCCGGCCAAGCCGAAGGCTCCTGGTTCGCTCCGGCAAACGGCTCCGCCGAGCCAGCCGGAGCCGCACCAGAGCAGCCAGGCGGCGCGCCCGGCCCCGCGGAGCAGCCCGCCAAGCCGCCGGTCACCTCGTTCTGGGACTCAGTGTTCGGCCCCCGGTCCCCGGAAGACACCGACCAGTCCGCCGGCGCCTCCCCGGCCAGCGCTAACGAAGAGCAGGCCGAAGGTCACCCGGCCACCCAGCCCAGCGAGGCCGCCGCGGCGGACGAGGAACCGCAGTTCGACCGGTTCCGCAGCTCCCCCACCCCGCCCGACGACGAGTGATCCCGCCCCGCCAGTTCCGCGCCGCGCCACGCGCCCGGCCGCCAGGCTCAGGAGTCAGGCCCGGCCGAGGATCAGGGCTGTGGCGATGGCGGCTATGCCTTCGCCGCGGCCGGTGAGGCCCAGGCCGTCGGTGGTGGTGCCGGACACGCTGACGGGGGCACCGCCGAGGGCCTCGGACAGGGCCGCGCAGGCCTCGTCGCGGCGGGTGGAGATGCGCGGGCGGTTGCCGATGACCTGGACCGCGACGTTGCCGATGGTGTAACCGGCGGCGGTCACCAGACGGGCCGTCTCGGCCAGCAGGGCGGCGCCGCGGGCCCCTTTCCACTCCGGGCGGCTGGTGCCGAAGTTGGCGCCCAGATCGCCCAGGCCGGCCGCGGACAGCAGTGCGTCGCAGGCGGCGTGCGCGGCGGCGTCGCCGTCGGAGTGGCCCGCCAGGCCGGGCTCGCCGGGCCAGTGCAGGCCCGCCAGGTACAGCGGGATCCCCGCACGATAAGGGTGCACGTCCGTGCCGATGCCGATCCGCGGGATCAGGTCAGCCATGAGCTCCCCCGAAAACGGCGAACGGGGCCGTACGGCCCCGTTCGCCCCAGGCTGGTGTGCACCTCAGGTGGCCCCGCCGTGTGCGGCGGGTTCCCCTGGTGTCAGGTGGCGAGGATTTCGTCGAGCAGCGCTTCAGCCTTGTCCTCGTTTGTCTTCTCGGCCAGGGCCAGTTCACTGACCAGGATCTGCCTGGCCTTGGCCAGCATCCGCTTTTCCCCGGCAGAAAGGCCGCGTTCCTTATCGCGCCGCCAGAGGTCACGGACTACTTCGGCAACCTTATTCACATCGCCGGAGGCAAGCTTCTCGAGATTGGCCTTGTACCGGCGGGACCAGTTAGTTGGCTCCTCGGTATACGGTGCGCGCAGCACCTCGAAGACCCGCTCCAGCCCTTCCTGCCCGACAACGTCCCGCACGCCTACAAGCTCGGCATTGTCGGCGGGAACGCGCACCGTCAGGTCGCCCTTATCGACCTTGAGCACGAGGTAAGATTTCTGCTCACCCTTGATCGAACGGGTCTCGATCTCCTCGATCCGAGCAGCCCCATGGTGGGGGTAGACGACAGTGTCGCCGACCTTGAAAGTCATGTGGCATGTACCCCTTCCGCTGTAGCTATGCTACCACGCCGAACACGGTCGATTAGCCGTCCTTCATGGCATACACGCAGGTCAGTGGCACATTTCTGGCGCCTGAAATTGACCTTGCTAGCTGGCTCGCTCGCTCCCGGGCCGCTTGAGGGCGCTGCCTTCCCTCCTCGCTCCCTCGGCGCTCCTTCGTCGCGCCTCATCGCTCGTCGGGAAAACAGCGCCGCGGCCCTCCGCTCGCTCGCTGGGCCGGCTCCGCCGGCCAAGCGGTGCCGGCCGGGCGGTGCCGTAACTGCACTCGGGGACGCATACTGGAGGAAACGTGGCCACTCACCGAGAGGTGCGCGTGAACGCTGGCGGCGAGCCTGAGCGGGACGACTTCCCGCTTCCCCCGGTCGACATTGAGATCCCTGATGACGCCCGGGAGCTCGCCCGTGACGTGCAGGCCTACCACCGGGAGCGGCGGGCAGCCCGGCGCCGCCGCCGGCTCGGGCGGCTGCACGCCCCGCTGACCAAGGACGGCCTGGTGCTCCCGCTGCTGGCGGGCTGCCTGGTAATGGTGATGATCTCCGGCGTCCTGCTGACCGTGTTCTCGGCCAGCAACTCCGGCATGCCGGCCGCCGCGTTCCGGCCCAGCTCCTCGAACTCCCCGCAGAATCCGCAGATCTCCGCGGCCGGGAGCAGCACCGCCAGCCCGCCCGCGCCCAGCCCGCCGCCGCTCGGTTCGCAGCTGCTGGTCAGCACCACCGTCGTGGTCGGCGGGCACGCCGTAGCCGTCTACCAGCTGCTGCCCGCGGTGCTGGCCCTGGCCCCGGCAGGTTGTCAGTGCACCGCCGCGCTGCGCCAGTTGCGCCGCCAGGCCGCCGCGCACAAGGTCCCGCTGTACCTGATCACCACCGCGGACGCGCAGCCCGCGGCGGCCCGCCTGGCCCGCGCGGCCGGGCAGCCGGCCAGCCGGATCGCGGTGGACCCCACCGGGCAGGTGACCGCCGAGCTGGGCCCGCCGCGGCTGAGCCCGCCGGGTGCTGACCGCGGCGTTCATCCTGCGGGGCGGCGGCATCGCGGCCATCAGGTATCAACCTCCCGGGCCGGTCCCGGCCCGCCGCACGGCAGCTCGGGCCCGCCTTCGCGGCGCTCACCGCCAAGCCGTAGCGGCACGCCGGGACACGCAACGGCCGGGCCGGCCCACCTGCGGGCCGCCGCAGCTACTACGCTGTCCGGCGTTGTCAGGCCTGTGAAATTTCCGTGAGGAGCGCACGCCGTGATCCTGCGCAGCCCGGCCGCCGGCCCCCGGCGGGTTCCGCGCCGTCTGTTCGCCGTTGCGGCCGTGGCGCTGGCTGGAATGCTGGCCGGCTGCGAGGCCGGCTATCACGCGCCGACCCAGCAGTGGCACCAGCCCACCGATGGTGCGGGCACAGAGCGGAACGGCATCTCGGTCAGGAACGTGTTCATCCTCGGCGCGGCTCCGGCCGAGCAGCTGCCGGCCGGCAGCGACGCCGGGATGTTCCTGGCCCTGTCCAACAACACCAACCGCACGGACAAGCTGACCAGCATCCAGGTGCCCTCGGCGACGTCCACCGTCCAGCTGCCCGACGACAGCGCGGTGACCCTGCCCCCGCACACCACTGTGCTGCTGACCGGCCCGGAGCCCCAGGTGCTGCTGCGCGACCTGACCAGGGCCGTGCCCGGCGGCACGTTCTTCGATACCGTGCTGACCTTCCAGAACGCGGGCGTCGTGAGGCTGAGCGTCCCGGTGATGCCCGCCTCGGTGCCCTACGCGACGTTCTCCCCGGCGCCCACGCCCACGCCTACCCCGACGCCGACGGTCACCGCCACCCCCGGGCACCACAAGCACAAGCACCACAAGCCGGGCGCCGGCGCCTCGTCGACGCCCCTCCCCAGCCCCAGCACTTCCTGACGTACCAGCGCGACCTGACGTCAGGCGGCGGGCTCGAACTTGTAGCCCAGCCCGCGGACCGTGACGATGTGGCTGGGGCTGGCCGGGTCCGTCTCGACCTTCGCCCGCAGCCGCTTGACGTGCACGTCCAGGGTCTTGGTGTCGCCCACGTAGTCGGCCCCCCAGACCCGGTCGATCAGCTGCATCCGGGTCAGCACCCGGCCGGAGTTCCGCAGCAGGACCTCCAGCAGCTCGAACTCCTTCAGCGGCAGCTGCACCTGCCCGCCGCGGACGGTGACCACGTGCCGGTCCACGTCCATCCGCACCGGCCCGGACTCCAGGATCGACGCGGCCGGCTCGTCGGCGTCACCGCGCCGCCGGAGCACCGCCCGCATCCGGGCGACCAGCTCCCGGGACGAGAACGGCTTGGTCACGTAGTCATCCGCGCCCAGTTCCAGGCCGACGACCTTGTCGATCTCGCTGTCCTTGGCGGTCAGCATGATGACCGGCACGTTCGACCGCTCGCGCAGGTTCCGGCATACCTCGCTGCCGGGCAGGCCGGGCAGCATGAGGTCGAGCAGGACCAGGTCCGCGCCGCTGCGGTCGAAGGTGTCCAGCGCGTCCGGCCCGGTGGGGCAGACCGCGACCTCGAAGCCTTCCTTGCGGAGCATGTAGGACAGCGCGTCGCTGAACGACTCCTCGTCCTCAACCACCAGCACCCGTGTCACGAGACTGCCTCCCTGGCAGATTGCGCGATTGCCTGGACCGGGCGGCCGCCGCCCAGAGCCGGGCCTCCCGGCCGGAGCGGCAGCCGCAGGGTGAACGTCGATCCGGCGCCTTCCTTGCTCCACACAAGGACCGTGCCGCCGTGTGCAGCGGTGACGTGCTTGACGATGGCCAGTCCCAGCCCGGTGCCGCCGGTGGCACGGGACCGGGCCGGGTCCACCCGGTAGAACCGCTCGAAGATCCGGTCCAGGTCGCGCGCCGGGATGCCGATGCCCTGGTCGGCCACGCTGATCTCGATGTACTCCTCGCCCGACAGGCGGGTGGTCACCACCACCTTGGTCCTTTCCGGGCTGTACGCCACTGCGTTGTCGAGCAGGTTGCGCAGGGCAGTCACCAGGAGGTCCTCATCACCAAGGACGTAGGCGCCGTGCGGGCCGCTGGCCGCCAGCTCGATGCCGCGGGCGCTGGCCTTCATCCGGCAGCGGTCGAGCGCCTCGGCGACGACTGCGTCCAGGCTGACCGGGATGGGGTCGGGGACCGGCTCGGCGGCCTGGATCCGGTTCAGCGTGATGAGGTCCTGGACCAGGTTGGTCAGCCGGGCCGCCTCGTGCCGCATCCGGCCGGCGAACCGGCGGACCGCCTCGGGGTCGTCGGCCGCGTCCTCGACCGTCTCGGCGAGCAGGGCCAGCGCGCCGACCGGGGTCTTCAGCTCGTGGCTGGTGTTGGCCACGAAGTCGCGGCGGACCTCGTCGACCCGGCGGCTCTCGGTCTGGTCCTCGGCCAGCAGCAGCACGAGCCCGCCGCCGCCGAGGCCGGCGCCGAGCGGCGCGACCCGGACCGCGAAACTGGTGGTACTGCCGCCGAACCCGCTGGCCGAGATCTCCATCTCGCCCTCGCGGATCTCGCCGTTGCGGCGGACCTGACGGACCAGCGCGAGGAGGTCGGGCACCGCCAGCTCGTCGGCCTTGACCAGGCCGAACGAGAGGGCCGCGGCGCTGGCGGTGAGAACCCGGTCCTCGCTGTCGAGGACCACGGCGGCGGCGGAGAGCACGGAGAGTACAGCGGCGATGCCAGGGGGTAGCCAGGCGGGCTGGACGCGGTCACCGGAACTGGCCTGCGCCTGCGGCGCCGCCCGGGAAGTCATGCTCGACGGGCCCCTGTCCCGGCAGCAGGCACGCCGCTGCCAGCGCAGGTCAGCGCCGTCACCACCCCCGTGTTAACCAGCACAGCCACGATCTTGATGGTACGGCCCCGGGCAAATGAAGCCCAGCGGGCGGCAGCCCGGCAGCAGCGTGTTCGCCCAATGTTCACATTTCCGGCAGCAACGGTCTTTCCGTGACCGTGGCGGGACCCGGAGGCCGCGGGCGTGGCGGTCAGCGGCCCTGCTGGGCGACCGCGGCGGCGGCGACCCTGGCGGCTTCCGGGTCCAGGTAGCGGCCGCCGGGGACGGCGGGCCGGAACTGGTCGTCGAGGTCGTAGACCAGCGGGATGCCGGTGGGGATGTTCAGCTCCGCGATGTCCGCGTCGCTGATCCCGTCCAGGTGCTTCACCAGGGCGCGCAGCGAGTTGCCGTGAGCCACGATGAGCACCGTCTGACCCGCCGCAACGCTGCCCAGGATCACGTCCTGCCAGTACGGCATCAGCCGCTTGACCACGTCCTTGAGGCACTCGGTGCGCGGGCTGGCCGGCCCGAGCAGCGCGTACCTGGGGTCGGCCTGCTGCTCGGCCAGCGCCGGGCCGTCCAGCGGGGGCGGTGGTACGTCGTAGGACCGGCGCCAGAGCATGAACTGCTCGTCGCCGAACTCGCGGCGGGTCTGCGCCTTGTCCTTGCCCTGCAGGGCGCCGTAGTGCCGCTCGTTCAGCCGCCAGGACCGGCGGACCGGCAGCCACAGCCAGCCGGCCGTCTCCAGGGCGAGGTTCGCGGTCTGGATCGAGCGGGTCAGCAGCGACGTGTACAGGACATCCGGCCGGGCCCCGGCGTCGGCCAGCAACTGCCCGGCGGCGGCGGCCTCCTTGGTGCCGGTCGGGGACAGCGGGACGTCCACCCAGCCGGTGAACAGGCCCTCGGCGTTCCAGGTGCTCTCGCCGTGGCGGAGCAGAATCACGGTGCCCATGGCGCCCGAGCCTAGCGGGGCGGCCAGACTGGGGACGGGACCGGGACGCGAGCAGGACGGAAGCGGACGGGCGGGCCGAGGCGAGCAGCGGGAACAGGACGGCGGGGCCCGGGGTTCCCCCTCCGGAGGTGTATGCCCGTGCTGCGACGCTTGCCCCGGCGGGTCGCAATGATCAGCCTTCACACGTCGCCGCTCGAGCAGCCCGGGACGGGCGACGCGGGCGGGCTGAACGTGTATGTCGTCGAGGTGGCCCGGAGGCTGGCCGAGCGCGGCACCGAGGTGGACATCTTCACCCGCGCGGTGTCCAGGGACGCGCCGCCGGTGGCCGAGCTGGCCCCCGGCGTGCTGGTCCGGCACGTGGCCGCGGGCCCGTTCGAGGACCTGGACAAGGCCGACCTGCCCGGTCAGCTGTGCCAGTTCACCTTCGAGGTGCTGCGCGCCGAGGCAGCCTACGCACCGGGGAGATACGACCTGGTGCACGGCCACTACTGGCTGTCCGGCCAGGTCGGCAAGGTGGCCAAGGAACGCTGGGGCATCCCGCTGGTGCAGTCCATGCACACGCTGGGCCGGGTCAAGAACGCCGCGCTGGCGGCGGGCGACACGGCCGAGCCGGACGCCAGGATCCGCGGCGAGGTCGAGGTCGTCGCCGCGGCCGACTGCCTGGTGGCCAACACCGACGAGGAGGCCGCCCAGCTCACCGGCCTCTACGACGCGGACCCGGCCCGGGTGGCGACCGTCAACCCGGGCGTGGACCTGGCCGTGTTCTCCCCCGGCTCACGTCTTTCTGCCCGGCGGCGGCTCGACCTGCCGCAGGACGCCGTCCTGCTGGTGTTCGCCGGCCGGGTGCAGCCGCTGAAGGCCCCGGACGTGGTGCTGCGCGCCGCGGCCCGGCTGATCAGGGACGAGCCCGCGCTGGCCGGGCGGGTGCACGTGGCGTTCGTCGGCGGCCCCAGCGGCACCGGCCGGGCCGACCCGGACAGCCTGCGGGAACTGGCCGCCGCGCTGGGCGTGGCGGACGCCGTCCGGCTGGAGCCGCCGTGCCCGCAGCGGGAACTGGCGGACTGGTACCGGGCCGCCACGGTGGTCATGGTGCCGTCCTACTCCGAGTCGTTCGGCCTGGTCGCGGTCGAGGCGCAGGCCTGCGGCACGCCGGTGATCGCCGCCTCGGTGGGCGGGCTGCGCACCGCGGTGCGCGACGGGGTGTCCGGGATGCTGATCGACGGGCACTCCCCGGCCGCCTACGCCCGGGCCATCAAGGACCTGGTCACCGTCCCCGGCCTGGTCGCCCGGCTGTCCGCGGGGGCCAGGGAGCACGCGTCCCGGTTCGGCTGGGGCGACACGGTAGACGCGCTCCAGCGGGTATATACCTCTGCCATGACGCCTGCCGCCGCCCCCGCCCCCGTGGAAGCGTGACCAGCGCCCCCAGCGGCCCGGCCGCCGCGATCGAGAAGGCCCTGGCCGGCCTCGGCCTGGGCTACGAGTCGCCGCGGCCCGGCGCGTACCTGGTCAGGCTCCCGGGCCAGCACAAGCTGGCCACGATGACCTGGCTGATCGTGGGCGCGCACAGCCTGCACGTGGAGGCGTTCTTCTGCCGCCAGCCAGACGAGAACCACGCCGCGTTCTACCGGTTCCTGCTGGAGCGCGGCGGCCGCATGTTCGGCGTGCACTTCGCCCTGGACGAGACCGGTGACGTGTACCTGGTCGGGCGGCTTCCGCTGGCCAGCATCAGCCCCGACGAGATCGACCGCATCCTCGGCTGCGTGCTCGAGTACTCCGACAGCACCTTCGACCAGGCCCTGATGCTCGGCTTCGCGTCGGCCATCCGCAAGGAGCGCGCCTGGCGGATCAAGCGCGGCGAGAGCCTGGCCAACCTGCAGGCCTTCGCCCGCCTCGCGGACGGCAGCTAGCCGCTGCGGGTCGCACCCGGCGGCCGGCCGGGGCAGAACGGAAGGCGGGCCCGGGACGAGTCCGGCCGAACGCAGGCCACGGCGCCGGTGATCCGGGAGAATGGCAGCCAATGGCGCTGGCCGCAAGGGACGGCGGCCAGGGCCCCCCAGCGGAAGGCGGCAGGGAGGGATCGCGACATGCGGCGGGACCGCGCGGGATCAGCGATCGCGGCCCGGGATGCGGGCCTGCGCCGGGTTACCAGGCTGACCTGGCAGGTCGCCGCGGCAGGCGCGGTCTGCTCGGCGCTCATCGCCGCCGCGTTCGGGCACGGCACCAGCCAGCAGAACGCCAGCCAGCGCGATGCCAGCCAGCACCAGACCAGCAACACCGGCCAGACCCCGCGGTCCGGCCACCACCACGGCAAGCACCGTGGCTCCGGACTGGTGATCCCCAGTCAGCCGCCCGCCCCGGCGTCCGGGGCCGGCCAGGTCACCTCGGGGGGGTCATGAGAGCCGCCGCCGCGCCGCCCGCCGTGACCAGGGAGACGTTCAGGGTCTTCGGCACCACCGCGACCCTGCTGCTGACCGGCTCCGCCGCGATGCCCGCCGCCCGGGAGCTAGCCGACGCCGAGCTGGCCGCGGTCGACCTGGCCTGCAGCCGGTTCCGCGCCGACTCCGAGCTGACCCGGGTGAACAGCGCCGGCGGCGCCGCCACCGACATCTCCCCGCTGCTGGCCACGCTGATCAGCGAGGCGCTCCGTGCGGCCCGGCTGACGGCCGGGGACGTGGACCCGACCTGCGCCGCCGCGCTGGCCGCGCTCGGTTACGACCGGGACTTCGACGAGGTCAAGGCCCGGGCCACGAGGGGCAGCCGCGGCAAGACCGCCAGCGCTGCCAGCACCGACCGTGGCCTTGACGCCCCGGCCGGCCGGGTCCCCGGCTGGCGCAAGGTCGAGCTGAGCACCGACCCGCCGCGGGTCACGCTGACCGGCGGGGCCCAGCTGGACCTGGGCGCCACCGCCAAGGCCTGGGCCGCGGACCGCTGCGCCGAGGTGATCGCGGCCCAGCTGGGCTGCGCGGTGCTGGTCAGCCTGGGCGGTGACATCGCGGTCGCGGGCGAGGCGCCGGCCGGCGGCTGGCGGGTCCGGGTCACCGACGACCACGCGGCCGGCCCGGACGCGCCCGGCCAGACGGTGGCGATCAACGCCGGCGGCCTGGCCACGTCCAGCACCACGGTGCGGGCCTGGGAGAGCCACGGCCGCAAGCTGCACCACATCATCGACCCGGCCACCGGCAAGCCGGCCCGGTCCATCTGGCGGACGGTCAGCGTGGCCGCGGGCCGCGCCCTGGACGCCAACATCGTCAGCACGGCCTGCATCGTCCGCGGTGCGTCCGCGGTCGGCTGGCTGACCGAGATGAACCTGCCCGCCCGGCTGGTCCGGGAGGACGGCACCACCGTGACCACCGCCGGCTGGCCGGACGACCCAGTCCCGGCGACCGCCAAGCCCTCGTGACCGCTGCGCTGACCGGTTCCGCGGCCCCGGCCGCGGTCGGCGCGATCGTCGTCACCTCGAAGACCTGGCTGTGGTACCTGACCCGGTCGACCGGGCTGGTCGCGCTGGTCCTGCTGACCGCGACCATGGCGCTCGGCCTGCTGTCCGGGGTGCGCTGGCAGGGGCCGGGCTGGCCCCGGTTCGTCACGGCCGGCCTGCACCGCAACATGTCCGCGCTGGCGTGCGCGGTCGTCGTGGTGCACATCGTCACCACGCTGGCCGACGGATTCGTGCCGATCTACATCCAGGACGCGGTGCTGCCGTTCGGGTCCGCGTACCGCCCGCTGTGGCTGGGCCTGGGCGCCGCGTCGTTCGACCTGATGCTGGTGCTGATCGTGACCAGCCTGGTGCGCACCCGGATCAGCTACCGGGCCTGGCGGGCCCTCCACTGGACCGCGTACCTGTGCTGGCCAGCTGCGGTCGTGCACGGCCTGGGCACCGGCACGGACACCCCGGTGCGCTGGGTCCTGCTGCTCACCCTGGCCTGCGTCGCGATGATCGCCGGGCTGCTCGGCTGGCGGCTGGCCTACGCATGGCCCCGGTGAACCGCACCGATCAGCTGCCCCGGCTGCTGCCCGGCACGGCCGCCACGCTGACCCTGGACGAGCACCTGGCCCGGTACGGCCCGCTCCCGCTCCGCCCCGCCGGGGACCTGATCGCCGAGGTCCGGGCGGCGGGCCTGACCGGCCGCGGCGGCGCTGCCTTCCCGGCCGGCACCAAGCTGGCCGCGGTCGCCGCCGCGGCGGCGGCCACCGCCCGGCCGGTGGCCGGCCACCGGCGCCGCACCGCGGCCGCCGCCTTCATCGTGGCCAACGGCGTCGAATCCGAGCCCGGCAGCGACAAGGACGCGGTCCTGCTGGCCCGGTCGCCGCACCTGGTGCTGGACGGCATCGCGGTGGCCGCCCGGGCCACCGGCGCAAGCCGGGCCTGGCTGTGCCTGCCCGCGGACAAGCCCCGGCTGGCCGGCCAGCTCCGCGAGGCGATCGCCGCCCGGGCCCGGGCCGGCGCCAGCTCCGTCCCCGTCCTGGTCGAAGCGATCCCCGGCGGCTACCTGGCCAGCCAGGAAACCGCGCTGGTCAGCTGGCTGTCCGGCGGCCCGCAGCAGCCGTCCTTCGTCCCGCCGCGGCCCGCCGACCAGGGCGTCAGGGGCCGGCCCACGCTGGTGCAGAACACCGAGACACTGGCGCATCTCGCGCTCATCGCCCGGTACGGCGCGGCCTGGTTCCGCACCGTCGGGGTCCCGCCGGAGGCCGGGTCGGCGCTGGTCACGGTGACCGGCGCAGTCCCTCATCCGGGTGTGCTGGAAACCCCGCTCGGCACTCCCCTGGGCACCGTGCTGGCCCAGGCGGGCCTGCGCCCGGCCGGCGGCCAGCGCGGCACTAGCCAGCACGGGCCGGCTCGCCAGCCCCAGGCCGTGCTGGCCGGCGGCTACCTGGGCGGCTGGCTGGCCTGGCCGGACGCGGCAGACGTCCCGGTGAGCGCGGCCGGGCTGCGCCGGGCGGGTGCCGCGCTCGGCCCCGGCACGCTGGCCGTGCTGCCCGCCGCGGCCTGCGGCCTGGCCCAGACGGCCCGGATCCTGGCCTGGCTCGCCCGCCAGCGGGCCGGCCAGTGCGGCCCGTGCACGCACGGGCTGCCCGCGCTGGCCGAGGCGTTCACCCAGATCGCGTTCGCCCGGCCGCACCCGGACACGCTCGGCTGGGCCGGCCAGCTCACCCAGCTGCTCCCCGGCCGCGGTGCCTGCCACCTGCCCGACGGCGGCGCCGGCCTGGCCGCCAGCGCGCTCCGCGTGTTCGCGAAGGACCTGCGCTGGCACGCGGGTCACGGCCCGTGCCCGCCCGCCGCCCGGGCCGCCAGGGAGGCGCTGTGAGCGACTGGCTGCGGGTCAACCCGATCGCCTGCGAGGCGCACGGGGTGTGCGCCGAACTGCTGCCCGAGCTGATCACCCTGGACCCGTGGGGTTACCCGATCGTGGCCCCGGGCCCGGTGCCGCCGGCCTTGGCGGCGCACGCCCGGCGGGCGGTCGCGGCGTGCCCCACGCTCGCCCTTCTGCTGCATCACGAGGACGGCGCGACCAGCTAGGCAAATTCCGTATTCCTCTATGAAAAGCTCTTTGGAGACCAGCGCGGGAGGCGAGCGGATGGGCCCACTGGACGGGGTACAGGTCGTCGAGATTGCCAGCCTGGCGCCCGCGCCGTTCGGCTGCATGGTGCTGGCCGACCTCGGCGCGGACGTGCTGCGGGTGGACCGGGCCGACACCGGTGGTCCCGACCCCGGCCGGGCGCAGGGCCCGCTGTCCCGCGGCCGCCGGTCCGTCCAGCTCAACCTCAAGGACCCCGAGGGCATCGGCCTGCTGCTGGCCCTGCTCGAGGACGCGGACGTGCTCGTCGAGGGGTTCCGGCCGGGCGTGGCCGAGCGGCTCGGGTTCGGACCGGAGGAGTGCGCCCGGCGCAACCCGCGGCTGATCTACGCGCGGATGACCGGCTGGGGCCAGGACGGCCCGCTGGCGCCCACCGCCGGGCACGACATCGACTACATCGCGATCTCCGGCGTGCTGCACCCGCTCGGCCGGGCGGGCGAGCAGCCGACCCCGCCGGTCAACCTGCTGGGCGACTTCGGCGGCGGCGGCATGCTGATGGCCCTGGGCATCCTGGCCGCGCTGGTGGAACGGGAGCGGTCCGGGCTCGGCCAGGTGGTGGACGCGGCCATGGTGGACGGCTCCGCGCTGCTGTCCACGTTCCTGTACGGGCTGCGGGCCAGCGGCGCCTGGCGGGACGAGCGGGGCACGAACCTGCTGGACACCGGGGCCCCGTTCTACGACACGTACCGAACCAAGGACGGCAAGTACGTGGCCGTGGGCGCGCTGGAGGCGAAGTTCTACGCGGCGCTGCTGGCCGGGCTGGGGCTCGACCAGCCGGCCGACGGCGAGCCACCGCTGCCGCACCAGCTGGACGAGTCCGGCTGGCCGGTCCTGCGGGAGAAGTTCACCGCCGCGTTCGCCAGCCGGACCAGGGACGAGTGGGAGCAGGTGTTCGCCGGCACGGACGCCTGCGTGTCACCGGTGCTGTCCCCGGCCGAGGCGCCCAGCCACCCGCACAACGCGGCCCGCGGCACGTTCACCGAGGTCGCAGGCCTGGTCCAGCCCAGCCCTGCGCCGCGGTTCAGCCGCACCCCGGCGGGCCCGCCCGGCGCGCCGCCGCAGCCGGGCGCGGACACCGCCGCGGTGCTCGCCGGGCTCGGCTACTCGGCCTCGGAGATCGCCGCCCTGCGCTCGCGCGGGGTGGTTGGCGGCTGAGTATCGGCGGCTGAACCGGGCTCGTTAGCCTGCCGTCGAGCCGGGGAAGCCCTTGCGGACGTAGAGCCGGAACTTGGCCACGTCCGAGCGCACGCGGACGAAGTGGGTGTCCACGTACGTGCGCAGGGCCGGGTTCCAGGCGATCCGGTGGTTGTACAGGCTGGTGAACCACAGGTAGTCGGCGTGGTGGAGCGCTTCGCGCCACAGCGTGTAGACCGCGGGCACCCGGCCGGCGCCGGTCTCCGCGGCCAGGCCGTGCGACAGCGCGAAGTTCGCGCCGGTGCCGTCGTCCACGGTCGGGCAGCCGGCACGCGAGTTCACGAACCGGTTCGCGGTGATCGTGTAGGCCACGTTGTCGGCCAGCACGCAGGCGCCCGGCGGGATGATCTTCTTGCCGATGGCCATTGCGTCGATCGGCGCGAGCGGCAGCAGCGTGCGCTCGAACGACACCTGGCTGACCGCGCCGGCCGCGAGCACCGCGGCGGCCACCGTGCCGGCCAGGGCGGCGATGGTGCGGCCGGCCACCGGGGCGCGGGCGGTCTTGTCCCGGAGCACGGCCACCAGGCGGGCCGCAGGCAGGGCCAGGGACAGGCCGAAGAACGGGGCCAGGAACCCGGAGAAGTGGTAGTGGAACTGGGACGGCCACAGGAACATGGCGATGATCGCGGCGGTGGTGCCGTAGGCGAACCAGTCCAGCACCGGCGGGAGCTTCCTGGCCAGCCCGGAGGCGAGCAGCGTGGCGACGACGACGAAGCCGGCCAGCGCCGCGGCCACGGCGAGCACCAGCGTGTGCCTCAGGTCGGGGTAGTTGGCGAACCCGGCCATGTGCCGGATCCGGAAGTACAGCGGGACCCGGATGGCGCCTTCCCGGCCGCCGATCTGCGCGGTGATCACGCCGTGGAAGAAGTTCCTGGGCGCGAGGGCGGCGAACGGTGCGACCGGGATCAGGAACCCGGCGGCGACGCCGGCCAGCCAGGTCAGCGTGCGCCTCCCGGTCCTGATCATCAGCACGAGCAGGATCAGCACCGGGACGATGGCCCACGCCTCGATCAGGCCGGCGAACCCGAACGCCACGCCGCCCCAGACCAGCCGCCTGCGGCTGCTGGTGAACGTGTCGCCGTCGAACACGGCGACGGCACCCATCAGGCAGAACAGCACGACCCACGGCTCGACCAGCAGGGTGTGCGAGGACGCCACGCTGTCCGCGTAGACCGCGACGATGCCGGTGGCGATCAGCGCGGCCAGCGCCCCGCGGTGGCGCACCAGCAGGCCGGCCAGGGCGGTGCCCGCGGCGCCGGCCAGCATGGTCAGGATCCTGGCGACGGCCAGGCCCACGTCGGTGCCGGTGACCTTGGACAGCAGCGCGACCGGGGTCATCAGGATGGTGATCCCCGGCGGCTGAACGAACACGAAGTCCCGGTACGGCAGCACGCCGTGCACCAGGCGGACCGCGCTGCCGAAGTACGATCCGTCGTCGTACTCGGTCACGCCGAGCAGGTAGCCGGGCCTGGTGAAGTAGTACAGCCGGACGGCCAGGGCGAGCAGGGTCATGCCGATGATGACCAGCGTGGCGGGCTGGCGCAAGGCGCTGGCGCGGGCTGCCACCGGGGCCGGGGCCGGGGCGTCCGCGGGGCCGTCCGGGGCGCCCCCCGGCTGCGGCCCGGCGGGCGATGGGGCAGCCGGGGCCGCTGTGGTCTGCTCAGGCGCGCCGTCCTGGCCGTCGCCTGAGGCCGCTGACATGGTCACATGCGTTCCGCTCACGGACCGCCACTTTAGGCCAGGCGGCCTTTAGTCCAGGTCGAATTCGCCGTCTTTGACCCCGAGCACGAACGCTTCCCACTCGGCCGGGGTGAACACCAGCTTGGGACCGTTGGGGTCCTTGCCGTCCCGCATGGTGATCACGTAGTCGCTGTCTTCCTTGGAGCCCGCTTCGGTTTCGATGATGACCCCGTCGGTGGCCTCGTCGGCGCCCAGGGGGCTGCCGGGCACGTCCATCGCTTGCCGCCTTTGCCTTGTCCGTTGCCGCGCTCTTGCGGTGGAGCGTACCGGTTCGGCAGGCCCCTGGTAGCGCTCAGTGGCCGGCTGCTAGCTGAACGATCTTTACGATCACCAGCACCATGGCGCAGACCACGTAGCAGCGCAGCCCGACCATCGTGATCCGGCGGGCCGGCGACCAGGCCGGGCGGCGCAGCAGGGCCAGCGAGGGCATCCGCCAGGCGGCTCGCTCGGCCTTGGTCACGGTCAGCGCGGCCGTGGGTGTGGCCGTGGCCAGCTGACCGGCGGTGCCGCGCATCAGCCGGGCCACGCCCCAGGCCGCCGCGCCGCCGAGGCCGATCGCGACGCCGCCGCCGAGGAAGGCCAGCACCTGGTCCCCGGTCAGGCCGGGCAGCAGGGTGGTCAGGGTGAGCGTGAGGGACAGCAGGATCAGCACGCCGATGATCACCCCGGCGATCGCGTTCAGCCAGGGCCGGTTGACCCACGGGCCGAGGATCTCCCGGTCGTTGCACAGCATCAGCAGGATGATCGCGGCCGCGGGCAGGATGATCCCGGCCAGCGCCTGCACGCCCTCGGTGATCAGGCCGAGCGGGGCGTGCGGGATCAGTACCACGCCGCCCGCCACGGCCAGGAACAGCGCGTACAGGCCGTAGAACCCCGGGGCCTCGCGGAGGCTGCGGTGCAGCGAGTGCTTGGCGCCGGTCAGGTCGCCCAGCGCGTACGAGGTGGCCAGGGTGACCGCGGCCGCCCCGATCAGCGAGGCGTCCAGCAGTAGCAGCGCGAACAGCGCGCCGGCGTGCTGGCCGACGGTGTGCGCCAAGCCGGCGGCCACCCCGCCCGCGTCGGTGAAGTGGCCGTGCAGCGCGGTGCCCGCGAACCCGAACGCCGTGACCGCCATCATCGCGGCGGCCCCGATGACCACGGCGAACGAGCCGATCACGGTGTCCGCGCGCTCGTAGCCGATCCACCGCGGGGTGATCCTCTTGTCCACCACGTTGGACTGCTGGAAGTACAGCTGCCAGGGGGCCACGGTGGTGCCCACGATGGCGATCACCAGCAGGATCACCGGGGCGTGCAGCCCGCCGGGCAGGCCGGGCACGACCATGTCGTGCGCGACCGGGCCGATCTTGATGGGCGAGGCCAGCACCAGCGGGATGACCACCACGTTGACCGCGATCAGCAGGTACATCCACCGCTCCCAGCGGCGGAAGCTGCCGGTCACGGTGAAACAGGTGAGCAGCAGCACCGCGCCGGCCACGCTGGCCCAACGGGGCAGCCCGAAGTAACTGCCGGCCAGCGCGATGCCGATGAACTCGGTAACGATGATCAGTCCGTTGACAAACACCAGGTCACCGACCGAGAACGCGGCCCACAGCTTGCCGAACCGCTCGCGGATGAGCCGGGCGTGGCCGACACCGGTGACCGCGCCGAGCCGGACCACCATCTCCTGGTTGACGATCAGCACCGGGATCAGCAGCAGCAGCACCCACAGCAGCCGGGTGCCGTAGTTCTGGCCGGCCTGGGCGTAGGTGGACACGCCGCCCGCGTCGTTGTCGCCGAACATCACGATCAGGCCGGGGCCCATCACGGCCAGCAGGCAGCGCAGCCGCCGGCCCAGGGTGGCCGGGCGGTCGGCGTCGTCGGCGCGGAGGGTGCCGAAGGCGCCCTTGATGTCGCTGGTGTCCGCGCGGTCGCTGACTGCGGTGGCGGACGCCGCGAGGTGGCGGGCGTGCGGCGCAGGGCCGCCACGCGGCGCAGGGCCGTTCTGAGGCGCGCGCACCGTGGGCAGCGTGGTGGCGCGGGTCAGCGCAAAGCGTGGCATTTCAGTCTCCCGATCTGCCCCAGCAGGGGCGGTCCGGGCGCAGACCCAGCAGCGCCGGCCGAGAAGCGGCCAGCCGAGGCCGCCGCCGTCACCGAGGGGTGACGGCGGTCAGCAGCAAGCTGGTGATCCGGAAAGCGTCAGGCGCACGGACCAGCCCAGGCCGCAGCAGCCAGGGGCCATCGGCCCCGGCCCGGCGGGCTCGCGGTCAGCGCTGCGAGATCTGCGCGGATTGGAGGGGATCACTCAAACTGCTGCTGGCAGGTTCACCAGGCATCGATCCTCACCTCCTCCGCTCGGCGCGCACGCGGGCGCGGCCTAAGGCTAGCTGAGCCCGGCTGGGCCGGGCAAACACCCTAGACCAAATAACTGCCAGAGGGCACAGCGCCGCCACGGCCCGGGATATTCCGTCAGCCGCGGTCAGCGCGGTACGCGCCTGCCGTCCGTGCGGCCCGACACCGACGGGCCCTTCACGCTGATGGTGACCACGGACGGGAGGGTCTCCCGCGCGACCGGGGTCACCAGGCACGTGCGCGCCGGCGTCCCGGCGGCGGTCCGCTAAACCCGCGATACAGCAACTGACGGGATGAGGACGATCATCGTCAGTCGCGGTCGCCGTGATGCGCGTCCGGCGGCTGGGCGGCCTCCCGGCGCCGCCAGTCCTCGGGCAGCGCGGCCTCGAGCACATCGTCCACGGTGATCACGCCGATCATGTGCCGGCTGCCGTCCACCACCGGGATCGTGGTCAGGTTGTAGTCGCTCATCAGCACGGCCACGTCGACCACGTCGGTGGCGGCCCCGACCCGGACCGGGTCGGCGTCGTAGACCTCGCCGAGCAGCGCTTCCTGGTCGGCCTGGACCAGGGTGACCAGCCGGACCACGCCGCACAGGCCGGCCCGGTCGACGGCGTGCACGCTGGTCAGCGCCTCGGGCTGGACCGTGCTCGCGCTGGCCACCGCGCGCAGCGCGGCCCGGACGGTCAGCCCGGCGGGCACGGCCAGGAAATCCACGCCCATCAGGCCGCCCGCACTGGTCGGGTTGAAGCCCATCAGCGTCAGCACCTTGGACCGCTGGCCCGGCGGGAGCAGGTCGATGATGGGCTGGCGGCGGGGCTGCGGCAGCTCGGTGATGGCGTCCGCCGCGTCGTCGGCCCGCATCCGGGCCAGCACCCCGGCGATCTCGGTGTCGGTGCGGGCGCCGAGCAGCCGGGTGGCCAGGTCCTCGTCGAGTTCCTCGAACACGTCCGCTTCCAGCTCCGGGTCGGCGTGCACGTGGCCGAGGATCTCGGTCTCCTCGTCCTTGGAGGCCTCTTCGAGCAGGTCCGCGATCTGGGCCGGCTTGAGCCTGCGGATCCGGGCGAACGGGCCGCGGAGCAGGGCGCTGCCGGTGTGCCCGATCAGCGGCTCGAACCTGGCCCACTCACGGAACGGGTGCGTCTCCGGGTCCCGGCCCGGCGGCCCGCCCAGGCCCAGCCAGTGGCGCGCCCGGCGGCGGGTGTCCACCCCGGTCAGCACCCAGTCGCCGGTCCGGCTTTCCAGCTCCAGGTCCGCGGCCCGGATCAGGTGCGCGCGCTCGACGTCGATCAGCCGGTGCCCGAGCACGTCACGGCGGAGCAGCACCTCGCCGTCCCGGCGCTCGAACCGGCGCAGGCTCAGCCGCGCGCTGGCCAGCCGGAGCGGGTCGCCGTCGAGCGAGGTGACCTGCTCGATCGGCACGAACACGTCACGGCCGCCCACGGTGGCGACCAGCCCGGTGACCACCGGCAGGTCCGCGCCGCGGAGCCGGACGATCACGTCGGACAGCCGGCCGAGCGACTCGCCGCCGCGGGCCGCCAGCGGCCGCTTGAGCAGTCCGGACAGGTGCAGGGTCCGGGGCTGGCCGGCCCGCGGGGCCGGTGCATCGGATGCCGTCATCGCGCTGCCTCCCTGGCGGTCGCCGGGTCGCATGCTACGCGCCCGGCCTGCGCAGGCGTCCTGGCCAGCCTGCCACGGTGGCCGATTTGCCATAAATTGACCCGCCTTCAGCTTGCCCGGTATATTGACAAACCCCCGCAAGTCAGACACCCCATCGTGCGCCGTGGCGCAGCCATGGCCACATTCAGCAAACCAGGAGGATCCCGTGGCTCTCCGGGACGACATGGCGGCGTCGGCCGCCCCCTACCTTCAGCCCGGCGAACCGGTCCAGGCGATCTTCGGCGCGCAGACCGCCAGCCAGTGGATGGCCGCGCTGACCGGCATCTTCGTGTTCCTCGGCCTGAACAAGTACCGGATCGTGGCGGTCACCCCGGCCCGGATCGTGGTGCTCGACGCGGGCAAGGCGAGCATGAAGAAGGCCCGCGGGGTTGTCTGCGAGCTGCCGCGGTCGACCCGGCTGGGCCCGGGCACCGGCCTGTGGCACCAGCTCCCGGCCGGCGCGGAGACCCTCCGGGTGCACCGCCGGTTCTTCAAGGACATCGAGACCGCCGACGCCAGCGCCAGCGCAGCCGCGGCCTGATCGCAGCAATACCAGTCAGCCCATAAGCGAGCCCAGCCAGCACGGCTGGGTAACCCGGCCGGGCTGACTGCGCTGGGGCAGGGCACCCTGGTCATACTTCATGGCATGGCCATGCGGAGTGCCGGGCAGCGACTGCTGGGCGGTAAGTCCGCCCTGCCTGAGGGGTTCGGTTACTCGGTCAAGCGGCGGCTGCTCGGCCCCCCGCTGGTGAACGAGGAACTGGCGGACCAGCGGCTGTCCAAGCCGCTGGCGCTGGGCGTGCTGTCCCCGGACGGGATCTCCTCCTCGGCCTACGGCACCGAGGAAATCCTGATCGAGCTGATCAAGGGCGGCCTCGGGGTCGCGGCGTTCACGCTGATCCTGCCGCTGACCGGGGTCGTGCTGTTCGTGATGGCGCTCGTGGTGCTGTCCTACCGCGAGGTCGTCATGGTCTACACCAGGACCGGCGGCTCGTACGTCGTCGCGCGGGAGAACTTCGGCCCGCGGTTCGCCCAGGTCGCCGCGGTGGCGCTGCTGATCGACTACGTGGTCACGGTGGCCGTGCAGGTCGCCGCGGGCAGCGCGGCGGTGGCCTCGGCGATCCCGGCGCTCCAGCCGTACCTGCTGGAGATGTCGGTCGCCGTGGTGCTGATCATGTGCTACCTGAACCTGCGCGGGCTGAAGGAGGCCGGCCGGTCGTTCGCGGTGCCGACGTACCTGTTCTCCGGCTCGATCATCCTGATGATCATCATCGGGCTGATCCGCGAGGCCCTCGGCGACCTGCCGCACTCCACCGCGCACGGCCCGCTCACCTATCTCGGCTCGTCGGACCGGGTCACCTCCTCCCTGCTCACGTTCGGCATGGTGTTCGTGCTGCTGAAGGCGTTCGCCAACGGCGGGTCGTCGCTGACCGGCATCGAGGCGGTGTCCAACGCGGTCGGCGCGTTCCGCAAGCCCGAGGGCCGCAACGCCCGGCAGGTGCTGGTCACCGAGGGCTGCATCCTGGGCTTCCTGGTCGCCGGGATCTCCTGGCTGGCGCACCAGACGCACGCCACCCCGTACGAAACCGGGGTGCCCACGGTCATCTCCCAGGAAGCCGGCCTGGTGTTCGGGCACTCGACGGCCGGCCGGGTCATGTTCTACCTGATCCAGGCGGCGACCGCGCTGATCCTGTTCACCGGCGGGAACACGAGCTTCAACGGGTTCCCGTTCCTGGCCAACTTCGTGGCCGAGGACGCGTTCCTGCCGCGCTGGCTGACCAAGCGCGGGCACCGGCTGGTGTTCTCCAACGGCATCATCGTGCTGACCGTGGTGTCGATCGCGCTGCTGCTGGGCGCCGGGTCGAGCGTGAACGCGCTGGTGCCGTTCTACGCGATCGGGGTGTTCACCGGGTTCTCCATCGCCGGGTTCGGCATGTGCCGCTACCACCTGCGGACCAGGGAACGCGGCTGGCGGCACAAGCTGGTGATCAACTTCTCCGCCGGGGTGACGACGCTGATCGTGGTGGCGATCTTCGCGGTGACCAAGTTCACCGAGGGCGCCTGGCTGGTCGTGTTCGTGTTCCCGATCCTGGTCTTCGTGCTGATCCGGCTGAACCGGGAGTACCGGATGGAGGCGCGGGTGCTGGCCCGGATCGGCCAGCGGCAGCAGCGGCCGGCCGACCCGCCCACCTACGCCCGCCGGACCGTGTACCTGTTCGTGGACGACTTCGACCTGGCCACGGTGGCCGCGCTGCGGTACGCCCGCAGCCTGCGGCCGACAACGCTGACCGCGGTGCACTTCGTCATCGACAGCGCGCAGGCGGCCACCCTGCGGCGGGACTGGCTGAACGCCCGCACCGGGGTCACGCTGGACTTCATCGACTGCGCGGACCGGCGGCTGGCCCGGGCCGCGGCCGAACTGGTCAGCGCCGAGGCGGAAAAGCCGGGCGTGGGGGTGACCGCGATCCTGCCCCGGCGCGGCTACTCGCCGCTGCTCGGGCGGCTGCTGCACGACCGGACCGCGGACCGGATCGCCGGGGTGGTCAGCCGGATCCCGCACGCCGCGGCCACGATCGTGCCGTTCGACGTGCACAGCAGGCTGGAGTCGCTCCAGGCCGGCGCGGTGGTCGGCCGGGCGGGCCCGGCCGGCCCCGACGCCGCCCAGGCCGCGGCCACGGCCGAGCCCGCGACTGCGGCGGCATCGTCGGAGGCCCGCCCGGACAGCCCGCAGGCCAGGGCCTACGAGCAGCCGGTGCCGCCGCCGGGGGTGACCCCGATCGGGTCGCTGACCGGGCCGGGCAAGGCCACGGTCGAGGGCCGGATCTTCGCGGTGGAGATCCGCCCGGTGGACGGCAGCAGCGTGCTGGCCACCGAGATCGCCGACTCGACCGGCCAGCTGACCGCGCTGTTCTACGGCCGGCCGTACATCCCGGGGATGGACTGCGGCGGCCGGGTCCGGTTCCGGGGCCGGGTCAGCCTCCGCGACGGCCAGCCGGTGATGATCAACCCGGCTTACGAGCTGCTCGGCCCGGGTGGGCCGGAGCGGCCCGCGCCCCGCCGGGGGCGGGGGAACGGCGGGCAGCGCCGGAACCACCGCCGGATGCCGGGTGACCAGACGTGACCGGCCAGGAAGGCTTACCCCCGCGGGCGGGAACCGCCCGGGCCGCTGCGGGCAATCACGGGTGTCAGCCCCGGCATCCGGAAGGCAGCCCATGAACGTAAATATCCCGCCGGGCCGGGCGGGACCGGCGACGCCGCCGGGCTCATCCGGCTCATCCGGCTCCCTCAGCTCCCTCGCCCCGCCGGAGCCGCCCGGCGAGGCCTGCGACGCCGACCTCATCCGGCGGTCGGAGGCGGAGCCCGAGCAGTTCGCGGCGCTGTTCCGGCGGCACTCCGGGGCGCTGCACCGGTATGTGGCCCGCCGGCTGGGCTCCCATGTGGCCGAGGACATCGTGGCCGAGGTGTTCCTGACCGCGTTCCGCCAGCGCCACAGGTATCAGTCCAGCCAGCCGGACGCCCGGCCGTGGCTCTACGGCATCGCGACAAACCTGATCGGGCGGCACCGCCGGGCCGAGGTCCGGATGTACCGGGCGCTGGCCAGGACGGGCGCCGACCCGGTCACCGAGCCGTTCACCGACGAGGTCGAGGCCCGGGTCACCGCGGCGGGCACGGCCCGGCCGCTGGCTGCCGCGCTGGCCCGGCTGCCCGCCGCGCACCGGAACGCGCTGCTGCTGGTCGCCTGGGGCGACCTGACCTACGAGCAGGCCGCGACCAGCCTGGGCGTGCCGGTGGGCACGGTCAGGTCCCGGATCAGCCGGGCCCGGGCCCGGCTCCGGCAGGCGCTGGCCGACCAGGACATCCCGCAGGATCAGCAAGGAGACACCCCGTGAACGAGATGGACGAGCTGGCCCGGATGCGGGCCGGCGTGCCCGCGGACCCGTCCGGCGGCCGCGCGCAGAGCGCGCTGCTGGAGGCGATCAGGGCAGAGCAGGCCGGGACGCCGGCCCCGGCCGGGCGCGCGGACTACCGCCGCGGGGCCGGGCCGCTGCGGCCCCGGCGGGCGGTCCTGGCCGGCGGGCTGTCGCTGACCGTCGCCGCCGGGCTGACCGCGGTGCTGGTCACCCAGTCAGGACCGGCCCCGCCTGCGGCGCACGGCCTGACCGTGGCTGAGCTTTCCTACCGGTCGGCCGCCGCGGCCGAGGCCACGCCGCCGGTCCCGCCCGGCCAGTGGATCTACTCGGCGGGGGTGGCCATCGGCGGCAAGCCGTCGGGCCCGTTCCAGGTGTGGACCACCGCCGACGACAGCAAGGCGGCGTGGCTGCTGCGCGGCAAGCTGAAGTTCATCCCCGGGCCGCTGATCGGCCTGCCGATCCCGATCGGCGACTCCGTGGGCTTCATGGGCGGGCCGCTTCCCGTCGCCTACGGCCAGCTGGGCTCGCTGCCCCGCGACCCGCGGGCGCTGGAGCGCTTCCTGGCCGGGCTGCCGATGCGGGGTTTCCCGTCCGACGCGGAGAAGGCCTTCGACGCCGCGGGTGAGCTGCTGGAGAGCTACCGGATGCCGCCGCGGATCGCCGCGAACCTGCTCCGTGCGGTCGGTCTCATCCCGGGGGTGACCGCCTACAGCCACTTCATCGACACGACGGGGCGGCCCGGAGTCGGGTTCCTGCTCTCCCAGGGCAGTGTGACCCGGCTGGCGATCGTGATGGACCCGCACACGTTCGCGTTCCGGACCTACCAGGTCGTCGCTCAGCACCCGGGCCAGCCGATCAAGCTGCCCGGGCCGGTGGTGCAGCGGCAGGAACTGGTGTCCGGGCCGGGGGTCGTCCCGCCCGCTGGCCAGGGCCACTAGCGCGCACGCTGGCCGGCGCCGTCCCCCGGGGGCCGGCGCCGGCCAGCGCTCGTCGTACTCAGCGCTCGTCGTACTGGAAACTGGTGAACGGCCAGTCCCTGACCAGCCAGTCGCGCACGGCCCGGTACAGCACCGGGTCCAGGCCGGCCCGGTCGGCGCGGACCCAGGACTTGACCCGCGCGTCGCCGTCGGCCGCCGCTTTGGGCGGGTAGATGTACACGCAGCCGATGGTCTCCCCGCTGCCGGCTTCCTCCACCGTGTAGGTGAACCCCTGCCGCTCCTCGAAGTCCCTGGCGTGCCGCACAAGGTCGCCCATGTTGTCCTGGAGGGTCATCGACAGGTCCGGCCAGTCGTGCCCGACCCAGCCCGGGGTCGAATGGATGTGGTCGGCGCTGGACGTCCAGGCGGCGAAGTCGGGCTCGTTGTGCTGCGGCCCGAGCGGCTCCAGCCGGAACGTCCCGCTGACGAGCTCAAGCGGCACCTCAAAGTCCGCGGGAACGAACGCATCGCTGCTCATCCGCCGAGCGTAAGCCATCGCCCGCCCGCGGCCTTGTAAAGGTCGCTTGACATTGCTGGCCTGTCGGTCGCGGTCAAGGCGGCCCGGCACCCGGCACGGTCCCCAGCCAGCTGATGGCTACGATCAGCGGGTGACTGAGCTTCCGATGCCGTCTTTCCCGGCCGGGTTCACGTGGGGCGTGGCCACCGCGGCGTACCAGATCGAGGGTGCGGTGGCCGAGGATGGCCGCCACGCGTCTACCTGGGACACGTTCTGCCGGAAGCCTGGCGCTATCCGGGACGGGCACACCGGGGACGTGGCCGCGGACCACTATCACCGCTGGCCGGAGGACGTCGCGCTGATGGCGGACCTCGGTATCGGAGCCTACCGGCTGTCGCTGGCCTGGACCCGGATCCAGCCGTTCGGCGAGGGGTCGGCCAACCGGGCCGGGCTTGATTTCTACGACCGGCTCACGGACGCGCTTCTCGAGCGCGGGATCACCCCGGTGCCGACGCTGTTCCACTGGGACCTGCCGCAGCACCTGGAGGACGAGGGCGGCTGGATGAACCGGGACACCGCGTACCGGTTCGCCGAGTACGCGGAGATCGCCGCTGGCCGGCTGGCCGACCGGATCCCGCTGTGGATCACGCTGAACGAGCCGTTCGTGCTGATGACGCTGGGCTACGCGATCGGCACCCACGCGCCCGGGCGGACCCTGCTGGGCACTGCCCTGCCGGCCGCGCACCACCTGCTGCTCGGCCACGGGCTGGCCACCGCGGCGCTGCGGTCCGCCGGCGTGCGCCAGGTGGCGCTGACCAACAACTACTCACCGGCCTGGCCGGCCAGCACCAGCCCGGCCGACGCCGCCGCGACGGCGGCCTACGACGTGCTGCAGAACTGGCTGTTCACCGACCCGGTGCTGACCGGCCAGTACCCGGACCTGTCCGCCTACGGCTGGGGGACGGACGGCCCGGGCGGGCCGGGCGTGGTCAAGGACGGCGACCTGGCCGTCATCTCCGCACCGCTGGACATGCTCGGGGTGAACTACTACCGGCCGACGCGGCTGGCCGCCGAGCCGGACGGCCCGCTGCCGTTCCGGCTGGAGGAGATCGAGGGTTACCCGGTAACCGCGTTCGGCTGGCCGGTGGTCCCGGCCGCGTTCACCGAACTGCTGGTGTCGCTGCGGGACAGGTACGGCGCCGCTCTCCCGCCGGTGTGGATCACCGAGAACGGCTGCTCTGTGGAGGACACGGTCGGCCCCGACGGCACCGTGCCCGACCAGCCGCGCATCCGCTATCTCGACAGCCACCTGCGCGCGGTGCACGACGCGATCACGGCCGGCGTGGACGTCCGCGGCTACCTGGTCTGGTCGCTGATCGACAACTTCGAGTGGGCCGAGGGCTTCCACCAGCGGTTCGGCCTGGTGCACGTCGACTTCGAAACCCAGAAGCGCACGCCCAAGGCCTCGTTCGCCTGGTTTCGCGACTTCATCGCCGCCCAGCGCTAGCCCGAGGGGCCCGCGGCAACGGCGGCGGCCACCGCCTCGGCCGGGGTCACCGCCCGGCCGGCCCGGTACTGCCCGTCCCACACCGCGGCGCTGACCGCGGCCCTGGCCGCCCCGGTGAACTCGGCCAGCAGGTCCTCGTCGGGCACGGCTCGCGGCATCCCGGCCTGATCGCGCAGCGCTTCGGCGCAGCCCAGCAGCCAGGCGGCCCGCGGCGGGTCACCGAGCAGGGCGAAGGCCGACGCCAGCAGCTCGAGGACGTCGATGGTCAGCTCAAGGTCGCCGAACGCGAGTATCCCGGCGGCGTGCTCGCGCAGTGACCCGTACGCCTCCGGCACCCGGCCCGCGCGCAGCAGGGCGCCGGCCAGATTGGCCCGCACCACCGCGCTGGCCCAGGTCCGGCCCAGCCGCACGTCGATGGCCAGCGCCTGCTCCAGCAGCTCGGTGGCCCGCTCCGGGTGGTTGTCATGCACCTCGAGCACACCGAGGTTGCCGAGCGCGGTCGACTCCCGGTCCGGCTCACCGATCGCGTGGGCCAGGTCGATGCTCTCCTGCAGCAGCGCCCGGGCACCCGGCAGGTCGCCGAGGGTCCAGCGGGCCACGCCCAGGCTGCACAGCTCCATCGCCACCCGGGACTGGTTGCCCTGCTCCCGCCAGATCCCCAGGCAGGTCTGCAGCGCGTCGCTGGCCTCATCGACCTCGCCCTGCTGGAGCAGCAGCACAGCCAGCCCGTGCAGGGCCTGAGCCAGTTCCGGGCCGCCGCGGCTGGCCGCGGCGGCCGCCGCCCGGCGCTGCCAGTCGCGGCCCTCGTCGGTATAGCCGCGGGCGTACCAGAACCAGCTCATCGCCTGGCAGAGCCGCAGCCCCAGGGCCACCGGCTCGGGCCCAGCCGGGCCCGTCCCGGCCGGGCCCGGCTCCGGCGCCGCACTGGCCGGGGGACCCAGGCACCAGGTCAGCGCGGCCCGGATGTTGTCGAGCTCGGTCTCCAGCCGGTCCCTGGCGGCCAGCGGCCGGGGTCCCTGCAGGTCCGGGGCCACCGTCTCGGCCAGCTCCGCGTAGTACGACGCGTGCGCCGCCTGGGCCGTGGCCTGCTCGCCGGCCTCGGTCAGCCGGTCAAGCGCATAGTCCCTGATCGTCTGCAGCAGCCCGAGCCGGGGCTCGCCGTCCTGATCGTCGGTGACGATGGCCAGGCCCGCTTCGGTCAGCGCCGCGATCGGTTCGAGCACGTCCCCCTGGCCGGCCACGACCGCCTGCACCGCGGCCAGGTCGGCACCGCCGGAAAAGACGGCGATCCGCCGGAAGAAGGCCTGGAGCCCCGGGTCAAGCAGGTCATAGCTCCACCCGATGGTGTCGCGAAGGGTGCGGTGACGGTCCGGCCGCCCGGCGCTGCCCGCCTCGAACTCCAGGCTGCCGCCGAGCCGGGCGAGCAGCGCCTTCGGGCTGAGCAGCCGCACCCGGGCCGCGGCCAGCTCCAGGGCCAGCGGCAGGCCGTCCAGCCGGGTGCAGATAGCGACCACGTCGGCGGCGTTGGCGGCGGTCACCGTGAAGTCCGGGCGGACCATCCGGGCGTACTGGGCGAACAGCTCCACCGCACCGTCCCCGGGACCGTCCTGGCTGGCCGGGTACCTGACCGGCAGCGGCCCGACCGGGTACTCGTGCTCGCCGGGTATCCGCAGCGGCCGCCGTGAGGTAGCCAGCACGGTCAGCTGGGGCGCAGCCGCAGCCAGGTCGGCCACCACCTGGCTGGCCGCGGGCAGCTGCTCCAGGTTGTCCAGGATGAGCAGCGCCTGGCGGCCCGCGATGTGCTCGAAGAACGTAGGCGGGGACCGGCCGTCCCCGGTCACCCCCAGGCTCTCGGCGATGGTGGTCCACATCACCGGTGCCTCCTGGACCGTTGCCAGGGGGACGAAGTAGACACCGTCCGCGAAGCGGTGATCGAACGCCCGGGCCACGGCGAGCGCCAGCCGGGACTTGCCGACCCCGCCGGGCCCGGTCAGGGTCACGATCCGGGCCGCGCCGGCACCGCCGGCCAGCTCGGTCACGGCGGCAAGATCGGTGTCGCGGCCGAGCAGCGGGGCGGGCGGCTCGGGCAGGCTGCCGCGGTGGCCCAGGCTGCGCAGCGGCGGGAACTGGGGCGGCAGGCCGTCGATCAGCAGCTGATGCAGGTGCTCAGGCTCGGCGATGTCCTTCAGCCGGTGCCAGCCCAGGTCGGCAGCGCGGGTCCCGGGCAGTTTCGCGGCGGCCAGCTGCCAGGTGGCGTCGGACATGACCACCTGGCCGCCATGCGCAGCGGCAGCGATCCGCGCGGCCCGGTGGACGTCCATGCCGATATAGCCGTCGTCGTGCTGGGTGGGCTCGCCGGTGTGCAGGCCCATCCGGATGCGGGGCACCGCACCACCGGGCCAGTCCCGGCCGGCCAGGCTGCGCTGGGCCTCCGCGCAGGCTGCTACCGCGTCCGCGGCCGAGCCGAAGACGACGAAGAAGCTGTCTCCCTCGGTGCCGAGCTCGGTGCCGTTATGGCGGCCGAACGCCTCGCGCTGCAGCCCGCGCTGGGCCGACAGCAGGTCACCGTAGCCGTCACCGAGCCTGGCCAGCAGCCGGGTCGAGCCCTCCATATCACTGAAGAGCATGGTGACGGTGCCGGCGGGCAGCTCCCCCCGGCCGCTATGGACTCCCCCGGCCATCGTCTGACTCTACCCAGTGGCCCAGGTCGGCCAGGGCTGTGCGGGCCGCGTTGACCCCGCACATGCCGTGCACGCCGCCGCCGGGCGGGGTGGACGCGGAGCACAGGTAGACGCCCTTGAGCGCGGTCCGGTACGGGTTCCACCGGGGCGCAGGCCGCGCCACGGTCTGCCAGAAGGTCCCCGCGCCGGCGTTGATGTCGCCGCCGACGAAGTTGGCGTTGTAGGCCTCGTACCCGGCCGCGGTGCGAACCGAGCGGGCCAGGATCAGATCCCTGAAGCCCGGCGCGAACCGCTCTACCTGAGCCTCGATGGCCCCGGTCATATCCCGGTCCGAGCCGGCGGGCACGTGGCAGTAGCCCCAGAGCGTGTGCTGCCCGGCCGGGGCCCTGGTCGGGTCGACCACGCCGGCCTGGGCGATCAGCGTGTACGGGCGGTCCGGGTGGCGGCCCGCGGCGACCTCCGCCTCGCTGTGCGCGACCTCCGCGAACGTGCCGCCCAGGTGCACGGTTCCCGCCTCGCGGCAGGCCGGCGCGGTCCACGGCACCGGGCCGGACAGGGCCCAGTCGACCTTGAAGACCCCGGGCCCGTAGCGGAACCGGCTCAGCGCCCGCCGGTAGGACGGCGGCACCTCGTCGCCGGCGATGGCCAGGAACTGGCGCGGTGAGGTGTCGAACATCGTCACCCGGGCGGGCGGCAGCTGGCCGAGCTTGCGGACATCCTCACCGGTCGTTACCCGGCCGCCGAGCTCGGCCAGTTCCTCGGTGAGCGCGCGGACGATCTCGCCGCTGCCGCCTTCGGCCACCGGCCAGCCGGGCGAGTGCGCCAGCATGGCCAGGACCAGCCCGAACCCCCCGGTGGCCGGGGAGGTCAGCGGCAGCATGGCGTGGGCCGCCACCCCGGCGAGCAGGCCCCTGGCCTCCTCCGTGCGGAACCAGCGGGCCAGGACCGAGGCGGGCAGGAGGCCGCGGGACCCGAACCGGATCAGCGCGGGCACGTGCTCGGGCAGGCCGCGCAGCGGCGCCAGCAGGGCCGGCATGATGTCCGCGCGCCGCCGCACCAGCGGGCCGAGCAGCCGGCGGTAGGCCGCGGCGTCCCGGCCGAGCCCGGCCGCCGTGTCGGCCACGCTGCCGTGGACCGCGGCGGCCCGGCCGCCGTCCAGCGGGTGCGCGAACGCCACCTTCGGGTACAGCAGCTTCACCCCGCGGCCGGCCAGGTCGGTGCCGAGGAAGAACGGCGACCCGGCGGCCAGCGGATGCACCGCCGAGCACACGTCGTGCCGGAACCCGGGCAGGGTCAGCGCGGCGGTGCGGCAGCCGCCGCCCGGGGTGGCCGCCGCCTCCAGCACCTCGACCCGCAGGCCGGAGCGGGCCAGCGTCAGGGCCGCGGCCAGGCCGTTTGGCCCGCTGCCCACCACGACCGCATCGAGTCCTGTCACGTTTGCAGTATGTCCCGCTCAGCGGCCACGACGACGGGCGCCCCCGGGCCGGCCAGCCGGGCGCCGAGCGCGTCAAGAGCAGCGTCGGTGCGGTCCGGCTTGTGGTGGAACAGCACGGCCGTGCGGGCCCCGGCATGGCGGGCCAGGCCTACTGCGTAGTCCGCGGCGGCGTGCCCGAACAAGGCCTCGGCGGCCAGTTCGGCGGGCAGCAGCGAGGCGTCGTGGATCAGCAGGTCCACCTCGCGGGCCAGGGCCAGCGCGGCCGGGTGGTACTCGCCCCAGCCGTCCGGCCCCGGCCCGGCCAGCGTCGGGCAGTGGTCGGGCAGGTAGGCCACGGCCGACCGGCCGTCGCTGACCCGGTAGCCGACCGTAGTGCCGCCCTTGTGCGGGATCTCGTAGGCCTCGACCTCGAACGGGCCCGCCTTGAACGCCTCGGCCGGCACCGTGCCGAACGTCCACTCGCCGCGCAGCTCGCCCGGCGTGATCGGGAAGTGCGGCGGGGACATGCAGCCGGCCAGCACCGTCTCGGCGGCCTGCCCGCCGGGCTGGGCGGGCAGCAGCAGGGTCACCCGGGCGCCGGTGGTGTCCCCGGCGCGGAAGAACGGCAGCCCGTGCACGTGGTCCCAGTGCAGGTGGGACAGCAGGATGTGGCCCGCGTACGGCTGGCCGGCCAGCAGGCCGGTGACCGAGCGGATCCCGGTGCCCGCGTCCAGGATCAGCGTGGGCGCCTCGTCACCGTCGGCGGTGACCGCCACGCACGAGGTGTGCCCGCCGTACCGGAGGAACTCCGCGCCCGGGGCCGGGGTGGAACCCCGGGCGCCGCAGATGTGTACGCGCACGCGGGACTAGCCGGCGGTCTCGGCGCTGTGGTCCTCCCGGCGGTGCCCGCCGGACAGTTCCTGCAGGGCGTCCTGGTCGAACTGGCTGGCGTGCACCGCGGCCACCCGGCAGGCGGTGACCGCGACCAGGGACGCGGTGCGGACGCCGCCCTCCAGGTGGGCCCGCTCGCCGAGCATGGCCCCGGGCCCGTACTCGGCCAGCTGCTCGCCGTCCCTGTCGATCCGGATGACGCCGTCGAGCACCAGGTAGATGTCACTGCCCGGGTCGCCCTGGCGGGCCAGCACGTGCCCGGCGGGGAGCTTCTCGATCCTGGGCTTCTCGCTGCCGTGCATCAGCTGCACCGACAGGGTCCGCTCCAGCGCCGTTTCCACCGCGGTGACCAGCGCCGGGGAATCCTGGTCGCCCCACGGCGTGTGGCGGCCGAAGGACCGGGCGAACCAGTCGCGGTAGTCGGTCAGCCCGGACTTGTGCGACAGCTTGCCGGCTGCGTCGTAGACCCAGTGCCGGGGGAAGGTGCTCGCGCCGGTCATCGAGGTCTCCGCGGTGCCGTCGGCGTGCAGGGTCAGCGTCAGCGTGGTCCACACCAGCGGCGCCTGCCACTGCACGTACGGCGGGTGCTTCACCCGTCGCGGGGCGGGCAGGCCGGTCCGGCCGCCGGTGGTCTGGGAGAACCGCACCCAGCCGTCCCCGTGCTCCGGCTCGCCGCTGCAGGTCGGGCAGCTGGGCGGCCTGGAAGGTGCGCGACAGCGCGCCGAGCCGGACCGTGGTGGAGCCCATCAGGCCGCCGCCGCTGTAGCCGCTGCCGGTGATGGCCCCCGTGCCGTCCACCTCGATCCAGGCGGACAGCTGGTTGGCGAACCGGAACCGGTCCTGGGCTTGCAGTTCCCGCAGGTCGGCGATCTCGGCCGGCGGCGGGTCGTCGTAGTGCGTGAACCCGGCGTCGAAGGCCAGCCGGGTACTGCCCTCGATCGCCTCGGAGGGGATCCAGGACAGTGAGGTGACTGTGCTCTCATGTCGCATGCTCTTGAGTCTGGTCCGGCCGCCGGGCCGCGGACCAGCGTGCTACCTGGCGTTTCCCGGCGCGGGGGGTGGCTGGCCCGGCTACGGGTGCTAGCACCACGGGTGCCAGGCAAGGCTGCCGGGTAGCGAAGGCGGCCGCCGCCGGCCCAGTATTGGCCAATGGAGCAGTTTCCGCAGGCCACGGGGGCCGAGCCGATCAGGGTGTTCCTGGCGGACGACAACCTGATCGTCCGTGAGGGCGTGCGCGCGCTGATCGAGCGGCATCGCGATCTCCAGGTTGTGGGGGTCGCCGCCGACTATGACGAGGTTGTTAACGGAGCGACGCAGGCCCAGCCGCACGTGCTGGTGACCGACGTCCGGATGCCGCCGTCCTTCCAGCGCGAGGGCATCGATGCCGCCAAGGAGGTGCGCAAGCGGCACCCGGGCACCGGCGTGGTCGTGCTGTCCCAGTACGACGACCCGGAGTACGCGATCTCGCTGCTGGCCGAGGGCTCGGCCGGGTACGGCTACCTGCTCAAGGACCGGATCGCCGAGGGCAACCAGCTGGTCGACGCGATCCGCGAGGTGGCCACCGGCGGCACCGCGCTCGACCCGGTGATCGTGGAGAAGCTGGTCGGCCCGGTGATCGCGCCCGGCGGGCTGAGCCCGGCCGAGGAAGAGCTGCTGAGCATGGTGGCCGAGGGCAAGCCGATCAAGGCCATCGCGGCGGTGCGCAGGGTGCCGGCGGAGGCGGTGTCCGCCGAGGTGGAGGCGGTGTTCATCAAGCTGGCCAGCGGCGTGTCCACCGGCGACCCCGGCGCGCTGAACCGGCTGCGGCTGCTGCACCAGGCCATCGTGGACCGCGAGGAGCAGGGCGAGACGCTGTCCCGGCTGCTGCCCGGCGGCCTGGCCGAGAAGATCCGGGCGGAGAAGCAGGCCATCGGTGAGACCGAGCGGGTCGAGGTGACCGTGCTGATGAGCGACATCCGGTCGTACTCGACGATCGCCGAGCACGCCGACCCGAGCCAGCTGGCCGGGCAGCTGAACACGCACCGGGCCGCGATGAACCACGCCATCCTGGGCCAGGAGGGCACGGTCATGCAGTTCGTCGGCGACGCGGTGATGGCCGTGTTCGGCGCGCCGTTCCCGCAGCCGGACCACGCGGACCGGGCGGTCGCGGCGGCGGCGGCGATGCACTCCCGGCAGTCGGAGATCAACGACACGTGGACCGCGGCCGGGCTGCCGCCGTTCGGCCTTGGTATCGGGCTGTCCACCGGTGACGGCCGCGGCGGCGCTGCTCGGCTCGGCGGAGCGTCTCGAATACACCCTGGTCGGCGACACGGTCAACCTGTCCCAGCGGCTGCAGCAGCTGGCCGCGGCGGGCGAGACGGTCATCTCGGCGGCCACCGGCACCGCGCTGAGCCAGCAGGTCAGCCTCGTCCCGCTGCCCGAGCAGCTGGTCAAGGGCCGGGACACGCCGATCACGGCGTTCCTGATCCCGGCCGCAGGCGCCGCGGGCGCGGACGGCATTACCCAGCAACCGACAACCCAGGCGGGGGCACGATGAGCGAGAACACGGCGGCGGTCCTGACGGCCCGCGGCGTACGCAAGACCTTCGAGGCGGAGAACGCGCCCGTCCGGGCACTGCGCGGGGTGGACCTGACCGTGGACCGGGGCGAGTTCGTGGCCCTGATGGGCCCGTCCGGGTGCGGGAAGTCCACCCTGCTGAACCTGATCGCGGGCCTGGACACCGCCGACGAGGGGCGGATCATGGTGGCCGACGAGGAGGTCACCGGGCGGACCGAGGACGATCTGGCCCGGCTGCGGCGACGGCACATCGGGATCATCTTCCAGTTCTTCAACCTGCTGGAAGGGATGACCGTGCTGGAGAACGTGGCGCTGCCCGCGGTCATCGCCGGCCGCAAGCGCCGGATGGCCGAGACCCGCGCCCGTGACCTGCTCGACCTGCTCGGTATCAGCGACAAGGCGGCGGCTGTGCCCAGCGTGCTGTCCGGCGGCCAGCGCCAGCGGCTGGCCATCGCCCGGGCGCTGGCCAACGAGCCGACCCTGCTGCTGGCCGACGAGCCGACCGGAGCGCTGGACTCCGACGGCGGGGCCGAGGTGATCGAGTTGCTCACCCGGCTGCACCGGGGCGGCCAGACCATCGTCATGGTCACCCACGACGCGAACGTCGCCCACGCCGCAGGCCGGGTGGTGCGGATGCGCGACGGGCGGATCGCCGAGCCGCAGCCGGGCGATGACCGGGTAGGCCCGGCGTCCACGGCCAGCGCGGCGAGCCCGGCCGGCGCGGCCGCCGCGGGTGCCAGCTGAGATGAGCGACCTTCCGCTGACCGGGACCCCCGCACCGGCGGGGGCACCGGGCGCGGGCCCGGTGGCCGGGGCGGCTGAGCTGGCGGCCGCCGTTAACCTGGCCGTCCCCGGACCGCGGGCCTCGCTGGCCCGCCGGGTGCTGACCGGGGCGGTGCTGCCGCTGCTGGCCGCCGTGACGGCGCTGGCCGGGCTGCGGCTGGGCGCGGGCGTCGGCCCGCTGCAGGCGGTGGCGGCCGGCCTGATCGTGGCCTGGGCCGCGGCTGCGGTGGTGGCCAGCCGGGCCCGGGAGCGGACCCCGCAATGGCAGGTGGCCTGCGGCTCGCTGGCCGCCGGGGCCGCGCTGGCCGGCCACCAGGCCGCCGCGCGGGCCGACGGGGCCGCGCTGCACGCCGCCCGGGCGGTGACCGGGCTGGCGGTGCCGCTGGTCATCGCGATCAGCCTGCACCTGCTGCTGTCCCTGCCGGACGGGCGGCTTGGCGGTCAGGCCCGCCGGGCCGGGGCGGGGCTTGGCTACGCGGTGGCGCTGGCGGCCGGCCTGGTGCTGGCCGCCACGGGACGGGCGGTCCCGGTCGGGCTGGCCGCGGCGGCCTGGGCCATTGGGGTGGCCTGCGCGCTGCCCGCGGTGCGGCTGCGCTACCTGGCGGTGGCCGGCCGGGACCGGGAGCGGCTGCAGTGGGCCGGGTCCGGGGCGGCCGCGGCAGTGACCGCCGCGCTGGCCGTGGCCGTGCTCCATCTTCTGGTCAGCTGGCCGGCGAACGTGGCCGCGGTGACTGCAGCGGCGACCGTGCTGCTTCCGCTCGCGCTGATCACCGGGGACCTGCCGGGTCTTGGCCCGGCCGGCGGCCGGGTGCTGGTGCACGTGCTGTCCGGGACCGGCTTCGCGGCCGGCGTGTCCGTGATCTACCTGGTCATCGTGCTCGGCCTGGGCAACGCCCCGGCCAGCCCGGCGGACCGGCAGGTGCTCGCGCTGTCCATGCTCGCCGCCGCGGTGGCCGCGGTCGGCTACGTGCCCGCCCGGGTGCGGCTGACCAGCTGGGCTACCCGGGTGGTGTTCGGCGCCCGGCAGGCGCCCGACGAGGTGCTGCGCACCTTCGGCAGCCGGCTGACCCGGGCCATCACCATGGACGAGCTGCTGCTCCAGCTGGCCGAGTCGCTGCGCAAGACGATGACGCTGGCCAGCGCCGAGGTGTTCACCGGCACCGGCGACGTGCTCGAGCGGGTGGCCGCGGTGCCGGACACCGGGCCCCGGTCGGTGGTCGTGTCGGCCCGGGAGCGGCCGGTGGTGACCAGGGCCGGGGTGTCCGGGCAGGCCTGGGCGTCGGTCTGGCTGCCCGCCCTGCTCGACGGGCGCGGCCCGGCCCAGCTGCGGGTGGCGCCGTGCAGCCACGCGGGTGAGCTGCTCGGGCTGATCGTGGTCGAGCGGCCGGCCACCGCGGACGCGTTCACCGACGAGGACGACCGGGTGCTCACCGAGCTGGCCCGCCAGGTGGGGCTTGCCTGCCACAACGCCCAGCTGGACACGGCGCTGCAGACCACCCTCGACGAGCTCCGCAAGCAGGCCGACGAGCTGCGTGAGTCCCGGGCCCGGATCGTGGCCAGCGGCGACGCCGAGCGGCGCCGGGTGGAGCGGAACCTGCACGACGGGGCCCAGCAGAACCTGGTGGCACTGGCGGTCAGCCTGCGGCTGGCCAAGGACATCCTGGCCGACGACCCGGACGCGGCCGGCGAGATGCTCGACCAGCTGGCGGTGGACGTCAAGCAGACCATCGCCGAGCTGCGCGAGCTCGCGCACGGCATCTACCCGCCGCTGCTGGCCGACAGCGGCCTGCGCGAGGCGCTGCGGGCCGCGGGCGGGCGCAGCCCGCTGCCGGTCGAGGTGACCTGCGAAGGCACCGGCCGGTACGGGTCGGAGATCGAGGCGGCGGTGTACTTCTGCTGCCTGGAAGCGCTGCAGAACGCGGCCAAGCACGCGGCGGGCGCGCACGTGGAGATCCGGGTGTGGGAAGAGTCCGGCGGGCTGCTGTTCACGGTCAGCGACGACGGGCCCGGGTTCGACACCGCGCTGGCCAGCCGCGGGCACGGGTACGTGAACATGGCCGACCGGCTGGGCGCGATCGGCGGCACGGTGCGCTGGCTGTCCGAGCCGGGGCACGGCTCGCAGGTGCGCGGCTCGATCCCGCTGGCCCGGGACTAAGGCGGCCCAGAGGTGGTGCCAGTACCCCTTGCTCCCGGCAGGGGCAGCACCCTCGCCGCCTGGTTCACCACATGCGACCCTGGAGAGGTGACCGGCCCGCACTCTGTCCTCGTCGTGGACGACCAGGCTCCGTTCCGCATCGCGGTCAAGGCCGTGCTGCGGCGGCTGGACGGCTTCGAGCTGGCCGGGGAAGCGGCCAGCGGCACCGAGGCGATCGAGCTGGCCGACCGGCTGCGGCCCGAACTGGTGCTGATGGACATCAACATGCCGGAGATGAACGGCATCGAGGCCACCCGGCGGATCGTCGCCGCGCACCCGGACACCGTGGTCATCCTGTGCTCGACCTACGACGTCGCGGACCTGCCGCCGGGCGCGGCGGCCAGCGGGGCCCGCGCCTACGTCAACAAGGAGCAGCTGGCCGCCGACACGCTGCGACGGCTCTGGGAGGCCGGCGGCGACCCCGGCTTCGCGGTCCGCTAGCCAGCCGCCGGCGGGCGGTCAGCCGCCGGGAACCTCGGACAGGAACAGAAGGACGGCCTTGACCCGGCGGTTCACGTCCTTTTCCTCGGACAGGCCGAGCTTGGCGAAGATCGAGTTCGTGTGCTTCTCCACGGCCCGCTCGGTGACGGTCAGCGCGGCCGCGATAGCAGCGTTGCTCTTGCCCTGGGCCATCTCGGCGAGGATCTCCGACTCCCGCGGGGTGAGCCCGGCGAGCGGGCTCTGGTGCCGCTGAGAGCGGGCCCTGACCAGCTCGTCGACGACCCGCGGGGCGATGACCGAGCCGCCTGCCGCCACCGTTCTTATCGCCCTGGCCAGCTCGTCGACGCTGGCGACCTGCTCCTTGAGCAGGTAGGCACGGCCGGCCGAGCCGTGCTCGAGCAGGGCGACGGCGTAGCCGGGGGCCACGTACTGGCTGAGCACGACCACGCCGGTGTCCGGCTTGTGCTCGCGCAGCCACTCCGCGGCCTGGATGCCCTCGTTGGTCCCGCTGGGCGGCATCCGGATGTCGGTAATCACCACGTCCGGCTCCTGCTCGTTGATCAGCGCGAGCAGACTGGGCAGGTCCGAGGCCGTGCCGACGAGCTCAAACCCGTCGTCCGAGCTGACCAGCCGGGAGATGCCCTCACGCAGCAGGACGTGGTCCTCGGCCAGCGCCACCCTGATCGTTGCCATCGCCACCCCGGATCCTGTCCCTGGGCGGTGATCGTAGCGTGCCCGCGGCAGTACTGCCGGCCAGCGCGGCCCGGGCGGGGTGGTGCTGGCGTCGGTGCGGCGCCGGCGGTCACGCTGCGGGCCGGTTAGCGGCGGCCGAAGCTGGGCGCCGGCCGGATCGCCCCTCGGCGGCGCGTCCGTACCGGAGCGGGCGGGCCAGGATCCGATCCGGCCGGCGGGTCCGGTGCGGCCAGCCGAGCGGGTGCGGCCGCACCGGTGGAGCGGATGCGGCCGATGGAGCCGGCTCCGGGCCCCCGGACGGAGCCGACCCCATGGCCCGGAGGCCGACCCCGTGGCCGGGAGCCGCGCGGCCGCCCATGAGGGTGGCCGGGGTGAGCGCCGGCGGGCCCGGACGGGCCCGCCGGCCCTCTGACTGCCTGGCAGGGAGTTTCCCCACCAGGGGCAAGCGTGGGGGTTGCTTCTTCCGTCTGTCTGACGGCGATCTTCCCGGACGGCGAGCTAATGGCAGGTAAAGGTGATGTTGTCCCAGTGTGTGCCGTTCGGGCAGATCGGCCCGGCCATGGCCACTCCGGCCCCGGCCCCGGCGAGAGGGCCAGCCGCCAGGGCCACGATCGTCCCGGCCACGATTCCAGTGAGATGACGGCGCCAACGCAGACGCATGACAGTTCCCTTCGGGTGGGTGAGACGGAATGGCCCGGGAACTTGCGCGCGACTGATTCCCGCCGCGGGCCGCCGGTGAGCGGCCCGCGCGATCGGCGGTGAGCTGGGCGGTCGTACGTCCCGGCCGGCCCAGCCGCCTTAATGTCTAACTGACGTTAACCCTGTGATCGGGTTTGTGTCAAGCAGACGATAAGAATAGGCTCGGGGTCATGCCAGACCGTGATCACCTGCTGCTGTACCTGGCCGTGGACCTCGCGATCCTGACCGTGCGGGACGGCCTGCTGCAGGCCCTGGTGATCGAGCGGGCGCACGACCCGCACCAGGGGCAGCCGGCGCTGCCGGGCGGGTTCCTCCGCGACGGGGAGGACCTGCGGCAGGCGGCCGAGCGCGAGCTGGCCGAGGAGACCGCTCTGGACGGCGGCGCGTTCCACCTGGAGCAGCTGGCCACCTACGGCGCGCCCGGCCGGGACCCGCGGGGCCGGGTAGTCAGCGTGGCCTACCTGGCCATAGCCCCTGACCTGCCGATCCCGGTCGCCGGGTCAGACGCGGCGGCAGCCCGGTGGGCGCCGGCGGACAAGATCATCGGGTCACTGGCCTTTGACCACGACACGATCCTGGCCGACGCGGTCGAGCGGGCCCGCCTGCGGCTGGAGTACACCACGCTGGCGGCGGCCTTCTGCGGTCCCGCCTTCACCATCGGCGACCTGCGGACGGTGTACGAGGCGGTGTGGGGCGAGCCGCTCGACCCGCGGAACTTCAGCCGCAAGGTGATCGGTACCAAGGATTTCGTCCTGCCCACCGGGGGCAGCCGGGCGCCGGAGACCGGGCGGCCCGCCGCGCTGTACCGGCGCGGCCCGGCCCGGACGCTGTACCCGCCGATCCTGCGCAACGGCACGCACGGATCCTGAGCCCAGCCGCCCGGGGGTTCCTGTTAGCCGGCCGAGCCTGGCCAGCTGGGCCGGTGCCGGTAGGCCCGGTCCTCCTCCGGCAGCGCCATCGCCTCGTAGTGCTTGTCGGCCTGGTCCCTGGCCGCCTGGGCGGCCGGGTAGTCGCCGTAGCTGGCGCGGGCCCGGGCCAGGTCGTCCAGCGCCTGCACCTGGTAGGCGGCCGCGCCGCCGTCGAAGCAGGCAACCGCCTGCTCCAGGGCGCGCAGCTGCAAGGCAGCCTGCCCGGCCGCTTCGTGCAGGAGGGCCTCGGACAGGTAGATCCGCCCCTTGAGCGTGGCGTCCACCTGGTCCGCCAGCCGGGCCGCCACAGCCAGGAACGAGCTGGCCACCTCCGGCTCGCGGTTCTGCCGGGCCAGCTCGGCCTGCCCGTGCAGGGCGTACGCGTGCCCCAGTTCTGGCGGCCGGGGGAACACCCCGCGCAGCGCACGGAAGGCCGGCTCGGCGCCCTTCAGGTCGCCCACGGCCAGGCAGGCCAGGCCGGCCCAGTACCAGGTCTGCGCGCGCAGCCGGGGGTCGTCCACGCCCATGGCCACCTCCAGGGCCTCCTGGAGCCGGGCCCTGGCCAGGTGGTGCTCGCCCCGGTCCAGGTGAGCCTGGCCGATCAGCCGCAGCGCCTGCCACTCCCCGACGGTGTCCCCGGCTGCCTGGTAGCCCGCCAGGGCCTCCTCGAAGAGCTGCAGCGGCCGGGTCAGCTGCCCGCGGCGGCGCAGCGCGCTGGCCAGCGTCCGCAGCGCGATGGCCCGGCCGTGCCCGTCGCCGGACTCGGCCAGCAGCGCGACCGCGCGGTCGAGGTCGGCCAGGCCGGACACCCGGCCCGCGCGGCTGGCCACCAGGGCCGGCTGGCCCAGGCTGGTCAGCATGATCCCCTCGCCGCGCACGTCGCCCGCGGCCCGGCAGGCGGCCAGCGCGGTGGTGCTGGTGGCGAACCAGTCGTCGTAGTAGCCGCGCAGCGTATAGAACTCGTGCGCGGAGAAGGCCAGGTCCCAGCAGATCCCGGTCAGCCCCAGCTCGGCGCAGTGGCTGACCGCCGCGCGGATGTTGGCCCGCTCGGCTTCGAACCACTCCAGCGGCGCCCGGCTGACCTCGGCGCGGACCCCCGCAGGCGCCTCCCAGCCCGGCTCGTCACTGTGCACGATCTCGAAATCGCCGCCGTACAGCGCCGCGTGCGCCTGCCGGGCCAGGGTGAGCAGCGCCCGGTAGGCGCGCTGGCACCGGGGCCGGCGGTCGGCCGGGTGCGGGTGCCGCCTGCTGGCCCGCTCCAGGGCGTAGTCCCTGGTGAGCTCGTGGAAGCGGTAGCGCACCCCGGGGCTGACCGGCTCGAGCATGCTGGCTGCGGCCAGTTCGGCCAGCGCCCGCGCCGGGTCGGTGCCCAGCCCGTCCGGCCCGTCCAGCAGCGCCGCCGCGGTCCACATTGCGTAGCTGCGCAGCTGGAGCAGACCCAGGTCCTCGAACAGCTGCTGGGCGGTGCCATCCAGCCGGTTGCAGCCGGCCTCGATCGTGCGGCTCAGGTTCAGCTCACCGAACGCGAACCCGGCCAGGCCCTGCCGGGCCAGCCAGCCCGCCAGCTCGGCGGTGGGCATCGGGTCCTGGTGCACGCGCAGCGCCGCCGCGATCCGCAGCGCCAGCGGCAGCCCGCCGCACAGCGCGACCACCCGGTCCACCGCGTCGTCGTCGCCGTGCAGCTCGATGCCGAAGCTGCGGACCCGGGCCAGGAACAGCTGCCGGGCGGTAGCCGGGTCCAGCGGCGCCAGCGGCGCGACATGGTGGTGGGTCACGTCCAGGTCGGCCAGCCGCCGGCGGGACGTCAGCACCACGCCGCAGCCGGGATGCGCCGGGATCAGCGCCCGCACCTGCGCCCCGCTGCCCGCGTCGTCGAGCACGATCAGCACCCGGCGGCCGGCCAGCAGGCTGCGGAACTGCGCGGCCCGCTCGGCCACCAGGTCGGGCACCTTATCCACCCCGAAGGCCCGCAGGAACTGGGCCAGCGCCTCGCCCGGCGGGACCGGCTCGCTGGTGGTGCCGCCCAGATCCAGGTACAGCTGGCCGCCGGGATACCTGTCCGCCGACCGGTGCGCCACCTCCAGGGCCAGCGCGCTCTTGCCCACCCCGCCGGGCCCGGTGATCACGATCACCGGCGGTTCCGCCTCCTCGCCCGCGCGTTCGCGGCCCAGCAGCCAGGAGACCTCGGCGACCAGGTCAACCCGGCCGGTGAAGTCGGCCGGCCGCGGCGGCAGCTGCCGGGGGACGGCCAGCACCGCGGGCTGGCCCGCCCGGGCCGCGGCACCGGCACCGAGCCGGCCCCGGCCCGCCGGGCAATGGCCTGTTCCGCCCGGGTCACGGCCTCCTCGTCGGAACCCCCGATCGCGTAGGCCAGGTTGCGCAGCGCCGGATCCGGCGGGCTGCCGGTCTGCTCCTCCAGCACGCGGGCGTGCCGCTCGTAGAGGGCGCTGGCGTCGGCCCCGTGGCCGTTGCGGTACGCGGCGATCATCAGCTGCTCGCACAGCCGCTGATCGGCGGGGAAGTCCCCGGCCAGCGAGGTCGCCTCGGCCTGCACCACGGCGTAATTGCGGGCCGCCAGTTCCAGGTCGAACAGCCGCACCGCAGCCAGCTTCCGCCGGCTCTCCAGCGCCTCCCGCTCCTCCCGCAGCAGGACCTCGGGCACGTTGGACAGCGGGTGCGGCCCCCGCCACAGGCCCAGCGCCTCCCGCAGCAGGCCAGCCTCGGAGTCGTGCCGGCCGCTGCCCGCTGCCTCCTCGGCCTGGCGCACCAGCTTGCGGAACACGACCATGTCCAGGTCCTCGCCGACCTGGAGCAGATACCCGGACTTCTGATGGGTGATGAGGTGATCCCGGCGCCCGATCAGCCCCAGCACCCGCCGCACGGCGTTGATGGACTTGTGCAGCTGAGCTTCCTGCGTCTCGCTGTCCCCCCAAGCCGCCCTCAGCAGGTAAGCCTTGGTCACCAGGCGGTCCGGATTGACCAGCAGGGCGGCCAGCACGGCCAGCGCCTTACCGGTCGGCAGAGCCAGGGGACGGCCGCCGTCCCCGGTGATTTCCAGATCCCCCAGCAGCCGGTAGATCACGCGCGCCTCCCCGTTCCACCCGCGCGAGAAAGCAACATTACGCGCAAAGTCCCGGGAACGCGACCAATCCCGTTAAGCCGGAACCTTCCGCTAGCTAAGGAAGGCAAACGGAAGCCCACCGGTAGTACACCGTGTCTAAATGTCACTCTGTAACGGTATTCACAACCGAGAGTGACGGTGCGGCAAGAATGATCAAGCTGGCTGACCGCTACGCCAATGCGACCCGTTACGGGTCAGACCGCGCCGCGAGCACCGGCGCGATGACTGCCCTGGCCGTGGGCTGGCTGATCGCCCTGGCCAGCCTTGTCGCCGCCGCGTCGGTGTTCACCCAGCTCGGCTGGGGCGCGACACTCCGGGTGGTGATACTGGGCGCCTCGGTGCTGTTCGCGCTGGCCCTGACCCGCCGGGTGACCGCCTCCCGGCGGCTGCATTCGATAATCCCGGGGTCCGCGCTGGAGCAGCGGTATTTCGGTAACCTCAACGCGATTACCGATAGTGAGCAACGCCCGCTGCGCCCGATCGGCAGCACCACCCGCGAAGTCGCCGCCCGGACCGGCGTCCTGCTCACCGACCTGGCCTCGGATCCCTCGGTCCGGATCTTCCATGGCGTCCGGCCCGCCGACCCCAGCCTGCCGCTCGTCCCGCACGCGATCAGCGCCGGCCGCCGGCTGGTCCTGGTGGAGTCGGTGGCCTGGCCGCCCGGGCGGTACGAGGCCGGCCCCGACGGGCGGATCCGCTGCGACGGCATCTACATCGGGCAGTCCGTGCAGGCGCTGCGGACGGCGGCCCGCCAGTGGGCCGGCCTGCTGCCCAGAAACCACCGGGTAATGGCCGCCGTGGTCGTCCACCGAACCGCTAAGGGCGAAATAACCTTACCTGCCGGCGGACCGAAAGACCTGACCTGGGTGCTGGCCGATAACGCAATTGCGGAACTGTGGCCGTGCATTGCCGGAGGCGGGCGGGCGGTCAGCAGGAATGCCGTCGCCACGCTGATGGCGGCCACCGCGGTAGATCCTCGGTAGAGGAGGCCTGCACTCTGGGACCGCCCTATCCCGGCGCTCAGGCGCCTTTCCAGGGAGAGCCAGCAGGTGAGCAAAGTCGTCAGTGAGCTGCCAGGGCGGCGGCTGCTCTGGGCGGACGCCGGGGGCGGCCTGGCCGTCCAGAGCGAGCAGACGTTCTGGACGCTCCGGCAGGCCCGGACGGCCGCCGGCCGGATCCACCGGGAGCCGCTGGCCGCCCAGGTGCTGGCCGCCGCCCGGCCACGCAGCGTGCTCGGCCTGGTCCGCTGCCGGGCCCCGCTCGCCGTGCAGATGTGCCTCGCCTCCAGGGACGGGCTGCTGGCCGAGCTGGGCGACGGGTTCGCCGTGCTCCGCAGGCCCGCCAGCGGACCGCCGGTCACCGGCGGCGGCTGGCCGCTGCGCCTGGCCCGGCGGCTCGACCGGCACTGGGACGTGGTCCTGTTCGCCGGGCCGCCGATGGCCCTGCTGCTGGCCGGCGCGGCCTGCGCGCCGGACGCCCGGGCGGTGGCCGTCGCCACGGCCCTGCTCGCCCTGCTGTGGGTGGCGGCGTTCATGACCGCCATGCTGATCGGCCAGCTGTGGTCGATGGCCCGCCCGGGCGCGCCGGCCGCGCCCACCGCGCCCACCGGACCGGATGCGCCGGCCCGGCCGGCCCCGCCCGGTGCACCAGCCACGCCCGGCGCCCCGGCCGGCTCCCTGCCCAGCCAGCACTGGTCCGTCCCGTTGTTCCACCAGCCCGACGCGGCCCGGGCCGAGTTGCTGGCGCAGCGCCTCACCCAGCAGATGGCCGGGCTGATCCGGGCTGACCTGCAGCAGGCGGTCAGCCACACCGCCAGGATCGGCGACCTCGACATCACCGAGACGATCGTCGTCCTGGTCCACGGGATCACCACGGAGGCGGCCCGGTCCGCGCTGGCCCGGTCGGCCTGGGCCCTCGGCGGGGACCCGGCCTGCAGCGGGGTGATCCTGCTGGCCTCGCCGGGCCGGCTGGAGCGGGTCCCGGCCCGGCGGGTGACCGGCGGCGGTTTCCTGCTGCTGTACCTGTCCGGGCTGGGCCTGGCCGTGGCCGCCAGCGCGGGGTTCGTGGCCCGCCACGAAGCCGCGTCCTGCCTGGCGGTCTCCTGCCCCGGGCGGCCCGCCAGCTACGGCACCGCGGCCCGCTGGCTGGTGCAGCGGCTGCTGTTCAGCGACCCGCCCGGGGTGGCCCCCGGCACCCTGCGGGACGCCGTGCTGGGCTGGGTGATCAGCGCTGCCTCGGCCATGCTCGTCGTGGTCGGCATGGTGGCCACCCGTCAGGAGATCGCCCGCAACCGCCGGGCCAGCCGGGACTACGCCGAGCGGATCAGCGCCGCGGCGGCCGCCGCCCGGGTGCTGATCCTGGTCGTGACCGACCGGGAACGCGACGCCGTGCTCGGCGCGGCGCACCGGCTGTCGGGCACCCCGGCCTCCACCGACACGTCCGGCGACCGGGTCGTCTACTCGCTGGGCCGGGTCGCCGGCACCGAGGTCATGCTGGCCCGGGCGGGCGAGCAGGGCGCCGCGTCGGCGGCCGGGATGCCCGGCACCGCGCGGGCCGCCATCCGGCACTGCCGCCCGGACTACGTGATCCTGACCGGCATCTGCTACGGGCTGCGCCCCGACCAGGGCCAGCAGGTCGGCGACGTGATCGTGGCCCAGCGGGTGCACCACATCGACCCTCGCAAGGTGACCGACCATCCGGCCCAGCCGGTGATCCCGCGCGGGGTCAACGCGGGCTGCTCCCCCCGGCTGCTCGACCGGTTTCACGACGGCCTGCGGACCTGGACCGCGGCCCGGGCGCACACCGGCACCGTGCTGTGCTCCAGCATGCTGGTCAACTCCCGCACGGTCGTGGCCCAGCTGCGCCGGGACTACCCGGACGCGATCGCCGGCGAGATGGAAGGCATCGCGGTGTACGAGGCCGCGGCGCAGGACCCGAAGCCTGACTGGATCATGGTGAAGGCGATCTCCGACTGGGGCCACGCCAAGACCGACCGGGCGCACGCGATCGCCGCGGGCAACGCGGCCGACCTGGTGCTGCACGTGATCGCCAGCGGCGGCCTGCGCCGCTGGCAGGCACACGCGGCGTTACCGTTCGCCGCCGCCGGGCCCGGCCGGGCCTGACCCCGGACCCGGACCCGAGCTCCTGGACCCGCGCCTATGGTGGTGCTGGCACGCCCAGCACGGTGGTGCCGGCGCCCTGACCTGGGCTTCCGGGATCCCCGACAATAGCCGGGGAGGGGAGATGCCGGTGAGCGCAGCACGGTACTGGTGGCGCCTGGCCGGCCAGCCGTCCTGGCGGCAGGCCGTGGCGCTGGCCCTGCTCACCGGGCTGCTCGGCGCGGTGGCGCTGGGCGCCGTCGCGGGGGCGCGGCGCACGGCCGGGGCCTACGACCGGTATCTCACCGCGATCCGGGCCAGCGACGTGTTCGTGAACGTGCCCGGCAAGCTGCCCGCCGAGCCGGTGCTGCGGCCGATCCGGCTGATCCGGCAGCTGCCCGGGATCACCGCCAGCGCCCCCTACCTGGGCCTGTCCGCCGCGCCGGTGATCGGCGGCCGCGTCGACCGGTCCGCCAGCGTGCCGCCGCTGAACGGCAGCCTGGACGGCGAGTACTGGACCCAGGACCAGATGACGGTGCTGGCCGGGCGGCTGCCGCCGGTCTCGGCCACCGGCCAGATCGTGCTCGCCGCCAGCGCCGTCAAGCCGCTGCACGCCCGGCTCGGCGGCCAGGTCACCTACGCGTTCGTGCGGTTCGGCAACCGCGGCCCGGTCGGCCCCGTCGTCAGGAAGTCCTTCCGGGTCGCCGCGATCGTCGAGCTGCCGCCGGTGCTGGTCGACTCCACCGACACGGCGGTGTTCGCCATCCTGCCGCCCGGCGCCACCCGTCAGGCGCTCCCCTTCTACGGCTACGCGTGGGTCGCGGCCCGGCTGGCCCACGGCACCGCCGGGATCCCGGCCCTCCAGCGGGAGCTGGCCGGGCTGGCCGCGCACATGGTCGCCAGGGAGCGCCGACTGACCGGCAACCCGCACGCCGACCTGTCGTTCGACATCCGGCGCGCGGACATTACCCGGGACCAGGTCCGCGATTCGATCCGGCCCGACTGGTGGCCGCGCTGGCCATCTTCGGCGGCATCGCCGCGCTGGCCCTGCTGGTCCTGACCGGCCAGGGCCTGACCCAGCTGGTCAGCCGGTCCGCGGCGGCGGCCGGCACGGCCCGGATGCTCGGCGCGACCCGGGCCCAGGCCGCGCTGGCCACCGCGCTGCCCGGGGCCGTGGCCATCGCGGCCGGCACGGCGCTGGCCGTGGCCGGCGCCGTCGCGCTGTCCCCGCTCGCCCCGGTCGGCCCGGTCCGCCGGTTCGACCCGGCCCGCGGCGTGCACGCCGACGCCCTGGTCCTGGGCGGCGGCGCGGCCGTGGCCGTCCTCCTGCTCACCGGCCTGCTCGCACTGCTCGCGGCACGGTCCGCCCGGCAGCGCACCGCCCCGGCCGCGGGCCACCCGTCCGCGGTGGCCGCCGCGGCGGCCAGGGCCGGGCTGCCGCCCACCGCGGTGATCGGCAGCCGCAACGCGCTGGAGCCCGGAGCCGGGACCCGGGCGGTGCCGGTCCGCTCGGTGCTGGCCGGCTCGGCCGCCGCAGTCACCGCGGTGGTCACCAGCGTGGTCTTCGGGGCCAGCCTGACCGGGCTGACCACGCACCCGGCCCGGTACGGCTGGAACTGGGACGTAGTTCTGCAGGCCCAGGCCGGGTTCAGCCAGTTCCAGCCGGGGGCACTCAGCCGGCTGATCACCGGCCAGCCGGCCGTGGCGGGCTGGTCCGAGCTGGCCTTCGCCCAGGAGCCCCTGGACGGGCATGTTCTGCCGGTCATGGGCATCGCCCGGCACGGGGAGCCGGTCCAGCCGCCGACGATCCGCGGCCAGCCGCTGGCCAGCAGCCGCCAGATCGAGCTGGGCGAGACGACCCTGCGCCAGCTGGGCAAGCACATCGGCGACACGGTCCGGGTCGGCACCGGGAAGAACGCCCAGACCCTGACCATTACCGGCACGGTGGCGCTGCCCTCGTTCGGCCTGGCCACCGGGGACCACGTGTCGCTCGGCCGCGGCGCGATGATGACCGAGGACGCCCTGCTGGCCGTGCAGGGCCATCCGCCGGGGCCGGTGACCCGGCAGGATTCGCTGGATCTGGCCCTGCCCAGCGCGGTCGCGATCGACCTGGTGCCCGGCAGCACCGCGGCCCAGCGCAGCGCGCTCGTGCACCGGATCGTGTCCGCGAACCCGGACGGCCAGCCCGGCGGGACCTACGAGGTGCCCACCGCGGTCTCCTCGTCGGTGCACAATGCGGCCCAGCTGGGCGGCCTGCCGCGGGCCCTGGCCACCGGGCTGGCCGCGGCCGCGGTGCTGTCGATCGGGCTGACCGTGCTCAGCTCGGTCCGGCGGCGGCGCCAGGAACTGGCCCTGCTCAAGGCGCTGGGCATGACCCGAGGGCAGCTGTGGCGGGTCGTCACCTGGCAGACCGGGCTGATCCTGGGCCTGGCCGTGGCCGCCGGGCTGCCGCTGGGCGTCGCGGCCGGCCGGTGGGCCTGGGCGGCGTTCGCCGGCTCGCTCGGCGCCGTGCCGGTCACCGAGGTCCCGCTGGCCACGCTGGGCCTCGGCGTGCTGCTGCTGGCCGCCGTGGGCAGCCTGCTCACCGCGATCCCGGCGGCGGTCGCCGGCCGCACTCACTCCGCCGCGCTGCTGCGCACGCTGTAGCGCTCGCCGCCGATCAGGTGCGGCTTTCTTGAGGAGTACGGAGGGTGCCCGGCCGGTCAGCCGTCCCGGGTGGCCGGGTCCTCGCCGGGCCGCCGGGGCGCCGGATGCTCGACCACCGCAATCACCCGGCTGGACATGAACCGGGCCGTCCTGATCACCGTGCCGCCCCGGGTCAGCTCGCTGACCTCGACCAGCCCCCGGCGGACCACGAACTCCACCCGGCGGCCCGCCCTGGTAGCCCGCATCTCGTACGTGCGCACATCGCCGCCGCCGGTGTCCACGACGACCTCGACCCAGTCGCCTTTCACGCCCTGTTCCTACCCGTCCCGGGGCGCAGCAAGCGGGCGAGCGGCTGATCCAATGGGGGTCATGGGACGTTTGGAGGAACAGCTCGCGTTCGTGGCCGAGGCGGGACGGCTGCGGGGAGTGCTGCGGCAGACCCAGCTGACCGACCCGGACCGGCGGGAGAACTCGGCCGAGCACTCGTGGCAGCTGGCGGTCATGGTCCTTTCCCTCGGCGAGCACGCGCCGCCCGGCACCGACCTGGCCCGGGTCACCGCGATGGTGCTGGTGCACGACCTGGTCGAGATCGACGCCGGCGACCTGTTCGTGTTCGCCGGTGCGGCTGAGCAGGCACGGCAGGAGACCGCCGAGCGGGCCGCCGCGGACCGGATCTTCGCGCTGCTGCCGGCCGGCCAGGCGGAGGAGTTCCGTGGCCTGTGGGACGAGTTCGAGGAGCGGCAGACGAAGGAGGCCAGGTTCGCCCGGGCCCTGGACCGGCTGGCCCCGATGCTGGCCAACGTGGCGGCGGGCGGCGGCACCTGGGCCCGCTACGGCATCACCGCGGGCCAGGTCCTGGCCAAGATAACCCTGATCGAGGACGGCTCCCCCGCCCTCGGCCGCTACGCCCGCGACATGGTCGCGAAAGCAGTAGCCAGCGGCATCCTGACAGAGGGCTAGGCCGGGTGCACAGGGGTAGGACTGGCAGGGTGAGCAGATCCTATGGCCGATCGCTTAGCCGGTTGTTCGCCCGGCATGAGGATCCGGCCGCACCGCCGTCACCTGGGCGGATGCGCGCCGCGGAGCGTCTGGAGCACGCCGGGAAGCTGGACGGGGCGGCGGCCGTGGCGGAAGGCGTGGTCCGCCGGGTGCTGCCGCCTGGGCCGCGCTCGGACGCGCTGCACGGGGTCCCGCTCGGCCAGCCCGCGCACCCCGCCCTGGCCGGCCTGCCGCTCGGCTTCTGGACCTCGGCGGCCGTACTCGATCTGGTTCCCGGCTCGGCCCGGGCCAGCCGCACGCTGATCGCGCTGGGCCTGGCCGCCGCGGTGCCGGCCGCCGCGGCGGGCTGGGCGGACTGGTCCGAGCTGCACCGCGAGCAGCAGCGGGTAGGCCTGGTGCACGCCGCGTCCGGGGCGTGCGCGTCGGTCCTGTTCGCCGGGTCGCTGCTGGCCCGGATGACCGGCCGGACCGCCAGCGGCCGGGCGCTGACCCTGGGCGGGCTGGCCGCGGCCACCGCGGGCGGGTTCCTCGGCCGGCACCTGGCCTTCCCGATGGGCGCCGGCGCCAGCCACGCCGAGCCGGTCACCCACCTGGCCCCGCTCGGCTGGCACAACCTGTGCAAGGTCAGCGACCTGCCGCAGGGCCGGCCGGTATCGCGGCGGCTCGGCTACCTGACCCTGGTCGTGGTCCGGCACCGGGGCGAGATCTGCGTTCTTGACGACCAGTGCGCGCACCTGGGCGGCCCGCTGCACCAGGGTGAGCTGGTCACCAGCGCCGACGGTTCGCCCTGCCTGGTCTGCCCCTGGCACGGCAGCACGTTCCGGCTGGCCGACGGGTCGGTGATGCGCGGCCCGGCCACCGCGCGGCAGCCGGCCTTCGAGGTCCGGGTGACCGCCGAACGGACGGTGCAGGTCCGCCCGCGCAACGCCGGCCACGACTAGCCCAGCTCAGCTGAAGACGACCAGCTTCGCCACGGCGACCAGGCCGATGACCACGATGATGATCCGCAGGGCCAGCGCCGGCAGCTTGCGGCCGACCTTGGCGCCGAGCACACCGCCGGCCGCCGAGCCCACCGCGATCAGCGCCGCGACCACCCAGTTGACGTGGGCGAAGAAGATGAAGACCACGGCCGCGGTGCCGTTCACCGCGGCCACCAGCACGTTCTTGCCCGCGTTGGCGCGCTGCAGGTCGCCGTACAGGAAGCTGCCCAGCAGCCCGATGACCAGTACCCCCTGGGCCGCGCCGAAGTAGCCGCCGTAGGCCCCGGCCGCCGCGATGCCCGCGGGCAGCACAGGACCAGGCGGTTGCTCCCCGTCGGCGCTCTGCTGGCCATTCGCGGCGCGCCGCCGGGCCAGCCAGCCGTGCAGCCGGGGCTGGGCGATCACCAGCGCGCAGGACAGCAGGATCAGCACCGGCACGATCAGCGCGAACGCGCTGGCCGGCAGGGACAGCAGCAGGATTGCCCCGGCCAGTGAGCCGGCCACCGAGGCCACGCCGAGCCGGAGCAGCACGGCCCGCTGCCCGGTCAGCTCGGACCGGTAGCCGACCGAGCCGGTGATGTTGCCGAACACCAGCCCCACGCTGTTCGACACGTTGGCGATCACCGCCGGGAAGCCGAACGCGAGCAGTGTCGGGAAGGTGATCAGCGACCCCGAGCCGACGACGGCGTTGATCCCGCCCGCCGCCACCGCGGCCGCGAAGATCGCCAGCGCCTCAGCGGGGGGCACTGGGGCGTTTCTGCATAGTCCCGATCGTAAGGAGGCCCCGGCCAGGTCAGCGCAGCGGGACCGCCCTGGCCGTCCACCGCAGGTCCCGGTGCTCGACGATCAGCGGCAGCCCGAAGCACTTGGACAGGTTCCGCTCGGTGAACACGTCCTGCACCCGGCCCGCGGCCAGCACGGTGCCCTTGCGCAGCAGCAGCGCGTGGGTGAAACCGGGCGGCACCTCCTCGACGTGATGGGTGACCATCACCATCAGCGGTGCGAGCGGGTCCCAGGACAGCGCGGCGATGCGGCGCAGGAGGTCCTCCCGGCCGCCGAGGTCCAGCCCGGCCGCGGGCTCGTCGAGCAGCAGCAGTTCCGGGTCGGGCATCAGCGAGCGGGCGATCTGCACCCGCTTGCGCTCACCCTCGGACAGGGTGGCGAACCGGCGCCGGATCAGGTGCGCGCAGCCGAGCGCGTCGAGCAGTTCCACCGCCCGGGTCACGTCGCTGGACTCGTAGTCCTCGGCGTTCCGGCCGAGGATCCCGTAGGACGCGGTCAGCACCAGGTCGATGACCTTCTCCGCGGGCGGCACCCGGTCCGCCAGCGCCGAGCTGGCCAGCCCGATCCTGGTCCGCAGGTCGAAGATGTCGGCCGTGGCCAGATCCTCGCCGAGGATCTCGGCGTGGCCCTCGGTGGGCGGCAGCTGCGCGGCGGCCACCTGGAGCAGGGTGGTCTTGCCGGCCCCGTTCGGGCCGATCACCACCCAGCTCTCGCCGCTGCGGACGGTCCAGTCGACGTCGCGGATCAGCGCCGACCGGTCCCGCCGGACGCCAACCCCGCGCAGCCGGAGCACTTCGTCCGACATGCGGCTCCTTTCCGGCCTGCCGGCCATCACCAGCATGAACCTACGGCATCGGGTGCACCCCGCATCGCACCGCACCGGTACCGTGGAGGAGATGTCCGGGCCGCAGATTTCGCTCCTGATCACGCTGACCGGCCGGGACCGGCCGGGCGTGACGTCACGCCTGTTCACGGCGCTGGCCGCGCACGAGCTGACGGTCGACGACGTGGAGCAGGTCGTCATCCGCGGCAAGCTCGTGCTCGGTGTCCTGCTGACCGCCGGGGCCGCACCTGACCTGACCGCGATCCACCGCGAAGTGGCCGCGATCGCTGCCGATCTCGGGCTGGAAGCGGAGATCACGATGGGCTCCGGGGAGCAGCCCCGGCGCCGCGGCCGGCTGCACGTGACCGTGCTCGGCAGCCCCCTCCAGCCGTCGGTGATCGCCGCGATCGCGGGCCGGATCGCCGCCGACGGGGCCAACATCGACCGGATCGGCAGGCTCGCGGACCGGCCGGTCACCTGCATCGAGCTGGAGGTCTCCGGGGCCGACCCGGACCGCCTGCGGGCCGCCCTGGCCCGCGAGTCGCTGGACCTTCGGGCCGACGTGGCGGTGCAGCGCGGCGGCCTGCACCGGCGGGCGATGCGGCTGGTCATGATGGACGTCGATTCCACGCTGGTCGACGGCGAGGTGATCGACCTGCTGGCCGAGCGGGCCGGCTGTGCCGACAAGGTGGCCGCGCTGACCGCTGCGGCCATGCGCGGCGAACTCGACTTCGCCACGGCGCTGCAGGAGCGGGTCGCGCTGCTGGCCGGGCTGGGCGAGGCCGACCTGGAGGCGGTCCGGGCCGGGCTGCGGCTGGCCCCGGGCGCGCGCACCCTGGTCCGCACGCTGAAGCGGCTTGGCTACCGGTGCGGCGTGGTCAGCGGCGGGTTCAGCCAGTTCACCGACCCGCTGGCGGAAGAACTCGGGCTGGACTTTGCCGCCGCGAACACGCTGGAGGTCTCCGGCGGCACGCTCACCGGGCGGGTCACGGGACCGGTCATCGACCGGGCCGGGAAGGCCGGCGCGCTGCGCCGGTTCGCCGCGGAGGCGGGTGTCCCGCTCAGCCAGACCGTCGCGGTCGGCGACGGCGCCAACGACCTCGACATGATCGCGGCGGCCGGCCTCGGCATCGCCTTCAACGCCAAGCCCACGGTCCGGGCCGCGGCCGACGCCTCGGTCAGCGTCCCGCACCTGGATGCGGTCCTTTACCTGCTCGGCATCTCCCGGTCCGACGTAGAATCCGCCGACGCCGCCGGCTGAGCCGGCAACGCTGGCGCCGCCAGGGGCCGGCGCCGTTACTGGCGGGGTGTCCAGGAGGCGATCAGGCTGCCGTCGCCCGGGTTGAGCCGGGACCACGGGCCGCTGAAGCCGATCACCGCGATGGCCGACGTCGGGAACCCGGCCGGGCGCCAGCTGGCCAGCGCGGCCGCCAGGTTCCCCGCGGCCGGGTTGTGGCCGACGTACATCAGGGTGCCGGCCTGATCCGCGGTGCCACGGACAAATTCCAGCAGGTCCCCGGCGGTGGCCTCGTAGAGGGACTCAGCCTCGTGGGCGCGTACCCCGTAATCAGTGAATTCCGCCGAGACCTGCCGCCACGTCTGGCGGGCCCGCCGCGCGGAGGAAACGATGACGGCGTCCGGCAGGTAGCCCTGCCCGGCCAGCCACTGGCCGGCCCGCGTCGCGTCGGCCATTCCGCGCGGGGTCAGCGCGCGTTCCAGGTCCGGCCCGCCGGGCAGGTCGCCCGCCTTGGCGTGCCGCATCACGATCAAGCGCCTGGTCTGGGGGTCTGTCATCCTGCCTCCTCGCCCGGTCTAAGCGAAGGCGGGCTGGCCACCTGGTGGCCAGCCCGCCTCTTCGTTCCCTCTGCCCTTCGTTCCCGCTGTCAGCGGCGGTCAGGCCGCGGCGGTGTCCGCCGATTCCTTGCCGTTGTCACCGGACTCCGCCTCGTCGCCCTCGCCCTCGGACTTCGGGCTGCCCGGGCCGGACGCGGACTCGGCCCCGCCGGGGCCGGACTCCGCGATGCTCGTGGAGCGGCGCTTGGAGATCACGACCGCGGCGACCACGATGGCCACCGCGCCGATCGCGACGCCGGCGCGCAGGCCGGTGTTGTGGCTGTACTTGACCACGCTAGTCGCGATCAGCAGCGAGACCAGGTTCATCACCTTGATCAGCGGGTTGATCGCCGGGCCCGCGGTGTCCTTGAACGGGTCGCCGACCGTGTCGCCGATGATCGTGGCTTCGTGCGCCGCGGAGCCCTTGCCGCCGAAGTTGCCGTCCTCGACCAGCTTCTTGGCGTTGTCCCAGGCGCCGCCGGAGTTGGACAGGAACACGGCCATCAGCGCGCCGGCCGCGATCGCGCCGGCCAGGTACGCGCCCAGCGGTGCGTAGCCGAACGCGAACCCGACCGCGATCGGGGTCAGCACGGCCAGCAGGCCCGGCGTGGCCAGTTCGCGCAGCGAGTCGCGGGTGCAGATGTCGACCACCCGGGCGTACTCGGGCTTCTCGGTGTAGTTCATGATCCCGGGGTGGGTGCGGAACTGCTCGCGGACCTCGAACACCACCCGGCCCGCGGCCCGGCCGACGGCCATGATGGCCAGGCCGGAGAAGTAGAACACGACCGCGGCGCCGACGATCACGCCGATCAGCACGTTGGGCTTGTCCACCGACAGGCTGAAGGAGCCCGCCGCGCGCGCCGAGCTGGCTCTCCACCGCGGTGCGGAACGAGCCGAACAGCGCGGTGGCCGCGAGCACCGCGGTGGCGATCGCGATGCCCTTGGTGATCGCCTTGGTGGTGTTGCCGACCGCGTCGAGCCTGGTCAGCACGACCGCGCCGTCACCGGTGACGTCGCCGGACATCTCCGCGATGCCCTGCGCGTTGTCGGAGACCGGGCCGAAGGTGTCCATCGACACGATGACGCCGACCGTGGTCAGCAGGCCGGTGCCGGCCAGCGCGACCGCGAACAGCGCGATCGTCGCGTTGCCGGTGCCGAGCAGGAACGCGCCGTACACCGCGCCGGCGATCAGCAGCGCCGAGTACACCGCGGACTCCAGGCCGACCGCGATGCCGGAGAGGATCACGGTGGCCGGGCCGGTCCGCGAGCTCTCGCCGATCTCCCTGACCGGGCGGCGGTTGGTCTCGGTGAAGTAGCCGGTCAGCAGCTGGATCGCGGAGGCCAGCACGAGCCCGATGAGGACGGCGCCGATGGCCAGCCACCGCGGGTTGCCGCCGTGCGCCAGGATCGCAGCGCTGCCGACCCCGGTCACGCCCTTGAGCTTGCTGAAACTGTCCGGCAGGTAGACGAACGCGGCGATCACCACGAGGACCAGCGAGATGATGGCGGAGATGAAGAAGCCGCGGTTGATCGCGGTCATGCCGCTGCGGTCGCCCCGGCGCGGCGCGACCACGAAGATGCCGGCCATCGCGGTGATAACCCCGATGCCGGGCACGATCAGCGGGAACACCAGGCCCTGCGAGCCGAACGCCCTGACGCCCAGGATCAGCGCGGCGACCAGCATCACCGCGTAGGACTCGAACAGGTCCGCGGCCATGCCCGCGCAGTCACCCACGTTGTCGCCGACGTTGTCGGCGATCGTCGCCGCGTTGCGCGGGTCGTCCTCGGGGATGCCCTGCTCGACCTTGCCGACCAGGTCCGCGCCCACGTCCGCGGCCTTGGTGAAGATGCCGCCGCCGACCCTCATGAACATCGCCAGCAGCGCGGCGCCCAGGCCGAAGCCCTCCAGCACGGCCGGCGCGTGGGCCTTGTAGATGATCACGACGATCGCGGTGCCGAGCAGGCCCAGGCCCACGGTGAACATGCCGGCCACACCGCCGGTGCGGAACGCGATCCGCATGGCCGGGCGCTCACCGTCGAAGCCCGCCCGGGCCGCAGCCGCCACCCGGACGTTGCCGCGCACCGCGAGCGACATCCCGGTAAACCCGGTCAGCGCCGAGAACAACGCCCCGACCAGGAAGAAGATGCTGCGGCCCCAGCGGATCGACTCCGGTATCAGCGGGCAGCACGAGCAGCACAAAGAAGATCAGCACCACGAACACGCTCAGGGTGCGGAACTGGCGGCGCAGATAGGCGGCCGCTCCTTCCTGCACCGCCTGGGCGATCTCCTGCATCTTCTCGGTCCCCGTACTGGCCGCCAGCACCTGGCGAACCAGCACCGCCGCCACCACCAGCGCCAGCAGCGCCACGACGGCGACAGCAATCACCCAGGTCAGGTTGGCACCCGATACCCCGGGTACACCGTCCGCCAGGCTGAGCCTGAGGCTTGACATCCGTCCTCCTTGACAGGCGAAGCCCGTCCCGTACTCCGTCGTCATTGGCGGCGGGCTTGGCTTCCTTGGCTTCACGCGAAGCTGCGGTGCGCAGAAGTCAGTGGGCGCCCGCGCGCGGTTGCTCAGGTACTCGCCGAGAACGGCATACGGGCAGTGCCGGGGAGTCTACGCATCCGTGCCGCCGGATGGTAATGCGGGGCCCAGTTCAGCGCGCGACCGGGGTCCGCTACCGGTGGGTAACACCGGTCGTGGCGGAAGGGCCCGGCTCAGCTGCGGGCGCCGCCGGCGGGCCAGCTCATCCGGATCGTGACCCCGTCCTCGGTCTCGCTGATCTGCACGTCGTCGGCGAGACCCTGGATCACCGCGAGGCCCAGGGCCGGCCCGGCGCCCAGCGGGGCGGGGTCGGGCACCGGCCCGGGGGCGGCGGACCCGTCGGCGGCCACGGCCCCGGCGGCGGCGATGATGCCGTCGCCGTAGGTGGCCGTCCCGGGGTCGCCGGTGTCGGTCACCGAAACCTCGAACCGCCCGGCGGAATCGGTCAGCGCGATCCTGACCGGCTCGGCCGGGCAGTGCCGGCGGTGCGCCTCGACCGCCCGCGAGCAGGCCTCGCCGACCGCCAGGCGGACCTCATCGAGCAGCGCTTCCTCCACGCCGCTGCGTCTCGCGACCGCGGTGGCGACCAGCCGCGCCGTGCGCACATGCGCCGGCAGGGGCGTGAAGCTGACTTCTACGGTGGCCATCGGGGGGGCTGGCCGACGGGCTACTTCTCGGCTTTGCGGGCCGCGATCGCCTCATCCACGCTGGCGTGGATACCGAAGACCTTGGTCAGGCCGGTGATCCGGAAGATCTTCAGGATCCGCTCCTGGGTGCACACCAGGTCGAGCGAGCCGTCGTGGGCGCGAACCCGCTTCAGCCCGCCGACCAGCACGCCGAGGCCGGTGGAGTCGAGGAACTCGACCTTCTCCATGTTGACCACGAGCTGGTAGAAGCCGGTGTTCACCAGCTCGATCAGGAGCTCACGCAGGCGAGGCGCCGTGTAGACGTCGATCTCACCCTCGACGTCGACGACCTCTATCCCGTCCTTCGTGTGGTGATCAAGCTTCAGGTCCACAAATCCTCCAGCGCCGTCTGGCTATGTCGGCGAGCGTCACGGCCCGGGGCGACTCCCGGGCGGTCTCAGGGGTTCCTGCTAGCTCCCGTCGCGCATTCAATCACGCTCTGAGGTCATGTCTATACCAGATCACGCTACGAAGCACCTTGCCTGCGGTGACAGACTGAAGCGCGATGACTGTGGTCACCCCCCTTGCCCCGGGCGAGCACCCGGCCGGATTCCCGCACGGCAGCGGCCATCCGGCCGTGCCCGGGCCCCGGGAAGCGATCCGGCGGATTCTGGCCGAGGGGGCGCGGTCCGGCCGGCTGACGCATATCGAGGAGATCCCTGGGCGGTCCGGCGAGCTCGGCGTGTGGCCGGACTGGGTGCCGCCCGCGCTGGCCGGGGCCATGAACCGGGCCGGGATCACCGCGCCGTGGGTGCACCAGGCCACCGCGGCCGGGCACGCCCACGCCGGCCGGAACGTGATCATCTCGACCGGCACCGCGTCCGGCAAGTCCGTGGGCTACCTGCTGCCCGCGCTGGCCGCCGCGCTGGACGGCGGGACCGTGCTCTACATCGCGCCCACCCGGGCGCTGGCGGCCGACCAGCTGCGCCTGGTCAAGTCGCTGGAGGTGCCCGGCGTCCGGCCCGCGGTGGTCGACGGGGACACCCCGTACAGCGAGCGCACCTGGGCCCGGGCACACGCCAATTACCTGCTGACCACGCCGGACATGCTGCACCACACGCTGCTGCCGCAGCACGCCAGGTGGAGCGGTTTCCTGCGCCGCCTGCAGTACGTGATCGTGGACGAATGCCACAACTACCGCGGGGTGTTCGGCTCGCATGTGGCCCAGGTCCTGCGCCGCCTGAGGCGCATCGCGGCCTACCACCTGCTGGCCGGCCACCCCTGCGGCCGGGGGCGCCTGGGCGGTGGCCCGGAAGGGCCCGCGCGGGGCCGGCCGGCGCAGCGGGCGGCTCTATTACCACTGCACCGGTGTTCATTCTGGCGTCGGCGACGGTGAGCGAGCCGGGGCGGTGCGCGGAGCTGCTGACCGGGCTGGGCGCGGAGGCCGTGACCACGAGCGCGGCGCCGCGCGGGCCGGTCACGTTCGGGCTGTGGGAGCCGCCGCTGACCGCGTTGCGCGGAGCGGCGGGGGCGCCGGTGCGGCGGGCGGCCACCGCGGAGGCTGCCGGGCTGCTGGCCGAGCTGGTGGCGGCCGAGGTGCCGGCGCTGGCCTTCGTGCGGTCCCGCCGGGGAGCCGAGGCGGTGGCGGCGGCGGCCAAGCGGACGCTGCAGGAGGAGGGGCACGGCGGGCAGGCCGGCCGGGTGGCCGCGTACCGGTCCGGTTACCTGCCCGAGGACCGGCGCGAGCTGGAGGAGGGCCTGCGGAGCGGGGCGATCACCGGGCTGGCGACGACCACCGCTCTGGAGCTCGGAGTGGACATCACCGGTCTTGAGGCCGTGCTGATCGCGGGCTGGCCGGGTACCCGGGCGGCGTTGTGGCAGCAGGCGGGACGGGCCGGGCGGGACGGCCGGGGCGCGATGGCCGTGCTGATCGCGCGCGACGATCCGCTGGACACCTATCTGGTCCACCATCCGGACGCGATCCTGCGCCGGCCGGTGGAATCGACCGTGCTGGACCCGGCCAACCCGTACGTGCTGGCCCCGCACCTGTGCGCGGCCGCCGCCGAGCTGCCGCTGACCGACGCGGACATCGCGCTGTTCGGCGACGGGGCCGCGGCGGTGGCCGACCAGCTCACCGAGCGCGGCCTGCTGCGCCCGCGCGGTCCCTGGCGCTACCCGTCCCGGCGCGGCCGGATCGCGCCGGTCAGCCTGCGCGGCTCCGGCGGGCTGCCGGTGCGGATCATCGAGGAGCCGACCGGCCGGCTGGTCGGCACGGTGGACGAGCCGTCCGCGCATTTCCTCGCGCACACCGGCGCGGTGTACCCGCACCAGGGCGAGATCTTCGTGGTGAGCCGCCTGGACCTGGACGAAGGGGTCGCGCTGGTGCAGCCCGGCGACCCTGGCTACCAGACCTCGGCCCGGCAGCTGACCGCGATCGAGATCACCGCGGAACGGCGCGCGGTGGACTGGGGAGAGGCCCGGGTGCACTTCGGCGACGTCTGCGTCACCAGGCAGGTGACGAGCTACGTTCGCCGGCACGCGGATTCGGGCCGGCCGGGCACGTCTGCACCGCTGGACCTGCCCGCCCGGTCGCTGGAGACCAAGGCCATGTGGTGGACGATCGGCGCGGCGCAGCGATGCGGTCTTGCGGACGACGGGCTGGACCTGGCCGGGGCGGCGCACGCGGCGGAGCACGCGTCGATCGGGTTGCTGCCGCTGGTCGCCGCGTGCGACCGGTGGGACGTCGGCGGGGTGTCGGCTGACCTGCACCCGGCGACCGGGCTGCTGACCGTGTTCGTTTACGACGGGCACGAGGGCGGGGCAGGATTCGCCGAGCGCGGGTTCTGCACCGCGCAGTCCTGGCTGCGGGCTACTGCCGAGGCCATCGCATCGTGCGACTGCGCGAATGGCTGCCCGTCCTGCATCCAGTCGCCTAAGTGCGGCAACGGGAACGAGCCGCTCTCCAAGTCCGGGGCCATTGCGCTGCTCGGCTGCCTGCTCCGGTCGGCGCCGGCCGGCTAGCGCCGGCCCGGTGCGGCAGGGCCGTGTGTGGCCGGGCCGAGGTGGCGTGGCGGCGCGGCTTGCGGGTCAGCCGGGCCCATCAGTCGTGCAGTAATAAGAAGAGCCGGGTAAGTGTTTCCGGCGCGGGTGAATCTTGCTCGTGCAATCCCATCTGTGATTGCGTAAATGGTGAGCGACTGTTCGCTTATTCATTGCACAAGAGCGCAAATAGGGCAGCCATGGAGCGTAAATGTACAGACATAAAAGAGGCGCCGCCCCGCCGTCACGTAGGTGACGGCGAGACGGCGCTGGGATGAGGTGACCCCCGCCGGGGGGGAGAGCGGGGGTCACCGTACGGACAGGCTCCGGGGGGGCAGAGCCGTCCGTCATCGGGGAAATCTTATGCGCTAACCGCGCAAGTTACCAGCGGGTGAGGTACATCGCTCAGATAGATCTTGGCTCTGTTCCTGTGGCCTGCGCGGATATATCTTCGTACGTCAAATCTGACATACGGCGGCTTTATTTCGCGCCGCTTGGGAAAGCCGGCCCGCCCGGTCAGGACTCCCGGCCCGTGCTGGTCTTTAGCCCTCCTGAACAGGAACGGAAGGCGGCGCGCGTGCGGTGGCCGGTCACCTGCTGTTCATGCCGCGCTCATGATGACCTCAGCCTGCCGGGCTACGGTGGGACCCCGCAGACGGGGCCAGTCAGGGGCGGCCGCGGCGGCGCGGCGGCGCATTGGGCCACGAGCCGGGCCCGGCCGGCTGCTAGCCTGACGGCGCCGGCATGACGGCGCTCCGCGACGGGCGCTGTTTGCGGTCCCCTGCCCGCGGTCCCGGGACCTGGCCGCGACGCGCCGGCGCCACGGGACTGGAAGACTTGATCCCGGCAGGCAGAAGAGGGGAGAAGCGCAATGACTGACTCGTCGGCCCGGCCCAGCCGCCCCGACCAGGAGCAGTCCGTGGGCGTCCTGGTCTCGCAGGCCATCGCCGACGTATCGGAACTGCTGCGGTGCGAACTCGACCTGGCCAAGGCGGAGCTGAAGGAAGACGTCACGCGGGGCCTCGTCGCCGGCGCGTCGCTGGGCATGGCCGGGTTCGCGGGCTGCCTGGTCCTCGTGCTGCTGTGCTTCGCGTACGCCTACGGGCTGATGGAACTGGGCGTCGCGGGCTGGGCCTCGTTCCTCATCGTGGCCGGCAACTGCATCATCCTCGCCATTCTGGGGGTGTTCCTCAGCATCTGGCGGTTCAAGGCGATGAGGGGGCTGCCCAGGACCCGTGGCACGGTCGCCAGGGACATCTCCGCCCTCCGCCGTCGCGGCGAGGACGAGGCCGCCCCGGTGGCCGGCTCCTCGTCCGCCGGGTAGTCATGGCCCCGCGCAGCGGTGACCCGGTCTACATCGACGGGCCGTGGACGCACCGCTCGGTGAGCGCAAACGGGACGCGGTTCCACGTCGCCGAACGCGGCGACGGGCCGCTGGTACTGCTGCTGCACGGCTTCCCCGAGTTCTGGTGGGCCTGGCGCCACCAGCTCGCCTCGCTGAGCGAGGCCGGCTTCCGCGCGGTCGCGGTCGACCTGCGCGGCTACGGCGGCAGCGACAAGCCGCCGCGCGGTTACGACCTGGTCACCGCCGCGGCCGACGCGGCCGGGCTGGTGCGCTCGCTGGGCGAGGCGAACGCGATCATCGTGGGCCATGACTGGGGCGGCCTGATCGGGTGGACCACGGCCGCGTACTTCCCGAAGGTGGTCCGCCGCCTGGCGGTGATCTCCGTGCCGCATCCGCTCCGGGTGCGCGGCGCGGTCCTGGCGGACCCGCGCGGGCAGGGCCGCCGCAGTGGCTACGCGCTGGGCTTCCAGCTGCCGGTGCTGCCCGAGCGGCAGCTCACCAGCAGCAATGCCGAGCGGGTCGGCCGCCTGCTGCGGAACTGGTCCGGGCCGGGCTGGCCGGACCCCGAGGCCGAGCGCCGCTACCGCGCGGCGATGTCCATGCCGTCGGTAGCGCACTCCGCGCTGGAATACCACCGCTGGTTCGTGCGGTCCCGGTTCCGGCCGGACGGGCTGCGTTACACGCGGCACATGCGGGCCCCGATCCAGGCGCCCACGCTGCACCTGCACGGCGCGCTGGACACCTGCGTCCTGCCAGGGACGGCCCGGGGCTCGGGCCGGTACGTGGACGGCCCGTACCGGTGGCGGCTGCTGGACGGAACCGGGCATTTCCCGCACGAGGAACGGCCGGACCGGTTCGACTCCGAGCTGCGCTCCTGGCTGGCCGACCCAGAGCCGGAGCGATAGCCGTCAGCGAGCCGGACGCGCCGGGGCGGGACCGGGACGAGGCGGGACGGCCGCGTAACGCCCGGCCGCGGGACGGTCTTGGCCGGCCGCTGGCCCGCGGCGCGGCCGGGGACCCGGGGCCGGGTCCGGGCGGGCCCGGGCTGCCGCCGCCCGGTCAGGTGCTGCCGCCCGCGGCGGCGCTGGCCCTGGCCCAGCAACTGCTCGACGCGGGCCGCCCGTTCCACGCGCACGAGGTGCTGGAGGACGCGTGGAAGGCGGCGCCGGACGCGGAGCGGGCGCTGTGGAAGGGCCTGGCCCAGCTCGCGGTGGGCGTCACGCACGCCCGGCGGGGCAACGCCCGCGGCGCGGCGGCCCTGCTGCGCCGGGGCGCGGCCGCGGTGGACGGCTTCCCCGGCCGCCCGTACGGCATCGACGCGCCCGGGCTGGCGGCCGCGGCCCGGTCGCTGGCCGCGCTGATCGAGCGGGACGGCCTGGCCGCCGTCCCGGCCGGGGCCCTGGTTCTCCGGCTGACCGGTGCGGCCGGGTAAGGGCGTTTCCTAGCTGTCGCAGCCCTGGGTGGACACCGGCGCGACCTTGTTCTTCGCGGCCTGCACATCGGCCTTGACCTCGTTGGCGGTCAGCGCGTAGCCGGTGTCCTTGACCGACACCGCGGCGGCGAACACCACTCCGTATACCTGGCCGTCGGGGGCGAGCAGGGGGCCGCCGGAGTTGCCCGGGCGGACCTGCGCCTTGATCGAGTAGATCTCCCTGGTCACCTGGGTGTTCTGGTAGATGTCCGGGCTCCTGGCCGCCTCGGTGCCGCCGATCCGGGCGGCGTTGGCGGTGAAGGAGCGGTTCAGCGGGTAGCCGGCCACGATCGCGTTCTCGCCGGACTGGGCCGGGCCGGTGAACGACAGCGGGCGGGCGTGCAGGCCCGGCACGTAGAGGACGGCCACGTCGCGCAGCGGGTCGTAGAGGACCACCCGGGCGTGCAGCGTCCGGCCGTGCGTGGTGATCACCTCGGGGGACGGCTTGACCCCGGCGACCACGTGCGCGTTGGTCAGCACCCGGTGGCGGGCGACCACGAACCCGGATCCCTCGATCCGGCGGGCGCAGCTCGGCGCGGTGCCCTCGATCTTGACGATGCTGGGCCGGGCCGAGGTCAGGCCGGCGGACTGCAGGACCGCCGGGTCCGGGGCGGCCACCCGCAGCGCGCCCTCGGCGCCGAGCGCGCCGAACACCTGGGTGTACGGACCGCGGGCGAGCAGCGACCGGAAGTCGCCGAACATCAGGCTGACGCTCTGCGGCATGATCCGGTCGACGCCGCGCAGCACCGCGGAGCTGTTCACCTGGCGGGAGATCAGCGGGAACGGCGCGTAGGCCACCGCGGTCGCGATCAGCCAGGCGATCAGCAGCACCGAGATCACACTGACCACGGCGCCGCCGATCGAGTCGACCACGGTGGCGGGCCGCCACGTCACCCGCGAGCGCATGGCCACGCCCAGGCCCGAGGCCAGCAGCTGGCCGACCATGGCCACGACGAAGACCACGATGATGGCCACCAGCGCCTGCTGAGCCAGCCCGTCGACCAGGGCCCGGGCGATGCTCGGGCCGATCAGCGCGCCGATCGCGCCGCCGCCGATGAAGCCGGCGAAGCTGAGTACGCCGATGATGAATCCCTGCCGGTAACCGGCGACGGCGAAGGCTACGACCAGCACCACCAGGATCAGGTCGAGGAGGTCGCCAGTCACCCGCCCACCGTATCGGCCAGCCGGGGGTAACCGCGCCGCTCCGGCGCGCGAACGCGGGCCCTAGGAGACCCCGCCGTTGCCCGGCCCGGGAGCGGCGAGCGCGTCGGGCGGGAGCTCTTCTGGATGACTGTCGTCCCAGGGCCGCTCCCAGCCGCCCAGGGCCAGCAGCCGGTCCACCACCATGGCGGTGAACCCCCAGATCAGCATGCCGCCCGCGCGGAACGCGGGGGTGGTGACGGTCATCCCGGCCGGCACCAGGCGGGCCGGCGGGCGGACCGCGAGACGGTTCGCCGGGTCGGCCAGTTCGGCCACCGGGATCCGCTGGGCCTCGATGACCTCGACCAGGTCGCCGGGGCTGACCGGGCCGGGCTGCCGCCACCACGCGAGCACCGGGGTGACGGTGAACCGGCTCCGCCGGATGAAGAACTCGGGCAGGACGGTCAGCACGTCCACCCCGGCCGGGTCCACGCCGGCCTCCTCGGCAGCCTCGCGCAGGGCGGCCTGCACCGGGCCGCCGTCGCCGGGGTCGATCGCCCCGCCGGGGAACGCCGGCTGGCCGGAGTGCCGCCGCAGTCCCGGCCCGCGCTGGACCAGCAGCAGGTCCGGGCCACTGCGGCCGTCGCCGAAGAGGATGAGGACCGCGGCGGGCCGGCCGTCGGGCTGCGGCTGCAGCCCGGGAGGCACGGCCATCACCGCGGCGCGCTGGGCCAGCTCGCTCAGCCAGCCGGGCACCGGCTCGCCGGCCGGGCCGCTGAGATCTCCGGGGGCCCGGCGGCCGGCCGAGCCGGTCACGAGAACGGCCCGGCCTTCACCAGCTTGCGTGCGGTCGCCTCGTCGGTCGGGCCGAGGCCGAAGGACGGGCAGAGCCGGCCGATGCCGCAGGCGCCGCAGGCCGGGCGGCGGGAGTGGCAGACCCGGCGGCCGTGCCAGATCAGCCGGTGCGACAGCAGCGTCCACTCCTTGCGCGGGAACAGCTCGCCGACTTCCTGCTCGACCTTGACCGGGTCTTCCTGCGTCGTCCAGCGCAGTCGGCGGGCGAGCCGGCCGAAGTGCGTGTCCACCGTGATGCCCGGCACGCCGAACGCGTCTCCCAGCACCACATTGGCCGTCTTGCGGCCGACGCCGGGCAGGGTGACCAGGTCCTTCTGCTTGCCTGGCACCTCCCCGCCATAGCGGTCGCAGAGCGCCTGGCCGAGCCCGATCAGGCTGTTGGCCTTGGCCCGGAAGAACCCGGTCGCCTGGATGATCTTCTCCAGCTCGGCCCGGTCGGCCGAGGCGTAGTCCGCAGCGGTCCGGTAGCGGCTGAACAGCACCGGCGTCACCTGATTCACCAGCTTGTCGGTGGTCTGCGCGGACAAGATCGTGGCGACCAGGAGCTCCAGCGGGGTGGTGAAGCTGAGCTCGGTGCGGACGTCCGGGTACATCTCGGCGAGTTCGCGGTTGATCCGGCGGGCGCGGCGGACCAGCGCAGTATGCGACGGGGCTTCGGCAGGCACGGGCTAAGCCTATTGACCAGGCCGGCCGGCTGGCGCCGGGCACTGGTGCACGGCACAGCGCCCCGCCTCAAACGCCGGCAGCCCCGGTTCTGGCGGCAGGTGGCGCCCGAGAACAATCACCGCTACCGACTGCGCCCCGGCCAGCCGCAGGGCCGCGGCGGCCGACTGGGCGCTGGCCCCGGTGGTCCAGGTGTCGTCCAGCAGCGCAACCCGGGCGCCGGGCAGCGGCGCGGCCTGATAACGGCCGGGGTCGGCGAGCCGGCCCGCCGGGTCCCCGGGCCGGGCCGCGGCCAGCTCCGCCCAGGGCAGCACGGTCAGCGGGCCCGCCAGCGCCCGCAGCGGATGCGGACCCGGCCGTCCCCGGCCGCTCGGCACCACCGCAAGGTGCGTCGGGCTGGCCATGCCCGCCGCGGCCCACACGCACGCCGCGTGATCCCGCAGGAACACCGCCAGCAAGGCGAGCAGGGCCAGCCGCGCCGCCTCCGCACCCGGCCGGGCGGACTTATAGAGCCACAGGTTCTGCGCGTGCAGCCCGCCCTTGGGTGCGAGGCCAACCGGCACCACCGCGTCGGCCACCAGCCCGGGCAGGGACTCCGCCTGGTCGGTGCACATCCAGCAGCGCGACGCCGTCCGCAGCGGCTGCCGGCACACATCGCACCCGCCAGGGCCATCCGGCACCGGCCCGCTCAGCCAGGGCGCCTGCCGCCGGGCCACATCCTCCAGCAGCGCCCAGCCCGATAACCCCGCCAGCGGTCCGGGGCGTCCGCGGCCAGTCATATCCCGAGGCTAGGATCCGCCTCGGACATCCTCCGGTACGCTCACTGGGGCGGGCGGGGTTGCCGGTGAGCGGTATGAGCCGGTCCCTTGCGCAGGGCGGTGTGCCCGGTGCGGGAGAGGCCCGGGCGGGAATGGCCCGGGCGGCCAGGCCCCACGGATCCCCACCCACAGGACGACAGCGATGCAGATGCCCAGCAAGCCCGCCAGGGCGGCGCGCGATGCTGTCGTGGCCGGGGCGGGGTGGCTGTGGCGCACCTCCCGCCGGCACTGGGTGATGTCCGCGCTGCTGCTCGCCGGGCTGGTGCTGCGGGTCATCACGCAGATCGCGTACCGGCCCGCGCTGTTCTACATCGACACGCTCAAGTACCTCTTCAACGCGTTCCCGGGGACCGACCCGGTCGGGTACAAGGTCCCGCTGTACACGATGGTGTTCTTCGGCGGGCTTCCCGGGGTCGCCGCGGTACAGCATCTGCTCGGGCTGGCCATGGCGGCCGGCCTCTACGTGCTCCTTCTGCGCCGCGGCTGCGCGCGCTGGCTGGCCGCGCTCGCCGCCGCGCCGCTGCTGCTCGACGCCTACCAGCTGCAGATCGAGCAGATGATCATGCCGGACGTGTGGTTCGAGGCGGCGATCCTCGGCGGCCTGATGCTGCTGCTCTGGCACCGCCGCCCGGCCTGGCCCGCGGTCATCGGAGCCGGGCTGGTGCTCGGCTCATCGGCCACGCTCCGGCAGGTCGGCGAGATCCTCGTCCTCCCGGCCGCCGTCTACGTCGCCTGCGCCACCCGGGGGCTCCGGCCCAGGGCCGCGACCACAGCCCTGTTCGTGGCGGCCTTCGCCGTCCCCATCGTCGGCTACAGCACGATCTCGCTGATCAGCACCGGGCACTTCCGGCTCTCGCACTCCGGCTCGTCCTCCCTCTACGGCCGGACCGCCGCGGACGCCGACTGCGCCACCCTGAAGCTGGCCAGCTACCAGCGCGGCCTCTGCCCCACCACGGCGCAGCAGGCCCTCGGCCCGGACGGCCTGGAGCACGACCCGCAGTCGCCGCTGAAGGTCTACGAGCCGCCGGCCGACGTCAACCGCGCCGTGATCATCACCGACTTCACCCACCGGGTCATTACCCAGCAGCCGTTCCGGATCGCCGTGGGCTGGGCGTCCGACGCGGCCAAGCTGTTCGCCCTGACCAGGGACGGCCGGACCGGCGACACCCCGATCTCCCGCTGGCAGTTCCAGACCAGCTTCCCCACCTTCGACGGCGTGATCGAGCTCGGCCCGGGAAACCAGATCCTGCGCGGCGGCTACCAGCTTCCCGCGGGCACCATCGCGTCCCCGCTGCTCACCCCCTTGCCCGGCTCCCTGGACAGCCGCGCCGGCGTCACGAAACCGCTGGCCAGCTTCCTGCACGGCTACCAGCTCCGCGGCGGCTACACCCCCGGGCCGCTGTACGCCCTCGCGGTCCTGGCCGCCCTCGCCGGGCTGATCCTCGGCGCCCGCCGCCGCGCACCCGCCGGCCTCCGCGCCGCCGCCGCGGCGGCCTTCGCCTTCCTGGCCACCGGCGCCGCCGTGCTGGCCATGTCCGACCTGTTCGAGTTCTCCTGGCGCTATCAGCTGCCCGCGCTGGTCACCCTGCCCCCGGCGGGCGCGCTGGGGATCACCATCATCCTGGCCAGCCTCCGCCGCCCGCATTCCGCGGGCCGGCCTGACGAGGCGGCCGGCCCGCGGCAACGGCTGACCGCCCCGGCCCGGTGAGCCTCGCGCTCCGGCGGCCGCCACGCGGCACCACCACCGGCCGCGACCGCCCCGCCCTGACCGCCGCGCTCCGGCGGCACTGGCTGATCGCCATCCTGCTGACCGCCGGGCTCGTGCTGCGGATCCTGGCCCAGGTGGCCTACCGGCCGGCGCTGTTCTATATCGACTCGACGCGCTACCTGTACCACGCCGACGGCAACGATCCGGTCGGCTACCGGCTGCCGCTGAAGGTGATCACCTTCATAGCGAACCTCAACGCCGTAGCAGCGGTGCAGCATCTTCTCGGGCTCGCGATGGCCGTGCTCATCTACCTGGTCCTGATCCGCCGCGGATGCGTGCGGTGGCTCGCCGCGCTGGCCGCCGCACCGCTGCTCCTCGACGCCTACCAGCTGCAGATCGAGCAGACCCTGATGCCGGACGTCTGGTTCGAGGTGCTGATCATCGCCGGCCTGGCGCTGCTGACCTGGCGCCGTGACGCACCGGTGTGGCTGGTCGCGGCCGGCGCGTTCCTGCTCGGCGGCTCGGCCACGGTCCGGCAGGTCGGCGAGATCCTGATCCTGCCCGCCCTGGTGGGCGCGCTCCTGGCGACCCAGGGCTGGCGGCGGCGCAGCGCCTACGCCGCCGTCGCGGCGGCCGCGTTCGCCGCGCCGATCATCGGCTACATGGCCCTGGCCCAGGCGGTCACCGGGCACTTCTGGCTGTCGCACTCCGGGGTGACCACCACCTACGGGCGGATGGCCAGCGCGGCGGACTGCGCCACGCTCACACTGCCGGCCAGCGAGCGGCCGCTCTGCCCCACCCCGGCGCAGCAGGCCAGCGGCCCGGACGAACTGGAGCACAGCCCGCATTCGCCACTGCGGCCGTACTACCGGAACCTGCCGCACAGCGAGGCATCCCGCCTCGTCGCGAGCTTCAGCCAGCATGTCCTGCACCAGCAGCCGGGCCGGGTGCTCGTGTCCATCGGCCGGGACGCGGTCAAGCTGTTCGCGCTGACCAGGGACGGGGCGGCGGGCGACACCCCGATCGCGCGCTGGCAGTTCCAGACGACCTACCCGGTCTACCCGCCGCACGCCTCGCGGGCGGTCATCGCGGCCGCCGGGGCCCGGCTCGGCGGCGGCGGGCCCACGGTCGCCCGCCCCGTAGCGGTCTTCTTGCGCGGCTATCAGCTCCACGGTGGTTACACGCCTGGTCCGCTGTACGCCATCGTGGCGCTCGCCGGGCTGGCAGGCTCGGTCAGCCTGCTGGCCGGCCGTCGGCGCCGGGCCGGGGCCGCAGACGACGCCGGGACGGCAGACGGCGTGGCGGCGGACCGCCGGGACGCCGCGGCGGCATGCTTCGTCTTCTTCACCGCCGCGGTGGCCGTGCTGGTGATGTCGGACCTGTTCGAGTTCTCCTGGCGCTACCAGCTGCCCGCGCTGGTCACGCTGATCCCGGCGGGCGCCCTCGGGCTCGCCGCGCTGTGGCCGCGACTCACATATCGCGGATCTCCAGATAACGCTTGATATCCGGGAGCGACTGCACGATCACCGTGATGACGAGAGCCAGCACCGCCAGTTTGATCAGCCGTGAGACCATTCCGTTTCCTCCTCTGGCCGTTCGTCGACCGCGGGCCACGCCGGGGCGGCCCGGTGGTGCCCGGTGGCGTCCGCCGGGCCGATGGGCTCGACCTCGTCCGGCGCGAAGTAGAGAAACCGGCCGTGGCTGCGCTGCAGCTCGGCGGCCGGGTCCTGGTCGGGGCTGACGGCCAGGTGGACGTCGCCGTCGACGTCGTGCAGCACGGCCTGCACGGTGGCGGCCCGGCCGGCCAGGAACAGGTCCTGGGCGTCGGCCCGGCGGATGCCCGGGCGCATGATCACCCGGCTGCCGCTGGCCACCCGCACGCCGGCCACCACGACGTGGTCGGTCTCCGGTGACACCGAGCGGTCCGCGCCCGGGTCCCACCACGGCACGTCCGGGCGGCCGGTGATCTCGCCCGCGGGCACGCCCGAGGGCCGCGGCGCAGGCGCTGACGCCGGCGGCGCGTCCGGGTCCGGGCCGCCGACGGGCCGCAGGTAGCGGATCGCGCCGTGCAGCCGGTCGAGCATCTCCGGCGGCAGGTGGTCCATCCGGTCGATCAGGTCGGCGGCGCGCGGGTCGGACGAGCGGGCCTCGCGCTTCTCCTCGTCGGTCAGCGCCATCGTGCGCAGGGTGAGGATCTCGTCGATCTCGGTGGCGTCGAACAGGTCGGCCGGGCTCTCCGCGGCCACCTCGGCGTGGTCGTAAAGGATCACCGGGGACGACAGCATCAGCTCGGTGCAGCCCTGCGGGCCAGCCAGCACCGGCCAGGTTCCGGTGTTGACGCACTGCCCGGCCTCGGCGGCGGCCCACTCCGGCGGATCGGTCAGGGACAGGAACCGGCCGCCGGGCACGCCGATCAGCAGGTGCGCGGCGATCAGCGCCTGGCGGAGCCCGTCGGTCCTGGTGCGCAGCAGGGCGCGGGACGCGGAGTGGTTCTCCACCCGGACCCGCAGCTTCAGCGCCTGGTACGGTCCGGCCACCCGCTCGGCGTGCAGCCGGATCATCCCGTCGGCCGCCGCCCACTCGCGGACCAGCCGCCCGGCCGGGTGCCCGCGGGAGTCCGTCAGGGGCTCTTCTGACTGGCCCCCGCTGGCGTGGAACTCGGCGTTCCTGTCCTCCTCGAGCAGGCGGCCGGCCGGCACGGTGATGTGCTGCTCGCGCTCGGCGGCCTCGTCCCAGCTGGTGTACTCGGTGCCGTCCACGGACAGCGTGCCGACCTCGCGCAGGTGCCCGTCGTCCGGGGAGACCGCCTGCACGGTCCGCCGCTGCAGCTGGAGGAACCGCAGCACGACCAGGATCTCCGCGTCGTCCGTGCACTCGAGCAGGCACTCGGTCTGGCTGGCGGACGGCTCGCTGTCGTCGAGTTCCCGGTAACCGGGCGGCATCAGCACCCCGAACTGGAACCTGACCTGGTTCTTGGCCGCGGACCGGCGGTAGGGGTACAGCAGGTAGCCCTCGTACAGGATCGCGTCGGCCACCTTGCGGGCGTGCTCGAGGTGCGCCGGGTCGAGCCTCATGGCTGCCGCTCCGTCCCGGACCGGTCGGCCGCCTCGGCCAGCAGCGATTCGATCGTCGCGTCCCAGGTGGGCAGCGCCCGGCGGGACTTGTAGCGGAGCAGCTCGTCCATGACCGGCCGGCTCATCCGGATCCAGGCGCAGTTGGGGAAGTGCGCGTCCACCGCCTCGCGCCACAGGCTGACCGGCAGCCGGTAGGCCGCCTCCTTGCTCCACGGCACCTGGCCGGCCTGGATCCGGCCGCCGGACATGGTGAACAGGGTGCCGCTGAACAGCAGAAGCAGCGGCACCTCGCCGCCGTCCAGGCCGGCGAAGTACCGGGTCGCGCCGATCTCCAGGTCGTAGCTGAGCGGGACCGGCAGCTCGATCTCCGTGCTCCCGGTGAACCGCGGCACCATCACCGCGACCTGGGTGAACTGAACCGGGCGCAGGGTCTCCGCCCAGCGCTCGGTCTCCCCGAACAGGTCACCCAGCCGCTCAGCCTCGGCCGGGGTGTACTTCCGCCGGGCCGGCTCGATCCTGATCTGGCAGCGCAGCGCGATGGCCTCGACGCTTTCCCCGCTGGTTTCGCTGATCCGCAGCAAGAAGTTCATCGCCGGGGTCATCGCGTACCGGTCGGGCCGGGCCCCGGTGCAGTCGAAGACCAGCTCGGTCACGTCAGGCCTGCCCGGCAAAGACCCGCGCCCGCGAGCGGACCTGGGCCAGGAAGCCGGCGATGGCCTCCCGCGCCTGCGTGCCGCCGTCGAAGCCGCGCCAGTACAGCCGCATCCGGCCGGCCAGCTCGTAGCAGGCGTCGATAGGGACCAGGAAGTACTCCACCCCGGCGTCGGTGCGGCAGATCAGGATGGCTTCCACGTCGGCCTCGGCCGCCGCGAGCAGCGGGTACGCCGCGGTGAGCTGGTCCCAGGCGGCCAGGTTCAGGGTGCTCTCGGTGGCGCCCGCCGGGGACGGGTAGAACGCGTGCGTCTCGCCGCTGCGCGAGCTGCGCAGGAAGAAGGCCAGGCCGACCGGGATCTGGAAGTCGTCCCACTGCGCGGGGGTCAGTTCCCTGGCCGGGTCGGTCAGGTAGCGGTCCGGCACCCCGCGATACCGCCCGCCGCCCGCCTGGGAGTTAGTGAACAGCAGGTAGCAGGCCCGGCAGGTGCAGCTGAGGCTGGAGCTGTCCAGGTCCGCTACATGGCCGTGCTCGGGCCCGATATCCGCGGCGCACATCTCGCAGCGCTCCTGCGGCGGGGCACCGCCCGGCGGCGGCCCGGCCGGGGCCCGGCTGGGCGCGGATCCCGCGGACAGGCCCGGCAGGCTGGGAACACCGGCGGCAGGTCCGGGCGGGGCCGCGGCGGGCGCGGCCCCGGGAACGAACCGGCGCAGGCCGGTGCTGCCGCTCACGCCCGGATCGTCTCGGGCAGCGCCACCCGGACGCCCTGGCTGTCGGCCAGCAGCGGCAGCGGGTCAAGGTGCCGGGCCGCGTCGCCGCCCAGGGACTTCCCGGCCAGCCGGACGTTGTACGCCGCCGCGCAGGCGGGACAGGTCAGGACCTCCCGGTCCAGCTTCCCGTCGGCGAGCGAGGAACCGCATCCGGCGCAGGCGTCCCGGTAGGCGTACAGCGTGCCGCGCACCGAGCAGACCAGGACCGTGACGCCGTCGGCGGACGCGGTGACCGGCCGGGAGCTGGGCGGCCCGAGGCTGGGCAGCGTCACCCAGCCCGCCTCGGTCCCTGGCCCCGGCGGGGCCGGCGGGGCCGAGCCGATCTGCAGCAGCGTGGGGCCAGGCGGCGGCGCCTCGGTCATCCCCTCCACCACGACCTGGCTGACCTCAGGTGCGGCGTCCTGCACCGCGCCCTCGATGGCCAGCCGGACGGTCACGGTGGAAGACGGGCAGCCGTGGCAGCTGCCTTCCAGCCGGAGCGTGGCCACGCCGTCGCGGACCCCGAGGTACTGCACCCCGCCCGCGTGCGAGCCCAGGTAAGGCCGGACCTGGTCCAGCGCCTGCTGGATCCGCTCGTCCACGCTGAGCGGGTGCAGGTCGTGCAGCAGCAGGAGGCTGGTGACCAGCGGATCCTCGGTGAGCGCGGTCATGATGGCCGCGCCCGCCTCGCCGTTGGCGGCCAGCACAGCCATGATCGCGCTGAGCCCGTCGCCGTACAGCCCGACCAGCAGGCCGACCAGTTCCTCGGCGGCGCCCGCGGCCGCCGGGTCGGCGCTGGCGCGCAGCGCCGCGATCAGCGCCTCGACCCGTTCCCCGGTCTGCTGAACCCCGGTCATCGCACGTGTGCCCCTCCGTCGGCCGGGCCGTTCCGGCCGGTCAGGTGGCCAGGGTAATGGTCATCGGCGAGTGCACCTTGTCCAGGACCCTGCCCTTGCCCAGGGACATGTGCACGCCGCACGGCAGGCACGGGTCGAAGCTGCGCACGGCCCGCATCACGTCGATGCCCTTGAATTTCTCCGGCGGGTTCTCCTCGAAGATCGGGGTGTTCTGCACCGCGTCCTCGTACGGCCCCGGGGTCCCGAAGCTGTCCCGCACGCTGGCGTTCCACGGCGTCGGCGGGTACGGGTGGTAGTTCGCGATCTTCCCGCCGCGGATCACCATGTGATGCGAGAGCACCCCGCGGACCGCCTCGGTGAACCCGACGCTGAACGCCTCGTCGGGTACGTTGAACGGTTCCCAGGTCTTGGTCCGCCCGGCCCGGATCTCGGCCAGCGCCTTCTCCACGAAGTGCAGGGCGCAGGCCGCCGCGTAGGCCTGGAAGTAGGTCCGGGCGCGGTCCCGCTCGATCGCGTTGGACAGCGGCCGGCCCTCCTTGTCCCTGGGGATCGTCCACTCGAAGCTGACCGCGGGCTTGCTCATCGTCCGCGGCAGGTTGATCTCCACGCTGTGCCCGGTGGAGCGGACGTAGCCGATGTCGACCAGGCCGCCGAGCGCGGTCGCCCACAGCCGCGGCAGCGGGCCGCCGCCGGTGTCCGCGGCCAGGTGGTCGGTGCCGTCGAACCAGCGCGGCGACATCACCCAGCTGTACTTGTCCTCGAAGTTGCGCTTGCCGGGCCGCGGGATCGTGTGCTGGTTCCACGGGTGCCGCTGGTCCACCGGGTTGCCCAGGGCGTCCCGGGTGACGAACATCTCCTGGCCGGCCCAGTCCTCGTAGAAGGAGGAGCCGAGCAGGATCCGGATGCCCAGGTTGATCTCGACCAGGTCGTTGGTCAGCAGTTCGCCGTCCCTGATCACGCCGGGGCTGACGAACATCTTCCGGCCCCAGTTGGTCATGTTCTCGTACCGGAAGTCACAGTGCTCGGGGTCGTTCAGGCTGCCCCAGCAGACCATGTCGGCGCGGCGCCGGCCGACCTCCTCGTAGCCGGGCAGGGCCTCGTAGAAGAAGTCGAACAGGTCGTTGTGCATCGGCACGACGCGCTTCATGAACTCCACGTAGCGCATCAGCCGGGTCAGGTAGTCGGTGAACAGCTGGACCGTGGCGGTCGTCCCGACGCCGCCCGGGTACAGCGTGGAGGGGTGCACGTGGCGCCCTTCCATCAGGCAGAACATCTCCCTGGTGGAGCGGCTGACCTGGAGCGCCTCCCGGTAGAACTCGCCTTCCAGCGGGTTCAGCGAGCGCATGATGTCGCCGATGGTGCGGTAGCCGTGCTCGGCCGCGTGCGGCGACTCGGTCCGGTTGGCCAGCTCGAGCACGCCCGGGTTGGTCTCGGCGACCATCCGCTCGCAGAAGTCCACCCCGACCAGGTTCTCCTGGAAGATGTTGTGGTCGAACATGTACTCGGCCGACTCGCCGAGGTTGATGATCCACTCGGCGAGATGCGGCGGCCGGACCCCGTAGGCCATGTTCTGCGCGTAGACCGAGCAGGTGGCGTGGTTGTCCCCGCAGATACCGCAGATGCGGCTGGTGATGAAGTGCGCGTCCCGCGGGTCCTTGTTCTTCATGAAGATGCTGTAGCCGCGGAAAATGGACGAGGTGCTGTGGCACTCGACGACTTTCCGCTGCTTGAAATCGATCTTGGTATAGATGCCCAGGCTGCCCACGATCCGCGTGATCGGGTCCCAGTTCATCTCCACAACGCCGGGCTCATCGACCGCTGTCATCGCACTTCCTCCCGCCTTCGGGCGCCGGCCGCGCGCGGGCGGCCGGCGCCGGCCGATGTCACCAGGTCTTCTGGTATCCGGTCAGCAGCTCATCGCCCTTGACCCGCCACTTGGGCTCCGCGTCCGCGGTCTTCGCGGTGAAGTTACGCAGGGTCTTGATGACCGTCCCGTACAGGGTGCTGGCCGTGGTGGAGACCTTCGAGCCCGGCGGCTCGTCCATGAACGGCATGAACTTGTCCGGGAAGCCGGGCATCGTGCAGGCGATGCAGATCCCGCCGACGTTCGGGCAGCCGCCGACGCCGTTGATCCAGCCCCGCTTGGGCACGTTGCACTTGACCACCGGGCCCCAGCAGCCCAGCTTCACCAGGCACTTCGGGGACCCGTAGTCCACCGCGAAGTCGCCCTGCTCGTAGTACGCCGGCCCGGTCGCAGCCCTCGTGCACGGTCGCGCCGAACAGCCAGGTCGGCCGCAGCGCCTCGTCCAGCGGGATCATCGGGGCCTGCGCCGGCCACCTGGTAGAGCAGGTACAGGATGGTCTCGGACAGGTTGTCCGGGTGGGTCGGGCAGCCGGGCACGCAGACGATCGGCAGCCCGGCCTTGGACCGCCAGTCCCAGCCCAGGTAGTCCGGCACGCCCATGGCCCCGGTCGGGTTCCCGGCCATGGCGTGGATGCCGCCGTAGGTGGCGCAGGTGCCGGCCGCCAGGATCGCGGTGGCCTTGGGCGCCAGCCGGTCCAGCCATTCGTTGGTGGTCATCGGCTGCCCGGTGGCCGGGTTGTTCCCGAACCCGCACCAGTAGCCCTCTTCCTTGATCGCCTCGTTCGGGATCGAGCCCTCGACGACCAGCACGAACGGGTCAAGCTCGCCGCGGTCGGCCTTGTGCCACCACTCGATGAAGTTGTCCGCGCCCTGCTCGGGGCCGCACTCGAAGTCGATGAGCGGCCAGTGCACCGCGACCTTCGGCAGGCCGGGCAGCGCGCCCAGGGCGATCTCCTCGATGCTCGGCTGGGTGGCCGCGGTCAGCGCCACCGAGTCCCCGTCGCACCCCAGGCCCCCGTTCATCCAGAGGATGTGGACCACGGGCTCCTCGGCAGTGCCGCTCTGTGCCGGGTCAGATGTGGGTTCCTGTGTGGCCATGAGGAGGCCACCTCCTCAGCTGTGAGTCGGCTGACTGCCGGGAACGCTGCGGCCCATGACGCACCTCACCTTGTGATGCGCAATTCACGTGCAGATTCGTCATGCTAGACCCGCCGCGCGGCGTGAAACAAGGGATCACAGCGGGTTCACCAGACAAAAGTGTCCAGATATCGGGCTTGACCTGACTCAAGTGTCCGCCCCCTATGGCCTGAGGCGGACGGGATGTCACTTGCGCAGGACTTCCCGTTTCAGTTTGCTGCACATACCCTGACGTGAGCCCGCGTGACAAGCGCCGGCCCATGCCCAAGGGAGAGACGTAGCGTTGGCTGAGCCTGCACGGGGCCCTGGCACCGACCCGATCGAGGTCGTGCCGGTCGTCGTGCTCTCCCAGATCTTCCCGGCCCGGCCATCGTCCATCCCGGATATCCGCGACTTCGTCCGGCGCTGCCTGGCCGAATCGCCGCTGACCGAGGAGGGCGCCCGCGAGGTCGGCGAGACCGTGTTCCGGGCCCTGCTCGACGCCGCCGGGCCGACCGGCTACATCCAGGTCGCCTTCCGGATCTTCCCCGAGCACGTCGAGGTCGACGTGCTGCACTCAGCCATGCAGATTCCTGCGCAGCTGGTCAGGTCCATTGACCCGGCGATTTCCGCGGCGCCGCCGGCGCCCGCCGCGCCGGCCCGGCCGGTGCCTGGCTCGCAGGCGGCCCGGGCCGCGGCGACCGCGGCCGGCGCGGAGCGGCCGCGGCGAGCCCGGGGCCGGTGACCCCGGCCGTCCCGAGGGTCCGGCTGGGCCGCCTGCCGAGGCGGACGGCTTCCCGCCCGCTGATCCGGCCACGTTCGCCGAGTGGATGTCGCGCACGCTGCGCCGGGAGGGCCTGACCCAGGAGGCGGCCGCCCGCCAGCTCGGCGTGTCGGTGAAAACGGTCAGCCGGTGGGTGGGCGGCGCCACCGAGCCGCGCATGCGTGACCTGCGGCGTATCCAGGAAGTCTTCGGGGAGACCCCGCTCCGTTAGCTCACGCCCTGAGCCCCGGGAGGCGTTATGTGCGCCCATTTCCGGATAAGCCAAACGTGTCTGGCCGGATCACTGGACGGCCCCCCACAAGTGTCCTACGGTGCTCCCATGGCGGTTCATGCGGGGCGCCACCAATTCGGCACGGATAGTGACCGGATATTTCTCCGGACATCCCGGGACGGAATGGCGGCGACGGCAGGCCACGATCTGACCATCGAGGCATCACGGTGGTCGGGCGTACTCACCGTGGGTGAGGACCTGGCCCCGTCCGCGCTCGACGTCAGGATCGACCTGAACGCGCTGGTCGTCCGGGAGGGCACCGGCGGGATCAAGCCGCTGAGCGACCGGGACCGCCGGGAGATCGGCGGGACGGCCCGGAAGCTGCTGCGCACCGACCGTTACCCGGAAGCCACCTTCACCGCCACGGGCTTCCGGCCGGCCGCGGCCGGCGGGTGGGAGGTCGACGGGACGCTCACGCTGGCCGGGGCCTCCCGGCCGCTGCGGCTGTCGGTCAGCCAGACCGGCCCGGACCGGTACCGCGCCGAGGGCACCGTGGTGCAGACCGCCTACGGGATCAAGCCGTACACCGCGTTCCTCGGCGCGCTGAAGGTTCGCGACGCGGTGGGCGTGGCGGCTACGGTGGACCTGACCGGCCGGGAGGGGGACCCCGGATGAGCCGTCAGGAAGCAGCCACCGCGGCCGACGCGGTCACCCGGCCTGGTCAGCCGCCGCGACGCCGCCCTGTCTGACCTGGCCGCCCAGGCCGGCGTGGTGGCCCAGGCCTGTCACGACATGGCTGCCCGCTTCCATCAGGGCGGCAAGCTGCTGGTGTTCGGCACCGGCGGGTCGAGCACCGACGCCCAGCACGTCGCGGTGGAGTTCGTGCACCCGGTCATCGTGGGCAAGCGGGCACTGCCCGCCTTCTCGCTGACCTGCGATATGGCCACGGTCACCGGGGTGGCCGCGCGCGAGGGCATGGCCGCGGTGTTCGCCCACCAGATCCGGGTGCTGGCCGGGCCGTCCGACATCGCGCTCGGCCTGTCCGCCGACGGGAACGACCCCAGCGTGCTGGCCGGCCTGGAGGCCGCCCGGGCGGCCGGGCTGCTGACCATCGCGCTGGCCGGCCGGGACGGCGGCCCGATCGCGGCCAGCCCGGCCGTGGACCACGTGCTGATGGCCCGCTCCGACGACCCCAGGATCGTGAAGGAAACCCAGGTCACGACCTACCACATCCTGTGGGAGCTGGTGCACGTGTTCCTGGAGCAGCCCGGCGTGCTCGGTCCCGGGGTGATCCGGTGACCTCTCCCCGTCCCGAAGGCGCACCGGACGCCGTGCCCGGCCCCGCGGGCACGGCTCCGGTGTGCCATGACGAGGTCTGCATCACCTGCTCGGACACGGCCGTGGCGGTGCGCGTGGTGACGCTGCTGCCCGACGACCTGGCCCTGGTCGACACCGGCGCCGGCCAGGAGGAGGTCAGCGTGGCCCTGGTGCAGGCCGCCGTGGGCGACACGATCCTGGTGCACGCCAAGGAGGCCATCGCCGTGGTCGGGGGTGGACCCGGATGACCGGCCACGGCAGCAGCACCGGCAGCGGCGGCCGGCCTGAGCCGGGCACGGTCGAGTCGCTCTACCCGTTCCTGTACTCCGGGGCCAGCGACCTGGAGGCGGTGCTCGCCGACGTGCGCCGGTCCACCGTGGCCAAGACCGCCGAGATCACCGAGCTGCGCCGGGCCATCGCCGCGCAGGACGGCGCGCGGCTGGTGCAGTGCGCGGCGGACGCGGCGGACCGGTTCGCCCGCGGCGGGCGGCTGCTCGCGTTCGGCAACGGCGGCAGCGCGACCGACGCCGGGCAGGTCGCCTCGCTGTTCCTGTACCCGGGCCCGGGCCGCCGCGCGCTGCCCGCATACGGACTGGCCAGCGACACCGCGATCATCAGCGCGCTGGCCAACGACGTGGGCCCGGAAGTCATCTTCTCCCGGCAGATCGCCGCGTTCGGGCGGCCGGAGGACATCGCGATCGGCCTGTCCACCAGCGGTAACTCCGAGAACCTGGTGCGCGCCTTCGAGACCGCCAGCCAGCGCGGGCTGCTCACCATCGGGCTCGCCGGGTACAGCGGCGGCAAGATGGCCGAGATCGACGGCATCGACTACCTGTTCGTGGCGCCGTCCACGTCGGTGCACCGCATCCAGGAAGCCCAGACCACGGTCTACAACCTGCTCTGGGAGCTCACCCTGGCGGCGCTCGGCGGGCTGGCGGTGACCCGGTGACCGCCCGGGTGCTGGTCGCCGGGATCGGCAACATCTTCCTGGGCGACGACGGCTTCGGCACCGAGGTCGCCCGGGCGCTGGCCGCGGAAGACCTGCCGGACTGGGTGCGCCTGGCCGACTACGGGATCAGCGGCATGCACCTGGCCTACGACCTGGCCAGCGGCTACGAGACCGTCATCCTGCTGGACGCCACCGCGCGCGGCGAGCCGCCGGGCACGGTCAGCGTGATCGAACTCGACCGGCCGGACGAGGCGCCCGGCGGCGCGGCGGCGATGCTGCTCGACGCCCACGGGATGCAGCCGGACCTGGTGCTGAGCATGCTCGGCGTGCTCGGCGGCCAGGCCGGCCGGATTCTGCTTGTCGGCTGCGAGCCGGCCAGCACCGACTACGGCATGGGGCTGAGCCCGCCGGTCGCCGCGGCGGTCGGGCCGGCCGTCCGCGCCGTCCTTGACCTGATCGACGCCGAGTGTCGCGAGCCGTCCAGCCCACCGGTCAGCCACGGCGCCGGGTGAGCCAGGGGGAGAGAGGGAGGGAGAACCATGTGCCTGGGCATACCCGGCGAGATCGTCGAGCTGGTCGCGGACCAGCCCGACCTGGCCAAGGTGGACGTCAGCGGGGTCCGGCGGATGATCAACATCGGCCTGCTGGCCGATGACCCGCCCAAGCCCGGCGAATGGGTGCTGATCCACGTCGGCTTCGCGCTGTCGAAGATCGACGAGGACGAGGCGGCCGCCGCGCTCGAGTTCCTCCAGGGCATCGGGCAGGCCTACGAGGACGAGCTCGCCGCGCTCCAGGAATCGATGATCGAGTAGGAGGGCCGCGATGAAGTTCGTCGATGAGTTCCGCAACGCGGACCAGGCCCACGCCCTGGCCGCGAAGATCGCCTCGCTGTGCGAGCCGGGACGGCACTACAAGTTCATGGAGGTCTGCGGCGGCCACACGCACACCATCTACAAGCACGGGCTCGAGGACTACCTGCCGGAGTCCATCGAGCTGGTGCACGGCCCCGGCTGCCCGGTGTGCGTGATCCCGATGGGCCGGGTCGACGACGCGATGCACCTGGCGGCGGCGCCCGACGTGATCATGACGTCGTTTGGCGACATGATGCGGGTGCCGGGCAGCAACGGCTCGTTCTTCGACGCCAAGGCCAGCGGCACCGACATCCGGATGGTCTACTCGCCGCTGGACTCGCTGAAGATCGCCCGGGCCAACCCGGGCAAGCGGGTGGTGTTCATGGCCATCGGCTTCGAGACCACCGCCCCGTCCACCGCGATGACCGTGCTGCGCGCGGCCGCCGAGGGGCTCACCAACTTCTCGGTGTTCTGCAATCACGTCACGATCGTGCCCGCCATCAAGGCCATCCTGGACTCCCCCGACCTGCGGCTTGACGGGTTCATCGGGCCCGGCCACGTGTCCACGGTGATCGGCTGCCGGCCGTATGAGTTCATCGCCGCCGATTACGGAAAGCCGGTGGTGGTGGCCGGCTTCGAGCCGCTGGACATCCTGCAGTCGATCTACATGCTGATGCTCCAGCTGTCCCGCGGCCAGGCCACGGTGGAGAACCAGTACACCCGGGTGGTGCCGTGGGACGGCAACCTGGTCGCGCTGCGGGCCATCGGCCAGACCATGGAGCTGCGGCCCTACTTCGAGTGGCGCGGCCTGGGCTTCATCTCGCACTCCGCGCTGCGGATGCGGCCCGAGTACGCCCAGTACGACGCCGAGCTGCTGTTCAAGGTGCCCGGTGTGCGGGTCGCCGACCCGAAGGCCTGCCAGTGCGGCGAGGTGCTCAAGGGCGTGCTCAAGCCCTGGGAGTGCAAGGTGTTCGGCACCGCCTGCACCCCGGAGACCCCGATCGGCACCTGCATGGTCTCCCCCGAGGGCGCCTGCGCGGCCTACTACAACTTCGGCCGCCTCAGCCGCCAGCGGGTGAAGGAGGTGACCCGGTCGTGACCACGCCCGGCTGGGTCGACGCCGCGCTGCGCGAGCACGAGGAGCAGGCCGAGCAGGAGCGCCGTGAGCGGGACGCCGCGCCGGCCCCCTGCAGCCGCACCCGCGCGACGAGCGCAACCCCGGCGCGCCGCAGCCGGCCCCCGGCACGGTCCGCGAGGAGCAGGTGCTCGCGCGCATCGACCGGGCCCGGCGCAGCCGCCCCCGGGTCAAGGAGCCGCGGATCACGATGTCGCACGGGGCCGGCGGGAAGGCCAGCCGGACCCTGGTCGAGGCGGTGTTCCTGGATGCGTTCCGCAACCCGCTGCTCGAGCCCATGGAGGACGCGGCCCGGCTGGAGGCCGGCGGCGCCAGCCTGGCGCTGACCACCGACTCGTTCGTGGTCTCCCCGCTGTTCTTCCCCGGCGGCAACATCGGCGACCTGGCGGTCAACGGCACGGTCAACGACCTGGCCGTGTCCGGCGCCACCCCGCTGTACCTGTCGGCCGGCTTCATCCTGGAGGAAGGCTTCGGCCTGGACGAACTGCGCACGATCGTCACCTCGATGCGCGAGGCCGCGGAGCGGGCCGGGGTCCAGGTGGTCACCGGCGACACCAAGGTGGTGGAGAAGGGCAAGGCCGACGGCTGCTTCATCACCACCGCCGGGGTCGGCCTGCGCGAGCCGGGCCGGCTGCTCGGCGTGGCCGCGGCCCAGCCCGGGGACACGGTGCTGGTGTCCGGCCCGATCGGCGACCACGGCACCACGATCATGCTGGCCCGCGGCGAGCTGGACATCGAGGCGGACATCGTCTCCGATACCGCGCCGCTGAACGGCCTGGCCGCCGCGCTGCTGGCGGTGCCCGGGCTGCGCGCGATGCGCGACGCCACCCGCGGCGGGGTGGCCACGATCCTGAACGAGATTGCCGCCGAGGCGGGCGTGGGAGTGCTCGTCCGCGAGGACGACATCCCGGTGCGAACCGCGGTGCGCGGCGCCGCGGAACTCCTCGGCATCGACCCGCTCTACGTGGCCTGCGAGGGCCGCCTGGTGGCCGTGGTGGACGGCGCCCAGGCAGACGAGGCACTGGCGGCGATGCGGGCCCACCCGCTGGGCGCCGGCGCCGCCAGCATCGGCCAGATCATCGCTGACCCGCCCGGCACCGTCCTGCTCAAAACCGCTTTCGGCGGGACCAGGATCGTCGACCTGCTGGTCGGCGATCCCCTGCCGAGAATCTGCTGACCAGAAGAGAGACCGCCGTGCACGAACTGGCAATTGTGGAAGGCGTCGTGGACGCCGTGGCTGAGCGCTTGCCGGGCGCCCAGGTCACCTGCGTCCGGCTGGAGATCGGCGCGCTGTCCGGAGTGGTGGCCGACTCGGTGCGGTTCTGCTTCGAGCTGGCCACCGAGGGAACCTCCCTGCAGGGCGCCCGGCTGGAGATCACCGAGCCGGCCGGCGAATGCCGCTGCCGGGTGTGCGGCCGGATCTTCCACCCGGACATGCCGATCATGGCCTGCCCCTGCGGCAGCGCCGACGTCACCGTGCTGGCCGGGCAGGAGCTCAAGATCACGTCGGTGATGGTGGCCTGACGTGTGCGCCACCTGTGGCTGCTCCGGGGGGGCAGTAGTCCGGGTCGTGGACGGCCAGGACGACCAGCACCAGCACGGGCACAATCACAGCCAGCACGGGCACCAGGACGGGGCGACCGGCCACCTGCACACCGGCACCGGCGCCGACGGCGCCAGGACCGTAATCCTGGAGCAGAAGGTGCTGGCCAAGAACGACCGGCTGGCCGCGCTGAACCGGGAATGGCTGGCCGAGCGCGGGGTGCTGGCCATCAACCTGATGAGCTCCCCAGGAGCGGGGAAGACCACGCTGCTCGAGCGCACCGCCCGCGAGCTTGGCGGCCGGCTGACGGTCATCGAGGGCGACCAGGAAACCACGCTGGACGCCAGCCGGATCAAGGCGGCGGGCGCGGCCGTGGTGCAGATCAACACCGGGGCAGGCTGCCATCTGGACGCGGCCATGGTGGCCGACGGGCTGCGCGTGCTCGACCCGCCGGGCGGCTCGATCCTGGTCATCGAGAACGTCGGCAACCTGGTCTGCCCGGCCCTGTTCGACCTGGGCGAGGCGGCCAAGGTGGTGATCTCGTCGGTCACCGAGGGCGCGGACAAGCCGGCCAAGTACCCGAACATGTTCCGGCAGGCCGACCTGGTCCTGCTGAACAAGACCGACCTGCTGCCCTACGTCGACTTCGACGTCCGGGCGCACTCCGCGGACCTGCGCCGGGTCAGCCCGGCCTCGCTGATGCTGCAGGTGTCCGCGGCCACCGGCGAGGGCCTGTCGGCCTGGTACGACTGGCTGTGGCGGCGCACCCCGCCGCCCGCCGACCCGGAGAGCTGACCGGTCAGGTCACGGTGGCCGAACCCGCGGTGGCTGCGCCCGCGGTGGCGGCACCCGTGGTGGCGGCATCCGTCGCCGCGGCCACCGCGGCCTGGCCGAAGCTGATGCCGCCGTCGTTGCACGGCACCCGGGCGTGCACGAGCACCCGGAAACCGCGGTCCGTCAGCCCGGCCACGGCCCGGGCGGTGAGCAGCAGGTTCTGGAACACCCCGCCGGACAGCGCCACCGTGCCCAGCCCGTGGCCGTCCCGCAGCCGCTCGCAGACCGCGACGATGGCGGCGGCGACGCCGTTGTGGAACCGGGCCGCGATCACCGCGGGCGCGGTCCCGGCGGCCAGGTCACCGGCCGCGGCGCGGATCAGGTCGGCGCCGCGGACCAGCAGCGGGCCGGCGCCGTCCCCGTCCCCGGGCCGGCGTCCAGGCCAGCCGGGTAGCAGCCGGTCTCGGCCGGGTCGGCGAGCTGCTCCAGCTCGATCGCGGCCTGGCCCTCGTAGCTGATCGTGTCCCGGACGCCGAGCAGCGCGGCGGCCGCGTCGAACAGCCGGCCCGCGCTGGAGGTGGCCGGGGCGTTGATGCCGCGATCGGCCATCGCCAGCACCGCGTCCCAGCGGCGCTGGTTGCGCCGGGCCACGGCCAGGCCGGGCGGCGGCGCGCCGCCGAACGCCCGGCTCAGGTACACCGCGGCCATCCGCCAGGGCTCCCTGATCGCGGCCTCGCCGCCGGGCAGCGGGACCGCGGCCAGGTGCGCGGCCCGGCGCGCCGACACCAGGTCGGCCAGCAGGAACTCGCCGCCCCACAGGGTGCCGTCGGTGCCGTAGCCGGTGCCGTCGAAGGCCACCCCGATGACCGGCCCGCGCTCGCCGTTGTCGGCCAGGCAGGCGGCGATGTGCGCGTGATGGTGCTGCACGCCGAGCAGGGTGACCCCGTCCCGGCCGGCCGCGTACTGGGTGGACAGGTAGCCGGGGTGCAGGTCGTGCGCGACCACCTGGGGGGTGATGCCGAACAGCCGCCCGAGGTGCTCGATGGCCTCGGTGAAGGACCGCAGGGTCTCGAAGTTCTCCAGGTCGCCGAGGTGCTGGGAGATGATCGCCTGGCCGTCGCGGGCCAGGCAGACCGTGCTCTTCAGCTCGGCGCCGCAGGCCAGCACGGGCCGGCGGGCCGGGACCGGCAGCGGCAGCGGGGACGGCGCGTAGCCGCGGGCCCGGCGGATCAGCGCAGCCTGGCCGCCGGCCGACCTGGCCACCGAGTCGTCGGTCCGGATGTGGATCGGCCGGTCGTGCGTGAGGAACGCGTCGGCCAGCCCGGACAGCCGGGGCAGCATCTCCTCGTCCCGGTAGGCGATCGGCTCGTCCGAGGAGTTGCCGCTGGTCAGCACGATCGGGCGGCCGACGGCCCGGATCAGCAGGTGGTGCAGCGGGGTGTAGGGCAGCAGCAGCCCGAGCTGGCGGGTGCGCGGCGCGACCGCGCTGGCCACCGCCGCGCCCGGCCGCCGGTCCGCCAGCACGATCGGCCGCTCGATGCTGGTCAGCAGCGCCTCGCTGGCCGGGTCAAGGACAGCCAGCGCGCGGGCCGCGGCCAGGTCGGCGACCAGCACCGCGAACGGCTTCTCGGCCCGGTGCTTGCGGCCGCGCAGGGCCGCCGCGGCGGGCTCGCTGGCCGCGTCCACGGCCAGGTGGAACCCGCCCAGGCCCTTGACGGCCAGCACCGCACCGTCGCGGAGCAGCGCGGCCGCGGCGGCGATGGGCTCACCGGGCAGGTCCTGGCCGTCCGGGCCGGCCAGCCGCAGCCGCGGGCCGCAGGCCGGGCAGCACACCGGCTGGGCGTGGAACCGGCGGTCCGCGGGATCGGCGTACTCGGCGGCGCACGGGCCGCACATCGCGAAGCCCGCCATCGTCGTCAGCGGCCGGTCGTAGGGCACGCCGCGGACGATCGTGAACCGCGGGCCGCAGTTGGTGCAGTTGATGAACGGGTAGCCGAACCGGCGGTCCGCGGGGTCGCCGAGTTCCCGCAGGCAGTCCGCGCACGGCGCGGTGTCGGGTGACACCTGGGCGGTGCGCGGCCCGGAGGCGTCGCTGGCCACGATCGTGAACCCGGCCGCCCCGGTGGGCGTCAGGCCGGCGGTACTGACCGTGTCGATCCTGGCCAGCGGCGGCGGATCGGCGGTCAGCGCGGCCAGGAACTCCTCCACCGCTCCGGGCGGGCCCTCGACCTCGGCGAACACGCCCTGCGCGTCGTTGCCGACCAGGCCGGCCAGGCCGAGCCGGACCGCCAGCGCGTAGACGAACGGCCGGAAGCCAACGCCCTGCACCGTCCCGGTGACCCGGATCGCGGTCCTGACGTGCTGGCTCACCCCCTTAGTCTGCAGTGCTTGCTGGCTCGCTGCGGGCCGCTTGAGGGCGCTGCCTTCCCTCCTCGCTCCCTCGGCGCTCCTTCGTCGCGCCTCATCGCTCGTCAGGAAAACAGCGCCGCGGCCCGCCACGAGCCCAGTACTGCTGGCTCCGCCAGCCCGGGCGGCTACCGCAGGCCGGCGAACAGGTCGTCTTCCGGGAGCGGCGCGCCGGTCTTGTCGACGGCCCGGATGAACGTCTCCTCGCCGAACATCTTGCCGACGATGTCCTCGGGGATCTTGGAGAACCAGGAGTCGTCGATCTGGCTGGCGTGCGTGCGCAGCGCCTCGCCCTTGCGCTCGAGCACCGCGTGGATGTCCACGGTGGTGGTGATCCGCGCCTCGGACTCGCGCATCCGCTGGTCGGCTTCGGGGCTGGGTTCTTCCCATTCCTCGTCGCCGTCGCCGAAGCTGATGCCGCGCTCCTTCAGCTCCCGGGCCAGGTCACGCCAGCGGCTCTCCCGGTAGGCGATGAGGTACACCTTGTCCGGGATGCCGGTGGCCCTGGCCGCGGCCACCGCGGCCCGGGCGGCGTGCAGGTGATCGGGGTGGTCGTAACCGCTCTGGTCGTCGTAGGTGACCAGCACCTGCGGGCGGTACTGCCGGATCAGCGCGGCGATCCGCTCGGCGACCACGTCAAGCGGGACGTTGCCGAACACGTCCGGCCGGTCCTTGTAGTCCCAGTCGGACATGCCCGAGTCGTGGTAGCCGAGCGTCTCCAGGTGACTGACCTTCAGGATGTCGCAGGCCGTCCGCAGCTCGGCCAGCCGGAGCCGGGCCACCTCGCCGGGGTCGTGACCGTCCGCGCCGGGCTTGATCCTCCCCGGCGCGTCGCCGAACTCGCCGTTGGTACAGGTCACGACCACGGTCCTGATGCCTTCGTCGGAGTACATCGCGAGCACACCGCCGGTGCTCGACGACTCGTCGTCCGGGTGAGCGTGCACAGCCATCAGCGTGAGAGTGTCAGCCATACCTCCAGCCTGCCAGAACAAACCGACAGTCAGGACCGCGGCTCGGCTGGCCCGGGCTGCACGCCGCCGGGGCCAGGGGAACCACTCGGTGCCCAGCGTGCCCTGTGCGGCCTCGGTGCCACGGCGGCCGCCACCCGCACCGCGCAGGATCCACGCGATGCCGACCGCGATCACCGCCCCGGCCAGCGGCCCGGCCAGGTACACCCACCACGCCTGCCAGTGGCCGGCCACCAGGTCCGGGCCCAGTGACCGGGCCGGGTTCATCGACGCGCCGCTGGGCGGCCCGGCCCAGAGCCCGGCCAGCGCGATGTAGGCGCCCACCCCGATCGCGGCGAACGCGCCGACCGCCTGCGCCCCGGACGCGGTGCCGAGGATCACGCTGACCAGCCCGGTGGTCAGCATCAGCTCCCAGATCAGGGCGGACCCCGCGGAGACGCCGTGGCCCGGCAGGGTCAGCCCGGCCGTGCCCTGGCCGCCGAGCAGCGCCCGCAGCACCAGCGCGGCCAGCACCGAACCCGCGAACTGGACGACCAGGTAGCCGGGCACCCGCTTCCACGGGAAGTTGCCGCGCAGCGCGAAGCCGACGGTCACCGCCGGGTTCAGGTGCGCCCCGGAGACCGTGCCCATGAACAGGATGACGGCCGTCACGGTCAGCGCCGGGGCGACCGCCAGCGCCGCGGGGCTGGTGACGTGCCCGCCGAACCTGGCGTTCACCATCGGTCCCCCGGCCGCCGCCAGGACCAGCAGGAACGTGCCGAACAGCTCGGAGAACAGGCGCCGCCACTCGTACTGGTCGTCGGTGAAGTCGAACTGCCGCCGGGCCGCGTTGGACATCAGCCCGGTCCCGTGCAGGAGGGCTCGCCCGTCTGGCTGGCTGGTCACCTGTGGTTCTCCGGCTGGTCGGCTCCCCGGCAGCCTAACGGGCGAACTGCAACCAGACCGTCACCTGATGAGGTGAACCCGCGCTCAGCACGGCCCGTGTGCAGCAAGGGGCCGTTGCGGACCGGTGCCGCCCGGCCCGGCAGGAAGTCCTGTCCGCGATAGGGAGTGATGACCTTGATCGGCAACACGCACCGGCCGCCACGCGGCTCCCTCCAACGCACGGCCCGCACCCGCATTGCCCGCACTGGCGCCGCGGTCGCCGCGGCTGCCCTGGCCGCGGGCGGCCTCGGCACGCTCAGCGCCGGGGCTGCCACCCACCCGGCCCGCGCTGCCCACCACACCCAGGCCGGCCCGGCGACGACCAGGACCGCCAAGATGGTGAAGATCAGGAACCGGATGGGGATCGGCCGGATGCTGGTCACCGCCGGGTCCGGGAAGGCGCTGTACATCCTGCCCGGCTCCAGCTGCACCGCGGGCTGCCTCACCGTGTGGCCGCGGCTGGTGCTGCCCCGGGGCAAGACGATTCCGACCGGCGCGTCCTGCCTGGGCACCAAGCCCTTCGGGACGCACCACCGGCTCCAGGTCACCTACCACGGCCACCGGCTGTACACGTTCGTGCAGGACTCGGGGATCTCGGTGACCGGCGACGGGCTGGAGGGCTTCAAGGCCGCCCGGGTGGTGCACTGCGCATCGCCCATGGCCACCTCGCACAGGGTCACCATGGTCCATCCGGCGAACCGGATGGGCTTCGGCAAGATCCTGACCGCGGCCCGGCACGGGGTGGCCGGGCGGGCGCTGTACGTGCTGCCCAGCGGGGCCTGCACCGGCAGCTGCCTGCTGGTGTGGCCGCGGCTGGTGCTGCCCCGGGGCAAGACGATTCCGACCGGCGCGTCCTGCCTGGGCACCAAGCCCTTCGGCGCGCACCACCGGCTCCAGGTCACCTACCACGGGAAGCGGCTGTTCCTGTTCGGCAACGACAGTGGCACCAGCGTGAACGGTGACGGTGTCGCCGGATTCGCGGTGGCGAAGGTGATCACCTGCCACTAGGCCCGTTCCTTCAGGCCCGCGGCGGCGTCTCCCGGATACCGGGAGGCGCCGCCGCGTCGCGTATCCCTCAGGAATTTGTGCCCGCGACGGCGGGATGGCCGCGGTCGGCGGGCTCGCGCAGGGCGCGCAGCGCGACCGAGGTCCTGACCAGCTCGTCCAGCATGGCGGTAGCCGCGGTCTCCATGATCTCGTTCGGCTGCAGCCTGCGGTCCGCGTCCAGGAACTGCTGCACGAACGGGATGCTGACCGCCTCGAACAGCGGGACCATCCGCAGCGTGGTCAGCACCTGCTTGAGCATCTGGGCGGCCCGGGTGCCCGCCCCCACCCCGCCGTAGCTGACCAGGCCGACCGGCTTGTACTTCCATTCGTGGTTGAGATAGTCAATGGCGTTCTTGATCGCCGCGTTGAATCCGTAGTTGTACTCGGGGATAACAAAGACGAAAGCGTCCGCGCGGCTGATCGTGGCGCTCCAGTCCTTGGTGTGCTGGTGGGTGTACTCCTGCAGCCGCGGGTGCTTGGGCTCGTCGTACATGGGCAGGTTCACCTCAGCGAGGTCGATCAGCTCGACGGTGAACCCGCCGTGCGCCAGAGCGCGCTCGTGGATCCACGCCGCGACCGACGGGCCGACCCGGCCCGGGCGGGTGCTGGCAATGAGGATCTGCAACACGGGGGTGGTCATGCCGCTCACTTTAGGACCGGCCCGCGGGCCCGCCCGCTGCGGGCGGCGCCTTCAATCGGCCCGTGCGGACTGCACAGCGCGGCCCGGGCGGGCCATTCACCCGAACCCCCTACGATGCGGTGTCAGGAACGCGGGCCGCGGGACGGCCCGCGGGGAACGCCGCCGCACGGACCAGGGAGATGAATTGAGGCTGCTCGTTACCGGCGGCGCCGGTTATATCGGCAGTGTGGTCGCCGCCCAGCTGCTGGGGGCCGGCCACGAGGTCGTGGTGCTCGACGACCTGTCCACCGGGCACCGGGCCGGGGTGCCCGAGGGCGCGGAGTTCACGGTGGGCGACATCCGCAAGGACGCGGCCAAGGTGCTGGCCGACGGCGTCGACGCGGTGCTCCACTTCGCGGCCAGGTCGCTGGTGGGCGAGTCGGTCGCGTACCCGGACCAGTACTGGTCGGCGAACCTGGGCGGCTCGGTCGCGCTGCTGGAGGCGATGCGCGAGGCCGGGGTGCGGCGGATCGTGTTCTCCTCCACCGCCGCGGTGTACGGCGACCCGGCCAGCGTGCCGATCAGGGAGACCGCGCCGACGCTGCCGGCCAACCCGTACGGCGCGACCAAGGTGGCCGTGGACACCGTGCTCACCGAGTACGCGCGGATGCACGGGATGGCCGCGGTCAGCCTGCGCTACTTCAACGTGGCCGGCGCCTACCGGGACCCGGGCGGCCAGTGGCTCGGCGAGCGGCACTCGCCGGAGACTCACCTGATCCCGAACGTGCTGGCGGTGGCCCAGCGCGGGGACGGGCCGCTGCGGATCTTCGGGGACGACTACCCGACCCCGGACGGCACCTGCGTGCGGGACTACATCCACGTCGCCGACCTGGCCCAGGCGCACCTGCTCGCGCTGGAGGCGTGCGCGCCGGGCGAGCACAAGATCTACAACCTGGGCAGCGGGACCGGGTTCTCCAACCGGGAGATCCTGGCCGCCTGCCAGGACGTCACCGGCCTGGACATCCCGGCGCAGATCGCCGGGCGGCGTCCGGGCGACCCGGCGATCCTGGTCGCCTCGTCCGACCGGATCCGCGCCGACCTGGGCTGGCAGCCGGCACGGGACCTGCACACGATCGTGGCCGACGCGTGGGCGTTCGCTCAGGCGGCTCACCAGGACTGAGCCTGGCGGGTCAGGCCGGTCAGGCCCAGAGCGCGTCCAGGTCGGCGTCCACGGTCGCGGCCAGCGCGGCCACCCGCGGGATCAGCGGCACCGGCGGGGCCGCGTCGGTCACCTCGACCTGGGCCAGCGCGGCGGCGTCCAGGAACCGGGTCAGCGGCGCGTAGCTGTGCCGGTCGTCGCGGGCGGTGCGCCGGTGGTGCATGCGCAGCGGCGCGTACAGGTACAGCTGGTCCCGGGCCCGGGTGACCGCGACGTAGAACAGCCGGCGCTCCTCGGCCAGCCCCTCCGCGGTGCCGAGCGCCATGTCGCTGGGCACCGCCCCGTCGACCAGGTGCGGCAGGTGCACGACCGGCCATTCCAGGCCCTTGGCCGAGTGCACGGTGGAGATGATCAGGTAGTCCTCGTCCAGCCGCGGCGGGCCGGCCAGGTCGGCCGACGACACCGGCGGGTCCAGCGCGATCTCGGTCAGCGCGTCGTGCAGTGACGGACGGCTGGCGGCCGCGTCGGCCAGCCGCTCCAGGTCGCCGATCCGGACCGCGGCGTCCGCGTAGCGGGCCCGCAGCGGGTCGTGCAGCGCGGCCAGGATCAGCGTGGCCCGCTCCGCGGTGCTGTCCAGGCCGGCCGCGGTGATCAGGCCGGCCACGGTGGCGCCCACCGCGGGCCGGGCCCGGGCCGGGATCAGCGCGAGCGCGTCCGGCCAGCGGGTCAGCGGGCCGGGCTCGGCCAGCGCCAGCGCCTCGGTGACCCGGCGGGCCAGGACCGGGCCGATGCCCTCGTGCAGCCGCAGCAGCCGGAACCAGGCCAGATCATCGGCCGGGTTGGCGACCACCCGGGCCGCCGCCAGGAAGTCCTTGACGTGCGCGGCCTCGGTGAACTTCAGCCCGCCGTACTTCCGGAACGGGATACCGCGGGCGGCCAGCTCGATCTCCAGCACGTCAGTGTGGTGCGCCGTGCGGACCAGCACGGCCTGGTCCCGCAGGTCGGTGCCGTTCTCGTGGGCGGTGAGCACCCGCGCGCAGATCTCCCGGGCCTGGGTGGCCTCGTCGTGGCAGCGGACCAGCAGCGGCGGCGAGCCGCCCGGCCGGTCCGCGGTCAGGCCCAGCTCGAGCCCGTCCGACTGCGGCCGGACCGCGTTGGCCAGCCCGAGCACGGCCTGCCGTGACCGGTAGTTGCGGCCCAGCCGGAGGACGGTCAGGTCCGGGTAGGTGGCGGTCAGCGCGCGCAGGTGGGCCGGGTCCGCGCCGCGGAACCCGTAGATGGCCTGGGCGTCGTCGCCGACGCAGGTCAGCCCCTGGCCGTCCGGGCGGAGCAGCCGGACGATGTCCGCCTGGACCGCGTTGACGTCCTGGTACTCGTCGACGAGCACGGCGCCGAACAGGCCGCGCAGGGCCGCCCCGGCCGCCTCGTCGGCCAGCGCGGCACGCCACAGCAGCAGCAGGTCGTCGAAGTCGACCAGCCCGTGCTGCCGTTTGTGCGCCACGTAACCGCGGAACAGGCCGGACAGCGCGGCGGTGAAGTCGGTGCACCACGGGAATCCGGCCTGGACCACCTCGGCCACCGTGGTGCGGGTGTTCACGCAGCGGGTGTAGATGTCGGCGCAGACCGCGGCGCGCGGCGCCCGGCGGGCGGTGCCGACCAGGTCATGCTCGGCGCGCAGCCGGTCCATCAGGTCGGTGACGTCGGCCGGGTCGAGCACGCTGAACTCCGGCGGCAGCGCGAACGACTCGGCGTGCTCGCGGATGATCCGGTGCGCGATCGCGTGGAACGTGCCCCCGCAGATCCGCTCGGAGGCGGCGGCGCTGGCCGGGGCGACCCGGGCCATGATGTCGTCGGCCGCCCGGCGGGTGAACGTGAGCAGCAGGATCCGGCTGGCCGGGATGCCGCGGGAGCGCAGCCAGGTGGCCCGGGCCACCAGCGTGCCGGTCTTGCCGGTGCCCGCGCCGGCCAGGATCAGCAGCGGCCCGCCGTCGTGCACCGCCGCCCGGCGCTGGTCGTCGTTCAGCCGTTCGAGCCCGTCCGCCGATTCGAACATGGGCACGAATGTATCCAGCCCGGGCCTTCCGGGCCAGCGACGGGGCCGGCCGCGGACGGTCTGGCTAGGCTCGTTTCATGCCGGGTTCCCTGCCACGCAGTACGCCCGCGGATCAGCGGGTCGATCCGGCCGCGATCCTCGGCTTTCTGGACGCGGTGGAAGAGCATCCCGGCATCGAGATGCACAGCCTGATGGTGGTGCGGCACGGGCAGGTAGTGGCCGAGGGGTGGTGGGCGCCGTACAGCGCCGGGCGGCCGCAGATGCTGTACTCGCTCAGCAAGAGCTTCACCTCGACCGCGGCGGCCTTCGCGCAGGCCGAGGGGCTGTTTGACCTGGACGATACGGTTGTCTCGCACTTTGCCGAGTTCGCCGCGGACATCACCGACCCGCGCAGCCGGTCGGTGAGAATCCGGCACGTCGCCTCGATGACCAGCGGTCATACCCGCGAAATGCTGGGTGAGGCGATCATGCGTGACCGGGTGGAGCCGGTCCGCGGGTTCCTGCTCATCCCGCCCGACCGCGAGCCAGGCACGGTCTTCGCCTACAGCCAGCCCTGCACGTACACGCTGGCCAGCATCATCCAGCGCAACGCGGGGATGCCCCTCACCCAGTACCTGCGGCCCCGCTTGCTCGATCCGCTCGGCATCGGGCCGGTCGGCTGGCACACGTTCCCGCCCGGGCGGGAGCAGGGCTTCAGCGGCCTGCACGCCCGCACCGAGGACGTCGCCAAACTCGGGCTGCTGTACCTGCAGCGGGGCCGATGGGACGGAGCCCAGCTGATCCCCGGGGAATGGGTGGACGAGGCGACGTCGAAGCAGATCGGCACCCCGGGCGAGCCCAGCCCCGATTGGCGCCAGGGCTACGGCTTCCAGTTCTGGCAGTCACGGCACGGATACCGCGGCGATGGAGCCTTCGGGCAGTTCTGCGTGATCCTGCCCGGACCGGAGTCGGTGGTCGTCACCACCGCCTACACGCTCGACATGCAGGCCCTTCTCGACGCTCTGTGGACCCACCTGCTTCCCGGCCTCGGCACGTCGTCACCCAGCGCCAGTTCCACGCAGGACAAGCTCAGCGCCCGGCTCGCTGGCCTCGAACTGCCCGCCTGCCCCGCCGGGCCGGCGCCTGCCGACTGGGGCCCGTGGACCAGCGGGCCGTTTGCTGTTGCGGCCCGCACCGCAGACCCCCCGGTTCACCCTGCCCTGACCTCGATCGAGGTGGCCCCGGGGGCCAGCGGCTGGCAGCTCAGCCTCATCGAGCCGGCTGAACACGCTGACCGTGCCCGTCCGCGCCGGGGCGTGGGCCGTGTCGGAGACCGCCGACCGCAACGGGGCAATCATCCCGGTGGCCGCCTCCGGTGGCTGGCTCGACGGCCGGACCTTGCGGGCGGAGATCATTTTCCTGGAAACCCCGCACCGGATGGATATCACCTGCTCCCTGGACGGCCGCAGCGCCCAGGCCGGATGGCGCCACCCACCGCTGTTCCCCAGCAAGCTTCAGCACCTGCACTGCCCCCGTTAAGAGCCGGACGCGCCGGGCCAGGGCCCGGGCCGTCAGTCGTCCAGGTGGGTGGGCAGGCCGAACGCGGGGAACAGGTCGGCGAACAGGAAGTTGTGGATCGCCGAGACCTGGCCGCCGGAGGTCTCGATGACCTGGAGGGCGAACGGGGTGTGGCCGCCGGCCGGGTCGGGACGGTAGCTGCCGAACGCGGCGCAGCCGTTGGCCGTGGTGGCGACCAGGCGGGAGCCACGGCAGCCGATGCCGGGGCCGAGCAGCCAGCTGCTGACCTCGACCGGGCCGCTGATCCACATGGGGTGCGGCGGCATGGAGAACGTGGCGTCCTCGCGCAGCAGGGAGACGAACGCGGTGACGTCGTACCGCTCGAACGCGTCCACGTACTTGCCGAGCAGCTCCTGCTGGGCCGGATCCAGGCCGGACGGCTCGCGGGCGTCGGCGCTCGGGCCCGCCGCGGCCAGCGTGGCGCGGGCCCGCTGGAGGGCGCTGTTGACCGAGACGACCGTGGTGTCGAGCAGCTCGGCGACCTCGCTGGCCTGCCAGCGCAGCACCTCGCGGAGGATCAGGATCGCCCGCTGCCGGGGCGGGAGGTGCTGCAGCGCGGCCACGAACGCGAGCCGGATCGACTCGCGGTAGGCGGCCAGCTCGGCCGGGTCCGCGCCGGACGGCTCGGTGCGCGCGTCCGGCATCGGCAGCACCCAGGAGCTCTCGGCCAGCGGCGCGGGGATGACCGCGGCCGCGGTCGAGCAGGGGCCGAGGTCCATCGGCCGGGCCCGGCGCTGCGGGCCCTGCAGCATGTCGATGCACACGTTGGTGGCGATGCGGTACATCCAGGAGCGCAGCGAGGCCCGCCCGTCGAAGCCGTCAATGCCCTTCCAGGCCCGCACCATGGTTTCCTGCACCGCGTCTTCGGCTTCGAAGCCGGAACCGAGCATCCGGTAGCAGTAGCCGGTCAGTTCCCGGCGGTGCGCCTCCAGCTCAGCCTCCGGGCCGCCATCGTGGCCGGTCAGAGCGGTGCCCCGGTAGGTCGTCATGAACCCCACAGTATCCGCGGCCGCTGACAATATGCGCGGGCCTGCGCTTTCGGCCGGCGGAACTGCCGCCCGCCCGCCGTCCCAGCTCTTGCTTCACCTATCGAAACTCGATAGGTTCCCATCGCAAGTCGATAGGGAGGATGGGCCGTGGGAAAGCTGACCGTGCGTGCGCTGCGCGCCGTGCTCGCCCTGGTGCTGGCCGGCACCGTGCTGGTACAGGCAGGGATGGTGTGGGCGCTGGTCAGCGGGAGCGACCCGGAGGACGGGTCGCTCCCGCTGACCCCGCTGCGCGTGATCACGATCGTGGGCATGGTGTCGGTCCAGGTCGCCGTGGTCTGCGTATGGCGGCTGGTGACGATGGTGCGCCGCGGAACCGTGTTCTCCCACGCCGCCTTCCGGTACGTGGACATCGTGATCGGCGCGATCGTGGCGGCGGCCCTGGTGTGGTTCGCGGTCACCGCCCTCAACGCGCCGGGCCAGCGGGCCGACCCGGGCGTCACCGTCCTCATGGGCGGGGCTGGCGTGGCCATCCTGGGGGTCGCGCTCATCGTGCTCCTGCTGCGGATGCTGCTCGCCCAGGCCGTCGCGCGCGATACCGAAGCGGCGCAGCTGCAGGCCGAGCTGGACGAGGTGATCTGATGCCGATCGCCGTCGACATCGACGTGATGCTGGCCCGGCGGAAGATGTCCGTGGGCGAGCTCGCGGACCGCGTCGGGATCACGCCCGCCAACCTGGCCGTGCTCAAGAACGGCCGCGCCAAGGCGGTGCGCTTCGCCACGCTCGCTGCCCTCTGCGAGGCGCTCCGCTGCCAGCCCGGCGACCTGCTGCGCTGGGAGGCCGAGGACACCCCAGGCCGATGACGGGCCCCAGGGCGGGCGGGCCAGGCATCAGGGGACCAGGACGGTCTTGCCCGGCAGCTGCCCGGCCACGGCCTGGTCGTGGACGGCGGCCAGGTCGCTCAGCGGCCGCCGCTGGGCGACGTCGATCCGCAGGTCCCCGGCGTCGACGCGGGCGACCAGCCCGGCGAGCTGGCCGGCGTCGCTGCGCGCCACGACGGACACCACCCGGACCCCGCGCCCGGCCTCGCCGAAATCGGGGAAGGTGGTGCTGACGAAGGCCCCGCCGGCGGCGGTCAGGCCCGCGAGCCGCGCGGTCTCCTCCGGGCTGGTGCGCACCAGGTTCAGCACCACGCCGAACTGCTGCCCGGCCACCGCCCCGGGGAGCGGGGTGGCGGTGTAGTCGATGATCCGGTCCGCGCCGTAGGAGCGGATGCGGCCCGCGCTGCGGGCGCTGGCGGTCGCGGTCACGGTGGCGCCGGCGCGGCGGGCCAGCTGGACGGCGTACCCGCCGACGGCGCCGCCCGCGCCGTTGATCAGGATGCTCTGCCCGGCCGTCAGGCCGGCGTGCTCGAACAGTGACTGCCACGCCGTCAGCCCGGCCGAGGGCAGCGCCGCGGCGTCGGCGAGGCCGACGGCGCGGGGAGCGGCGGCCAGCGCCCCGGCGGGCGCGGTGGCGTACTCGGCGGCCGCGCCGGGCGCGGTCACCGGCAGGAACGCCACCACCGCATCCCCGGCCCGCCAGCCGTTCACTCCCTCGCCGGCCTCGGTGATGACCCCGGCCACGTCGTAGTTCGGGATGTGCGGCAGCGCCACCGGGAAGACCTGCTGCACAAAGCCCGCGCGGATCGCGACGTCCAGCGGGTTGAACGCGGCGCCGGCCACCTTCAGCACCACCTCCCCCGGCCCCGCCGCCGGACGGTCAGCGTCCTCGCAGACCAGGACGCCGCTGTCGCCGTAGGAGTGGTAACGGACTGCCTTCATGACCCTTCCTCCTTAGTTGCTTCGAAGTTGAAGCACATAGGAAACGATAGCTGCTTCAACTTCGAAGCAACACCGGCAGGGCGGGTGACGCTCCTCACAGTGCTTTGAGTTCGCAGCATGTAGCGTGGGTCAGTGCGCGACAGCCAGCCGGACGCCGGCACCGGACCCGGGGATGCCGCGGCGCTCGGCCCGCAGGAGCTGGGTGCCTATTTCGTGCTCATGGAAGCCGTCAGCCTGCTCCAGCACCAGGTCGAGCAGCAGCTGCGCGCCGAGGGCGACATCAGCTACGTCCAGTTCCAGCTGCTGGCCCGGCTCGCCAGCGCGCACGGCCCGCTGACCATGACCGAGCTGGCCGACGGCGTCGTCTACAGCCGCAGCGGCCTGACCTACCAGGCCGGCCTGCTGGAAAAGGCCGGCCTCATCACCCGCGCCCCCAGCCCCGACGACGACCGCTCCACCCTGGTCACCATCACCGGCACCGGCCTGGACCTCTTCGGCCGCGTTCTGCCCGGGCACGTCCAGGTCTGCCGCCGCCTGCTGTTCGACCCGCTCACCGGCGACGACGTGGGTCACCTCGGCGACATCATGACCCGCGTCCGCGACCATATGCGCGCCCAGCCGCCCCGCTCCGCTGCTCCCCGCAAGCGACGCCCAGGCTCCACCACCCCGGCCACCACCCAGGACTGACGGTGCCGGGCGGCCGGTGAATCTGGCCGGCCGGAGCGGTCCTACCGGGTGGCCCGCCCGTCCGGCCGGGCCACCGCATCGCGACGGAGGCACCATGACGCAGCCTGACGGCGATCAGCCGAGGATCGAGAACCGCGCCGAGCAGCCCTACGCCGGCATCCGGGTGGCGGTGACGATGGCAGGCTTCCCAGCCGCCGCGGATTCCACCTTCCCGGCACTGTTTGCCTGGCTGGGCAGCCGCGGCGTGGTCCCGTCCGGAGCGCCGTTCATCCGCTATCACGTCATCGACATGGCCGCCGAGCTCCAGGTCGAGTTCGGCGCCCCGGTGGCAGCCCCGGTCGAGGGCGACGGCCAGGTCAAGCCCGGAATTGTTCCGGCGGGCGATTACCTGGTGCTCCGCCACACCGGCCCGTACGACCAGCTGATCGGGGCCAACGCGGCCCTGCAGAGCTACGCCGGCGAGCACGGCATCCGGTTCGCGGTCAGCGACGCCCCCGCTGGGCAGGCCTGGGCCGGCCGGTTCGAGCACTACCTGACCGACCCGGCCGCCGAGCCCGACGCGGCCCGCTGGCAGACCGACGTGGCCTACCTCATCGCCGACCGCGACTGACCGGCACGCCCGGGCGCACGATCAGGATTGGTTACGGTGCCGGGGGAGCGGGTCGGTCTGGGTCGGGTCGATGAACACGTGCGGCATGACCGGCAGCTTGGCGCGCAGCCGCTCGTCGATGTCGCCGGCGATGTCCTCGGCCCGGTCTGCGGAGATCCCGTCACTGAACGCCACCCGGGCCGCGACGATCAGGCTTTCCGGGCCCATGTGCATGGTCTGCAGCTCGACGATCTTCGCGATGCCCGGGGTGGACTCGATCTCCTCCCGGATCACCCCCTGCTCGTCGGGGTCGGCGGCCTGCCCGATCAGCCCGTCCTTGCTGTCGTTGCCGAGCCGGAAGGCCACCACGACGAGCAGCAGCCCGATGACGATCGACGCGCCGCCGTCCCACACCGGCGAGCCGGTCAGCGCCTCGAGGCCGAGCCCGGCCGCGGCTATCAGCAGGCCCACGACGGCCGCGACGTCCTCGAAGAAGGCCGCCTTGACCGTGGTGTCCCGGCTGCGCTGGATGTGGTCGAACAGCTGCCGCCGCCGGTCCGTGGCCTCGCCGTGCAGCTGGCGCGTCGCCCTGGTCAGCGACGTTCCCTCGGCGATCAGGGAGAGGCCCAGGACGATGTAGGGGATCAGCAGGCCGCCGCTGTGCCGCCCGGTCACGATGGACAGGATCCCGTCGTAGATGGAGAACCCGGCCCCGGCCACGAAGATCCCCACCGCGGCCAGCAGCGACCAGAAGTACCGCTCCTGGCCGTGCCCGAACGGGTGCTCCTCGTCCGCGGGCCGGGCCCCGGTGCGCAGCGAGACCAGCAGGAACCCCTGGTTGACCGTGTCGGCGATGGAGTGCGCGCCCTCGGCGAGCATCGCCGACGACCCGCTGATCAGCCCGGCGGCCACCTTGGCCAGGGCAATGAAGAGGTTGGCCGCGCCCGCGACCAGGACCGTCCGCCGGGTCTCCGTGCTCATGTCCGGCCGGCCCGTCAGGCCGCCGCGGCGAGCGCCTGGTGGCCCGCGGGGACCTGCTCGCCGGGCGGCGGCGGCCCGGGCGGCGTGCCGTCCCCGAACGGCCGCCCGCCGAGGGCCTCGCGGCCGTGCGGGACCAGCCAGCCGGACAGGTCCGGGCCGCCGGGCACGACGCCGCTCGGGTTGATGCTGCGGTGCACCTGGTAGTAGTGCCGCTTGATGTGGTCGAAGTCGATCGTGTCGCCGAACCCCGGGGTCTGGAACAGGTCGCGGGCGTAGGCCCACAGCACCGGCATCTCGGCCAGCTTCTGCCGGTTGCACTTGAAGTGGCCGTGGTACACCGCGTCGAACCGGGCCAGCGTGGTGAACAGCCGGACGTCGGACTCGGTGATCGTGTCGCCGACCAGGTAGCGCTGCCCGGCCAGCCGGGCTGACAGCCAGTCCAGCCGGGCGAACAGCGCCCGGTAGGCCTCGTCGTAGGCCTCCTGCGAGGTCGCGAACCCGCACCGGTACACGCCGTTGTTCACGTCGGTGAACACCACCGCGTTGACCTCGTCCATCTCCGCGCGCCGGTCCCCGGGCCACAGCTCGGGCGCGCCGGGCCGGTGGTAGGGCCGCCACTGAGTGCACAGGTCGAAGGTCAGCGTGGGGAAGTCGTTGGTCACCACCTGGCCGGTGCGGACGTCCACGATCGCGGGCACGGTGATGCCGCGCGGGTAGCCGGGGACCCGGGCGAAGTACGCCTGCTGCAGCCGCTCGATGCCGAGCACCGGGTCGCGGCCGCCGGGGTCCAGGTCGAAGGTCCAGCTCCGCTCGTCGTGCACCGGGCCGCAGATGCCCATCGACAGCGCGTCCTCCAGGCCGAGCAGGCGGCGGACGATGATTGCGCGGTTCGCCCACGGGCAGGCCCGGGCCACGATCAGCCGGTACCGGCCGGGCTCGGCGTGGTAGCCGTCCGCGCCGTCGGCGGTGATCCGGGTAGTGATGTACTGCATGTCGCGGGAGAACTCGCCCGCGGCCGATCCGCTGGAGGAGGAGTCATCGGACCGACCGGGGACACGGGGGGAACGGGGGGAACTGTCGTCGGGCATGCCGGGTCCGTACCCCGATCACCGCAGATACACCGGGCCGCGACCTACCGGGTCCAGCTGCACGCCGGGTTCACCTTCGACGACGCCGCCGCGATCGCCGGCTACCTGGCCGACCTCGGGGTCAGCCACCTGTACTGCTCGCCGTACCTGCAGGCGGCGCCGGGCAGCACGCACGGCTACGACGTGATCGACCACGCGAAGCTGAACGCCGAGCTGGGCGGCGAGGCCGGCCACCAGCGGCTGGCCGCCGCGCTGGCCGCCCGGGGCCTGGGCCAGGTGCTCGACATCGTGCCCAACCACATGGCGCTGGCCGGGCGGGCCAACGCCTGGTGGTGGGACGTGCTGGAGAACGGGCCGTCCAGCCCGTACGCCAGGTACTTCGACATCGACTGGGACCCGCCGGAGCGCAAGCTGGCCGCGACCGTGCTGATGCCGATCCTCGGCGACCACTACGGCCGGGTGCTCGAGGCGGGCGAGCTGGCCGTCGAGCGGGACGGCGGCTCGTTCGCCGTGCGCTACTTCGACCAGGAGGTGCCGCTGTCCCCGCGGACCCTCGACAGCCTGCTCGACCGGGCCGCGCTGCGGGCCGGGCGCAGCGGCCCGGCGGGCCCGGCCGACCCGGAGGGCGCGACCGCGCTGGCCGCGCTGGCCGGGGACTTCGCCCGGCTGCCGGACGCGCGGCGGACCGACCCGGTCGCGGTCACCGGACGGCACCGGGGCAAGGAGATCCTGCGGGCCCGGCTGGCCGCGCTGGCCGCCAGGGAGCCGGCCGTGGCCAGCGCGCTCGACGCCGAGATCGTTGCGCTGAACCGGGACCCGGACGCGCTCGACGCCCTGCTCAGCGAGCAGAACTACCGGCTGGCGTACTGGCGGACGGCCGCCGAGGAGATCTCGCTACCGGCGGTTCTTCGACATCGAGTCGCTGGTCGGGCTGCGGGTCGAGGAGCCCGACGTGTTCGCGGACACGCACCGGCTGATCCTCCGGCTGGTCGCCGACGGGCACGGTCGACGGCCTGCGGGTCGACCACGTGGACGGCCTGGCCGACCCGGAGGGCTACCTGGACCGGCTGCGCGAGGCCACCGGCGGCGGGTACGTGGTGGTGGAGAAGATCCTGGCCGCCGGGGAGGAGCTGCCCGGGTCCTGGGCCGTCGCCGGGACGACCGGCTACGACTTCCTGAACGCGGCCGGCCAGCTGTTCGTCGACCCGGCCGGGGAGGCCGCGCTGCGGGACGGGTACGCCCGGTTCACCGGGGTCACCGGGGACTACGCCGAGCTGGTCTACGCGGCCAAGCTCGAGATCATGCGGGACGACCTGGCCGCCGAGGTGGAACGGCTGACCGAGCTGCTCGACCGGGTGTGCGAGCGCCACCGGCGGCAGCGCGACCACACCCGGCGGGAGCTGCGCGAGGCGCTGACCGAGTTCGTCGCCGGGTTCGGCGTCTACCGGACGTACGCCAGGACCGGGCGGCCCGCCAGCGCCGCGGACCGGGAGCACATCGCGGCGGCCGCGGCCAGCGTGACCGGGCGGCACCCGGACATCGACGCCGAGCTGGTCACGTTCCTGGCCGACCTGCTCCTGCTGCGCTACCCGGGAGCCGACGAAACCGAGTTCGCGGTGCGGTTCGACCAGGTCAGCGCGCCGGTCATGGCCAAGGGCGTCGAGGACACCGCGTTCTACCGGTACCTGCCGCTGGTCTCGCTGAACGAGGTCGGCGGCGACCCCGGCCAGTTCGGCGGCAGCCGTGGCCGGCTTCCACGCAGGCCATGGCCCGGGCGCACGGCCCGCTGGCCGGAGACCATGCTCACGCTGTCCACCCACGACACCAAGCGCAGCGCGGACGTGCGGGCCCGGATCAGCCTGCTGTCCGAGCTGCCGGAGGCGTGGATCGCCGCGGTGCGCCGCTGGGCGGCACGGTGTGAACCGCACAAGCGGTCCGGCTGGCCGGACCGGAACACCGAGTACCTGCTCTACCAGACCCTGGTCGGGGCCTGGCCGATCGAGCGCGGACCGGGCCGTGGCGTTCGTGGCCAAGGCGACCAGGGAAGCCAAGGTGCACACGTCGTGGACCGACCCGTCGCCCGCCTACGACGAAGCGGTCGCCGGGTTCATCGCCGGGATCCTGGCCGACGACGGCTTCGTGGCCGACCTGGAGACGTTCCTGGCCGAGCACCGGCTCGTCGAGCTGGGCCGGGTCAACTCGCTGGCGCAGACCGCGCTGCTGCTGACCTGCCCCGGCGTCCCCGACCTGTACCAGGGCACCGAGGTGTGGGACCTGTCCCTGGTCGACCCGGACAACCGCCGCCCGGTCGACTACGCCGGCCCGGCAGCGGCTGCTGGCCGAGCTGACCGGCGCCGGGGGCGGCCCGGAGCAGGCGCTGGCCCGCGCCGGCGAGGGCGGGCCGAAGCTCTGGCTGATCACAAAGGTGCTCCGGCACCGCCGCCGGCATCCCGCGGCGTACGGCCCGGCGTCCGGGTACGAGCCGCTGCCGGTGACCGGCGCGAAGGCCGGGCACGTGGTCGCGTTCCGGCGGACCGGCGGGCTGGCCGTGCTGGTGCCCGCGGCTGGTGGTGGGCCTGGCCGGGGACTGGGCGGGCACCACCGTGCACCTGCCGCCGGGCGACTGGCGCAGCGTGCTGACCGGGGACGCCGGCCAGCGGCGCGGTGCCGGTGGCGGACCTGCTGGCCCGTTTCCCGGTCGCGGTGCTGGCCACGGAAACCCAGCTGGCCGCGGCGGGTGGCGATGGCTGAGCTGCGGGTCTGGGCGCCCGGCAAGGAGAGCGTCGACCTGGTCGCCGGCGACCGGCGCACCCCGATGGCCGCCGCAGGCGGCGGCTGGTGGGCGGCCCCGGCCGGGGCGGCGGGGCCCGCGGGCGACTACGCGTTCAGCCTCGATGGAGGCCCGCCCCGGCCGGACCCGCGCTCGGCGTAGCAGCCGCGAGGGCGTCGACGGCCCGTCCCGGATCGTCGACCACGCCGCGTTCGCCTGGACCGACGGCGGCTGGCGCGGGCTGGCCCTGCCCGGCGCGGTGCTCTACGAGCTGCACGTCGGCACGTTCTCCGCGGCAGGCACGTTCGACGGCGCGATCGGGCACCTGGAGCACCTGGTCGCCCTCGGCGTCGACGCGATCGAGCTGATGCCGGTCGCCGAGTTCGCCGGCGACCGCGGCTGGGGCTACGACGGGGTCGACCTGTTCGCGCCGCACCACGCCTACGGCGGGCCGGACGGGCTGAAGCGCCTGGTCGACGCGGCCACGCGCACGGCCTCGGGGTGGTCATCGACGTCGTCTACAACCACCTCGGCCCGGCCGGCAACTACCTGCCCGAGTTCGGCCCGTACTTCACCGACCGGCACCTGACCAACTGGGGCGCCGGCGGTCAACTTCGACGGCCCGGGCAGCGACGAGGTCCGCCGGTTCGTCATCGACAACGCGCTGATGTGGCTGCGCGACTACCACTGCGACGGGCTGCGGCTCGACGCCGTGCACGCGATCGCGGACCAGTCCGCGATGCACATCCTCGAGGAGCTGGCCACCGAGGTGGACGCGCTGGCCGCGCACGTGCGGCCGGCCGCTGTTCCTGATCGCCGAGAGCGACCTGAACGACCCGCGGTTCGTGCGCAGCCGCCAGGCCGGCGGCTACGGGCTGGACGCGGCCTGGGCGGACGACTGGCACCACGCCCTGCACGCGGTGCTGACCGGCGAGCGCAGCGGGTACTACGCGGACTTCGGGCCGCTGCCGCTGCTGGCCAAGGCGCTGCGCCAGGCGTGGGTGTACGACGGCGATCTACTCGCCGTACCGGCGACCGGCGGCACGGGCGGCCGCCGGACGGGCTGCCCGGCACGGCGTTCGTGGTCGCCACCCAGAACCACGACCAGATCGGCAACCGGGCCGCGGGCGAGCGGCTGGCCGCGCTGGTCAGCGAGGGACGGCTGCGGGTCGCCGCGGCGCTGCTGCTGACCGCGCCGTTCGTGCCGATGCTGTTCCAGGGCGAGGAGTGGGCGGCGTCGGCGCCGTTCCAGTACTTCACCGATCACCGGGACCCGGAGCTGGGCCGGGCGGTCAGCGAGGGACGGCGGCGGGAGTTCGCCGCGTTCGGCTGGGACCCGGCCGACGTGCCCGACCCGCAGGACGCGGCCACGTTCGCCCGGTCGAAGCTGGACTGGGCGGAGCTGGGAGCGGCGCCCACGCCGGGCTGCTGGCCTGGTACACCGAGCTGATCGCGCTGCGGCGGCGGATCCCGGCGCTGGCCGACCCGCGGCCGGGCTCGGCGGTGGCGCAGTGCGACGAGGCGGCCGGGTGGCTGACCGTGCGGCGCGGCCCGGTCACCGTGGCCTGCAATCTCGGCCCCGGCGGACTGGGTCTTCCTGGCCGGCCCGGACCATGACCTGCTGGCCGCCTCGGACCCTGCGGTCACAGCTTCCGGGCCGAACCTGGTCCTTCCCCCGGACAGCGTCGTTATCGTGGCCGGGTCCTGGGCAGTAGAGCACACCCGAGCCGTCATCGCGAAGGGATCCGGTGGCCGTTGACTGAGCACACGAGAAACCTGGCCGGGCCGCGCGTACCCGCTGGGCGCCAGCTACGACGGCGGCGGCACGAACTTCTCACTGTTCTCCGAGGCCGCCGACGCGGTCGACCTGTGCCTGTTCGACGAGGACGGGACCGAGCAGCGGATCCGGCTGGAGGAAAGAGACGCGTCCTGCTGGCACGCCTACCTGCCCTCGGTGGCGCCCGGGCAGCGGTACGGCTACCGGGTGCACGGCGAATGGGCGCCCGAGCACGGCCAGCGGTGCAACCCGGCCAAGCTGCTGCTCGACCCCTACGCCAAGGCCATCGAGGGCCAGGTGCGCTGGGGCCAGGCCTGCTTCCCGTACAACTTCGGCGACGAGAACTCGCGCAACGACGACGACAGCGCGCCGCTGATGCCCCGGTCCGTGGTGCACAACCCGTACTTCGACTGGGGCAGCGACCGGCTCCCCGAGGTGCCGCTGAACGAGTCGGTCATCTACGAGATGCACGTCCGCGGCTTCACCAGGCAGCACCCGGACGTGCCAGAAGCGCAGCGCGGGACGTACTCCGGGCTGGCCCACCCGGCGGTCGATCGACTACCTGACCAGCCTGGGCGTCACCGCGGTGGAGCTGATGCCGGTGCACCAGTTCGTGCACGACTCGGTGCTGCAGGACCGCGGGCTGCGCAACTACTGGGGCTACAACTCGATCGGCTTCCTGGCCCCGCACAACGAGTACGCGGCCACCGGGGACCGGGGCGAGCAGGTCGCCGAGTTCAAGGCCATGGTCCGGGCGCTGCACGAGGCGGGCATCGAGGTGATCCTCGACGTGGTCTACAACCACACCGCGGAGGGCAACCACCTGGGCCCGGTGCTGTCCATGAAGGGCATCGACAACGCGGCCTACTACCGGCTGGTGCCGGACAACCAGCGCTGGTACTACGACACCACCGGGACCGGCAACAGCCTGAACGTCGGCCACCCGCACACGCTGCAGCTGATCATGGACTCGCTGCGGTACTGGGTGACCGAGATGCACGTGGACGGGTTCCGCTTCGACCTGGCGGCCAGCCTGGCCCGGCAGTTCCACGAGGTGGACCGGCTGTCGGCGTTCTTCGACCTGATCCAGCAGGACCCGGTGGTGTCCCAGGTCAAGCTCATCGCCGAGCCGTGGGACATCGGCGAGGGCGGCTACCAGGTCGGCAACTTCCCGGCGCTGTGGTCGGAGTGGAACGGCCGCTACCGCGACACCGTGCGGGACTTCTGGCGCGGCGAGCCGGCCACGCTGGGCGAGTTCGCGTCCCGGCTGACCGGCAGCTCGGACCTGTACCAGGAGGACGCCAGGCACCCGGGCGCCAGCGTCAACTTCGTCACCGCGCACGACGGCTTCACGCTGCGCGACCTGGTCTCCTACAACGAGAAGCACAACGAGGCCAACGGCGAGGGCAACAAGGACGGGGAGAGCTACAACCGGTCATGGAACTGCGGGGCCGAGGGCGGCACCGACGACCCCGGGGTCCTCGCGCTGCGGGCCAAGCAGCAGCGCAACTTCATCGCCACCCTGCTGCTGTCGCAGGGGGTGACCATGCTGCTGTCCGGCGACGAGGCCGGGCGCACCCAGCACGGCAACAACAACGGCTACTGCCAGGACAACGAGATCTCCTGGACAGACTGGGCCGCGGTGGACGAGGGCCTGCTGGAGTTCACCCGCCGGATGATCGCGCTGCGCCGGGAGCACCCGGTGCTGCGGCGGCGGCGCTGGTTCCAGGGCCGGGACATCCGCGGCACCGTGGACCTGGGCTGGTTCAAGCCGGACGGCACCGAGATGACCGGGCAGGACTGGGAATCCGGCGTGGCCGCGGTGGGCGTGTACCTGAACGGCGACGCGATCACCGACCGGGACCGGCGCGGCCAGCGGGTCTCCGACGACTCGTTCCTGCTGCTGTTCAACGGGCACGACGAGCCGGCCGAATGGACGCTGCCGGAGCCCTGGGGCGGCCCGTGGGAGCTCATGCTCGACACCTCGGACACCACCGATGCGGCCGGCGCGGTGCGCGGTGCGGGTTCTGCGGGCGGGGCGACCACGATGGGCGGGACGGGCGATTCTCCCACGGGGGCTGAGGTGACCGAGGTCGGCAAGCCGGTGCTGGTGGCCGGCCGGTGCGTGGTAGCGCTGCGCCGCCAGGAGCTTCCGGCTTAGCGGGCTGGGGCGGCGCAGCGCGGTCCGCAGGGGCCCGCGGCGCTGCGGGCGGCGTTCCTGCGGTGACGGCTGCAATGACCGGCTCGCAGCGAGCCGGCCGGGGTGGCCGGCTGTTTCAGGCTCCGGCCGCGGCGCCCGCGAGCTCGCTGTCCAGCTGCGGTGCCCGGCGGCCGGTCCGCTGCGCATGCCGCTGCGCACGGGCCCGGGCGCCGCATTGCGGGCTGCACCAGTTCTGGTTGGGACGGCCGCGCAGGTAGAACTGCCCGCAGCCGGGTGCGTCGCAGAGCGCAAGGAACTCCGCGTCCGGCCCGGAGAGCAGCTCGACCACGGACGCGGCCAGGTCGGCGAGCAGCCGGGTGCCGGGCGCGGCCCGGGTCACCGGCGTGATCAGATGACGCCCGGTCAGGGTGGCCAGCAGCCGGACCGTGGGCGCGTTGCGGACCCGCTCGTTGATAGCCGCGACGTCGGCGGCCGGCAGCACCCAGCCGTCCGCGGCCGCGCGCAGGATGCGCAGCACCTGGTCCCGTACGACCAGGAACTCGGCCATCAGCTTGTCGTCCACCTTGGGCGGGATCCGCACCCGTTTGCGTTGGTATTCCAGCCAGACCCGCAGATCAGCTGGGCTGTTGATGAGGTCGGTGTAGCGGCTCCCCCGGCGCCGCACGGTGTTCGCGAGATCGATGGCCAGCGGGTCGCCGAGCCAGCTCCACGGCTCTACCACCGCGGGGCGGGGCCACTGGGGCGGGGACGGTGATCGGTACGCACGTGTCCTTCTTTCTTGTCGCCAGCGGGAATCCGGTCGAATCCCGTCTCTGCTGAGAACGCCGCACGGAGGGTGCGAGTTCACCGTTTCGCCCGTATTTATCAGATCTTGCCGGAATTCCCGGGGCGGCGCGGGACGCGGCGCAGGGCCGGCGGCGGGCGGGCGGGCGCCGGGCTAGAGTCGGCTCCATGGGATCCCGCCGCAGGTTAACCGCCCTGGCCGCGGGTGGCCTGGTGCTGGCGGTCGCGGCCTGCTCGGGTGGTTCTGGTGGCGCCGGGACGCCGGCCGCGAGCCATCCGGGCTCGCCCGCGGCGCCGGCTAGCCCCGGCGGGCCGGCAAGCCCGGCGCGGCCGCTGCGCGGGCCGCCGCTGCCGTCCGGGATGACCGCGCTGACCCCGGCCCAGCTGCGCCGCGCCTACGACGTGAACCCGCTGCTGCGCCGCGGCATCGACGGGCGCGGCCAGACGATCGTCATCGTGGACCCGTTCGGCTCCCCGTCCATCGAGCACGACCTGGCGTATTTCGACCAGGAGTTCGGCCTGCCCGCGCCGCCGTCGCTGAAGGTGATCCAGCCCACCGGCCCCGTGCCGCCCTACCGGCCGACCCCCAACCGGGCCACCGCCGCCGCCGAGACCACGCTCGACGTGGAGGCGGCGCACGTCATGGCGCCGGGCGCCAGCCTGCTCGTGGTCGAGACGAACAAGGTGGAGCTGGAGGGCCGGACCGGGTTCCCGCAGATCGTCGCGGCCGAGAAGTACGTGATCCGCCGTCACCTGGGCGGCGTGATCAGCCAGAGCTTCGGCGCGACCGAGCAGACCTTCGCGTCGGCGGCCGCGCTGCGGGCGCTGCGCGGCAGCTTCCTGCTGGCCGCCCAGCCCGCCTACCGGGTGACCGTGCTGGCCGCCACCGGCGACACCGGCGCGGCCGGCTACACGTACAGCATGGCGGGCGTGTTCCCGTCCCCGGCGGTCAGCTGGCCAGCCAGCGACCCGCTGGTCACCGCGGTCGGCGGCACCGAGCTCGACCTTTCCCCGGCGGGGCGGCGGCGCAGCGAGGACGTCGCCTGGCCGCAGGGCGGCGGCGGCCGGTCGTCGGTCTTCGCCCGGCCCGCCTACCAGCAGGGCCTGCCTGGCGTGACGACGGCGCACCGGCTCATCCCGGACATCTCGATGGACGGCTCCTGCGACAGCGGGATGGCCGCGTTCGGGGTCGGCCAGTCCGCGCTGCCGAAGCCGGGCTGGTTCGTGGCCTGCGGCACGAGCCTGTCCACGCCGCTGCTGGCCGGCCTGGTCGCGCTGGCCGGCCAGCAGGCCGGCCACTCGCTCGGCCTGATCAACCCGGCGCTGTACCGGATGGCGGCCGCCCACGACCGCGGCATCGTCGACGTCCGCCACGGCGACAACACCTACCCGCTGTCCGGCGTGCCCTCGGTCAAGGGCTTCACCGCGGGCCCCGGCTACGACCTCACCACCGGTCTGGGCACCGTCGACGCGGCGTACTTCGTCCCCGAACTGGCCCGCCTGGCCGGCTAGCGCCCGCGGTCCTCAGCGCTCCGAGGGGTCCAGCCACTTCTCGGTGGCCGGCGGCGTCCAGGCCGCCATCCGGTCGAGCAGGCCGGCCGGGTCGGTGCCGGTCAGCACCATCTCCCGGTGATCGTCGCGGAGGAAACCCTGCCCGGCCGCGTGGTCCAGCAGCCCGAGCAGCGGGCCGAAGTAGCCGTTCACGTCGAGGATCGCGCACGGCTTGAGGTGGATGCCCAGCTGGGTCCAGGTCAGCACCTCGAAGAACTCGTCCATGGTGCCGTAGCCGCCGGGCAGCATGATGAACCCGTCGGCCCGGTCGGCCATCATCGCCTTCCGCTCGTGCATCGTGTGCACCACGGTCAGCTCCATCAGCCCGTGGTGCGAGATCTCCTTGTCCTCCAGCGCGCGGGTGATCACCCCGGTGACCGAGCCGCCGCCGCGCAGCACGGCGTCGGCCAGCACGCCCATCAGCCCGACCCGGCCGCCGCCGTAGACCAGCCGGATACCGCGCGCGGCCAGCAGCCCGCCCAGGTTCTCCGCGGCGGCCGCGAAGTCCGGGTCGGTGCCCATGCTGGACCCGAGGTAGACGGCGACGGAGGACAGTGTGCGTGGCATAGCGGCTCCGGCATGGGCGACCCAGACGGGAACTGAGCCGATGAGTTCGGATTACGGGATCTGCGGCGCGGGCCGGGTTACCCGGGCGTCCGGTCCGCGGGGATGGGCGGGGCCCAGGGGGGCCGCCGGATCAGGCAGAACGGATGCCCGGCCGGGTCGGCGTACACGTCGCTGCCCAGGCTGGTCGCGCCGAGCGCCAGCACCCGCGGCCCGGCCTCGGCCGGGTTCTCGACCATCACGTCGGGGTGCCACTGCTGCGGCACGGCCGGGTCCGGCCAGGTCGGCGGGATATTGCCGGGCGCCCGCTGGAACGCCAGGCCGGAGTTAGCGTCGCTGACCGCCACGACGCTGAAGTCCGCGCTCTCGTAGGTCACCGGCAGGCCGAGCACCGCGGACCAGAACTTAGCCAGCTTCGCCGGGTCCGGGCAGTCGACGATCATGTGATGCAGCCGTCCGATCATTGCCGTCCTCCCGAGCGGACTCTACCCACGTCCCGGCGCGGCAGGGGTCATGCGCTGAGGACTAAATCGCCATCTGCTCGGGGAAGGCGCGGGTGACGGCGGCGGTGCGGCTGGACACGCCAAGGCGGCCGTAGATGTTCTCCAGGTGCTTGCGGACCGTGCCCTCGGAGATGCCCAGCCGCCGGCCGATCTGGATGTTGGTGTGCCCGGCGGCGACCAGCCGGAGCAGGTCCCACTGCCGGGCGGTGAGCTCGGGCCGGGCCCGGCGGCGCAGTTCGGCGTCCTGGTAGGCCTGCCGCAGGTGCGGGCCGAGCAGCCGGAGCACGGCCCGGTCCCGCTCGGTGAAGTCCGGGCCCGGGCAGCGGAACAGGAACATCCGCAGCTCGCGCTGCTGCTGCGCGCCCGCTCCCGGCGCGCTGGCCAGGCTCAGCGAGATCTGGTGCTCGAGGCCCAGCGGCCGGTACACCTCGCGGTAGGCCGCGGTCTCGTGCCACTGCCAGGCCGGGTAGTAGTCCGAGACCGCGGTGACCTCGCGCGGCTCGTCGCGGCCGGGGTAGCGGCAGGCCGGGCAGCCCCACTTGGGCGCCCAGTGCACCAGGCCGAGCATGTCGTCCAGCAGCGTACGGACCGGGCGCTCCGGCCAGCCGTCGCCCAGGATGCCCTGCCGGAACCAGGTCTCCTCGTGGCCAGGGTCGTACCCGACAACGATCAGCCGGTGGCAGCCGACCTGCCGCATGACGTCGGCCAGCAGCGAGACCGGCACCCCGCGCGCCGGGATGTCCTGCCGGTTCCGGCTGACCAGCTCGGCCAGGGTCACCAGCTCGTCGTGCCCGGCCAGAATCGCCGGCGTCATGCTCACCTCACTGTGCTGCGGGCTGACCGGGCAGGGTCAGGCCGTGGATACGTCTAGACAATTAGTGCGGACGGATGGCCCGGGGCACGGGGCCATGGGGTGCTGCTGCGGCTAGACCGCGACGTGCCTGGGGAAGACGCGGGTGACGGCGGCGGTGCGGCTGTACACGGGGAGGCCGGCCCGCTCCCGGCCGGCGATCTTCGCCGGCGCCACCACTTCCGGCTCCCCGGCCTGAACCGGCGTTCCCATTACCACTCCCGTACCTTTGGCACCCTTGCTAGCGGGTGCACCATGGCTCCAGACGTTTAACGGGGCCGGTGCGGCCGTGGTTCATCCATCCGCAGGTCGGCTGAGGGTCTTACGTCGTATAGCGGTGGCCGGGGGCGGTCGCTGAGACTCGGGTCTGACCAGGAACCACCTGAACTACACCAAGAGACAGACAGTGATGAACCCATATCTTTCCCAGGAATACAGCCGCGCGCACCGTCAGGACCTGCTCGCGGAGTCCAGCCAGCGGCGGACCTGCCGGCAGGTTGCCAGGTTCGCCCGGGCCGCCCGGCGGGCGCAGCGGGCCGAGCAGCGCGCCCGCGCGGCCGAGCTGCGGCTCCGCCACGCCATTGCCGCCGCCCCGCAGCCGCATCTCCTGCTGCGGGGCTAACCGGGGCGGGCCGGCGGCCGCAGGGCCGGCCGAAAACCAGTCGAGCGCGACGGGGGTCGCCGGGATACTGGCGCGGTGGACGGACCGACTCTCCTGCCCGGCTCGCCGTGGCACGCCTTCACGCTCGAGCAGCGGCCGGATCTGTGGGACGAGGCCAGCGACCTGTCCGCCGGCCTGTGGCCCGAGTACAACATGCACGGCAACCAGACCGGCGCGTACTTCGGCGAGCTGCGCCAGAGGTTCGCCCGGTTCCAGGTGCTGATCTGCGACCCGGAAACCGGCGAGGTCGTCGGCCGGGGCCGGTCGATCCCGCTCCGCTGGGACGGCACCCTGGCCGACCTTCCCGCGGGCATCGACGCGGCGGGCCTGCGCGCGGTCACCGAGGAGGCGGCTCCGACGGCGGTCTCCGCGCTGGCCGCCGAGGTCGCCAGGGACCGCCAGGGGCAGGGCCTGAGCAGCCTGGTCATCCAGGCCATGGCCGCGGCGGCGCGGGCGGCCGGTCTCGGGCCGCTGATCGCCCCGGTCCGGCCCAACTGGAAGGACCGCTACCCGATCACCCCGATTGACCGTTACGCCACCTGGAAGCGGCCTGACGGCCTCCCGTTCGACCCGTGGGTGCGGGTGCACGCCCGGCTCGGCGCCACCATCCTGCGCCCCGAGCCCCGGTCGATGGAGATCATCGCGCCGGTCGCCGACTGGGAGGAGTGGACCGGGATGCTGTTCCCCGAGCCCGGCACGTTCACGTTCCCCGGTGGCCTGGCTCCGCTGACGGTTGCGGACGGCACCGGTGAGTACTGGGAGCCCAACATCTGGATGGTCCACGACCTCGGCTGACCCGGCGGCCGGAACTCACCGCCGGGGGCGGAATGCCCCGCCGTCACGCGGTGTTGCTGAGGCTCAGGTGATCCCACCCCCCTGCTGTGGGTGGGACAAGGGCCCTGCTTGCGCAAGCGGGGCTCTTGCCTTTCCCCGGCCCGCTCCTGATGGCGGTCTCAGCGCTGGCTGAGTTCGGGTTAACTGAGTTCGGGGCTAGCTGAAGTTCAGGTCGAGCTGAGTGCTATCTGCATAGATCGCCAAGCTTGTATCAAATGGCCGTTTAGCCAGCTCCGTTCATGATGACGTTATCGCGGCTGGCCCCCCAGGCCACCCGATGGTGCCGCCAGGGACCCCAGGGAGAGACCACCCATGCGTACCCGTTCCGTCTGCGTGCTGGCCACGTTGGTGGCTGTGAGCACCCTGGGGCTGGCCGGCGCGACGGCCGCCTCCGCCAGCACCCCCCGCTTCAAGCCGGCCGAGACCATCGTCTGCAACAACAGCACGATGCCCTGCACGAACATCTCGAACCTGATGCTCAACCAGGGCAACGGGCCTGACTTCATCCAGAACGCCAGCGGCTGGGGCGTGGTCCCGCCGTCGCTGTACCAGGGCCGCAAGATCAACCTGCGGCAGGCCAGCGACACGCGGGTCAACGAGGACTTCATCATCACCAAGGCCGGCACGCTCGGCCAGCTGTGCGGCGCCAGCGGCGCGAACGCGCTGGACGCCACCTCGTACGCGTGCCTCAACTTCGCGCCGACGTACCCGGTGTACCAGGGGCAGTTCGCGCCGAACGGCAACGAGTCCGGGTTCTGCGTCGGCGCCATGTCGGCCACGCTGGGCTTCAAGGCCCGCCTGGAGCGCTGCGGCTCGCCCCGCTCGTTCTGGATCGCCGACCTCGCCGCCCAGGTCACCGTGACCGTCCCCGGCAGGGACAAGCCGCTGGTCTACTTCCCGCTGGAGTTCGCCGCCGACACGTCGATTTCCAACCCGCTGGTGCTCACGCTGAAGCCGGGCACGACGGGCCCGGCCAACGAGCTGTTCCTGGAGCAGGAAAACTTCTCCGGCGGCCAGGTGCCGGACAGCCAGCTGTTCACGCTCACCGACCCGGTCGGCCCCACCGTCGATCCCGCCTCCTGACCGCCCGCCTCGCCCACGCGAAAGGCCCCTCACCCGCCACCGGGTGATGGCCTTTCCACTGCTCGGCATTGTTCTTCCGTTGCTGTGGATCCTTGTACGGCCAAAATGTGGCTGAACCATCTCAAGACGTTCTCGAACGCGGCCGAGGCGGCCGGGATAACGACCTTCTGGTCGACACGGCCGGAGCCGCGAACGCGTGCGGTCAGGTGAGGTCACGGCTCCGTGCCGGTGCACGCACGCCGTCGACGGCCCAGAGGAGTCGAGCTGGGTGGCGGCTCTCGCCCTCGCGACACGGAGGTAGACGTGCTTGACGGTCGGCCTATCGCCATCGAATCGTTGCCCGTTGGCACGCTCGGACCGTCAGGTGCTGGAGCTCGGCGAGGTCGTCGTGTCGTCGGTCCGAGCGGATGCGAGCCCGACGGCGGTTCCCGCGGTCGGCGGGCGCGACCGGTGAGCCTGCGTCGGCGGCACCGTGTCCGACGATCGTAGGGCTTGCTGTCCTCGAGGTCACCGATCGGCCAGAGTACGTGCCTGCCGACGGCGAGACGCCCGGAGGAGGCCGGGCCGCCCGGGTCGTGACTAGAACGGGGTGGTGCGAGCCACGGCCAGCGCCCGGGACATCACGAACTGAGCTGGCCTGGTTGAACAGCCACGGACGCCCGAACCAGAGATAGCCGTCGCAGTTCTTCTTCGCCAGCGGCACGTCCTTGGCCGGCAGGTGCCACTTGGCCAGGCCCACCTGGTTCGTCGGCGGGATGCCCAGGGTCACGCACCGGGTCCCGGTCTTGCTCGTGCAGGTCTGGGCGTTGTCGAAATCGCCGCCGGGGTGCTTGGCGAAGTACTGCAGGTACGTGAACGGCTTGCCGTTGTCGGCGGTGTCGATGACGAAGTGCTTGTTGCGGACGCCGGCCCGGTTGAGCGCGGCCACGACCTTGCTCCCGTAGGCGATCTCGGACGCGGTCGAGTCGTAGTGCGTCGCGTCGAGGGCGAAGCCGCGCGCGGCGCTCTGGCCGGAGGCCTTGAGCAGGCTCACGGCCTGCGCCACGGTCGGCCAGTCGGCCGCGCCCACGTCGATGTAGACGGCGGTGTTCTTGAGCTTGCCGAACTGGAGGGCGGCGTAGCGCACCAGATTCTGGGCCCAGTGCGAGTGGTGCGGCACCTTGAGGGCGATCGGGAGGTCGGGCTGCAGGATCATCGCGACGTGCGTGTTGCCGATGGCCTGCGCCGCATTGTTGATCCAGAGCTTGTAGCTCGCGATCTCGGCCTTGGTGGGCAGCCGCTTGGTGGCCTCGCCCTCCCACGGGACGAGCCGGAAGATCGCCATCTGGACGAGCACGTTCGGCTTGCCGCCGGTCACGTTATCGATGTACTTGCGCAGGACCGAGTTGATCTGGTTGTCCGCGACCCAGGAGCCGAACCAGCGCACCCGCGGCTTGAAGGCGATCTTGCCCAGCAGTTTCTTGTCGTTGCCCGTCGCCTTGTCGTAGGCATTGAACACCGGGTCCAGGGAATTGTTGTAGTTGCCCCACGTGATGTTGGCCAACGGGTTGGACGGGTTCGGATTGGCAGCCGCCTTGGCCGCAGTGCGCTGCGGACCGGCCGCACCGGCCGGCGCCGCGAGTAGTCCCGCGGCGAGCGCGGTGGCAGCGGCAGCCACCAGAACGGCCCGCCGGATGCGAGCCGAGATTGCGCCTGTCATGTTCCCCCCTGGTCTGTCCATGTTCCTGACTACATGCAGACGCTTAAGACCGCGGTTTCCCCTGATCTGAAGACCCAGCAAGCCCTGCAATAAATACAAGAAATAGCAGATCAGCCACATATTGGATAGATACCATTTCGGGCCGCCGAAGGCCGCGGGCCGCTGCATCACGGCAACTTCCGGCGGCGCCAGCACGCGCCGCGCGTCCTCAGAAGATAGAGGGGATCAGCATTTTCGTGGACTGCTGGTACTCCGGATAGGCACCGGGGAAGAGCCTGGTCATGTACCCCTCCGTGTCCGGATCGCCGGCAGCGCGCACGTACCGCCGCTGACCGTCAGTCCCCGCGTCATAGATCACGCCTCTGGTCTTCATGCGGCGCCGGCCCGGTCGCGCAGCGGGAGGGCGTAGTCGCTGCCGCCGCGCCTGCTGGCGTCGGTCACTGGCGCGGTGGTAGCCAGGAGGGTAACGCGCAGGCCCAGGTCACTGGGCTGCCGCTGCTGCTCGGCCAGCCAGGCGCCGCCCGAGTCCGAGACGGCTTGCCACTGCGCCGCCGGCAGGTCCTGGTCCACGTGAATGTAGGCCTCCTGGTGCGCAGGCTCGGTGCGCAGCGTGAGTCCGGGGAAACTGGCGGCGAGCTGGCCGGCCAGGTCCTGCGGCACCGGCCAGCAGAACTCCACCGGGCCGTCGCTGTCCTGGTTCACCTCCCCGTAGTAGATCAGGAACGCGGCCCCGGCGACTCCTTCGATCCGGGGCACCGGCACCGGCTGGGCCTTGAGCATGCCGATGACCTCCTTACCCATAGCCCAGACTTCCTGCTCACTGCTGGCATGCCGCAGCAGGCAGAGCAGGCTGCGGGCGGGGATATCGCGGACGGCGACCTCGTACATGACGTTCCTCTTTCCAGTCAGGCGGTCAATGAGGTAGCCGGCCAGGTCCCGGCGGGCAGCATGATCGGCCTCAGCCCTTGACCAGTAAGCGCCGACTTGCGCCGCAGCGGCCTCCGGCTCCAGGCTGAGGATCAGCTGGATCTGCGCCAGCGGCACTCCGATCTGGCGCAGCGACGCGACCAGCCGAGCGTTGTCCAGCTGACCGGCGGCATACCAGCGGTAACCAGAGTCCGGATCGACCTGGGCGGGCGGCAGCAGTTCCAGCTCGTCATACAGGCGCAGCGCCTTCGCCGACAGGCGGGACAGCCTGGCGAACTCACCGATGCTCATCAGGTCCACGGACGGCTCCCTCGTGCCGGGCCGACGCCCGGCTCCCCAGACTGTGCGGCTTCCCCCAGGGTCAAGGTCAAATTAGCGGTCTGCCGCCCTGCCGGGCAGCCAGGCCGAGCTCGCCCAGGACGCCGCGGCCACGCCCGGGCGGGCTCTGTTCGGGGGAACTGCTACGAGAGACCACGATCCTTAAGAACGGACGGGCATTCTCGCTGGTCAGGTGGAGGATGGTCACGCCCAGCGCGGCTGCAATGGCCTTCCGGGCCATCGCCGCGCTGTCAGCGACATGGCTCAGCAGGCGCGACACGAGCAGCCCGGACAGCAGGCGGAGCCTCGCTGATGTGGCACGGAAGTGGCACGCAATCGCCGAGCTGGGCGCCGGCTCGCCCGGCTGCTGCGGGATGCGGGCCGTTGACCTGGTGGTACGGGTGGAGCCGCCTATCGGAATCGAACCGATGACCTATTCATTACGAGTGAATCGCTCTGCCGACTGAGCTAAGGCGGCGCGCCGGACCGTGGGGGACGGCAGCCCCAGGAGTCTACCGGTTAGCCGCAGCCGGTGGGCCCTGGGCCGTAGGTGGCCTCGTAGGCCTTACGGGAGCCGCAGACGCTGGCCCGCGAGCATGCGGTGCGCCGGCCGTCCGCGGACAGCCGCACCACGACGGAGTCGGCCGGGACGCTGTGGCCGACCACCTGGCCGGGGCCGTCCGGCGTGTCCACGCTGGCGCCGATCTTGGGTGCGTTCTCACGGAAGTCCTGGTAGAGCGGGTGCTCGTACTTCAGGCAGCACATCAGCCGGCCGCACGCCCCGGCGATGCGCAGCGGGTTGACCGGCAGCTGCTGGTCCTTGGCCATCCGCACCGAGACCGGCTCGAAGTCCTTGAGGAACGTGGAGCAGCAGGTGTCCCGGCCGCACGGGCCGATGCCGCCCTGCAGCCGGGCCTCGTCGCGCGGGCCGATCTGCCGCAGCTCGACCCTGACCCGCAGCCGGGCGGCCAGGTCGCGGACCAGGGCCCGGAAGTCGACCCGGTGCGGCGCGCTGAAGTACACGGTCAGCACGTTCCCGGTGTCCACGTAGTCGGTGGCGATGACCTTCATCGGCAGCCCGTGCTCGCGGATCAGCCGCCGGGCCACGACCCGGCCCTCGGCCCGGCGGGCCCGGTTGGCCTCGTCCCTGGTCAGGTGCTCGTCGGTGGCCAGCCCGGCGCACACCGGCAGGCCGTCGATCTCGTCGCTGACCCACTGCGGCGCCCAGATGCATTCGGCCACTTCAGGCCCGGAATCGGTGGGCACGAGCACGCGGTCGCCGACGGCCGGCGAGTACGGCCCCGGGTCGAGGTAGTACAGCCGGCCGTTCCGCTGGAAGGCCACGGCCATCATCATGCCCATGACCCCCACATTACGGCCCGGTTACGAACGCCATCACCCGGGACCTGTCACCAGGCCTCGAAGCCGGGGTCATTCAGCCCGGTGACGTTGATCAGCGGGACCAGCCGCCCCCGGTACAGCCAGCCGTTGAACGGGTCGTGCCCCAGCTCGGCGATGACGATCCAGTGCTGCCGCGTGCTGTCCCCGGTCAGGCCCAGGAAGTCCGGGCTCGCGCCGGTCTCGAAGGTCGAGCCCAGGTGCCGCCGGTACAGCACGCCGAGCGGGCGGCCGCTCGGCACGGCGATCTGCCGGATGGTCATGTTGTCCGGGACGATGCCGTCCCCGCCGGGGTTCTGGCCCACCACCGGGCCGGTCAGCACCATCGCGGTCAGGACCCGGCCGTCCGGGCTGATCAGCGCCTGGGCCAGGTAGGGATAGCGGTCCGACTGGCGGAGCAGCAGCTGCCCGCGGGACAGCAGGCCGCCCCCGCCGGCCGGGCGGATCAGCCAGGCCTCCGCGATCCGGTGCGCCTGGCCGCTGCTGCCCTGGCAGAAGATGTTCGTCTCCGCGTAATTGCTCGGGCCGCCGGACCCCGGGCACCACTGGCCCAGCACGGCCAGCCGCTGGCCGTCGCCGGTCCAGGACATGCTGGCCACGCCGAACAGGCCGTTCCGGCCGTGGTCGCGGGTGCCGCCGCTCCACACGGTCCGCGCGCCGGTCTTCGTGTCGATCACGATGATCCGGTCGGACCCGGACGGGTTGCCGTGCCGCACGGTCGTGATGCTGACCGCCACACGGTCCCCGCCGGGCGAGGCGGCCATCCCGTCGGCCACCTGGCCGGGCGCCAGCCATCCGCCGTGGACCGGGATCATGTAGGCGACCCGGCCCGCGGCGTTCAGCTTCAGCTCCCACACCCGCTCGACCTTGCCCGCCGGCAGCGAGACCCCGGCGGCGAAGAACAGCCCGTGACCGGCCGAGGCGACCGCGCCCAGGCCGATCGGCAGCGGCCCACGGATCGGCAGCGTGGAGGTGACCCGGCTGGTCGCGGTGGACCGCACGGTGATCCGCCGGTCCAGATCGGCCTCCAGGTAGTAGCGCGGCACCGCGGCCCGCGCCGCGGCGGGCACCGGCGGCGGCGGCGCGGCGCGCTTCCCGGCCCCGGTCCCGAACACGGCCGTCCCCGTGGCGACCAGCCCGGCCAGCACCACGATGCTGGCCGCGGCGGCGGCCGGGGCGAGCCAGGCGGGCCGCGCCCGGCGCGGGGATGGCGCCACCAGCGGCCGCAGGGTCTCCGCGGGCACGGCGCCGGCGACCGCGCCGAGCGCGTCGGCCAGCCGGTCCTCGGTCCTGGTCATGAGTCCTCCCCGAGGTGGCGGGCCAGCACGGCGAGCGCGCGGGCGGCGGTGGAGCTGACCGTGGCCCGGCTGATGCCGAGCACCTCGGCGATCTCGGTGTCGGTCAGCCCGAGCCAGTAGCGCAGCACGAGCACCTCGCGCCGCCGGGCGGGCAGGGCCTGGAGCGCGGCGATCACCTGCCGGCGGTCCTCGGCCAGCAGCACCTCGTCCTCGGCGGATCCGGCGGCCACCGGGGCGAGCAGGTTCTGCCGCTCCCCGGCCCGGCCCGCCGCCGAGGTCCGTCTTAGCGCGCTGCGGCAGCCGTTGACCACCGCGGTGCGGACGTAGGCGAGCGGGTTGCCGCCGATGGCCAGGTAGTCACGGGTGCACAGCCGGGTGAACACGTCCTGGACGACGTCCTCGGCCGCGGGACGGCTGCCGAGCAGCAGCACGGCCAGCCGGACCAGCTCGGCGTGTCTCTCCCGGAACAGCAGCGTCACCGCGTGGCGGCTGCTGGCGGCCGGGACGGCGCCCGCGGCCGGTAGCGGGTAGCTCATGTCCTTCATACGCACGAGCCCGCCGATTGCTGCTTGGGATTTACCGTTATACGGCAGCCAGGGCGATGGCCATTTCCTCGACGGCCAGCAGCGGGGCGACGTTGCCCTCCAGCCGGACCCGGCAGGCCATGATGGCCTCCAGCTTGCGCACGGTGGCCTCCGGCGGGCCGGCTGCGGCCTGCTGCTCCAGTTCGGCCGCGAGGGCGGCGTTGGCCAGGTCCACCCCGGCGCCGAGCTGCAGGGTGAGCACGTCCCGGTAGAAGCTGGCCAGGTCGAGCAGGGCCCGGTCGAGCGAGTCGCGCTTGTGCCGGGTCGCCCGGGACTTCTGCCGGTCCTCCAGCTCCTTCAGCGCCCCGGCCCCGCCGCGCAGCGCGGCGGCCACGCCCTTACCGGTCGAGCCCTCGCCGAACGCCTTGCGGAGCGCCTCGCGCTCGGGCACGTCGAGTTCCTCGCTGACCGCGGCGGCCTCCGCCTCGGCCGCCTTCACCAGGGACGCGGCCGCGGCCAGCGCCGGGCCGAGTGACGTGGCCCGGGACGGCAGGCGGAGCACCTCGGCACGCCGGGCCGCGGCGTCGGGGTCGGTGGCCAGCCGCCGGGCCCGGCCGATGTGGCCCTGCGCGGCCCGTGCGGCCAGCAGAGCCTGGTCCTGCGGCACGCCCTCGGCGGCCAGCACCTCGGCGACCGCCTGGGCGGGCGGGATCCGCAGCGTGACCAGCCGGCACCGGGACCTGATCGTCACCGGCAGGTCCGCCGCGGACGGCGCGCAGAGCAGCCAGATCGTCCGCGGCGCGGGTTCCTCGATGGCCTTGAGCAGCGCGTTCGCGGCCTGCTCGGTGGCCCGGTCGGCGTCTTCGAACAGCACCACCCGGAACCGGCCGTAGACCGGCGCGGTGGCCGCGCGGAGCACCAGGTCCCGGGTCTGCTTCACGCCGTAGGACAGCCCGTCCGGCTGGACCAGCAGCAGGTCCGCGTGCGTGCCCGCGGCGACCTGACGGCAGGACGGGCAGTGGCCGCAGCCGCCGTTTTCGCACAGCACGGCGGCGGCGAAGGCCCGGGCGGCGGTGGACCGGCCGGACCCCGGCGGCCCGGTGAACAGCCAGGCGTGCCCGGTCCCGCCAGGACCGGCGGCGGCCGCGGCCCGGAGCTGGGCGACCACCTGCTCCTGGCCGGCCAGCCTGCCAAAAACATCGGGCACAGGAACATCAGGCACAGGAACATCAGGCACGGGCACGTCCGGCCCGCCCGTCGTTGCCGGGTTACCGGTCATTCGCGGATCGCCGGCATGCTGCCGGTGATTTCCTCGGCGGTCAGCGGCACCGGGTCGGGCAGCATCTCCCTGACCCGCTCCTGGATGGCCCGGCTGAGCTCGCTGGCCGGCCGGGTGGCGTCGAGCACCAGGTAGCGGTCGGGGCCGCCCTCGGCGGCCAGCTTCAGGAACCCGCCCCTGACCCGCTCGTGGAACTCGGCCGGCTCGGCTTCCAGCCGGTCCGCGGACCGTTCCCGGCGGCGCAGCCCGGCCTCGGGCGGCAGGTCCAGGATGATGGTCAGGTCCGGGCGGATCCCGCCGGTCGCCCAGTCGTTCAGCCGGGCGATGTCCTCGACCGGGAGGCGCCGGCCCGCGCCCTGGTAGGCCAGGGACGAGTCCACGTACCGGTCGGTGACGACGATGCCGCCGCGTTCCAGCGCGGGGGCGATGACCGAGGCGATGTGCTCCGCGCGATCGGCGGCGTACAGCAACGTCTCGGCCCGCCTCGAAAGCCCGGTGTGCGCGGTATCGAGGAGCAGCGCCCGCAGCCGCATGCCGATCTTCGTGGCCCCGGGCTCGTGCGTGGCGACCACGTCGAAGCCCTGGTCGCGGAGCCAGATCGCGAGCAGCCTGGCCTGGGTGGACTTGCCCGCGCCCTCGCCGCCCTCCAGGGCCAGCAGCAGGCCACGGCGGACCGGCTCGGGGGCCTGCGCGTCGGCGGCGGGCTGGCCGGGCACCGGCCGGAAGTCCTCGCCGCGCAGCACCGAGTTCAGGTCGGCCAGCAGCGGCACGCCGCGGCGGTCGTCCATCTGCCGGTAGGAGATGACGCCGAGCAGCAGGGCCACCACGGCGGCGAGCAGCAGCACGAGGTTGAAGCCGACGCCGAGGTAGCTGATGTTGCCGACGCGGATCGTGGCCGAGCCGGTCAGGCTGTGCACCGCCTCGGTGAACACGGCGGCCAGGAACGCCGCGACCGGGATGACGGTGAACATGATCACGCGGATGGCGGACTGCAGGAACGCGAACGTCCGGCCGCGGGTGTCGTCGTCCACCTCGAGGCCGACGATCGTGTAGCCGGTGACGTAGGCGATGCCCGCGCAGCCGCCGAGGAGGAGAACCAGCGCGGTGACCACGGCCAGGTTCGGGATCAGCCCGATCAGCACGAGCGGCAGCGCGGCCGCGGCGATGGACAGGCCGAACAGCCGGCGGCGGCTGAACCCGCGCAGGATCCGCAGGCCGAGGAACATGCCCGCGGCCAGCCCGACGAAGATCGTCGCGAACACCACACCCCAGCCGGCCGGGCCGCCCTGCAGCGTGTTCTGGATATAGGGCTGGCCCACGCCCACCACCACGCCGGCCGCCGCGAAGGCGCCCACCATCCCGATGACCAGGCCGCGAACCACCTGGGTGCGGCCGATGAACCGCCATCCCTCCCAGATGGCCTTCAGCACGGACGGCGCGGAGATCCGCTCGCTGACGGTCCGGCTGGCGATCTCCCGGATCGAGTAGATGGTGACCGCGGACACCGCGAACGTCGCGGCGTTGAAGTACAGGGCCAGGTTGACCTGGCCGTTAGCGGCGTTGGTGAAGTAGTCCGCGGCGGTGCCGAGGGCCCTGCTGACCCAGGCCAGCACGATGAACAGGGCCGCGGCGACCGGCGCGGTGCCGAACGTGGTGAGCAGGCCGAGCTGGTTGGCCTCTTCCAGCTGGTCGGGCGCGACCAGGTTGGGCACCGAGGCGTCCTTGGCCGGCGTCCAGAACAGCGACGCGCAGGAGGCCAGGAACTGCGCCAGGTACATCCAGGTCAGGTTGTTGACCAGGCCGAGGGTCAGGTTCAGCGGGATGGACAGGTACAGCACGGCGCGGACGACGTCGCCGACGATCATGTTCATCCGGCGGTCGAACTTGTCCGCTACCGCGCCCGCCAGCGGGCCGAGGATCAGGGCGGGCAGCAGCGAGGTCAGCCACACCCCGCCGACCGCGGCGCCCTGCGCGGCCGGGCCCTGGCTGCCGGTCAGCGCGGCGGCCAGCGTGGTCAGCGCCAGCAGGCTGAGCCAGTCCCCGAGGCTGGACAGCGACGTCGCGATCCACAACCGCCGGAACGGGCGGATGGACAGCACGTTCCCCCGGCTGCTGCGCCCGGCCGGGGCTCTAATGTTCACGGCGTCAGCGTATCGGCTGAAAGGTGAACGGGCCGGGCAGGCGACGCAGCCACTGGGCAGCCGCCTGGTTAGCCCTGGCCGGCCGGGCTGGCCTTGCTGCTCTTGCGGGTGGTAGCGGCCTTCGCCTTGCCCGCCGGCTTAGCGGTTCTGGTGGTTTTGGCGGCGGTCTTGGCCCGGGTGGCGGTGCCGGCGGCCCGGCGGCGCGGGGCGGATGACCCGGCGGCGCGGCGCTCGGCCAGCAGCTCGGCGGCGCGCTGCAGGGTGATCGTGGTGACGTCGTCGCCCTTGCGCAGCGAGGCGTTGGTCTCGCCGTCCGTGGCGTACGGGCCCCAGCGGCCTTCCTTCAGCACGATGGGCTTCTTGGTGTTCGGGTCCTCGCCCAGCTCGCGCAGCGGCGGCGCGGCGGCCGCCCGGGCCGCCCGGCCGCGGGGCTTGGGCTGCGCGAACAGGTCCTTGGCCTCGGCCAGCGTGAGCGTGAACAGCTGGTCCTCGCTGTCCAGCGACCGGCTGTCGGTGCCCTTCTTCACGTACGGGCCGTAGCGGCCGTTCTGCACGGTGACCGGCTCGCCGTCCAGCTCGCCGAGCGTGCGCGGCAGCGTGAGCAGCTTCAGCGCGTCGTCCAGCGTGATGCTGTCCAGCTCCATCGACTTGAGCAGCGAGGCGGACCGGGGCTTGGCCGAGGCCGGGGCGTCGTCGCCGAGCACCTCGGTGACGTACGGGCCGAACCGGCCCGCCTTGGCCACGATCATCCGGCCGGTGGCCGGGTCGGTGCCCAGCTCGGTGTCCCCGCTGGGCCGGGACAGCAGCTCCGCGGCCAGCTCGGGGGTCAGCTCGTCCGGCGCGGTGCCCTCGGGCACGTTCACCCGCTGGCCGTCCCGCTCCAGGTAGGGGCCGTAGCGGCCGACCCGGATCACGATGTCGGTGCCCGCCAGCGGGAACGAGCTGACGTCCCGGGCGTCGATGTCGCCCAGGTCGCTGACCAGTTCCTTGAGGCCCTCGGTGTCGTCGCCGCCGAAGTAGAAGCGGCGCAGCCAGGGCACCCGGTCGGCGTCGCCGCGGGCGATCTGGTCCAGCGCGCCCTCCATCCGGGCGGTGAAGTCGTAGTCGACCAGCTGGGCGAAGTGCCGTTCCAGCAGGGTGACGACGGCGAACGCGACGAACGAGGGGACCAGCGCGGTGCCCTTCTTGAACACGTAGCCGCGATCCAGGATCGTGCCGATGATCGAGGCGTAGGTGGACGGCCGGCCGATCTCCCGGTCTTCCAGCTCCTTGATCAGCGACGCCTCGGTGTACCTGGCCGGCGGCCGGGTGGCGTGCTCGGCCGGGGCGAGCTGCAGCGCGGTCAGCGGGTCGCGCTCGGCCAGCGGCGGCAGGCGGCGCTGGTTGTCGTCCAGCTCGGCGTCCGGGTCGTCGGAGCCCTCGACGTACGCCTTGAGGAACCCGTAGAAGCCGATGACCTTGCCGGAGGCGGCGAACTCGGCGCGCACCGCGGGGCCTTCGGCGGCGGCCGCGGCGTCACCCAGGACCCGGACCGAGACCGACTCGCCGGTCGCGTCCTTCATCTGGGAGGCCACCGTGCGCTTCCAGACCAGGTCGTAGAGGCGCAGCTCGTCGCCGGACAGGCCGGCCTGGGCGGGCGTGCGGAACCGGTCCCCGGCGGGGCGGATCGCCTCGTGCGCCTCCTGGGCGCTCTTGACCTTGCTGGTGTAGGTGCGCGGCGCGTCCGGCACGTAGCCGGCCCCGTACAGCTCGCGGGCCTGGGCGCGGGCCGCCGCGATCGCGGTCTGGGACAGCGTGACCGAGTCGGTCCGCATATACGTGATGTGGCCGTTCTCGTACAGCCGCTGGGCGATCTGCATCGCGTACTTGGCCGAGAAGCCGAGCTTGCGGGAGGCTTCCTGCTGCAGCGTGGTCGTGCGGAACGGGGCGTACGGGGAGCGCCGGTAGGGCTTGCGCTCCACCGAGCCGACGGTGAACGCCGCGCCGTCCAGGCGGGCGGCCAGCGCGCCGGCCGCGGCGCCGTCGAGGTGCAGCAGGTCCGCGGTCTTCAGCTGGCCGTTCGAGCCGAAGTCGCGGCCCTGGGCGACCCGCTTGCCGTCGACGCTGACCAGGGTGGCGCCGAACGAGGCGACCTCGGCGGCCTTGGCCTGGTCCTGCGGCGCGAACTCGGCCTCCAGGTCCCAGTACTGGGCGCCGGTGAACGCGATCCGCTCCCGCTCCCGGTCGACCACCAGGCGGATCGCGACGGACTGGACCCGGCCCGCCGACAGCTTCGGCATGACCTTCTTCCACAGCACCGGGGAGACCTCGTAGCCGTAGAGGCGGTCCAGCACCCGGCGGGTCTGGTACGCGTCGACCAGGCCCTCGTCCATGTCCCTGGGGTTGGCCACGGCCTGGGCGATGGCCTCGGGGGTGATCTCGTGGAACACCATCCGGTGGGCCGGCACCTTGGGCTTGAGCTCCTCCAGCAGGTGCCAGGCGATGGCCTCGCCCTCGCGGTCCTCATCAGTGGCCAGCAGGAGTTCGTCGGCGTCCTTGAGAAGCGTCTTGAGCTTGGCGACCTGCTGCTTCTTGTCGGTGTTGACGACGTAGAGGGGCTCGAAGTCGTGGTCCACGTTGACCCCGAGGCGGGCCCACGGCTCGTTGCGGTACTTGGCCGGGATCTCGGCAGCCTTGTCGGGCATGTCGCGGATGTGGCCGATGCTGGACTCGACCACATAGCCCTGGCCGAGGTAGCCGGCAATCGTGCGCGCCTTAGCCGGCGACTCGACGATGACAAGCCGGCGCCGGGCACCATCGGCGGTATCGCCGGTGCTCGCGCGTCTCGTCGTCCTGGCTGCCGTTCGTGCTGCCACGTTCTCACCCTCACATCCGCGGGACGCCCTGGAGGCTACCGCAGGCCAGCGACAGGCATCGGGCGGACTAGCCGCTCGGCCGGCGCGATATCAGGCCCCGTCACGTCCCCGGGCGCAGCCCAGAAGGCGAACGGTGGTCCTGCGACTCCCCGTCCTCAGCTATCAACTCACGGTGGCGGTCTGGCTGTTCCCGGCCGATGGCGACCTTTTTCCCAACGGATGTTGAACAACGGCTCCGCCTGCGCACAATGAGGATGATGGTGCAGTACTCCTACCTTGTCCTCTACTTGCCACGCGGCACGTCGAGAGATACTGCGCGCCAGATCCTGACGGATCATGCCGAATACGGCGATTGGGAGCTGGCCAGGATGAACCTGTACGCCGACGGCAGCCGCAAGGCGACCCTGCGCCGTCCGGTGATCAGGCCGGTGCTGACCTTCCGGTAACGACCGGCCTTCACTGGCCGGCGCCGTGGTGTGAGCGGCGTCGTGGCGGGGGCCCGCGCGGAACCCACCGTAATCAATCCTGGTGGGAATACCTTTTAGCTAGCAGAGGTCGAGGAAGCGGTCCAGCACCCTGACCCCGAACCGCAGGGCGTCGACCGGGACGCGCTCGTCGATCCCGTGGAACATGCCAGAGAAGTCCAGGTCCGCGGGGAGCTGCAGCGGGGTGAAGCCGAAGCAGCGGATACCGAGGCGGCTGAAGGACTTGGCGTCGGTGCCGGCGGAGAGGCAGTAGGGGACGACGCGGGCGTCGGGGTCCTCCGCGAGGAGGGCGCCGGTCATCGCGTCGCAGAGGGCGCCGTCGAAGCTGGTCTCGACGGCGATGTCATGGTGGATGAACTCGCGGCGGACGCCGCCGGAGAGCAGGCTGTCGACCTCGGCCAGGAACTCGTCCTCGTGGCCGGGCAGGAAGCGGCCGTCGAGCTGGGCCTGGGCGTGCTGGGGGACGACGTTGACCTTGTAGCCGGCTTTGAGGACTGACGGGTTCACCGTGTTGGTGAGGGTGGCGCCGACCATCCGTGTGATGGGGCCGAGCTTGGCGAGGACGTCGCGGGCTGATTCGGGGGTGAACTCGACGCCGAGGGCTTCGGCGGCTTCGGCGAGGAAGGCCCTGACGGCGGGGGTGAGGCGGATGGGCCACTCGTGGCGGCCGATGCGGGCGACGGTTTCCGCGAGTTCTGTGACGGCGTTGTCGGCGTGGAGCATGGAGCCGTGGCCGGCCGTGCCCTGCGCGGTGAGGCGCATCCAGGCCATGCCCTTTTCCGCGGTCTGCAGGGGGTAGAGGCGGCGGCCGCCGATGGTTGTGCTGAACCCGCCGACTTCGCCGATGGCCTCGGTGACGCCCTCGAAGAGGTCCCTGTGCTCGTCCACCAGGAAGCGGGCGCCGTACTTGCCGCCGGCCTCCTCGTCGGCGGGGAAGACGAGGACGACGTCGCGTGGCGGCCTTCGGCCTTCGCGGGTGCGCTGGCGCAGGACGGCCAGCATCATCGCGTCCATGTCCTTCATGTCGACGGCGCCGCGGCCCCAGACGCAGCCGTCCTTTATCTCGCCGGAGAAGGGGTGGATCTGCCAGTCGGCTGCGTCGGCGGGGACGACGTCGAGGTGACCGTGGATGAGGAGGGCGGGTCTTGCGGGGTCGGTGCCTTCCCAGCGGGCGACCACGCTGGCGCGGGTGGGGTCGGACTCGAGGATGGTTGGCTCGAGGCCCGCGCCGGCCAGGATCGCGGCGACATGCTCGGCGGCGGCGCGTTCGCCGGGGCCAGAGTTGTCACCGGGGTTGGTGGTGTCGATCCTGATGAGGTCGCTGCAGAGGGCGGCGACTTCATCCTGCGCGGTCGGCGTGCCAATCGTGGCGGGCGTGGCGGCTGCGTGGTCGGTCACCTGGTAATCGTCGCATCCGCCCATGTCGCCGGGTCGGCGGGTGGGGTGGAGTGGGTGATCGCCTTCGCCGAGACCGGCCAGGTTTGCTATCGTGAGGCACCCCGGCGCGGGACGACCCGTGCCTGGCCACGTCCGGGTGGCGGAATAGGCAGACGCGCTAGCTTGAGGTGCTAGTGCCCCAAAAGGGCATGGGGGTTCAAGTCCCCCCTCGGACACGACCCTTTCGTACATGATCGCCCGGGTGTCGCCTGGGCGATTACTTTTCTGGCGCCTGGCTTGTAGGTGAGCCGCAGTCCAAGGCGCGCGTACAGCTCGGCCTTGTTCGCGGTCCTGGCCGCCCTCAGCAGGGCCATGATGTCGGTGATCTCTTCGATCAGCGCCGTGATGTCCTGCCTGCTCAGACCCGGTGCCGGGTTGCCACGCGGTCGTGGGCGAGCGCGGCGCACACGCGGTGCAGCGGGCTGCGCGCCAAGCGCGCGAGGAAATCAGGTCTGCCTTCAAGGAACTGGCGCAAGACAGCACACCGTGAAGTTCCGACGACCATGACCAAGGTTTCTCGGTCACGATTGATCTCGGAGAATCGGTTCGCCGGCGATGATCGGCATGTACATGCCTGGCGAATCGCCCCACGCAACGGCAGCTGGGCGACGGTAGCCGGAGTGGGCCGGTCGACCGGTGCTTGCATGTTCGGGCAGCTGTCGACATCAAGGCCAGAGCGCCACAGCCAGTTCCGCCGGATCCAGCAGCCTGTTCTCCCGATCATGAGCAACCGTTTAGTGTCAGCTCAGCCGTTATGACCGGTTTGTGCGTGCACAGCAAATCGGTACGCCTGCAGGCGGCATTCCGCCACTAGTCGGCTCCGCCCATGCGTGGGAAATGTCCGAGGTGGACGGGTCAGGACTCGGCCGGTGGTTGGATTGGCGTGATCTGGCGGAGGGGGGACGATGATTCGGCGCTGGCGGCTGGGGCTGGTGGCCGTGGTGGGCGTGGCGACAGCTTGCGCAGGGACGGTGCTGGCCGTCGCAGTGAACGTACTGACCGGGGGGACTGCAGGCTGGTTCGTCGTGCTGGGGGTCGGTGCGCATCCGCTGCGCTGGACGGTGGGAGCAACGGCAGGCGTGGCGCTGACCGGACTTGGTGCGTGGGAGTCACAGCGGTGGTACGAGCGAGGACTGAAGGCACTGGCGCCGGCCATCCGCCAGCCGGAGTTCTGGGTGGTACGCCGCCCGATGGAAGTAGGCCAGGTGGTAGCGGCCTTGCATCGCGGAGGGTCGGCGGGGATAACGACGGCGATCCACGGAGCAGGAGGCTTTGGGAAAACCACGCTGGCAGAGCTGGTGGGGTGTGACCCGCGGGTACTGCGCCGGTTTAAAGGCCGGGTGTATTGGGTCACCCTTGGCCGTGACCTGCCCGCGGCCGCATTAGGTGGAAAAGTCAGCGACCTGATCCGGAGGATGGACCCGGACCGGGCGGCGTCGTTTACCGATGCCAGCCAAGCGGCAGACCAGCTAGCCGCAGTACTGGCGGCCGGACCACGGCGCTTGGTGATTGTGGATGACGTTTGGACCGAGGACCAACTAGCCGCGTTCCCAGTCGCGGGCCGCTCTGCCCGGCTGGTGACGACGCGCAACCGGTCGCTTGCTACGGGAACAGTCATACCTGTCCCCGTGGACCGAATGTCGAGTGAACAGGCACGGGAGCTGATATCAGCCGGGTTGCCGCAAATAGACACGGCGGTGGCCGGACAGTTGGCGGAGGCGGCAGGACGCTGGCCGCTCCTGCTTCACCTTGTCTGCAAGACTCTAGCCGCACAAGCCCAAGCCAACGCGGACATCAACCGCGCGGGGGCCGGGCTGCTGCAGCAGTTGCGCGCGGGTGAAGCAGTGAGTCTCAAGGACCCGAAGGCTGCGGGTGTGCTCGACGTGGCAGAACCTTTGCAGCGGCGGCGGGCGGTACGGGCCACTATCGAAGCCAGCGCTGGGATGCTTACCGCCGGGGACAGGGCCCGCCTGTTGGAACTGGGAGTGTTCGCCGAGGACGAGACCGTCCCGGTATCGCTGGTCGCAGCGTTCTGGCAGGACGACGGCCGGATCGGAGGCGCGATCGGCCAGGCCGCGGCCGGGGAGCCGTGTGCCCGACTATCGGACCTTGCGCTGATCTTCCTGCACTCTGGTGAGGTCGGCGGGACATGGTCCATGCATGACGTGATCAGGGACTTCTTGCGCGACGAACTCGGCGAGGCCAAGCTGACGCGGCTGCACCAGCGGCTGCTGGGCGTTACGGCTGCCGAGCTACCTCAGGCTCGCTCAGCGGCGCCCACACGCAAAGGCAACGCCGCAATGATGACCGCGTGGTGGGAGCTGCCTGCCACCGCCCGGTATCTGCGCACCAACCTGATGGGGCACCTACTAGCCGCTGGCCGAGCTGGGGAGGCCGCAGCGCTGGCGACCGACCTGCGCTGGGCGGCCACGCGGCTGGACCTTGACGGCCCAGCCGCCGTGTCCGCTGACCTGGCCTTGGCCGGCACACCGCAGGCGCTACGGCTGGGAAGAATAGTCGGGCAAACTGCGCACCTTCTCGCCACGACCACCCCGCCGCACTCACGGGTCGACATCCTGCTCAGCCGGGTTAACCATGACTCGGACTGGGGGTCTCAGGCCCGCGCTCTCGCCGACACCCGGCACCATCCTGGCCTAACCAGCCTATGGCCCCTGCCCGACCTGCCCCCCGCGCTCCGTCGCGTACTCAACTGCCACAAGCGCTCGGTGAATGGTGTTGCGATCGCACCGGATGGCACCTGGCTAGCAACCGCCAGCGACGATGGCATTGTGGGGCTCTGGGACGTGGCTACCGGCCAGCTCCGGACCACCCTCATCGGCCACGGTTCCGGGGTAAACGCGGTAGCCATCGCACCGGATAGCACGTGGCTAGCCACTGCTAGCCACGACTGGACTGTGCGGCTCTGGGATGCGGCGACCGGCCAGCTCCGGGCCACCCTTCGTGGCAGGAGTCACGAAAGCTGGGTGAGCGCCGTGGCGATCGCACCGGATGGCACCTGGCTAGCCACCGCGAGCGACGACGATACTGTGCGGCTCTGGGACGTGGCGACTAGCCAGCTCCGGGCCACCCTCAGAGGTCACAAAGACCGGGTGAACGCGGTAGCGATCGCACCGAATGGCGCCTGGCTAGCCACCGCCAGTTCCGACAGGACTGTGCGGCTCTGGAGTACAACTAACGGCCAGCTCCGGGCCACCCTCACCGGCCACACCATTGGGTGACCGCGGTGGCGATCTCACCGGACGGCACCTGGCTCGCCACCGCCAGCGACGACAGGACCGTGCGGATCTGGGACGCCGCTAGCGGCCAGCCTCGAGCCGCCCTCACCGGCCACGACCAGCCTGGTGTGCGCGGTCGCCATCTCGCCGGATGGCACCTGGCTCGCCACCGCCAGCTACGACAGGACCGTGCGGATCTGGGACGCGCGCTACTGGCCAACTCCGTGGCCACCCTCACCGGCCACACAAGACGGTGTACGCGGGTCGCCATCGCGCCGGATGGCACCTGGCTCGCCACCGCCAGCCACGACGGGACCGTACGGATCTGGGACGCGACGCGGAACCGCACTGCTGCTCCTCACCGGCCACTACCAACCGGTGTGAACGCGGTCGCGATCTCACCGGATGGCACCTGGCTGGCCACCACCAGCCACGACAGGACCGTGCGGATCTGGGACGCAGCACCGGTCAGCCCCTACGCCACCCTCACCGGCCACAGCCGCCCGGTGAACGCGGTGCGATCTCACCGGATGGCACCTGGCTGGCCACCACCAGCAACGACAGGACCGTGCGGATCTGGGACGCGGCCACTGGAACCTCCCAGGCCACCCTCACCGGCCACCCAGCCGGGTGACCGCGGTGGCCATCTCACCGGACGGCACCTGGCTGGCCACCGCCAGCGACGACGAGACCGTGCGGATCTGGGACGCGCGCCAGCAGAACCAGCCCCGGCCACCCTCACCGGTCACACCGGCCGCGTGACCGCGGTGGCATCTCACCAGATGGCACCTGGCTGGCCACCGCCAGCCACGACAGGACCGTGCGGATCTGGGACGCTGCCACCGGCAGCCCCGGCCACCCTCAACAGGCCACACCGGCGGGGTGAACTCGGTCGCGATCTCACCGGACGGCACCTGGCTCGCCACCGCCAGCGACGACGGACCGTGCGGATCTGGGACGCGCGCCACCGGCACCAGCTCTGGCCACCCTCACCGGCCACAGCCGACTGGGTGAACGCGGTCGTCGATCGCCGGACGGCGCCTGGCTGGCCACCGCCAGCGGCGACGAGCGTGCGGATCTGGGACCGCGCCACCGGCACCAGCTCCTGGCCACCCTCACCGGCCACAGCGACAGAGTGACCGCGGTGGCCGATCTCACCGGACGGCACCCGGCTCGCCACCGCCAGCGACGACGAGACCGTGCGGATCTGGGATGCCTGGGGCTATTCCAGCGCCATGACGCGGGTAGATGGCCCCACCTTGGCCTGCATATGGGGACAACACGGACAGACGCTTGCCGTGCCGGGGTCGTCCGGGCTGTATTACTTTGGTCTCCATTCACGAGCGTCGGCCGAAACCAAGGAACTTACTGGCGGTACGCAGCAATGACACCCCGTCACGTGCGTCAGCTGTTGCGGCCCATCAAAACCACTGGATCTAGGAAGCCTGGTCGTTTACCACTTCAGCCCAGAATCAACTCATCAGTGAACATGAGCATGTACGTAGACGGCGACTTGCCCCGCCAGCCCGAACCTGCAAAGCTCCAGTGACCAGGTCGTCGCAGCACAAGTACAGCCCGATTACGCTCGATGGCTACAATCCCAATGCGAAGGAGCGACCTGAGGACATCCGCCTCAATCAGCGATGGGCAGCTACTGGTGGGCGAGCCGCAAAACGCCTTTTACGGCAACCAGTTCGGCAACATCTTCCCCTGTTCGTCCATCGGCACCGACGGCCATACGCCTGATCTAGCGCCCATCATCCGCGAACGCAACGACGAGGTCCAAGTCGCGCAACTCTTGCAGGCAGGTCGTGACCGCCCGATGAGATCGGATGGCATCCTCGAATGCGAAGAACCTCTCTCCGACCTCCCTCTGTTCCGCGATAGGAGGAATTCTGACTAGCAAAGAGGAGAGCTCACGAATAGGTACTCCGCTGAATACCGGAGCCGCGTGCTAGGCGCGTGATCTCCTCGCGCCCAGGCGCGCTTGCGAGCCAAGCGCCCAGATACCATGGGTCCAGTGCGGTTCTATCTACGACTCTGAGGGTGGCCACCTGCTGCGAAGGTATGAACTCGTAGATCGCAGGTGGAACTACAATCACCTCTCCCACCGTGCCGCCTTCGATGGCGATGAGTACGTCTGCGGGCTGTGTCAGTTCAAGCCCAAGGTCGTGGATATCCTCCAAGTCGGCAAAGTGCTTGGGTGGAGAGTCATTTCGTATGGCGGCCAGGGACAGTACCGGCACGGGCCCGTGGGAAGTTGTCCGCTGCGTTGGAAAGCCCTTGCGGATAATATAGGCGCCCTCCAGGTCACCTAGTCTCATCTCCTGAAAAATGCTCATCGCCGCCCTTTCAAGATCGCCTTCAGGTGGTCATCGGCGGCCTGGCTGGCTCGAGTGAGTGTTTCTAGCTGGCCAATGAGTGCTATTCTATCTGTGACGGCCTTCTCAGCGTTCCATGCGGTGCGCGGTATTGGGACGTATCGGGCCGGGTCTATGACAAAATCGTTCGCGGCCAGGTCATCGAAGTACGCGACGGTGCTGAGATCCGAATCGAGGCAACGTTCCAGCAGCCCATTCGTGGTAGAGCTGAGTCACCTCACCGATCAGGTCGGCGGACAGCGACTTCGTGGGGCGTGGGCGGTCGAGCGTGGAGTTCCTTGTGTCGATCATCAGTGTTGGCGCTGGCTTTCCGTTGACTCCGTCCCTGCCTTTTACGAACACCAGCATCGACGAAGCAACGGCCGTCGGGTAGAAGAGGCCCGGAGGCAGCGCAATCACGGCATCAAGGAGGCCAGACTTGACGATCCTCTGCCGGATCCTCCCGGCTCTACCGCCTGTGAAGAGTATGCGGTCGGGCAGTACCAGAACGGCCTTTCCGCTATCGGCAAGGTGGAAAAGGCAATGCTCGATCCACGCCGCATCTGCATCATTGACCCCTGGCTCGCCCCAGACCCACTGAGGATGGCCTGCCAGCTCATCGGCGGAAGGAAGCTTTCTCGGCCCGAAGGGCGGGATGGCCATCACGCGGTCCGCTCGCAACTGCGGGAACATATCGTCACGAAAGGCGTCACCCGTGACGACCTCTGCATGGATTCCGTGGATCACAAGATTAAGCTGCGCCATCATGCAAACCCAACGGTTACGCTCCTGACCCCACAGGTCGTAAGGGCCAGACCCAGCTTCACCAGCGGCGTCAATCAGCAATTGTCCGAAACCTGCCGCTGGGTCGTAAATAACCCCGGTCGTTTGGGCGATCGAGATCATGAGTCGGCGGACAGAGGGCGGGGTCACGTAATTGTCACCGGTCCTGCTGACCACCCCAACCGATTGCTCGATCAGATAGTCGGCGATCTTCTCAACCGGCGCGCCGACGCTTGAGATCGTCTCGATCGCTTGAGCGACCACCCATGCCGGAAACGTACGCGACAGCAACGCGTCCACACTGACATCAGCCATCAGCTTGCGGTGAAGAAGGACGTCGAGCATGCCAGGTGACGCCTGCAGATCTCTCCAATCCTCAGGAGTGGATCGCGCTCTCACGGCCAGCAGGGCAAAGAGGACTTCCAGGATCTCGTCAGAGCGCAACGACGTGTTGCCACGTAGTTCATCCATCAGGTGCCGCACCGCCGGCATGTCAGTGGCAGGCACCTCCATGCGGCCAGTGGACTGAAGCCAGTCCATCACCTCGGCTCGGTCATACAGAGGCCCGCGAGATCCACGCCCACGTTCGGCAGGAAAGTCCGGATTCCGCGCCTTCCAGTTGCCGACGGTCGCCCGGCTCTGACCGGCGAGCCGCGCTATGTCCGCCATAGTGATCAGTTCAGTCGCATTGGTTGGCATCAGCTCACGTCACCTGTCCCTGACAGCCACTTCCGCGATCGGCAGCCGCATCGCGTGCCGACTGCGAGTTCCATGCGTACGCCACCGCCCGACCGCTGCATCGTCGGCTGCAGCGGCCAGACGGTGGCTGGGATACTCTTATCCCTGCGAGCCGTTGACCTCGAGCCCTGGTCAAGTTTGAAGATCAACGACCCGGCGGCCACCGCCAATCCCGACGGATTCACTTTCAGGCGGTGGCCGTTGGCTTGTCACCCGGCATGCGAGTCACCTCCTCATCTAGCATCGCCAGTGTATCACGTTCACATGTACACAGTCAAGTCGCCGATCACACATACACAATTTCACGGTGGGCTGGGCGTACACGCATGTCAACAGGGCCAGCCTAAGTGAGCGTCTGGTAAATCGTGCTGGGCCGGGGCCTGGTGGCTGGGCTGGTGGTGTGTCGCTGGGCCGAGATGCCAGGCGCGGGCCCCATGATCCCGATTTGTGACGATCAGAGATACACCAGGGCCCGCGCGTGCCCAGGGTACGCGCCGGCCGCGGAGACCCAGGGGTTATCCCAGCGACCTGACCGATGCCCAGTGGCAGGTGATCGCAGCGCACCTGCCCGCTGATCTGCCCGGGCGGCGGGGCAGGCCGCGGATCTGGCCGTCGCGCCGGATCATCGAGGCGATCTTGTATGTGGACCGGACCGGGTGTGCCTGGCGGTATCTGCCCTCTGATTTCCCGCCCTGGCAGACCGTCTACTGGTACTTCGCCGCCTGGCGCGATGACGGCACCCTGGCCCGGCTGCACGCCGAACTGCGCGCCCAGGTCAGGACGGCGGCCGGGCGCAGCCCTGACCCGACCGCCGCGGTCATCGATTCGCAGTCCGTGCGCGCGGCGGACACCGTCCCGCGCGCCAGCCGGGGCTGGGACGCGGCCAAGAAGGTCAACGGCCGCAAGCGCCACATCGCCGTGGACACCGCCGGGCTGGTCCTGGACGTAGTCATCACCCCCGCCTGCGTCCAGGACCGCCAGGGCGCCCGGCCGCTGCTGTGGAACACCCACCGCGCCTGCCCGCGCGTCCGCCTGGTCTGGGCTGACGCCGGGTACTCCGGCAAGCTGGCCAGCTGGGCCCAGGCACCTGAAGATGACCCTCCGCATCGTGGCCAAGCGGGACCCGCACGCCTTCGAGGTGCTGCCCCGCCGCTGGGTCGTGGAGCGGACCTTCGCCTGGATCAGCAAGCACCGCCGCACCGTCCGCGACTACGAGCACCTGCCCGCCAGCCACGAAGCCATGATCCTCTGGGCCATGACCGCCCTGATGACCCGCCGCCTCGCCCAGCCCACCGAATTACCAGACGCTCACTAAGACCGCCGGGATGGATCTACGCCGGCGGGCAGGCGCGACCAGCCGAACCGGCGACGCTGCCTGTGCAGATCAGCCGTTATCTGCGCTATCGCCTTTCTCATTAACTATAAGAATGTGGCTAGACACGAAGATAAACTAAGGAATATGGCTGTGCCCGAAGAGCTTCTGCCAGCCCGATCAGGATGGCATCAAGCGCGGCGGTCCCGGGCCTTGTTCTGAAGCCTGGCCGCGACAGCACGCGCCCGGAACTCAGCTGGATACGGTCGTGGCACGGCAGAAGCCTTCAGGAAGGCCCGGTCTCTACAGCCGTGCAGGTAACCAAGCCATGGGGCAGGTAAGTGTGTCAACTCAAGCCGGGGCAGTCCCCCCGAACACACAGCGACGGACGGCGCTTCACCGGCACTCACGGTGCAGGCCATAGTGACCTGCCTGGCCCGTGGCTGGCCGGGGCCGAACGAGTAAATAAGTGAGCAGTGATCTGCCGCGCCACGGATGGACGCCCGGCGATACCGATGGACGGTGTTCCGCAGATGGCAGATGCCCGCCACCGGCGGTACTAGTTACTGCGGATCAGAGCTGGCGCTGAGATCCAGCTCACCAGCCAGTGTAGGCATGTACGTATGCGGCGGCTCGCCCCTCGGACACACCTCGTGATCATCTTCTGATGTGCTGCAACGTTCATAGGGTGCCACCGTGGTGGGCTTTGGAGCGCGAGTATGGCCAGGTCAGAGACCTAGGGGTTCAATTCGGTTCCAGATCACGGATATGTAACGGATCGCTTGATGCGACGGCCCGGGCACCAGCGATGAGCGCGCCATGGGCCCGTCACGAACCTCGAGTCGGTCAAGTGGCCGACTTGGACTCAGGCGTCCAGGGGCCTGCCTTGGAAGATTTTCGCGCGAGTGCGCGCGCATCGTTGCGGTGTGCAGCCCGACGAAGAGTAGTGGCCGGCAGTACCGGCCGTCCGGGGTGTTAGAGCCGGGCCGGCGTTAGCGCGACTCGCCGAAGTGCGGCAGCACCCGGCGCAGGCGGCCGTCCTGCGGCCGGGCTGGCTCGGCGAGCGTGAGCCCGAAGTCGCCGTCCGGGTCGGTCCAGAACTTCAGCGTCCGAAAGCCGGCCGCGGCCAGCTCGGCTTTGATCCCGCTCGGCCGGAACTTGGCTGAAATCTCGGTCCGCATCTCCTCGCGGGCCTCGAACGAGACGGTCAGGCCAAGGTCGCCGATCGTGACGTCCTGCGCCTGGGTCGACCGGAGGCGCATTTCGATCCACTCGTGGCCGGCGTCCCAGAGCGCGACGTGCTCGAACTCATCGACGTCGAAGTCGGCGGCCAGCTCCCGGTTGATGACCCGCTGGATGTTGCGGTTGAACTCCGCCGTCACGCCGGCCGAGTCGTTGTAGGCCGCCCGGAGCCGGCCGGCATCTTTCACCAGGTCGGTCCCGAGCAGGAACATGTCCCCACGATCGAGGACGCCCGCCACATGCTTGTACAGGGCCGCCCGGGCGGGCGGTTCGAGATTGCCGATCGTCGAGCCGAGGAACGCGATCATCCGCTGGCCGCTCGCGGCCGGGATATCCCCGAGATCACGCTCGAAGTCGCCAACGAAGGGCACGATCCGAAGGCCCGGATACTGCGCGGTCAGGGCCTCGGTCGCACCGGCGAGCACGGCCGGGTCGACGTCGAACGGCATGAACTCGCGCAACGTCCCGCCGTCACGCAGCGCCTTCAGCAGCAGGCCGGTCTTGGCCGACGTGCCGCTGCCAAGCTCGACGAGCGACTCGCACCGCGACAACGCCGCGATCTCGGCCGCCCGCGCCTGCAAGATCGCCGTCTCGGTCCTGGTCGGGTAGTACTCGGGCAGCCTGGTGATCTCATCGAACAGCTCGCTGCCGCGTTCGTCGTAGAAGTACTTGGACGGCAGCGACTTCGGCGTCGACGTCAGGCCAGCGCGGACGTCGGCACGCAGCTCGGCCAGGTAGGAGTCCGGGTGAGATTGGACGCGGTCTTGTGCCGGCATGTCGGTCAAGCCTCCAGATCGGCGATGGTTACCACGCCGTCGGTCACGTCGACGAGGTGATGGTCGGAGACAACAACCCAGCCCGGGTCGTCGTCATAGGGCTCGCTCGTCACGACGACGGCCGTCGCCGGTGCGCGGCGCGTACGACTGCACAAGCAGGCTGTCCTCTGGCTCGAGCAGCAGTTCGGTCACCTGTCGCGGCGCGCCGAGCCAGGCGAGGTACCGGCACATTCAGGCGTCCCAGGCCAGCCAGACGCCGGTGAAGATCTGCCGCCTGATCGGGTGGTCCCAGTTCCGGAACGACGGCCGGATCGTGGAGGGCGCGACGGCCCAGGAGCCGCCGCGCAGCACTTTGTAGTCGCCGCCGAAGAACGGGAGGCTGTAGTCGCGGTAGATCATCGGCGTGAAGCCGGGCCAGGGGGCGAAATCCGACGAGGTCCACTCCCAGACGTCGCCGATCATCTGCTCGGCCCCGTAAGCGGACGCGCTGCCGGGGTAGGCGCCGACCGGTGCTGGCCGCAGGCCCAGGCGGCTAAGGTTGGCCAGTGCCGGTCCTGGCGACTCGGTGCCCCACGGCCGCCGGGCCCCCTACCGCGGTCCACCGGATCCCACGCGCACGCCTTTTCCATTCGGCCTCGGTGGGAAGCTGGCCCCCGGCCCAGCGGGCGCTCGGCCTCGAAGTAGCAGTCGTGCTGCTACCGGCTCGTCGGCAGGAACTTCCTCCTCGACCCCGAACCGGCGCCGGGTGCCCTCGGCGGTCCAGAACAGCGGCCGCTCCAGCCCAGCCTCAAGCCGGTGGGTCCAGCCGCGCTGCGACCACAACTCGGGTCGCTGGTAACCGCCGCCGCCGATGAACTCGCGCCACTGCCGGTTGCTGACCGGGACCCGCCCGATCCAGAACGGCCCGACGTCGACGGTGTGCCCGGCCCGCTCGTTGTCCAGCGAAAACGGCTCGCTGGTCGCGTCCACCCCGAGAGTGAACCCCCCGCCGTCCACGAGCACGCGGTCGGGTGCGACCGCGCGACCGGCCGGAAGCGCCCGGCGCTCGAGCAGCACCGGCGGACCCTGGCGCAGTTGCAGGGTGGCCAGCATCGTCTCGTCGTGCTGCTTCGTGCTGCATGACCATGCGGCGGTCAACAGGTCACCGGCCGGGGTACGCTCGATCAGATCCAGCACGCGGCCGCGAACTTCGTGGTCATAGGCCCGCGCCTCGACGGGCGGCAGCAGCGGCAACCCTGGCCGCTCGGCCCGCGGATGCTTGAACGCGTCGTACAAGGCGTCCACGTCCGGCGTCAGCATGCCGAGCCGGGCCGGGTCGCCGCCGCGCAGCAGCCACAGCTCTTCCTGCTGGCCGACATGGGCCAGATCCCACACCAGCGGGCTCATCAGCGGGTCATGCTGGGCGACCAGGGTTGGCTCGCCCAGATCAGTCAGCCCGAGCGTTCGGTCCCTGGCCGCCTCGAGGTCGCGGACGACTACGTCATGCATTGGCCATCTCTCCCAGCGCAGCCAGCGGGCCGATCTCGCCGATGCGCTCGGCCAGCAAATCGCCAGGGCAGCGGCCTGACTCGACAAGGTCAGCAAGGTCAGCGACAGCCGGGGCGAGGTCAGCCGGCACCCGGCCGGCGGCGATCGACAGGCACCGGCGCGCCGAAGTGGCCAGCGTGGTGTTCGTGAGCCCGTCCCTGGCCGCCTCGGTCCACAGCTGCGCGGCCGGCTCGGTCGCGGCGGCCGCCTCATCGGCCGCGGCGGGGTCATCCATCAGCGTGGTGGTGACGGCCGCGATAGCCGGCCACCATCGCGGCGCTGACATGTCCAGGTACCGCACTTCCAGGTAGCCGCGCAGTCGCACCGGCGGGAACAGCGTGCTCAGATGCGTCTGCAGATCCGCGACCGTCGGCAGCCGACTGGCCAGCTTCACATCCCCGCTAGCCCACTGCTCGAACGGGACGCAGTGGCCGACAGCCCGGACTTCCTCCCCGCCGGCCTGCACGAACGTGACCGGCGCGCGCATCGCGAACCGGGCCCACGCCAGCGCCGGATCCTCGGCCCCCTCGCCGGACCGGCCGGGAGCACAGCCGGGCACCGGCCCGCACGTCCGCGCGTCCAGGCCGCTCCAGGCCCGCTGCCTGACCGACTTCCAGCCGCTATCGCGCCCGTGCAGCCAGGAGGAACTGGCCGCGATCGCCACCAGGGTCGGGCCGATCCGATAGGCCCGCGCGACCCGCTCCCGCCACTGCCCCCGCGGCCCCGCCTGCAGGTTGACCTGCAGCGCCGCTGTCGAGTTCATCATCACCCCGCCCGCCGCGGCCCGGCCGGTCGCGGCGAAGTGCTGCTCCATCGCCAGGTACCGGGGCCTGGGATTCACGCGCACAGGCGGGCGAGCCGGATCGGCCCCGGCATAGGCGAGGCCGAGCGCGCTGGTCGGCCAGGGCCAGCCGGGCCCCGGTGCTTTCGTACCTGAGCCGGGCCACAGCGGCCGAGATCCCGACGGCCGGCCAGCCCGACAACTCGATCTGCCCGCCGGGCTCGACGGTCACCGCGCTAGTCGGCGCGACCTTCCTGACCACGGCCGCGACGGTCTCGACGCGCGTCCAGGACACCGGATCGGCGACGTGATCCAGGTCAACGAGATGGGTTTCGATCTCCAGGCCGACCGTACCGACCGCAGACTCGGCCAGCGCCGCACCACATGAGTACGCATAGGCGGCATCAACGGTCAGAGGTTCGGCGCGATCAACGCCATCCTTCGAGAAAGCGCTGACAACGGCCATAAGGGGCCCCTCCAGGTCCGGGCCGACGGTACACGGCGTCTCAGCCATCGTCGCCCTGTCGGTTCGCGAGCCGGTGCGGGCCGTCGGCCAGCACCCGCCACGGCCCCTCCCAGGCCCGCATCCCCACGCGCAGCCTGCGGATGCGGAAGAACTCGTTCGGCGCGTGCAGCCTCTCCATGGCCCGGTACTGGCTACCGGCTCGGCAGCGAGCGCGGTAGCCCGAACCACGGCAGCACGCTGGCCTCGAAGCGGGTCATGGCGCAGATCCGGTCGCCTGCAAGGGTGAGCACGTAGAAGCCGGTCGCGTGGCGGATTCCGGGCTGCAGGCGCAGGTAGGCCCCGAACGCGGGCTGGCCGTTGGCTCGGGTCGGCACGAGGTCGAACCTGCGGCCCGCGCCGAACTGGCGGGCGTAGTACCGGGTCACGGTGTCTCGGCCCTCGTATCCGAAGGGCTCCGGAGGCATAGCGATGAAGACGTCGTCGGTCAGCAGGGCCACCAGCGCGTCGAGGTCGGCCGACTCCCACGCGCGGGCGAACATGGCCACGATCGCGTCCTCGGCGGGTGAGCCGACAGCGGGCGGCGGCTGGTGGCCGGCGGCCGGCTGCTGCCGGCGCTGCAGGCTGGCGCGGGCTCGTTTGAGGGCGCTGTTGACCGACTCGGGGGTCACCTCCAGCATGCCGGCCACCTCGCTGGCGTGGAATCCGAGGACGTCGCGCAAGATCAGGACCGCGACCTGGCGCGGCGGCAGCAGCTGCAGGGCGGTCACGAAGGCCAGCGAGATGGCTTCGGTCTGCTCGTAGCGGGCCTCCGGCCCGGGCGGCACGTCGGCGGCGCCCTCGAGGAGGGCGTCAGGAAACGGCTGCAGCCAGACGGGCTCGTCGCGCGGCGTCGGCACGGGCGCTTCGAACTGCGACATATCCCACTCCCTGACCGGGCGCCGGCTCGCCGCGCGGCGCGCGTTCAGGCACCGGCTGGTGGCGATCTTGTACAGCCAGGTGCGCAGCGACGCGCGTTCCTCAGTGAACCCGCCGATGCCCTGCCAGGCGGCCAGCATCGTCTCCTGGACGGCGTCCTCAGCGTCGGCGAAGGATCCGAGCATCCGGTAGCAGTGCACCTGCAGCTCCCGCCGGTGGGACCCGGCCAGCTCCCGGAACGCCTCGCCATCCCCGGCCCGCGCCCGTGAGAGCAGATCGGCTGTCGCCATCCTGCGCTCCTTCCTTCGGCACCACGTCGTGCCTCCGCCCGGTATATACACCGCCCAGGCCGCGAACTGGGCGGCTCGCGGGCGCCCAGTTTCCCGGTGCCGCGGTGTATGCACTACCGACTGCCCGGACGATCCGCCCGCCGGATCGTGCCGCAGCAGCTCGGAAACGACCCTGGAAGGTTAACCCATGGAATTGTCCGCATCGGCCGGGCGCGTGGCGTTCGCCGGTCTCGATCGCCGCCGCCGCGGGCGCTGATGAACGCGCGAGCCTCAGGCATACACGGGAAAGCAGCCAACCGCAGGAAGCAAGTGAGCAGGACGCTCGGTCGTGCGTTCGCCGGCTGGCGGACGGGCCTGCCGGGGCCTGTCATCGTTCTTCAGGCCGGGACCGCGGTCAACTACTTCGGCACCGGACTGATACTTCCCTTCGAGATCATCTACCTGCACCAGGCCCGCGGCTTCCCGACGGCGACCGCGGGGCTGGTGCTGGCGGCGATCATGGGCACGGCGGCGGTCGTAACGCCCCTTTCGGGTGCGCTGCTCGATCGTTTCCGTGCGAAGCCGATCCTGATCACCGGCAATCTCGCGAGCGCACTAGGCTACGCGGGCTTCGCGTTCGTCGACCGTCCCTGGCAAGCCTTCGTCTGCTCGGCCGTCGGCGGCGCCGGGTTCGGAATCGCGAACACCGCGAACCAGGTTCTGACCCTGACCCTGGTCCCAGCGGAGCAACGCGCCTCCTCGATCGCGCTCCGCCGAGTCGCAGGCAACTTCGGTCTCGGCAGCGGCGCGACTGTTGCGGGCTTCATCGTCGCTTCCGCCAATCACCTCCGCACGTTCCAGGCGCTCTACCTCTTCGACGGCCTCACCTTCGCTGTCTTCGCGCTGGTTGTGCTCGTGGGGATCCCGAATCCTCGCCTTGCGAATGCCGCGTCGGCGAGCGACAAGAGAACAGGCTTCCGAGCAGTTGCTCGCGATCGGCTCTTCCTCATCCTGATCGCCGCCAACATCGTGCTCGTAATGACCGGCGGCGCGCTCTTTTCCAACATCCTCGCGCCGTTTGCGGAGGCGCACACGCCTGTCGGGCCGGGCGAGATCGGCATCGTCATCTTCATCAACACCTTCTTCATCGTCGTCGCGCAGATTCCAGCGACACGGGTCGTCAAGCGGATGCGCCGCACGCACGCTCTTGGCGCGACCAGCGCGCTCTTTGCAATCGGCCTGCTCGCGGTCCTGCTCGCAACGCTCACGACCTCGACGCTCACCGCTACCACCGTCTTGGCTGGGGTCGCGATCGTGATCGCGATCGGTGAGTGCGCGCAGTTCATCGTGCTCGGCCCAATCGTCGCCGACCTCGCACCCCCGCATCTGCTCGGCCGCTACATGTCGCTCTACGGCCTCACCTTCACCGCAGGCGTGGCCCTCGGCCCCGCGGCCGGCGGCGCGCTGCTCGCAACGTCACCCGACGCCGTCTGGTGGGGCGGCGCCCTGGCGGTAGCACTGACCGGGCGGCTTGCTGCGACTCGGCGACCGGATACCCGACCCGCTCTCGCAAACGCAATGCCCTCCGCCGCAAGCGGCACCGGAGGCGAGGCAGGGTTCCCCTGAAAGTGTGGAGACCTAGCCGTCAGCGCGGCCGATTTGGACTCCGCCTGCTACAGCCGGATGAATAGTACGGAGCATGGATGTCACTGGCCTACCTGATCGTCGATGTATTTACTGACACGCCATTGCAGGGGAACCAGCTGGCGGTGTTCGCACAGGTCGGGTCGGCGCCTCAGCGCACCCGGCGACCGAGATCGCCAGCGCCGGGCCGCGAGCTCGAGCGTTCAGCCGCTGAACGGCCCTGCATACGGCCGGCGATCGCCCTGCAACGATTCCTTGGCGGCTGTTACGTGATCATGTTCACCGGTCTGCAGGGCGTGGGCCAGAGCCAATGACACAGGATCGGTCTGCAAATGAACCCAGTTGCAAGGTGCCTGCCCTCATTGGCGGAGAGCCGTGACTGGCGCCCACGAGAGCTCCTAGTGACTGGGCACGTGCGTGGGCGTCTGGCCGCATGCGGGGTCAGACTGTTAGCGCGGCCGGTGCGGGCACGGGGAACGCCGGCGGGCGGTAGGCGCGCCATGCCGCAGCCAGGCGGCGCACGGCCTCGGTCAGCTCGTCCGGTGAGGCCAGGAAATGAAGGCGCAGATACTCCGCGCTGTGCCCCGATGCGTCGAGGCCGTTCCCAGGCAGTACCGCGACTTGCTGGCGCAGCGCGGCCTGCGCGAATGAGGTCGCATCGCCGCGCGGCAATCGCACCCAGAGGGTCTGCCCGCCCCGTACTGGTGGCACATCCCAGCCGGGAAGATGCCGGGCCAGTTCCGCGCGCAGGTGATCATGGCGGGCTTCACGCTCCACCGCCCATTGCTTCGCCAGCGGCTGAAGGCGGGGCAGCAGGTCGGCGGCCGCTAGTTGCGCGGGGATGTTCCCGCCCAGGTCGTGGACGGCGAGCAGCCGGGCCAGCCGGGCGATTGCGAACTGGGGGGCACGCACCCACCCGATGCGCAGCCCTGCCCAGATGGTCTTGCTGAGCGAGCCCACCGACATCACCGAGTCTCCGAAGGCGGCCAGCGGCGGCGGCACCTGCTCGCCGGGAAAGCCGAGATCGCTGAGCACCTCGTCGTCGATCAGCGGGATGCCGGCGGCCACACAGATCTCCACTAGCGTGCGCCGGGTGAGCGGGGACAGCACCGAGCCAGTCGGGTTGTGGAAGGTGGAGATCACGTAAGCGAGGGCGAAACGGTGCTGCCGGGCTGCCGCTTTGATCCCGCTGAGGCCGATCGGCAGCGCCTGCAGTACGGCTGCCTGCTCGCGGAACGCCTCCAGCGCCCCATGGTAGGTGGGCGCCTCGACCAGCACCCGGTCGCCCGGGGTGAGAAAGGCGCGGGCGAGCAGCGAAAGAGCTTGCTGGGCGCCGTTGGTGACCAGGATCTGATCCGGGTCCGTGTGGATTCCCCGTTGCGTGTAGCGGTCAGCTATCGCACGTCGCAGAACGGGATGACCGGTCGGGTGGTAGCCGATGTCGCCGGAGATAGCCGCCAGTGCTGGGAGGATACGTGCGTAGGCATCTGCCAGCTCCGATGGCGGTCTATCCGGGGCGGCGCAGGCGAGCAGGATCACGCCGTCTTGTGGTTCCAGCAGATGCAGGAAGACAGGCGCGCCCGTAGTCTGCCGCAGCGCGCGTGTGGCACCGGCCACGTGGGTGCCGCTGCCCTGGCGCCGGACGATCCGTTCGTCCTGGCGCAACAGCTCATAAGCGGCCACGACGGTGCTGCGCCCTACCGCGAGAACGGACGCGAGCGCACGGTCGGGTGGCAGCGGTTCCCCAGGGGGCAGCTCACCTTCATCGATCAGCTGCCGCAGCCGGGCCGAGAGAAGCACGTGCAGTGGCCCGCGGCCAGATGACCAGCGGCCCAGGCGCTCGCCCACCTCGATTGGGTTCATCTGCAAACCAATTCTGCGGCATTGGCTCTAGGGCTGCCACCCGAACGCGCCGAGCATAGCCAAAAGCACCCGGCTGAAGCTTCTGGCGCGCAGCCCAGGGTCAATCCATCGTCAGGCCCGCGGCCACCCTAGGGACAAACATCATCATGGACCACCAAATGTTGCAGCACCGGTTCGCAGCCCTCACCACGGCTCACCTCGCGGACGCCTGTATACGCGCCCGAGTCCCAGTGCGTTGCGTTTCTGGGCTCTTGCGTGCCGTGATACCTGGCAGCCGCCTGGCCGGTCGTGTCTGTCCCGCCCGGCATGCCGGCAGCGTCGATGCCTTCCTTGAGGCATTCGAAACGGCCGCACCGGGCGACGTGCTGGTAGTCGACAACGGCGGGCGCCTGGACGAAGCATGCGCCGGTGACCTGGTGGCTCTGGAGGCCCAGGCAGCCGGTATGGAAGGCATGGTGATCTGGGGACTGCATCGCGACACCGCTGACATACGGGCGATCGGGCTGCCGGTCTTCAGCCTGGGAGCGATCCCCACTGGCCCCCTCCGGCTCGACGCCCGGGCGCATGACGCGCTGGCGTCCGCCGTGGTCGGAGACTGGGCAGTCAGCCGCGAGGATCTGGTCCTCGGCGACGATGACGGCGTCCTTTTCCTACCCAGCCTGGAGGCCGAGGAGATCTTCACGCTGGCCGAGACGATCAGGGATACCGAGCGGAGCCAGGCCGAACGGATTCGGGCAGGTGCCTCACTGCGCAGCCAGGTACAGTTCAGCGCCTACCTTGCGAAGCGCGAGAAAACGCCCTCCCTGAGCTTTCGCGAGCATCTGCGCACGGTGGGCGGGGCCATAGAGGAATAACCTCTTCTTCAGACCGGCCGTGGGCCAGCTCGGCGCAGGCGACGGCGGCAGCCGTTCATGGCACTCCCTGCTGTGGCACCAGTGGATCGCCGCACTCCGATTCATGCTTTAGAAGGGGTGGTGACTCGTGCCTGGCGCGCCTGCATTTTTCTGATCCCTGCTTCCAGCCGAGATTACGACTCTAGAGTCGCACTCCGCTATCAGCAGGGAGCGCGCAATCATTCGTCGCGCGCGACTGCCACCGGCTCCGGCGCGGTCGCAGGTGCTTCGGTCACATAGTCCTGGTCTGAGGTCAGCACGCGGCGAAGCCGGGCTCCGACGGCGACGGTGGCGAGGCAGCCGGCACACAGCAGGCCAATCCAGACTGCGGCTGCACCGGCAGCGATAAGGCCGGTCGCAAGTGCCGGGCAGATGATGAACGCCAGGGACTGGGAGAGGGCGGCGAGTGAGTTGGCCCGCCCGCGGAGCCTGTCGTCGGTCAGGCGATTGACAAGCGGGCTCACAGTGGGTGCCAGCACGGTCTCGCCGAGCCCGAACAACGCGGTGAAGCCGAACACGAAAGCAATTCGCCCGGTGGCCGCGGCCGGCAGTGCAGCAAGGCCGAACACCGCCCAGGAGACCGCGAGGATCAGCCCGCTGACGGCCAGCGCGCTGCTTCGCCGGGCGCGGCGGACGCGGCGCAGCACGAACGGCTGGGCGAGCACGATGAGAGCGGTGTTGACGGTGAGCGACAAGGCCACGACACGCGCCGACACGTGTGCTTCGACTGACGCGTAGGCCGGAAGGCCAGAGTCAAACGCCGGGTACGCGGTGAAGGCAACGATGAGCGATGCCACCAGGACCAGCCGCAGGCCAGGGCGGGCAAGCACGTCCCGGTAGCCGGCTCGCGGCTCTTTCCTTGCGGGCGCGGTGCGCAGAGCGGGCAGGAAGGTCAGCACCACGGCGAAGATCAGGCACGATACGGCGTTGGCCAGGAACAGGGCCTGGAAAGACCCGGGATGATGCACGTTCGCGACGGCGGCTCCGAGTACCGTGCCGACCCCGATCGCGGCGTTCTGCGCGGCGAAGTTGATGGCGAACACGCGCTGCTGGGCGGCCGGATCCGGGGTCAGCCCGGCGATCATGGTTGCGAGGGCTGGGAACATCGGTGCCCAGGTCGCGCCGTAGAGGAGCAGGGCGGGGAGCGCGGTTGCGGCATTGTGCGCCCAGGCGAGCAGTACCTGGGCGGCCGCCTGGCCCAGGATGATGCCGGTGAGCACCTGGCGCGCGCCGAGCCGGTCGAGCAGGACACCGGAGACGGTCACGGCCAGGAGGCCGGCGGCCGCCCCTGCCGTCAGGAGCAGGCCCACGACGGGGAGCGCGATGCCGCGGGCCTGGTGCAGGTAGATGAGGGTGAACGCGATGACCAGTCCGTTGCCGGTCATCGCCACCGTATTGCCCGCCAGGAACAGGCGAGTCACCCGCGGCAGGGCGGAACCGGGCACGCTTCCCTCACCTGCCCGCCGCGACGTCGGCGCTGGGCGTGCCGCCTGGCCTGCGGGCGACTACTGTCACTTCCACCCGCATTCCGGCCACCAGGCTGCTGCCCACCGTAGTGCGAGCCGGCTTTACCGGGCCCGGGAACTGCTTTGCGTAGCTGGCGTTGAACTCGGCAAACTGCCCGAGATCGCTCAGGTGCACGAGGCAGGAGACGACGTCGTCGAGCGACGCGCCGGCCGCGCGCAGCAGAACCTCGATGTTTCGGAACACTTGTGCGGTCTGGTCGGCGATGTTGTCGCTGACCAGCTCGCCAGTCTCCGGGTCGAAGCCGCCCTGACCGGACAGGAAAATCCAGTCGCCGGTCAGCAGGCCGGGAGAGTACGGGCCGGCCGCCACGGGAGCGCCGGGCGGGGTGATGAGCTCGGTCATGACGGCGGTTCCTCCTGTTGCGTCACGGGGCAGGGCCGTATAAGGAAATGGCTATATATGGTCAGGAAGGGGGCGTCGTCTGGAAGACCGGCCAGCAGACCTCTGTCACATAGTTGTGCTCGTCGTCGGTGTCGAACTCGCCGACCAGGAAGTGCTCGCGGATCGGTCCGTCCGCGCCGATCTCGCGCTCGGCTACGTACGTGCCGAGTGCGCCGCTGGTCTGATCCAGGTCGGTAAGCGAACCCCGGTGGATAGCGACCGCCAGCTCAGCTGACGGGATGTCGACCATGGCTGCACGGCCGGAGCCAGGCACCTCACCCGTGACGGGGACGTAGGCCGTCACCCCACCAACTTCAAGCTCGAAGAAGTCCGCTGAGTACAGAGCCGCTCGCGGGCCGGCCGGTGGCATATCTGCGGCTGCGAGGACGGCGTCGATGTCCCGTTGCGCAGCGCTGAGCCAGGCGCCAAGGCCCGGAATCGATACCTTGCCGGAGATAGCGACTGCGCGGGCGGCGCTCACCAGACGATGGGAGACGGTGATCGGCGTCGGCGGTCGCATCAGCAGGGAGCGGAGGGAGGCGAGGACGGACTGGGTAGCCGCAAGCTGCGTTTCCATCCGCTGCACGTGCGCCGCAATGACCTGATTGCGGGTCGCCAGATCCGTTGCCTCAAGTACTGTCCTGATCTCTTCCAATGGCATGGCGAGGTCTCGGAACCGGCGGATGACCTGCGCGGTCCGGACTTGCTCAGGGGCATAGAACCGGTAGCCAGAGTCCGGATCGATCTCCGCGGGACGCAGCAGGCCAACGTCGTGGTAGTGCCGCAACGCCGGCACGCTCAGCATTGTCATGCGGGAGAAGTCGCCGATCGCTACCCGAGCCGCCATGACCACACCTTTCTGAGCAGGATCTTTCTCAGCCCCTGACGTCGGCGCGCAGTGGGATCGTGGCCAGCGATCCGGCGCGCCGCTTCGCGGCCCGCGCTTCGCGGCGGACCAGGCTGGCTAGCCGGCGCCGATCGGCGGCGGCGAGCATCTCTCTGCGCCGCTCATGATCGAGCATCCCGGTGATGTCTGAGTGCGTCATGCCTCGACCTTGAGGTCTCCTGTTACCTGAGAGTCAAGCCGAGGCATCGCCGCACGCCGTTGGTACGGGCCGTTGGCAGGCAGTACTGCCGCTGACGGCGGACTCTTGCGGAGCGGCGGTCCGGGTATAGGCCGATGGCGGCGAGCGGGTTGGGTTGGACCAGGTGCAGCCCGCAGAGCTGTCCCCGGCTATCTCCCAGCTGTCATAGAACACCTTGCCAGGAGCGGCGGTGGCGGCGCGGCCGGTGAGCATCCTGATCTCATCAGAGTCCGGGCCTGCGTTGAAATCGCCACAGACGATCACCGGATCGCGCCGGGGATCGCCCTCGCACGTCACGAATCTGTGGTGGGGATAGCAGCCACGACCGGAATTACGTTGTTTTCTCACTCATGGTGTATTCCCCCGTGTGGTCGATGGCTGGCCCGGCATTGGCCCAGCGTGCCGCCTGCCGGAGGAGGATGGCCGTCGGCGGGTCTGGCGGGACGCCGAGCTGCCTTAGCGCCGAGCCAACCCGCTGGTGCGCCGCCGCGATCTGGGCTGGGCGGCGGCCCCTGAGGGCAGCGGCGAGGGCGACGCGGTGGCCACGGGCGTCGAACGGTTCCAGCGACAGCGCGCGGTCGGCCAGCGCGAAGGACGCTGCCGCGTCGTCGGCGACCAGGCGCAGCTCGCTGAGCGCCAGCAGGTGGCTGACATGGCGGATGCGGACGTGGTCGATTCCAACCGCGAGGTCCGGGCTGCACACGTGATGCAGGTCCTGCAGCGGATCGCCGCGCCACAGCGTGACCGCGTCGGAGAGCAGGGCGGCCGTGCGGTCGATGTCACCGTCGGCCCGCGCCTGGACGGCCCGCTTGTCAAGGACGTCAAAGGTCCACAGATCCACGGAGAGAAACTCGGACTCCAGGAGCCGGATCGTGTCACCGTCGGTGCGCAGGTGGTAGCTAGCGTCACCGCCGGATCGATCGGGTTCGAGCAGTCGGCGAAGGTAGGTCAGCGTCACCCGCATGTTCCGGCCTGCCTTGGCCGGGTCCAGTCCCGGCCAGAGCAGCTCCATCACCTGATCGCGGGTCAGGACGGGGCGCACGGCTAGTGCGCTGAGCAGTTGTCGCACGCGGACGCGCCGGAGCTCCGGCGCGTCGACCGGCACACCGTCGCGCGTCAGCCGCATCGGCCCGATGACAGCGATCTGGGTCCGGTGCGTGGGAGGTGCGGGCAGTGCCGCGAGGAGCTGCGCCGCTCCCGCCGCAGGGAGACTGGAGGCCGACCGTGCCGTCTCGCGCAGCTGCCGGTGGACCGTCGGCCCGAGCGTGTCGGTTAGCCAGCGGCCGAGCTCGTGCCCGTGCGGGTGACCCGCCGCCATGAGACGAGCGGCCAGTTCGACCGACCATGGCAGCGGCAGGAAGCACAGGGCGTACGCCGGGGGCAGTTCCGCGGCAGCGGTCAGGTCGCCTGCCCGCGCCTGAACCAGGGCGCGTGCGGTCGCCCGGGCCGCGAGGTGCGAGGGACCAAGGGCAACGCCATCCCAGTGCCCGCGCAGCTGGTCGTTCAAGACGTAACCGAGGGCCAGAAACCGGCGCAGGTGCCGTTCGGCAAACCGGTCCTGGACGGACCACCTGGCCACGTGGCATGCGTAGGCCTGCCGTGCCGCCGGCTCCACGCCGCGCATTACCGCAACCGCCGCCTGGGCGGCGCAAGCCAGGACAGCGTCGCGGGAGTTGTCGTAGTCAGCAGGGTCCCCGCAGGGAAGTGACGGAAACGCGGCTTCTTCTCCGCACGAGGCCGCCATCACGGCCGCCAGCGCCGTCGCCACGAACCCATCCCGCGCCGTCGTCGGGTCCGTTACCGCCCCTGGCGCTCGGCCCCGGGCCTGCGCACGGCCCCGGAGCCGGCCGAGGCGTGGGCCAGGACCGCCTCGAGTCCCTGGCGACGCAGCCGTTTCAGGTCGGACGGATCACCGTCGAACCAGCGCGCCATGGCACCGGAGAGCCGGACAAGCTCGTCTCCGGCTTCGGCCAGCGTCCGGTCGGCCAGTTCCGCCGCCTCCCGGCCCCGTCCGCACATGTTCAGGCAGTGGAAATGAAATCTCCATACGGACAGCGCGAGGGCCCTGGGAACCTCGTGTACCGGCGCCTTGGCGAACTCGGCGAGCGCGGCCTCCGGGTCGCCGGCGACCTCGGCGCGCATCGCGGCGACGTTGCGGCGTAGCAGCGTCACAACGGGAGAAACGGGGCCGTCGAGCCGGTCTCCCCATTCGGCGACCACGGCCAGCCGGGCAAGGTCGGCACGGGAGTGCGCCGTGATCATTGCCTGTCCCAGCACCGGCCGCGGCGCCACGGTGGCCATCACGGTCGAGCATCCCGTGCCAGGCCCGGTCGAGCAGCGGGTCGATGCGCGGATCCTTGAAGTCGCCAGCGTGCAGAACCGCGGCCCGCAGCAGCACGAACTCCGGGTTGTCGGCGACGGATGGCGGGATCGCGCCGAGCCAGCTCTCCGCGATGGCCCGCGGCAGCGCTGACAGCGTCGTGTGGACGAGATCGACGGCAAGATCGCCGAGCAGCCGCCAGTCCCGCGCCTGGCAGGCCAGCCTGGCGCGGGCCAGGTCGCCGCGCCCAGCAAGGACCGCGACGGCGCGTTCCAGCAGGAATTGCTCGTCCTGGACCGTCATGATTCGCGGCAGTGCATCAGCCCACAGGTCATGAGCGCGATACCGGCCGTCGTCGAGCACCCCGACCAGAGGGACCTGCCGAGCGAGGTCATCAAGGGTGACAGGACCGCCTGTGACCTCGGCGACCTCGCGGGCGGTACCAGTGCCGAGCGCGGCTAGCGCGGCCAGTTCCAGACGCTGCGGGTCGCTTACCCGGCAGAGCACTTCCTCGCGGGCATACTGCCACGGTGCGGCGGCCCCGGCCGCGAGGGACAGCCGGACCATGGCGGGCCAGCCATGAAGCGGTTCCGCGATCCGCTCATCCCGTCCGAGCCGGCGGGCCAGCGCCCGCACCTCGACATCGGTGAAGGCCAGGTCCTCGTCGGTGATCCTGATCACCTCGCCGGTGGCCTCACGCCGCGCGAGGGAACGTCAGGCGCCTCGCGCCCGGACAGCACGAGGTGGGCCGTCGCCGGCAGCGTTCTCGCGACCTCGCGGAGGAACGCCGCTCCCGGCGAGCCCGGCGGATCTCGTGCACGTCGTCAAGCAGCAGGCACACATCCAGTGGCGCCCACCGGATCAGCGCGTCGATGACTTCCCGCGGCCCCCCAGCAGTTCGGCGGCCAGGCCCGCGAGCGCCGCCGGCCGACGGACATGGCGTCGAGAAGCGCCGTGGCAAAGCAGAACGGGCCTTCGTATGTCGCCTCACAGCTCAGCCACACGTCAATCCCGCGGGGCGCGGCCTGGTGAGCCCGTACTGTCTGAGCCAGAACGGTTGTCTTGCCGAAGCCCGGCCCCGCAACGAACAACGTCACGGGCCGGTCCCAGCGGCCCTCGAGCAGCCGAACGAGCCGAGTCGTGGTATCTCGATGTCGAGGGCACGCGCAGGCCGAACGGGCGGGGCAGCAGCGCCACGGCAGGCGGGGGCTCTCCGGCGGTCAAATGGCTGGGCGCCATCAGCTGGCTCGCTGGACCTGGAGCGTTCATCGCGTTCATGCCCTACGGAGCACAGCCCCCCACACCCTGATGCTGACAGCGTATACGGGCATCTGTACCAGGAAAGATGCCGCCTGCAGCAGAGGTCGCTAGTGGCCTGGTTTGCGCCCGGCCAGTACCTGGTCAGGAGCCTTCGTGGTGGTGCCCCTGCGCCGAGCGGCTGGCGCCTGAAAATGAGAACGTCCAGTTCGGGCGGTCCACTGCCTCGGCCGCGATGATCGCCCGGTTCGAGGGGACCCCGGCCCGATGATTATTGGATGTGCTGGTACGCACACGATCACCCGCCCCGGCTGGCCGTGCAACTCGACCAGAAAGGGCATGTGCGGCTCGGAGCCTGTCACGGCGATCACCGCGAGCAGCGTCACGTACCCGGTCGTCGTCCACCTGATCCAGCGGTCTTCCCGCCCGTCCGCCGCGCCTCCCAGCACCAGTTCACCGGTGATGGCGTCTATGTACGTCCCAGGCGGCTCGGACCACGGAC
>CAVYPM010000024.1:0-37862 GCA_963770375.1 uncultured Actinomycetes bacterium | reverse complement strand
GGTGGCTGCGGCGCGGGCCTAGTCCCGGACGCGGAAGCCGTCGATGAGGCGGAGGATCACGTCTTTGGCGCGCTGGCGCTCGGCGTCCGGGTCCTCGGCGTCGGCGACGGCGAGCCCGGCCTCGCCCAGCGCGGCCAGGATCATCCGGGCCGGCAGGTCCCCCGGCGGCACCGCGTACCGGCCGGTGGCGGTCAGCAGGGCCAGCCCCTCCCGCAGCCCGGCGAGATAGAAGCTCTCCCCGATGGCCCGGTAACGGGCCTGGCCGAGGACCCCGGGGGCGTCCTGCAACGCGATCCGGCGGTAGGCCGGCTCGGCGCACGCGGCCAGGAACATGTCCAGGCCGGTGGTGAGCAGGTCCAGCGGGTCGTGGCTGCCGCCGGGCTCGTCCCAGATCTTTTCGCCGGCCTTCTCGACCTTGCCGAGCAGGCTGGTCTCCATCTCGATGAACACCGCCTCGAACAGCTCGGCCTTGCTGGCGAAGTGGTGGTACAGGCCGCCCTTGGCGATGTTGGCGTCCTCGGCGATGGCGTCCATCGTCGTGGCCGCGTAGCCGTCCGTGGCGAATCGTGCCGTGGCTGCGGCGATCACCGCGGCGCGGGTCTGCTCGGCGTACAGATCCCGCCGCGACTTGCCTGCCATGACCGACTAGCCTACGCTAACCGACTATGAGTCATTCACAGACTGACAGTCGGTCAATCTTCTCCTCGCCCGTCCGGACGGTGACCACGGCGTCCGGAACCATCACCTACGCCGAGGCCGGGTCCGGGCCGGCCCCGGTGGCCGTGTTCGTGCACGGCGTGTTCCTGCACCACGGGCTGTGGGCGGCGCAGCTGGCCGCGCTTTCCGACGTGCGCCGGTGCCTGGCCCCCGACCTGCTGGCGCACGGCGGCAGCGCGCTGGCCCCGGCCGGCGGCGAGCCGCTGGACCTGCGCGCGCAGGCCCGGATGATCATCGACTTCCTCGACGCGCTCGGCGTCTACCAGGCCGACCTGGTCGGGAACGACACCGGCGGGGCCATCTGCCAGCTGGCCGCGGTCATGGCGCCGGACCGGTTCCGGTCGCTCACGCTCACCAACTGCGACGTGCACGACAACTGGCCGCCGCCGCCGTTCATGCCGATCGTCGACCTGGCCCGGCAGGGCGTCATGGCCACCGTGCTGCCCGCGCTGGCGGGCGACGTGGGCCAGGTCAGGTCCGGCGTCGGGGGCAGCTTCGAGCACCCGGAGGCCGTGCCCGGACGACGTGCTGCTCAGCTTCTTCGCCCCGTTCGCCGACCCGGCCCGGGCCGCGGCTGTGCAGGCCTACGTGGCGGGCATGGACAACGCGGTGACCGTGGCCATCCGCGACGACCTGGCCAAGCTGACCGTGCCGACCCAGATGGTGTGGGGCACCGGGGACGAGTTCTTCGCCCTGTCCTGGGCCCAGTGGCTGGCCGGCACGATCCCCGGCGCGCAGCGGATCGTCGAGGTGGACGGCGCGAAGCTGTTCTTCCCGATGGAGCGCCCCGACGAGCTGAACCGCCCGCTCCGCGAACTCGGACGCTGCCTGGCCGGGGCTCTGCCGCCCGCCTGCCGCCCGCTGACCGGAACCAGCCGGTCCGCGCGTTCTGGGAAACCGGCTGACCGCAGCCATCGCCCCGCCCGGCCTGCCCGTCCTATGCTGATGATCTTGGGCAGGCCGGGCGGGCTCCGGCCTGCACGACAGCAGGCCGGCGGCCTGCGGGAAGGGAGCCGCGGTGCCAGCGAGCAGCTACCTGGACTACTCGGGCCGGGACGACGTGCTGGGCGGCGGCGCCCGGAAGATCCCGGTGAACACCCCCAAGGGCACGTTCAGTGTCTGGACCAAGCGGATCGGCAACGACCCCGGCCTGAAGGTGCTCCTGCTGCACGGCGGCCCGGGCGCCACGCACGAGTACCTGGAGGCGTGCGACAGCTTCCTGCCGAACGCGGGCATCGAGTACTACTACTACGACCAGCTCGGGTCCGGGTTCAGCGACCAGCCCGAGGAGCCGTCGCTGTGGGACGTGGACCGGTTCGTCAGCGAGGTCGAGCAGGTCCGCCAGGCCCTCGGCATGGACGCCAGCAACTTCGTCCTCTACGGCCAGTCCTGGGGCGGCATCCTGGCCATGGAGTACGCCCTGGCCCACCAGCAGAACCTGCGCGGCCTGATCATCTCGAACATGATGGCCAGCGTCCCGGCGTACAACGCGTACGCCGAGCAGGTCCTGATGCCGCCCATGGACCAGGCCAAGCTGGCCGAGATCAAGGCCTTCGAGGCGGCCGGCGACACCGAGAACCCGCGCTACATGGAGCTGCTCCTCGAGCAGCACTACGTCAAGCACGTGCTGCGGATGCCGCCGGACGAGTGGCCGGACGGGGTGCAGCGCGGCTTCGCGCACATCAACCCGGCCATCTACGTGTCCATGCAGGGCCCGTCCGAGCTGGGCATCAGCGCGGACGCGAAGCTGGCGCACTGGGACCGGTTCGAGGACCTGGCCACGATCGACGTGCCCGCGCTGGTCATCGGCGCCGAGTACGACACGATGGACCCGCGGCACATGGAGGCCATGGCGGCCAAGCTGCCCCGCGGCGAGTACCTGTACTGCCCGCAGGGCAGCCACCTGGCCATGTACGACGACCAGCAGGTCTACTTCGACGGCATGATCGCGTTCATCAACAAGCTGCGCAACGGCGGCTGAGCCCGGCCGCCGGGCCGGCCTCGCGCTGGCCCGGCCGGCCCGCGCTACGCCGGCCCGGCCCGCAGGAAGTCCAGCACGGCCGCGGTGAACTCGGCCGGGCGGCTGGTGTGCACCCGGTGCCCGGCCGGGATCGTGATCAGCGTGGCGTCCGGGATCAGCTGGGCCGCCTCGGCCAGCTGGACCTGCGGCACGTGGCTGTCCTCGCCGCCGGCGATGATCAGCGTCCGCGCGGTGATCGAGGGCAGCCCGGCCCACCAGGCCGGGTCGGGGTCCTTCAGCTGCCCGGCGATGGCCACCACCAGCGGCCAGTCCACCGGCAGCTTCTCGGGCGGCGCCGGGGGCATGCTCCGCGGCCGGCCCGCCTGCTCCGCCGCGCCGGCCGGTCTGGGCGCGGGCGGCTTGGGCGGGCAGGTGTCCTCCAGGACGAGCTGGCGGACCAGGCCCGGGCGGGCTTCGGCGATCAGGCTGGCCACCGTGCCGCCGAGCGAGTGGCCGATGATGCTGACCTGCTCCAGGCCGAGCCGGTCCAGCGCGTCAAGCACGTCGTCGCGCATGAGCTCGAACGAGTACTCCCCCGGCCATTCGCTGTCGCCGTGCCCGCGCAGGTCGAAGGCGATCAGCCGGTACTCGCGGCCGAGCCCGGGCGCGATCTCGTCCCAGGTGGCCGAGGGCTCGCCGAGGGAGTGAAGCAGGACCAGCGGCGGCCCGTCCGCGCGCCCGCTGGTGAAGTAGGCCAGCCTTATCCCGTTTGCGGGGATATCTCCGCGTTCGCTCATGCCGGGAAGGTTAGCCCGCGCCGCCGGCCGCTCCGGCCGCTCCGTCCGCGTCCGTCACAGATCGGCTTCCCCGGTGATCAGCGTGGCCGTCCGGCCGCCGACCCAGATCGCCCCGGCCGCGTCGGCCGAGACACGCACCCGGCCGCGGCGGCCGATCACCGTGCCCTGGCTGGCCACGTACGGCGCGGTCAGCCGGCCCGTGCGCAGCAGCCAGGCGGCCAGCGACGCGTTCAGGCTGCCGGTCACCGGGTCCTCCACCCCGGTCCCGTTGACCGGGAAGAACGCGCGGACCTCCACGGCCGCCTCGGAGCCCGGCGGGTACAGCCCGGCCAGGCCCAGGTCGATGTCCACCCCGGTGGGCCGCGCGGCCAGCACCGCGTCCGCGTCCTTGAGCAGGACAGCGACCCAGCCGGGCCCGTTGTCGGCCCACTCGGCGTCCACGATGTCGGCCCGGCTGACCGCCAGCATGCCCGCGATCCGGTCCAGCAGCCCGTCCTCGACCGGCCCGTCCCGCAGCACCGGCGGCGCGGCGAACGCCAGCGACCCGTCCGCCCTCTCGGTCTGGCGGACCGGCACCAGCCCGGCGCCGCATTCCTGGATCGCCACCCCGGGCTCGCGGGTGGCCCCGCCCGCAGCCAGCCACGCGTGGCAGGTGCCCAGTGTGGGGTGCCCGGCGAAGGGCAGCTCGGCCGCAGGGGTGAAGATCCGGACCCGGTAGTCCGCGCCGGGGCCGGACGGCGGCAGCACGAACGTGGTCTCGGACAGATTCATCCACCGGGCGAACTGCTGCATCTGCGCGGTGTCCAGGCCCTCGCCGTCGAGCACCACGGCGACCGGATTGCCGCTGCCGGCCTCGGCCCCGAACACGTCAACTACCGCCAGGGAGCGCTTCATAAGGCAACCATGCCAGCCGCGGCCGTCCGCCAGGAAACTGGGTTGCGGGCCACGACGCGGCCAGGTGGGCTAGCCCGGTGACCAGGATCACCGGCTCGGCCATCGCGACCTTCAGGAGTAAGGGATACGGAATTATCCCGGCGGTTCTTGACACCAGGCAGCTCGGCGCGGCGCGGGCCATGGTGGCGTCGCTGCTGGCGGCCGAGCCGCCGGAGCCCGGTCACGCCGGGCCGTACTTCCTGTGGCCACGGTTCGGCGCCGGCGGCCATCCGCTGCTGGACCTGTACCGGTCGGCCGGGATTGGGCCGCTGGCCGCGGAGCTGCTGCGGGGCGGCCTGGCGCCGGACGAGCCGGACTTTGCCCAGCTGGCCGTCACCTACCCGCCGTACCCGCACCGGCCGGGCGGCCCGCACGTGGACGGCATCACGCCGGGCGAGCCGGACGGGCGGCCGGGCACGTTCTCGCTGCTGGCCGGGATCTGGCTGACCGGCCAGGACGAGCCGGGCCAGGGCAACCTGTGGGTGTGGCCCGGCAGTCACCTGCGCTTCGGCGCCTGGCTGGCGGAGCAGGGCGCGGACGCCCTGCCCGGGGTGGCCGAGCGGGACCCGGGGCCGTACCCGCCGGTCGAGATCGGCGACCCGGTCCAGGTCACCGGCCCGGCGGGCAGCGTGCTGTTCGCGCACTACCTCCTGGCCCACAACATCGGCAACCACGACGGCCCGGCCGACGGCGAACCGCGGCAGACCGTCTACTACCGGCTGCACGCACCGGGCCACCGGGACCGCTGGCGCCACGCGGTCACCGACCCCCTGCTGGAGTTCAGAACCGGGTAACCCGCCCGGCTCAGCGGAACGCCGCGGGCCGCCGGCCTGGTGACCGGCGGCCCGCGGCGGGCCCTGCGAGGAGTAGCGGTCAGCCGACCAGCTCGGGCTCGGCCACCGGGGCCGGGTCCTGGCCGGCCGCCAGGATCTCGGCCTCGTCCCGCGGGTGGCGCGGCAGCATGAAGGTGAGCAGGGCCAGCACCGGGGCGGTGCACAGCTCGATCAGCAGGCACCGCTGCAGGGCGGTGACGAACCCGCCGTGCGCCAGCGCGGCGAAGAACACGGTGCCCAGCACCGCGACCCCGATCGCCCCGGCGAGCTGCTGCAGAGCGTTGAGCACCCCCGAGGCCGACCCGGTCTCCTCGTCGGTCACCGAGGCCAGGACGAACCCGAACAGCGGCGAGACCAGCATGCCGATGCCCAGGCCCAGGGTGAGCTGCGGCGCGATCAGGTCCAGCGAGCTGGTGGCCAGGCCGTTTGCGGAGATCACCAGGTACAGCCAGGCCGTGCCGCCGGCCAGCACCACGGCGCCGATCTGCAGCGCGATCCGCCCGATCCGGGGAACGAGCACGGCGGCGGCCACGGTCGCCCCGGCCGCCATGCCGAACGCCAGCGGGGCCAGCGTCAGGCCCGCGTGGATGGCCGAGAAGTGCTCGCCGAACTGCAGGAACAGGGTCAGCGCGAGCAGCACGCCGATCATGCCGGCGAAGAACGCGGTGATCGAGGCCAGACCGGCGCTGAACGCCCGGTGCCGGAACACGCTGGCCACGATCAGCGGGTCACGACCGCGCCGCACCTGGCCCCGGATGCGCAGGGCGAGGGCCGCGAACGCCACCACGCTGGCCGCCATCATCAGGTAGGTCCACAGCGGCCAGCCCGCCTCCTGGCCCTGGATCAGCGGGTAGATCAGCAGGCCCATGCCCGCCGCCGCGATCAGCGTGCTGACCAGGTCGACCGTCGGCCGCCGCGCGGCGCGGGACTCGGGCATCAGCCGGGCCGCGCCGATCGCGGCGATCAGGCCCAGCGGCACGTTCACGAAGAACACCAGCCGCCACCCGGACCCGAACGCGTTCAGGTCCACCAGCGCCCCGCCCAGGATCGGGCCGAGCACCGCGGACAGCCCGATGACCGGGCCGAACACGGCAAACGCCTTGCTGCGGTCGTCGCCCGCGAAAACCTCCCTGATGATGCCGAGGCCCTGCGGGATGAGCAGCGCCGCGGCCGCGCCCTGGGCCAGCCGGAAGCCGATCAGCATCCCCGGGCTGACCGCGAACGCGCAGGCCAGCGAGGCCGCCGCGAAACCGGCCGCGCCCAGTGCGAACAGCCGCTTCCGGCCGTACCGGTCGCCCAGGCGGGCCCCGGCGATCATCCCGGCGGCGAACGCCAGCGCGTAGCCGCCGATGATCCACTGCAGTGCCGCCGCGCTGGCGTGCAGGCTGGCCCGCACGGTCGGTGCGGCCACGTTCACGATCGTCCCGTCCAGCAGGTCCATGCACTCGGCGGCCAGTACCAGCGCCAGGATGGCCCACCGCCGCGGGTGCCCGGCCCGCACCGCGGTCTGGGTCTCGTTCAGAGCCATGTTCTCGATCCTCCTTCGGACCAACGTTCCGAACACTGTTCGTTATTACGTTATGAACGATGTTCTACACTGCTGGCATGAGCACGTCAAGTCCGCCCGGCACAAACCAGGGACCGTCCACCCCGCCGTCGGTGGCCGCTAGGTCCGCGGCGGCCTCCGCCTGGGCGGCCACGCCGCTGCCCGCGCCGCGGCGGCCGGTCCGGCGCCGCTCCCCGGCCGGGCGCAAGGCCACGCTGACCACCGAGGCCATCGTGACTGCGGCCATCGAGGTGCTGGACGAAGGCGGCGTCGCGGGCCTGTCCATGCGCCGGGTGGCCGAGCACCTGGGCACCGGGGCGGCCTCGCTGTACGCGCACGTGTCCGGCAAGGAGGAACTGCTCGAGCTGGTCTACGACGCGCTGGTCGGCCAGGTGGCGCTGGTCGAGCCGGACCCGGCGACCTGGCGGGAGCAGTTGCGCCAGATCATGACCGACTTCCACGACGTCCTCGTCTCGCATACCGACGCGGCCCTCGCCGGCCTGGGCCGGATCCCGACCTCACCGCAGACCATGGCCGCCGCCGAGGTCCTGGCCGGCATCATGCCGGGCCGGCGGCCTGTGCCCCAAGGTGGTCGCGCTGGGCCTGGACCAGCTGGTGCTGTACGTGTCGGCCACCGCGTTCGAGGACGGCCTGTTCCGGCGCGGCATGGACGAGGAGGAGATGCTCCGCTACTACGCCGGGGTGCACGCGTTCTACGCGGCGCTGCCCGCGGACCGCTACCCGGTCCTGGCCAGCATCGCCCCGGACATGACCGGCCACGATGACGTCGAGCGATTCAACTTCGGCCTGGACGTCCTCATCTCCGGCCTGGAAGCAGTCAACGCGAGGGTCAGGGACCCCGGTCAGGGGGTGGGTCAGGGAGAACCCTGATCCAGGTCCAGCCGCAGGTCAGGGGGCGAACCCGGGGCGATCCCGATACCCAGGAACGCCGCCCGGCGGCAACCTTGAAGCATGAACGCAACGACAGAAAACACCCAGTCCACCACCACCTACGACCGCCCCGCCCGGCCGGAACTGCGCCGGTCCACCGACGACCGGATGCTGGCCGGCGTGGCCGGCGGCCTGGCCCGCTACCTCGACGTCGACGCGACGCTGGTGCGGATCGCCTTCGTCGTCCTGACCGTCGTCGGCGGCGCCGGCGTGCCGCTCTACCTGGCCTCCTGGCTGCTGATCCCCGAGGACGGCGCCGACCAGTCGATCGCCGCGTCGTTCCTCGACTCCCGCCGCAACCGCTGACCCGGCCACCCCCCTGCCCTGCCGAACAGGAGACCACCGCAATGTCCGCCCCCAGCCGCCCGCGCCTGCCGCTGCTCCGCATGATCCTGGTCATCATCGTCGTGCTGGCCGTCGTGAACATCGTGGCGCACCTCTTCTCGCCCTGGCTGCTGCTCGCCGCCGCGGCCATCGCCTGGGTCGTGTTCCGCGCCCGCCACACCGTCAGGTAACCCGCCACCGCCGGCCCCCCAGAACCCCCACTGCCCGGCAGGCCACATGGCCTGCCGGGCAGCTTCACGCTGTCGGGCTTAGTGCGGGCTGACCTGGCGGAACCCGGCCGGGATAGCCACGGACCTGGTCAGCTGGCGGCGGTTCGCCGCCGTGTTCGGCAGCCAGGTGTAGTCGTCCCTGATGGCCTGCGGGCTGGAGGCCGGGACGCCGGGCGGCGTGGACACCGTGCGGATCGGCAGGTAGGTGTCCGGGCTGACCCACATCCGCAGCAGCCCGGTGGCGGCCGTGCCCTGCCGCAGCTCGATGGCCCGCTGGCCGTCGACCCGGGCCGGGCCGACCAGGGTGAGCTCGCCCGACGCGACCTCGGCCCGCAGCCGGGCCGCGCCCTGGGCCGGGGTCTCGTGCCGCGGTGCGGGCCCGCCGGCCGGGGTGGCCGAGCCGAACGGGTACACGGTCCGGCTCCAGGTCCTGCTGCCGTAGCTGATCACGATCGACACGGTCCGCCTGGGCCAGATCGTGACCAGGTAGCCGGTGACCGGGTGGCCGTCGGGGGCCAGGTCAACCGTTCGTGTCGTGTGGCTGTCCGGGCTGCTCCAGATCACGTCCCAGACCGGCTGCCCGGTCTGCGAGTCGGGCGCATGGTCGGAGATGCGCAGCACGGCGTGGTTCGCGGCCAGCGCGGACCGCATCCGGTGCACCACGTACGCGGCGGTCTGGATCCCGGTGCCCGGCGCACCCGTTCCCGCGTGGCCGGGCGTCACGGACCCGGCCGGGCTGGTCCCGGCCGATGAGCGGCCGGCGCCGCCGGGCGAGCTGCCGGGCCCGGACTGGACCACGGCCACCGCGGTGACGGCCGCCGCCACCGCAGCCGCGGCCGCGCTGGCGGCCAGCAGCGGCCCCCGGCGCCGGCCCGGCCGCAGGCTCCGGCGGGCGGGCCGGGCGCGCTCCCCCGGCTCCGCGGTGAGCAGGTCGAAGTCGGTCAGGATGGCGCTGAGCAGGCGCTCTTCGAAACGGCTCGGCGGCGGCGCGGTGTTCACGGGATGACCTCTTTCACGCGGGCGGTCAGATCGGCGGGCCGGGCCGCAGCGGGCCCGGGCGGTGGGGACGAGCTGGCCTGGCCGTCGGCCATGGCCCGGGCGAGGGCCCGCCGGGCGCTGGTCAGCCGCATCCGGAACGCGGCCGGGCTGATCCCCAGCACGGCGGCGGCCTGGCGGGAGGTCAGCCCGTCCGGGCCGGCCAGCAGCAGCGCTTCCCGGGCCCGGGGTTTCAGCCGGCCGAGCGCTCCGCGCACGGCCTCGCTGGCCCGGGCGGCGTCGATGCGCTCCTCCAGCCGCTCGATGTCGCTGGCGTCGATCAGCCGCCGCCCGGCGATCCTGGCCGTGGCGGCCGCCTCCCGGCCGCGGCGCCGGCGGGCGCCGGCGATCAGCCGGGCCGTGATGCCCAGCAGCCAGGCGGTCGGCTCGCCGCGGCTCTCGTCGTAGGACCGGGCCGCGGTCAGCACCGTGAGGAAGGTGCTGGCCACCAGGTCGGCCACGTCCGCCGGGTCACGCACCCGGCGGGCGGTGAACCCGATGACCCGGTCCACATGACGGCGGTAGAAGATCTCGAACGCGGCCGGGTCGGCACTCAGCCGGCCCAGCAGTTCGGTGTCTGCCGGTTCGCTGCCCATACCCGTACTTGGTCGCTCCCTGCCCCCTGCAAGCAAAACACCGCACCCGGAGCACCTGACGCCCCGCCAGGCTAGCCAGCCGGCCCCGCCGCCGGTCGCCGATACTGCACGCATGGCTGAGCTGCGTGCGGCACGGGCGGACGACATCGGCGGCATCGTGGACATTGACCCGCTGAGCCTCGGCCGGGCGGAGGAGATCCGGGCCCTTGTCGGCGAGGGGGCCAGCCTGGTGGCCGTGGACGGCGGTCAGATCGTGGGCTTCCTTGCCGTCCGGCCCGGTCACTTCTACCAGCGCGACTTCATCGACCTGCTGTTCGTCGCACCGGGCTCGCGGCGGCAGGGCACCGGCCGCGCCCTGCTGCGGGCCGCCCTGCGCGGCGCGTCCACGGCCCGGATGTTCACCTCGACCAACGAGTCGAACGTGCCGATGCGCAACCTGCTGCACCACGAGGGCTGGACGCCCAGCGGGGTACTCACCGGCCTCGACGAAGGCGACCCCGAGCACGTGTTCTTCCGCGACACCCCGGCACGGAGCGCCTAGTCTCCCGCTCCGCGCCCCCGGCACCGTAATCCTCAGAAATCGGCAGGCGTCGCGATCGCCCGGCCTGACCTCGCGCGACCTGCGATAACGGCAATGTCAACGGTTTACTGTTGACGATTTGCAATCGCTTGCGCCGTAGGAAGGTTAGCCTGTCCTAATATATCCGGGCTGGGCGGATTTGCGGCATGAAAAGCTGAGGATTGGCTTCACCGTTGCCCGCTAGTTGCCTAAGGTTTCCTGCGTATCGTTACCTTGAGGCCGCCTTTGAGACGGTCGCGCCGGATTCCGGCGGATGAGGAGGAGCGGATGCATAGGGAGCAACGGCGGCACCGGCTGCGCCTGCATAGCCGGGCCACGGCGGTCGCAGCCAGCGCGGCGCTGCTGGGCGGCGTTCTTTCGGTCGCCGGGATGACCGCCACAAGCCAGGCCGCGGCGGTCCGGCCGGACGCGGTAAACGGCCTGGCGCCGACCGAGGGCAGCTGCCATCTGGGAAATGGCGTCACGCACGTGATCCGGCTCGGGTTCGACAATGTGCACTTCTTCAGGGACAACCCGAATGTGCCCTCTGACCTGCAGATGATGCCGAACCTGCTGAACTTCTTCGAGAACAACGGCACGTTCCTGTCCAACAATCACACCCCGCTGATCGCGCACACCGCGGATGACCTGCTGACCACGGCCACCGGCCTGTACGGCGACCGTCAGGGGATGCCGATCAGCAACAGCTACCAGGCCTACAACACCGACGGCACGACCGACCCGGCCGGCTCGTTCGCGTACTGGACCGACCCGGTCTTCGACACCGCGGCCAGCCCGAACCCGGGCCACGACACGAACCCGTCGATGGTGTTCTCGGCCACCCCGCCGGCCACCACCACCCCGGCCCCGGCCCCGAACCGGGTCACGCCCGCGCCGTGGGTGCCGTACACCCGGGCCGGCTGTGACGTCGGCGACGTGGCCACGGCCAACGAGGTGCTGGAGAACACCGCGGTGGACATCCCCAAGGTGTTCGGCGCCGAACTCGCCCGAGGCCCAGCAGCTGGCCGCGGACACCGGTGACCGGTTCAAGGACGCCGAGGTCGCGGACTACGTCGGCCTGGGCGTGCACTGCGCCACGGGCAGCACGTTCTGCTCCTCGGCCACCGCGGTGAAGTTCGGCCAGACCCAGCCGAGCCCGAGCGCCTCGCCGGACGTGCTGCCCGACGAGCCGGGCGGCTACAGCGGCTTCCAGGGCCTGTTCGGCCACCGGTACGTGGCCCCGCAGATCGGCGCGGGCCCGGCGAACGTGTCCCACAACGGGTTCCAGGTCACCAACGCGGACGGGCAACCTGGTGGACGAGAACGGCAACCAGATCAACGGCGCGTTCACCGGCGGCAAGCCCGGGTTCCCCGGGTTCGGCCCGATCAACGCCTCGCAGACGCTCGCCTACATGGCCGACATGCTGGAGATCGGGCGTGCCGGTGGTGAACGGCTACATCGCCGACATCCACGGCAACGAGAGCATCCCCGGCCTGACCGCGTGCAAGGGCGTCGCCGGCCGCGCTGGGCAGCGGTGACCCGTGCTACGTGGCCCAGGCCCAGTACTACAACGCAGGCCTTCGGCACGTTCTTCCAGCGGCTGGCCGCGGACGGGATCACCCCGCAGAACACGCTGTTCGTGCTCAGCTCGGACGAGGGCGACCACGAGGCCGGCGCGAACGTCGGCCGGGCCATCCAGCCCACGCCGGCCAACTGCGACGGCGCCACGGTCAACGGCGACACCGTGACCCCGGACGTGCCGTGCACCTACCCGGCCGGGACGTTCGGTGAGCTGTCCGGCAACATCACCGGGCTGCTCGCCACCCAGCGGAACAACACCACGAAGTTCAGCCTGGAGTCGGACTCGGCGCCGGAGTTCTACGTGACCGGCAACCCGGGTGAGAACGATCCGCAGGTCCGCACGCTGGAACAGGACCTGGGCAAGCTGACCGCGCACAACCCGTACACCAACACCACCCAGCCGATCGCCAACTACATAGCGACCCCGTCCGCGATGGCGCTGGTGCACATGGTGAACGCGGACCCGGCCAGGACGCCGACCGTGGCGATGTTCGCCCGGCCGGACTACTTCCTCAGCCCCGGGGCCACCACCTGCGCCGGGGACGGCAGTTGCGTGTCCATCAACACCGGGTTCGCCTACAACCACGGTGACTACGCCGCGGAGATCGACACCAACTTCCTCGGGCTGGCCGGGCCGGGCGTCAAGCACCTGGGCCTGGACGGCTCGGGCCCGACCGAGGGCCCGAGCTCGGCCGGGCCGGACAGCGGCCAGATCACCGTTCCCAACGAGCACACCAGGGGCACCTGGGTGGACGAGACCGACATCCGGCCGACCACTCTGTACCTGGCGGGCCTGAAGGACGACTACGAGCACGACGGCCGGGTCATCACCGAGGTGCTCACCAACCCCAACCACGCCCTGGCCCAGCCCGGGGTCTCCGCCCTCGGCGCCTGCTACAAGCAGCTGAACTCCAGCGTGGGTGAGCTCGGCACGGACGTGCTGATCGCGTCCACCAAGGCGGCCGAGAGCACCAGCCCCAGCGACGCGAAGTTCAAGGTGGCCCAGGTCGCGCTGCGGTCGCTGGACAAGCTGCGGGACAAGGTCGCCCTGACGATCAAGGACGACCTGGAGGCGGCGGCCTTCGGCAACCAGACGATCCGCAACGCAGGGGCCGAGCTTGGCGCCTGCCAGGCGGTCATCGGCGCCGCGAAGCACCTGGCGGCCGTGGGCTGACCAGCGCTTCGTCCGCGAAGCACGGATCCGGCGGCCCGGCACCTCGAGGTGCCGGGCCGCCGGCCGTTTCACGGGGGCTGGTTCATGGACCGGCCTCAGGCGGGACCAGCGTGCCCTGGTGGTACAGCACCCGCCAGCGGCCGCCGGACCGGCGCCACAGCGAGACCCGGCGGGCCCGGCGGCCCTCGTGGTCGGTCTCGAAGGTCAGCATGACCACGTCGGCGGCCAGCCGGCGGCCGGCCATCGCGTGATCCGCGATCCGGTCCGGGCCCGGCGGGCTGGGCCCGGCCCCGGCCGGCAGCGCGGCGAGGATCTCGGCGCGGGTCCACCGGCGGCCGGACGCCCCGGTCTCGGTGAACTCCGGGTCGAGCAGCGCGTCCAGGGCCGCGGCGCTGGACCTGACCTCCCGGGTCAGCAGGGCCCGCTCCAGCGCGATCACCTCGGCCACGGCCTCGTCGTCAGGCGTCACCCCGCCATGATGACTGGTTATCCCTTGCCGGCCGGCCGTGGCGCTGGCTACGCTGGCCCCGTGCAGGCCACGAGGCTGCCGACCGGTGAGCCGCTGACCGGGACCTGGGTCCGGCTCGCCCTGCTCGGCGAGGCAGACATCGACGAGATGTACCCGCTGCTCAGCGACCCGAGAGTTTATGAGCAGGGCTATGTGATGCACCGCCGCCCGGTCTCGGCGCAGGACTCGGCGGCGCTGGTCAGGACCCGGTTCCTGGTGGGCCAGGGCCAGGCCGACGGCCGGGGCGGGGGCGGCCGGTTCGCCTACGCGATCCGGCTGATCGCCGACTCCGAACTGGGCCCGGCGGGCACCCTGGTCGGCACATCCTCGCTGCTGGAGGCCGACCTCGCCAACGAGGGCATCCACCTGGGCAACACCCTGTACGGCTCGCGCTGGTGGGGCACCCAGGTCAACCCCGAGGCGAAGCTGCTGCTGCTGGCGCACTGCTTCGAGGACTGCGGCTACGGCCGGGTGAAGATCCAGACCGACACGCTGAACACCAGGTCCCAGGCGGCGATCGCCAAGCTGGGCGCGCAGCGCGAGGGCGTGCTGCGGCGGCACATCAAGCGGGAGGACGGCACGTTCCGCGACTCGGTCGTGTTCAGCGTGCTGATCGGCGAGTGGCCCGCGGTCAAGGCGGGCCTGTCCCGGCGGCTGGCCGCACCCGCCGGCTGACCGGCGCCGCAGCCGCCCCCGGCGCCCCGGCGGCACGGCGGAAACCCGGTGGGCAATACAGGCCAGATCCGAAAGGATTGACTATGGCCTGGACGCTGACCGGGGACCTGGGCGAGTACCTCGCCGCGGCCGGCGGGTTCCTCCGCTCCGACCCGGTGCAGCACACCATCGAGCTGGCCGCCGTGGAGCAGATGCAGGTCCGGGGCCTCGCCGCGTTCGGCTCGCCGGGCCCGCTGTTCGGCTGGTGGCGGCCCCGGGACGGGCCGGTGACCGCCGCGGCGCTGCATACCCCGCCCTACCCCATGCTGGTCACCCCGCTGCCGGCCGGCGCCGCACCGCCGCTGGCCCGGGGCCTGCTCGCGCGGGGCCGCGACCCGGGCGGGGTCAACGGGGAGCAGCTCGACTCGGCCCGGTTCGCCGCCGCCTGGGCGGAGCTGACCGGGGCCGGCTTCCGGGTCATCCGCCGGTCGCGGCTGTACCGGCTGGGCACGCTGACCCCGCTGGACCCCCGCCCTGACGGCGCGGCCCGGGTGGCGACCGCGGCCTGCCGGGACCTGCTCATCTCCTGGATGGCAGCGTTCGCTGCGGAGACCGGCGACTCGCCCGGGCCGCAGCCTGGCGAGGTCGACGACGAGCTCAGCTACGGCGGGCTGACCGTGTGGGAAGCGGACGGCGTCCCGGTGTCGGTGGCCGGGTTCAAGCGCCCGGCCGCCGGGGTGACCAGGATCGGGCCCGTCTACACCCCGCCGGGCCAGCGCCGGCACGGCTACGCGGCGGCGGTCACCAGCGCGGTGACCCGGGCCGTGCTGGACGCCGGCGCCGACGGAGTCGTGCTGTTCACCGACCTGGCCAGTCGAGGCCAGCAACGCGCTGTACCCGCGCCTGGGCTACCAGCCGGTGGCCGATCGCATCATGCTCGGCTTCACCCCCTGACCGGCGGCCCGCCGGCCAGCAGAAGGAGGACCATGACCAGCCCGCAGGACGTCATCGACCTGGCCCGCCGCGGCGTGGCCCCGCCGGACTGGCATGTGTTCACCAAGCGGCGGGGCGTGGTGGGCGCGTTCTTCCGCGGCACCTCGGGCCACCCGGACCCGATGCTGGTCATCACCCCCGAGGCCGCGGTTGAGTACGTCAGCGACAAAGTCTCGTTAGCAATCCTCCCCTTCGGCCTGGTGGCGGAGGCGAAGCTGCGCGCCAGGGCCACGGCCACGGCGGGCAGCTCGCACACCAGCCCGCACACCGCCGCGCACGCCACCCTGCACATCTGGGTGGACGTGGAGCTCACCGACGGCCGCAAGGTGAAGTGGCAGCCGGCGTCGTTCAGGAACAACGTCCGGGTGATGCAGCGCTTCTGCGAAGGCTGCGCGGTGTACGCCTTCCGGCGCCGCGTGTCACCGGGCGAGTACGGCGGCCCCGGCGGCGCGGCCGGGCCGGGCGGGTAGAAATAGCCGCATGGCGGCAACGACCGTGGTCAACCTCAAGGGTCACCGCGACGACCCGGGCTTCTCCGACGTCGTGTACGTGGGCCGGGCCCTGCACCGGGGCGGCTGGCACCTGGCCGCCTCGCCGCTGGCCAGCCCGTTCCGGCCGGGCCCGGACGGCAGCCGGGAGGAGGTGGTGGCGAAGTACCGCGAGTACCTGCTGGGCCGGCCGGACCTGCTGGCGATGCTGCCCGGCCTGCGCGGCCGCCGGCTCGGCTGCTGGTGCGCGCCGCTGCCCTGCCACGCGATGGTCATCGCCGAACTGGCCGACGCCAGGGACTGACCGGGCCCGTCACTCGTTCCGCGCCATCTCCGGGCCGGTGATCTTCCGCAGCAGCGGCAGGGCCGACCCGATCACGGCCAGCGCCGCGGTCAGCCCGCCGGCCACGATCAGGTAGTACGCAGACGTGGGCGGCGCGAGCGTGTATCCCAGCTGGGTCACCAGGTACAGCTGGGCGGCCAGGAACCCGGCCCCGGTGGCCACCGCCGCGACGATCAGCAGCGGCACCGCGCTCTCCAGGCCGACGACGGCGCGCAGCGTGCTGACCGGCACCCCGGTCAGCCGGAGCAGGCTGAACGGCCGCTGCCGCTCGGTCAGCCCGGCGGCCACGCTGGTGGCCATCGTGCAGCCCGCGATGACCAGGCTGGCGATGATGATCACGTCGGCCAGCTTCTGCTCCTCGCTGGTCTGCTGGGCGAATCCGGCCAGCTGGGATTCCTCGGCGGGGGTAGACGCGGCGGCCAGGCCGGGCAGGGCCCGTTCCAGTGCGGTCCTGGCCCGCTCGAGGGCCGGGCCGGTGCCGTCGGTGGCCACCGCGGCTGACACCACGCCCCGCTGGCCCAGCTGGCGGGCGGTGATCGCCGCGGCCGGCCAGACGTGGCCCACCTGGGACTGGCTGTTATGCCCGGCCGGGCCGATGATCTGCTCGGGGATCACCGCGGCCGTCGCCCCGGCCGGGCAGCGGCCCGCGCCGGGGACGCCGGCCAGCTGGGCGCAGGACACCAGGCCGGCCGGGATGGCGCCGCCGCCCCCGGGCACCTGCACCTGGCCGCCGGGGTCACTGCGGACCAGCAGCACGCCGCGCACGCCGGGCGTGCCGCGCAGCCGGTCCAGCTGCGCGGGACCCGGCGGCGCCAGCGGTGTTGTCGGCACGCCGGGCTGCTGGGCCCCGACGAGCTGCGCGACCAGCGTGCTGCGGGCTGCCGCGCCGGCGTGGGCGCCGCGGTTGGCCGCGATCGTGGTGATCACGCCGAGCGTGACGGTGGTGACGAACAAGGTCAGGATCAGCCCGCTGACCGCGCGGAACCCGGCCCGCGGATTGTCGGCCAGGCGGCGGGCGGCGATCAGCGCGGCGGGCCGGCGGGCCCGCCGGGCCAGCAGCCGCGCCCCGGTCATGGTCAGCCACGGTCCGGCGATCACCAGGCCGGCCAGGACCAGCGCGAAGCCGGGCAGGAAGGCCTGCAACTGGCCGGTCGTGGTCATCCCGGTCATCCCGGGCGCGCGGTGCCACTGCGGCAGCCCGCCGGTGATCGCGAAGAACGCCAGCTCGGCGAGGCCGGCCGCAAGCGGGATCAGCCGCCAGGCCCGCGGGGCGGGCGGCCGGGTCCGGCGGCTGGCGCCCAGCGGTGAGATCCGGACCCGGCGCAGCGCGGTCAGGCTGGCCACTGCCGCGGCCAGCGGTACGCCAAGCGCCACGGCCGCGATGGCCGGAGCACTGAGCGACAGGTCGCCCGTGAAGAACGCCGCGCCGGTGAACGGGAACGCGGCCACGACCGGGCGGATCGCGTAGAACACGCCGAACCCGGCCACAGTGCCGGCCGCGGCCGCGGCCACCGACTCGGTGGCGGCGAGCACGCTGATCTGCCGGGGCGTCGCCCCGGTCAGCCGCATGGCGGCGAACCGCTGTTCCCGGCGGGCGGCGGACAGCCGGGTGGCGGTGCCGATGAACATCAGCACCGGGAACAGCAGGCCCAGCGCGATCGTGGACAGGATGAGGTCGATCGCGGCCGCGTTGAGGCCGCCGACCACGGCGCAGTTCGCGCCGTTGCAGCTGCTCGGTGAGGTGGTCTGGATCGCGGTCACGGCTGTGGCGCCCGGCTGGGCGGCCAGCTGCCCGGGCCGGTAGCCGGTGACGATGACCAGCGAGTCCGGCGACGGCAGCGCGGCCGGGCCGATCAGGCCGATCTGGTGGCCGGGATACCTGTCGCGCAGCTGCCCCGGCGGCGCCGAGCGGAGGAGGGCGGCCAGCGCAGGCGACGCGTAGTACTGCCCGGGGCCGGGCAGGGCGGGCAGGCCCGGCGGTACGGGTGACCGGGGCCCGGTGGCCGCGACGTCCACCCGGCCGATGAGCTGCCCGCGGTAGAAGTCCGCGGTCAGCCGCCACCACAGCCGGTCATGGCCGTGCGCCTTGGCACCGTCCGCGGCGGTCCCGGCGCCCGTGCCCGTGACCGTGCTCGTGCCTGTGCCCGTGGCGAGCCAGCCGTACCTGGCGTTCTGCGCGTTCACCGCGTTCAGCCCGGCCAGCGTGACCAGCAGCAGGGCGGAGCCGGCGGTGACCGCGAGGGCGATGAGGATCAGCCGGGTCGCGGCCTCCCGGCCGCCGCTGACCGCCAGCCGCAGTCCCAGCCGGATCATGGGCCCAGCCGGATCATGGGGCCCAGCCGGATCACGGGCCGACCCGGCCTGCCGTCAGCGAGCTGACCCGGCCGTCCCGGACGATGACCTCCCGGCGGGCGTAGGCCGCCACCCGCGGCTCGTGCGTCACCAGGATCACCGTGCTGCCCTGATCCCTGGCGGCCGCGGTGAGCAGGCCCATCACCTGCTCGCCGGTGAGCGAGTCCAGCGACCCGGTCGGCTCGTCGGCGAACAGCACGTCCGGCCGGGTGATGAGGCCGCGGGCCAGCGCGACCCGCTGGGCCTGGCCGCCGGACAGCTCCCCGGACCGGCGGCCCTCCAGGCCGTCCAGGCCGAGCCGGCCGAACCAGGGCCGGGCCTGGGCCAGCGCGCTGGCCCGTCTCATGCCGCCGAGCAGCAGCGGCAGCGCGACGTTCTCCACCGCGGACAGCTCGGGCACGAGCTGGCCGGACTGGAACACGAAACCGAACCGGTCCCGGCGCAGCGCGCTGCGCTCGGTCTCGCCCAGCGTGTCGATCCGGCGGCCGCCGAACCAGACCTCGCCGGCCGACGGCTGCAGGATGCCGGCCAGGCAGTGCAGCAGCGTGGACTTGCCGGACCCGCTCGGGCCCATCACGGCGAGCATCTCGCCCGCGTCCGCGGCCAGGCTGGCCCCGCGCAGCGCCGGGGTCGCCCCGAAGGACAGCTCCAGATCCCTGGCCTCGATCAGGCTGCCGCCCGCGCCGGCCCGGCCGCCCCGCCGCTCACCGCTGGACCTCACGGGCCAGCGCGCCGAGCCGGGCCACGGTCAGGTCCAGCCAGCGCAGATCCGCCTCCAGGTGGAACAGGCCGTGGTCGGCCAGCAGCGTGTCGACCAGGCCGCCGCGCTGCTTGAGCTCGGTCAGCTCGCGCATCCGGGCCAGGTGCGCGGCCCGCTGCGCGTCCAGGTACTCCCCGGCCGGCTTGCCCAGCATCAGGGCCAGCACGACCTTGGCGAACAGGATGGTCTGCAGGTGCGGCTCCGGCGCGGCCGGCTCGGCGAGCCAGGTGCCGAACTCCGAGACGCCGGCCTCCGTGATCACGTACCGCTTGCGGTCCGGGCCCTCGCCGGGCTCCGCCCCGGCGGTGACCACCTTCCCGTCCCTGGCCAGCCGGGCCAGCGTCGCGTACACCTGCCCGAAGGGCAGCGGCCGCGACCGCCCGAAGTAGAGGTCGTAGTCCCGTTTGAGGTCGTACCCGTGGCTGGGCTCACGCTCGAGCAGGCCGAGGAGGGTCAGCGGAACGCTCATAGAGCTCACCATAACCCAGGTGTATACACTCAGTCTATACCTTCGGAATTTTTCGGATTACGCTTCCCGTGGCGCGGGCCGCCGCCCCGCGCGCGGATCAGCCGGGCCGCGATCGCCGGGCCCGCCCTGCGGCCGGCGGCCCTGAACCAGGTAGAACGGACGCGTGCCTGAGCTTCCCGAGGTGGAAACCGCCCGCAAGGTGATCGCCGAGCGGGCCCTGCACCGGACGATCGTGGCGGTCGACGACACCGACTCCTACGTCTGCCGGCCGCATGCTCCCGGCCAGATCCGCGACGCGCTGCTCGGCCGGCAGCTCATCGCCGCGCACCGCCGCGGCAAGACCATGTGGTGCGAGACCTCGGGCCTGGACGGCTCCGCGCGAGCACGGTTCCGCCGAGCACGGTTCCGCCGAGCACGGGCCTGACCTCGGCCTGCACCTGGGCATGGCCGGGCGGATCGTGGTGGAGTCCCCCGGTCTGGAGACCGCCTGGGGCGGCGAGCCGTTCCGCCGCGACGCCCAGCCGGCCCGGGCGCAGTGGGACCGGTTCCGGCTGGACTTCGCCGACGGCGGGAGCCTGGTGCTGTTCGACAAGCGCCGCCTGAGCCGGGTGCGGCTGAACCCGGGCCTGGCCGCGCTCGGGCCCGACGCCGGGACCGTCACCGAGGCCGAGTTCCGCGACCTGGTCCGCCGGGGCACGGTCGCGGTCAAGGCCCGGCTGCTCGACCAGTCCAAGATCGCCGGGGTCGGCAACCTGCTCGCGGACGAGGCGCTCTGGCAGGCCAGGATCTCGCCGCAGGCGCCGGCCGGGAGCCTGTCCCGGCCCGCGGTGAGCCGGCTGTACCAGTCGCTGCAGGCCGCACTGGCGTCCGCCGAGGCGAACGGCGGGGTGCACACCGGCGAGGTCATCGCGGCCCGGCGGCGTGGCGGCGTCTGCCCGCGCTGCGGCGCCCCGATGCGCCAGGGCGTGGTCGGCGGCCGGACCACCTGGTGGTGCTCCCGCGAGCAGGCCCTGCGCCGCGCTGCTGGCGCGCGGGCCCCGGGGCGTGCCACTGTGTAACGAAGCTGCGTAGCGGGGTAAGGAGTCGCTACCCCTGCGAAGCGGAGGCCAGATGGGTCGCGACATTCAGCTGATCACGATCAGCGGTGAGGACCGGCGGAAATACCGGGACAAGGTACGGCGGTCGCTGGACGTATTCGCCCGGATGCTCCGCGAGCATCTGTTCGAGTCCGACCCCGCTCAGGTCGGGCTGGAAATCGAGCTGAACCTGGTCGATGACCAGGGCCGGCCCGTCCATGCGCAACGCCGACGTGCTGGAGGCGATCGCGGACCCGGCCTGGGCCACCGAGCTGGGCCAGTTCAACCTGGAGATCAACGTGCCGCCCCGGGAGCTGGCCGGCAACTCGATCGCCGGGCTGGAGACCGAGGTCCGCGGCAGCCTGAACGCCGGGGACGCCAAGGCCAGGGACATCGGCAGCCACCTGGTGATGATCGGCATCCTGCCCACGCTGGGCAAGGACGCGATGCACGAGGGCACGCTGTCGGCCAACGCGCGCTACCGGGTGCTCAACGAGCAGATCTTCGCCGCCCGCGGCGAGGACATGCGGATCGCCATCGACGGCGCCGAGCAGCTGCTCACCCACGCCGACAGCATCACCCCCGAGGCCGCCTGCACCAGCGTGCAGCTGCACGTGCAGACCAGCCCGGACGCGTTCGCCCGGTACTGGAACGCGGCCCAGGCCATCGCCGGGGTGCAGGTGGCGCTGGCCGCGAACTCGCCGTTCCTGTTCGGCCACGCAGCTCTGGCACGAGACCAGGATCACGCTGTTCGAGCAGGCCACCGACACCCGCCCGGACGAGCTCAAGCAGCAGGGCGTGCGGCCCCGGGTGTGGTTCGGCGAGCGGTGGATCACCTCGGTGTTCGACCTGTTCGAGGAGAACCTGCGGTACTTCCCCGCGCTGCTGCCGATCTGCGAGGAGGAAGACCCGCTGGCCGTGCTGAACGGCGGCCATGTCCCGCTGCTGGCCGAGATGAGCCTGCACAACGGGACCGTCTACCGGTGGAACCGTCCGGTCTACGCGGTCGTGGACGGCGTGCCGCACCTGCGGGTGGAGAACCGGGTGCTGCCCGCCGGGCCGTCGGTCGCGGACACCATGGCCAACGCGGCGTTCTACTACGGCCTGGTGCGCACCCTGGCCGAGGCCCAGCGGCCGATCTGGAGCCAGCTGTCGTTCGCCACCGCCGAGGAGAACCTGCACACCGCGGCCCAGCACGGGATGGACGCCCAGCTGTACTGGCCGGGCCTGGGCGAGGTGCCGGTGGCCGAGCTGGTGCTGCGCCGCCTGCTGCCGATGGCCGCAGAGGGGCTGCACGCCTGGGGCGTGGATACCGAGCAGGCTGACCGGCTGCTGGGCATCATCGAGCAGCGCTGCCTGACCAGCCGGACCGGCGCGGGCTGGCAGATCGCCACCGTCGCGGCGCTGGAGGCCAGCGGTGCGGACCGGCCCGAGGCGCTGCGCCAGATGACCATGCGCTACATCGAGCACATGCACACCAACGAGCCGGTGCACACCTGGCCCTGGGCCCTGTAGCCGGGCCCGCCCGGGCCTGACCCGGGCCCGCCTGGGTCAGGCCCGCAGCCGCGTGGTCTCGTCGCTGACCCACAGGCCGGTCAGGCCGCGCAGGTGGGCGATGAACTGCTCGTGCTCATGCTCCGGGTAGGTGGCCTTGACCGTGTCGGTCAGCAGCCGGTCGAACGCCGGGCCGGCCACCCAGTCCAGCACCACCTCGTCGGCGTGCGGCAGGCTGCGCGCGCAGAACTCCTGGTAGCGCTCGGTCTCGAAGTAGGCGTCGGCCAGCCCGCGGTACGCGCCGAGCTTCTCCGGGTAGCCCATGCCCGGCTCGTCGGCGATCTCGAAGTACCGGTCGGTCTCCAGGTCAAGCCGCGGCTTGCGGCCGGTCACCAGCGCGAACACGCACCACCGGACCAGCGCCCTGATCGCCCAGGGGAAGTAGTAGTGCAGGCTGGTCAGGGCCACGTCCGGGCAGGCGTTGGCGTAGTCGATGGGGTACACCTCGCCGTCCTTGACCAGCGTCTCGCACGAGTTGAACTCCCACCGGAAGAACGCGTTGACCAGCCGCCCGATGCTCACCACCTGGTCGCCCACGGCCGGGGACAGGAAGTCGTGGTCGACCGCGTAGCGCAGGTGCATGGGCTGGTCCGGCTGGAACCGCATGACCATGGTCTCGGCGCCGATCGACAGCGACCGGGCGAACACGTCGTAACCGTCGATCGCCTTCTGCAGGTGCATGAGCATCTCACCGCTCTGGTCGTAGGCGGTGTGCAGCTGCTCGGGGCCGTCGATGCGGGAGACGCCGCGCCAGGCGCCGCCGTCGTAGGGCTTCATGAACAGCGGGTAGCCGATCCGGTCGGCGATCGCGTCCAGGTCGAACGGCTGGTTGTAGCGCGCCGCCGTGTACGCGTAGCGGGAGTTGTCCAGCGGGTTCTTGAACGGCACCAGGACGGTCTCCGGCACGTGCAGGCCGAGCCGCATCATCGCGCAGTAGGCCGCGTGCTTCTCCATGGACTGGAAGGTGAACGGGCTGTTCAGCAGGTACACGCCGTCCATCAGCGCGACCTTCTTCAGCCACTCGCGCGGGTGGTAGTACCAGTACGCGAGCCGGTCGATGGCCAGGCTGTAGCGCGGCTTGTCGCGCAGGCCGAACGGCTCGATCGTGATCCGCTCCACGTCGAACGCGTGCTTGCTGCCGTCCGGGCCGGTGATCCGGCCCAGCCGGCCCAGGATCTCCTCGAACGCCCGCGGCCAGTCGTCCTCGGTGCCCAGCAGCAAGCCGATCAGGTGCCGGGTAGCGGTCACGTCAACTCCCTCCCGCGCAGCCCCGCGCGTCGCAGCAGTACCGTTATCGCCCCTGCCGCGCCGATCAATCGCACATGCTGCCCGCTCCATGGCGCGGAGACAACAGCGGGGGCCGGCCGGGGCGGCGAGCCGGGCGGCAAGCTGCTCACCCGGCCGTCGCCAGCCGGGTGAGCAGCAGCGCAGCTGGTTACCGCTTCGAGCGGTGCACGACCTGGATCTCGGTGTAGCCGAGCAGGCCCCACGAGCCGTTCTCCACGCCGATGCCGCTCCACTTGGCCCCGCCGAACGGCTGGTGCGGCGCCAGCGCCGCGTGCGTGTTGACCCAGGCGGTGCCGGTCTCCAGCCGCTCCGCGACGTCCGCGGCCCGGTCCGGGTCGGCCGACCACACCGAGCCGCCCAGGCCGAACGTGGTCGCGTTGGCCCGGGCCAGCGCGTCGTCCACGTCCCGGTACGGGATCACCGGCAGGGCCGGGCCGAACTGCTCCTCGTCCACGATGCGGGTGCCGTCGGACACGCCGGTCAGCACGGTCGGCGCGAAGAAGTAGCCGGGCCGGTCCAGCGGCCCGCCGCCGGCCACCGCGGTCGCGCCGTTGCTCAGCGCGTCGCTGACCAGCTCGCTGACCCGCTCGAACTGCGGCTTGTTGTTGATCGGGCCCAGGTCCGTGCCCTCGGCCATGCCGTCGTCGACCTTGGCCGCCCGGGCCTTCGCGGCCAGCGCGTCGACCAGGTCGTCGTGCAGCCGCTCGGGCACGTACACCCGCTTGACCGCGATGCACACCTGGCCGCTGTTCCGGAACGCGCTCCAGAACAGCTTCTCCGCCACCTTCTCGGTGTCCACGTCGTCCAGCACGATCGCCGGGTCGTTGCCGCCCAGCTCCAGGGTGACCCGCTTGAGGTCCGGCGCGGCGGCCGCGGCGACCTTCTTGCCGGTGGCCACGGACCCGGTGAAGCTGATCTTCCTGACCAGCGGGTGCGAGGTCATCCAGCCGCCCAGCTCGTCGCCGCCGCTGACGATGTTCAGCACGCCGGGCGGCAGCACGTCGCGCAGCACCTCGCCAAGCCGCAGCGTGGCCAGCGGGGTGTACGGCGACGGCTTGACCACCACCGTGTTGCCCGCCCGCAGCGCCGGGGCGAACTTCCAGGCCGCCATCGACAGCGGGAAGTTCCACGGGGTGATCGCCGCGACCACGCCGACCGGCCGCCGGACGACCTCGGCGAACACCCGCTCGTCGTCCTGGATGACCTCACGGGGCAGGTCCAGCTTGGCGAAGTGGCGCAGCCACAGGGCGACCCCCTTGGCCTCGCCGATGGCCTGCGCGACCGGCTTGCCCTGCTCGGCGGTCAGCAGCGGGCCGAGCTCCTTGGCCGCGGCGTCGACGGCGTCGGCCGCCGCGAGCAGCGCCTCGGTCCGGGCCGCGGCGTCCGTCTTCCAGCTGAGCTGGGCCTTGTGCGCCGACTCCAGGGCCGCGTCGAGCTGTTCCCTGGTGCATTCCGGGGCCTGAGCGAACACCTCTCCGGTGGCCGGGTTGATGACCCCGAACGTCTGCTCCGCAGGCACGGCCTGCCCGTCGATGGTCATGACGTAGTCGCCCACAGCGGCTCCTTTTTCGGATTACGGAAGCTGCCCAGCCCGTCATATGACCATAACCTGGCCGGCTGCGGTGACCACGGGCCGGTGCGGGCCGGGTCGCCTGCCGCGGGCCGGGCGGCCGCAGCGGCCGGCCGAACGCGGCGCCGGGCCGGTTCTCCGGCGCTAGCGTGGGTGCCAATGCAGGACGACCCCGTGCCGGATGGCACCGTGCTGGACGGCACCGTGCTGGACGAGACCCTGCCCCGGACCGGGCTGCCCGCCGGGCCGGCCCACGCCGCTCCCGCGCCGCGCGGGTGGCGGGCCTGGCCGGGGCGGGCGGCCCGGCTGGTCCGGGTGCACTGGGTGCTGGCCGCGCTGCTGGCCGCGGGCGTGGTGCTGCGGGCCGTGGTCGTGGCCGCCTACCACCCGGCGCTGCTCTACATCGACACCCCCAAGTACCTGTACAACGAGTACCCAGGCTCCGACCCGCACGCCTACAACGCGGTGCTGCGCGCCGTGCTCAGCTTCGGCGACCTGGGCACGGTGGCGCTGCTCCAGCACGCGGCCGGGCTGGCGATGGCGGTCCTTCTCTACGCCGTGCTGGTGCGCCGCAAGGTCGCCCGGTGGCTGGCCGCGCTGGCCGTGGCCCCGGTCCTGCTCGACGCCTACTGGCTGGACATCGAGCACGTGATCATGCCGGACCTGTGGTTCATGGCGCTGCTGGTGGCCGCGCTGGCCCTGCTGCTCTGGCGGCCGCAGCCGGCCACGGCGTTCGTGGTCGCGGCGGGGGCGCTGATCGGCCTGTCGGCCACGTTCAAGCTGATCGGCGAGATCCTTCTGCTGCCCGGCCTGGCCTACCTGGTAGTCGCGGGCGGCGGCGGGCGCCGGGTGCTGGCCGTCTCGGCGTCGTTCACCGCCGCGTTCCTGCTGCCGGTGCTGACCTACTGCACGATCTCCTGGGCGCACGACGGGCACTTCCGGCTGTCCGCCGGGCAGAGCGTGAACGGCCGGATGGCGGTCGCCGCCGACTGCGCCACGCTGCACCTGCGCCCGGAGCTGCGGGCGCTGTGCCCGGGGCCGGCCGCGCAGGCGCTCGGCCCGGACTACCTGGAGAAGTCCAAGGACTCGCCGCTGCACAGCCAGCCGATCCCGCCCGGCGCGGACCGCAAGCTGCTGATCGCGTCGTTCGCCTCCGCGGTGGAGCACCAGCAGCCGCTGCGGGTCGCGGCGTCGATCCTGCGGGACTCGGCCCGGCTGTTCGCGCTGACCCGCGACGGCGTGCCCAGCGTCACCCCGATCTCCCGCTGGCAGTTCCAGACCGCCTACCCGGACTACTACCCGGCGGTGTCGGTCAACAGCCGCCACCAGATCATGATCGGCACGCAGAAGGCCGCCTACCGGCGGTTCCGCTTCACCGCGGTCCCGCCGGCCTGGGGCGGCATCGCGCACACCGACCGGCCCGCGGCCGCGTTCCTGCGCTCCTACCAGCTGGACGGCGGCTACACGCCGGGCCCGCTGCTCCTGCTGTGCGTGCTGCTCGGCCTGGCCGGCACGGTGCTCGCCCTGGCCTGGCGCCTCCGGGCCGCCATCCGCCAGCTCGCGCTGGCCAGCCTGCTGTTCTGGGTCACCGGCGGGGCCGTCCTGCTGGCCGCGGACATCACCCAGTTCTCCTGGCGGTATCAGCTGCCCGGGCTGGTCACCCTGCCGCCCGCCGCCGCGGCCGGGGCCACCGCCCTGCTGGCCTGGACCCGCGCCCGCCGCGCCCGCCGCGCGGGCCAGCAGACCGACGCCGGCCGCGACGGCCTGCTCAACGTTCCTTGATCAAGGAACGTTGATTTGACGCGGCCGGCGCGTGGCCGCGCCGCTAGAGCCCGAGCCGCCGGGACAGGTCCGAGGCCAGCACGCCCTTCGGGTCCAGCCGGGCCCGCAGCTCGCGGAACCCGTCCAGGCCGGGATACATCCGGGCCAGCATCCCGGCCGGCACCCGCGAGTCCTTCGCCAGGTAGACCCGCCCGCCGGCCCCGGCCACCAGGTCGTCGAGCCGCGCCAGCAGCCCGGCCAGCCCCGGGGTCCGCGCGGGCACGTCGAGCGCCAGCGTCCACCCCGCGATCGGGAACGACAGCGGGCCGGGGTCCCGCTCCCCCAGGCGCTTGAGGACCGTCACGAACGAGGCGGCCCGGGCCTCGCTGACCAGCCGGTAGCTTTCGCGGACAGCATCCTCCTGGCCCGCGGGGACGACGTACTGGTACTGCCGGAAGCCGCCCGGGCCGTAGACCCGGTTCCAGTTCCTGATGCCGTCGAGCGGATGGAAGAAGTGCGAGATCGTCTGCAGCTCGTCGCGGCGCTCGCGCGGTGCCTTGAGATACCAGGCCGTGCTGGCCAGCGCCACGGTGTACCTGTTGATCAGCCCGGGCGGGAACCCGCCGGGAACGCCGATCCGGGTGCGCGGCTCGTACGCCAGCGCGCTGGCCCGGCGGCCCGCCGGCAGGTCGTCCAGGCGGGCGAAGTCCCCGCTGGTGATCACCGAGCGGCCCAGGCGGGCGCCCCGGGCCAGGCTGTCCGACCAGGCCAGCGTGTAGCTGTAGGACTTGTCGTGCTCGGCCAGCACGGCCATGGTCTCGGCGAGGTCGGCGGTGCGCACGGTGTGCACCTTGACCAGGGCCGTTTCCACCCGCTTGAGCTGGACGGTGGCACTGGTGATCAGGCCGGTGAGGCCCATCCCGCCGGCCGTGGCCCAGAACAGCCCGGGGTCGCCGTCCGGCGTGACCGTGCGCTGCTCGCCACTGGGCAGCAGCAGGCCGAACCCGGTGACGTGCTGGGCGAAGCTGCCCTCGGCAAAGTGGTTCTTGCCGTGCACGTCGGCGGCGATCGCCCCGCCGATCGTGACGTGCCGGGTTCCCGGGGTGACCGGCACGAACCAGCCGGACGCCAGCCCGGCGACCATCAGCTGCTCCAGGCTCACCCCGGCCTCGCAGCAGGCCAGGCCGGTCGCCGGGTCCAGGCTGATGATCCGGTTCAGCCGGGCGGTCGAGATCACCAGGCCGCCGCCGCACTGCGCGGCGTTGTTATAGCTGCGCCCAAGACCGCGCGCGATCACGCCGCGGGCCGGCGCCGCGCTGGTCGAGCAGGACCGCGGCTTCCGCCGGGCTGGACGGCTCGGCCAGCTCGGCCCGGGACGGCGCCACCCGGCCCCAGCCGGTCAGCGTCACGCTACGGCTGTGCACGCTAAGGCTGGGCACGCTGTGCGTTCCTCTTCCCTGATCCGCCCGGCCGCCTTCGCCACAGCCGGCGTGAGCATCCTAACGAGCAGCGGCGCGCTGTCGGGCCCGGCCGCTAGCGTGGTGACGAGCTGAGCACAGCAAGGCAAGGGGTCCCGGATGGCTGACGCCGACGACGTGCGGGCGGTGGCGCTCGCGCTCCCGCACGTCGAGGAGATCGACAGCGACGGCTTCGACTTCCGGGTCGGCGGCAAGGGCTTTGTCTGGTCCTATCCGGAGCGCCCGCCCGGCCAGCGGCGGGTGATCCGCACCGACATCGCCGTGCTGTACGTCGGCGACGAGGCCGAGAAGCAGGCGCTGCTGCTGGGCGAGCCCGCGCTGTTCTTCACCACCCCGGGCTACGACGGCTTCCCGCTGGTCATGCTGCGCCTGGCCGAGGTCGGCCGGGCCCGGCTGACCGAGCTGATCACCGACGCGTGGCGGATGCGCGCCCCGGCCGACCTGGCCGCCACTTACGCCGGCCCCGGCTCCCGTCCCGCCTGAGTTTCGGCCAGCCCGCCCGCGTAGAAGCGGCGGGCCGCGCCGATCAGCTCGTCCAGCGGCGGCCACCACGGGCCGTACTCCAGCGACGCCAGCGTGCCGAGCAGCCGGGACCGCGACTCGGCCTCGCCGCTGGCCAGCTGGGCCACCGCCACCCGGCGCGGCCGCGCCGCGCGCAGCGGGCCCAGGTACAGGTCCGGGCCGGTGCCGTCGGTCTGGGCCGGCGCCACCACCAGGTAGTAGTCGGGCAGCTCGAACTGGTGCCCGCGCCAGGCGGCCAGCGCATCCGCCGCCTGCTCCTCGAACCTCGCCGCGGCGGCCGCCCCGCCCGGACCGTCCCACATCGCCCGCCACGACGCGGCCACCTCGCCCAGCGGGTCCTCGGGCACGATCACGTAGGTCGACTGCCGCCGGGCCGCCTCATGCAGCGCCGCGGCCCCGGCCTGCCATCCGGCCGGCGGCGGCCCGGAACCGGAGTCGGCCCCGGCCCCGGCCGCCGGGGCCCGGGCGACCGAGACGTTGGCCGACCGGGCCAGCCCGGTCAGCAGGTCCTCGCCCACCTCACCGGTCACCACGACCACGGTCGATGATTCTCGTCGCATCGGCCCGATCCTAGGACCCGCCCGGGCCGCGCACACCGGGCAGCCGACGGGCCCCCGGCGGCGGCCAGGGGCCCGTCAGCTCAGGTCGTCAGGTCAGCACCGGTGGGACGGGTGCCGCTGGTGCGGGTCGGAGTAGGAGCAGCGGTCCTTGACCGCTGCCTCCGGCGTTCTTGAGTACCGCCGTGTCGCCGGTGTTCGACCAGGCGTAGGCGTGGCGGCCCCAGTACACGTTGAAGCCCTGGTTCCGGTGGCTCCCGGTGTGCACGAGCACGACGGCGTGAGCCGCCAGGGTCTTCCGGCCGAACTTGTAGGTGTGGTGCGCCCTGTCGGTGACCGTCCAGTGGGTGATGGTCACCCGGTGGCCGGTGTTGTTCTGCAGGATGACGTACTCGGCGTTCAGGCTGGCGTTGGAGCCGCTGTCCCGGCCTGGCGGGTTGTAAAAGATGAAGCTGATGGTCACGGGGCTGGCCGGCGCGGCGGAGGCCGCCTGCGGCGCCAGGAGCGCGCCCAGCGACAGCGGCACGGCGGCAGCCATAGCGATCATGCGTAGTCTTCTCATTTGCCCTCCGGGTAGTGGTTTTGCACCTGGTCGTTTGACGTCTTCCCGGTTGTTAACGGTCATGGAGCGCGATATTTCGCAGGCCTGCGGCGGCATGCGCGCAGCACGGAAGCCCGCTCCACTTCAGCACGTTAAGCTACACCCTCAACCCGATTCTGCTCATTTGTCAATCCCGTCGGGAAAGACACGGTAACCCGTGAGTGCGGGCCGCCTGTTCCTTCGCCACCGTAGCGGACCGACGGTGGCCCCGGCAGCCGGCATCGCCTCGCTAAGCCCGTCCAGGAGCAGGCCGGCTATCAAGGGTTACGGTTATCCGCGCCGCGCGCCGGGCTCTCCCGGCGGGCCGAACCGGGGCCCGGCCAGACCCCCCGTGCGGGCCGGTGCGCCCGGGCCAGACGGGTTCCCAGACGGGCCACGAGAGGGCCGCCCCGCGCCCGCCGGCCGCTGTATACGCGCAAGATCACCTCCCTGACGTGCGTTCTGACCGCATGCTCACCCGTGAGCCGGTCGCCGTCCCGGCGGCCGGCCCGGCCCGCCGCGGCGGCCCATCCGGGCCTGGACGGGTTCGCGGTGCGCCCGTCCCGGCACCGGGCAGCAGGCCCGGCGCGGTGCCGCGGGCACCGCTGGCCCGGCGTCGTGCCGGTCACCGGGCCCGCCAGGCATGCCCGGTAAGGAAGACATGAATTACGCGCGGATCCGGGATATCGGGTGAGATGCTGGGTAAGCAGGGAATGGCCTCCGGGGCCGGGCTTCCTGCGCTGGGGCTGGCGGCCGTGCGCGATGCCCAGGGATTACGGTATTGAGCACCGGCAAAGCGCTGCGGGATAGACGCCTCGCAAACCGTAATCCATTATCAAGGATCAGCGGCAGAGGGCGGCCGATTCGGCGGCCGGGGCCGGCCTGAGTCCCTGCCGAAGGCCCGGTCTGCCGATCACGCCTGGATAACGGCAGCACAGCGACGGTTATCAGGGCCGGTCACCGCGGCCGGCCGGCGGGCCGTGATGACGTGCGACGGCACCAGGCACACGCCGGCTGAAGGCGGGCAAAGGCGGCCGGCCCTGCGCCTCAGGTAATGCACCGGTTTTGCATTGGTCATGGTCAGGCAATGCGTATCGGCTGAGCCGTTCCCGGCAACGGCTGAGCCGGCCGCCGGCTGGCCAGGCCCAGCCCGGCCAATGCGGGCGCGTTTCATGATCCGCCAGGCTTTGCGGTGTCCCAGCACCGCAAAGCCTGGCGGATCATGAAGCAGGCTCATCATGATCACGGCGGCCGGCGTGGCCGGGGCCGCCGCGTCAGTCGCTGACTGCGGCTGGTGCCCGGTCGTGCCCGTCGTCGGGGGCGGCGGCGGTGAGCAGGTCAAGGAAGGGGCCGATCCGGAGGCCTTCCTGGGCGCTGTGGCGGAACAGGTTGCCGCGGTTGACGCTGTAGCGGGTGCGGCGGCCGGTGCGGCTCCGGGTGAGGTAGCCGGCTGCTTCGAGGTCGGCCACGATGACCTGGACGGTGCGTTCGGTGAGGCCGACGACGGCGGCGATGTCACGGATCCGGGCGGTGGGGTCGCGGGCGATCTCCACCAGGACATGCCCGTGGCCGGTCAGCAGGCTCCAGCTGCCGCCGCTCTCCTCCCGGAAAGTCATGACCACTGAGCATATCCTCACGAGAGCTTCCACGCGAGAAGCTGCTCATGTGATATCTCTCGTGAGAGAAATCATGCGAAATATATCTCATGTTTCTATTGACAGGTCTCCGCTGCCGGGCTGATCCTGATGGGGCCTGATCGGATCACGGCTGACCGGCCCCGCACACTGCTCGCCGCAGGGTCGCCCGCCGGCGCAGAGCTGCTGGGAGGCCGCCGATGACCACTCCCGTTCTGGGCGTTGCTGACGTTCTGCTGGTCGAGGACGACCCGGGGGACGTGCTGCTGACCAGGGACAGTTTCGACGACTGCCACCTGGGCCTGAACCTGCATGTGGCCAGCGACGGCGAGGAGGCGCTGAGCTTCCTGCACCGCGCCGGTGAGTTCGCCGGCGTGCCGCGGCCCGCGCTGATCCTGCTCGACCTCAATCTGCCCCGACGCGGCGGCCTGGAGGTGCTTGCCGAGCTCAAGGCCGACGATGACCTGCGCGCTATCCCGGTGGTGGTGCTTACCACCTCGCAGGCCGAGGCCGACATCGTGCGCAGCTACGAACTGCACGCCAACGCCTACGTCATCAAGCCGATCGACGCCGCCAAGTTCGCCGACGCGATCAAGCAGATCGATGAGTTCTTCCTGATCCTGATGAGACAGCCGCAGTATGCGCCGCGGCTTTCCTGACGGGTCATGTCCGCACATCTGAAAGGCCCGTCATGGGGGGAGGTATTCGAGACCACCGACGCGGAGCCCGCCAGGATCTCCTGGCCGCCGACCCGGCCAGACGGACCGTCGCTGGCGTCGCCTACCGGTGGGGCTTCCACAGCCCCAGCCGGTTCGCCGTGCTGTACCGCCAGGCCTACGGAGTCCTGCCCAGCCACACCATCCACCGGAACTAGCCGGCCGTTAACCCCCAGGCGGGGGCTGAGCCGGCGGCTGCCGCCAGGCGTGATCATGGGCTGGCGGGGACGCTGACGACGAGCGTGCCGGGGCGCCAGTCCGGGAGACGGGCGGTGACCTTGCCGTCCGGGCTGGTCAGGGCGGCCAGGCCGGGAAAGTCCTCGTCCTCGGTCGCCCCGGCCTGGCCGGCTTGCGCGACCCACAGGCGACGTCGCCGGGCGTGCCGGGCGGCGTCGCCCAGGCTCGACTCTTCCCACCAGGCGAACCCGCGCCGCCAGGACAACTCGTCCGTCCGCCGCGGGCCGTAAAGACCCGGCGCAGCCGGGAACAGCATCACGCCCGCCCCGCCCGCCGCGGCGTCATCAAACGGCTCGTCGTACCCGGCCTCGGCGCAGATCGCCACCCCGACCGCGCTCCCCGCCACCCCGACGACACAGGCGCCCCGCGGGGCCGGGGTGAACGCTTCCTCGCCCTCGCCCAGGTGCCGTTTGCGCTGCACCCCCACGATCCCGCCGCCGGACGCGACGACCTGGGTGATGTGCGGCTCTCCGCCCGCACCCCGTTCCGCGATGCCGAAGCAGGCCGCGACCCCCGCCTCCCCCGTCGCCGCCGCCAGCCGGCGCACCGCATCATGCTCCAGCGAGATCAGCCGCCCCGGGTGCACCGCCGGGTCGACCGACCCGGTCAGCGACATCTCGGGGAACAGCGCCAGGTCACAGCCCGCCGCCCGGGCCTCGCCGAGCACACGCAGGTGCACGCCGAGATTTCCGTACAGCTCACTCTTCGGGCAGCGGATCGCGGCGAGCAGGCAACGCACCCACCCAGTGGAGCACGCGCCCGGCCCGGCGAGCGATGATAAGCCCGGCAGAAGGGACCAACCCGATGACGATGCCCGAGCTGACCGTCGTCGCGCAGGGCGCGCTGCCGACCGGCGAGCGCTGGGAAGTCCGGGCCGGCGGCACCGACGAGGACTACTACACGTTCCTGCGGACCGTGCACCCGGACGGCCGCTACGACGAGGGCGGCATGGGCGGCCCGAAGCTGCCCGACGGCGCCATCGTCACCACCTACATCGGCCAGGCCGACGGCGGCCTGCTCCGCGTGCTGGCCCGGACCATCTCGGTCGTCTTCTGGATGCGCCTGGAACTCGGCTCCGGCGAGGTCCGCGTGCTGACCCCGGTCGGCCACGACGGACCCCTCGGCCTGTCCTTCTACGCCGCCCTGCTGCCCCCCGCCCAGACCGTCACCGCCCTCCTCCCGCTCAGCCTCAAGGGCGAGGTCATCGGCCCCTAGCCCGCACCGCACCAAACCCCCCTGCGGCCAGAACGAGGACACAGACCATGCGCGCGCTGGTGATCGTGGACGTGCAGAACGATTTCTGCGAGGGCGGCTCACTGGCCGTCACCGGGGGTGCCGCGGTGGCCCGCGCCATTACCGGCACCCTGGCCCGCCCCGGCCACGGCTACGACTGCATAGTGGCAACACAGGATTACCACGTGCAGCCGGGCAGCCATTTCGCCGAGCAGCCGGACTACGACCGGTCGTGGCCGCCGCACTGCGTGGCCGGCACACCCGGCGCGGACTTCCACCCCGGCCTGGACACCACCGTGATCCAGGAGATCTTCCGCAAGGGCGCGTACGCCGCGGCGTACAGCGGCTTCGAGGGCGCCGCTCCCGACGGCAGCGATCTGGCGGCCTGGCTCAGGGAACGCGGCGTCCGCGCGGTCGACGTCGCCGGCCTCGCCACCGACTACTGCGTGCGCGCCACCGCCGCCGACGCGGCCGCGGCCGGCTTCACCACCAGGGTGCTCCTGGGCCTCACCGCCGGCGTGGCTCCGGCCAGCACCGATACGGCCCTGAAGGCCCTGGTGGACGCCGGGGTGGAACTGTCCGGAAACCCACGGTAACCGGCGAAAAATCTCGCGCCACGATGAGGTGGTTTCGAAACATTTGTGCGCCACACTAAGTCAAGTTCGTATCCCCCGGTCGGGCGTGTGAATGAGGGGTGCACAGCAGATGGCCAGAACCAGCGATGCGGCGAATGCCGCACTCATCGAGGCCGAGGTACGCGAAGGCCACTACGGCTCGAAGGTCGCCGCTGTCGAGCCGGGCGGCGCCGAGTTCATCCCGCTGAGCGAGCGCCACGGCAAGCCGCTCCAGCAGTTCTGGACCTGGGTGTCGCCGAACATGGAGTTCGCCACGATCTTCGTCGGCATCATCGGCGTCTGGTTCTTCGGCCAGTCGTTCTGGATGGCCACGCTGGCGATCGTGCTCGGCTCCGCGCTCGGCTCGCTGTCCATGGGCTTCCTCGCCGCCCGCGGGCCGCTGTTCGGCGTGCCGCAGATGGTGCTGTCCCGGATCGGCTTCGGCTTCCTCGGCAACATCCTGCCCGGCCGGGATCAACGCCCTGGTCGCCGGCGTCGGCTGGTTCGCCGTCAACAGCGTCAGCGGCGCGTTCGCCCTCAACGCCCTGCTCGGCTGGAACACCAAGCTGTGCCTGCTGATCATCGTGATCGCCGAGCTCGGCGTCGCGTTCTTCGGCCACAACCTGGTGCACACCTTCGAGCGCTGGTCGTTCCCTTTCCTGGTGGTCATCTTCGCGATCGCCTCGGTGGTGATCGTGTCCAAGGCCCATCCGGGTGCCCACGTGGCCGGCGTGCCGGGCGGCTGGCTGATCACGTTCGGCGCGGCGTTCGGCTACGCCGCCGGCTGGAACCCGTACGCCAGCGACTACACCCGCTACCTGCCGCCGGACACCAACCGCCGGGCCACCGGGCTGTGGGCGGCGGCCGGCGTGTTCCTGTCCTGCATCGCGCTGGAGATCGTCGGCGCGGCCGCGGCCACGATCACCGACGTCGGCAAGTACGCCGACAACCCGACGGCCGGTTTCACCAGCCACCTGACCCCGTGGCTGGCCGACATCACGCTGCTGGCCATCGCGCTCGGCGCGGTCTGCGCGAACGCGCTGAACATCTACTCCGGCTCGATGTCGTTCCTGGCCATGGGTATCAGGATCCACGCGTCGATGCGCCGGGCCATCGTGGCGGTGGTGTTCGGCGTGGCCGGCTTCTTCCTGGCCCTGTCCGGCCTGCACGACGCCGGCACCAAGTACAACGACTTCCTGCTGATCATCGCGTACTGGATCGGCCCGTGGCTGGGTGTGTTCTTCGCCGACCAGTGGCTGCGCCGCGGCAAGCGGGTCGACGGGTTCCTGTTCGACCGCAAGCACAATCCCGTGGGGCGGGTTCGCCGCGATGGCCATCGCGATCGTGGTGTCCATCTACTTCTTCGCCAACCAGGTGAAGTACGTCGGCCTGGTGCCCAAGCACTACCCGGCGTTCGGCGACATCGCGTTCGAGGTCGGGTTCGTGCTCGCGGCCGCCCTCTACGTGATCTTCTTCCGCTTCCAGAAGGACAGCACGAAGGAGGAACGGATGCTCATCCCGGACACGACGGCCGGCTCTACGACCGGGTAAAGGTCACCGGCTCCTCGGCGCCGGCCCACACCACCGTGTGCTGGGCCGGCGTCGCGCGGGCCACCACCTTGCCGCCGCGCAGCACCAGGGTCCGCGGCGCGACCAGGCGCAGCGCGTCCGCCTCCGACGTCGCGTCGAACACGACCAGGTCCGCGGGCCCGCCGTCGCGCAGGCCGTAGCCCTCCAGGCCCAGCGCCGCCGCCGGGTTGACGGTGATCATCTCGATCAGCCGCCGCAGCTCGGCGTCCCCGGACATCTGCCCGAGGTGCACGAGCACGAACGCGGCCTGCAGCGGGTCGCCGTAGCCGAGCGGGTACCACGGGTCCATCACCGAGTCGTGCCCGATGCACACGTTCACGCCCGCTTCCTGCAGCTGCTTGACCCGGGTGTGCCCGCGGCGGATCGGCCCGGTGTCGAACCGGCCCTGCAGCACGGCGTTGTCCAGCGGGTTCGTCACCATGTGCAGGCCGGCCCGGGCGATGTTATTGATGAGCCGGTAAGCGTAGGCGTTGTTGTAGGAGTGCATGGCCGTGGTGTGGCTGGCCGTGACCCGGCCGGACATCCCGCGCCGGATCGTCTCGGCCACCATCACCTCGACAAACCGCGAATGCTCGTCGTCGGTCTCGTCGCAGTGGATGTCGACCTGCAGCCCGTGCTCGTCGGCCAGCGCCATCGCGAACCGGACCGACTCCACCCCGTCCTCGCGGGTCAGCTCGTAGTGCGGGATGCCGCCGATCACGTCCGCGCCGAGTTCCACCGCGCGGCGCATCAGGTCCTGCCCGCCGTCGAAGGCCAGGATCCCCTGCTGCGGGAACGCCACCAGCTGCAGGTCGATCAGGCCGCGGACCTCCTCGCGCAGGTCGGCCAGGGCCCGCAGCGCGCGCAGTTCCGGGTCGCAGACGTCCACGTGGCTGCGCACGTACTGCACCCCGCAGGCCAGCTGCCAGCGCAGGATCTGCCGCACCCGGGCCTGTACGTCCTCGTACGACAGCTGCGCGACCCGCTCCGCCCACACCGCGATGCCCTCGAACAGCGACCCGGACACGTTCGGCCGCGGCTGCCCGACGGTGAGCACCGCGTCCAGGTGGATGTGCGGCTCGACCAGCGGCGGCGTGACCAGCCGCCCGCCCAGGTCGATGACCTCCCCGGCCGGGCCGCCCGCGGTCGCCGCGTCGCCGGTCACCAGCCGGCCGCCGGTGACGCCAAGGTCGGAAAGCGTGTCCTGGCCCGCGACCCGGGCGTTGCGCAGCAGCAGATCGATCATGAAGCCATCATGCCCCGCCCGGCCCCGCCGGTCAGCGCCCCCAGGGCCGCCATCCACCAGTTCGTCGCCCAGTGAGGATTACGCTCCATCCCCTGCGAGCCACTCCGCCCAGGCGGATGCAGTGACACTGCAACGAACCGGCCCGCGGATGCAGTGACACTGCAACGAAGCCGCGCCGGGCAATGCAGTCATATTGCAACGAGGCCTGTGATCTGCCGGCAGATCCGCGACACATGGCCGTCAGCTGAGGTGCGACAGGTCTAGAAGCCTGCCGATCACATGACGGGGCGGCAACGCGCGGATCTGCCGAAAGTAGTGCGTTGCTCCGCCGAATGGCTTTGCCTGGCTGCGCATATTCATGCACTGAGCCAGCGAACACCGCAGTCCTGTTCTTCAGACCCCGTCCCTGGCTCAGGCCACGCAT
>CAVYPM010000023.1:0-35146 GCA_963770375.1 uncultured Actinomycetes bacterium | reverse complement strand
CAATCCGCGCACTGGACGTCGCAGATCAGCTGGCGGATGAGTGTCGCGCATCACCCGGCGGAGGACATACTGCAACGAAGCCGCAGTCGGCGTGCAGTGGCACTGCAACGAGTCTGAGATGCTGCTTGCAGTTAGACTGCAATTCATGACGACTGACGTCACCTCGGACCGGGAGCCGCCCCCGCTGCGCCAGGCGCAGACCGCCCTGACCGAGCAGCGGATCGTGGCCGCGGCCACCGAGCTGTTCCTGGCCAGCGGCTACATAGAGACCACCCTGGAGGCGGTGGCGAAGCAGGCACGGGTCGGTACGCGCACCATTTACGTCCGGTTCGGCACCAAGGCCCAGTTGTTCAAGCGCGTGGTGGACGTGGCCATCGTGGGTGACACCGAGCCGGTCGATGTGCTCGGCCGGGACTGGATGCAGCGTTCGCTGACCCTGCCCACCGCGGCCGAGCGGATCGCGGCGGCCGCGGCGGCCGGCCGCCAGATCATGGAGCGGTCCTGGGCGCTGTTCGAGGTGGCCCTGCAGGCCGCCATCATCGAGCCGGCGATCCAGGAGGCCTGGCAGGAGGGCCGCCGCGGGGCCAGGCGCGCACAGGAGGTCTTCTGGACCGCGATGGCGGACGACGGTCTGCTGCCCCCGGGGGCCGACCTGGGCTGGCTTATCGACACCACCGGCCTGCTCGGCTCGGCCGAGTCCTACCTCCAGGCCGGCTACCTGTACAGCTGGAGTTTCGACCAGTACGAGGAGTGGCTTGCCACCACCTGGACCCGGCTGGCCGCCGCGTCCGCCAGCCCGGCCACGCCGGGCTAGGGGCCCACGCGGTACGACCGGTCAGGGCGTACTGGTGACGGCGGCGCGGTGTTCCTGGGGGCTGACGCCGCGCACACGCTTGAAGGCGGCGCTGAGGGCGAACGCGCTGCCGTACCCGACCTGCCGCGCCACCGCGCCGACGGTGGCGTCCGGCTCGCGCAGCAGATCGGCCGCTAGGGCCAGCCGCCAGCTCGTGAGGTAGCTCATCGGCGGCTCGCCGACCAGCTCGGCGAAGTGCCTGGCCAGGGAGGCGCGAGAGACGCCTGTCTCGGCGGCCAGCGTGGCCACGGTCCACGGGTGGGCCGGGTTGTTGTGCAGCATCCGCAGTGCTCGGCCGATCACCGGGTGGCTATACGCCTGATACCACGCCGGGGGTTCAGCCTCCGGGCGGGCGAACCAGGCCCGCAGGACGCTGATGAGCAGCAGGTCGAGCAGACGGTCGAGGACAACGGCCTGTCCCGGCTCGTCCTTGGCGACCTCGTCGCCGAGCAGCGGGATGAGCGGGCTATCCAGCGCGTCCTTCGGCAGGACCAGCAGCGTGGGCAGGGCACTCAGCAGCCGCCGGCCGATCTCGCCGCGCATGTGATACGTGCCGACGAGCATCCGCGCCGACCCGTCCGCGTTGTTGCCCCAGGTACGGACGCCGAGGTCCATGGCCTGGGCGAGATCCTCGCCGTCCGGGGTGGTGCAGTGGTCTCCCGGATGGATCACGACCTGCGGTGGCGTGGCCGGGTCGTCGGCGAAGATGTACGGATCCGGCCCGCGCATGACCGCGACGTCGCCCGGCCGCAGCCGTACCGCCTCGCCCTCGTCGGGAACGGCCCATGCGTCCCCGCGCGCGATGGCCACGAGAGCGAGCGGCGCGCGGTCCTGGACGCGCACGGACCAGGGCGGCTCCATGATCATGCGGAGCAGGAACGCCCCGCGCGCTCGCGGCCCGTCCAGGAGACCCGTGAGTGCATCCATACGCTCAGCGTAGACGCATGCGCATGGAACTGAGCCTTTCAACCATGGCTCGTCTCACGTCGCCCGGGTTTCATTATCGGCATGACGCTGAGAGCTGGAGGAAAATGATGCTGGATGCGTTTCGCGGCATCTCGCTGGTTGCCGCCACGATCACCATGGGCCTGGTCACCGGCGCCTTCGCCCTCTACGCCCATACGATCATGCCGGGCCTGAAGGCGACCGATGACCGTACCTTCGTCACCGCGTTCCAGTCGATGGACCGCGCGATCATCAACCCCTGGTTCATGGTGGGCGGCTTCGTCGGCGCACTGGTGTTCACCGGTGTGGCGGCTGCGCTGCACCTTGGCTCGGCGGCGCGGTCCGTTCTCCCCTGGGTCGCGGTCGCGTTCGTGCTGTACCTGGTGGCGTTCGTCATCACCATCGCCGTCAACGTGCCGCTCAATGACGGACTCAAGGCGGCCGGCAACCCCAGCCACATCACCGATCTGGCGGCGGTCCGGCACCGCTTCAACGAGGCGAGGTGGGTCACCTGGAACAACGTCCGGACGGCCGTCTCCCTGGTCGCCTTCGGCTGCCTCACCTGGGCGCTGGTGCTGTACGGCCGTACGCGCGGCGCCTGACACCGATCCGGTGGCCACGTTCGCTGGCGATGACGGCCGGCCAGCGGCTCCGGGCCAGCTCGATGACTCCGTCCGGTCTAGCCGGTGACGGTGATGCGGAACCTTACGTGGGTCGTCGTCAGGCAGTGCCGGCCCTTTGGCGCGGGGCCGTGCTCTGGGCAGCCGAAGTCCCGGTAGTTCCAGGTCATCACGGTGACGCCGGGGGCCCTGGCGATCAGCGTGTGGTAGTACGGCACGCGGCAGCCGACCTGCATTGCGGGGCACGTACCCCGGTCGAAGTCACCCGCCAGCCGGACCAGCCCCGGATCGGGCCGCCCGGTCTGGTTCCAGGCGTACGGCCCGTCGGAGGTCTGCACCAGGACCGAGAACCGCTCCCCCGGGTGCACGGTCACCGGGACCACCTCGGCCCGGCCGCGGACGTGCGCCGGGACGAACGGGATGTCCAGGTGACCGACCACCGTCCCGTGGTCGTGGCTGGCCGCCCGGGCGCCCGAGCAGCCCGCCGTCAGCAGCGCTAAGGCCGCCGCGCCCGCCACCAGCCCGGCTATCCGGCACCGGTATCCGCCCCGTCCTGCCATCGCGATCATCCCCCGTCGCGGCCGGAAATCTACGCCCCTTCGACGCCGCCCGCCGCGCCATGGTTCCCGCGGATGGTTCCCCTGGCCGGGGCGCCGGGCGTTACCTTCCGTTTACCCTGGAGCCAGGAGGCCGTGTCGACATGCTGCACGTGACCCTCTTGGGGGAGCAGATCATCTCCGACGACAGCTCCGGCGCGGCGACCCGGTCGTCCCGCACCGTAGCCCTCGTCGCGTACCTGGCTGCCCATGCGGGCCGCCCGCAGGCCCGGCAGCTCATCGCGGGCCTCTTCTGGCCCGAGTCCACCGAGGCCCAGGCCCTCACGAACCTCCGCCGCGAGCTGCATCACCTGCGCCAGGTGCTGGGCCGCGAGCCGTCGCTGGTGGTCACGGCGCGGGACCTGTGCTGGCGGGACACCGGCACCTGCCGGGTCGACCTGCGGGTGTTCGCCGCCGAGCGGGTGGCGGCCCGGGCCGCCGCCGCGGCCGGCGACGACGCCGCGGTCGCCGCTCACGCCGCCCAGGCCGTGGCCCAGTACCGCGGCGACCTGCTGCCCGGCCTGTACGACGACTGGCTGCTGGACCTCCGGGCCGAGCTCGAGCGCCAGTGCGCGGACCTGTGCGACCTGCTGGCCGGCGCGCGGGCCCGGAGCGGTGACCTGGCCGGGGCGGCGGAGGCGGCCCGGCGCCGGATCGGGCTGCTGCCGCTGGAGGAGACCGGCTACCGGACGCTGATGCGGCTGCAGGCCGACCTCGGCGACCGGGCGGGCGCGCTGAGCACCTACCATCACTGCGCCTCGGTGCTGGAACGCGAGCTGGGCGTCAGCCCGGACCCGGTCACCCAGCAGATGTTCGAGCGGCTGATGGCACAGGCCCCCCCGGGCCAGCCCAAGGAGCCGACATGACCGGTATCCCATCGGTCATGGCAGCGGGAATAGCCGCTTCCGCCCGTACCGGCGCAGCCGCAGAGTTCCTCGGCCGGTCCGCGGAGCTGGCCAGCCTGCAGGACAGCTGGCAGGCGGCCGCGGCCGGCCAGCCCGGCCTCGTGCTGGTCCGCGGCGGCGCCGGGGTCGGCAAGACCCGCCTGGTGTCCCAGCTGGCGCAGCTGGCCCGCGGCCAGCGCGCGGTGGCCACCTTCAGCCGGTGCTTCGGCACGGCCGGGCGGCTGGCGCTGGCCCCGGTGGCCGACTGGCTGCGGACCCCGGCGGTGCAGGCCGCGGCGGAGACCCTGGACCCGGTCTGGCGCGCCGAGGTGAGCCGGCTGGTCCCGCCGAAGAACGAGCCCGCCGGGCCGGCCAGCCTGCGCGTCGATGGCCGACGCCTGGCAGCGGCTCCGCTTCCTGGAGGGCCTGGCCCGGGCGCTGCTCGCGGCCGGGCGGCCGACCCTGCTGGTGCTCGACAACGTGCAGTGGTGCGACCAGGAGACCCTCGCTTTCCTGCCGTTCCTCCTGGGCCTGGACCCGCGCGCCCCGGTGCTGGTGGCGGGCACGCTGCGGGATGACGGCGACGGCGAGGACCTGGCGCTGGCCGGCTGGGCGGACCGGCTCCGGTCCGCCGGGCTGCTCAGGGAGCTGGTCCTGCGCCCGTTCGGCCCGGCCGACACCGCCCGGCTGGCCGCCGCGGTCACCGGCCGGGAGCTGACCGGCCAGGACGCGGACCGGCTCCAGGCGGCCACCGGCGGCTTCCCGCTGTACGTCATCGAGGCGATGCGCAGCGCCGAGCCGGGCAGCGCCCCGGTCCCGGCCGGTGACCTGGCCGCGGTGCTGCGCCAGCGGCTGGCCCAGACCACGCCGGCGGCCCAGGAGGTAGCCGGCCTGGCCGCGGCGACCGGCGCGGACTTCACCCTGGACCTGCTGACCGAGGCCAGCGACCTGGACGCGGGCACGGTGGTCGGCGCGGTCGACGAGCTGTGGCGGCGCCGGATCGTCCGCGAGCTCGGCGACGGCTACGAGTTCTCCCACGATCTGCTCCGCGACGCCGCCTACGACCTGGTCAGCCCGCCGCGGCGGTGGCTGCTGCACCGCCGCCTGGCGGCGGCCCTGGAGCTGCTGCACGGCGACGACACCGGCCCGGTGGCCGCCCAGCTGGCCGCGCACCACGCCCACGGCGGGCAGCCCGCCCGCGCGGTGACCTACTACCAGCAGGCCGCCGAGATCGCGGCGGGCCGGTTCGCGCACGGCGAGGCGATCCGGCTGTACCGCGAGGCGCTGGCCCTGCTCCGCGGCCTGCCCGCGGGGCCCGTCCGGGACAGCGAGGAGCTCGCCGTTCTGAGCGCCATGGCCGCCCCGCTGAACGCCAGGGACGGCTACGCGTCACCGGAACTGCGCGGCCTGCTCGAGCGGTCGATCACGCTGGCCGAGTCGCTGGGCCGCACCGAGTCGCTGATCACCGGCCTGGTCACGATGTGGACCTCGCAGTTCGTCCGCGGCGAGACCACGGCCAGCTACAGCACCGCCTGCCGGGCGCTGGCCCTCGCCGAGCCCGGCACGGAGCTGAGCAGCGCGGCGCACTTCGCGGTCGGCGGCGCGGCGCTCAGCCTGGGCCGGCCCGCCGAGGCGGCCCGCCACCTGACCGAGGCCGCCCGGTCGGCCAGCGACCTGTGGCTGTTCGTCGGCACCCGCCCGGACGTGCACGCCCCGTCGTTCGCGGCGCACGCGCACTGGCTGCTCGGCGAGGATGCGCAGGCCGACGCGGTCAGCCGGGAGTGCGTGCAGCGGGCCAGGGACCTCGACGAGCCGTACTGCCTCGCGGTGGCGCTGTCCTACCGCGCGGTCCTCGACCAGATGCGCGGCGACCAGGACGGGCTGGCCGCCACCGCCGCGGAGGTGCTCGGGCTGTGCGACGAGTACGGGTTCGGCTACTACCGCGACTGGGCGCTGATCCTGGGCGGCTGGTCGCGCCCGGACGGGTCCGGCACCGCGCTGGCCCGCCGCGGCATCGCCAGCCTGCGCAGCGCCGGGGCGTTCGCCCGGATGCCGTACTGGCTGTCGCTGCTGGCCGGCCTGCTGGTCCGCGACGGCGACCGGGACGCGGCCCGGTCCGCGCTGGACGCCGCGGTCGCCGCCGCGCACGCCCACGACGACGTGTGGTGGCTGCCGGAGGTGATGCGCCAGCGCGCGGCCCTGGACCCGGGCGAGGCCGCGGCCGCCCGGCTGCGCGCGGCCGCGGACCTGGCCGCCCGGCACGGCAGCGCGGCCCTGCTGCTGCGCTGCGAGCAGGATCTGGCCAACGGAGGCCACGGCGTTCGCGGCCGTTCCTGACCGGGGCAACGGCGCCGAACGCTGCGCGAACGGGGTCCTACCTACTGTTTCCGTGCGCGCTAAAGAAGCGCCACGAACTCACAGGAGAGCCCTCATGACTGCGACCACGGCCGGACCGGCCAGCGCACCGTACGACGACCTGGCCACCGCCCTGCGCGGCGACCTGATCCGGCCCGGCGACACCGGGTACGACCAGGCCCGCGCCGTCTACAACGGAATGATCGACAAGCACCCGGCGGCGATCGCCCGGGTCAGGGACGTCGCCGACGTCATCGCCTGCGTCCGGTTCGGCCGCGACCACGGCCTGGACCTGGCCGTCCGCGGCGGCGGCCACAACGCCGCGGGCATGGCCATCGCCGACGGCGCCCTGGTCATCGACATGTCGCTGCTGCGCAGCACCACGGTCAGCCCGGCGGACCACACCGTACGGGCCGACGCCGGCTGCACCTGGGGCGACGTCGACCACGCCACCGTGGCGCTGGGCATGGCCACCCCGTCCGGCTTCCTGGCCAGCACCGGCGTGGCGGGGCTGACCCTCGGCGGCGGGATCGGCTACCTCACCCGGCGGTTCGGGCTGACCATTGACAACCTGCTGTCCGCGGACGTGGTGCTGGCCGACGGCTCCTTCGTGACCGCGAGCGAGACCTCGCACCCGGACCTGTTCTGGGCGCTGCGCGGCGGCGGCGGCAACTTCGGCGTGGTGACCTCGTTCACCTTCCGCACCCACGACATCGGCGAAAACGGGATCATCATCGGCGGCCCGGTGCTGTACGACCTGGCCGACGCGGCCGAGGTCATGCGCTGGTACCGGGACCTGGTGCCGTCCCTGCCCGAGGAGCTGAGCGGCTGGATCGCGCTGCTCACCATCCCCCCTGCGCCGCCGTTCCCCGAGGAACTGTGGGGCCGCAAGGCGTGCGGCATCGTGTGGTGCTACACCGGCCCGCACGCCCAGGCGGACAAGGTCCTCGAGCCCATCAGGTCGTTCGGCAAGCCGCTGGTGGTCGGGCTGATGGAGATGCCGTTCAGCGCGCTGCAGGGCGCGTTCGACCCGCTGTACCCGGCCGGCCTGCAGTGGTACTGGCGGACGGACTTCTTCACCGAGATCACCGACAAGGCCATCGAGGTGCACGAGAAGTTCGGCGCCCAGCTGCCCACCGGCCACTCGACCATGCACATGTACCCGCTGGACGGCGCGGCCAGCCGGGTGCCGTCCGACGCGACCGCGTTCGCCTACCGGGACGGCGGCTTCGCCGGGGTCATCGTGGGCGTGGACCCGGACCCGGCCAACGCCGGCCTGATCTCCGGCTGGGCCAGGGACTACTGGGACGAGCTGCACCCGGAATCCGCGGGCGGGGCGTACATCAACTTCATGATGGACGAGGGCCAGGAGCGGATCCGGGCCTCCTACCGCGGCAACTACGCCCGGCTGGCCCAGGTCAAGCGCCGCTACGACCCGGACAACACGTTCCACGTCAACCAGAACATCCAGCCGGCTGATGAGCCCGGCCGCTGACGGGGGCAACAGGGCCGGCCTGCCAAGGCCGGCCCTGTTCGTCATCGACAACGACCCGGGCGTGGTGAGCGCCATGACCGGGGACCTGGGCCGCCGGTTCGGCCAGGACTTCACCGTCGTCGGCGAGACCACGGCGGACGCCGGGCTGGCCGCTTTGCAGCGACTGGCCGATCACGGTGTGCCGGTGGCCCTGCTGATCGTCGACCACGACCTGGCCGGCCTGCCGGGCGCGGACTTCCTGGCCCGCGCGCATGAGCTGCATCCCCAGGCCAGGCGCGTGCTCCTGGTGGAACGGGATTATTCGGTACGCAGCCCTGTGGTGCGGGCCATGACCCTCGGCGAGGCCGACTACCACCTGTCCAAACCCTGGATGCTCGAGCAGGACCTGTACCGCGGGGTGAGCGAGTTCCTGGCCGACTGGGCCCGGGACCAGGACGCGGCGTTCGAGCTGTTCCACGTCATCGGCGGCCCGGCGGACCGCCCCTCATACGAGCTGCGGAAGCTGCTGACCCGCTTCAACGTGCCGTACCGGTATCACGTGGCGGACAGCGACACCGGGCGCCGGCTGCTGGCCGAGCACGGGCTGGACGGCTCGCGGCTGCCGGTGATGATCCGGCATGACGGGCGGACCATGCTGGCCCCGACGCCGGCCGAGATCATCGAGTCGGTCGGCGGCACCACCCGTTCCGGGGTCGACGAGGCGGACGTAGTCATCGTCGGCGCCGGGCCGGCCGGGCTGACCGCGGCGGTGTACGCCGCGTCCGAGGGGCTGCAGACGGTCGTGCTGGAGCAGGACGTGTCCGGCGGGCAGGCCGGGAACAGCCCGATGATCAGGAACTACCCGGGCTTCCCGCACGGCATCAGCGGGCAAGAGCTCACCCGCCGGGCCTGCGAGCAGGCCTGGATGTTCGGCGCGCACATGGCGTTCTTCCAGCCGGTGGCCAGCCTGGAGCGCCGTGGCGGCCAGCACCTGGTCCGGCTGACCGACGGGCACACGATCACGGCCGGGGCGGTCATCGTGGCCACCGGCATCGAATGGCGGCGGCTCGGCGTGCCCAGCCTGGACGGCCTGCTCGGCTCGGGGGTGTTCTACGGGTCGCCGGGCAGCGAGGCCATGGCCCTGGAGGGCAAGGACGTGTACGTGGTTGGCGGCGGCAACTCGGCCGGGCAGAGCGCGCTGTACCTGGCCCGCTACGCGCGCCGGGTGACACTGCTGGTCCGCGGCCCGGACCTGGCCGCGTCCATGTCGGAGTACCTGATCCGGGAGATCGTGGCCAGCAGCCGGGTCAGGGTGCGCTTGCGCACCGAGGTCACCGGCGGCCACGGCCGCGAGAAGCTCGACGGGCTGACCCTGCGCGACGGCCGCACCGGCCGGAGGCGGAAGGTCCCGGCCGACGCGCTGTTCGTGCTGATCGGCGGCGAGCCGCGGACCCAGTGGCTGCCCGCCGCGGTCCAGCTAGAGCGCGGCTACATCAGGACCGGCCGCGATGTCCGCCGGGACGGCCCGGCGGTGTCCCGCTGGGTGCTCGGCCGGGCCCCGCTCTCGCTGGAGACCTCGGTCCCCGGCATCTTCGCCGCGGGCGACGCCCGCTACCGGTCGATCAAGCGGGTCGCCTCGGCCGTCGGCGACGGCGCCACCGCCGTCCGCCTCAGCCACGAGTACCTGTCCGCCCTCCCCCACGCCGAGCGGGCTGCCTCCTGAGCCGGTGGCGCCGGCACCGGTGAGTTCGGCGGCGCCGCCCGGTCCTACCAGCATCGGGCCTGGCCGCCGCACGCCCGGCGAGCGGCCAGATGACGGAAGGGGCTGCCGATGAGCGGCGTGCGAGTGCTGGTCGGGACGCGCAAGGGCGCGTTCGTGCTCACTGCGGATGGCCAGCGGAAAGACTGGACGGTAGCCGGGCCGCATTTCCCCGGCTGGGAGATCTACCACGTGAAGGGATCGCCGGCTGAGGCGGACCGGATCTGGGCCTCGCAGTCCAGCGGCTGGTTCGGCCAGGTCATCCAGCGATCCGACGACGGCGGCGCAACCTGGGCGGCGGCCGGAAGCGACTTCAGCTACGACGGCGAGCCGGGCACGCACCAGTGGTACGACGGCACGCCGCACCCGTGGGAGTTCGCCCGGGTCTGGCACCTGGAGCCGTCGCTTGACGACCCGGACACGGTCTACGCGGGGGTCGAGGACGCCGGCCTGTTCCGGAGCAGCGACGGCGGGGGCACCTGGCAGGAACTGCCCGCCCTGCGCAGCCACAAGTCCGGGCCGTCCTGGCAGCCCGGCGCGGGCGGCATGTGCCTGCACACGATCATCCTCGACCCGGCCCACCCGGGCCGGATGTTCGCCGCGATCTCGGCGGCCGGCGCGTTCCGGTCCGACGACGCGGGCGAATCCTGGCGCCCGGTCAACCAGGGCCTGCACTCGGAGGGCATCCCGGACGAGGACGCCGAGGTCGGCCACTGCGTGCACCGGATCGCCCAGCACCCGGCCCGGCCGGACACGCTGTTCATGCAGAAGCACTGGGACGTGATGCGCAGCGACGACGGCGGCGGGTCCTGGCACGAGATCAGCGGCAACCTGCCGACCGACTTCGGCTTCCCGATCGACGTGCACGCGCACGAGCCGGACACCGTGTACGTGGTGCCGATCACCAGCGACTCCCACCACTTCCCGCCCGAGGGCAAGCTGCGCGTGTTCCGCAGCCGCACCGGCGGGCAGGACTGGGAGCCGCTCACCCGGGGACTGCCGCAGGAGCACTGCTACGTGAACGTGCTGCGGGACGCGATGGCGGTCGACTCCCTGGACGACTGCGGGATCTACTTCGGCACCACCGGCGGCCAGGTCTACGGCTCGGCGGACAGCGGGGACACCTGGGCGCCGATCGTCAGGGACCTGCCGGCGGTGCTGTCCGTCGAGGTCCAGACACTGCCGTGATCCGGGTTGTGCTGCCCGCCCATCTGCGCACGCTCGCGCAGGTGGACGGCGAGGTGCAGCTGCAGGTGGACGGCCCGGTCACCCAGCGGGCGGTGCTGGATTCGCTGGAGGCGCGGTACCCGGTGCTGTGCGGCACGATCAGGGACCGCCGCAGCGGGAAGCGCCGGGCCTTCGTCCGGTTCTTCGCCTGCGAGCAGGACCTGTCGCACGAATCCCCCGACGACGAGCTGCCTGATCCGGTGGCCCGCGGCGACGAGCCGTATCTCATCGTGGGGGCCATGGCCGGAGGCTAGGGTCAGCCCCATGCACGTGCTGCGCAGCGTGGGGCTGTTCGCCGCGGCGGGCCTGGCCGAGATCGGCGGCGGCTACCTGGTGTGGCGCTGGCTGCGGGAGGGAGCACCCTGGCCGGTGGGCCTGGCCGGGGCGGTCATCCTGGTGGCCTACGGGGTGATCCCGACCTTCCAGCAGGGCGCTTCCTTCGGCCGGGTGTACGCCGCCTACGGCGGCGTGTTCGTGATCATGAGCCTGCTCTGGGGCTGGCTCCTGGACGGGCACCGTCCCGACCGGTACGACTGGGCCGGCGCGGCCATCGTCGCGGCCGGCGTCGCGGTGATCTTCTTCAGCCCGCGGTCCGCCTAGTCCCCGACGGTGACCTCGGCGCGGTCGGCGTAGAACGCGGCGTGGCCGGCGATCGGGGCGACCGCCGGGTACGGGTTCTGGTAGGTCCAGATCGCGTCCTTGACCTCGGCGCCGCCGGGGACCTGCACGCTGTAGTAGCTGGCGTCGCCCTTGTACGGGCAGTAGGTCGCGGTGGCCGACGGCCGCAGGACGGCAGGGTCCACGTCGGCCAGCGGGATGTACTGGACCGCGGGGTAGCTGGCTTCCTCCAGGGTCAGTGCGTGGCGCGAGTCGGCAACGACCGTCCCGCCGACCCGGACCACGACCCGGCCGTCCGTCGGCGCGATCGTGATCGGGTGCTCGTCGGTGGGGGTCAGCACGGGGCGGGACAATTCATCCTCCTCATTACTGGTCATACGCCAGGGCCAGTGACCACGAGAACGTCCAGTGCCTCGATCTGTGTTCCGGCCACCCGAAGCGGGTTCACCTCCAGGGTGCGCAGCGCGCTGCCGAGCGAGAGCGCCGCGCCGGCGATCGCGGTGATCACCCCGGCCAGCGCGTCCAGGTCAGCGGGCGGGGTGCCGCGCACCCCGTGCAGCAGCGGCGCGCCCCTGAGCTCGCCGAGCATCTGCTTCACCTCGGCCGGGCCCGCCGGCAGCAGCCGCAGCGCGGTGTCGGCCAGCACCTCGACCCACACGCCGCCCAGGCCGACCGCGAGCACCGGGCCGAACGCCGGGTCCACGGTGACCCCGGCCAGCAGCTCGGTGCCGCCGGACCGCATCGTGGTGACCAGGACGCCGTCCACCTCGGCGCCGGGCACCTGATCGGCCGCGGCCCTTACCCGGTCGTAGGCCGCCCGGATCTCGTCGTCGGCGCGCAGGTTCAGCGCCACGCCGCCGATGTCGGACTTGTGGGTGATCTGCGCGGAGCAGATCTTCAGCGCCACCGGCAGGCCGGCCCGGTGCGCGGCCCGTACCGCATCGTCAGCGGAGGTCACCAGCTCGCCGGGGACGACCGGAACACCCGCATCGGCCAGCAGGTCCCTGGCCCGCGCCTCGGACCACGGGCCGGTTACGGATACGGCCCGCGGCGCAACCTTCCGTACTCCTTCCTGAACGGGACGCTGACGGCGCTCCACCCAGCGGACCGCGTGGCCCACCGCGGCCAGGCCAAACTCGATCCCGCCGAGCTGGTGCAGGCCGTGCCTGCCGAGCACCTCCCGGGCGTACGGGGACACGTCGGTGCAGGTCACGCCGATCGGGATGACCGGCACCGGGGAGCTGGAGATCCGCTGCGCCACCCAGGCCACCCGGGCTTCCAGCGCCGCGGCCAGCCGCTCGTCCGGCGGCCGGGTGTCCGGCAGGCTGAGCCCGGCGAACAGCACCAGGTCCAGGCCCGGGTCGCCGACCGCGGCGTCCAGCGCGTGGTCGACCGGGGTCAGCACGGAGGTGCGGCTGTTGGCGAGCACGTACCCGGTGGCGTCCAGCGGGTTGCGCACGGTCGCGAACGACGGCATGTGCGGCGCGATCGCGTCCACCGTGGCGGCCGCGAACGGCGGGATGTCCAGGCCCTGCGTGCAGGCCCGGTCAGCGATCAGGTCGCAGGCGCCGCCGGACACGGTCAGCACACCCATGCGGCGGCCGGCCGGCCACCGCGCGTAGCCCAGCAGCGCGCCGGTGACCAGCAGTTCCTCCAGGCTGGTCACCCGGATCACGTTCAGGTCCGCCAGGAAGGCGCTGACCACCGCGTCGTCGCCGGCCACCGCGCCGGTGTGCGCCAGCGCGGACTGCTGGCCGGCCGGGCTGGAGCCGACCTTGAGCGCCACGATCGGCTTGCCCGCCTGCTCCGCGGCCCGGGCCGCCCGGGCGAACGCCACCGGGTCGCCGATCTCCTCGAGGAACAGGCAGATGACCCTGGTGTCCGGGTCCTCGGCCAGGTACTGCAGCACGTCCGCGGTGCTGATCATCGCCTCGTTGCCGACCGTGGCCAGCGTGCTGACCCCGATCGCACGGGCCCGCAGGAAACCGAGCACGACGCTGGCCAGCGCGCCGCTCTGCAGCGCGATGCCGACCGGTCCCGGGGTCAGCGGCAGCGGGATCGTCAGCGCGAACGGCGCGGTGCGCGCGTGCGCGTTGAGGAAGCCCAGGCAGTTCGGGCCGAGCAGGGTGACGCCCTGGTCCCGGGCGCAGGCCACCAGGCGGTCTTCCAGCGCCCGGCCTTCCGGGCCGGCCTCGCGGAACCCGGACGCCAGCACGATCGCGTTGCGCACGCCGGCCGCGCCCGCGTCCTGCAGCACGCTTTCCACCGCGTGCGTCGGCGCCATGATGAACGCCAGGTCGGCGGGCTCGGCCAGGTCGCGCAGACTGGGCACGGCGGGCCGGCCGAGCGCGGTGGCGTGCCGCGGGTGGACCGGCAGCAGCGGCCCGGTGAAGCCGATCGCGGTGCTGCTCAGCGCTACGAACCGGGCCCAGCCCGAGGTGTCGGAGGCACCCACGATCGCGATCGACTGGGGCGCGAAGAACTCCCTGAGCCGCTCCGTGGTGAGCCGCCCCGTGGTGAGCCGCCCAGTGGTGGGCCGATCCGCCATCAGGCGCCCTGCTCGCCGCCGGGCGGCGGGGTGGAGAACAGCCGGGCGCGGAACCGGCGCATGCCGCGCAGCCAGCGGTCCCGGTCCTGGGCGCGGCGCTGCTCGTAGACGGCGACTTCGGGGTGCGGCAGGATCAGGAACCGCTCGTCGGCCAGGCCCTCGAGGATCGTCTGGGCCGCCTGGTCCGCGGTAAGGACGCCGTCCACCGCGGCCTGCCAGAAGGCGCTGCCCTGGCTGACCTCAGGCGGCGGCTCGGCCTCGCCGGTCTGCTTGCGGCTGGTCGCGCCCAGGTTGGTGCGGATCGCCTGCGGGCACAGGCAGGACACCTTGAGGCCCTGGTCGCCGTAGGTGATCGCGAGCCATTCGGCCAGCGCGACCGCGGCGTGCTTGGTCACCGCGTACGGGGCGGAGTCCAGCTCGGTCAGCAGGCCGGCCGCGGACGCGGTGATCATCAGGTAGCCGCCGCCGCGGGCCAGCATGCCGGGCAGCACGGCGCGGGCCACGTAGACGTGGGCCTGGACGTTGACCGCCCAGGAGCGTTCCCAGGCCGTGTCCGGCACCTCGATTCCCCCGCGCGCGATGATGCCCGCGTTGGAGCAGAACAGGTCAATCCGGCCAAACGTGCTCTCGGCCTGCTTGACCAGCGCCTCGACGTCCGCCGCCGAGGACATGTCGGCGGTGACCGCGAGGGCCCGGTGCCCGCCCGCCTCGATCTCGGCGGCCACCTGCGCGGCGCCGGCGCCGTCGAGGTCGGCGACCACCACGCCGGCGGCGTCCTGCGCGGCCAGGGCCAGGCACAGCGCCCGGCCGATGCCGCTGGCCCCGCCGGTGACGACCGCGACCGAGCCCGCAGGCCGCATGTCAGCGCCTCCCCGGCTGCGCGGCCCGGTCGGCCCAGGCGGCCAGGTCCGGGTCGGCGGCGATCTGCTCCGCGAATTTCTTCCTGGCCTCCTCGCGCTTGGCGGGCAGGTACTCGGTCGGCCAGGGGCCCTCGTGCGGGTCGTAGCCCTTGAGCACGTTGCGGGCCACGGTGACCTTGTGCACCTCGTCGACCCCGTCGGCGATCGCCATCGTCGGCGCGGCGGCGTACATCGCCTGCAGCGGGGTCAGGTCGGTGGTGCCCAGCGAGCCCATGATGTGCAGGGCCCGGTAGCTGACCTCGCGCAGCACCTTGGCGCAGGTGTACTTGCACGCGGCGATCTGGGTGCGGGATTCCTTGGTGCTGGTGCTGTCGATGGTCCACGCCGTCCACAGCACCAGCAGCCGCAGCATGTTGATCTCGGCGTAGGAGTCGGCGATGGCCTCCTGGACCATCTGGTGGTCGCCGATGATCTTGCCGTGCGACTCGCGGCTCAGCGCCCGCTCGCACATCATGTCGAAGGCCAGCTTGACCTGCGCCACGGTGCGCATCGCGTGGTGGATCCGGCCGCCGCCGAGCCGCCGCTGGGCCAGCACGCGGGCGCCGTCCTCCGGGCCGAGCAGGTGGTCGGCGGGCACCCGCACGTCGCTGTACCGGATGTGGTTATGCAGCGCGGGGTACTCCATGATCTGCACCCCGGGCGTCTCCCGCGGCACCACGAACATGCCGTTGGTGCACATCACGAAGATGATGTCGGCCCGCGCGCCGGCGCTGGTGAACCACTTCTCGCCGTTGATCACCCACTCGTCGCCGTCGCGCACGGCGTGCGTGCGGAACAGCGACGGGTCGGACCCGCCCTGCGGCTCGGTCATCGAGTAGGCGGAGAACAGCTCCTGGTTCATCAGCGGGTAGAGCCAGCGCTTCTTCTGCTCCTCGGTGCCGTGCGCGGCCAGCATCTCCATGTTGCCGGTGTCCGGCGCGGCCGTGCCGAACACCACCGGGGCGGACCGGTAGCGGCCCAGGATCTCGTTCAGCAGGGCCAGCTTGAGCTGGCCGAAGCCGGGGCCGCCCAGGTCCTCGTCCAGGAACAGGGCCCACAGGCCGCGGTCCTTCACCTGCTGCTTGAGCGGGTCGGCGAGCGCCCTGGCCTTGGGGTGCCGGGAGTAGGCAGCCCCGGGAAAGACCAGGTCAAGCGGTTCGACCTCGGTGCGGCAGAACTCCTCGACCCAGTCCAGCTGCGCCTGGAATTCCGGTTCGGTGGAGAAGTCCCACGCCACAGCGTCCTCCCATGGATCACGGCCAGATCGCGTTATTAGAATACGGTTCTAGACGCTGATTCGGTATGGGCGCGGCACCGGGAAGGGACGGCCATGGGCTTGCTGGACGGGAAGGTCGCCATCGTCACCGGGGCCAGCCGCGGCATCGGCGCGGCTATCGCCGCCCGGTTCGGCGCCGAGGGCGCCGCTGTCGCGGTCGCGGCCCGGACGACCGAAGCGGCCGGCTCGCCGCTGCCCGGCACGATCGGCGAGACCGCGGCGGCGATCACCGCGGCGGGCGGGACGGCCGTGGCCATCGCGGCCGACCTGCGGCAGCCCGGCGACCGGGAGCGGCTGGTGGCCGAGGCGAACCGGCTGCTCGGCCCGCCCGACATCCTGGTCAGCAACGCCGCGGTGACCTACTTCCAGCGGGTCGAGGACTTCACCCCGAAGCGCTTTGACCTGATGTTCGACGTCCAGGTGGCGGCGCCGTTCGAGCTGGCCCAGCTGGTGCTGCCGGCCATGCGGGCCCATGGGGCGGGCTGGATCCTGAACATCTCCTCGATCGCGGCCCGGCACCCGGCGATGCCGCCGTCCGGCTGGGCTACCCACGGCGGGACCGTGTACGGCATGTGCAAGGCGGCGCTCGAGCGGTTCTCCACCGGCCTGGCGGCCGAGCTGTACGCCGACAACATCGCGGTCAACGCGCTGTCCCCGAACCGGGTGGTGCCCACCCCCGGCACCCTGTTCCACGGCCTGACCAGCGAGGACAGCGCGGACAACGAGCCGCCCTCGGTGATGGCCGAGGCCGCGCTGACGCTCTGCCACCGCGACCCGCGCAGCCTGACCGGCCGGATCACCTACTCCCGCGACCTGCTCGAGGAGCTCTCGGTCCCGGTCCCTGAAGCGGGCTGACCCGGCCGGCCAGGCCTACGGGCTACGGCTGGCGGGCGGCGGTCAGCCGCGGCCGGGCTGGGCGTTGCCCAGGACCTTGACGCCCGCGGCGAACCTGGCGAACTGCGGGGCGTCCCAGCCCAGCTTGGCCGGGAACTGGATGTCCACCCACAGGCCGGACGGGTCCTGGTAGAGCAGGATCCAGGTGTCCCCCTGCCGGTCGAGGAAACCGGGACGGCCGGCCACCTGCAGGTTGGGCTGGCCCTTGGGGGCCGGCTCGTCGCGGGACTTCAGCATCACCGCGATCTTGCCGACGAACGAGTCCACGGACTTGTCCGGGTCGTCAGCCGGGGCGACGGTCAGCGCGAACGCGTTGCTGCCCTGCACGACCCAGCCGCGGGGCACCTCGGAGACCTGGTAACCCGGGGCCTGGTAGCCCTGGTAGGACACCAGCTTGATGGCCCGCTTGGCCGGGTGGTGGCCGGGCGCTGCCGGCACCTCATGGTGCCGGGTGTGCTGGCCGGCCGCCGGGCCCGGGTGCGTCGCGGCCGGCCCGGCCGGGCCGAGGGTCAGCACCACGGCCGTGATCCCGGCCGCGACGCCGGCCGCGCCCGCCAGCCCGGTCAGCCGGCGCCGGCGCAGCAGCCGGCGCCCGCGGGCCAGGTCACCGGCGGGATTCACCGGCTGGCCCGGGCCGGGGCCGCGGTCCAGGGCCGCCGCCAGCATGTCCTTCACGTCGTTCATCGATGGTTTTCTCCTCAGCTTCCTTCGGCGGGCAGCATGCTGCGGGTGCGGGTCGTGATGGCGGCGCCGCCGCTGCCGCCGCCCAGCAGGCTGCGCAGCCGGGCAATGCCCTTGGCGGTCTGGCTCTTGACTGTGCCCTCCGAGCAATCCAGCAGGCTGGCGGTCTCCTCGACGCTGAGATCCAGCCAGTGCCGCAGCACGACGGCGGCGCGCATCCGCTTGGGCAGCTCGGCCAGGGCGGCGCGGATCACCTCGCCGTCCACGGCGTCCGGCCAGCCGTCCGGCGGGCCGGCGTCCGGCCGGTCGGGCGGGTCGGAGACCGTCTGCTCGCGGCGCCAGCGCGGCCGCCGTACCTCGTCGATGTAGGCGTTGACGAGGATGCGGCGGGCGTAGGCGTCCGCGGACTCGGACCGGCGGACCTTCGGCCAGGCCACGTACATCCGGGCCAGCGCGGTCTGCACCAGGTCCTCGGCCAGGTGCTGGTCCCCGGCCGTCAGCAGGCAGGCGGTCCTCAGCAGAGCAACACGGCGTCCAGTGACGAACGCCGAGAATTCTTCGTCGCGCGGTGATCGGGTCAACGGGTTACCCTCCTCTCACCTTGCTGACGGAACCCGCCCGCCGTGAGGTTGCCTGCTCGCCGGCGGGCGGACTCCGGCCGCGGCTAGCCGCCGGTCAGGTCCAGGCGCCGCCCGGGGAGGGCCACGCTGACCGGGCCGGGGTAGCCGTCGGCCGCGGCCGCGACGGCGGCGCCGTGGCTGGTGCCCGGCCACAGGTGGGTGAGCAGCAGCGCCGGCCCCGGCCCGCGCCGCCAGCTCGCCGGCCTGCCGGGCGCTGGACAGGTAGGCCCGCTCGTCGTCCGGCACGTCGTCGGTGTAGGTGGCCTCGGCCACCAGCAGGTCGGCGCCCTCGGCCAGCTCGGTGAGCTGCGGGTCCTGGCCGCAGTCGCCGGTGTAGGCCAGGGTCTGGCCGTCCGCGGTCAGCCGCACCCCGGCGTTGGGCACCCAGTGCGGCAGCATCCACGAGCGGAGCCGGAACGGGCCTATCACGGTCCTGGTGCCCGCTCCCACCTCATGCGCCGACCAGGCGCCCGCGTACATCTGCGGCCCGTCCAGGGCCAGGACCTTGTCCAGCGCGCCGGCCGGCGCGTACAGCGGCAGCGGCGGCAGGCCGCTCTCCCCCAGCACCCGGGCGCGCAGCAGCGGGTTCAGGTCGGCGCAGTGATCGGGGTGCCCGTGGCTGATCAGCACCGCGTCCACCAGCCCGGGCCGGACCAGCTGCAGCAGCCGCGGCAGGGTCGCGTACCCGGCGTCGATCAGCAGCCGGAACCCGTCGTGCTCGAGCAGGAACCCGCTGCACGCCTGCCCCGGCTCCGGCCACGCCCCGCATCCACCCAGCACAGTCAGCCGCATGGACACGACCCTCACCCGGCCTGCCTGCGGCGGTCAACTCCGTTCCGCCCCGCGGCGGCGCGGCCGTCAGGAGGAGCGCACCGACCTGGCCGGCTTCGGGCCTGCCTGGCGGAGCGAGCCGAGTTTGGTCAGTGCATCGAACCAGAACGGCGCGCCGAGGGACAGCGCCAGCACGGTGATCAGCAGGCCGAGCAGCTTGATCAGCCAGGACCCCACGCCGAGCGGCACGTGCTGCGGGTCGGTGCTGACCACGACGGTCGTCGCCCCGGCCGGGCTGACCCTGGTGATGTGCGGCGGGGTCCAGCCGAGCGGCAGCTTCAGCGCGGAGATGCTCCTGACCACCTCGTCGGCGTTCTGGCTCGCGCTGCTGCCGGAGCCGGCCTGCTTCGCGGCCGCGGCGGCCACCGCGGCCCGCTCGGTCGGCAGCCGCCACAGCACCTGGGCGATGTTGACCGAGTCCACGTTCAGGCAGGCGACCAGCATGATGGTGATGACCAGGATGATGCGCTGGACGTAGCGCTTGTACCAGCCGCTGACCCGGTCCATCGTGTCGTCGTACCAGTGCTCCAGGCTTCCCCGGAACTTATCCCGGTCGCCTTCCGCGTCGGTCATCATCCGCAGCAGCGGCTGGCGGGCCGGGTTGTGCTCGCTCATCCCTTCCACGGCCGCCTTGGCCCTGGCCATCGGGTCGGTGGCCGCGCCCTTGCCCGCAGTGGCGCCGGGGTGGGCCGGGTCCGCCGGGTCGGCCGGCGCCAGCAGGTCGAAGACGGCCGCCGAGAAGGTCCTGGACGGCAGGTAGGAGAGCTTCGTGCGGCCCAGGCCGAGCTTGCCCAGCGCGGAGCTGAGGAACCTGCCCTGGATGGCCTGCTGGATCGGCTTGACCAGGGGGTGGTTCAGTACCTTGTCGGCGCTGACGACCGGGCCGCCGGCGGCCTCGCCGGCGGCGGGACGGTGGTCGTCGAGCATGGCCCGCAGCGCGTTCTCCAGGCCCTTGTGCCGGAGGTTCAGCGCGGTGGCGACGAACTCGTTGATCCGCGAAATGACCAGCGAGAAGAGAAAGAACAAAAAGGCGAGCCCGATGGCGACATCCAGCGCCGAGGAAACCGACATTCCGCCCCCCTGTCGACTTCTAAGGGCAGGAAGCCTACACCCGCGAAAGCAGCCGGGAAGGGGCTTGACCGTCCTCTAGGAATGGGCTGGTCAGAGCAGTTCGGCGAGGCTGGCCGCGGCCCGGGCCGCGCCGTCGGTCTCCACCGGCCGGCTGCTGACCTCGCGGCCGATCCCGGCGGCGATCGCCCCGGCCAGCTCGTCAGGCCCGGTCTGGTCCCAGTCCAGGCAGCGGCCCGCCTGGTACTGCGCCAGCCGGTGCCGGACGTGCAGGTTCTGCTCGAAATGCCGCCGCAGCGGCACGTACAGGAACGGCCGCCGGCAGGCGGCCAGCTCCATCGTGGTGGTCAGCCCGCCGGCCGTCACGGCCAGGTCGCAGGCGGCCAGGTGCCTGTACAGGTCCGGCAGGAACCCGCGGACCTCAGGACCGCCCGGGCCAGGACCGGCCCGGCCCGCGCCGCCCAGCGTGGCGGGATCGATCCGCGGCCCGGCCACCAGGACCATCCGCAGCCCGGGCACCAGCCGCTGCGCGGCCGGGAACGCGGCCGCGGCCCGGTGCAGCAGGCCCGCGGCCACCCCGGTGCCGCCCACCGTGACGACGCAGACCTGCTCGCCGGGCCGGTAGCCGAGCTCGGCCCGGATCGCGTCCCGGTCGGTCACCCCGGGCGGCCGGAAGCCGAGGATGTAGCCGGGGAACTGGTAGTGCTCCTCGACCCAGTCGCGGATCTGCGGCAGCCCGTCGCCGAGGCTGCCGCCGACGACATCGCCGGGGTTGCCGGTGAACAGCGACCGGTCCCTGACCGTCGGGAACCGCTCGAGCTGCTCGATCATCCGGGTGTTCCAGCGCGTGGTCAGTGCCTCCTCCGCGGCGTCGCCGCCGGGCATCGGCAGCCAGCCGACGAAGTCGGTCAGCCAGGCGTACGCGGACCGCTTCAGCTCCGGGTTCTCGTGCAGGAAGTAGTCCAGCTCCCAGGCGCCGTCGCCGACGCACAGGTCGTACGGCTCGTCCCGGACCAGGTCGGCGAAGACCATGAAGTTGCTGACCAGGGTGTCCCGCATGGCCCGCACCGCGCTCGGCAGGTGCAGGTCGTACTCCCCGGCCAGGCTTTCCAGCTGGGCCGGCTCGCTGGCCAGGCAGGCCGACGCGGGGTGGATGAACTCGCCCTGGCGGCGGAGCAGCTCGGTCACCGGGTGCTGGGCCAGCCAGTGCACCTGCAGCCCGGGGCGGAGCTTGCGCAGCTCGCTGGCGATGGCCAGGTCCCGCCCGGCGTGCCCGAGACCGGCCATCGAGCTGAGGAACAGCACCCGGCGGGGCCGGTCCAGCGGCCGGGTCCAGGTCCGCCGGGCCGCGGGCGCCGGGGGCCGGAACCGGCCCGCGAAGGCGGCCAGCTCCCGGCTGATCACCACCGGCTCGGTGAGCTGCGGCCGGTGCCCGGCGCCTTCGAGGACCAGCAGGTCGCCCCCGGTCAGCCCGGCGATCCGGGCGCTGCCGTCCGCCGGTGAGCCGCCGATGGCCAGCACCGGGCAGCGCACCTGGGCCAGGATGGCCTCGGTCTCCGCCGCGCCGGATGCGGCCTGCGGGGCATCCGTTTCCGGGCACGGCGGGGTCAGCGCCGGGGCCAGGGAGTCGATGACGGCCACGCCGAGCACCCGGTCCGGGTGCCGGGCCGCGGCCTGCAGCGCGGTCCAGCCGCCGGCGCAGTGCCCGATCAGCACCGCCTGGCCGGCGCCGCAGGCGTCCAGGACCGCGACTAAATCAGCAACGGGATCCGTGGCCGCGGGACCGGGCGGGCCGATGGTGATGACCGCGTGCGACCGGGCCAGGTAAGCCGCCTGTGCTGGCCACTGGTGCCGCTCACCGCTGGCCGGGGCGAACACCACCACTGGATCGCCCGCGCCGTGGACCTCGTAGGCCACCGGATGCCTCCTCCATCACCAGGGGACAGCAGAGCGCTCCCGGTCGCCCGGGAGTACCGCCCTGCCGCGGAGGAGGAGTTCCGCCACGGGGCCAGACGCAAGGCCGCGACCTCAGCATGATCGCGGCCGTGCCCGTCAAGCGTAGTAGCGGTCAGGTCACGATGCGCGTCGTCCAGAAATCGGACGAGAGCCCGTTGGCGGTCATGTAGGGATACGGCATCGTGAAGTAGCCGGCCTGCCCCCAGTTCGCGCCCCACGAGTTGCGGACCGTGAACCGCTGGGTGGCGTCGTCGTAGCCGACCGCCAGCACGGCGTGGCCGCCGAGCACCTGCTCGGTCGGCAGCGGCATGTTCAGCTCGCCGGTCTTGGCTACGTCCTGGCTCTCGAAGCTGTCGTAGACGGTGAACCCGAACACGAACGGGTACCCGGCGGCCAGGCAGCCGCGCATCTGGTCCAGGTTCCGCACCACCCGGCGGTACACGGTCACCCGGTTGGCCAGCGCGTCCTGGTAGCACTGGTCGGTGGGCTGCTCGCCGTCCCTGGCCCCGGCCGGGAACGCGCCGCCGTCCGACTCGGCGGGCGTGTCGTCGTAGGGCCACTCGTCTTCCGTGCAGACGCCCAGCGTGGCCACGCTCTTGATGCCGTCGCGGATCTGGGCGCCGGAGTCGGTGCCGGTGGTGCCCTCCATTTTCCGCTCGTTGTAGTAAATGAACAGGCGGGACGGCATGAACACGGGAAGCTGCTGCTTCATAAGATCAAACTCGAACGCCGCGGCAATGGCGTTGGCCGTGCAGCTGCCAATTCTGCCCTGGTCGTAGACGGGCGGGCAGCCAGGGCGGAGGTCGACGCTGGGCGGCAGCGCGACCAGCGCGATCTGCGGGGCGGCAAACACATGGTCCCTGGCGTCGGGCAGGTCGGGCCGCCAGCCGTACCGGCCGGTCCTGCGGGGCGTCAGCGTCCTGTCCTGGGGCATGGCTGTTCCCTTCGCTAGTGATGTGTGGACAGCAGGAAACGGGCCGGCCCTCGCGTTGCGGGCGGCCTGGCGAAGCCATTACGAGCGCGGGTTAATTCACCGGTGCGGAGCAACACCCCGAACCCCCCGTCCCCCGACTTGGTGCCCAGGATGATACTCGCGCCGCCGCGGCCCGCACCAGACCCTCGCCGATCCGGAATAACCCCCGATTACCGGCTTTCCGGTAATGGCCGGGTAAATCCCCCGGGGCCCGCCTGGCGGCCGGGGCCCTATGCTGGCGCGGTGCATGTCAGCCTGGTGACCCTGGTCGTCGGCGAGTACGACCCGGCGATCGAGTTCTTTACCGGGGTGCTCGGTTTCGACCTGGTCGAGGACTCCCCCGCGGAGACCAGCGACGGGCGCCCGAAGCGGTGGGTGGTGGTCCGGCCGCCGGGCGCGGAGACCGGCCTGCTGCTGGCCCGGGCCGACGGCGCCGGGCAGGCCGCGGTGGTCGGCCGGCAGGCCGCGGGCCGGGTCGGCTTCTTCCTCCGGGTGGACGACTTCGAGGCCACGTACCAGCGGCTGACCGGCGCCGGGGTGGAGTTCGCCCGGCCGCCGCGCACCGAGCCGTACGGCCGGGTGGCGGTGTTCACCGACATCGCGGGCAACCACTGGGACCTGATCGGCCCGGCCTGAGCCGCCGGGCCTGAGCCGCCGGCGAAAACCAGTGGCCGCCGAAGCGGCAACGTGCGTACGGTCCGGCCGTGGATGATGCGGACGGCTACTTCGGTGACGAGGTCGCGGCGGGCTACGACGACGAGGAATCCGGGATGTTCGCCCCGGAGGTGGTCGGCGCCGCCGTGGACGTGCTGGCGGCGCTGGCCGGGTCCGGGCGGGCGCTCGAGTTCGGCGTCGGCACCGGGCGGATCGCGCTGCCGCTCGCTGGGCGCGGCGTTCCGGTGCACGGCATCGACCTGTCCCGGGCCATGGTGGCCCGGCTGCGGGCCAAGCCCGGCAGCGACGGGATCGGGGTGACCATCGGCGACTTCGCCACCGCCCGGGCCGGCGGTGAGTTCACGGTCGCCTACCTGGTGTTCAACACGATCATGAACCTGACCACGCAGGCCGCCCAGGTGGCCTGCTTCCGCAACGCGGCCGCGCAGCTGTCCCCCGGCGGCTGCTTCGTGATCGAGGTGGGGGTTCCCGACCTGCGGAGGCTCCCGCCCGGCCAGCAGGCCGTGGCCTACCAGGCCAGCCCGGAGTTCTGGGGCTGGGACCTGTACGACGTGGCCACCCAGGCGATGAGCTCGAACTACTTCAGGATCGGCCCGGACGGGCAGGCGAGGTACTCCTCGATGCCGTTCCGCTACGTCTGGCCGGCCGAGCTGGACCTGATGGCCGAGCTCGCGGGAATGACGCTGCGCGACCGGTGGGCGGACTGGTCCGGGGCCCCGTTCACCAGCGAGTCCCGCGAGCACGTATCCGTCTGGCAGAAGCCCGCCGCCTGACACCGGCTGGCCATCCGGACCGCCATCATGACTTCCCCGCTGATCACCGTGGTGGCCGCCGCCATCGTCGAGCAGGGCCGGCTGCTGGTGGTCAGCAAGCAGGCCGCGCCCGGCGTGTTCTACCTGCCCGGCGGCAAGCCCGAGCCGGGCGAGGACGCGCAGGCCACGCTGCTCCGCGAGCTGGACGAGGAACTGGGTGTCCGGCCGCACGGCCTGACCCGGCTGGCGGACTTCCGCGGGATCGCCGCGCTGGAGCAGGCCCCGATGCTGATGACCGTGTTCGCGGCCACGCTCGCGGGGCGCCCCCGGCCCGCCGCCGAGCTGGCCCGGCTGGCCTGGACCACCGGCGCCGACGGCTACCGCCCGCTGCTCGCCCCGGCCGTCCGCGACCAGGTCATCCCCCACCTGCGCGCGTCGGGGCGGCTGGCCTGGCCGGGCTGACCCGCCGCGCGGCCAACCGTAATCCTTAATTCTGGTGCGCTTGGACGATGGCGACGCCCTGGTCCGTGAGAGCGGCGACGACCGGGTCGGCTGCCGGGGCGTCGGTGACCAGGCCGGCCACCTCGGCGAGCGGGACGACCTGGTAGCGGGAGGCGGCGCCGATCTTCTCGGCGCTGGCCAGGACGTAGGTGTCGGCCGCGCGGCTGGCCAGGATGCGCTTCATGGCGGCCTCCTCGGGGTCGCCGGTGGTCAGCCCCGCGTCCGGGTGCACGCCGGTGACGCCGAGCAGGAACAGGTCCGCGGACACCGCCTGGGCCGCGGCCGCGGCTATCGCGCCGCAGGCCACCGCGGAGTGCCGGAACAGCCGCCCGCCGAGGATGAGCACGTCGGCGGCATGGTGGCCGAGCAGCGCGGCGGCGATCGTCGGGCTGTGCGTGATCACCGTGCAGGGCAGGTCCGGCGGCAGCGCGCGGACCACGGCCAGCGTGGTGGTGCCGCCGTCGAGGATGACGGTGGCGCCGGGGGCGATCAGCGCGGCCGCGCGGGCGGCGACGCGGGCCTTGCTGCCCGGGCGGACCGCGGACCGGTCCGGGTAGCTGGCCAGCGCCGGGGACGGCGGCAGCGCCCCGCCGTAGACCCGCTGGCACAGCCCGGCCGCGGCCAGCTCGCGCAGGTCACGGCGGACGGAGTCGTCGGACAGGCCCAGCTCGCGGGCCAGGTCCCTGGCGACCAGCTTGCCGTCGGCGCGCAGCCGGGCCAGCAGCAGATCCCTGCGCTCTGCGGCGAGCATGCATGTTCCTTCCTGATTGTGCACGTTCTTGCGTTATCGTAGCGGCATGCTGCAGCAGCCGGGCGTCGACATCCCGGATCACCGCGGCCGGACCGGCCTGGACCAGGCCGGCCGCGACCTGGACCGCAATCCCGCCGTGGTGATCAGGAACGTCGAGCTCACCTCGCACGGCGGCTGGCACGTGCTGCGCCGGACCACCTACGACTACCGGCGCCGGGACGGCCGGTGGGTGACCGAGCAGCGGGAGACCTACGACCGCGGGAACGGGGCCGCGATCCTGCTGTACGACCCGGACCGGCGCACGGTCCTGCTGACACGGCAGTTCCGCTTCCCGGCCTACGTCAACGACCACGCGGACGGCATGCTGATCGAGGCCGCGGCCGGGCTGCTGGACGGCGACGACCCGGAGACCGCGATCCGCCGGGAGGCGGCGGAGGAACTCGGCGTGACCGTCGGCCCGGTGCGGCACGTGTTCGACGCGTACATGAGCCCCGGGTCGGTCACCGAGCGGGTGCACTGCTACGCCGCCAGATACCAGCCCGCGGACCGCATCGGGGCGGGCGGCGGCCTGCCCTCCGACGGCGAGGACATCGAGGTCGTCGAGCTGCCGTTCGGGACCGCGCTGGCCATGACCGGCGACGGCCGGATCGCCGACGGCAAGACCATCATGCTCCTGCAGTGGGCCGCGCTGGCCGGCCCGTTCCGCAGGCACTGATCGTCGCCGGGTCCTGACGGCGGCCAGGACCCGGCGGCCGGGTCTGCCATCGCGCTCCCCTGTCGACGATGGCCGGAGCTCAGCCGGCCGCCCGCTTGAGAATGTCCGGCGGGAACGCGCCGGCCTCGATGCAGAGCTGGCCCCAGACGTTGAGCTGATCGCAGACCTCGTCCAGGTTCCGGCCCAGCGCGGTCACGATGGCCTGCTCCTGCTGGTCGGTGCGGTACTCGATTTCCTGCCGGGCGAGGCGCCCGTCCTCGGTCAGGCCGCCGTAGCGGATCCAGCCCCGGCGCTCCAGGTTGCTGACGCCCTGCTCCATGACCTCGGCGGGCCAGCCGCGGGTGGCCGTGTAGGACAGCAGCGGCATGCCGACCCACAGCTCGGTCAGGATGTTCATCTCCACCGGGCCCAGGCCGGCCGTGGCGGCCGCCGCGACGTGGCTGTCCCCGCGGTGCTCGCGGGCCAGCGAGCAGGCCCACCACAGGCGCAGCATGGGGTCCTCCGGGCGGCCGCGGGCGCGCAATCCGCTGAACAGCGGCCGCCCCGCGCCGTCGGCCGGCTCGGCGGCGTCCGCCAGCAGGTCGGCCACCCCGGCGACGTCCTCGCCGGCCAGCACGTCGCGCAGGCTGGCCGCGGTCGCCTCTTCCCGGGCCTTAGCCAGCTGCGCGGGCGGGACGACCGCCCGTGCAGCCTCCCACAGCCCGGTGACCAGGCCCGGCTCGAACCAGGCGAACGCGGCCGCGACCACCGCCCCGCCCGGGTCGCCGAGCACCGAGCCGCGGCCGCCCACGTAGCCGGCCAGGAAGTCCAGGCCGAGCCCGGCGAGATGCTCGTTGACCACCGGGCTCCAGACCACGTGCATGGCCACCGGCTCGCAGGCGTCGCGCAGCTGCCGGGCCGGGCTGCCGCTGGTGACCGCCTCGGGAACCTCAGTGCCGTCCTCGCGGGTGGTGAAGAAGGCCGCCACGGCCTCGGAGTAGTCCACGCAGATCATCCAACCGGAAACCGCCGCCCAGCGTCAGTCCACGGTGGCGGCCATCTTGCCGCCGGCCGTGCCCGCTTCCATGATCCGGTGCGCCTCGGGGAGCTCGCCGAACCCGAACACCCGCGCAGGCCTGGCCTGGTAGGTGCCCGCGCACTCGATGCCGGGGACCTGGGCGACCTTGCCCAGGCCCCGCTGCGCATGTTCCTCTACCGCAATAGATCAGGATGGATTACGGCTCGCTGGGGCGGGCCGCCCGGCGCGTGCGGTCACACCGGATCGCAGGCCAGGGCCCGGATCACAGGAGCCCGGCGAACGCGCTGTCGACGATCGCGCGCAGCACCTCCTCGTCGGGGTTGGCCTTGCCGATGACCATCAGCCCCTGGCTGGCGGCGACCAGGCCCTTGGCCCGCGCTACCGGGTCCACCGCGGCCGGGATCTCGCCGCGCTGCTGGGCAGTGCGCAGCGCGGTGGTGAAGCAGTTCTCCAGGCGGGCGTGGTGCCCGCGGACCACCGCGGCGACCTCGGGGTCCACCGCGGCGTTCTCGATCGCGCTGTTGACCAGCAGGCAGCCCTGCCGGCCCTCCGGGCTGAGCAGGTCGCTCACCAGCCCGTCGAAGTAGGCCCGGACCTCGGCCAGTGACGCGCCCGGCTCGGACAGGTCGCCGAGCTTCTCCGGGACCACCAGCCGGGAGTACCGGTCCAGCGAGCCCATCAGCAGCGCGTGCTTGCCGCCCGGGAACGCGCTGTACAGGCTGCCCGGCTTGACCCCGGTGGCCCGCACCAGGTCGTCCACGGAGGTGGCCCGGTAGCCGCGGGCCCAGAACTCGCGCATGGCGGTGTCCAGGACCTGCTCGGGCTCGAACTCCCGGGGACGGGGCATGCCAGCGACTATACAAGAACGATCGTTCAAGAACAAACTTGGCTACGTGGACTTCGCGATCCCGGCCGATCTGGCCGCATACCTGGGCGAACTGGACGAGTTCATCGAGCGGGAGATCCGCCCGCTGGAGCAGCAGGACGACAACATCAGGTTCTTCGACTACCGGCGCGAGGACGCGCGCACCGACTGGGACCGCGGCGGCCTGCCGAACCGGGACTGGGAGGCGCTGCTGGCCGAGGCCAAGCGGCGGGCGGACGCGGCCGGGCACTTCCGGTACGCGTTCCCGGCGAAGTACGGCGGCCGGGACGGCACCAACCTGGGCATGGCGGTGATCCGCGAGCACCTCGCCGCCAAGGGCCTGGGCCTGCACTGCGACCTGCAGAACGAGCACATGATCGTGGGCAACAACGTCGGCCTGCTGCTGATGCTGCACTACGGCAGCCAGGAGCAGCAGGCGGAGTGGGTGGAGCTGCTGGCCGCGGGCCGCCGGGGCTTCGCGTTCGGCATCACCGAGCCGGCCCACGGCTCGGACGCCACGTTCATGGAGACCACCGCGGTCCGGGACGGCAGCGACTGGATCATCAACGGCGAGAAGACCTTCAACACCGGCGTGCACGTGGCCTCGCACGACCTGGTCTTCGCCCGCACCAGCGGCAAGCCCGGCGACGGCGACGGCATCACCGCGTTCCTGACCCCGGTCAGCTCCCCCGGCTTCACCGTGGAGGAGTACCTGTGGACGTTCAACATGCCGACCGACCACGCGCACGTCCGGCTGCGTGACGTGCGGGTGCCGGGCCGCGCCGTGTTCGGCGGCGAGGGCCGCGGCCTGCAGGTGGTGCAGCACTTCTTCAACGAGAACCGGATCCGGCAGGCCGCCTCGAGCCTGGGCGCCGCCCAGTTCTGCATCAACGAGTCGGTGGCCTACGCGCTGGAGCGCAGGCCTTTCGGCAAGCCGCTGGCGGCCAATCAGGCCATCCAGTTCCCGCTCGTCGAGCTGCAGACCCAGTGCGAGATGCTGCGCGCGCTGATCCACAAGACGGCCTGGCTGATGGACACGCAGGGGCCGTTCTCCGCCTCGGACAAGGTGTCCATGTGCAACTACTGGGCCAACCGGCTGTGCTGCGAGGCCGCGGACCGGGCCATGCAGGTGCACGGCGGCCTGGGCTACTCGCGGCACAAGCCGTTCGAGCACATCTACCGGCACCACCGCCGGTACCGGATCACCGAGGGCGCCGAGGAGATCCAGATGCGCCGGGTGGCCGGGTACATGTTCGGCTTCATGCGCCAGCGGGCGCCCAAGGGGGTGACCGAGAACGGGGCGGACGGCGGCGCGGCGGCGGGTGCGGCGGACGGCGCGGCCGCGGGCGTGACCGGGCGGTGACGGACGCGGCGGAGCTGGCGGCGGGGCTCGCGGCCGCGCTGCGGGGCGTGCTCGGCCCGGTCACCGTCGAGGGGCTGGCCCGGATGACCGGCGGCGCGTCCCGGGAGACCTGGTCGTTCGACGCCGTCGGCGCGGACGGCACCCGGGCCGGCCTGGTACTGCGCCGGGACCCGCCGGGCCGGCCGGGCGAGCCGGGGTCGATGGGCCGGGAGGCCGCGGCGATCACGGCGGCCGGGGCCGCCGGGCTGGCCGTGCCCGAGGTGCTGCTCAGCCACGACGGCCCGCAGCTGTGGGGGTCGTCCGGGCTGGTGATGCGCCGGGTGCCGGGCGAGACCATCGCCCGGCGGATCCTGCGCGACGGCGCCTACGCGGCCGCGCGGCAGGTGCTGACCGGCCAGCTCGGCCGGTTCGCCGCGGGCCTGCACGCGCTGGACGTGCCCGCGGACCTGCCCGCCCCGGATCCGCTGCCCGGGCTGCGCGCGGTACTGGCCGGGTTCGGCTCGCCCAGCCCGGTGTTCGAGCGGGCGCTGGCCGCGCTGGAGGCCGACCCGCCGCCGCCGCGGAAACGCGTGACCGTGCACGGCGACCTGCGGCTCGGCAACCTGATCGTCGGCCCGGAGGCGCTGCACGCGGTCATCGACTGGGAGCAGGTGCACGCGGGCAGCCCGGGCGAGGACCTTGGCTGGCTGTGCGTGAAGGCGTGGCGGTTCGGGGCGGGCCCGCCGGTGGCCGGCCTGGGCTCGCGCGAGGAGCTGCTGGCCGCCTACCGGGCCGCGGGCGGGGCCGATATCAGCCTGGCCGAGCTGCGCTGGTGGGAGATCTTCGGCACGCTCCGCTGGGGGATCATCTGCCTGAACCAGGCCTGGGCGCACCTGTCCGGCGCGCACCGCTCGGTCGAGCTGGCCGCGATCGGCCGCCGGGTGTGCGAGCAGGAGTGGGACCTGCTCCTGCTGCTGGACCCGGACGCCGCCGCGGCGGCCGCGGCCCGGCGGCCCCGCCCGTCCGGCCAGCCGCAGCCGTCCCCCGCCCCGCACGGCCGGCCCACCGCCAGCGAGCTGCTGGACGCGGTCCGCGGCTACCTGACCGACCACGTCATGCCGGGCACCAGCGGCCAGCTGTCGTTCCACGCCCGGGTCGCCGCCAACGTGCTGGCCATCGTCGCCCGCGAGCTCGAACTCGGCGAGCTTCCGCGGGACGCCACCCTGGCCGACCAGGTGGCCGCCCGGCTGGCCGTGTCGAACCCCCGGTACTTCGGCGACGGCTGAGGACGGGCTCAGCCCGCGGCGCCCGCGCCTGCGCCGGCCGCGGCCAGGCTGGCCGCGGCCGCGGACCAGAACTCGTCCTCGGTGTGCTCGTCGCCCTGGAACTCGCGGAAGTCCACCGCCTGCCCGCCCTCCACCTTCCAGACCTGCACCTCGGGGCTGGACCAGGACTGGCCGTCGTGCTCGGCGGCGACGGTGCAGAGCACGACGACGACCGGGCCGGGGCCGGGCAGCACGCCGGTGATGTCGATCGTGAACGTGCCGCCGGACAGCTCCATGGTCCGGGCGAAGAACCCGCCGACCTGCTCGTGGCCGGTGTAGTCGCCGGACAGCGGGCTGCGGCCGGGCACGTGCCAGGTGATGCCCGGGCTCAGGAGGGAAAAGACAGTGCCGAGGTCACCGCGGCCGAACGCCTCGTAGGCGCGCAGGATCAGGTCCGCGTTCTGCTGGGTCATGACGGGTCTCCGTTCGCTAGTCCGATGACCCGACTGTGCGGCCCGCAGCCCTCTGCTCGCCTCGGGGTGGGCCCCCTGAACTTTCCCCGGCCAGCACCGCGGTTTCGCGGCCCAGCGCCGCGGCGAGCCCCGCGCGCCCGGTGATGCCGAGCTTGGCGTAGGCGTGCGCCAGGTGCGTCTCCACCGTCTTCGGCGTCACGTACAGGCCGCGGGCGATCTCCCGGTTGGTCCTGCCGTCCGCGGCCAGCCGGGCCACCCGGAGCTCGCTGGGGGTCAGTGCGGCCACCCCGTACTGGCGTTCCCGCCGCGGCCGGCCGCCCGCGGCGATCAGCTCGTCGTGCGCCCGGCCGGCCAGCGGGCGGGCCCCGCACCGCGACGCCAGGTCGAGCGCCTCGGCCAGCAGCGGCCGGGCCGCGGTCCGCTGCCCGGCCCGGCGCAGCGCAGCGCCCAGCTCGGTCAGCGACCGGGCCCGCTCCAGCCGGGCCGGGCTCCCGCGCAGCACCTCCGCGGACTCGGCCAGAAGCGCGAGCCCGCCGTCGGTCTGGTCCTGGGCCAGCCCGGCAGCCCGCAGCGCGACGCCGAGCGCCCGGCGGCCGCCGAACTCCCGCGCGTCGGCCAGCTCGGCCTGAGCCAGCGCCCGGGCCCGGTCCTGGTCCCCGGTGAGCAGCAGGGCCTGCGCGGCGCCGGACCGGGCGTGCAGGTAGCCGGCCTCGCGGACGCCGATCCCCCACACGTCCGGGTGCAGCATGGCCAGGCAGGCCTCGAAGCAGGCCAGCGCCCGCGGGCCGTCGCCGCGGGCCAGGTGCAGCCGTCCCCTGGCGGCCGGGACGAGCACGCTGATCACGCCGGGCGGCCCGGGCGGGATCAGGTCCAGCAGGGCATCCGCTTCGTCGAGCTCTCCCGATTCGGTCGCGATCTCGGCCGCGACCGCGGCCACGCCCAGTCCCGCCGCGAAGTCGCCGTCCCGCAGGACCGCCACGGCCACCCGGGCCGCCCCGTCGGCCTCGGGCAGCGCGCCCAGCCGCAGGTGCAGCAGGCCCGCCGCGCTGTGCACGGCGATCAGCCCGCGGGCGCTGCCGGCCTGGCTGGCGGCGTTGGTCATGGCCGGCAGCGCGGCCGCCACCGGCCCGAACCGCTCCGCGGTAATCAGCGCCCACAGGAGCGCGGCGCGGGTGTCCCAGTTAGCCGCAGCAGGCGGCGCGGCGGCCAGCGCAGCCTCGAGCACCCCGCCAGCCAGATCCGCAGGCTGGCCGGTGAGCAACGCGGCCATACCCTGAGCGACAGCCAGCGCCTCAGCCGTCCGGCCGTCCCCGGCTCCGGCGCCCACCCCAGGCCCAGGCCAGTCCCCGGCTCCGGTACCCGCTGCAGGTCCAGCTCCGTCCCCCGTCCCGGCGACAGCTGCGGGCCCAGGCCCGCCTCCGGATCCGGCGACCACCGCAGGCCCGGACCCGGTGCCAGGACTGGCTCCGGATCCGCGCCTGGCCGTCAGCCGGCTGATGGCCGGGGCGACCAGCGCGGCCCGCCGGGCGTCGTGCATCCCCGCCACCGCGAGCTCGGCTTCCAGCTGGGCGGCCAGCTCCGGGTCCCGGTCGCCAAGCTCGGCCAGCGCCCGGCTGGTGACGTCGGCCGCCTCCACCCAGCGGAACAGCGCGGCGTAGGTCCGCGCCACCTCGTGCGCGATCGCGGCCCGCTGGCGCGGGTCCTCGGTCAGCGCCAGGGCTTCCTCCAGCCAGGCCAGCGCGGTCTCCCGCCCGGCGTTCGCGTCCGCCGCGGCCAGCTCGCCCAGCACGGCGAGCCGGTCCGCCCGCAGTGGCGGCTCCGCCAGCGCACGACGCAGCAATTCTCCGGCCGGGCCGGGCGATCCGGCCTGCGCCGCAGCCCGGGCCGCCTGCCGCAGCCGCGTCACCACCCACGGATCCTCAGCCGGGTGAACACGCATCAGATGCGCGGCCACCTGCCCGGGCGCGGCGCCGTCCCGGTCGAGCTCGCGGGCCGCGCGCCGGTGCGCGGCGTCGCGCTGGTCGCTGGTGGCGGCGGCCTCGACCGCGTCGCGCACGATCGGGTGCAGAAAGCCCGGCGGGTCGGCGGCGGCCAGCACCTCGACCCGGACCAGATCGGCCGCCAGCCGGATGGCGGCCGGCATATCCAGCCCGGCCACGGCGGCGGCGTGCCGCAGCCGGCCGCCGTCCCCGAGCGCGGCCACCGCCTGGGCCAGGGCCGCGGCCCCTGGATCCAGCCGCTGGATCCGCGCCTCGACATGCCGGACCACAGCCTCACTCGCGGCCCCGGCCATCCCAGCCGGGCTGGCCATCCCAGCTGGATGTGCCGGGCTAACCGGGCCTGCCGTGTCTGCCTCGGCGGCCGGGGCTACCGCTGGCCCGGCCGGGTCCGCCTCGCTGGCCTGGCCAGCTGGGTCCGCCGGGTCAGACGAGGTGGCCGGGACGGTCGGGGCGGTTGCTGGGCCGGCCTGCGTGGCGGCGGGCGCCGCGAGCGTGGCCCGGAGCAGTTCGCTGAGGTAGAACGGGTTACCGCCGCTGGCCGCGCGCAGTGCCGCGCACTGGTCGCCCGGCACGCCCTCCCCCAGGGCGGCCCGGGCCAGCACCGCGACCCCGTCGCCGGTCAGCACCGCCGGGCGGACCGCGGCCGCGGCCTCCCGCACCGCCTGCAGCGGCCCGGCCCGGCTGGCCGCCTCGGCGGGCCGCAGGGCCACCAGCAGCGCGGCGCCCAGCCCGTCCAGGCGGGTGGCCAGGTAGGCCAGCCAGCGCAGCGAGGGCTCGTCCGCCCAGTGCGCGTCGTCCACGATGATCAGCACCGGCTGCCCGGCGGCCAGGTGAACGATCAGCCAGTACAGACCATGCCGGATCGCGAACGACGCGTCCTGCGCCGCGAGCTCCCCGGGCGGCCCGGCCAGCAGCCCGGCGACCGGCTGGGCCGGACCCGCCAGCAGGCCGGCCCGCTGCTCCGGGCCCGCCTCGGCCAGCATCCGCTCGAGCAGCTGGCGGACCACGCCGAAGGCGAAGCCGCTTTCCAGCTCCGATCCGCAGCCGCGGAGCACCCGCCAGCCGCGCTGCCGGGCCGCCGCGGCGGCCGCCGCGGCCAGCGCGGTCTTGCCGATCCCGGCCCCGCCCTCGATCACCAGTGCGCCGCCTCGGTCCAGCAGCGCGTCGAGGGCGGCCAGCTCGCGGTCCCGCTCCACCAGCACCCCTCCACCGTAGGTCGCCCGCGGCCGCCTGGGCAGCCACCACCTGGGGACCGGCCGGCGGTATCTATCCGGGCCAAACCGCCTCTTACTGAGCAGCGCCCGGTCCGGGTGCCACCGCAGCCGAACCGGACGCGCCTGCCATGCGTGAAGTAGTTGAGGTGTCAAACTGCGGGGAGGCCATGATGCGGCCGGAGAGGCATCAACCCAGTGTCAGCGCGGTGCGCTGCGAGGCCCTGTTCGTGTCCGCGCTGCAGCGCTCCGAGCACCCGGACGCGCGCCAGGTCCGCCGGGCCGTGGCCGCCGCCATGCGGCAGTACGGCGACTGCGGCTGCGCCGCCCAGGTAGCCCAGGAGTACGGCGAGCACCCGGAGATCGCGGCCGCCCGGATGCAGTGGGCCCGCGGCGCCGTCGCCGAGGCCTTCCGCGGCCCTCTCAGCCGGGTCAGCCGCGCCGCCTGATCCTGCCCAGCCGGATCTCCTTCATGATCACGGAGGATTTCCGGTGTCCCTG
>CAVYPM010000022.1:0-249908 GCA_963770375.1 uncultured Actinomycetes bacterium | reverse complement strand
GCACATGAGCCTCACCGCGACAGGGCCGCAGTGTGCCCTCACGTGACCGGTCTCCCCGGGCGCCTGGGGGTAAGCGCCCGCCCCGGGCGCGCATCTAGGGCTGGCTGCTGGGTTCGCTCGCAGCCGCATTCCATGATGACCTCGGCTGGCCTGGAGCCGAGTTCCTCCTTTCCGGGTGATGTCCCCGCCGCCATGGGCGCCGCATGATGGGCTCATCAGGAGCGCATGAGGAGGAATGCCACGTCTTGAGCGCCCTGGCCATCCCGGCTGTGGCCGCGCGGGGAGCAATGCTCGCGGCTCAGTGCCGGGCGGCACGGGAGGTGGGCCGGATGGCCGTAAAGAAGATCGCACATCCGAGCGTCGATGATCGCAAAGCTATGGGCGTGGAGGCCGGGGACCGGTCGGCGCTGCCGGGCCATACGAAGTGGCGCCCGGCCGCGGACCGCCCCCGATCCGGTCGCCCTGCTGGAGGAGCAGAACGTCACCCGCGAGCCGGACCTGGTGCCGGTCCGCCATGGCCGGATGATGGTCTCGCCATTCACGTTCTACCGGGGCGCCGCGAAGATCATGGGGGCGGCCCTGGCGGGCACGCCGGTGGCCGGGCTAGAGGGCTACAGGCCCAGCTGTGCGGCGATGCGCACCTGTCGAACTTCGGCGCGTTCGCCTCGCCCGGGCGTCGGCTGCTGTTCGACCTGAACGATTTCGACGTGACGCTGCCGGGGCCGTTTGAGTACGACGTGAAGCGGATGGCGGCCAGCTTCACGATCGCGGCCCGCAACAACGGGTTCGCCGCGGCGGATGCCCGCGCGGCGGCGCTGGCGTCGGTGCGGGCCTACCGGGAGGCGATGGCCTCCTTCGCGCAGATGGGGACGATGGGATATCTGGTACGCCTACCTGGATGAGGACGAGCCGATGGCCTCGATCCAGCAGGGCTTGCTGCGCGCCACCGGCGCGGGAGGTGGCCCGTCCGGGCTGAGGAGCTGCGGGAGGTGACCGGTATCCGAGACTGATGGGGGCCTCAGCCGGACGGCTGGGAGCGAGGGCCCCAACTCCGGCGAGCGCCCCGAACGAGAAGCTCCGCACACGGAGGCGGCCGAACCGGGTGGCCAGCCGCAGCAAGCTGGCCGCCGCAGGTTCAGCTGGCGGATTCCGGGTGGCAGTGGTGTCGATCGTTGCCGGTGTGTGCTGGCGCTGGTGTCGGTGGAGCGTGGGTGTGGACGGCGAACGAGGTCGCTGACACCGGCCGCTACGTCGCCATGGTGTCGCTGATCAAGGACCCGGCTATCGAGAACGTCCCTGACCGACAAGCTGATCCACGATATCGTCACCCAGATCGGCGTCAAGCTGGTCCTGTCCGCCTGATGCGGCCGCTGAACTGTCACACAAAGGCGTGCCCGGATCGGCGGGCTGCTGCAGAAGCCTCTCCGGGCCTGCTCGCCAGCGGTGCTCAGGATTCGTCCACAGCGGCATCTACAAGATCATCACCAGGCCACGGATCGCGGCCGCGTGGACACAGGTGAACCGGGACGCCCACCAGGCGCTGGTCGCGGCATTATCGGGCCGCGGCGGCCGCAACGGCGCCATCGGCGTCAGCAACAGCCAGGTCACCCTCGACATCGCGCCGCTGGAGGCGGCCGCAAGGGTATCTGGCCGCCCGCGGGCCGACCGTGGCGACCAACATCCCGACTGTCCACGACGTTCGGCGCTGGGCGTGTCCTCCTGAACAGCGTGCCGGCCAGCATACCGCCCGCCTGCGCGGCCGCCGCCGCCTTCGCATCCTGCCGGGTTCATCAAGACGGCCCTTCGCACCTGCTCGTCGTGGGCCTGATCGTGGCCCTGGGCGCGCTGCTCACCGGGCCGTCCGCGGCGGCGGCGGCGACCGGCTCATGTTCTTCCGGCTCGGGGTCCTGGCGCTGCTCGTAGCGAATCCGCTGGCCTGTCCACCGGCCCTGCTGCGCCTGGACCTATACCGACCGGCATGTGCTGCGCATCGCGGCGGTGGCGCTGGCCGCGGCGTACTTCGTCTCTGGCTCGCCCTATTGCTGTGGGCGACCATCGTGATCGCCGCCCTGCTGCTGGTCGCGCTCGGCCTCATCGAACTGATCGGCAGGCCACCGCAACCCGCGCCCACACCGCCAGCGACCAGTGAGCGACACCTCACCCGGAACCGTAAAGAGAGCCTCGATCACCGAACTGCCTGGCAGCGCGATGACCGGCCGGCGCTGGATTCCTGCCGGGCGCCGTCAGGGTTCTTGGGATTGTTCAGTCGTCGATCTCCTGCCAGACGGCCTGCTCGTCGTGCTCCTCCCAGCCGGCGCCGGGCAGCGCGACGGCCCAGCTCGTCCATGTCCCGATCGGCCGGGCCGGGGCGGTCCTGACTTTGGCGCGGACGACCATGCCGGGCGTGAGCTGCACGGGGCAGCGCAGCGGGGCCGTGGTCATCCCCCAGTGCGTCGGCGGATCGCCGGGTCCCACCGACAGCGAGATGCCGGGCGCGAGCTCGGCGCTGAACCAGAGTGCGAGCGCGTTCGCCGTTCCGTGCTCGCGGACGGGCAGCAGCGTCTCGGCTTCGTGAGGCGCCTGCGCCTGCTCAAGCGGGATCAGCGCCGGCGTCCGTCGTCCACAACCGGCCCGGCTCGGAGCGCCTGTCACCGGCCGCGAGGTGCCGGAAGGTGCCGGAATAGAAGATCTCGTTGACGGTCATCTCGGCCAGGTCATCGAGCTTGAGGCCGTACGGGTTGTCCCGCAGGAACTGCACCATCTCCCCGCTGTACCGGTCGTCCACCAGCGCGGTCCAGGCCGTCACCAAGCGGGGGATCATGACTCCGCCCGGCTTGAGCCAGCGGTCACGGGCGGCGATGACCGGGCCGAGCATCCCTTCGTCGATCCCGAACCCTCCGAGCCACTCCGAGACGATCACATCGACCCGTCCCGGCAGCTCGATCTCCATGACATCGCCGTGGAACACCTGGACGATCTCCGCGGCCCCGTTCGCGGCGGCCAGCCCCTGCGCCACGGCGGCGACCGTCGTCCGCTCCACCGCGTAGACGCGCGCAGCCCCGGCCCGCGCCGCGAACAAACTCAAGATGCCGCTTCCCGCCCCGACGTCGAGCACGACGTCACCGGGGCGCACCACCGACTCGATCGCACGCCGGAAGGCCTCGGTGCGGACGCGGTCGCGGATCATCGTCCGGTGTACCTCAAGCTCCGCATACATCGGGTCCGGCGGGTTCCTGATCGGCGTCCGCACGCGTGCATTCTAATGACCGCTGCTGTCCTGACTTCGCACGCCGGCGGCACGTTCTGCTAGGCCGAACGAACGGGGAGACGCCATGGGACGCCGGCCAGCGCCGGCGTCATTGCCGAGTGTGATGCGCTCACCGCAGGGCTCGCATCGCCCAACGCCCCATTCACCCAGATAGGGGGATGCCGTCCGAGATCCGCTGGAGGCAGGCTCGTGCCTGACAGGCGCAGTGACATGCAGGCCAGCAATCGGCCGCTCACCTGCCTTCGATGACGGCCGGACGACCGGGGAGGAGTTTCCATGGGATTCAGGCGACGGACACGGCGCCGGGCGCTCATTGCCGGGGCGGTTGCCGGGGGGGCGATGGCTCACCACGAGGCCAAGCAGGCCGGGGAGCAGCAGCAGCTACGACGACCAGGCGCCTGCCGACGACCCAGGACCAGGCGCCTGCCGGCGACGACCAGGACCAGGCGCAATATGCGCCGCCTCCGGCGGACCCGGCCGACGAGATCGAACACCTCGCGCAGTTGCACGCCTCGGGCGTGCTGACAGACGACGAGTTCGCGGCGGCCAAGGCGAAGATCACTCGGGTCCTGAACGCATGCCGGATTGCCAGAAGACGTCGAACAGGTCGATTCCGGCAGGAACAGGGGGCTGCAATGAGTGAATCGCGCAAAGACGTGCTGTTGAAGGCGCTCGAGGCCGAGGTCGGTGGCGCATCGGTGGATCCGGGGACCCTGTTCACCGACGATGTCGTCGGCTGGTCGCCGTACGCGACCGTGTCAGGGCTGGCAGCACTCGCCGACCTGGCCGCCCTGCGTGAAGAAGCGTTCTCCAACGTCGTGATCATGTTCCGGGGACTCGACGAAGTGGGCAACAAGGCGTTCGCCGAATGGCTCATCGAAGCCGATCACACCGGGCCACTGGTCCTCGGCGAGGATGCGTGCTGGAAGCAACGGGACGGCACGTCAAGTTGCCCGGCGTCACCGTGGCCGACTTCCGCGACGGGAAGATCCGGTCCTACCGGACGTACTTCGACGACCTCTCGCTGATCGAGCAGATCGTCGGCGTCTGACGAGCCGGTCGCTGTGGAGTTCCACGTCGAGGACCATCCGGATCCGCTCGACATCGACGTCCTCGAAACGCAGATCCGTCATGAGGCGTCCGCCGCCATGGGACTCGGCGACGAAGTCGACCTGGCGATCTTCGTGCGCGACGCTGGCACGGGTCGTCGCCGGCATCAGCGGATGGACCTGGGGCGACTGCTGCGAACTGCAGAGCCTCTGGGTGGCGCCGGGTCTTCGCGGCCGCGGCCTCGCGACGCGGCTCCTCGCCGCCGCCGAAGCCGAGGCAGCGGCGCGCGGGTGCTCGCAGACCGTCCACTTCACCTACGACTTTCAGGCCCGGGCCCTGTATGAACGCAACGGCTACGAACTGGTGGGCCGGGTCGAGGACTTCCCCTCAGGAACGGACGTCCTGTGGTACCGCAAGCGCCTTAACCCACCCAAGTCCCCGCCCAGCCGGGAACGGTCCCGGTCCGACGAAGCCCAGCGAGAACACCGCCGCCTTGATGACCGGCCCCGACCCGCAAGCGGGGACGCCGTAACCCAGCCGGACGGCACACTCCCGGCCGGTTCACCCGGGTCCAGCCGACGTCCGCACCATCGCCATTGGCCGGTACGAGATACCGAACGTCTGTTATGGGCGGCCACGACCCCGACGGGCGAATCCCCACCCCATGAAACCCTCCACGATCACCTACACAGACGGTCGGACGCTCCCTTGACTTCTTCTGCGCGAGGTAACGCGAGGTGAGGGGCCAAGGTCCCGGCTGCGGGTGGACGGCAGGGCGGATCTGGTCAGGGAAAGGGTAGTGGATAGGGCGGCGCTGTTCCGCTGGATGGCCAGTGAGAACGAGATCGAGTAGTGCTACCGGGCATGAGGCGGTACCAAGTCGGCAATAGCCTCACGCCGTCCTCACGGTCACGATGCATCGGTCCCCGTGGCGCTCTGGTTTTGTTCTATCCATGTCGTCGCGTCTGTGTAAGCGCGCTTGAGGGTGGCGGCCACCCGCTCATCGCCGCTGTAGATGTTCTGGGGGGTGATCAGGTCGGTGACGCCGGTGACGCGGAGCTGTTCTTGGATGCGTTCACTGGCCGAGACGATGACGAGCTTGCTGCCGGTCGCCAGCGAGGGCCTGGGCATAGCGGTGCAGGACGTCCATGAAGGTGGTGCCGAGGTCGGTGCGTCCCCGCAGCCTGAGGATCACCACGGAGTTGCGGCCGGCGCCGTCGGTGGCCGGGAGCTGTGCTTCGAGCACTGGCGCGGCGGCGAAGAACAGGCTGCCGTACGGCTGGAGCGCGACCACCTCGTTGGCGGGGAGCTGGGCCGGTGGGTCGGTCTCGATGAGGTTCCCGTCTGGGTCGAGCAGCCAGCGTTTGATGGTGACCTGGTTCGACTGCCGCACCACGTGCAAGATCACCGACAGGCCCACCGCGACGAGCACGGCGTACTGCAACGGGATGACCATGGTGAGCACGAAGCTGGTCACCAGCACCGCCTTCTGCACGGCGCCGGTCTTCCACACCGATTGAAGATCGGCCGGCTTGATGGTCCGGTAGCCAACCAGCATGAGCAGGCCGGCCAGGGCCGGCATGGCGATGTAGCCGACCAGGCCGGCGAACGCGACGATCACCACCGCCATCACCACGCTGGCGATCATCAAAGACATACGCGACCGGGCGCCGGCGGCCTTGTTCAGCGACGAGGCCGACATGGACCCGCCCACCGGCATCCCCCGGAAGATTCCCGGCGATCACGTTCGCGGCGCCCTGCCCGATGAAGTCACGGGACACATCGGGGTAGCGGCCGTCCGGGTTGGGGAAGTTAGCCGAGATGGCCGCCCCCTGGACCAGTCCCACGAACGCAAGTGACAGCGCCGGGACCACAAGCGACGGGACCAGCCGCAGCATCGGGGCCTGGGGCAGCGGCAGCGCGCGGGGAATCTCACTGAGATCCCTGACCAGGGCGACGCTGCCCCATCCCAGGACGGCCACCAGAGCCGAGGTGACGACGACCGCCAGCACCAGCCCCAGCGGGCCGAGCATGGTGCGCTCCAGCAGGAGTATCAGCGCGACCGTCAAGATCCCAATCGCCAGGGACTGCAGGTGGAGTTCGCCGGGATGGATGAGAGTGTTGACGGCGCGGACGACACGGTTGGCCCCCTCCGCTTTGTAGCCGGTGAGGTTGGCCAATTGCCCGAGGATGATATTGACCCCGACAGCGCTGATGAACCCCACCATCACGGCGTTCGACACGAACCGCAGGACCGAACCGAGCCGCAGAAACCCGGCCGCCAGCATCACAACGCCGGTCAGCACCGACAAGGTGAACAATGCCCGCGCCGGGTCATCCGCCGGCGTGAACCGCCGGGACATCAGCGATGACGATAGCCATGGCCCCGGTGGCCTGGACAGCCATGAAGGCCGAGCTGGTGAAAAACGAGCCACCGATCGTGCCGAACAGGTACGCGTAAAGGCCCGAAAGAGGGCTGACCCCGGCGAGCAGGCCAGCGGCGAGGCCGTCGGGAACGCTCTCCACGCCGAGCACCAAGCCGGCGATGGCGTCCTTGCGCAGCGTGTCACGCCTGACCGGGAAGCGGAGTCTCATGCCCAGGTTCTCCGGGTGGTTATCCCCCTGTCATCTAGCACGGTCATCCGCACCTCGGCGCACCTGGCGGAGGCCACAGCAGCCGAGACGACGCCGGCCTCGACTCAGCCGTTCCGTTGTCCGCCTGATAACCCCGGAAACGCCGTGCCCAGCTCGTACCGGGTCAGCCCCATCGCGAGCCCTCCATCCCGCCACACCAAACCGCTCGCCGGCTTCAGCGAAACCCATCCCCGGTGATCTGCCATCCCCCCATACGGGTAACCCAGGCAGACCCTTCCTGGCCATGAGCCGTCGGCGTATCGCGACAGCGATTAGCGCGCTCCGGCACCCCCTTGACAGACATCCCAGCGGGGCGCGCCTTGGCGCTGGCGCGCTGTGGCGATCAGACCGGCCTGGGCATAATCACAAGCCGGGGAGTCCAGCCCGCCGGTCTGGTATCAGGGCGGCGTCTTGGGCTCCAGCGCGCTAGCCGTGGCCCGGCGGATCGTCCCCGCGCCGCCGATCGCGGCCCGCCGCCACGGCGCGACGCCCTCGATCTCGGTTTCCAGCGAGAAGCTCAGGAACGTCCTGATCACCACGATCAGCCCGAGCACCAGGACATTGTCGAGGGTAGGCGCGACCGCGACGGTGCGCACCAGGTCGGCGGCGACCAGGACCTCCACCCCGAGCAGCAGGGTCCCGCCGAACGCCTGGCGCAATACCAGGTAAGCCTTGGCCGACCAGCCCGACCGGCGCACGGCCACCACCGCGAGCACGAACGACCAGATCACGCCGACGACCAGGATCGCGGCGCCCAGCGCCTCGAAACCCTGGGCAACGTGATCCATCAGCGTGGTGAAGCTCTCAGCTGACGCCTCGGCAGCAACCGCAGCGAGGATCACCTGCCCCTGCCCCGCATGCCATCCCCTCAACTAGCCCAGCACGCCGTCTAGCAGTCTCTCACCGCCGAGCAGTTCCAGTGCACCTACCGAGCCGGTCATGCGTGCCGCCCGCTAAGGCAGGCCATAGCCCGTCAACACTCGGGCCGATATCGTTGCCGTCCGATCGGCTACACCGCGGTGTGCCCGCTACGTCCGATGGACGCCAGATCAGGACGATCGGAGCGGCGATTGGCAAGCGACCAGTCGTTCCGTGGGAAGAGTGGACCGGGCCGGGTGGAACGTCCCGGGGGCAAGACGGCATCACCCGGCCCGGCGTCTAGTGGGTCAGGCAGCGTCCTTACCGCGGGAGCTGCCGGCGGCCGGGCCGATGCCATGCGCGGTGAACCAGATCTTCCCCTGCACGGGGCCCCTCCTGTCCGTAATCGGTGACGCCGGCGGCGTCGGTGTCTGGTGGCGCGGCCTTGCGGTGCGCCCGCTGTCAGGCCTCAGCGCCGGCGCCGGGCGGTGCCGCCTACAGCCGCAGCGCGGTCGCCAGGTAGGCGCTGAGCGCGATACGGCCGTGGCCGATCACGTCGGGGTCGGGGTCGCGGTGCTCGCGGAAGGCCAGGTCCAGGATCCGATCGCCGAGCTCGACCAGCATCACGAAGACCAGCAGTTCGGTCTGCGGGGGGCCAGGCCGGCCGCGACGGCCACGCCGTGCAGGCGCTGGGCGGTGCGGCGGTTGTAGCGCAGCACCTCCGCCCGCACCGCCGGCGAGATGCGCCCGTCCAGCCACAGCCGGGCCGCGTTGCGGTTGGCCTGGAAGTAGGCGGCGTAGCAGCCGAGCTCGCGCTCGACGAACTCCGTCACTGACGAGGGCGTCCAGCCCGCCTCGGCCTCGGCGAGGAAGACGCTGAGCCGCCCGAGGTGCTGTTCGATCAGCGCGTCGAGGATCTGGTCGCGGTCGGCGAAGAAGCGGTAGAGCGAGGGCGCGGTAACGTCGGCGCGCCCGGCGATGGCACGGGTGGTGACGGCGTTGACGCCGCCCTCCTCGATGAGAACGGCCGCGGCGTCGAGGATCCGCTCGACGGTCTCGCGGCTGCGGGCTTGGACCGGCTGCCGCCGGCGGCCGGGCTGGGCCGGGTCCGGCCCGGCACCAGGCGGTTCCGCGGGCTCGGTGCTCTTGACCACTGCTGCCACGGATGGGACTATAACACGTCACTGTTTATGCGGGCTCCACGCTTGTCTCTATTCCGGGCTGCACCACGCTTGTCACTGATCCGGGCCGCAGCTCACCGCCGACTTGCTGCGGTGGCGTCCGGCACGGTGGTGGCGCTCGATCCGATCGAACCCGTCTTGGCCACGTCCAGACCCGGATCCTCGGCGAGCGCGCGGAACCTCCATTGTGGGAACGGCCCTGGCGGCTGGTGTCCTGGATTTCCGCACGCTGGCGACGCCTGCGCTGCCTCGTGCAGCAGGGTGCCGAACTCTTGGACGGGTGACGGCCGGGTCTTCACCCGATCAGGAGGATGGAACCCTCCCCGGCACGGGGTGCAATTGTGCCATGACGGTGGGTGAGGCTTACGGGCCAGACGGTGTTTGGTGAGCCGAGCGGGGATGCGTGTGATTTCCTGCACCGCTACCCGGGTGACGTGGCGGCCTCAAGGCCCAGTACGACCCGGAGAACCTTTTCCGCATGAACTACAACGTCCCGGTCCCTGGACCGCCCCCTTTCATGCGCTGATCCCGTGCGCGACAGCCATGTGGTGGTGAGCCTCGTGCACCGCCTTGCGGTCTTGCTCCCTCGGGGCCGGCGCAAGGTCGAACACGACCTTCTTCACGCTTCCGGTGAAGGGGAACGGTGACTTGTCGCCGTACGCTTTGCGGTCGACCGGCAGGCCGTTGTCGCGGCCGATGTCCATCCCGCTGTAGCCCGAGAAGCGGACGGGGACCGTCTTGTCGATGCGTCCCTCGCCGATCTTGCGGTCGTTGGCCCATAGGGTCACGGTGCCGCCGGTGCCCGGCTTGGGCTCGTCGGCGTCGAACTGCATGCACACCGTCACGTCGCCGGATGGCAGCGGCTCCGTCGACTCCTGGCGGTAGGTCTCGACGCCCATCATGCTGTAGGTGTGCCTGAGCTTGCCGTCCTGGACGAACAGGGAGAAGCCGCCCATCTCGTCGGCGTTGGCGACGATGACGCCCTGCGCGCCCTCCGCCGGGATCTGAAGCTCGGCGGTGATCGCGTAAGAGTGGCCGTACACCCTGGGGATCATGCCCGACAAGACGTTCTGCACATCGCCGTAGAAGGTCCGCTTGGTGATGGTGGGCATCGGCGGCAGGATCCCGAAGAACACCGAGAAGCCAGCCAGCAGGGGCAGCACCTGGTACTTCTGGGCTTCCTGCCAGAACAGTTCCTTGAGCTCGGCGAGCTTGTCCGGGTGCTCGGCGGCGAGGTTGTGGGCCTGTGAGAAGTCGTCGGGCAGGTAGTACAGCTCCCAGACGTCGTTGTCCGGGTCGTAGACGCCGGGCGCGAACCGGGCGATGCTCGCCGGCGTGATGTCCCAGGGGATGCGGTCGAGCATGGAGCAGGCCCACCAGCCGTCTTTGTACATGGCCCGGTTGCCGTAGATCTCGAAGTACTGCTGCGTGTGGCGCTCGGCCGCGGTCGCGTCCTCGAAGGTGTAAAGGAAGCTGGTGCCCTCCATCGGCTTTTGCTCCACGCCGTCGACGACCCTGGCCTCGGGGATCCCGGCCGCTTCCAGGATCGTCGGGCCGATGTCGATGCAGTGCGTGAACTGGCTGCGCTTGCCGCCGCCGTCCGTGATGCGGCGCGGCCAGGCGACGACCATGCCGTTACGGGTGCCGCCCAGGTGGCTGGCGACCTGCTTGCCCCACGGGAAGGGGCAGTTGCCGGCCCAGGCCCAGGCCGCCGCGTAGTGCGGCGCGGTGGCGTCGGAGCCCCAGGCGTCCAGGCCGCCGTACTGCTCGATCAGCGACAGCTGCTGGGCGGGGGTGAGCGGGATGCCGTTTTGCATGGTGAGCTCGTTGAACGAGCCGGTGACCGTGCCTTCCATGCTGGCGCCGTTGTCGCCCCAGATGTAGATGACGAGGGTGTCGTCGAGTTCGCCCATCTCCTCGACCGCATCCAGCAGGCGGCCCACGTTCCAGTCGGCGTTCTCCTGGAAGCCGGCGTAGACCTCCATCTGCCGGGCGTAGAGCTTCTTCTCGTCGGCTGAGAGCGAGTCCCAGGCCGGGAACGCGTCCGGCCGCGGGGTGAGCTCGGCGTCGCCCGGGATCACGCCGAGCTGCTTCTGCCGGGCGAAGGTCTGCTCACGGTAGGCATCCCAGCCATCATCGAACCGGCCCCGGTACTTGTCGCTCCACTCGGCGGGCACCTGGTGCGGAGCGTGGCTGCAGCCGGTGGAGTAGTACAGGAACCAGGGCTTGACCGGGTCCTGGGCGCGCACGGCATGCAGCCAGCCCACCGCCTTGTCGGTCAGATCGTCCGGCAGGTAGTACTGCTGGCCGTCCTTGCCCTCGGGCACGCCGATGACCGTGTTGTCCTGGGTGATGACCGGGTCGTACTGGCCCGATTCGCCGGCCAGGAAGCCCCAGAAGTGGTCAAAGCCCCAGGAGTTCGGCCAGCGGTCGAACGGGCCGGCCGCGCCCTGCACGTGATCAGGTGTCATGTGCCACTTGCCGAACCCGCCGGTGCTGTACCCGTTGCCCTGCAGCATGCGGACGAACGGCGCGCAGTCTTTAGGGCGGGCCGCGGTGTAGCCCGGGAAAGGACCAGGCAGCTCGCCGATCGACCCGAAGCCCACGCTGTGGTGGTTGCGGCCGGTGAGCAACGCCGCCCGCGTCGGCGAGCACAGCGCGGTCACATGGAAACGGTCATAGGACAGCCCAGCCTGGGCGACCCGCGACATGGCCGGCGTATCGACCGGGCCGCCGAAGGTGCCCGGGTTGCCGAACCCGGCATCGTCGATCAGCACCAGCAGCACGTTCGGCGCGTCGGCGGGCGGCGATGGCGTCATGTTGATGGTCCAGTCAGCCTGCGACTGCGCCAGTGTGCGGCCGATGGTGCCCCCGAAGGACGGGTCCGGGATCGGCAGCACCGTGCGGTCGGGGCTGAACTTGCCGGCGGCCGTGGCCAGCGCCTGCTTGAGCGCGCCGAGGCTGTGGTGCTCCATCTGGGCGACAGACTTCATCGGCGAGCCGGGTAGCGCCTGCTCGGCCGCCAGCCGGTCGGCGTGGTTGACCACGGCGATGATGCCGGCCGAGCCCGGCGGGAGCTGCTCCCCGATCCCCGTCTGGATGCCGCTCTCTACACGGTGCCGGGCGAACGCGCCCGCCACGCCGCCGGCCGCCGCCCCGACCACGGCCGAGGCGAGCAACGGCGGCGAGAACAGGCCGACCACGGCACCCACCCCGCCGCCCCAGCCAAGTCCCTTGCGCCCCAGGTGGTCGCCGGTCTCGGTCACCCGGACCTCGCCGTCTTCGTCGTGCTCGACCAGGATCACGCCTTCGGTTCGGACCCTCTTGTCCTTGACGAGCCGCACAAGCCCATCAAAGTCCTGCCGGGCCAGCCCGACGGACGGGTAACCCGCCATTATCACGTCGAAGGTGTCCGCCATTGTCCCTCTCCTCTCATCGAACCGAGTCGCGATAATCCGGCGGTCACCGAGCGAGCCGCCAGCTACACGCCTTCTCCCAAGTTGGCGATAAATTTGATGGCCGTTATGCTCGGCAGAAACACGTACGCAGCGGCTTTGGTCGTAATGAAGCTCGAGAGACCCGTAACCTCGATCGGCGGGCCTCCATTTGCCTGCGGTATGACGAAAATGCTCTCTGCTGGATTCTGGGTGCCGATCAGTGGATCTTTCGACTTTGGGTGAAGCCTGACGGCCCCGGCGAATTCGCTGTCATTGGCCCACTGTCGCAGCACGAACTCGTATTGGTTTTCGATGTTCGAGTTGATGAAATGAAAGAGCATCCCGCGCTCGATGCCATCGTAGGGTTCTCCTGGATCATAGGCCGGCCCGTACGGCAGACCGCGACGGATCAGCCGGTGGGAATTGTTGCTGCCGCCCGGCAGTCCCTGGCCCGCGACTGGCTGACCTCGTGGATTGACGCGGCGTATGTGTGCGCCGACGGGACAGCGGATCCCCTTCGGATCTCCCGTACCATCGGCATCTACATACCCGAAATTGTTCAACTGTTCGGGCGATATCCCCCCCGCAGGGCTATCCGTGTCCGGTGACAAGGCGAGAGGAACGCCGTTGCGCCATCGCCCCACATCTTTGCGGCCAGCAGTTCGGGATCGATCTTGTCCTTGTTCGACTGCAAGAAGTCCTCAAAGCCCACGACGTCAGTCTCGACCTTCTTGAAAACTGCAAAGCTGCCGTTCAGGCCGAGTTCTCGCGGCTCGGGTACGTCGTAGTTCTCCGCTTCTTCCCGCAAGACGAAGAGCCATGGCTCGCAGGGCCGCTGGTGATCGGGCCGATACTCTTCCGGGCCGCCGCGAATGGTGGGCGTACGTGATTCCGTCGGTATATCCGAAGTGAACTTTGGCAGTAGGCACGGGTTTGCCATCTTGCATCTCCATTAGCGCCATCCCGTCCTGGCGCCAGATTTCCCGAAAGGCATTTCCTTCGGCAAACCAGGCGCGCAACCTGTCGCTGTAGCCCTTCATCGCTTCCGGGCTGATGGCGTGCAGCGTCACCAGGACGTGATCGTGCCCTTTTCCGAAACCGGCAATCCAGTTCTCGGGCGAGCTTGGCCCAGTTTCTCCGACCGACTCCGCTCGTTGCGCGGCTCCTTCGATGAACGCACCAAATGACCTGAACGACAGCGTTGGGACGCGTTCCTCCATCTCCAGCGCCACCAGCCCGGGCCACGTGACACCGATGTTGAGGCAATAGTCTGGCTTGCGACGCGGGGCGGCCGCGGGATCGTCTCCCGGTCCGGGCGCGAACCCCACGTGCCAGTCCTCGGCAGTGGTGATCTGCGGGACGTCGGATTCGTCGCCGCTCACGAGCCGTCCGAGTTGCCTGCGCGCTTGTGCCGGAGTTCCTACCGTCAACAGGAAATGCCGCACCATCGGCATTCTGTAACCGCGGAGAATGAACCCCTGAATGTCAGCGAGGTCGAGCGCCGGCCCTTCCGCGGCCGCCGGACCGCCATCGGTCCCCGAAGGTTCATGCCGCCTTCGGCCAAGCAACCGGCGAAGAACCCCCGGGCCCTTCATCGCCGGTGCTCCTTGTGAGTTGTACTCCCTGGCCAGCGCCCAACCCGGAGTTGATTACGGTTCGTGACCACGTGACGCCTGGTCCTATCCAGCGGTGGCCGGTGGTGACTTGCGATCGGCCAGCAGGGCCCGGATGTCCTGAACCGAGAGGCCTGGATAGGCGCTGTAAAACCCGATCGGCGGATAGTTGTTTTCCAGTCCCCACTGATAGAACGCCTGGGCGTTCTTTGCCACCGGGGTTGGCGGCGCGCCAACGACATGTGGAAAGAGAGCATCGAAGACGAAGGAGGTCTTGTCTGCAAAGTCCTGGAAGTACTTCTCCATATCACCGTCGAAGACCGTGAAGAACCCTATGTGGTTGTGCTCAAAGGGCACAAAGTGGGCGACATGCAGCGTCCCAATGGAATCCGACGCTTTATGTCCCTTGTCTCCTATCAGGGCCCCGGCGAGCAGCTTCACGGCAAAGGCTTGCACACGTGACTTGAAGGACATGTATGTCAGCAAGGGGCCCTGCGAGGTATTGCCCGTAAAGCCCGCCGCACGCGCGCATGCCTTGATGTCCTGAACCGAAGCGTCCTCGTAAGCAAAGTACGTGTCTAGAGGCTCGCGGACATGCCGCTTCAGCCATTTGGTGACCCTCTCAGGGTTATCAGCCACGGGCGTGGGCGGAGGGTTGTCCACGTGTGTGAAGATGGCGTCAAACACCGGCCCGGCACTCTCCACGAGCCGCTCAATGTGCTGGTCGGTCTCGCCGTCGATGTCCGAAAGGAAGAGAAGCTTCTCGTCTCCCTCGACCATGAACCGGGAGAAATGCACAGTACCGAGATCGTCCTGCGCTGTCGCGAGATCGGGCATCAACGGGGGCAGCTCCCCGGGGAGCGCCTTGGCGTTGGCTGGACCCTTAATCGGGAAGTCAATGACGAGATGACTCTGGCTCATAGCGTTCTCCTTAGCTGTCAGAATGGCCGTGGATGTCCTGCTCGACGCGGTGGCCGGCGAACTTGCCGATGACCCCGCCCGCGACAGCCCCGACGGCGACCGACGCCAGCAGCGGCGGCGCGAAGAGGCCAACCGCGAACCCGATCCCGCCGCCCCACCGACCCCTCGCGACCGAGGTTGCCGCACGTCTGCCGCACCGCGACACGGCCGTCTGGGGCGTGCGTCATCAGGATCACGCCGTCGATCGAGACCTGCGTGTCCCTGACGAGCGCGCCCAGCGGCTCGAAGTCCTTCGCCGCCCCGTCGATGTCCGGGTAGCCCGCGACGAGCATGTCGGTCGGTGTCTCAGCCATTACGACTCTCCCCCTCAGGTCCGCCGCGAGAGGATTTGAACGAGGCGCAGATGTTCTGCCGCGAACTCACAAGCTAACCGGCTCCGGCCTCGCGCACCTCACCCTGTAAGGGTAAATCGACACCCGGAGCTACTGCGGCCCCTCGAGGCAGGAACCACGGGCAGGCCGGGCCCGCCCATCGCGCGCAGCGCAACCCCCGATGGCGGACGCACAAGCAGTACCTGCCCGGCGCAGCGGGCACGCCGTCGGCCTTGGCTAACGGGCGGCCGACAACAACGGCCCGGATGCCTCAGCGGACGGCACCGCATGACCGGCTCGGATGATGCGCCGGACTGCCCGGCGCGGTCCCGTCCTCACCAGATTTGGCCGTTCCTCCGCCCTTCCGGTGGCAACCCGACATGACCAGCTGAGGAGCCGTCAGTGATCGTCGGGTTCTTCCAGCGCGGCCGCGATGTCATACCCGAGAGCGGCCGCCACATCGGGAGCGGCGGCGACCCGTCGAGCCCGGTCACCGGAGCGATCGTCAGCTTTAGCGCTCGCGCCGGGCCGCCGCGGGCCCTTGCGGCCGATGAGGCGTCAGTGTTAGCGCGCCTGGTGCGCCATCTGGTCCAGGACGGCTGTGATGGCCAGCATCAGCGCGGGGTCCTGCCCGGGGGCGACCTCGACCCCGTAGGTGTCGGCGACCCGGAACCACTTCTTGGACACCTCGGCCACCGTGGACCGGCCGTCCTCGATGGTGTACTCGTGGTCGACGATGTTGCCCTTGACGTCGAGATCCGGGCCGTCCGCCACTGTGACCGTCCACCGGTCGCGCAGCGGGGTGATCAGCGCCTTTTTCACCGTCGCGACGGTGTGCCCGCCCGGGTCCTCGATCTCCATCGTGTCCCGCACCCGGGCCACCCGCTCCTGGATCTTCAGCAGCTCGCTGCCGTGGCTGTCCTCGAAGATCAGTGTGTTGCGGACCCGCAGGGCCTTGCCGTCGACCTTGAAGACCCGCTCGCCCTGGTCGTTCTCGATCCAGTAGTCATCGCCGATGGACACCAGCTTCTGGCGCATCCGGTAGTGCGTCGCGCCGGTGCCACCGCGGCGCTCCTCACGGCGGTCCTGCCGCCTGTCCCTGAACACATCTCCTCCTCACACCACTGCCTATGCCCAAGCGCCCGCCCTGCGCCGGCCGTTGCCTCTTGCTGCCCGGGTCAGGTACCGCGGGAGGCCACCTCGCCTGCGGATCAGGGCGGGCATTAACGGATATTGCCCCCGCGCCGTCCGCTCTCTCCCAGGAGAACCGGTTCATCGACGGTGCGGCATCACCCCCCGGGGGTAAACCGCCACGGCCGGGACGTGAGCCAGGCGGGCGCAACAACCCCCGACCGAGGCAGCGGTGGCCTCGGCCGGCGGGGGGTGGGCCCGGTGAGCAGCCAGGTGGCGTACGACGCTTCCTGCCACACCAAACCACCTCGCCCGGCTTCAGCGAAACCCATCCCCGGTGATCTGCCATCCCCCCAAACGGGTAACCCAGGCGCCCGATCAAGGGCGGCCAGGTGGGCTTCCGCTCTCTAGCCAGGTTCGACGATGAGCCTGGCACCCCGGGTGCCGAAATAGTCCTATCTGGGTAATGTCCTCTCGCCGCGGGCGCGACAAGATGGTGAGTTGGAGGGCAAGGGAAGGACTGGCCGCGCCTGGCGCCCCCTCGCTCCGGCCATGGCCGCGCACGAAATGTGCTCGCGGTCGGCGTCGGCAGCGTCATGTCCAGAACGGGAGGTGGGCCGGATGGCCGTGCGGAAGATCGCGCATCCGAGCATCGACGATCGCAAAGCGGTGGGCGTGGAGGCCCGGGACGGGGCGTCTTTGTCGGACCATACGAAGTGGCGCCCGGCCGCGGACCGGCCGGACCCGGTCGCGCTGCTGGAGGAGCAGGACACCACCCGCGAGCCGGACCTGGTGCCGGTGCGCCACGGCCGGATGATGGTCTCGCCGTTCACGTTCTACCGGGGCGCCGCGAAGATCATGGCGGCGGACCTGAAGGACACCCCGGTGGCCGGGCTTGAGACTCAGCTGTGCGGCGATGCGCACCTGTCGAACTTCGGCGCGTTCGCCTCGCCCGAGCGGCGGCTGCTGTTCGACCTGAACGATTTCGATGAGACGCTGCCGGGGCCGTTCGAGTGCGACGTGAAGCGGATGGCGGCGAGCTTCACCATCGCGGCCCGCAACAACGGCTTCTCCCCGGCGGACGCGCGCGCGGCGACGCTGGCGTCGGTGCGGGCCTACCGGGAGGCGATGGCCGCCTTCGCGCAGATGGGCACGATGGATATCTGGTACGCCTACCTGGACGAGGACGAGCTCAGGGCCTCGATCCGTACTGCGGTGGCCGGGACGGTCAAGCAGGCGAAGGCGAAGAAGCAGGACAGGCGGGCGGGCAAACAGGAGAAGGCGGCGAAGCAGGAGGCGAAGGCGGCGAAGACGGCGCAGAAGCGGGCGGCGAAGACGGCCGAGAAGGCTCATACCCGCGACAGCGTGCAGGCGCTGTCCAAGCTCGGCGAGCTGGTCGACGGGACCTACCGGATCGTCAGCCAGCCGCCGGTCGTCGTCCCGTTCCGCGACTGGACCGCCACCTACGGCCTGCCCGCCGATCAGGTCGACAAGGTGATCCGCGACCAGTTCCGCGCCTACCGGGCCACGCTGCAAGACGACCGGCGCCACCTGCTGGAGCGCTTCCAATTCGTGGACGCGGCCCGCAAAGTCGTCGGCGTGGGCAGCGTCGGGACCCGGGCGTTCATCGTCTTGCTCCAGGGACGCGACGCGCATGACCCGCTGTTCCTGCAGGTCAAGGAGGCGACCGCGTCGGTGCTGGAGCCCTACGTGGGCAAGAGCCGCTACCGGCAGCACGGTGAGCGGGTGGTGCAGGGGCAGCGGATGATGCAGGCCGCCAGCGACATCTACCTCGGCTGGACCAAGGGGGTAGACGTGCAGCGCCACTTCTACTGGCGCCAGCTGCGCGACATGAAGGGCTCGGCGGTGCCCGAGTTGATGGCGCCGGTCGCGCTCGAGTTCTACGCGGGCATCTGCGGGTGGACGCTGGCCCGGGCGCACGCCCGGTCCGGGGACCCGGTCGCCATCGCCGCCTACCTGGGCGACAGCGACGCGTTCGACAAGTCGATCACCGGCTTCTCGGAGCGGTACGCCGACCAGAACGAGCGGGACTACACCGAGTTCGTCAACGCGGTCCGATCCGGGCGGCTGAAGGCGGTCGAGGGCGTCTGAGGACAGATCCCGGTATCGACGCGATACGCCATCAGCGGCCAGGAGCGTGGGCCTCTGCCGCCCGGCTGCCTCCTGTTCCTGCGGGGCGTCCACGTTCCTGTGGGTGGAGGCGATTAGCGGAGCGGGCCATAGAGCAAGGCGGGGGAAGGAAAGGCTGGCCCGCGGCGCCACACTCGTGCTGGCTGGGTTCCACTCAAACTCCGCCAGCGCTTGAGACTTTGGGGACCTTCCTGGGTGGTGTTTAGAGGTCAGGTGCCGGACTTCGCTGACGGCAATGCCCTGGCGGCGCTGAGTCCTGGTGGTGGCGCCGTCTCGGGCGCTCCTTCGTCTCGGCGGACAGTTACGGGCTCGTTCTGCTGCTGGTCGTCGTGACCCATGTGGTGTCGGTGTCGGTGACCCAGACGTGGGCGGGATCTTCACCGTCTGCTGCCTGCTGTACCTGATCGCGCCGTCGTGGCCGTCGGGAAGATCATCAGCAGCCTGCAGCCCCGGCGCGGCGGGCGATCCGGTTCCTGACACATCCCAGTGGTCCATGAGGCCAGCACGTGCCGACGTGCGCCCCAATCCTCGACGGCCCGGCCTCGTCCCGGATGATCGCACCTAACCGTCCGGTTCCTCCAGCGCGGCCGCGATGTCATATCCGAGCGCGGTCGCCACGTCGGGGGCGGCAGAGACGACCCGGCCAAGCCCGGTCACTGGGGCGATCGCCAACAGCACGTCGGCGATCTCGTCCTCGCTCGCGCCCGCCGCCATTGCCCGGGCAGCGCTCCATTCCAGGCACACCGCCGGCGATCCGATGGCCACCGACGCCCCAAGCTGGAGCAGCGCCGCGGTCTTGGGATCCAGGGCAGATGCCGCGGCCTGGTCCATCCCGAGCCCGGCTTCGTCTTGGACGAAGCCTTCGTCGATCATCGCCAGCCTGCGCAAGGTCTCCTGGAATCTGACTATCTCGCTCAATGCACCTCCACTCGGCGCCTGAGCCACCATTCCACCTCGGGCGGGAGTGCGTTCCATCCCCCCGATTGGGTAAGACACCGATCGTCATCCCGTCAGCAGCCCAGCTCCACGGGACTGCACGGCCAGGTGCGGCAGGGATCGCGCGGCGCGGCGGTCGAGCCCGCAGCACCAGCCCCCGGCCGGGACGCCCGGTAGCGACCTGCCCGGGTCGCACGGGCCTGAGCAGCCCAGAGCCCAGGTTTCATACCAACGGCATGATGCCCAGCCCCAACCGGCTGGCGTGTAGTGGTGAGTGAGGGCGAGACGCCCCGGCACGGCGGCCCGCTGGACGGCCTGCCGGTATCGCGACGTGCGGTCTCACATGCCGAGCGGCCATCAGGCCGCTGGCGGGAGGGCGGCAGGTCCCGATGGCGGCCGATGTTGGCGAACAGGTGGCGATCCCCGCCAGACGGCCGGCCCTACCGGCTGATGTCCCGATTCTGGCATCGAAGATCACGGCACCTGCCGTGCCGGAGTGGGCGGTGCGGCGCCCGCGGGTCACCAAGCTGATCGCCGAGGGTGCGCGGTGGTGCCCACTGACCGTCCTCACCGGCCCACCCGGCGCGGGCAAGACGATGGCCCTGGCGCTGTGGGCCGCAGCGGAACGGGGGGCGATCGCCTGGGTTTCGCTTGATGACTACGACAACCAGCCGGCAGTCTTCTGGTCCTATGTCGTGGCAGCCCTTGGCCGGTCCGGAGTTGCCGTTCCGCAGGCGGTATCAGCCGCCGCATGCGGGCGGGCAGCAGATTACGCGTTCTTGCTGCGGCTCGCATCCGCGCTAGCGGCCCAGCACCCGCCGGTCACGCTGGTCATCGACGACCTCCATCTGCTGACCGACCCGGCGGTCCACAGCGAGCTCCACTTCGTCCGCTGGAACACGGGACCCGGCCTGCGCCTGGTTGTCTCCTCACGGGCCGATCCGCTGCTGCCGCTGCACCGCTACCGGCTGGCGGGCGAGCTGGCCGAGATCCGGGCCAGCGACCTGGCCTTCACCGTCGCCGAGGCCGGCCTGCTCCTGGCCCAGCACGGCAGCACGCTGTCGGCGGACTCGCTGGAGCGCCTCACCCGGCGGACCGAAGGCTGGGCAGCCGGCCTCCGCCTGGCCGCGATCTCCCTGGGCGCCCACCCCCGCCCCGGCCAGTTCGTCACGGAGCTCATCACCGATGACAGCACCCTGACCGGCTACCTGGTGGACGAGGTTCTCAGCGCCGTGCCGCCGGAGGTCAGGGATTTGCTGCTGAGCACGTCCATCCTGGAGCGGGTCAACGCCGAAGCCGCCAGTGAGCTGACCGGCAGCGAGCAGGCCGGCCGGATCCTGGCGTCCGTGGCGCGGACGAACGCGTTTGTCCAGCCGATCGGGTGCGGGTGGTATCGCTATCACACGCTGTTCGCCGAGATGCTCCGGCTCAAGCTGAGGCGCGAGTATCCGGACCGGGTGGCCGTTTTGCACCGAAGGGCGGCCCGGTGGTATGAGCGGAACGGCCCGCTCACCGACGCGGCGCAGCACGCCACGCAGGCTGGCGACTGGCAGCTCGCCGCCAGCCTGGTCGTCGACGGGCTGGCGATCAGCGAGATCATCGAGCCGCGGGACGGCCAGTCCCTGGCCCGCGAGTTCACCCGCATGCCGAACGGCCGTGCCTGGACCGGGCCGCAGCCCTACCTGGCCGCCGCCGCGGCCGCGCTGGCCGCTGGCCGGCCTGAGTCCTGCGCCGCCGCGGTGGAGGCCGCGGAAGGCATGGTTGAGCGCCTTCCTTCCGGCCAGGAGGCCGCGGCCCGGCTGGCCGCCGCGACGATCCGCCTCGCCGCCGCCCGCCGCACCGGGGACCTCTCGGCGGCGGAGGCAGCCGTCACCCAGGCGGAGGCGCTGATCAGCAGGATGCCGGACGAGCTGGCCCAGCGCCGGCACCTCCGGGCGCGCGTGCTGTCCGGCCGCGGGGCCGTCGCGCTGTGGTCGGGCCAGTTGGACGAGGCGGCCCGCGTCCTCGATTCGGGTGTGGCCGCCGCGGCCGAATCGGGCGGGGAGCACGAGCGGGCCGGCTGCCTCGGGCAGCTCGCGCTGGTGGAGGCCCTGCGCGGCCGGCTCCGCCGCGCCGCGAAACTGGCCTGCCAGGCGACAGCGGCCCTGGCCGGCAGAGCAGCGGCCGCCTGCCCCGCACCCGGACCCTCCGGCGCTCGCCGCGCTCGCCTGGGTGCACCTTGAGCGGGGTGAACTGCAAGAGGCGCGCAGCAGGCTCAGGCAGCTGGACGCCGCCCTGGCCGCTAGCCCGGACAAGCTGATCGGGGCGGTGGCCTTCCTGCTGGCGGCGTGTGGTGGGCTGGCCGAGGGGCACGGCGAAGCTGCCGCGCAGATGATAACGAGGGCACGGTCCGGGTGGGCTGTCCCCGCGTGGCTCGACCAGCGGCTGACCCTGCTCCAGGCGCGGGCATACGCGGCGGCGGGCGACATCACGGCCGCAGTCGCCGCGGCCGAGCGGGCCGGGCGCGACAGCTCGCCGGAGGCGGCAGTCGCACTCGCGCACGCATGGCTGGCGGCGGGGAATGACAACAACGCAAGGCGCGCGCTCGCACCCGCGCTGAGCGCCCGCAGCGGGGAGCCCGACCGGGTACGCATGCAAGCGGCGCTGGCCGAGGCCCGGCTCAGCTACCACAGCGGTGACGACGCGCGGGGCCGCCGATCGCTCGCGTGCGCGCTGCGGCTGGCCGAACGGGAGCAGGTGAAGCTGCCGTTCGTCATCGAGCGTGGCTGGATCGGGCCGGTCCTGCGGCGCGACCCTGAACTGGCCCGCATCCACCAGCATCTGTTCGCATCAGCCCCGCGCCACGATCAGCCCCGGGCCACGGCGGGCACCTCCGCCGCGGGCACGGTCCTGCCGGTCGAACCGCTCACCGAACGCGAACGGGAGGTGCTGCGCCACGTGTCAGGCATGTTGAACACCACCGAGGTCGCCAGCGAGATGTACATCTCCATCAACACGGTCAAGGCACATCTCAAGAGCATCTACCGCAAGCTGGCGGCCACCCACCGCGGCGAGGCGGTTCGCCGGGCCCGGCAGCTCGAGCTGATCTGATCCCACCCAGCCCGCGGTGCGGCGCGCCGCCTCAGCCCTTCCCTGAATACGTTGTAGCGGCGGGGGCGGCGCAAGATGCTGGTCACCGCAGGCACGGCCCAGCCCTTTTGGGCCCGGAACCCTCGTTGCCGTTGTCGTCACGGCGACGTGCAAGATCGCGAATCTGCTTTTGGGGGCTGAGCAGGATCATGATGCCCCCTCTTGCACCGAAGGCGTGACCGTCTGGGTGACCGGCGCCAGGATCCCGTTGGCCCGGACCAGGAACAGCAGATCGCTGCCGGCGGGGATCCCGCCGTCCGCTGGATGGGTGGAGATCCGTACTCCCCCGCGTACCGGTGGCCAATGTCATACCGGGTCAGGTTGGCGCCGAAGAGGATCTCGCCGCCGGTATAAGGTGCGACCACGCCGTGGCCGGGGAGGCGGGCGCCGAGCCCGGTAGACCGGGCCCTCGACACTGCCTGCCAAGCCTGCAGCGGCCAAGGCGTTGAAGTCGTCCTCATCGGTGAGCAGGAGCACCGCGGTAATGCCCATCAAGCTCCGCGCCGCGCGCAGTGGCCGAGGCCAGCAACTCCCCTGGCGCCAGTTCCAGGCCAGCGCGCCTGATCGCCTCGCGCTCCTCGTCGAACCGGCCCACACCAGCATGTCCAGGCCCGCCGAGGCCAGGGCGCACGCCAGGTCGACAACCCAGACCTGCCCGCCGACCAGCAGCGGGCGGGTCCGGGACGGGCGTGCGACGCCGGCCCGCCGCGCGACCGGCACAGCCGTCAGACCGTTCAGGGCAACCGTGGCCACGATCACCAGGAACGTGACCGGAAGGATCTTCGAGGCGCCGCCGACGTGCTTGGCGGCTAGCTGCGCCGAGAACGTCGGCGCGGTGGCCGCCGCGACGATCCCGCGCGGGGCCATCACGTTCCCCCTGGTCAGGTCGGCCCGGAGGGTGGCCAGGAATGCCACTAGCGGCCGGGTGATCAGCACCAGGACGGCCACCAGCCCAAGCGTCGGCAGCACCAGATCGCTCAGCGACGCGGGGTGACGGTGGCGGAGATGGACACAGACAACACCCGATGATCAGCTACACCAGCGTCTCGAACAAGGCCGCCGAGCCGGCGATCGTCGTAGCCATCCCGGTTCGCCACCGCCTGCCCCATGACGGATGGCGGCCAGCAGCCCGCGTCCTCACGGGCTATGTCGCACGCGGCGGCCACGCCGACTACGCAGGCAATCTAGCGGAGTGCCCAGCGCCCCACCGAGCCGGAGCCTGCTGCGCAGCAACCCCAGCAGCGCGACCCGATGACACCCACCGCGAGGCCAATCCCGACAGTGATCAGGAACTCCCCCGACTGGCAGGCGAGCCCGCCGCGGCCTCGCTGGATGCAGCTGCGCAACTCCGCGTCCTACGGTTGAGCCCGCTCCGCCGCCCGCTCGCCCATCGAGCCGCCGCGCGCGATCAGGTACACCAGCACGCCGATGAGCGGGATGAACAGCACGAACAAGAACCACAGCGCCTTGCTCCAGCCGGACAGGTCACGACTGCGGAAGATGTCGATGAACACCCAGATCAGGATCCAGATCCAGAGCACCCACAGAAAGAAAATGACCATCGACCAGAAAATGTTCAGCAGCGGATAGGACGAATCGGCTAGTGGCATTTCCTGCTCCTTCACGCCAGGGAGTTGCCGGTAGGGACAGACGACGACTCCCGCACCTCACGTAGGCTCAGCATCCCCCTATGAGCGGATCATCGGCATCACCCAGAATGGATAAAGTAAGTGACCTCAGACCACCCGGACGTGCCGCTGGCGATCGCGCCCGTAGCCCGGCTGGGCGGGGTCGTCGCCGCTCCCGATGTGGCGACCGCTCGGGTACGACATCGCAGCCGCTGGAAGAATCCAGCGATCTCCGACAGCTCCTAACTAGTCACGTCAACATCTCCACGCCCTCGTGGAGAAACCGGAACCTTACCCCATTGAGGTGATGCGGGCGTGCTGTGGCCAGTGTTTGGCTTGACCAGCGAGTTCCGTACCCGGGCAGGGTGAACGACCCCGGCGGCGGGCCCGCGTGCGGCGCAACTCTGGGGGTATCCAGCGCAAAGGAGGGAGGCTTGGCGACCCGTGATCAGCCCAGACACGGCTGGACGATGGTTCTGCGGCGCCAGCCGGCCCGAATCGTGGACGGCCATACAGAAGGCCCCTGCACCGACCTGTAGGAGATCATCTGCTGCGACTGCGGTAACGATCCCGACCTGGATTACTAGGAGGTCTCGCCCAGGCTTCAGCTGTTCCGCGGGCCATACCCGCTCGCAGTCGGCGTTGCCGCATACGAGCAGCACCTCCACCTGCGCCACCAACCGCCACACGCCGGCCACGTGCGACAGGCGACGGATGCTGGCTAACCGGCGATGAACGCCCAGTTCTTCGCGCTCGCGTTCACCGCGGCGCTGAACCCCAAGTTCCTGGCCATTGACCTGCTGCTGATCGAGAACCGGCGCCCCCGGGCGATGTTTTTGTGCGTCCTGCTCGGCGGCATGACCGTGGCCCTGACCATCGGCCTGCTGGACGTGCTGGTCTTCCACGCCGACGCCATCAGCTCCCAGAAAACGGTGAGCGCGGGCGTCGACCTGGCCATCGGCCTGCTCCTGCTCGCCGTCGGCGCGCTGGTCGCCACCGGCCGCCTGCACGGCAGGCGCAAGGCACCAGTCCCAGCCGCCGATGGGGAGCCGGAGAAGCCGGAGAAGAAGGAAAGGAAAGACGGCTGGGCGGAGCGGGTGCTGGCTGAGCCCCGCCTCGGGCTGGCCATGCTCGTCGGCGCGCTGTGCGGCATCCCCGGCGCCAGCCTACCTCACCGGGCTGCACATTCTGGTCACCAGCAAATCCTCCACCGCCAACCAGGTCCTGGGCGTCATCCTGTTCGTCCTCATCGAGTTCCTGCTGATCATCATCCCATTCGCGTTCCTGGAACTGCGGCCCGAGGCCACCAAGGCGGCGCTGAAGAACGCCCAGGACTGGCTGGCAGGCCACGCCCGCCAGCTCATGGCCTACACCGCTCTGATCCTGGGCGCCTACCTGGCCATCAGCGGCCTGATAGGCCTGACCTGACCTGTCGGAACGGCCACCGGCCACCGGCAACACCTGCATCCGGCCCCGGATCGGCCGAACCATCTGAGCAACTAAAACACAGCCAGGCGGTCTCACGGCCGAAGGCCCTCGGCGCCGAGCACCCTAATAAGAGCTAACAGGTCGGCCAGTCCGGCAGACTCGGGTCCGGTAGCTGCCGGCAGGTGAGCACTGATGTGCCTCGGGCTCTTTGGGGGAAGCCCTACGGCTAGATCGTGCCCCTGCCGGTGGCCGGGAGAGTAGATCGCTGCTGGGATGTCGTGCCCGCCGCTGCGGTGTGAGCACTCGTTTATTAGGTCGCTGACGGATTTCCCGCAGGCTGCCGGTCTTGGCTGGGCGACCGGACGGGAGAGGGCATGCTGCTGGTGGGAGATGACTGGGCCGAAGATCATCACGATGTGGAGCTGATGGACCCGGCGGGCCGGGTGCTGGCCAGGGCCCGGCTGCCCGAGGGCGCGGCGGGGATGGCCCGGCTGCACCGCCCGCGCCTACTACGACCAGCTGCGGGCCCGCGGCACCAGTCACCGGGCCGCCCTGCGCCAGCTCGCCAACCGGCTCGTCGGCATCCTGCACGGCTGCCTCAAGACCCGAACCCGCCACGACGAAGCCACCGCCTGGCCGCAGCACGCCAGCCACGAAACCAAGACCGCCGCTTGACAGTCAAGCTCACAGATGTTCTAGCCGCAGCCTGTGCGGTTCAGTGCGCGACCGGCGCGATGACGCCGACCGAGGCCAGGCCGTCCAGGACCAACTGCACGCCGATCGCGGCGATCAGGAAGCCGAAGACCTTCTCGGTGACCAGCATGCGGCTCTCGTCGAGCTTGGCGCTGACCCGGTTCGCCCAGCGGAACACCGCCACGTCGATCAGCAAGACGACCGCCAAGATGGCGATCGCGACGGCGAAAACACTGACCGACTTGGACTCGGCGGAGATCGTCATCAGGCCGACGATGCCCACCGGGTTGAGCAGGTAGGGCACGGCCAGCGGGAATCGCGCGAGCTGCATCGGGTCTTTCCCAGCGGTGAGGTGACCGTCTCCGGACTGCCCGAGCACCATCCCCACCGCCAGCACAAACAAGATCACGCCACCGGCGATCGACAACGATCCGACTGTGAAGTGGAGCAACACGCGCAGCAGCTCGCCCAGCACCATCAGTATCAGGGCCACCGCCGCCGCGGTGACCATCATCTGGCGCAGCACCCGCCGCTTGGTCGCCGCGTCCAGCGACGCCGTGATCTCCACGAAGGGGACCAGCGCCAGCTTGGGTCCGACGCCGATCAGCAGCACCAGGAAGGTGTCGATCACACCCGCCGCGGTAATCGAGGCCTGGTCCATCACCGGGATACGCCATCGGTGTCTGTCCCCGCGGCGGCGGTCGGCCGCTCCCGGGCTGCCGATCCGGTGGTCTGCGCCGGTGTGATCCTGGCCGCGGCCACGTGGGCGACGACTACCGCCACGATTACCAGGGGCATGAGGGCCAGGCCGTCGGAGGCCAGCAGCAGCGTGGCGAGCAGCACCGAGGTCAGCGGCAGGGTCAGCATCACCACGCTCATCGCGCCGATGCCCATCGCGACACCGGCGATGGGCGGCAGCCCGGGCAGGTGGGACAGGGCCAGGCCCCCGGCCGCGCCGATGAACATGGCCGGGAAGACGGGGCCGCCCCGGAAGCTGCTCAGCGATACTGCGTAGGCGAGCCCCTTGCACACCAGCAGCAGCAGCAGCGCGCCCACCGAGTAGCTGGCGGCGTGGGTGATCAGCGGGTCGAGCGCGTTCTCTCCGGAGAAGAGCACGTCGGAGGTGGCCTTGCCGGTCGCCTCGGCGTAAATGATCGCCAGCAGGGCGACCGCCACCCCGGCCAGCGGGACCACGAGCATGGGCCACCGGTCGGCGGAGGGCTCCAGCAACAGGGCCAGCCGGCGGAGGGCGGGGCCGATCAGGGCGGCGGCCAGCCCGATCACGATCGCCCAGCCGAACTGGGCCCCGGTGGGCTGGCTGAAGCCCGGTATGCCGGGCAGGGCCAGTGAGAACGTGCCCAGCCCGGTCAGGTTGTCCAGGCCGATGAAGATCAGCGAGCCGATCCCGGCCGCCAGCAGCCCCGGCAGCAGCACCACTCCTAGTATCGGCCCGCCCAGCCCGGACGCCTCCATCAGCAAGAACGCGCCGGTCAGGGGTGATCCCAGCAGCGTGGCGACGGCCGCGAAACTCCCGGTGACACCCAGCACCCTGGCCGCCTGGTCAGGCACCTTGCGCCGCCGGGCCAGCCGGATGACGAGGGCAGCCAGCCCGCCGCCGAGCGCGATCAGCGGCATCTCCGGGCCCAGCACAGCACCGAAGACCAGCGTCGCCAGCGCCGCCAGAATGACGCCGGGCAGCTGCACCGCGGTCGGCGGCGCATGCACGGCGAAAGCGCCCGCCGCTGAGGGCCCGCCCTTACCCGGCAGATACCGGATGGCGAAGCCGGCCAGCACACCGCCCACCGCCAGCACCGGCAGCGGCCACCACACCGGCTCGGTGCTGTAACCGAGCCCGTGCGGAAGGTGGATGAAGATCTCCTTCTGCAGGTAACTGACCAGGGCCAGGAAGCCGTAGGCGACCGCGGCGATCGGCGCGCCCAAGATCGCAGCCAGCACCAGCAGCCGCACGTAACTGCCGCTGCGCAGCAAGGCCACCGGGTCCGGTGGGCCCGGGACGTCCGGTGAAACCGGGGCCGGGCTGTCTGCTGGCGTCGCCATCGGGCCATTCTCCCGTTCTGCACCGGGCAGCGGCTCACCTGTACCGGGTAACCTCTGCCTTCCCCCCTGGTCGCGCGCCGCATGCGCAACTCGGGCGCCGCCGTCCAGATCGGTCCTTTGTGGACCACGCCGCACGGTGCTGAGCTGCAACCCGTGCGCGCCCTGCCGACGGCTGTCAGTGATCGTCTAGTTCCTCCACCGCGGCCTGGATGTCATAGCCGAGCGCGGTCGCCACCTCGGGCGGCGGCGACGACCCGGCCGAGCCTGGCTACCGGGGCAATCGCCAGCAGCACGTCGGCGATCTCGTCTTCGCTCGCGCCGCCGCCAGCGCCCGCCCGCTGCTCCATTCCAGGCACACCGCCGGCGACCCGATGGCCGCCGACATCCCCAGCTGCAGCAGGGCTGCGGTCTTGGGGTCCAGGGCCGATGTGCCGACCGGCCCAAGCCCGAGCCCGCCCTCGTCCTGGACGAAGCCCTCGTCGATCATCGCCAGCCTGCGCAGCCTTTCCTGGAATCTCACCGTCTGGCCCATAAGCCCCACCCACCGTCAGGGCACTATTGCTCCTCGTGCCGGGGCGGATTCCATCCTCCTGATCGGGTAAAGACCCGGCCGTCATCCCTCCGGGAGCCCCAGCTCGCGGGCCCAGGTGACCGCCTGGCTGCAGGTGGTTGACGGTGTGGCGGGAGAGGGACTGCTCCTCGGCGATCTCGGGGAACGACAGGTGGGTGGATAGCAGCTGGCTGCGCTTTGCTGGGGATCAGCCGGGCCAGCGCGGATGGGATCGCGCGGTCGGCCCAGGAGGGTCTGGGCGTGTTGACGTGGCGCTGGAGCACGGCGATCGGGTGGCGCAGGACCAGAATCTGGGTGTCCTTTTGGCCAGGTCTGACGGGCCGAGCAGGGCCATCCAGCCGAGCAGCCACAGCACTGCCAGATAGGCAAACGCAGCGTCACCGGCGGTGACAGTGCCCGGGCATGAGCTGCTCGTGGAGCCAAACGCTGAACCATCGGCTCGCGGTCCAGTGCTGTGAGGCCAGATCAGGTCGTAGGACATGGTTTCGGCACCCACAGGCGGGCCTACTCGTTGGGCCCGGTGGCGCCCGCATCTTATGGCCGTCGCTGCCGGCCGCGTGTGATCGCGCCCAAGAAGATCCTGACCCCGAGCCCAAAGATGATGAGATCGACGATCATCTGCCCGGTTACCACGAGCCGCGCCGCTTCGGTCTTGGCGGTGATGTCGCCGAAGCCGACTGTGGTGAACACGGTCACGGTGAAGTACAGCGCGTTCGTGCGGGTCATGGGCTGGCTGAAACTGCTGGCGGAGATCGTGGCCATGACGACATAGGCGGCGGCGAACAGCAGCACGAACAGCGGGACGCTGGTGGCGAGGGCTTCGATGGCCCGCAGGCCCGGGAACGGTGACGCGATGATCGATCGGACCTGAAAGGCGACCAAACCGATGAGCACCACCAGCCCGATTACCAGCATCGTCACAGCAGCCCAGGCCGAGGAGTGGTCCAGGGGCAGCAGGTAGTAGATCACTACCAGCGCGGCGGTGGAACCCACGGCCCGCAGCAGAGCCCGCACGATCTTGCCGGGTGTGGGCCGGGCTTCCGGGGAGGCGTCGGGCTGCGTGCCGGCGCTGTCTGTCATGGGGAAAGGCTAGTGGGAGCGGCCCGGCACCCAGACGCTGCCGTTCTGGGCCGGACCGGGCGTGCTCAACCGGCCGGGGGGACCCAGGGCTGGGTATGGGCCGGGTTGGATAACCCAATCAGGGGGATGCCAGGGCCGCAGGCTGCGTCGCATTCTGCGGTCAGGGACATGCACGTTCGGAGCATCGTTGCGGCGAACGCAGGGGCGGCAGGCGATGTCCATCAACGCCCCCTGGCCAGGCCACGGCTAGCGCGCTGGAGCCCAAGACGCCGCCCTGATACCAGACCGGCGGGGCTGGGCACCCCGGCTTGTGATTATGCCCAGGTCGGCCTGATCGCCACGGCGCGCCGGCGCCAGGGCGCGCCCCCGCTGGGATGTCCGTCACGGAGGGTGCCCGAGCGCGCTGATCGCTGTCGCGATACGCCGACGGTTCATGGGCCAGGAAGGGTCTGCCTGGTTACCCGTTTGGGGGGATGGCAGATCACCGGGGATGGGTTTCGCTGAAACCGGCGAGCGGTTGGTGTGGCGGGATGGAGGGCTCGCGATGGTCCATGCGGTCACGCCCGCGGCCACCCGGAGAACCTGGGCATGAGACTCCGCTTCCGGGTCAGGCGTGACACGCTGCGCAAGGACGCCGTCGCCGGGCTGGTGCTCGGCGTGGAGAGCGTTCCCGACGGTCTCGCCGCTGGCCTGCTCGCCGGGGTCAGCCCTCTTTCGGGCCTTTACGCATACCTGTTCGGCACGGTCGGTGGCTCGTTTGTCACCAGTTCGGCCTTCATGGCGGTGCAGGCCACCGGGGCCATGGCTATCGTCATCGCTGATGTCCCGGCGGTTCACGCCGGGGATGACCCGGCGAGGGCATTGTTCACCCTGTCGGTGCTGACCGGCGTTGTGATGCTGGCGGCCGGGTTTCTGCGGCTCGGTTCGGTCCTGCGGTTCGTGTCGAACGCGGTGATGGTGGGGTTCATCAGCGCTGTCGGGGTCAATATCATCCTCGGGCAATTGGCCAACCTCACCGGCTACAAAGCGGAGGGGGCAAACCGTGTCGTCCGCGCCGTCAACACCCTCATCCATCCCGGCGAACTGCACCTGCAGTCCGTGGCGATTGGGATCTTGACGGTCGCGCTGATACTCCTGCTGGAGCGCACCAGGCTCGGCCCGCTGGGGCTGGTGCTGGCGGTCGTCGTCACCTCGGCTCTGGTGGCCGTCCTGGGATGGGGCAGCGTCGCCCTGGTCAGGGATCTCAGTGAGATTCCCCGCGCGCTGCCGCTGCCCCAGGCCCCGATGCTGCGGCTGGTTCCCTCGCTTGCGGTCCCGGCGCTGTCACTTGCGTTCGTGGGACTGGTCCAGGGGGCGGCCATCTCGGCCAACTTCGCCAACCCGGACGGCCGCTACCCCGATGTTTCCCGTGACTTCATCGGGCAGGGCGCCGCGAACGTGATCGCGGGGATCTTCCGGGGGATGCCGGTGGGCGGGTCCATGTCGGCCTCGTCGCTTAATAAGGCCGCCGGCGCCCGGTCGCGTATGTCTTTGATGATCGCCAGCGTGGTGATGGCGGTGGTGATCATCGCGTTCGCCGGCCTGGTCGGCTACATCGCCATGCCGGCCCTGGCCGGCCTGCTCATGCTGGTTGGCTACCGGACCATCAGGCCGGCCGATCTTCAATCGGTGTGGAAGACCGGCGCCGTGCAGAAGGCGGTGCTGGTGACTAGCTTCGTGCTCACCATGGTCATCCCGTTGCAGTACGCGGTGCTCGTCGCGGTGGGCCTGTCGGTGATCTTGCACGTGGTGCGGCAGTCGAACCAGGTCACCATCAAGCGCTGGCTGCTCGACCCGGACGGGAACCTCATCGAGACCGGCCCACCGGCCCAGCTCCCCGCCAACGAGGTGGTCGCGCTCCAGCCGTACGGGAGCCTGTTCTTCGCCGCCGCGCCGGTACTCGAAGCACAGCTCCCGGCCACCGACGGCACCGGCCGCAACTCGGTGGTGATCATCAGGCTGCGGGGACGCACCGACCTCGGCACCACCTTCATGGACGTCCTGCACCGCTACGCCCAGGCCCTCGCAGCGGCCGGCAGCAAGCTCGTCATCGTCTCGGCCAGTGAACGCATCCAAGAACAGCTCCGCGTCACCGGCGTCACCGACCTGATCACCCCCGACAACATCTACAGCGGCGACGAGCGGGTCGCCGCCACCCTCAAACGCGCCTACGCAGACGCGATGACATGGATAGAACGAAACCAGCAAGCCGGCGGCACCGACCAGCGGTAACCGCAGGGCCACCCGCACAAATCACCCCGGGACATGCCGCTGCCTGCCCACCGGGCGCGCCGGGGGTGAGCTGCTCACCGGCGATGCACCCGTCGTCCCCTTGAGGAAAGATAAGGCCATCCCTCCAGGAGTCCCAGCTCCTGGGACCGGGTGACCGCCTGGCTGCGGGAGGCGACGCCGAGCTTGCGGTAGATCGAAAAGGCCTGCGACTTGATGGTGTGGCGGGACAAGAACAGCTCGGCGCCGATCTCGGGGAACGACAGGTGCGTGGATAGCAGCGGCAGCAGGCGGAGTTCGGCGGCGGTCAGGGTCGATACTCCAAGGACGGCCGAACCGCGTACCTGGGCAAGCCGGGCCCGAAGCGCCTCGGCCTCCCCGACCAGGATCCCCAGCCCGGGCCGAAGTCTGAGCACCTCATCGACTTCCCGCATGAGCGTCCTGGCCCCACTGATGTCGGCGAGGGCGATGTGGGCGCGGATGAGCTCGATCCGGGTCTGGACGGCCAAGTGGGGCTGCGCGTACGTCAGCAAGGATCTCAGCCGCTGAGCGCTGACGAGTTCGCGCCGCGCCGCCGGGACATCGCCCCGGTGCAGGGCCACGCGGGCCTGCACCGCGCAGACGGCAGCCTCCTCCAGCCCGGCCTGATCCAGCAGCGAGCGAGCTTGGCCTGCCAGGGCCTCAGCCTGGTTCCATTGGCTGCGTGCCATCGCCACCAGCGACCGTTCGCACAGTATGTCCGCGATCGTATCGGGCGTGCCGATTTCCTGTCCGGCTCTGACGGCCTCGTCAAAGACGACATCCGCGCTGTCGAGATCGCCGGCGAGGATGCGCGCGATCCCCTGCAGGAGCCCGGTCATCGGGCGCACCATGCCCGCCGCCGCGAATTGCCGTGCGGCCTCATCGGCGTCCGCGTGCATCTGCTCGGCACCATGGCGGCACAGGAAGGCGCGCAGCGCAGCGGCGAGGGCCTCGATGAGATGGTCGCCGGCCCGGGCCGCGTCCTGGGAGCGCCAGCGGTCGACGATATGAGCCGTTCGCTCGGCGTCGGCCGCCCGCCCGGTCGCCAGGGCAAGAAGCGAGGCGTACGCGGCGGCCCGCGGGTGGTCCTCGAACCCGCCCCGGTCATCGAGCCACCGGAACCACCGTTGCAGGGTGGTGATCCTGGCTCGCCGGTACGTCGGCAGCCAGAGTTCTTCCACCAGCCGGGCCGCCGTGTCAACGTCCCCGGCAGCCATGGAGTACTCCAGCGCTTCCTCGGGCAGGTCGTTGCGCAGGTACCAGGCGGCGGCGCGGCGGCGCAGGACCGGGATCAGGCCGGGCTCCAGGCGCTCGGCCTCCGCGAGCAGCATGTCGCGGAACAGGTGGTGGTAGCGGTACCACTGCCCGCGCCGGTCCAGCGGCACCAGCAGCAGGTTCGCCCGGGCCAGATCCGCCAGCGCCGCGGCGCACCCGGGCAGGTCCAGCACCGCCTCGCACAACGGCCCGGACATCCGCTCCAGCACCGCGGTCCTGGTCAGGAACGCCCGCTGCGAACTGGAGATCCAGGTCAGGAACTCCGACTCCACGTACTCGCTGACGAACCGGTCATCGCCGCCGAACGAGGCCGCCGCACCCGGCAGCGACCCGCCTTCCCGCAGGTACAGCGCCGCGAGGTACAGCCCGGCCGGCCACCCTTCGGTCCGCCGGTGCAGCTCAGCAACATCGTCGGCGCCGACCTGCACCCCGGCAGAGCGCAGCAGCGATGCTGCTTCCTCCACCGTGAGCGACAGGTCACCGGCGCCGATCTCCAGGAGCTTTCCCTCGGCGCGCAGCCGCGCGGCCCGCAGCGGTGGCTCGGCCCGCCCGGCCAGCACCAGCCGTGACCCGCTGGGCACGTGGCCGGCAAGCACTGATAGCGCGGCCCGGCATTCGGAGTCATGCAGCAAATGCACGTCATCCAGAACCAGCGTTACCGGCGAGGTCATCGACGCGAATGCCGACCCCAGCCGCGGGACGACCGAGCCGGGCACCGAGCTTACCGGCGAGGCGAGCGCATCGAATACCCGCCTGTCCACTCGCTCCACCGCGTCGAGCGCTTCGGCGACATAGGTCAGCAGGACCTTCGGGTCGTTGTCCGCTTCGTCGACCGACACCCACGCGAAGGCCCGCGGATCACAGTCGGCCCACTGGGACACCAGTGTCGTCTTCCCGTAACCCGCCGGCGCCGCCACCGAGACAATCGGACCGCCGTTGCAATTGACCAGTCTCTCGATCAACGGCGAACGCTGGATGGTCTCCGGCCGCACCAGCGGGCGCAGCAACTTGGAGACCGTCAGGTCGAACACCGGCCTGCCCGCATCCTGCGAGCGGTCGACCCGTTGCCGCGCCTCACTAACGTCCATGCCCTGGCCGGTATCTCGGAAGAGCTTGCGTCCATGATCAGCCGGAGCGGTAGACCAGGTCAAGCGGTCGCTGCGCCCGGCAGGTAAATCCTTCGAAACATGACACGGCCAGCACGCCGCAAGGAGCCCGGGCAAGAACCAGGTGATAGGCCAACGAGGCTGACGGGCGTAAGATTTTGCCGCCTGGTGTGACGGCTGGCCTAAACCGCGTAGCCGGGAGGGCCGGGGATCGGTCGTGCGCCAGTCGGGAGGCAGCGTGGCCACCTCCGGCCGGGTCAGGTGGATGCTAGGTGCCGTCGCCGCGGCGGGCGCGCTGGTCGCTTCGGCATGTGGGCGGCCCGTCCCAGCGCCAGGCGATGTCTCACCGGTCAGGGGCTTGGTGTCGAGCCTTCCCGCGGCCACCAAGCCGGTGTCCTCCATAGTCTGGGCCACCACCCGGGACGTGGTATCGCTTGATCCCATTCATGCGGCCGCCTTCCCGGAGTACACAGCGGACTCGCTGATGTGTGAGTCGCTGCTTCGCCAGGCACCGGGCGGCGCGCTTGAGCCTGGCCTGGCCACCGTTTCGAATCCGTCGCCCACCACGATGGTGTTCACGCTCCGGCCGGGAGTGAGGTTCTGGGACGGCCATCCGGTGACCTCGGCCGACGTGGTGTACAGCCTCGACCGCCAGCTGAATCCCCGGCTGGGCGGGTTCAATGTGGCGGACTTCAGCAGGGTGGCCTCGGTCACAGCGACCAGCCGGTCCCAGGTGACGATCAAGCTCAAACAGCCGGACTACTGGCTGGAAGGCGAACTCGCCTCGATACCAGGCATCATCATCGAGAAGGACTTCGCCGAAAAACAGGGCGACAACTATGGCACCCCGGCCGGATCGATCATGTGCACGGGTGCGTACATGTTCAAGTCGTGGACGCCGGGCGTGGGCATGGTGGCGGTCCGCAACCCGCACTACTGGAACCCCTCCGTCCGCCCGCTTGTCGGCCAGATCGCCCTTAAGGGCGTTCCGAGCATCACCGCCCTGACTGCGGGTTTGCTGACCGGCGCCATCCAAGGCGACTACAGCCTGGGGCTTCCCACTCTGGGCCAGCTGAAGAACAGCAGCAGCGTCAGGGTCTACCAGGGCCCTGGCTGGGCCACGGACGCGTTCACCATCACCAGCCTCAAGGGTGTGCTAGGAAACCTGAACGTGCGCCGCGCGCTGTCGCTGGCGCTGAACCGCCGGGGCATCATCAACTCCGTTTATGCCGGTGCGGCGCAGCTGCCACGGTGGCTGTCGAACCCGGGCACGTTCGGCTATGGCAGGTCCGTGTTCGACAGGGCCTACAACAGCTCGCCGATTTTGACCCAGAACATCGCCGAGGCGAAGAAGCTCGTCCAGCGGGCCGGGGCCACCGGGAAGACGATCACAATCGGCACCTCCAGCCAGCTGCTGAGCATCGCCGCGCTGACGGGCGCCTACCAGGCGGCGGCGCAGGCGATTGGCCTGAAGGTGGTGCTCAGGTCGGTGTCCGCCCAGGATTACATCGACTTCTTCATCGATCCCAAATTCAGGGCGGGCATCGACGGTCTCCCGGGGGTCGACTACGGCGACTACGCCGACCCGGCGGCGCTGCTCAATCAGGTCGTCCTCCCGGGTGGGTTGCAGAACCTCGACAACTTCAGCGATCCGGCAATCACGGCAGCACTGGAGCAGGCGCGCAGCACGGCGAACCCGGACCAGCGGGCGGCGCTGGTGGCGAAAGCCGAGAAGCTCGCCGCCCAGCAGCTTCCCTGGATCCCCGGCGTCGAGCCGGACAACGTACTGGTGCTCAGCAAGGGCCTGACCGGCGCGGTGTCGTCGACCGCCTACCTGTTCTCCCCCTGGGCCGACGGCCTGGGCCGGGCCGGCTGAGCGGTGCGCTGGCTGTTTGGCACGCCGGCTGGTTATGTTGGTGGCCCAGCCTGCTGGTGGCGAGCTTCGTGATCTTCGAGGCGCTGTATCTGGCACGGGGAACCCGATCGTGTCCACCATCCGGGCAGCTCTATCGACGTCCTTGCCAGCCATGGAGTACTCCAGCGCTTCCTCGGACAAGCCTCTTGCCAGCACCAGTCGGCGGCACGGCGCCGTCGCGTCGGGATCGGGCCAGGCTCCAGCCGCTCTAGCTCCGCGAGAGCATGCCGCGGAACAGGTGGTGATACCGGTATCCCTGTCCCCGACGATCCAGTGATACCCGCAGCAAGTTCGTCCGGGCGGTCCACAGGCTTGCCACAGAGGTCAGCGCCAGTCTGGATCCGCGTTTTGCCACGGAGCTTCCCCGCCCAAGCACGGTCCGGATCGCGGCCTGGTCCCGCTTGCGGGTACGGGGCCGGTCATCAAGGCGGTGGTGTTCTGGCTGGGATTGTCGGACCGGGATCGTTCCCGGCTGGGCGGGACGTGGGTGGGTTCAGGCGTTTGCGGTACCAAAGGACGTCCGTTCCTGATGGGAAGTCCTCGACGCAGCCCACTAGTTCGTAGCCGTTCTTCTCATAGAGTTCCCGGGCCTGGAAGGCGTAGGTGAAGTGGACGGTCTGCGAGCACCCGCGCGCCGCTGCCTCGGCTTCGGCGGCGGCGAGGAGCCGCGTCGCGAGGCCACGCCCGCGGAGACGCGGCTGCCACCCACAGGCTCTGCAGTTCGCAGCAGTCGCCCCAGGTCCACCCGCTGATGCCGGCGACGACCGTGCCGGCGTCGCGCACGAAGATCGCCAGGTCGGCTTCGCCGCCGAGTCCCATGGCGGCGGATGCCTCACGGCGGATCTGCGTTTCGAGGACGTCGATGTCGAGCGGATCCGGATGGTCCTCGACGCGGAACTCCGTAGCGGCCGGCTCAGGCACCGGTGATCTGCTCGATCAGCGAGATGTCGTCGAAGTAGGTCCGGTAGGACCGGATCTTCCCGTCGCGGAAGTCGGCCACGGTGACGCCGGGCAGCTGGACGTGCCGTCCCGTTGCCATCAGCACGCTGTCCTCGCTGAGCACGAGTGGCCCCGTGTGATCGGCTTCGACGAGCCATTCGGCGAACGCCTTGTTGCCCACTTCGTCGAGTCCCCGGAACGTGATCACGACGTTGGAGAACGCTTCTTCGCGGAGGGCGGCCAGGTCAGCGAGCGCCGCCAGCCCTGACACGGTGGCGTACGGTGACCAGCCGACGACGTCATCGGTGAACAGGGTCCCCAGATCAGCCGGTGCGCCACCGGCCTCGGCCCTGAGGGCGTTCGACAGCACCTCTTTGCGCGATCCACTCATGTCAGCCCCCTGTTCCTGCCGGGAATCGATCTGCTCAGCATCTTCTGGCAACCCGGCATGCGCTCAGGTCCCGAGTATTTTCGCCTTGGCCGCCGCGAACTCGTCGTCGGTGAGCGCACCCGAGGTGTGCAACTGCGCGAGGTGCTCGATCTCGTCGGCCGGGTCCGCCGGAGGAGGCGCATATTGCGCCTGGTCCTGGCCGTCACCGGCAGGCGCCTGGTCCTGCTGGTCGTCGGCAGGTGCCTGGTCGTCGTACTCCTGCTGTTCCCCGGCCTTGTTGGCCTCGTGATGAGCTATCGCCGCCCCGGCAATGAGCGCGCGCCGCCTTGTCCGTCGCCTGAAACCCATGGGAAACTCCTCCCCAGTCGTCCGGCCGTCATCGACGGCGGGTGAGCGGCCGGTTGCTGGCGTGCATGTCACTGCGCCTGTCAGGCACGAGCCTGCCTCCAGCGGATCCCGGACGGCATCCCCCTATTTGGGTAATCGGGGCGTTGGGCGATGCGAGCCCTGGGCATCACACTCGGCCGGTGGTAGCACGAGTTGTCGCCGGGCGTGCCGGGAGGGCATCGGCTGGTGACCGGATCGTTGTGCGCGGCGGGCCGGCGGGGCCGCACGGGCGCCTGTGGTGAGCGGCCAGGTGGCTCTCGGAGGCCGTGCGATAGCGCATGTGACCCGGCGCCTGACCGCCGGCGGGCTGCTGTTCCCCGGTCTTCTTGCTCTCGCGGTGAGCCATTGCCGGCCCGGCAATGAGCGGCCGGCGCTTTGCCTGCCGCCGGGGTCCCCTGGCGCCCCCCAGTTCGTTCGGCCGGACAGAACCCGGCGGCCGGCGTCTGAAGTCAGGATACGAGCGGTCATTAGAATGCACGCGTGCGGACGCCGATCAGGAACCCGCCGGACCCGATGTACGCCGAGCTCGAGGTGCACCGGACGATGATCTGTGACCGCGTTCGCACCGAGGCCAGCCTGCTGCGGCTCCCTATGCCGCCCGGCCGCATCTGCCCGGCGGGCTTCCACTTCGGTGTGCTTGCCCGGCCCGGGGTCCTCGCTCGCGGGCGCCTGGTCCTGGCCCCCCTCAACGCCGGACACCGGTCACCTCCCGCCGGACCTCATGTCAGCGCGACGACGGCACTTCGGTCACCATCCCGGCCGCGCGCCATCATTCCGGGCGCTGTCACGCGGCGTCCATATCTCTGCGCTCAACACTGGCCCGCACGCCACATACACGCCTTATCCATAACGGGTGAGCGCAGGCAGGCGCCCGGCGGGACACGGCGACCAGTTCGCAGAAAGTAGCAGGCAGGACGCCAGCGCAACGGCAGCGGTCCGGGAAACAGGCCCGGGCTCGCTCCACCGGCCCGGCGCGACGCCCCACGTGGAGGATGATCTGGCCCGGGCTGGCCGAGCCGTGCGTTTCGGCTTACCTGCGGGCGGCGCCGGGCGCAGGCACGCCACCTCATCGCCGAACGGGTGGGGCTGCCAGGATCTTGGCCTTCTCGCGCTCGAACTCCCCGGCGGAGATGACTCCCCGATCACGCAGGCCGGCCAGCTTCGCCAGCTGGTCCGCCGTACTGGCCGGCGAGCCCGCCGCGGCCCGCTGCATGCAGCTGCGCAACTCCGCGTCCTACGGTTGAGCCCGTCCCGCCGCCCGCTCGCCCATCGAGCTGCCGCGCGCGATCAGGTACACCAGCACGCCGATGAGCGGGATGAACAGCACAAACAAGAACCACAGCGCCTTGCCCCAGCCGGACAGGTCACGACTGCGGAAGATGTCGATGAACACCTTGGTCCCGCCGGCCAGAAAGCCCGGCTCTCGCCACGCGCGCCATCCGGTCCGCTGGCCAGCGGCCGGCGATCACCCGCAGGACCGATGCCTGGCGCGCGGCGGGAGAGCGCTTGTTCCCGGTGCCTACAGGCTTGCCGTGATCAGCTGCGGCGAGCAGATGGCCGATAGCCGCCAGCGGCGCATGCGCCGACGCCCGGCCGTGCATGATGGGCCCGGTGCAGCTCACCCATCCGGGGTGATGCCTCCAGCCCGGAGCGGCGATGGACTGGCGGTGTATTCAGCGAGGTCAGCAGCCGCGCGTTCCGCACCAGCTGGGAGGGCTCCGTGAACGGCGAAACACCCGTCCTTGACACACTCGCCGACATCATCGCCGCGTCGCTTGAGCACAACTCGCTGCCGCCGCGTGAGCTCATGCTCGTGCGGATCGCCGCCCTTATAGCGGTGGACGCCCCGGCTGCCTCCTACCTCGCCAACGCCGGGGCCGCCGCGGACAGCGGGATCACCGCCGAGGACATCCAGGCAATCATGATCGGGGTTGCCCCGGTCGTGGGCACGCCGCGGGTAGTCGCGGCGGGCGGGAACATCCTGCGGGCCCTCGGTATCGCGATCGCTGTGGCCGACGCCGAGACGGCAGAAAAGGATGAGGGCTGATTCCGGACCATCGTCGGCCACCTCACCGGCCAGGCGCGCCGGGCGCAGCAAGCCTTATCGGTTCTTTAAGCGTTGAGCAGCTCGCCGAGATGCAATTCGCCTACCTCACCTTCACCGAGGCCGTCAGCATGGCCGCCCAGAAAGTCTGCCGCACCATCGGCATCGGCCACTTCCCGCCCGCCTGGAGCTTGGTGGAGCTAACCGGCAAATAGCCTCAACCTGTAGGCGGGCAGCGGGGTTCCCCTGAAAGCGTGGACACTTCGATCTGATTGATCTTGTTGTCCCGCTTGTTCGCTAGCTGCCATCTAATGGCTGGAGCGCAGCCGCTGTCCAGGGAGGAACGACCTGGACAGCGGCGAGCACCGGCCGATACTGGGCAGCGGAGAAGCGGGCTCACCTCAGGCTGCCTTCCCGGCCTGGAGTTTTCTCTCGTAGTCCGCTGGTGACATCATCTGCAGCGATGAGTGGCGCCGGTGCTGGTTGTAGTCCTCGATCCAGGCCGCGACCCGGGTCCGCGCTGCTGCTCTGGTCGCGAAGCGCTCCAGGGCCCGCAGCTCGAATTCCAGGGTTGAGTGCCAGGACTCGATCACCGCGTTGTCCAGGGCGGAGCCGGGCCGGCCCATGGACTGGCGGATGCCCAGCCGGGTGCAGGCCGTGCGGACCAGCCGGGAGGTGTATTCGGCCCTGGTCGGTGTGCATGATGACGCCGGGGACCTGGCCGCCGCGCATCGCCACTGCCATCGTCAGCGCGCCGTAGGCCAGTTGCGCGTCGTGGTGCTCGCCCAGGGCAAAGCCAAGTACCCGGCGGGAGGCCATGTCCAGCACCGAGTCCAGGTAGAGCTTGCCCTCCCCGGTGGGGATCTCGGTGCCATCGCCGTACCATTTACGGTTGATCTGGGCGGCGGGGAAGTCCCGTTTGACCAGGTCCGGTGCCCGCCACCGGCTCTTGCCCGGCCGTGTAGTGGCCCGGCGCCTCTTCTCCTTCTGCCGTGCCGCCAGGTGCTGCTCGCGCATCAGCGCCGCGACGGTGTTCTCACTCACCCGCCAGCCGGCATCGCGCAGGTCAGCGGTGATCCGCGGGGACCCGTACCTGCCCGCATGCAACCGGAACAGGCGCGCGACCTCGGCCCTGAGCCGCTCCCGGCGCTGCGCGCGGGGCGATAGCCGGCCGTCCTTGTGCTGGTAGAACCACGACCGGGACACTCCCAGCGCCCGGCAGGCCACCGCCACCGGGATGCCATCAGCCCTGCGGGCAGCGATCATGGCGGTCACCGCTACCGCCCCATCGCGTCCTTCACCCACAGGGCCACGCTGCGTTTGAGCACATCGCGCTCCATCGCCAGCTCGGCATTCTCCTTGCGCAGCCGGGCCAGCTCCGCCCGCTCATCCTCGCCCAGCAGCCCGTTGCCCTCACCGCGGCGCCGCTTGTCCGCGTTCACCCAGTTGCCCAGGGTGCCCTCGTTGATGCCCAGGTCCCGGGCCACCTGCGCGATCGGCTTGCCCGTCTCGCGGACCAGCCGGACCGCGCCCTCCCGGAAATCAGCGTCGAACTTCCTGCGTGTCTCTCCCATCGCCATCTCCCTTTAAGGCGATGTGTCCACGCTACGAGGGGAAGCCCAGTTCCCGCCAATGGACCTGATAGGCGGTGACCTTCGTCTGTGGTTGGGGGTCAGCCCGTGATTTTCATGCTGGAGTTGTGTCCAGGAATCGAGAGGCGCGGGCAGCGGCTACGCATAGCCGGCGGGCCTGGCTGCCGCCGCGGTGGTTCGTCCGGCTGTTCTGGCACGGCCATAGCGCGCTGCTGTGCGTGACGGGCGGCCGGGTGGGTTTGTGGCGGCCCAAGCCCGGCGGCTGGGGGGCGCTGCGGCTCACCACGGTTGGCCAGGCGCACCGGGCGGTCGCGGCAGGTCGTCGTCGGCTACTTCGAGGACGGACCCAACCTGATCACGATGGCGATGAACGGGTGGGGTGAGGTCGGTGGCCGTGCCAGAGGTTCCGTCGCGCATGTTGAACCGGACGGGGACGTCGAGGATGAGTTCGTGGCCGGGGTGGAGGGCCCGATGGCCGAGTTCGTGGGCGATGGTGAACCGCTGCACCGACGGCGTCCAGGACCTGGTGGACCACTACCAGCTCAGAAGCCGGCAGATCACGGTGTTCGCCGGGCTGTGGCACACGCATTCTGATCACCCAGCCTTGCCCAGTCCCACCGATGGGGCAGGGATGCAGCAGCTCCTAGCCGATGGGGCGCTCGCATCCCCCCGCGCTGTCATGATGATCGTCGGTGGTGCAGGGCCAACCTGGTCAGCGTGGATCAACAAAGGCCAGCTGCCCGACATCTACGCATGCATCACACGTCATAGTCCGGCCGGGTCGCCAGCGCCGCCGGTTGCAGCCGTTCGGCATGGTGGCCGAACCCACCCAGGCGGATTCGCCGTCCCTGACGGCAACCTGGAGCGGAGATGCTGGAGATCCTGGGTGGCAAGGCTTCTGGCGGTCGTCAGAAGGCCGCAGCACCCGCGAGATCCGGCGCTGCATCAAGCGCTACATCGCCCGTGAGCTCTACCGCACCCTCACCCCGCGCCATGACCGCCCCCGCCACCGCTTGACAAACTGTGAGCGTCGCCTCATGGCTGATCCGCATGGACTCATCCTCGGGGAAGTCCACCTTGAGCCGGCGCGAGATCTGCTCGGGCTCCACCCTGGCATCCAGCGGCGATCACCACGATGGGGCCTTGTTCTTCCCGTTCCACCTTTGCCCGGGCGGGCCCAGCGCCCTATGGCCGTCCGCGTCACAGACAGTACCGGCCAGGCGCTGCTGAACGTGGTGGCGCAGCCGATCGTTGCCCGCCAGCTTGGCGGCCTTGGGCAGGCGGGCCCGGCGCTCGGCATGCCACTGCGCAACCGATGCCCGGTAGTCCAGCCGGTAGGTCCTGGTCGAGGCATTGCGCCGCTGGAGCGCAAAATGCGTTGGGCCCTGCCGGTCCGTGCCCTAGGGTCCGTCCCATGACAACTGCGATCCGCATCGTCGACACCGATGAGGATTACAACGCGTGGCGCCAGGTGCGCATGGCTGTGGTGCCCAGCGAGAGAGCGGACTCGGTCGAGTCGCTGCGCGCACAGGCCGGACCCCAGCACAAGTTCTTGCTCGCCGAGGTGGACGGCGTGCTCGCCGGCTCCGGGGTCGTCGGCAAGTCGGATCAGGCCGGCCGCGGCGGGATCGCGGCGCGGGTGGTGCCGGACTGGCGGCGCCGCGGCGTCGGCACGGCGATCCTGCGTGACCTGGCCGAGCGTGCAGCCGGCATGGGATTCACCGTAGTGGGCTGCAACGTCGATGACCCCGGCTCGGTCCAGTTCGCCGAGCGATTCGGCTTCCGCGAGGTGGACCGGCAGATCGAGCAGGTCCGGGAGATCGGGGACGAGCCCACGCCGAAGATCCCTGAGGGCGTCGAGGTCATCCGGGTCAGCGAGCGGCCCGAGCTGTGGCGAGCCGCCTATGAGGTGCTGGGCGCCCAGGCGTTCCAGGACATGGCCCTGGACGCGCCGCTGGAGATCAGCCTCGAGCAGTGGGAACGCGAGTGGATCACCGATCCGGACGCGATGTTCATCGCCCTGGCCGACGGTGAGGTGATCGGCTGCGCCGGGCTGCTGCCCGACCCCGACACCCCGAGCCGGGCCGAGCATGCGCTGACCGCCGTGCGCCGGGACTGGCGCCGCCGCGGCGTGGCGGCCGCGCTGAAGCGCCTCACCCTGGCCCTGGCATCGGAGCGGGGACTGGCCGAGGTCTACACCTGGACCCAGCGCGGTAACGACGACATGCGCGCGCTGAACACCCACCTCGGTTTCATCACCCGGACTGAGAGCCTCAGCATGCGCGCCACCCTTCCGCTGACCGGTCTGTCCTGACGGGCACGACCCCGACACTCCAGGCAAGATCGTGATCTGTTCGTTGCCGCTATAGAGCCTGTTGGGTCTGTCCAACGTTCGGCTCTGTCACACTTTCGGCTCTATCGCACTTTCGGTGGTGACAGCGTGTCGGTTACCCGCCACGAACTGTGAGCTGTGGCATGGCCGGCCCGGTGTGACATAAACGATCTTGCGGGAATCGTGTTCTCCGGGTTGTCATCGCTGGTCATCGAGGATGTGACGGACCAGGATGGTGTGATCGCGGTCCGGGCACGGACGGCGGGCAGGCCGGTGGCGTGCCCGCGACGTGGCGCCCGGACTGGGCCAGGTGCAGGGGTTTGCCAGCGGACGTGCCCGCAGATGGCCGGCCGGTCATGGTGCGGCTGCGGGTGCGGCGGATGCGGTGCCCTGCCGCTGGCTGCCCGGTGCAGACGTTCCGGGAGCAGATCCCGGGTCTGCTGGACCGCTGGTATGGCAGAGGTTGTGGGCAATATGTGGGCGAACAAGTCGTCACGGCCTGGCATCCAGGCGTCAGTAAATGACAATTTGATATGGCCTATGACCTGCATTTTAGTACAGAAGTGTTAGGACACGTGAATTAGGTATGAACTAGAAATCCACCCTCTCAAGGCGGTAGCGCCGGTTCAAATCCGGTCGGGGCTACTTACGAAGTAGCAGGTCACAGGCCCGGTCACCACGCATGGTGACCGGGCCTTGATCATCCGTCCGTCATTCGTCCATGAGATTCGCGGTCATGGATCGTCAGCGAGCGGCACGCGGACCCATCGATCGCCCTTTCGGGCATCCAGCGCGGACGCAGCGACCACTTCCGGGAATCCCCGCTGTCTGAGAGCCTCAAGCTGGTGGGCCGCTCCGTCAGGTCGCCCGTCTGTCACGGCACGCTCCCCGGCGGGGTGGCCGTGGCCGGGACCCTCCCAGGCCCCTGCCGTGACCGGGGCCATCGCCGGCTTCCGCGCCTGGCCAGGGTCGGTCCGGTCCTTGCCGAGAACCTCGGGCTGGCTGAGGATCACCTGGCCACGATCGAAGGGAAGGACTGAGATGACGGCAGCCACATCCACGAAGCTTGGCTTTGTCGGCCTGGGCCACATGGGGGGCAACATGGCCGCCCGCCTCCTGGCCGCGGGATATGAGGTCTACGGCGAGGAACGTGCCCGGGAGGACGCCCAGCCTCTGGTGGACAGAGGCCTGCGCTGGCGCGACACGCCGCGGCAGGTGGCCGAAGCGGCAGACATCGTCTTGACCTCGATCCCCGACGACAGTGTGCTGGAGGCCATCGGCTCTGGCCGCGATGGGCTCCTCGAGGGTCTGGGCCCGCAGAAGATCTGGGTGGACCTGAGTACGGTGAGCCCTCGCGCGAGCCGGGAGATGGCGGGGCGCGTGCGGGCGCGCGGGGCGGCCATGCTTGATGCGCCGGTGTCCGGAAGCGTGCCCCAGGTGCAGTCGGGCTCACTCACCATCATGGTCGGCGGGGACGAGCAGGCCTACTCCCTGGCCGAGCCGGTCCTGCAGGTACTCGGGACACCGACCCGGATCGGCGACAACGGCCAGGGACTGGCGCTCAAGCTGGCTGTCAATATCAGCCTGGCTGTGCAGATGCTGGCCTTCTGCGAGGGCCTGCTGCTCGCCGAGCGAGATGGCGTCGCCGTCGCACTCGCAAGCCAGGTCATGACCGCAAGCCCCATCGGTTCCCCGATGCTGAAGCTGCGCGCCCCTCTGGTGCTTAACCTTCCCGAGGAAGCATGGTTCGACGTAGGGCTGATGCACAAAGACATCCAGCTAGCCCTGGCGATGGCCCGCGACCTGGGCATCCAGTTGCCTTCCACGGGCGTCGCCGACCAGATGCTCACCAGGGCGGCTCAACTCGGCTATGAGCACCGGGACATCGCCGCCCTATTCCAGGTCCTGGCCCGCACCAGCGACCATGGGCCAGACGGGGGCTGAGCAGGCTCACACCGCGCGCGGACGGCGGCCCACTGTCGCCGTGAGCTGGGGCAGGTTTGCCGCAGCGGGCGAATGCGTGCTCGATGCCATATTGAAGGTGGCTGCCTCCGCCTGCGCGACTGTGTTAGCTAGCCACCACCGGCGAGGCGGCGGTCGCGCTGTTGCACCCCCAGCTCGCCGTAGGGATAGTCAGCGGGCTGCGGGTCGCTCGCGGCGTTGAGCGTGGCGGTTTCGGCCGGGCTGAGATGCAGATCAGCGGCGCGAAGATTAGTTTCCAGCTGCCCGGCCGTGCGGGCGCCGAGGATTGTCGAAGCCACCGCTGGCCGATGGCTCACCCACGCCAGCGCGACCTCGGCCATAGACACACCGCGCTGCTCGGCGATCTTCTGCACCTCGTCGATGACATCCCAGGTGCGCCGCGTACCCCGCCGGTCGTAAGCTTCCATGCCCCGGTCCGGGTCCTCACCCAGGCGGGTGGCGCCGGACGGGCGCTGGCCGCGCCTGTACTTGCCCGACAGCCAGCCGCCGCCGAGCGGACTCCAGGGCAGCAGCCCCAGGCCCGCGTCCATCGCCGCAGGCACGATCTCCCACTCGATCTCCCGCACCAGCAGGCTGTACTGCGGCTGAAGCGTCACCGGCCCGGCAGCATTGAGCGCCCGGGCCAGGTGCACCGCCTTGGTCAACTGCCAGCCGGTGAAGTTCGACAGCCCCCAGTAGCGGATCTTGCCAGCGCGGGCAAACCCGTCGAGGGCACGCACCGTTTCCTCTAGTGGCGTCCACGGATCAAACGCATGAACCTGATACAGGTCAACCGCCTCGACGCCCAGCCGGCGCAGCGACGCGTCCAGTGCCCGGGTCAGATGCCGCGCGGACAACCCGGCACCGTTGGGAGAATCATCAAGCGGGAAGCGGCCCTTCGTGGCCAGCACTACCGGCTCAGTGGCCCCGGCCGCGGCTGGCCAGCCAGCGGCCGATGATCTCCTCCGATCTCCCGTTGCCATAGGTATCGGCCGTGTCCACCAACGTGCCGCCCGCCTCAACGAAACGGTCGAGCTGCTCATGCGCGCCCGGCTCGTCCGTCTCCACGCCGAAGGTCATGGTCCCCAGGCCAAGGGCCGACACCGCGCAGCCGCTATGCCCCAAAGTGCGATAGTCCATGGTTTAACCTAACGTCCCCTTTGACTGCGCGCCTGTTCCCAGCGAGACCACCTAGGGATCTGGCTACTCGTGGAGGTCGTCGGCCTTCCATCGCCGCATCCGTAGACGTCGCCTACTCGCCGGTGAATCGGAATTCTGCCTGCCATGGACCGTCCAGGTGGACGACCTCCCAGTAGCGTTCGGCGATGCGCTCGGGGTCAAAGGAAGTACCGGCGACTATCTGCCCCGCGATCGTCAGCGTGGCCACGCGGATGCCGTCTGGTTCCAGGTCAGCGCCGAGCATCGTCGCGGCCGACCGCAGAGCCGCCTTGCCGAGGGAAACGGTCGCAAGGGCCGGGATCGGGTGGTCGGCGAACCCGCCCCCGGTGACGAGGATGGTCCCGAAGCCGGCGGCCCGCATGGCCGGGGCGGCCGTCTGCGCGACGACGATGGCGCCGATGACATCTACTGCATACGCCGCCTGGAGGTGGGCGACAGTTGAGCTCAGCAGCCGGTCTGGGGCTCCCATGACGGCGTTATAGACGATGACGCCCGGTGTGCCATTGCCGAGATACAGCTCCCTCATCCGGGCGCCCAGGCCATCGGGGTCGCTGGCATCGGCCGCGATGGTGCTGATCGTGGCACCGGTAGCGGCCAAGGTGCCCGCGAGGTCGCGGAGGCCGTCGGTGCTGCGCGCTACCAGGGTCACCCGGTAGCCGCCCACGGCGAAGCGGCGTGCCACGGCCACGCCAAGGCCAGGCCCCGCGCCGACCAGCAGCAGGTGGCGGCCATCGACGGAGCCGGGACCCACAGCCCCGGCGAGGTCAGCGATCGTGCTTCCCCCGTTGCCGGGGCCACCTGCTCGCTCGTTAGGCATGGGTGCCGTTTCCTTTCGCGCCGGCCGCCCGGAGAGCGGCCCGGGGCTGGTGCCCCATGCGCATGGCTTATGACAAGGAGACGATGACGTAAATGCTGTTCCCCAGCAGCCAGGCGCCTACCACCAGCGCCCCCACCACGATCGCCTGGTCCTGGTGGGTGTCGATCCATTTATGAAGCTGGTCAAAGCGCGCTGCGGCCGCGGCCGGGGCAAAGGCCGCATACAGTTCCATGGCCAGGTAGCTCGACGTAGCCACCAAGCAGAACACAGCCAGCGACAGCCAGTCACCCGCGGTGGACAGCTTGGCCTGGACAACCGTCGCCGCTGCAGCCGCCACCAGCGACCAGGGCTGCAGGAAGACGCCGAGCCCGGCGGCGGCCCACGGCGACAGATGATTCAGCCGCGCCATCCAGCCCGGCTGCTTGCGGGGCCTGCCCATCCGGCGCCGCTGCCGCAAACCCACCCAGATCAGCACCGCTCCCAAAAACGCCTTGACCACCAGGGCGGTCGTGGAGGGCACAGTGTGCGGCCGCGGTGGCTTGCCGCCGGTGATCAGGACCGTACCCGCGATCACCACCACCAGGCAGGCCGTCCAGCCGAGAATGAAGGCCAGCCCCCTCCAGAGGCCATGCTGGGCGCCGAGGATGAGGATGAACGCCACGGCCGTCAGCGGCATCAACGTGATCGCGAGCCCAATGATCACAAGGTCCAGGACCATCTGCCCTCCCAGTCAAGCCCCCGGCCAGGCCCCAGTAAACGTCCGCCCAGCCGCGTGCACATCATGCGCCCCGTATGAGTCTGGGCGGCTAGCGGCAATCACACCGCAGTGGGCATAGTGAAGGCCACCGCTTCAGCACAGCTTGCTCGCCGTGGTTAGCCCGGAGGGCGAGAACCCAAGCTGGGCCGGGGGAGGCAGAGTGACCGAGCCGGGTGAGGGCCGGACGTCGAGGTTTTCCAGGTGGGCCTCGACCGCGCGGCGGTACCAGGAGAAGCTGCGGCCATATCAGGAAAGGCTTGAGAAGCGCCCGTGGGTGGCGTTCCCGCTCGAATCGGTCCGGCGGTTTAACAAGATCGAGGGCAAGCACCTGGCCATCGTGATCGCCTTGAACCTGTTCGTCGCGGTCATCCCGCTGATCATCATCGGCTACGCATTCATCGAGTCCTTCAGCCCGCAGCACGACGTCGGCGGCCTGATCGCCAGGGACCTGCACCTGACCGGAAGCACCGCACAGATCGTCAGGGACACATTCAGCAACGCCAGTTCCGGCAAGAGCGTGGCGCTGAGCATCAGCGTGATCTCCCTGCTGATCACCGGCTTGGACGTGAGCGGCACCGCGCAGATCGCCTACGCTCGCGCCTTTGACATGACCCCGCTGCGCGGCGTCCAGAAGTACCTGCGCGGCGCAGCATGGCTGATCCTGCTGCTCACCGACACCGGCGCCGCCCTGACGCTGCGGAACCTAGCCACCCACCATTCGCCATGGTTCGGGATCACGGCCGGAGCCGTACTGCTGGCCCTTGAATTCGGGTTCTTCCTCGTCAGCCCGAGGCTGCTGCTCGACCTGCCCTTCAAGTGGCGTGATCTGGTCCCCGGCGCGGCCATATGCACCGGTGCCGCCGTCGTCGTGCACGTCGTGCTGGCGTTCTTCCTGCGCAACTGGTTCAGCGAGTACGGCCACGCCTACGGCGGCTTCGGCGTCAGCCTGGCGCTCGCCGCAGCCGTCGGCGTCATCGCCTCCTTCTGGGTCTGGATCGCCGCCGTGATGGGCGTCTACTGGGAGCGCAAGGCAGGGCCAGCCGCCGTCGCCAGAATGGAGCAGCTATCAGCCAAGGAAGGCACGTCGTGAGAACTCCCGCGCGGAGCTATGGCAATGCCGGCTACCCGGATGCGGGGGTCACGATCATACGGTTTCAGAGGCCAGCCCGGATGCTTGAGCCAGAGCTCACCGGGGCCAGGCTGGGCCGCGGCTGGGCTACTGTGATGCCAGCAGGCAAGGCCTGATCGACCCGTGGGACGGGCGGTCGGGCCTTGATCATTTTGCGGACCGGGAGGCCTTGTGAGCAGCTCGTCTCCTGGCCCGCGGCAGTACCGGGCGCTGGCTCAGCTCGCCGCCAGGCGCGGGCGGGCCGGTTACCGGGCCGCCAAGGCCCAGGACCAGGTCACCGCCATCGGTGAGTACCGGGCCGCGCTCGACCTGCTCCGGGAGCTGGCCGGGATCGAGCCGGCCGACTATGACGTGCTGCGCCAGCTGGCGGGCGAGTGCCACCAGGAGGGCAAGTTCGCCGCGGTCATGGGCTACGCGGTGGCGGTGCGGTACGAGTTCCGGGCCGAGCTGATTCTGCTGGAGCGGCTGTCGCAGGACCTTCCTGAGGATCTGGGGCTGCTGCGGGCCAGGGCCGACGCGCACCACGAACTGGTCCGGCGGGCGCAGTTCGACGGTGACCAGGAAGCCGTCAGGCGGGAGCAGCAGGCCGAGGTGGCGCTGCTGCGGCAGCTGGCACTCGCCGACCCGGAGACCGGGGACCTGCTCAGGGAGGCCGAGGCCGGCGGGGCCGGCCGTGGCGCTGCGCCGGGGCCGAGGCAGGCGCCCGCCGGGACGGGCGGAGCTGTGCCGCCGGGGGCCGAGGAGCCGATCGGGACCCTAAAGGCGCTGGTGGAGCGGGCCCGCGCCGCGGATGACGGGGCCACGGCGCGGGCCGGCCTGCAGGCCCTGATCCTGGCGCGGAAGCGGATTGCGGCGGCGCGTCCGGGTGATGCCGGGGCTCTGCAGGACCTGGCCATGGCGCACCGTGAGCTGGGCCGGTGGTGGCAGTCCGACGGTAACAGCGAGGCCGCCCGGCGGGAGAATCTCGCCGAGGTGGCGGTCCTGCGGCAGCTGGCGATGGCCGATCCGGAGACCGGGGACCTGCTGCGGGAGGCGATGGGCGGGGATGGCGCGGAGGGGACTGCCGGTGCGCCGGAGGAGCCGGGGCTGGCGGCAGAGCGGCCCGGGCCGGGGCCGGGCCCGGCGGGTGCGGGGCCGGGGCCGGTGAGCGGGCTGACCGGTGCGGGCCCTGGGGAGCTGCGGCCGGATGCGGAGGACCGGATCCGGAACCTGACCGGTCTGGCCGACCGGGCCCGGGCGGTGGGTGACGGGGAAACCCTGCGGACCAGCCTGCAGGCCCTGGTGATGCTGCGGGAGCGGATGGCTGCGGCCCGTCCCAGGGACATGACGGCCCAGCTGGACCTCGCCGGTGCGCACCGTGAGCTGGGCGACTGCTACGCCGGGTTCGGCCAGGACGACGCAGCCTACGAAAGCAGCCAGGCGGAAGTGGCCGTGCTGGTTCTGCTGGCCGCCGCCGAACCGTCCGGCGTGGACCGGCTGAACGCCCTGGCCGGTGCCTACGGCCTGCTGGCGGACCGGGCCCGCGGCGCCGGGTACCCGGTCCCGGCCCGGGCCGCCGTCCAGGCCGAGGTGCTCATCCGCAGCTGGCTGGTCACGTTCCAGCCGGTCAGCTGGCGGCAGCGGGCCCTGGACGAGGCCCAGCGCCGCCTGGCCAGCCTGCCCCGCGCAGACCCGCCGCCGGGCGGTCTCCTCAGCCGCTGAACAGCTCCTTAGCCCGGCCGGCGCTGATCGCGGCGTCAGCGGGCCCTATGGCCGGCGGCTCCCCTGGGGTTAAAGTCGGATGAGCGTCCAGTTATGCGGTAGCTGATTCCGGTGATGCGGGAGGGACGGATGTCACACGTGGCGGCCCGGGCCATCGGGGATCTTCCCGGCTTCTTCTCGGTCGTGGATGACGACTGGCACCAGGACCTGATCGGCTTCCCGGTCCGGCTGATGGACCGGGGTGAGCGCGGGCTGCTCCGGGTGTCGCCCGAGGCGGTCGTCGCCTTCCGCTACCACGACGTGCTGGACCTGGCGAACCAGCGCGACGTGGGCAACATGCCGGTCGGGGTGCTCGCCGGGCAGTCGTCCCGGCGGGAGACCGGCGGCGATTCGCAGGCGGCCGCCGGGCCGGCTGGGTCCGCCGGGGCGACCGGGACGGAGCGGGCGATGTTCCGGATGCTGGCGGATCAGGCGTTCACCCACATCCCGCCGCTGCACCGGTTCACCCGGCACGCGCTGAGCCGTCAGCTTCTCCGCCGCAACCTGCGGCGGTTCGAGCCGCTCGCGGGGGAGATCGCCGCCGCGCTGGCGGCCGGCCTGGCCGGCCGGAGCGGGATCGACGTCGGCGCCCACCTGGCGCGGCCGTACGTGGCCCGGTTCTGGGGCGACGTGATCGGCCTGACGCCCGCGGAGTCGGCCGAGGTGTGTGAGCTGATGCGGGAGATGAGCCCGATATTCCTGCTGGAGCGCACACCCGCGCAGACGGCGGCCATTGACCAGGCCGCCAGCCGGTACGCCGCGATCGTCGGCCGCGCGGCGGACCGCGGGCTCGCCGCTGGCGATAATCCGGTGATCACCGAGCTGGCCGCCGATCTCAGCGCGATCGAGGTGGACGGCAAGCCCGGGAGCGTGGGCTCCTTCCTGGCCGCCAACCTGTTCGACGGCTTCCACACGGTGGGCGTCGCGGTGGCGAACGCCCTGTACGTGCTGCTGGCCACCGGCCAGTACGGGAAACTGCTGCGGGACCCGGATCTCGCGCCCCGTGCCTTCCAGGAGTCACTGCGCATCGCGCCGCCGCTTCTGCTGACCCACCGGTACGTGCTGAGTGACGTCGTCCACGACGGCGTCCTGCTGCCGGCCGGCACATCGGTCGCGATGCTGTGGGGCAGCCCCAACCTCGACCCGGAGGTGTTCGCCGGCCCGTGGCGGTTCCGGTGGGACCGGGCGGCCCAGCCGCTGCTCACGTTCGGCGGGGGAGCGCATCTGTGCCCGGGCCGGACCGCCGCCCGGATGCTGGTGGAAACCGCGCTGACCACGTTCGCCCGGCTCGGCCTGCGGTGGCGGCTGGTGGACGGCCACGCGTACCAGTGGCAGCCCGCGTCCGCGATGCGGGAGCTGGTGAGCTTCCCCGTCGAGCTGGCCTGACCAGCCCTGCGCTGGCCTGACCAGCCCTGCGCCAGCCTGCCCCGGCGGGACACGGCCGCGGCCCTGGCGCCGCGGCCGTGTCCCGGCCCGGGCTGTGCGGTCAGCAGCAGTGCACGGCGAAGGCCTGGTTCCCGTCAACTTCCCCGCCCGCGGTCCCCACCGCCCAGGCGTCGTGCGGCGACGTGGTGTCCACCCCGCCAAGCACGTTGGAGAAGCCGGGATTGCCCGTGCTCAGCGGCGTCCAGCGGTTGCCGTTCCACCGCAGCATCAGCGTCTGGGGGCTGATCACGGTGCCGGTCAGGCCCACCGCGAAGGCGCTTGACGGCGACGACGCCGCCACCCCGGTGAGGGACGTAACGGAACCGGGCGTGCCAACCGAGCCCAGGCCGCGCACCGGGCGCCAGAACCTCCCGTTCCAGTGCAGGATCAGCGCCTGGTCGCTGGAGTCGCTCACCTGGATTGCGCCTACCGCCCAGGCGTTGTTCGGCCCGGTGGCGGACACGCTGGCCAGCTCGGAGTCCGGGCGCGCGAGGAACCGCGCCTGGGTCCAGCGGACGCCGTTCCAGTGCAGGATGAACGGGACGGTGCCCTGGGGCGTGCCGATCCTGTTGCCGACCACCCAGGCGTCGCGGCCGGAGCTGCCGCCCACCCCGTCGAGCACGACGTCATCGCCGGGGTTCCCGATCTGCGGCACCGGCGTGCTGATCCATGCCGTGCCGTTCCAGTGCAGGATCAGCGGGACGTGGACCGGGCTATTGACGGTCACGTTGGTCTCGCCGACGGCCCAGACGTCGTTCGCGGACACCGCCTTGATGCCGAGGAGCTGGCCTTCCTGGCCGTCCAGGCTGCTGGGCAGTGTTTCCTGGGCCCAGGCGGTGCCGTTCCAGTGCACGATGACCGGGGCTGGCACGGCGTTCACGAAAATGGACCCGGCCGCGTAGACGTTACTGGTGGACACCGCGCTCGCGGAGGCGAGCGCACCCCCGGACGAGACCTGGGCGGGGGCGCTGACCACCTTCCAGGCCGTGCCGTCGAAGTGCTCGATGAGCATCGAGCCGTCGCCGCTCACCCTCTGGGTGCCCACGCCCCAGGCGTCGCAGGAGGTGATCATGGCCACCCCGGCCAGCTGGCTGTCGCTGACCGGGCTGACCGGCTGAGGGCTGCCCTTGACCTGGCAGGCCGCGGCCGAGGCTACCGCCGCGGGGCCGAGGCCGACGGCCAGGCCGCCGAGCACGCCGCCGAGCGCCAGCGGCGTCGCCAGGCCGCGCAGCAGGACCCAGGCGGGCCGTGAATGGTGCATCACAGGCACTGTCCCTTCACTTTGCTGATGAAGTGGCGCCGGTCCAGGTCAGCGGCGGCCGGGAAGCAGCAAAGAGGACAGCGCGGGCCAGGCGCAGCCGGCTGGTGCGCGGCGCTCGTCTCCTGCGTCGTCCCGTAAGACCGGAGCCGGCCACGTCGGCTGCGGCGCAGCGCCACAGCTCATCTGAAACACGGACCGCTCCGGTGATTTGTTCACCTTTGCCGGAAATTGGCCAGCCGGCCCGGCCCGCTCGCGGCGCATGCGCGATCGCGCTTCCTGCCTGGCGTGTCATGCCGTACGGTAGCCGATCAGTATCTTACTGTGACCGAAGGTCTGCTGAGCCGCGGGTTCACGGCCCGCGGATTGTCGCCGGCGGCCGGTAGCGTGGCCGCGTGCCCGCCCGACAGCTCAGGGACCAGGCCGCCGCGGACCGCCGGGCCGCGCAGCGCGCCGAACGGGTGGCCGCCGGCCTGGCCGAGCTGCAGACCTGGCTGCGCGACCAGGTCACGGCCGGCCTGACCGCGGCCCCCGCGGGCGGCCGCCAGGGCGCGGCTCAGGCTCAGCTGGCCGCCCGGATGGTGGACGCCCAGGTCCCCGGCGTGGCCGCCGTGCTTCGCCGGCTCGCTGCGCGGCCCGGCTCTGACTCTGACTGGCCCGCCCGGCTGCTCGCCGAGTACGGGCTGCTCCACCTCCTGGCCACCGCCCACAGCCGCCTGGCGGCGCTGCCCAGCGGCCTGGCCGCCGTCGTCCGGTCCCGCGTCGGCTACACCACCGCCCGCGCTGACGTCCTGACCCGCCCCCCGGTCACCGACAGGTGGCACGTCCTGGCCGTCCGCGACCTGCCGGACGAGCCGATCCCCGCGCGGCGCATCTGGCTGCGCGGCCGCGGCACGGGCCGATTCGCCTCGCTGCTCCTGTTCGCGCCCAACGGCATTTTTAGGCTGTACGCAGACGCCGCGCTCACTCCCGGCACCCAGGTCCATGCCGACCTGCATTTCTATCCGGGCCAGCCGCCGCTCCGGGCGCTGGTCGGTATGCGGCGCGCGGCTCCCGAGCCGGCGCCGGCCCCCGCCCCGGCCGGGGACGCCGCCGCGCTGCTGGCCACCTGGGCCGCGGCGCTGGCCCAGGACCCCTGGCTGACCACCTGGCCCGCCCTGGTCTCCGGCACGGTCACGCTGACCGCGGACCACTGGCACCTGGTCGACCACGAGGGCACCGCCCTCCCGCTGCTCAACCAGGACGTCAATCTCTGGTCCCTGCTGGCCGTCTCGGCCGGCACCCCGGTCACCGTCGCCGGCGAATGGACCCCCGATGGCCTCCTCCCCCTGACGGTCTGGCATCACAACCAGGCAGTCCGCCTATGACCACCCGCCCCGGGCTCCCGTCCCGGTCAGCCCCGCAGCCAGCTGGTCTCGTGTGGGCGGTGCGGATGTGACCGGCCTGGAGTATGAGGACCTCGTGACGGCGGCGACCGTCGGCCTGGCGCGGCGGCCTCTGCAGATCAGCGGCCTGGCGGGGCCGGCGGGGGAGCGGGCTGGGCTGCTGGACCGGGATGATCCGGCTGCCGCCCTGCTGGAGGCGGCGGCGCTGATGGCGAGCGCGCGGCGGGCCGGGGTGCGTCTGCCGGGCGGGATCAGTGTGCCGGTGCCGCCTGCTGTGGATGATGCGCCGGAACTGCCGGGCCGGGCGGTGGAGGCGCTGGAGCGGCTGCGGCCGGCCAGCCCGACGGTGACCGGCGACCTTCTGGGGGCGGCGGCGCGGGCCGGTTACCTGGCTCCGGCGCCGCTGCTGCCTGCCTGGCTGGACGCGGCGGTCAGGGACGCCGGGCTGCGGCCCGCAGTGGCCGGGGTGCTTGGCGCCCGGGGGCGGTGGCTGGCCGCCCGGCGCCCGGACTGGCAGCAGGCCCTGGCCGCCGAGCTGGCGGCGGCCGGGGAAGAGGCCCCGGCCGGCGACGTGTGGCGGGCCGGCGGGCGGGGTGAGCGGATTGGCTACCTCACCGGGCTGCGGCGGCGGGACCCGGCTGCGGGCCGTGACCTGCTCGCGGCCGGCTGGCCAGACCGAGACCGGCGAGGACCGTGCGCGGCTGCTCGCTGTTCTGGTTACCGGGCTGTCCCTGGCCGACGAGGAGTTCCTGGAGCACGCCCTCGACGACCCCAAGGGCGCGGTCCGGGCCCGGGCCCGCTGGCTGCTCACCCAGCTGCCCGGCTCGGACTTCAGCCGCCGGGCCGCGGCCCGGGCTGCCGGGCTGCTCCGGGTCGAAGGCCATGGGCCTGGTCAGCGGCTGGCCGTCCGGCTGCCGGACAGCGGGCCGCCCGACAGGGACGGGATCGCCGCCTCCCCGCCGCGCGGCGTGGCCGCGCCCGCCTGGCAGCTGACGCAGCTGATCGCGGGCGCCCCGCTCGGGCGCTGGTCCGCCGAATTCGGCCTGGCGCCGGAGCGGCTCGTGACCCTGCCGGTCCGGAATGACCTGCGCACGGATGTGCACGCGGGCTGGCGTCTGGCGGCGCTCTGGCAGGCCAGCTCGGCCTGGGCGGAAGCGCTGCTCGCCGTGGGCCCGCCGGACGGCGCCGCGGGCCGCCCGCAGTACGCCTGGCCCCGCGACGACCAGCTGGCCGACGTGCTGTCGCCGGCCGCCCGGGTGGCCCGGGCCACCGCGCTGCTGGCCCGGTCCGGCGCCGCCCCGGACGCGGTGGCGGCCGCCGCGGCCTGCGCGCCGCCCTGGCCGGACGAACTGGCCCGCGCCGTCATCGGCGCGCTGCGGGCGGCCGTCGCCGCGCCGCACCGGTCCCATTCCCCGGCCGCCCTGGCCACCGCCGCGGCCCGCTGCCTGAACCCGGAGCCCGCCGGCCGCCCCGGCCCGCCGGGCAGCCCGGGCAGCACAGAGTCCCCGGACGGCCCGGCCGGGGAACTGGCCCGGCTGGCCGGTTCCAGCCGCTGCCCGCCCGCCTGGTCGGCCCCGCTGCGCCGGGCGGCCAGGACCCTCGAGCTGCGCCGCATATTCCTGGAGGAGATTCGTTGACTGCCACCATGCCGACGCCTGCGGATGGCGGGGCCGGTCTTGAGGTCCTGCGGCCGCATGCCGAGCAGGCCTACGCCGCTGAGCTGGCCGCTCTGATCGCGGCGGACGACCGGCCGCGGCCGCCGTCATGGCGGATGTCGCCCCAGGCGGTGGTCCGGTATCTGCTCGGCGACGTGCTGGCCGACGGGACCGCGATCACGCCGAAGTACATCGGCCCGCGCCGGCTGGTCGAGGTGGCCGTGGCCACCCTGGCCACCGACCGGGCCCTGCTGCTGCTCGGTGTCCCGGGCACGGCCAAGACCTGGGTGTCCGAGCACCTGGCCGCGGCGGTGTCCGGCGACTCGACCCTGCTCGTCCAGGGCACCTCGGGCACCGCCGAGGAAGCCATCAGGTACGGCTGGAACTACGCCCGGCTGCTGGCCGAGGGACCCAGCCGGGCCGCCCTGGTGCCCTCCCCGGTGCTGACCGCGATGGCCGAGGGCCGGATCGCCCGGATCGAGGAGCTCACCCGGATCCCGTCGGACGTGCAGGACGCGCTGATCACGATCCTGTCCGAGAAGACCCTGCCGGTGCCCGAACTGGGCACGGAGATCCAGGCCGCGAAGGGGTTCTCGGTCATCGCCACCGCCAACGACCGGGACCGCGGCGTGAACGACCTCTCCTCGGCGCTGCGCCGCCGGTTCAGCACGGTCGTCCTCCCGCTGCCCGCCAGCGAGGACGAGGAGGTCAGCATCGTGGCCCGCCGGGTCGCCGAGCTCGGCCAGGCCCTCGACCTGCCCGACGTGCCGGAGGCGCTGGAGGAGATCCGCCGGGTGGTGACCGTGTTCCGCGAGCTGCGGTCCGGGCTCACCGCAGACGGCCGGACCAGGATCAAGTCGCCCACCGGGACCATGTCCCCGGCCGAGGCGATCTCGGTGGTGACCAGCGGTATCGCGCTGGCCGCGCACTTCGGCGACGGGGTGCTGCGCCCCGCCGACGTGGCGGCCGGCCTGCTCGGCGTGGTGATCAGGGACCCGGTCACCGACGCCGTGGTGTGGGGCGAGTACCTGGAGGCCGTGGTCCGCGGCCGGCCCGGCTGGGATGACTTCTACCGGGCCTGCCGCGAGGCCGGCGGGTGACGGGACCCGGCCGCCGCGGCCAGCCCGGCGAACGTGAGGGCCGCGGCGCTGCCTGGACTGACGAGCGACTCCGGCGCGACGAAGGAGCGCCGAAGGAGCGAGGAGGGAAGGCAGCGCCTCCTAGCGGCCCGGGAGTGAGCCGGGCTCGGCTAGCGCAGCACGGCCGGGTGGCCGTGCTGGGCATCCGGCACCACGGGCCCGGCTCGGCCCGGTCCGTGCGCGCCGAACTGGACCGGCTCAAGCCCGCGGCGGTGCTGATCGAGGGCCCGGCCGACGCCGCGCCGGTGCTCGGCCTGGCCGCCGACCCGGGCCTGGTCCCGCCGGTCGCGCTGCTGGCCTACGCCCCGGAGGCGCCGTGGACCTCGGCGTTCTGGCCGTTCGCGGTGTTCTCGCCGGAGTGGCAGGCGCTCACCTGGGCGGTCGCGCACGACGTGCCCGCCAGGTTCTGCGACCTGCCCGCCTCGGTCCAGCTCGCGCCCGGCCGCGAGGCCGGTGACGCGCCGGCGGACGAGGACGATGACCAGAACGGGCCGGCCACCGCGGGGGACGGGCCGGGCCCCGCGGCGGACGGCCAGGACCCGGTGCGCGGGGACCCGGTCGCCCGGCTCGCCACCGCGGCCGGGTACGACGACCCGGAGCGCTGGTGGGAGGACGTGATCGAGTCCCGGCTGGCCGGGCAGCCGCCGTTCGCCGCGCTCACCGAGGCCATGGCCGAACTGCGGGCCGACCCGCCCGCCGTCTCGCCGGACGCGGCCCTGCTCGAGCAGCGCCGCGAGGCGCACATGCGGCAGGCGGTCCGCGCCGCCCTGCGGGACACCGCCGCGGACAGCCGCCCGGTCGCGGTGATCTGCGGCGCCTGGCACGCCCCGGCGCTGGCCGGCCCGCGAGAGACGGCCACCGCCGACGCCGCGCTGCTCCGCGGCCTGCCCCGGCGCCGGGTCGCGCTGGCCTGGGTGCCGTGGACCCACGCCCGGCTGGCCACGTCGTCCGGCTACGGCGCCGGGATCACCTCACCCGGCTGGTATCACCACCTGTTCACCACCCCCGACCAGGTCATCGAGCGCTGGATGATCAAGGTGGCCCGGCTGCTCCGCAGCCACGACCTGCCGGTGTCGTCGGCCCACGTGATCGACGCGGTCCGGCTGGCCGAGGCGCTGGCCGCGCTGCGCGGCCGGCCGCTGGCCGGGCTGGCCGAGGTCACCGATGCGGCCAAGGCCGTGATGTGCGACGGCGACGATTTCGCCGCCGCGTTCGTGACCCGGGACCTGGTCGTCGGCGAGCGGCTCGGCGCGGTCCCCGACACCGCCCCGGCCGTGCCGCTGGAACGCGACCTGCGCGCCCGGGCCCGTTCCGTGAAGCTGAAGATCAGCCCGGACAGCCAGACCATCGCACTCGACCTCCGTACTCCTAACGGAAGGGCCCGCTCCGTACTGTTGCACCGCCTCTCGGTGCTCGGAATCGCGTGGGGCGAGCGAACCGGGGACCTGGTCAGCAGCACCGGAACGTTCCGCGAGACGTGGGTCCTGGCGTGGCACCCCGAGCTGTCCGTGGCGATCATCGACGCCGCGCGGTGGGGGACCACCGTGGCGGCCGCGGCCGAGGCGAAGATCACCGCCGCCGCGGCGTCGGCCGGTGACCTGGCCGCGGTCACCCAGGCGGTCGAGCAGGTGCTGCTGGCCGACCTGCCCGGCGCGCTCGGCCCGGTGCTGGCCGCGCTGGACGCCAGGGCCGCGCAGCACGGCGACGTCACCGGCCTGATGGCGGCGGTGCCCGCGCTGGTCCGCGCGGCCCGGTACGGCGACGTGCGGGACACCGACACGACCGCGCTGGCCGCGGTGGCGGACGCGCTCACCGCGCGGGTTTGCGCGGGCCTGGCCGCGGTGGCCGGCGGCCTGGCCGACGCCGCCGCGCTGGCGCTGCGCGCGGCCGTGGACCGGATGCACGCCGCGGTCGGGCTGCACGCTCAGTCCGGCCGGGGACGGGCCGCCCACGCGCTGTGGACCGCGGCGCTGACCGCGCTGGCCGGGCGCCGCGACGTGCACGGCCTGCTGGCCGGGCGGGTGGTCCGGCTGCTGGCCGACTCCGGTGCGCTGCCGCCGGCCGAGGCCGCGGGCCGGCTGGCGGTCCAGCTGACCGCGGGCGTGCCCGCGGCCGGGCAGGCCGCCTGGGCGGAGGGGTTCCTGTCCGGCAGCGGCCTGCTGCTGGTGCACGACCGGGACCTGCTGGCGGTGCTCGACCGGTGGGTGGCGGGTCTGGGGGAGCGGGAGTTCCTGGCCGCGGCGCCGCTGCTGCGGCGGGCGTTCAGCGGGTACTCGGCCGCCGAGCGCGGCAACATCGCCGAGGCCGTGCGGCACCTGGACGGCACCGGGCCGCGGCCGGGTGCGGTGGGCGAGCCGGCTGACCCGGGCCGGGCGGCCGGGGTGCTGGGCACGATGGCGCTGATCCTCGGCGGTGAGCGGTGACGGGCGGCTGGTGGGACGACGACGGGCCCGGCGGGCCCGGCGGGCCTGGCGCGGACGGGTTCGAGGACGGCGCGCCGGGGGCGGAGGGGATCGACGAGGCACCGGGGGCGGAGCGGCTGCGGCGCTGGCGGCTGCTGCTCGGCGAGCCGGCCGCGGCGGGCCTGGGCGCGGCCGGGCGGCTGGGCCCGGCCGGGCAGGCCGCCGACGGGGCGCTGACCGCGCTGTACGACGCCGGGCCGCCCGAGCACGGCCGCCCGCGGTCGGCCGGTCTTGGCGCGTCCGCGCCGTCGGTGGCGCGCTGGCTCGGCGACATCCGCCGCTACTTCCCGGCCACGGTCGTGCAGATCATGCAGCGGGACGCGATCGACCGGCTGGGCCTGGCCGAGCTGCTGCTGGAACCGGAGCTGCTGCGCACCGTCGAGCCCGACGTGCACCTGGCCGGCACGCTGCTCAGCCTGAGCAAGGTGATGCCGGAAACGACCCGGGCGACCGCGCGGCAGGTGGTCGCGGCGGTGGTCGCCGAGGTGGAGCGGCGGATCGCGGACCGCACCCGCGCGGCGGTGTCCGGGGCGCTGAACCGTTCCGCCCGCACCCGCCGCCCCCGGCTGCGCGACCTGGACTGGAACCGGACGATCGCCGCGAACCTGTCCCGCTACCAGCCCGGCTACCGCACGGTGATCCCCGAGCGGCTGGTCGGCTACGGCCGCCAGCGCCAGGCCGTGGCCCGCGACGTGGTGCTGGCCATCGACGAATCCGGGTCGATGGCCCCCTCGGTCGTGTACGCGTCGGTGTTCGGCGCGGTGCTCGCCTCGATCCGGACGCTGCGCACCTCGCTGGTGGCGTTCGACACCGCGGTGGCCGACCTGACCGGCCGCCTGCCCGACCCGGTCGACGTGCTGTTCGGCACCCAGCTCGGCGGCGGAACCGACATCAACCAGGCCCTCGCGTACTGCCAGGGGCTGATCAAAGCGCCGCGGGACACGCTGTTCGTGCTGATCTCCGACCTCATCGAGGGCGGGGTCAGGGACCAGATGCTTTCCCGGCTCAGCGCGATGACCGCGGCCGGCGTCACGGTCGTGGTCCTGCTCGCCCTCTCCGACGAGGGCGCGCCGGTGTACGACGCGGACAACGCCGCCGCGCTGGCCGCGCTGGGCATCCCGGCGTTCGCCTGCACCCCGGACGCGTTCCCCGACCTGCTGGCCGCCGCCCTGGCCGGCCGCGACCTGGCCGCCTGGGTCCACCAGCACAGCCTCGCCGCCCGCTAGCCAGAGCGGCGAGGGCGGCGGCCGGCGTTACCATGACGGCAGGCGCGACTTGCGCAGACCTGCGGCGATGACCCCGGAGCCGAGCATGCCGACGTCCGTTCCCGTGATCGATCTCGAGCCCTGGTTCGGCGGCGGCCGCCACGACCGGGCCGGCGTGGCCGCGCAGGTGGACGAGGCCCTGCAGCGGATCGGGTTCTTCCTGGTGACCGGGCACGGCGTGGCGCCGGAGCTGCGGGCCCGGGTGCGGGCCCACGCCCGCGCGTTCTTCGCGCTGCCGGCCGGCGTCAAGCAGCGGTACGCGGTCACCGTGGGCGGCCGCGGCTGGCTGCCGCCGGGGGTGGAGGCGAACGGGTACGCCGAGGGCACGGAGACCCCGCCGGACCTCAAGGAGTCGTTCGCGGTCGGCGCGGACCAGCAGACCGGCGACCCGGAGGTGGACGGGTACTGGTTCCAGCCCAACCGGTACCCGGCCGAGGTGCCCGGGCTGGAGCCGGCCGTGATCACCTACCTGGCCCGGATGCGCGAGCTGTCCGACGAGCTGCTGGTGCTGTGCGCCGCCGCGCTCGGGCTGGACCGGGACTTCTTCACCCGGTACACCGGGCACGCCACGCACACCATGAACATCAACTGGTACCCGCCGATGGACGTCGCCGGGGTGCCCGAGCCGGGGCAGTACCGGATCGGGCCGCACACCGACTTCGGCACGGTCACCGTCCTGGACCGCGAGCCCGGGAAGGGCGGCCTTCAGGTGTGGACCGAGGAGGACGGCTGGCAGGACGCGCCGTTCGTGCCGGGGGCGTTCACCATCAACACCGGTGACCTGCTGGCCCGCTGGAGCGGCAGCCGGTGGAAGTCCAACCGGCACCGGGTGCTGCCGCCCCAGGCCGAGGCGCCGGACGAGGACCTGGTCTCGCTGGTCTACTTCTACGAAGCCGACCACGACGCGGTGATCGAGGCGCTGAAGCCGCCGGTGGGCCGGCGCAGCGACTACGGCCCGGTGGTCTCCGCGGCCTTCCTCAAGGAACGGCTGGACGCGATCACGATCGGCTAGCTCTCGCCGGTGCCCTCGCCGCCGCCACCACCGCCACCGCGCGGGCGGCCCGGGCGGCGCATCGGCCCCGCCTGCCTGGGCAGCCGCCCGGCCTCGGCCAGCGTCCGGCGGAGCAGGAACTCGATCTGGGCGTTGGTGCTGCGCAGCTCGTCGGCCGCCCACCGGGCCAGTGCGTCGTGGACGGCCGGGTCGAGCCGCAGCAGCACACCCTTGCGCTCGCTCACCAGGGAACCGTGCCCGCCGTCACTGGTAGAGAGAGCCGGTGTTCACCACCTGCTGGGTGGCCTGCTCACTGCACAGCACCACCAGCAGGTTGGACACCATGGCCGCCTTGCGCTCCTCGTCCAGCGTCACTACGTCCTCTTCCTCGAGCCGCTGCAGGGCCAGCTGGACCATCCCGACGGCGCCCTCCACGATCCGCATCCGCGCGCCGACCACCGCGCTGGCCGCCTGCTGGCGCAGCATGGCCTGGGCGATCTCGGCCGCGTAGGACAGCCGGGTCAGCCGGGACTCGATGATCTGCACGCCGGCCGGGCCGACCCGCTCGGCGATCTCCCCGGACAGCCGCTGGGTGATCTCCTCGGCATTGTCCCGCAGCGACAGCGCGCCGCTGCCCCGGGTGTCGTAGGCGTAGCGGGACGCGATGTGCCGGACCGCGGTCTCGGTCTGAGTGGCCACGAACTGGACGAAGTCGTCCACCGAGTAGATCGCCCGGGAGGTGTCGCGCACCTGCCACACCACCACCGCGGCGATCTCGATCGGGTTGCCGTCGGCGTCGTTGACCTTCGCGACCGGCGTCTCGTGGTTGCGGATCCGGGTCGACACCTTGCGCCGCTCGGCGATCGGGTTCACCCAGTGCAGGCCCGGCGCCCGGATCGTGCCCCGGTACCGGCCGAACAGCTGAACCACCCGCGCCTCGCCGGCCACTACCGCGGTCAGCCCCCTCAGCAGCAGCGCGGCCGCGATGAGGATCAGGACGGCCAGCAGGATCACCGTGATCTTGCCCGCGCCGTTGCTCAGACCGGTGCCAAAGATAAACAGGGCGACCCCGCCCAGCACGCTCGCGATGCCGATGACCAGGACCGTCACGCCGGGCCAGGACCAGGCCTCGCGCTCGGTCATCGCCCCGGTAGCAGCCCGTACGGCCGGCTCGAACAGCAGGGGACTCCGCGGTCATCCTGACCACCTCCGATTGACCTGTCTGATACCACGTGTCTAGCATAGTGATATCAGTTTTTCTTGGCAACACGCGATACCGGCAAACACGGTGCTGGCAAACACGGTGCTGGCCAACACGGGGCGGAGGACGCCATGATCGAAACCCAGGAGCTGACCCGGACGTTCGGGAGCACCACCGCCGTCGACCGGCTGACCCTCACGATCGCCGAGGGCGAGGTGTTCGGGCTGCTCGGCCCGAACGGCGCCGGCAAGACCACCACGGTCCGGATGCTGTCCGGCCTGATCGGCCGCACCTCCGGCGACGCCACCGTGGCGGGCTTCCGGCTCAGCGACCCGGACGACGCCAGGAAGCTGCGCGGCGCGATCGGCCTCCTGCCGGAGGAACCGGGGCTCTACCCGGACCTGTCCGCGGCCCGCACCCTGGACTTCTACGGCCGCCTCTACCAGGTTCCCGCCGCGCTGCGTGCGGACCGCACCGAGAAGCTGCTGACCCTGCTGGGCCTGTGGGACCGGCGGGACGCGCCGGCCCGCACGTTCTCCAAGGGCATGCGGCAGCGGCTGGCCATCGCCCGCGCGCTGATCCACGACCCGCCGGTGCTGTTCCTGGACGAGCCGACCGCGAACCTCGACCCGGAGGGCGCCAAGACCGTCCGCGACTTCCTGCTCGAGCTCCGCCGGGAACGGCGGACGATCCTGCTCAGCACCCACCTGCTGGACGAGGCGGACCGGATCTGCGACCGGGTCGGCGTCCTGCACACCCGGCTGCTCGCGGCCGGGCCGCCGTCGGAGCTGCGCGCCGGCCGGCCCGGCCACGTGACGCGGGTGCAGCTCGCCGAGGTGACCGACGCGGTGGTGACGGCGGCCCGGGCGGTCGCGGCCGGGCCGGTCGAGGTCACCAGCGGCGCCACCAGCGGCGGCGGCACCGTCGCGGTCCCGGTCGGCGACCCCGGCCGGGACAACCCGGCGCTGGTGGCGGCCATCGTCGCGGCGGGCGGCCGGATCCGGTTCGTCACCGAGGCCACCACCTCGCTGGAGGAGGCCTACCTGACGCTGCTCGGAGGCGCAGGAAGCACGGAACCCAGAGTCACTCAGCTCGAAGGAACGCAGCTCGAAGGCACGAAGCCAGGAGGCCCGCAATGAGCGCACGCAACGTGGCCACGATCGCCGCCAAGGACCTGCGCATCACGATCACCAAGCGCAGCGCCCGGCTGTCCCTGGTGATCTTCCCGCTGGTCATCGCCATCGGGCCGCCGCTGCTGGCCCGGTTCACCGGCGCCGGGCACCAGGGCGTGCCGGCCGTGCTCCTGCCCCGGGTGCTGGATGCTTTCACGTTCTACTTCGTCATCATCGCCGCGCTGCTGCCCACCGCGATCGCCTCCTACAGCCTGGTCGGCGAGAAGATCGAGCGCAGCCTGGAGCCGTTGCTGGCCACCCCGGTCACCGACGGCGAGGTGCTGGCGGGCAAGGGCCTGGCCGCGTTCCTGCCCCCGATCGCCGCTGTGTGGGCCGCGTCCGTGCTGTTCATGGCCCTGTGCGACGAGCTGACCAGAGGCGAGCTCGGGCGGCTCTACTTCCCGAACGCGACCGCGATGCTGATTGTGGGCCTGGTGGCGCCTCTCGCCGCGGTCTTTGGCGTGGAGTACAGCGTGCTGATCTCGTCCCGGCTCAGCGACGTCCGCCCGGTGCACCAGCTGGCCACCCTGTCCGTGCTGCCCTTCGCCGGCGTCTACGTGGCGGCCCAGATCGGCGCCGTGACCCTGGACCGGCCTACGCTGGCCGTGATCGCGGGCGCGCTGGCGGTCCTCGACGTCATGCTGTTCGCGGCCGCCCGGGCCACCTTCCGGCGCGAGGAGATCCTCATCCGGTGGACGTAGGCCCGGTGGAGCTAGGCACGGGCCCGCGCTCCCGCCCGCCCTCGGGCCGCAGCGCCGCCTGGACCAGACGCAGCGCCGCGGCCCGGTCCTGCTGCGGGTCGACCACCATGATCTTGCCGAACGGGTGCCGGGCGAACAGGGCGTCGACGACCTGCTCCCACTCCCGGTACAGCTGGATGACCGCCTCGCGGCCGTGCAGGTCCCGCCCGGCGGCCCACGGCCGGGCCCGCACCCAGGCGATGTTCTGCGCGGCCCACGCTTCGCCCCGGTCCCGGTGCACCTCGGCAATCGCGGCCGCGATGTCCGACGGCCGCAGGTAGACCAGGAACGGCGCGGCCGCCGCGGCCTCCTCCTCGATCGCGCTGAACAGGCCGGTCACCTCGTCAGCCGGCGCGCCGCCGGTGAACGCGGGCAGCACCGAGTTCTGCAGGAACGTGCTCTCCAGGATGACCGTCTCCGGGCCGCTCAGGCAGCGCTGCGCCAGCGCGCGCCACTGCCCCGGCGGGTAGCCGCCCGGGCCGCCGGAGAAGTCGGCCGGCTCCGCGGCGGCCGCCGCCGACGCGGCCGGGTCGAGCCCGCCGGCGAACGCGACCCGCAGCCGGTCGATCGCCTGGGTGCGGATCGGGTGGTCGTCCGCGAATTCGTTGTAGGCCTGCGCCTTCTCGTCCCGGCCGGTCAGCCAGGTCTCCAGGTCCCGCGCGAGAGTCGACTTCCCCGCACCGATCATGCCGTCGATAAGGATCAGCCGCGCCGTGCTCACCGGCACAGGCTAGGCCCCGCCCCGCCCAGGATCGATTTGTTATTTATACGGTGCCGGGGGCGCGGGCCCCGGTCCCCGGCACGCCGGCCGGCCGGCGTGCGGGGCATGTCAGCGGCCCGGCTCTGGCGTGGCCGCCACCGCCTGGAACTCGACCTTGGCGCCGAACGGCAGCGCGCCGGCCTGGAAGGTCAGCCGCGCCGGCGCCCGGGCCGGGTCCGGGAACTGGGCCTGCCACCACTGGTTCAGCTCGGCGTAGTCGCCGATGTCGGCCAGCAGCACCTGCACGAACAGCAGGTCCCCGGGACCGCAGCCGCTCGCCGCGGCGATGGCCAGGACACTCGCCCAGGCCCGCCCCGCCTCCTCGGCGAACGTGCCAGGGGCGAACTTCCCGTCCGCGCCGAGCGCGGGCATCCCGCTGATGTACACGATGCCGTTGGCCGCGCTGGCCAGGCTGAACGGGAACCCGGCCGGCAGGCCCGCGCCCGCGCTGGTTCGCTTGATGGTCATGGTCTGCCCCTCAGCTGTCGTCGCCGGACGCCACCGTGGACTGCTCGGGCCAGAACGGCCATTCCTCGAACGACTCGCAGAGCCCGTCCGCGGCGAACCGCATGACCCACAGGTCCCGGTACTCCTGCTCGCCCGGGTCGCCGTACCAGACCTCGACCCGGGCCACCGCGGTCGCCCCGTCCACCGCCAGGACCTCGCTGGTCATCAGGAAGGCCTCGTCCGGGCCGTCGCGCTCGGCGTCCCACATGACCTCGATCGCGGCCAGACCGGTGACCCAGTCCTCGTACGGGCCCGGCCGGTAAGCCGCGTCCCTGGTGAACAGATCCCCCAGTGCCTCGGTGCCCGGCGCGCGCCAGGCCCGTTCGTACCCGGTTATCCAGCGGGCTACGTCTTCCCTGGTCATGTCCGCTCCCCACCGGGCCGCTCTGACCGCTTCGGGATGACAGTAGGCCAGGCCCGGCCCCCCGCGCACGGCTACTACGATCGGCAGATGGCGTTCAACGGCTGGCCCGCGCAGGCCGTCGAGTTCTACGACGGCCTGGAAGAGGACAATTCCCGCGAGTACTGGCACGCCCACAAGGCGGTCTACTCCGAGGCCGTGCTCCGCCCGATGGAGGAACTGCTGGAGGAACTGTCCGGCCGGTTCGGTCCGGGCCGGATCTTCCGGCCCAACCGTGACGTCAGGTTCAGCGCCGACAAGTCCCCGTACAAGACCGCGATCGGGGCCACCCTGTCCGGCGGGGGCTACATCCAGTTCTCCGCGGCCGGCCTGGCCGCCGGGCGCGGCATGTACATGATGGCCCCCGACCAGCTCGAGCGATACCGCCGGGCGGTGGACACCGACCCGGCCGGGTCCGAGGTGGTCCGGCTCACCAGCGAGGCCCAGGCCGCCGGGATCGAGATCACCGCGCACGACCAGCTGAAGACCGCACCGCGCGGGTTCGACAGGGACCACCCGCGGATCGGCCTGCTCCGGCTGAAGGGCCTGATCGGCTGGCGGCAGTGGCCGGTGGCCGCCTGGATGTCCACCTCCGCGGCCGAGACCCGGGTGGTCGACTTCCTGCTCGCCACCGAGCCCCTGCAGGCCTGGCTGGACCAGCACGTCGGCCCCAGCCAGCTGGACCCCTCGCGCCGGTAACCGCCGGCGGAGCCAGCAGTACTGGCTCATGGCGGCCCTCAGCGAGCGGCTAGCACAGCGCCGACCCGGTCCTTCACTTCCTGAACGGCCCAGTTATTGCCGTCCGGGTCGCTGAAGAACACGAACCGGCCGCCGTCCCTGGGGTCGAGAACCTGGATGTCCGACACGGCCGCGCCCCGGCTGGTCAGCTCGGCGCGGGCCGCTTCCAGGTCGGTCACGACCAGCTGCAGCGACGGGGCGGCCCGCTGCTCCTCCGTCCCGGTGATCAGCACCGGGCCGATCACCACCGAGCAGGCCGACCCGGGCGGGGTCATGTGCACCACCCGCAGCGACGGGCTGGGCTGGGTGTCGGCGTCCAGCCGGAAACCCAGCTTGCTGAGGTAGAACTCCTTGGCCGCGTCCACGTCGCGCACCGGGACGACCACAACTTCCAGCTTCCAGTCCATCGCGTCAGCTCCCGTTCCTGGCCGCCCGGCGGCGGGCGATCCGGTCCTGGACCCGGCCCAGCAGGCCAGCCAGCTGCTGCTGCTCGGCCGGGCTGAGCGCGGCCAGGCAGTCCTCCTCGATCTCGATGAGCGGCGGGCAGATCCGGTCCAGGACAGCCCGCCCGGCGTCGGTCGCCGACACCAGGATGCTCCGCCGGTCGGCCGGATGCCGGGACCGGCGCACCAGGCCGGCCGCTTCCAGCTGATCGAGCACGCCGGTGACGGTCTGCGCGGGAAGGTGCAGCCGGTCGCGCAGCTCGGCGGGCCTGACCCCGGTGCCGCACCGGGCGATGACCTCCAGCGCGTCGAACCTGGTCGCGCTGATGCCCTGCGCGGTGAACACCGGCTGCAGCTCGGCCAGCAGCCACGAGCTGGTCCGGAGGACCGCCAGCACCGCCTCCGTCGCCAGCGGGGCCCCAGGGCTGCCCGGCGTGCCAAGGTCACGCGCAGCGTCCATTGAGCCAGCATAGCGGCACAGATATTCCGAGTCAGGATATTCCGGATACGGATCTACAGGTCGAGCAGCTCCTCGTGGAAGCCGCCGATCTGGCGGTCACGGTCCACGAAGTGGATCTCCAGGATCCAGTGGCAGTCCCGGCCCGTACGGTCGGTGCGCCGCATCGGCTCCGTGCTGCCCGGCGCGATGTACGACTCGATCTCGTCCCCGTTGATCTTCTCGTGCGGGAACTCGCCGACCAGGTGCCCGGCGTGCGGGCCGCCGTACTCCCAGCCGGCCTCGGCGGCCAGCCCGCGCACGTAAGCGAACAGCTCCTCGCCGCTGATGCCCGGGTGCGACTCGAAGTACGCCCGCCCGGCTGCGAACGCCACCGGCAGGTCGGCCGCGAGCCGGTGCTTGACCGGGTCGTCGCCGAGCACGAACGTCCGGCCGAAGTCGGCCTCCCACTCCTCGAAGATCGGCCCGAAGTCGGCGAACACGATGTCGTCGGCCTCGATCACCCGGTCCGGCGGGTTCTGCCGGTACGGCTGCAGGGTGTTGGGGCCGGCCCGGACGACACGCTTGTGCCAGTACCGGCGGATCCCGAACATCTCCGCGGCCAGGTCCCTGACCGCGTCGCTGGCCTGCCGCTCGGTGACGCCGGGGGCGATCAGGCCCCGGCGGCCCACGGCGTCGAACAGCTCGGCCGCCTTGGCCTGCGCGGCCCGCAGGCTGGCCGCCCGCGCATCCTCGTCACCGGTCACGCACATCACCGTAACCCGGGGCGGAAGGGCCCTAGCGGCAGGGCGGGTGGTAGCTGACCCCGGGCAGGTAGCTGGCCCACTGCGCGGCCGACATCGGCTGCCCGGCCATCGCGCACACCAGCTGCTCCGCGGCCTGCGGCGTGGTCTGCCAGAGCCGGATCGTGCCGTCCGCGCTGCCCGCGGCCAGCGTCCCGCCGTTGGCGCTGAACGCGATCGAGTCGACCTGGTGAGCCGGGCCGGACAACGTCGCCAGCAGCGACGGCCGGGCCGGGGTGCGCACGCTCCACATCCAGACCGTGCCGTCGGTCACCCCGGCCGCCAGCACGCCCGAGTCCGGGCTGAACGCGACCGACGACACGTACCCGTTCGGGCCGGTCAGCGGCTTGCCCAGGCGCTGCGGCCGGCCCGGCACGGACACGTCCCACAGCCGCACGGTCTGGTCCGCGCTGCCGATCGCCAGCGTCCGCCCGTCCGGGCTGAACGCGACCGACGACGCGTAGCTGGCCGGCCCGGTCAGCGGCCGCCCGAACCGGTACGGGTGATGCGGGTCGGACACGTCCCACAGCCGGGTGACGTAGTCGGAGCTGGCCGCGGCGAGGACCGTGCCGTCCGGGCTGAACGCCGCCGACAAGCACGATGGACAGATCCGGATTACGCAAGATCGCGAGCTGCCGTGGCTGCGCCGGGTCGGACACGTCCCACAGCCGCAGCGTGCCGTCGTCCCCGCCGGTGGCCAGCACCTTGCCGTCCGGGCTGAACGCGATCGACTCGACCAGGTTCAGCGTGGACGCGCGGACTCGCCTTGCCCGCCGGCACCAGGCGGCCGTCCGCGTCCCACAGCCGGAACGTGCCGTTGCCGTAGCCGGCCGCCAGCAGCGGGCTGTCCGGTGCGAACGCCACCGCGCTGACCTGCCGGCCGGTGCCCGGCGCGGGCCGCGCGGCCAGCAGCTGGCGGGTGCGCGGGTCCCACAGCTGCAGCTGGGCGCCGCCCGCCGCGAGCAGCCCGGTCAGCCGGCTGAGCGCGACCGTGCTGACCGGGGAGCCGGTCAGCAGCACGGGGGAGGGCAGCGCCCACGCCCGGACCACGCCGTCGCCGCCGCCGGTGATCAGCTCCTTGCTGCCGTCCCAGGTCAGCGACGTGACCTTCTGCGGGTGCGGCAGCGTGGCGGTCAGCGTCCGGCTGGCCAGGTCCCACACCCCCGCCTGGCTGTCCCCGCCGGCCGCGATCCACCGTCCGTCCGGGCTGAACGCGACCGCGTTGACCGCGTGGTCATCGCTGGACAGCGGCGAGCCGCCGGGCCGCGCCTGGCCGGCCCTCGTCACCGGCCACAGCCAGATCCGGCCGCTGGCGTCACCCGCGGCCAGCAGGTGCCCGTTGGGGCTGAAGGCAACCGACCTGACCGGCGCGGACGGCCCCGGCCCCGGGACACTGCCCGCGACCGGGTGGGCCGGGTCGGTCACGTGCCACAGCTGCACCGGCCGGCCGGTGCCGGCCGCCGCCAGCAGCGTGCCGTCCGGGCTGAAGGCCAGCGCATGAGCCGGGCCGCGCGGCCCGGGCACGACCGCGGCGGGGCGGGCCCCGTACTGCCCGCGGATGTCCCACAGCCGGATCCGGTTGTCCGCGCCGTCCACGGCCAGCAGCCCGCGGCGGCTGATCGCCAGCGTGTCCACCCCGGCCCGGGGCCCGCGCAGCGCCGGGCGCTCCACCGGGCGGGCCGGGCTGGTCACGTCCCAGATCCGGACCAGTCCTTCGTCGCCGCCCACGGCCAGCAGCCGCCCGTCCGGGCTGAACACCGCGGCGTGCAGCGGCAGCCCGGCGTTCGGGCCGATCAGCGGCCGGCCGATGGGCCGGGCCGGCCGGGGTTGGCCACGTCCCACAGCTTCAGCGAGCCGTCCACCGCGGCCACCGCGAGCACCGTGCGGTCCGGGCTGAGGCTGACCGCGGAGATCTGCGCGCCGGAGTCGGTGATCTGGGCCGCGGCCGGCGTGCCGGTGGAGTCCAGCAGGCTGGACCGGGCCTGCGGGGTCCGCGCGATCTGGAACGCGGCCAGGCTGAGCTGCGCGGCCAGGGCCACGTTGTGCTTGCGCTGCTGCGCGGCCTCGATCGCCACCTCGCGGGAGTTGGCGTAGTTCCTGGCCTGCTGCGCGTCCTGGCTGGCCGCCATCGCGCTGCTCTGCGCGGCGCTGGCCGCGTGCCGCTGCTGGAACGCGTACACCGCAAGGCCGGCCGCGACCAGCACCAGCGCGGACAGCGCGGAGACCAGGTTGTGCAGCCGCCGGGTGCGGCGCCGCTCGGCCTCGCGGCGGACGTCCTCCTGGTCCTGGGACATCGCGATGAACTCGCGGTTCAGCGGGCTCAGGCTGGCCGGGTCGCCTTCCCGGTCGGCCCACTCCAGGGCCGCCTCCAGCGGGCCGCCGCGCAGCAGCGCGGCGTCGTCCCGCCCGGTCTGCGCCCAGGCCCGGGCCGCCTCGCTGACCCGCCGCCGGATCCGCAGGTCCTCGTGGCTGTCGTCGATCCACCCGCGCAGCCGCGGCCACGCGGTCAGCAGCGCGTCGTGGGTGAACTGCGCGGTGCCCGGGCCGGTGCTGATCAGCCGGGCCCGGACGAACCGGTCCAGCAGGTCGCCGGCCGGCGTGCCCGGCAGCCCGCCGCCGGGCAGGTCGGCCAGCCGCACCGTGCTGCGGGTCTCCGGCGCGTCGTCGGCCACGTGCACCAGCCGCAGGAACAGCTGCCGGGCCAGGTCGCGCTGGTCCGGGTCCAGGTCGGCGTACACCCGCTCGGCGGTCCGCGCGATCGCGTCCTTGATGCCGCCGCTGGACATGTAGTCCGCTACGGTCAGCCGCCCGCCGTGGCTGTGCTCCCAGGCGGCCAGCAGCGCGTGCGACAGCAGCGGCAGCGCGCCGGCCTCGTGCGCGTCCGCGTCCAGGCTGCGGCTCGCGGCCCGCGGGGCCAGGTCGGACAGCAGCAGCTCGACCAGCCCGTCGGCCACGGTCAGCCCGGCCAGCCGGGCCGGTCCCAGGATCGCCGAGCGGACCTGGGACGGCGACATCGGGCCCAGCACCACCTGCCGGTCCTGCAGCGCGGCGGACAGCTGCGGGTAGCGCAGCGCGTGCTCGTAGAAGTCGGCCCGCAGCGCGATCGCGACCACCGCGCGGCCTGACAGTGCGCACAGCGACCAGATGAACGCCCGCCGCTCGTCCTCGTCCGGGCAGTCGGTGAAGACCTCCTCGAACTGGTCGGCCACGATCACCGGCTGCTCGGCTGGGTCCCGCACCGGCAGCAGCCCGGCCGCCGCGGCCGGGTCGTCGCGCAGCGCGGTCTCCAGCCACGACCCGCTCTGCTGGCCCTCCCCGCCCGCGGCCTCGCCCCAGGTCAGCTGGGCCAGCTGGCCGGCCAGTGCGGCCAGCGGCCGCCGGCCCGGGGTGAGCAGGGCCAGCCGTCGGGACCGGCCCGCGTCGCCCGCCCGCGCCGCTGGCCCCGCCCGTGCCGTGCGCGCTATCCGCGCCCGTCGCGCCGGCTGTGCTGTCCGGGCCGATCAGCCGGGGGATCAGGCCCGCGCGCAGCAGCGACGACTTGCCCGAGCCGGACGCACCGACCAGCATCAGCGGCCGGCCATCGGCCCCCGCGGCGGTAGCCATCGCCGCCAGCCGGTCGGTCAGCGCGGTCCGGCCGAAGAACCACCGCGCGTCGGCGGGCTGGAAGCTGGCCAGGCCCTGGTAGGGCGGCCGGGTCGCGGCCGCCCGCCGCCCGGGCGGCCGCCGGGTAGCGGCCACCGCGTCGGCCCAGCCCTGCAGTTCCGCCTCGGCGCTGATGCCGCACGCCCGCAGCAGCCGGGGCAGCAGGTCGGGCTGGGTCGGCGGGGGCAGGTGACGGCCGGAGAAGTAGTCGCCGGCCGTGCTGACCGGGATCCCGGCCCGCTTGGCCACCTCGCGCACGGTCAGCCCGGCGCGCATCCGGGCCAGGGTCAGTTCCCGGCCGGCGTCCTGGGGGCTGGCGATGCGGGCAGGATCGGGGTAACGGCCGGCCTGGCCCGGGCCGTCCTGCGCCGCGCTGCGGGTCATCTAGCTCCCCGGGAAATCTCACCGCACGTACCGCCGGGCCGGATAATACGCGATCCGGCGGGGATCCGCCTGCTTTGCCCGGACAAGGTCGGACAGCCCCGGGGCAGACACCGGCCAGGACCGCTGCCTACAGTGACCGGGCGATGCTCTACAGAAACGGCGGCAATTCGCCCGTTTCCGGCAGCAGAGCACCGCGGCGGGGGGACGGCGTGGTGGGGTCCCGGGAAGTCAGCAGCCCGGGGCCCCGCTGTGCTGCTGGCTCGCGGAGGGCCGCTATGCGCGCTGCCTTCCCGGCGAGCGCTGCTCGCCGGACCAGGGAGCGCCGACCGCTCGCCGGGAAAACAGCGCCGCGGCCGTCCGCGAGCTGGCGGGCTCCGCCGGCGGCCGCTCGCTGGGGCTCGCGTCGCTGGGCCGGTCCAGCTCTCCAGGGCCGCGTCCAGCGTGATGTCCACCGCGGCCAGGGCCTTGCTCACCGGGCAGCCCTCCTTGGCCCCCTGGGCGGCCTTCGCGAACCCGGCCTCGTCCAGGCCGTCGACCTCGGCGCGCACGGTCAGCTTGATCCCGGTGATCCGGAACCCGCCGGCCGGGTCCGGGCCGAGCGTCACGTCCGCCTGCACGTCCAGTGCCTGGGGCGTGCCGCCCGCCTGGGCGATTTCGTTGGACAGCGCCATCGCGTAGCAGGCCGAGTGCGCGGCCGCGATCAGCTCCTCCGGGCTGGTCGTGCCGTCTGCGTCATCGGCGGCCCGCTTGGGGAACGACACCTCGTAGGTGCCCACCCCCGAGCTGGTCAGCTCGACCTGGCCGGAGCCCTCGAGCAGATTGCCGTTCCACGCGGTACGGGCGGTACGGGTAGGCATCTCGGTCTCCTCCTGGCGATGGGGTGAAAGGCGGTCATGCGGCGGCAACAGGCCGCGTCAAAAGACGCTACCGGGCGGCTCGCGCCGCTTCGGAACCGGGACAACCAAGCGGGCCGGGCTTGACCGCCACCCCGGGGCATGACGCACGCTGAGTGAGTGAGCCCTGCGCAGCTCGAGGCCTACCTGACCCGGATCGGCGTGCCGCAGCCCGCGGCCGCGGACGCCGCCGCGCTACGCCGGCTGCACCGCGCGCACCTGCTCGCCGTGCCGTTCGAGAACCTCAGCATTCACCTGGGCGAGCCCATCTCGCTGGCCCCCGGCGACCTGCTGGCCAAGGTGGTCGGCCGCCACCGCGGCGGCTTCTGCTACGAGCTCAACGGCGCGTTCGCGCTCCTGCTCGAGGCCCTCGGGTTCGGCGTCCGGCGGGTCGCCGCCCGGGTCTACGGCGCAGGCGGCAAGCTCGGCCCGCCGTTCGACCACCTGGCCCTGCTGGCCGACGTGCCCGGCGGCGGCACCTGGCTGGCCGACGTCGGGTTCGGCAGCCACAGCAGCTACCCGCTCGACGTCGCGAGCCGGGACGGCCAGGACGACCCAGGCGGCGTGTTCCGCCTGGTCCCGGCCGCCGACGGGGACCTGGACGTGCTCCGCGACGGCGCGCCGCAGTACCGGCTCGAGACGCGGGCCAGGGACCTGGACGAGTTCGCCCCGACCTGCTGGTGGCAGCAGACCTGGCCGGGCTCGCACTTCCGGCAGTCCACGATCTGCTCCCGGCTCACCCCGTCAGGACGGGTCTCGCTCAGCGGCCGGACCCTGATCGAGACCAGGGACGGCGCCCGCACCGAGACCGCCCTGCCCACCGACGAAGCCGTGCTCGCTGCCTACACCACCCACTTCGGCATCACCCTGGACCGCGTTCCGGAGGCGGTGGCCTGAGGCGCGCCCGGAGCAGCGGTGCCCACTTTGCCGGCCGGCATTCACTATTGTTCCTCTGTGATCGACGAAGCCTGGCCAGGCCACCGCCACCGCCCTCGCCACCGCCGAACTGCCCCGGCCTGACCATGCTGCGGTCGCCGTAGCCCCGCCCGGCCGCGAGCCGGGAACGTGGGCCGGCGCGCCCAGCGCGGTCTGTGCCAGCGACGGCATCTACCTGGCCTACCGGCTGCGCCGCCCGATCGGCGAGGGCCGCGGGTACGCGGTCGCGGTGGCCAGGTCCGCCGACGGGGTCAGCTTCGAGACGATCCTGACCATCGGCAAGGACGAGATGGGCACCGAGTCGCTGGAGCGGCCCGCGCTGGTGCGCACCCCGGACGGCACCTGGCGGCTGTACCTGAGCTGCGCCACCACCGGGACCAAGCACTGGCGGGTCGAGCTGCTCGAAGCCAGCGACCCGGCCGGATTCAGCGCCCGCGACCGCCGGGTCGTGCTGCCCGGCGACGAGCGGTCCGCGGTCAAGGACCCGGTCATCGTCCACCACGGCGGCCAGTGGCACCTGTGGGCGTCGGTGCACCCGCTCACCGATCCGGCGCACACCGACCGGATGACCACCGACTACGCGACCAGCCCCGACGGCGTGGACTGGACCTGGCACGGCACCGCGCTGGCGCCGCGGCCCGGCGAGTGGGACGCGCGCGGCGTGCGGGTCTCCGCGGTGCGCCTGAACAGCGAGTCCGTGCTGGCCTACTACGACGGCCGGGCCACCGCCGCGGAGAACTACGAGGAGCGCACCGGCGTGGCCGCCGGCCGGCACCCGGCCGCGCTGCAGGCGGCCGGCGCCGCGGGCGTGGCCGGCTCGCCGGACGGCCGTGGCCTGCGCTACCTGGACATCGTGGACCTCGGCGACGGCCGCGAGCGCTGGTACTACGAGGTCACCCGCGCCGACGGCGCGCACGAACTGGTCACCGAGCTCCGCTAGCTGGCAGTGCTTGCTGGCTCGCGGGGGGCCGCTATGCGCGCTGCCTTCCCGGCGAGCGCCGCTCGCCGAACAAGGGGAGCGCCGGCCGCTCACCGGGAAAACAGCGCCGCGGCCGCCGGCGCGGAGCTGGCCGCGCCGCTGGCCGGCGCCGCGGCGGCCCGGCCGGTCAGTAGGCCCGGGGCTGGCCGTTGCGGGCCTGGGACTGGCCGGACGGCCGGGCCCCGACCAGGCCGCCGGAGTCGCCCCGCGGCGCCAGCCAGTCGCCGAAGCTCTCCCCGGTGATCCGCTCCAGCCGCCGGATGTCCGCCTCGAACGCGGGGATCAGCGCCTGGCGCTGCTCCCAGGTCAGCGGCTGCCGCGGCGGCGCGTCCCGCTGAAGCCGCCGCTCCAGCACGTCCGCCGCGGCCACCCCGGCCCGGCCGGGCAGCCGGTGGGCGGCGGTGGCGCCCAGCCGCAGGGCCCGGTGGCGCAGCGTCAGCGCCGGGTGCGCGGTCACGTTCTCCCGCGGGACCTCGGTGACCACGCTCCGGGGCACGCCGAGGAACCCGCAGATCCCGTCCAGCACTTCCGCGGGGCGCTCGAGCAGCGTCCGGTAGCGGAATACGTGCACCTGCTCCCGGGGGAACAGCTGGTACAGGTGCTCGAGCTGCTCGCCGTACCGGCCCAGCGCGGTGTAGTGCCAGAAGTCCGCCCAGCCCGCCTCGATCCGGCGCGGCTCCTCGGCGCAGGCCCGGACGAAGTCGTCGACCGGGTCGAGCCCGGCCGACCACAGGTGGGCCCAGTTCGAGTGCGCCCGCTCGATCGGGTCACGCAGGATCGCGATCAGCTTCGCGTCCGGTAGCAGAGCCTTGATCCGCGCCTGGGCGGGCCGGTCGTACAGGTAGAACGGGGTCGACTCGCCGCGCAGCTGGCCGGCTGTGCCCGGGGCGAACAGCGCCTCGTAGTCCGCCCGCCGCCACACGTGCTCCCGGTAGGTCCGGGCGTCCCCGGGCCCGCCCTTGTCCGGTGGCGGGCCGTCGGTCAGGAAGAACTTGGGTTCCTTGACCGCGGACATGAACAGCGACGGGTGCCGGGCCAGGGCCGCGTGCAACGCGGTCGATCCTGCCTTCGGCGCTCCGGCCACGAAGAAATCGGGCAGCGCCATCACAGCTCCTTGCGGTGAGGGGAGGGGAGGGAAAAGGCCCGGGTCGGGCCGAGAACCCAGAATGCCTACTAAGCCGACTGTTTTTATAAAGATAACCTCAGAGGCCGGGTGTTGCTACCCCGCAACCGCCCAGTGAACCCCAGCCGGCCGGCTGCCCAGACCGCCGCCGCCCTCAGCGCGAAGAGCCGGGCCGCCGCAGCCGGGCCGCGTCCAGCACCGGCGCGGCCAGCGGTGCGCCACGGTAACCCGGCACCGTGCCGTACCCGCCGTCCGCCCACCGCGCCGTCGCCGCGGCGATCTCCTCCGGCGTGCGGGCCACGAAGTTCCACCACATCAGCAGGTCCTCACCGAGCGGCTGGCCGCCGAGCAGGAACAGCCGGCTGCCGGCCGGCGCGGACACCGCCACCTGGTCGCGCCCCGGCGGCAGGTACAGCAGCTCGCCAGTGCGCAGCACGGTCCCCGCCACCTGTGCCGACCCGGCTGAGACAAACATCACATGCTCGTGCCCGGACGGCAGCGGCAGCACGCCTGAGGCCTCCGGGCCGGCCGGGCCGGAAGAGCCCAGCTCGGCCGCGCCGCTCCCGGCCGCGATCTCCGCGCCCACGCCCGGCCAGAACACCGTGGCCGGCGAGCTGACCGGGCCCAGTGCGCCGAGGAACACGGTCACCCGCAGCCCGCCGGACCCGAACACCGGCAGCTCGGCGTGGTGCTCGAAGGCCGGGGCCACCTGCCGGCTGGCGTCCGGCAGTGCCGTCCACAGCTGCACGCCGTGCAGGTCCGGGCTGCGCGCGGGCAGGTTGCGCGGGTCGGCCTCACGGCCGCGCAGCGACTCCTCGGCGTGCGCGAGCCCGCGGCCCGCGGTCATCAGGTTCAGCTGCCCGGGCCGGATCAGCTGCTCGCTGCCCAGGCTGTCGCGGTGCAGCACCTCGCCGGAGATCAGCCAGGTCACCGTCTGCAGCCCGATGTGCGGGTGCGGCGGGACATCCATCCCGGCGGTGCCGTCGACCGCCACCGGCCCGTAATGATCAATAAAGCACCACGGCCCGACCGACCGCCGCCGCCGCAGCGGCAGCAGCCGCCGCACGGTTATCTCGCCGACCCGGGCGATGCGCGCCGGGGAAAGCTCAGCACCGCCGTCAGCTGAGGGCCCAGGAAGAGTTACGGAAGCAGTCCCCACCTCGACGTCCGCCTCGCGGGTGCTCACCGGGGCTCATCCCACCAGCGTCTTGACCGCGCTGGTCAGCCCGGCCAGCGCCTTCTTGGCGTCGGCGAAGTACATCGAGGTCTTCGGGTTGACGTAGAGCTCGTTGTCGATCCCGGCGTACCCCTGGCCCATCGACCGCTTGATCACGATGATGTTCTTCGCCTGGTCCACGTCCAGGATCGGCATCCCGGAAATCGCCGTGCCCGGGCGGCGCGCCGCCGGGTTCGTCACGTCGTTGGCCCCGATGACCAGGGCCACGTCGGTCCGCGCGAACTCCGGGTTGATCTCGTCCATCTCCTTGAGCTGCGGGTACGGCACGTTGGCCTCGGCCAGCAGCACGTTCATGTGGCCCGGCATCCGGCCCGCGACCGGGTGGATGGCGTAGCTGACCTCGACCCCGCGCGATTCCAGCACGTCGGCCAGCTCGGCCACGGCGTGCTGAGCCTGCGCGGCGGCCAGCCCGTAGCCGGGCACGATGATCACCTTGGCCGCGTAGGCGAGCTGGATCGCGGCGTCGTCGGCCTCGATCGCGCGCACCCCGGCGCTGGCGCCGGGCAGCGCGGCCACCGCGCTGTCGCCGGTGCCGAATCCGCCCACGATGATGTTGCCGATCGACCGGTTCATCGCGTCGGCCATCAGCTTCGTCAGGATCCCGCCGGACGCGCCGACCAGCGCGCCCGCGATGATCATCGCCCAGTTGTCGATCACGAACCCGGCCATCGCCACGGCCGTGCCGGTGAACGCGTTCAGCAGGGAGATCACCACGGGCATGTCGGCGCCGCCGATCGGCATCACCATCGACACGCCGAACACCAGCGACACCACGATGATCACGCTGAGCAGCGCGACGCTGGGCGTGCCGATCAGGTAGCCGCCCACGCCGAGCGCCACCACGGCCAGCGCCACGTTGACCGCCCGCGCGCCCGGAAAACTGACCGGCGCGGAGGTGATCACGCCCTGCAGCTTGCCCGCGGCCACGATCGACCCGGAGAACGTCACCGCGCCGATGATCACGTCGAGCACGGTGGTGATCGTGATCCAGCCCGCCACGCCCTGCCCACCGCCGGCCAGGCGCATGTAGTCGTGGATGCCGACCAGCGCCGCGGCCCCGCCGCCGACCGCGTTGAACACGCTGACCAGCTGCGGCATCGCGGTCATCTGGACGGTCCGGGCGGAGTACAGCCCGGCCCCGCCGCCGACCAGCGCGCCGGCGATCATCACGATCCAGCCGGTGGCCGAGATCGCCCCGGTGTGGATGATCAGCGCCAGCGTGGCGGCCAGCGCCGCGACCATCCCGGCCACCGAGACCTGGTTGCCGCGCCGGGCCGTGGCCGGGGTGTTCATCAGGTGCAGGCCGAGCACAAATGCGGACGCCGCGGCGACGTAGATGAGCTGGATCGCGGTGTCGAACCCGGTCATGAGCCAGAGCCGTTCTGCCGCGCCGCCGCGCTTACCGCGGGCTGGCTGCCGTCGGCGGGGGCCGCCGCCGGGACGGCCCGGCGCCGGAACATCTTCAGCATCCGGCCGGTCACCACGTAGCCGCCGACCACGTTCATGGCCGCGAACGCGGCGGCGATGAACGCGATCACGTAGCCCAGCGCGTTATCCGCGGTCACCGCGATCAGCATGGCGCCGGCCAGCACGATGCCGTGAATCGAGTTCGCCGCGGACATCAGCGGGGTGTGCAGGGTGGCGGGCACCTTGCTGATCACCTCGAAGCCGACCCACAGGCTCAGAACGAAGATCGTGATGTCAGTCAGCAGCGCCGTCGACATCGGCAGCACCTCCCGTGGGCGTGGCCAGGGCCGGGTGCACGACGCTGCCGTCGCGGGTGACCACCACCCCGGCCTGCAGGTCGTCGGACAGGTCCAGGGCCAGCTCGCCGTCCTTGACCAGGTACAGCAGGAGGGAGCTGATGTTACGGGAGTACATCGCCGAGGCCGCCGCGGGCATGCTGGACGGCAGCCGCCCGGCGCCGATCACGGTGACCCCGTTCTCGGTCACGGTCGTCTGGTCCGGCACCGAGCCGGCCACGTTGCCGCCCAGGTCGCTGGCGCCCATGTCGACCACCACCGAGCCCGCCGCCATCTCCTTCAGCGCGTCCGCGCTGACCAGTACGGGCGGCCGCCGGCCCGGCACCTGCGCGGTGGTGATCACCACGTCGTGCCGGCCGATGTACCCGGCCAGCTCGTCCTGCTGGGCCTGGCGCTCCTCGCCGGTCAGCTCCCGGGCGTACCCGCCCTCGCCCGCGGCCGGGCCCACCGAGGTCAGCTCGAGGAACGTGGCGCCCAGCGACTCCACCTCGGCCTTGGCCGCGGGCCGCACGTCGTACCCGGTGACCACGGCGCCGAGCCGCCGGGCGGTGCCGATCGCCTGCAGGCCGGCCACCCCGGCGCCGAGCACCAGGACCTTGGCCGGCCGGGCCGTGCCGGCCGCGGTGATCAGCAGCGGGAAGAACCGGCCGAACTCGCCCGCCGCCAGCACGGCGGCCTTGTACCCGGCGATGCTGGCCTGCGAGGACAGCGCGTCCATCGGCTGGGCCCGGGGCAGCGTGCGCGGCAGCAGGTCCAGGCTGACCACGGTCACTCCCGCCTTGGCCGCCGTGGCGACCAGGTCCGGGCTGGTCAGCGGGGCCAGCAGGCCGATCACCAGCTGGCCGGGCCGCAGCGCGGCGGTCACCCTGGCGTCCGGCGGCCCGACCATCAGCAGCGCGTCGGCCGCGGCCAGAAGCTCGTCCCTGGCCAGAACGGTCGCCCCGGCCTCGGCGTACGCCTCATCTGCTAGCCAGGACCGGTCCCCGGCGCCTGCCTCGGTGAGAACCTCGAGCCCGGCCCCGCACAGCTTGGCGACACCTTCGGGCACCAGGGCGACCCGCCGCTCCCAGGGCGCGGCTTCCTTGATGACAGCTACCTTCACGGGCGGACCTCATGACTCGGGGACTGGGCGTGCCAGGTCTTGAGCAGGCTCCCGGCACTGGGCAGGCTCATGGTGAGCAGCCAGCCGAGCTGAGCCGCCGTCACCAGCCTGACCCCAGCTCCAGCCTGCGTGACAACCCCAGTATGGACCTTGCCACCCGGTGGGCTGGCCTCAGCCCGCCCGGCGGCGTGACGAAACAAGAAGGTAGCCTCCACGCCCCTCACACCCGTAGCGATCGATGTTACGTCGCTTAACTACTTAGGTAAGCGACGTAACATCGATCGCTACGGGGCGGGGCTGCGGGGTGCCCGATTTGGGGGTTGAGTTGCGGTCTGGGAGGCTGTCGGATCCTCTGGGCGAATTACTCGCCTATTACCCTATGTATACCTCTCGATGGGGAATTCCGGGCGAATTGCTGTTTGCCGCCTATGTCCGGAGCGGCTCACGGAACGGGGCGGGGCGCCGGTCTTGATCAGCTAAATGCGCCGGGCGAGCGGTAATATAACCCGATTCAATTTGGCCCGCGGGCCATGCGCCGGGGCCCGCCGGACCGCCCGGTGCCTCCCGGTGATTGCTTGCCGACACGCGGTAATTCAGCAGAGATGTTTGTGCAACGACGCTGCATCGCCTAATTTCAGGCAGGTCAGAGGTCGCGAGCCCGGTAGCCCTGTCCGCGCGACCTGGGTAGGGGGACCGTCTGGAGTGAGGAATGAACAAGCGTGACCTGATCGACGCGATTGCCGGCCGGATGGGCGACAAGAAAACCGCCACCGAGGCCGTTAACGCGGTGCTGGAAACAATCCAGGCCGCGGTCGCGCGGGGGGACAAGGTATCGATCACTGGGTTCGGCGTGTTCGAGAAGGCCGTCCGGCCTGAGCGCACCGCCCGTAACCCGGCCACCGGCGCGTCCGTCAAGGTGCCCGCCTCGTCGGTGCCCAAGTTCCGGGCAGGCTCAGACTTCAAGGCCATCGTGAACGGCGAACGGGGCCTGGTCAGCAAGTAGCCAGCGGCGGGCGGCGCCCCAGGCGCCGCCCGCGCCAGCTAGCCGCCGGCGGAGCCGGCCAGCGAGCGCGCCAGCTAGCGCAGCCCGGGGCGCTTAGCCAGCGCGGTCTGGATGACGCGGTCGAGAAGCTGGTCAAACGGCAGGCCGCTGGCCTCCCACAGCTTCTGGAAGTAGGACGTCGGCGTCATCCCCGGCAGCGTGTTGATCTCGTTGATCAGGATCTTCCCGTCGGCGGTGTAGAAGAAGTCCACCCGGGCCAGGCCCTCGCAGGACACCGCCTCGAAGGCCTCCGCGGCCAGCCGCCTGATCTCGTCGGCGGCGGCCGCCGGTATCGGCGCCGGTATCGCCATCCGGTCCTCGGGGTCGAGGTACTTGGTGCCGAAGTCGTAGAACTCGTCCTCGCCCTCGATCATCATCTGGCCCGGCAGGCTGGTGTCCGGCGGGCCGCCCGCCACGCCCTCGAGCACCGAGACCTCGATCTCCACCCCGTCCACCGCGGCCTCGACCAGGACCTTGCGGTCAAACTGGCGGGCCAGCTCGATGGACTCGTGCAGCTGGCCCATGTCCGACGCCTTCGAGGTGCCGATGCTGGAGCCGCCCCGGGCCGGCTTCACGAACAGCGGCCAGCCCAGCTCGGCGATCGCGTCCAGCACGCGCTTGCTCTCCGGGGTGGCCTCGCCCGCGCCGGGCAGCGGCCAGTCCCGCTCCCGCACCACCACGTGCCGCACGACCGGCAGGCCGCGGCCCGCGAAGATCAGCTTCATGTACTCCTTGTCGATGCCGACGGCGCTGGCCAGCACGCCCGCCCCGACGTACTTGACCCCGGCCATCTCCAGGAGCCCCTGGAGCGAGCCGTCCTCGCCGAACGGGCCGTGGATGATCGGCAGCACCACGTCGACGTCACCCAGGACCGTTGGGATCTGCCCGGGCCGCGCGGGCTCCAGCTCCGCTCCGGCCGGCGTCGCGGGTGGCCAGCCCGGCGGCCGCGGACTCGACCGAGGGCAGCTCGCCGCCGGTCAGGGCCAGCCGCTCGGGCCGGTCCGGCACCGGCACCCACGTGCCGTCGGTGGTGATGCCGATCGGGATCACCTCGTAGCGGTCACGGTCGATCGCGCCCAGGGTGTTCCCCGCGCCCAGGCAGGACACCGAGTGCTCGGGGCCCTGTCCGCCGAAGATGACCGCCACCCTGATCTTCCGCTGATCCACCGTTTCCTCCTCAGACGCCATAGCGTTCCGGCTTTGCGCTCCGGCTGGCCAGCAGCACGGCTGCCTCGCCAATATCCAGGCCATCGCGGACTACCCCCGCCACGACCTCCGCGATCGGCATCTCTACCCCGTGCTTGCGGGCCAGCTCCAGCACCGACTCCGAGGACCGCACCCCCTCCGCGATCTGCCTGCTCGCCGAGATCATGCCGCTGACCGACGCGCCCTGGCCCAGGTTCTCGCCGAACGCACGGTTCCGCGACAGCGGCGAGCTGCAGGTCGCGACCAGGTCGCCCATCCCGGCCAGGCCGGCGAACGTGTGCTGGTCGGCGCCGAGCGCGGCGCCGAGCCGGGCGGTCTCGGCCAGCCCCCGGGTGATCAGCATGGCCCGGGTGTTGTCGCCCAGGCCCATGCCTATGGCGATGCCCACGGCCAGCGCGATCACGTTCTTCACCGTGCCGCCCAGCTCGCAGCCGATCAGGTCCGGGTTCGTGTACGGGCGGAAGTAGCTGGTGTGGCAGGCGGTCTGCAGCAGCTGGGCGGCCTGCTCGTCCGGGCAGGCGACCACGGTCGCGGCGTACTGCCGCTGGGCGATCTCCCGGGCCAGGTTGGGCCCGCTGACCGCGGCGATCTGCCGGGCGGGCACGTCCGCGACCTGGCTGATGACCTCGCTCATCCGGTTGCCGGTGCCCAGCTCGATGCCCTTCATCAGGCTGACCAGCAGGGCCCCGCCGGGCAGCAGCGGCTGCCAGCTGACCAGGTTCTCGCGCAGCGTCTGGGCGGGCACCGCGAGCACCACCAGGTCCGCGCCGTCCAGCGCGGCGGCCGGGTCCGCGGTCGCGCGCAGACCGCCGGTCAGCGGCAGGCCGGGCAGGTAGTCGGCGTTCTGGTGAGTCTCGTTGATGGCCTCCGCCAGCTCTGCCCGCCGCGCCCACAGCGTGGTCGTGGTGCCCGCATCGCAGAGCACCTGGGCGAACGTGGTTCCCCAGGAGCCTGCGCCCATCACCGCCGCTTTCACGCGGGCGGAGCCTCGGCTGCGTCGGGTTCCCCCGCAGGCTGCGTATCCCGGCCGGGATTTCCGTCACCGGCGGCGGCGCCGTTGGCCTCGGCGAGCTTGCGCAGCTCCTGGCGGGCCTCGCGGCGGGCCACAGCCGGGTGGAACACAGTGGCCGGCGGTATCTCGTGGCGGATCTCGGCGAGCAGGCCGGTGATGTCCGCCATGATCTTGGCGGTGGCATCCCGGAGCACTGCCGGTGTTACTGGCTGGTTCTGGAACTCCGACAGGTCCACCGGCGGGCCGGCCAGCACCTGCACCCGCTTCCTGGGGATGATCTTGGGGATCGCGCTGCCGTAGGGCAGGATCCGCTGCGCGCCCCAGTGCGCCACCGGGATCACCGGCACCCCGGTGGCCAGCGCCAGCCGGGCCACCCCGGACTTGGCCACCATCGGCCACTGCTCCGGGTCCCGTGTCACCGTGGACTCCGGGTAGAACATGACGCACGCGCCGTCGCGCAGGCCCTGCTCAGCGTCCCGCAGGACCAGCGCCGCGTCGGCCTGGCCGCGGTACACCGGAAGCTGGCCGAGCTTGCGCAGGACCGGGCCGAGTACCTTGATGCTGAACAGCGAGGACTTGGCCAGGAAGACCGGGTAGCGGCCAGCCCGGTCGGTGAACAGGGACAGGGCGAGCACATCGAAGTAGGACAGGTGGTTGGCGGCCAGGATCATCCCGCCCGTCGCGGGGAAGTTCTCCTGACCGCGCCCGTCGGTCTTCATCAGCGCCGGGATCAGCGGCCGCAGGATGATCTTCGAGATCAGCCGCCAGCCCGGCGAGTAACTGCCGTCCGCGCGCTCAGCCATCTAGGCCACCTCCCGGTCCTTGTGCCGCCAGTCTTTCGGTTCGCGCCGGCCCGTGTCGAGGCAGGATGACCAGCATGACCATGCCACCGCCGCCGGACTGGGCGCTGGTGATCCCGGTCAAGCCGCTGGACCGGGCCAAATCGCGGCTGGCCGGGCTGGCCGGGCCACGGCGCGGCGAACTGGCCCTGGCCATGGCCGCGGACACGGTCCGCGCACTGCTGGCCAGCCCCGCGGTGGCGGTGGCCATCGTGGTCACCGACGACGCCACGGCCGGCGCCGAACTCGGCGCGCTCGGCGCGGTGGTGATCCCGGACCGGCCCGCCGCGGGGCTCAACCCGGCGCTGGAGTACGGCGCCGCTTTCGCCGCGGAGCGGTGGCCGGGCCGCGGCCGGGCCGGGCTGGCCGCCGATCTGCCCGCGCTGCGCCCGGCCGAGATCGGGGCGGCGCTGGCCGCGGCCGGCGGCTGGCCGGCCGCGTTCGTGCGGGACGCGGCCGGGACGGGCACCACGCTGTACACGGCAGGCCCGGCGGGGGAGTTCCGGCCCGCGTTCGGGCCCGGCTCGGCGGCCAGGCACGCGGCCGGCGGCGCGGCCGAACTCGGCCTTCCGGGCATCGGGGGCCTGCGGCAGGACGTGGACACGGCGGAGGACCTCAGCCGCGCGGCTGCGCTCGGCCTGGGCCCGCGCACCACGGCAGTCGCCGCCCGTCTGCTCACGCGGCGGTAGGCGCTGCGGCGCAGGGGCCTTAAATGTGAACGATGGGGCAGGTCAGCGTCCGGGTAATGCCTGCGACCGACTGGATCTGCGCAACCACCAGCTTGCCGAGATCGTCGACGTTGCCCGCCTCGGCGCGGACGATGACGTCGTACGGGCCGGTGACGTCATCGGCCTGCGTGACGCCGCTGATCCCGGCGATGGCCGACGCGACTTCGGCGGCCTTGCCGACCTCGGTCTGAACGAGGATGTACGCGTGCACCATCGGTCCTCCAGGGCGCGGGTCTGCCAGGGCGCCAACGTGATCGCCAAGCTACCTTAGGTACGGCCCGGCCCCCCGGGCAAGGGCCCCCGGGGGGATGGCGGACGCGCGGGAGGATCCCATTACCGTTGCCGAGGCAGGCGAGTTCGGCCTGATCGAGAAGATCGCGGCAGTTCTGCCGTCCGGCCCGGCGCAGCTGGTCGGGATCGGCGACGACGCGGCCGTGCTGCGTGCCCCGGACGGGCGGGTGGTGGCCAGCACCGATCTGCTGGTCGAGGGACGGCACTTCCGCCGGGACTGGACCACCGCGTACGACCTTGGCTGCACCGCCGCGGCCAGGAACCTGGCCGACATCGCGGCCATGGGCGCGCTGCCCACCGCCCTGCTGGTCGGCCTGGCCCTGCCCGGCGGCACCGCCGTGGACTGGGTCCTCGACCTGGCCCGCGGGCTCGGCGAGGAAGCCGCCAGGACCGGTGCGACCCTGGCCGGCGGCGACATCAGCGGCGCGGACACGGTCATGATCGCGGTCACCGCGCTCGGCAACCTGGCCGGGGCGGCCCCGGTGACCAGGGGCGGGGCCCGGCCCGGCGACCAGGTCGCGGTAACCGGGACGCTCGGCCGCTCGGCCGCCGGGCTGGCCCTGCTGACCGCCGGGCGGCACGATCCGGCTGGGCCGGTGGCCGCCTACCGGCGCCCGCGCCCGCCGTACCCGGCCGGCCCCGAGGCGGCCGCGCTCGGCGCCACCGCGATGATCGACACCAGCGACGGCCTGGTCCAGGACCTCGGGCACGTGGCTGCGGCCAGCGGCGTGCTGATCGACGTCCGCACCGCGCAGCTGCCCGCCGATCCCGAGGTGGCCGCCGCGGCGGCCGCGCTCGGCCACGGCGACGGCACCGGCTGGATGCTGACCGGGGGCGAAGACCACGCGCTGGCCGCGACGTTCCCGCCCGGGCTGGCGCTGCCCGCGCACTGGGCGGTCATCGGCACGGTGGCGGCACCGGGCGGGGCCGCGGCCGCGGGCACGGTGCTAGTCGACGGCCAGTTGCCGCCGGGCCCCGGCGGGTGGGACCATTTCCGCGGCTAGGACCCTTAGCGGTATCGGCGGGGAGACGGGCGTTTACTAGCCGCGGGGGAATCATGCTTGGTATAAACCTCCCAGATGCCACAGCACCGTAGCGGCGGGGCGCGGCCTCGGCACGCGCCGGGACCGGTGCCTGGCCGACTCCGCGCCGCCGCTAGCCGGCTCTCTCCCGGCCGGCGTGGTGACCATGCCCGCGAGGATCCGGCCCCGCCGCACCGCCGCCAGGACCGGCCGCTGCGGGCGATGCTGATGACCCCGTGGCTGGCCGCAGGCGCGGGCGTGGTGGTCGCCGCCGCGCTGGCCCTGCACGTACCGCACGCCGAGCTGACCTACACCCCCAACGGCCCCGGGGCCTGCTCACTGGCCGAGTGCGGGACGATCGCGGGCGGCACGGTCCCGCCCGCCCAGCCGGCCGGGCACGGGCGCGCCGCCGAACTGCGGCAGCGCAAGAAGGACCGCACCACCCGGCGGCGGACGCAGGCACCGGGCCGGCACCCGGCCAGGCCGGGGCGGCTGCAGGTGCGCTACCAGACGCTGCGCTCTGGGCCGTCCGGGTTCACCGGCCTGATCACGCTGTCCGGCCGGGAGGTGCAGGGCAGCTGGCAGCTGACGTTCCGCTACCCCGGAGCCCGGGTGGTGTCGATCGACGGCGGCGCGTGGACGGTCAGCGACGGCGTGGTGACCGTCACCGGCCTCGGGCACGGCGCGGCGGGCCGGACGGCCGCGATCACGCTGCAGGCCAGCGGCCTGCCGTCGGGCCCGATCCAGTGCACGTTCGACGGCGTGGCCTGCACGGTGCGGTGACGAGCCGGCTGGGCACGCGGTCCAGCGGCCAGCCGGCCTCATGAGCCCGGTTAGTAGGCTGGGCGTCATGCCGTCCACTCCGCCCTGCGTGCTCGCTGTTGCCGGCTCGGACTCCGGCGGCGGCGCCGGGCTGCAGGCGGACCTGAAGACGATGCTCGCCCTGGGCGTGCACGGGATGAGCGTGGTCTGCGCGGTCACCGCGCAGAACTCGGTCGGCGTGCAGGGCTACTGGGAGCTTCCCCTGGCCGCGATCCGCGCCCAGCTGTCCTCGGTGCTCGGCGACATCGGCGTGCAGGCGGTGAAGACCGGGATGCTCGCCTCGCCCGCGATCGTGGAGACCGTGGCCAGCATGCTGGCCGGCCATCCCGCGCCGCTCGTGGTGGACCCGGTGGCGGTGTCCAAGCACGGCGACAGCCTGCTGTCGGCCGGCACCCTGGAGGCGATCAAGCGGGAGCTTATGCCGCTGGCCACCGTGGTCACGCCCAACCTGTACGAGGCCGAGCTGCTGACCGGCGAGCAGATCACCGACGAGGACGGCATGCGCCGGGCCGCCGCGGCACTGGCCGCGCTGGGCCCGCGGTGGATCCTGGTCAAGGGCGGCCACCTGCCCGGCCGGCCGGTGGACCTGCTGTTCGACGGCGAGGACGTGACCCGGTTCCCGGCCGCGCGCATCGACAGCGTCCACACGCACGGCACGGGCTGCACGCTGGCCTCGGCGATCGCCTCGTACCTGGCGCACGGCATGGCGGTGCCCACCGCGGTGGAGGCGGCGAAGGAGTACGTCACCGGGGCCATCGCGAACGGGTTCCCGCTCGGCGCCGGCATCGGCCCGGTCGACCACGGCTGGCGGATCCGCCAGCCGGCCGCCAGGTAACGCTGCCTAGCGGGAGACCTTGCCCGCCTTGATGCAGGACGTGCACACGTTCAGCCGCTTGGTGGTGCCGTTGATCGTGGCACGGCGGCGCTGGATGTTCGGGTTCCAGCGGCGCGGGGTGCGGCGGTGTGAGAACGAGACGTTCATGCCGAAGCCCGGCCCCTTGCCGCAGACGTCGCAGACGGAAGCCACGGGATCGCTCCATTAGGTGCTGGTGAAATAGGTCATCGGTCCGGGCCGCGCCCTGACCGGTCGAGGAAGGATAACCGACCGCGGGGGGTTCGCGCGAGCTGGGCGGCCCGCGCTGACGGCCGCGAGCCGTACCGTGGGACGTCCACAGAGTCCAGGCACAGTGCTGACCGGGCACAGTGCTGACAGGCACGGGGGAGAAAGGACGCGATGGCGAGCCTGACCGATCCGCTCGGGCCGGTGGTGGGCGCTAAGGCGGCCAAGCGGCTGGAGGCGGCCTTCGGCCTGCGCACGGTAGGCGACCTGCTGCGGCACTACCCGCGCCGGTACGACACCCGGGGCGAGCTGACCGAGCTGACCTCGCTGGCCGACGGCGAGCACGTGACCGTGCAAGCCGAGGTCGCGTCGGTGTCGGTGCGCAAGATGCGGAACCGGCCGGGCACGATCCTGGAGGCGGTGGTCACCGACGGCCGGGGGCGGCTGTCGCTGACCTTCTTCGGCCGCGGCCGGCAGGACTGGCGGGAGAAGCTGCTCCGGCCCGGCGTCCGCGGGCTGTTCGCCGGGCAGGTGTCCACCTTCCAGGGACGGCGGCAGCTCGCGCACCCGGAGTTCGAGCTGCTGGGCACCGGCGAGTCCGGGGCCCGCGCGGCCGAGTTCGCGTCCGAGCTGATCCCGGTCTACCCGGCCAGCAAGGACATCACCTCCTGGCAGATCGCCGACTCGGTGCGGCTCGCGCTGGACGCGCTTGACGATCCTGAGGACCCGCTGCCCGCGGCCCTGCGGGACCGGCACGGCCTGACCGGGCTGGCCGACGCGCTGCGCGGGATCCACCGCCCGGCCGACCGGGCCGACGCCCGGCGGGCCACCAGCCGGCTGAAGTGGGACGAGGCGTTCGTGCTCCAGGTCGTGCTGGCGCTGCGCCGCCAGGAGGCCGCCGCGTACTCGGCAGTGCCGCGGCCGCGCCAGGCCGGCGGCCTGCTGGACGAGTTCGACGCCGGGCTGCCGTTCGAGCTGACCCAGGGCCAGCGGCAGGCCGGCCAGACGATCGCCGATGAGCTGGCCCTCGACCACCCGATGCACCGGCTGCTGCAGGGCGAGGTGGGCTCGGGCAAGACGATCATCGCGGTGCGGGCCATGCTGCAGGCCGTGGACGGCGGCGGGCAGGCCGTGCTGCTGGCCCCCACCGAGGTGCTCGCCCAGCAGCACTACCGGTCGGTCAGCGGGCTGCTCGGCCCGCTCGGCCAGGCCGGCGAGCTGGGCAGCGCCGAGCAGGCGACCAGGATCGCGCTGCTCACCGGGTCGCTGGGGGCGGCGGCCCGGCGGCGGGCCCTGCTGGACGCCGCGTCCGGCGCGGCCGGGCTGGTCATCGGAACGCACGCGCTGCTGGAGGAGCAGGTCCAGTTCGCCGAGCTGGGCCTGGTGGTGATCGACGAGCAGCACCGGTTCGGCGTGGAGCAGCGCGACGTGCTGCGCGACAAGGCCGGCCAGGGACGGCCGCACGTGCTGGTGATGACCGCCACGCCGATCCCGCGCACGGTCGCCATGACCGTGTTCGGCGACCTGGAGGTGTCCACGCTGACCGAGCTGCCGGCCGGCCGGTCCCCGATCAGCACGCACGTGGTGCCCGCCGCGGAGAAGCCCCGCTTCCTCGAGCGCACCTGGCAGCGGGTGACCGAGGAGGTGGGCCGGGGCCGCCAGGCCTACGTGGTCTGCCCGCGGATCGGCGACGGCCCGCAGGAGACCGGACGAGACCCCGGCGGACGGGCCTGACGACGGGGATGGTGACGGCGGCGCGGACCGGCGGCCGCCTATCGCGGTCACCGAGCTGGCCGCGCAGCTGGCCGCCGGCCCGCTGGACGGGCTGCGGCTCGGCGTGCTCCACGGCCGGCTGGCACCGGACGAGAAGGACCAGGTCATGCTGGCGTTCGCGGACGGGCGGATCGACGTGCTGGTCACCACCACGGTGGTGGAGGTCGGCGTGGACGTGCCGAACGCCACCACCATGGTGATCATGGACGCCGACCGGTTCGGCGTATCCCAGCTGCACCAGCTGCGCGGCCGGGTCGGCCGGGGCCGGCACGAGGGGCTGTGCCTGCTGGTCACCGAGTCGCCCGAGGGCAGCCCGGCCCGGCAGCGGCTGGACGCGGTGGCCGCCACCCTGGACGGGTTCGCGCTGTCCCGGCTGGACCTGGAGCAGCGCCGGGAAGGCGACGTGCTGGGCGCCGCGCAGGCCGGCCGCAAGTCCAGCCTGCGGCTGCTGACCCTGCTGTCCGACGAGAAGCTGATCGCCGCCGCCCGGCAGGAGGCCATCGACCTGATCGAGGCGGACCCGGCACTGGCCGGGCAGCCCGCGCTGGCCGCCGCGGCGGCCGCGCTGGCCGGCCAGCAGCAGGCCGAGTACCTGGAAAAGGCGTGACCGGGGTGGGCCTGGCGGCGGCGCGGTGACCAGGATCATCGCCGGGACCGCGGGCGGGCGGCGGCTGGCCGTGCCGTCCGGGCAGGGCACCCGGCCGACCAGCGACCGGGCCCGCGAGGGGCTGTTCGCCTCGGTGACCGCGGCGCGCGGGACGCTGGCCGGCGCGGCCGTGCTCGACCTGTACGCGGGTTCGGGCGCGGTCGGGCTCGAGGCGCTGTCCCGCGGCGCGGCCCGCGCGCTGCTGGTCGAGGCGGACCCGCGGGCCGCGGCCGTGATCCGGGCCAACGTGGCCGCGCTCGGGCTGGCCGGCGCGCGGGTGCAGACCGGCCGGGTGACGTCCGTGCTGGCCCGCGGCCCCGGCCCGGACGGCCCGCGGGACCTGGTCTTCGCCGATCCGCCGTACGCCGCCGGAGGCGACGAGGTGACCGCGGTGCTGACCGCCCTGGCCAGCCACGGCTGGCTGGCCCCCGGGGCGCTCGTGGTCGTCGAGCGGGCCACCAGGTCGGGGCCGCTGACCTGGCCCGCGGGCTACACCGCGGACCGGGCCAGGACGTACGGCGAAGCAACGCTCTGGTACGGTCGCGCCGCAGAGGGACATACCGGCGCGGCACAGTCCGGGCCGCCGTGACGAAGGGCAGGATCCCTGTGCGTCGTGTCGTGTGCCCAGGCTCATTCGACCCGGTTACCAACGGGCATCTGGACATCATCAGCCGCGCCTCCCGGCTGCACGACGAGGTCGTGGTCGCGGTCGGCGCCAACATGGCCAAGAACGGGCTGTTCACCGTGCAGGAGCGGCAGTCCATGCTGAACGAGGTGCTGTCCGGCTACCCGAACGTCCGGGTGGACTCGTTCAGCGGCCTGCTGGTGGACTTCTGCCGGGCCAACGACATCTCGGCGATCGTCAAGGGGCTCCGCGCGGTCAGCGACTTCGAGTACGAGATGACGATGGCGCAGATGAACTACAGCCTGGCCGGCATCGAGACGCTGTTCATGACGACCAACCCGCTGTACTCGTTCCTGCGCTCCAGCCTGGTCAGGGAGATCGCCAAATACGGCGGCGACGTCAGCGGCCTGGTGCCCGCACCGGTGCTCGAGCGGCTGCTCGGCAGTATCCAGCCGTCCTGACCAGCACATCGAGTTGGGTTTCGCCTGAGCGCCCGGTAGGCTAAGCGGCCGAACACAGGTATACCTCTTTCTATTGCCATGCCAAAGATCAACAGGACATACACCAAGCGCCTCGACCCCCGCGCGCCCCTCGTCTTCGACACCAGGACCCTGCGTCCGGGATCGATGCGCACCGAAGAGCGGACCGCGGCGGCCCCGGCCGACCTGGGCGCCGGGATGATCGGTATCCCCGCCGGCGCCGACCTGCAGTTGCAGGTCCAGCTCGAGGGGGTGTCCGAGGGCACCCTGGTCACCGCCACGGTGACCGCACCGCTGGCCGGCGAGTGCGCCCGGTGCCTGGAGGAGTTCACCTCGTCGATCCGGGTGCGGCTGCAGGAGCTGTACACCTGGGACGACGACCCGGACGGCGACGACAGCGACGGCTACCAGATGCACGGGGACCTGCTGGACCTCGAACCCGCACTGCGGGACGCGCTGGTGCTTGAACTGCCGCTGTCGCCGCTATGCTCGCAGGACTGCGCGGGGCTGTGCGCCGAGTGCGGCGCCCGGCTGGCGGACGCGGCCGATGCGCGCGCACACGCCGCACAGCACATGACGACCCCGGACGGCGCGGCCGTACCGGAGCTAAGGAAGGAACCCTAAGGTGGCGGTCCCCAAGCGGCGTATGTCGCGCAGCAACACCCGGTCCCGCAGGTCGCAGTGGAAGACCACGGCAGCTGCCCTGGTGACCTGCCCGCAGTGCCGCGATCCCAAGCTTCCGCACACGGCCTGCCCCACCTGCGGCACCTACAACCGGCGCCAGGTCACCAACCCTTCCTGAGCCCCGCCCGGACACGTCCCTTAGCGGCAGGCCCTGGAGCTGCCCGCCCCGGGAAGGGAGAGCTGCGGGAAGGAGAAGCGCGTGAGCGCCGCGTCTCGCAATGACCAGGCCGGCGAGCCTGCCGCAGCAGGCCTGCTGGCCGCCCTCGGCGTGCAGCTGGGCGCCGGGATGCTCGAGCGTGCCCTCACGCACCGCTCCTTCGCGTACGAGAACGGCGGCCTGCCCACCAACGAGCGGCTGGAGTTCCTCGGCGACGCGGTGCTCGGCCTGATCGTCACCGACACGCTCTTCCGCCAGTTCCCCGAACTGCCCGAGGGCCAGCTGGCCAAGCTCCGCGCGGCCGTGGTCAACATGCGCGCGCTGGCCGGGGTGGCCCGCAGCCTGCACCTCGGTGACTACATCTACCTGGGCAAGGGCGAGGAGGGCACGGGCGGCCGGGACAAGGCGTCGATCCTGGCCGACACGCTCGAGGCCCTGCTCGGCGCTGTCTACCTGGACATCGGCCTGACCGAGGCGGACGCGCTTGTGCACCGGCTGTTCGACCCGGTGATCGCCCGGTCGGCCCGGCTCGGCGCCGGCCTTGACTGGAAGACCTCGCTGCAGGAGCTCACCGCCGAGAAGGCCCTCGGCGTCCCGGACTACCAGGTCGAGGAGAGCGGCCCTGACCACCAGAAGTCGTTCCGGGCCACGGTGCGGATCGGCGGCCGGTCCTACGGCACCGGGCAGGGCCGGTCCAAGAAGGAAGCCGAGCAGCAGGCCGCCGAGGCCGCCTGGCACCTGATCAGCGAGGGCTCGTTCCGGCCGGGCCCGCAGTCGCCGAACGGGGACGCGCCCCCGCCAGAGGGCCCGCCGGCGGGTGGGCCGCCGGGCAGCGGCAAGCCACCGCAGGCCTAGGCCATGCCCGAGCTTCCCGAGGTCGAGACCGTCCGGGCCGGCCTGGAGCAGCACGTGGCCGGGCGCAAGATCGCCGCGGTGTACGTGCTGCATCCCCGCGCGGTGCGCCGGCACCTGGCCGGGGGCGACGACTTCGCCGCGGTTCTCAGCGGCCGGGTGATCGACGGCGCCCGGCGGCGCGGCAAGTACCTGTGGCTGCCGGCCGGCGACGACGCGATCCTGGCCCATCTGGGGATGAGCGGCCAGCTGCTGATCACCGACCGGGCCGAGCCGCTGTCGGCGCACGTGCGGGTCCGGTTCACGTTCGCCGACGGCGGGCCTGACCTGCGGTTCACCGACCAGCGGACGTTCGGTCACCTGGCCTTCGCGCCGGGCGGCGCGGAGCTGCCCCCGGCGATCGCGCACATCGCCCCCGACCCGCTGGAGGCGGCCTTCGACCTGGCCGCGCTGACCCAGCGGATCCGCGCCCGGCGCACCGGCATCAAGCGCGCGCTGCTGGACCAGTCGCTGGTCAGCGGGATCGGCAACATCTACGCCGACGAGGCGCTGTGGCGGGCCCGGCTGCACTGGGCCCGGCCGACCGAGACCCTGACCCGCGGGCAGATCGCCGCGCTGTTCACGGGTGTGCACGAGGTGTTCGCGGAGGCCCTGCGGGCCGGCGGCACCTCGTTCGACAGCCTGTACGTGAATGTCGACGGGGAGAGCGGGTACTTCGACCGGGCCCTGGCCGTGTACGGCCGCGCGGGCGAGCCCTGCCCGCGGTGCGGTGCCCCGGTCCGGCGCGACCCGTTCATGAACCGCTCGTCCTACAGCTGCCCGGTGTGCCAGCCCCGGCCCCGCCGCGGCCGCTGGTGATACTGGCAAGAAGCCTGCTGAACTGCGGCTGAGCCGTCAGATCGAGGCCCGGACCGGCCCGGCTGGCGGCCGTGATCATGGTAAAAATGTGACCTGTATCGGCTCACGACGGTGGTGGATGTGACTGGTGGGGAAAGCGGGGTGGGCCCTGAGGAGCCCGCGCGCCTCACCGTGTGGATCGCCGGCCGCGTCCAGGGAGTCGGCTTCCGCTGGTGGGTCCGCGCCCGGGCGCTGGAGCTCGGGCTGACCGGCGCGGCGGAGAACCTCGAGGACCTCAGGGTCAAGGTCGTCGCCGAGGGGCCGTCCGCCCGTTGCCAGGAACTGCTCGACTTGCTCAGCGGGCCCGGCACGCCGGGCCGGGTGCGCGGGGTGACACACCGCTGGGACGAGCCGCGTGGCGGACTATCGGGATTTACCGAGCGATGACCAAACGGTCACACAGCGTTTTAAATGGTTAGACCAATGGTTGGCGCACCGCCCGGGTACACCCCAGATGACCTGCGGTTTCGCTCAACTTGACCGGACACCCCGGCGAGTGGGACCATAGAAAACACATACCTGCGCGTAATGCTCCGTGTCTTCACACGGCCTTGCTTGCGTGCCCACTCTGGTCACTCAGTGTGGAGGACCCTTAACCATGGCGAAGGCACTACTCGGCCACGTAGGCGGGCCGGATCCGCGCATGATCTCCGAAATGCGCCGCCTTCAGCAGCGGGTGCGTGACCTCGAAGCGGCGCTGGACCGGCTCCAGGAGGAGAACGACGCGCTAGCCGCTGAGGCCGGGCACGAATTGCTGATCCCGGTTCGCGAACCGGCGCTGACCTGACAGCGCGCCAGGCGGCCTGACGGCAGGGGCAGCTCATCGGTGAGCCGCCCCCATCGTGCTGTCCTGGCTAGCCGCCCGGCGACTGAGCTGCGGGCGGCCTAGCGACCCGGCGGCGACCTCCCGGGTAATGACCGTGGCGCAGGGTAAGGTGCGGGAGGGCTGGCAGGCAGGGGGCCTGCCGTAACCAGCGCACCAGCCCGCGGGCAGAGGTTTCCGCGACGGCAGCACCTGCCTCTCCCGGTTCCGCGCTGGACCGCCGCTGCTCAGGAGGGACTCCCCGGGGTGTACCTGAAGACCCTCACGCTGCGCGGGTTCAAGTCCTTCGCCTCGGCGACCTCCATGCGCTTCGAGCCCGGCATCACCTGCGTGGTCGGGCCCAACGGGTCCGGCAAATCCAACGTCGTCGACGCCTTCTCCTGGGTGATGGGCGAGCAGGGCGTGAAGCCGCTGCGCGGCGGCAAGATGGAGGACGTCGTGTTCGCCGGCACGGCCGGCCGCCCGGCGCTCGGCCGCGCCGAGGTCACCCTCACCATCGACAACAGCGACGGCGCTCTGCCGATCGACTACGCCGAGGTCACGATCAGCCGGCTGCTGTTCCGGTCCGGTCAGAGCGAGTACGCCATCAACGGCGACCACTGCCGGCTCCTCGACGTGCAGGAACTGCTGTCGGACTCGGGGCTCGGCCGGGAGATGCACGTCATCGTCGGGCAGGGCCAGCTGGACGAGGTGCTGAACGCCGGCCCGGAGGCGCGCCGGGCACTGATCGAGGAAGCGGCCGGGGTGCTCAAGCACCGCAGGCGCAAGGAGAAGGCCCAGCGCAAGCTCGAGGCGATGCAGGCCAACCTGACCCGGCTGGTCGACCTGACCGGCGAGCTGGGCCGGCGGCTCAAGCCGCTCGGCCGCCAGGCGGAGATCGCCCGCCGGGCCGCGGTCATCCAGGCCGACCTGCGCGACGCCCGCCTGCGCCTGCTCGCCGACGACTACGTCACGCTGGCCGCCGAGCTGGACCTGCGGGACGCCGACGAGGCCGCGGCCGTCGCCCGGCGGACCGAGCTGGAACAGCTGCTCGCCGCCGCCCAGGCCACGGAGACCGAGCTGGACCTGGCCGAGCAGGAGCACGCGCCCCGGCTGGCCGCCGCCCAGCAGACCTGGTTCGACCTGTCCGGGCTGGCCGAGCGGCTGCGCGGGTGCCGGAGTGTGGCCGCCGAGCGGCACCGGCTCCTGTCCGCCCCGCCCGAGCCGCAGCGGCCCGGACGGGACCCGGACGAGCTGGACCGCGAGGCCGCCGCGCTGCGCGAGCAGGAAGCGGCGCTCGGCGGCCAGCTGTCCGCGGCCCGTGGCCAGCTGGCCGCGGCGGTCAGCGGCCGGACCGAGGCCGAGGCCGCGCTGTCCGCCCTGGACCGCCAGCTGGCCCAGGACGCCCGGGCCGCGGTGACCAGGGCCGAGCAGCTGGCCCGGCTGCGCGGCCAGGTCGAGGCCGCCCGGGCCACCGCGGCGGCGGCCAGGGACGAAGGGGGCCGGCTGGCCGAGGCGCTGGCCCAGGCCCGGACCCGGGCCGAGCACGCCCAGCTCCAGTACGGGCAGGTACAGGACCTGGCCTCCGGCCGCGAGCAGGGCCGGTCCGAGCTGGCCGCCGCGCACGAGCAGGCCACCGCGGCGCTGGCCGCGGCCAGCGCCCGGGTCGCCGAGCAGCGCAAGGCCGAGCACCAGGCCAGCGGCGCCCGTGCGGCGCTGCGCGCCCGGGCCGAGACGCTGACCGAGGCGGTCAAGCGCGGCGCGGACGCGACCGGCCTGCTGCTGTCCGGCGAGAGCCAGTTCAGCGGGGTGGTCGGGGCGTTCGCCGCGCTGCTCACCGTCGAGGACGGCGCGGGCGAGGCGATCGCCACCGCACTCGGCGCCGCGGCCGGCGCGGTCGCGGTGTCCGGGCTCGACGCCGCCGCGGAGATCCTGGCCGGGCTGAAGGACGCCGACGCGGGCCGGGCCGACCTGGTCATCGCCGCGCCGCCGAACGGGCACGGGCCGGGCGGCAGCCCGCCGCGCACGACGGCCCCCGGGCCGCTCCCTGACGGCGTGCGGCTGGCGGCGGACCTGGTCAAGGCCCCCGGCGAGTTCGCCCCCGCGGTAGCCGGGCTGCTGGACGGCGTCGCGGTCGCGCCCGACCTGGTGCAGGCCCGCGAGGTGCTGCGCCGCCACCCCGGCCTGCGGGTGGTCACCCTGGACGGCGACCTGCTCGGCGCGCACTGGGCCCGCGGCGGCACGGCCGGCCCGCAGAGCCTGATCGGCCTGCGGGCGGCGGCCGCGGAGGCCACTACCGGGCTCCGCGAGGCCGACCTGGCCTGCCAGCACGCCGAGCGGCAGCTCGCCGAGGCCTCCGACGAGGAGGCCAGGGCCCGGCAGGCGGCCGCCGAGGCGCTGGCCGGCCTGCAGGAGGCCGACGCGGCTGCGGCGGAGATCTCCGGCCGGCTCGGCACCCTGGCCGGCGCGGCCAAGGCAGCCACCGACGAGGCCAGCAGGCTGGCCGCGCGGATCGCCGCGGCGGGCCGCGGGCAGGAGAAGGACCAGGCCCGGCTGGCCGAGCTCGAGCACCAGCTGGAGCAGGCCGATGCCGAGGCGGACGCGGCCCGGGCCGACCAGACCGCCGCCGACCTGACCCCGGCGCAGGCCCGTGCCGAGCGGGAGCGGCTGGCCGGCCTGGCCGCCGCCGCGCGGGACACCGAGATGGACTGCCGGCTCGAGGTGCGCACCGCCGAGGAGCGGCTGCGGGCCATCACCGGCCGGGCCGACTCGCTGACCGCCGCGGCGGCCACCGAGCGCCAGGCCCGGGAGCGGGCCCTGGCCCGGGCGCAGCGGCGAGCCAGGGAGGCCGCACTGGCCCAGGCGGTCGCCGAGGGCGCCAGCGCGGCGGTGGTGCGGATCACCGAGTCGCTGGCCGTGGCCGACGCCGAACGGCAGGCCGCCGAGGTGGCCAGCCGGGGCCGCGGCGACCGGCTCAAGGAGGTCCGCGGCCAGATCCGGCTGCTGGCCGGCGAGCTGGACAAGGTCGTCGACACCGCGCACGGCGCGGAGATCGCCCAGGCCGCCCGGCGGATGCAGCTCGATCAGCTCGCCACCCGGGCGGTCGAGGAGTACGCGGTCGAGGTGGCCGAGCTGGTCGCCGAGTACGGGCCCGAGGTGGGTGTCCCTCCGGGCGACGACGACGCGCTGCCGGTGCCCTACGACCGGGCCGCGCAGGAGAAGCGGGCGCAGTCCGCGCAGCGGCTGCTCGACCAGCTCGGCAAGGTCAACCCGCTGGCCCTGGAGGAGTTCGCCGCGCTGGAGGAACGGCACGCGTTCCTGGTCACCCAGCTCGAGGACCTCAAGAAGACCCGCCGCGACCTTCTGACCGTGATCAAGGAGGTCGACGAGCGGGTCCAGCAGGTGTTCGCCGAGGCCTACGCGGACACCGCGCGCGAGTTCGAGCGCACCTTCGACGTCCTGTTCCCCGGCGGGCAGGGCCGGCTGGTGCTGACCGACCCCGACGACATGCTCACCACCGGCATCGACTTCGAGGCGCGGCCGCCGGGCAAGAAGGTCAAGCGGCTGTCGCTGCTGTCCGGCGGCGAGCGGGCGCTGACCGCGATCGCCTTCCTGGTCGCCATCTTCAAGGCCCGGCCGTCCCCGTTCTACGTGCTGGACGAGGTCGAGGCCGCGCTGGACGACGTGAACCTGCAGCGGCTGCTGCACCTGTTCGAGGAACTGCGGGAGAGCTCCCAGCTGATCATCGTCACCCACCAGAAGCGGACCATGGAGGTCGCGGACTCGCTGTACGGCATCAGCATGCGCGGGGACGGCGTGTCCACCGTGGTCAGCCAGCGCCTGCGGGAACGCGAGAGCGCCTGAGGTGCGTCCCGCCGGCCCGGAGCAGGGCCGGCTCTCTGCCAGACTGGGGCAGTCATGGAATACCTGATCATCATCATCGCCATCGTGGTCGGGCTCAGCGCCGGCGGCGCCTACCTGCTGGTTTCGTCGCGACGCGGCCGGGCCACGCCCCCGCCGCCGGCCCCGAAGCCCCCGGCCACCGGGGCCGCCCCCGCGGACACCGACGAGCGCTCCGGTGCCGGGGGCGGCCTTGACCTGGCCACCGAGGCCGTCGCCGAGCCCGCCGCACCGGAGATCGAGGTCCCGCCGCCGTCGGCGGGCCGGATGGTACGGCTCCGCGGCCGGCTGGCCCGGTCGCAGTCGGCGTTCGGCTCGGTGCTGCTCGGCCTGCTGTCGCGGGACACGCTGGACGACGAGGGCTGGGAGGAGATCGAGGACACCCTGATCACCGCCGACGTGGGCGTCGCCCCGGCCCGGCACCTGGTCGAGCAGCTGCGGACCGAGGTCAAGGTGACCGGCAGCAAGGACGTGCGGTCGCTGCTGCGGGCCCAGCTGATCGAGGCCATCGGGCCGGACCTGGACCGGTCGCTGCGGGTCAGCCCGCACGCGGGCCGTCCCGCGGTGCTGCTGATGGTCGGGGTCAACGGCACCGGCAAGACCACCACCTGCGGGAAACTGGCCCGCGTTCTGATCGGCGACGGGCGCACCGTGCTGCTCGGCGCGGCGGACACGTTCCGCGCGGCCGCCGCCGACCAGCTGCAGACCTGGGGCTCGCGGGTGGGCGCCACGGTGGTGCGGTCCGACCGGGACGGCGCGGACCCGGCCAGCGTCGCGTTCGAGGCGGTCAGGGAAGGGACCGAGCTCGAGGTGGACACGGTCATCATCGACACCGCGGGCCGGCTGCACACCAAGGCCGGGCTGATGGACGAGCTCGGCAAGATCAAGCGCGTGGTATCCCGGCAGGCCGACGTGGACGAGGTCCTGCTCGTACTCGACGCCACCACCGGGCAGAACGGGCTGCGGCAGGCCCGGGTGTTCGCCGAGGTCGTGGACGTGACCGGGATCGTGCTGACCAAGCTGGACGGGACGGCCAAGGGCGGCATCGTGATCTCCGTGCAGCGCGAGCTGGGCGTGCCGGTCAAGCTGGTCGGGCTGGGCGAGGGCCCGGACGACCTGGCCCCGTTCGAGCCGGCCGCGTTCGTGGACGCGATCCTGGGTTCGTCACTGGACCGCGATAGCCTGGGAGCTCCCCTTGTACCTGCGTGAGGACGGCAGCTAACGGTGTTCGAGACTCTCTCCGACCGGCTGACCCAGGTCTTTTCCGCGCTGCGCGGGCGGGGCCGGCTGTCGGCCGCCGACATCGACGCGACCTGTCGGGAGATCAGGATCGCGCTGCTCGAGGCCGACGTGGCCCTGCCGGTGGTGCGGTCGTTCATCAGCCGGGTCAGGGAGCGGGCGTCGACCGAGGAAGTGTCCGCCGCGCTCAACCCCGCCCAGCAGGTCATCAAGATCGTCAACGACGAGCTGATCGCGATCCTCGGCGGCGAGACCCGGCGGCTGCGGTTCGCCAAGACGCCGCCGACCGTGATCCTGCTGGCCGGCCTGCAGGGCTCGGGTAAGACCACGCTGGCCGGCAAGCTGGCCCTCTGGCTGCGCGAGCAGGGCAACACGCCGCTGCTGGTCGCCGCCGACCTGCAGCGGCCGAATGCGGTCCAGCAGCTCCAGGTCGTCGGCGGGCAGGCCGGGGTCCCGGTGTACGCGCCGCAGCCCGGCAACGGGGTAGGCGACCCAGTCGCGGTCTCCAGGGACTCGCTGGACGAGGCCCGGCACCGCATGCACAACATCGTCATCATCGACACCGCGGGCCGCCTGGGCGTCGACGAGGAGATGATGCAGCAGGCGGCCGACATCCGCGACGCCACCGACCCGGACGAGATCCTGTTCGTGGTCGACGCGATGATCGGCCAGGACGCGGTGACCACCGCGCAGGCGTTCCTCGACGGCGTCGGCTACGACGGCGTGGTGCTGACCAAGCTGGACGGCGACGCCCGCGGCGGTGCCGCGCTGTCGATCGCGGAGCTGACCGGCCGTCCGGTGATGTTCGCCTCGTCCGGGGAGAAGCTCGAGGACTTCGACGTCTTCCACCCGGACCGGATGGCGTCCCGCATCCTTGACCTCGGCGACATGCTCACGCTGATCGAGCAGGCCGAGAAGACCTTCGACCAGGAGCAGACCGCGGCGCTGGCCGGGAAGCTGGCCTCCGGCGAGGGGTTCACGCTCGAGGACTTCGTCCAGCAGCTGGCCATGGTCCGCAAGCTCGGCCCGATCGGCAACCTGCTGGGCATGCTGCCCGGCGCGGCGCAGAACCGGGAGATGCTCAGCCAGGTCAGCGATAAGGACCTGGACCGGGCCGCGGCCATCGTGAACTCGATGACCCCGGCCGAGCGGCGCAACCCGAAGATCATCAACGGCTCGCGGCGGGCCCGGATCGCGGCCGGTTCCGGCGTCGCCGTTGGCGAGGTCAGCAACCTGGTGACCAGGTTCCTCGAGGGCCAGAAGATGATGCGCCAGATGATGGGCGGCGGCGGTATGCCCGGTATGCCGGGTATGCCCGGTATGCGGCGGGCCAGCAAGCAGGCCAAGAAGACGAAGAAGAAGCCGAAGGGCGGCCGTCCCGGCGGGTCGCCGGCTGGCGCTGCCGGGAAGCAGCCGCCAGGGCTGCCGCTGGGCACCCAGCCGGGGTCGGCCGGGACCGGCGGCGGCCTGGGCGGACTGGGCGGGCTGCCCGGGAATCTGCCTCCTGGCCTCGGCGGCGAGGGCGGGTTCCGGCTGCCGGGGCCCGGGCCCGGCAGCCAACCGGGGCCGCAGCACCTGCCGCCGGGCCTGCGCGGCGGCGGCGCGAACCGCCGCGGCAAGAAGGGCCGGTAGGCCGGCCCGGAGCTGAACCGGGGACTGGTCTGGGCCGCGACCTGGCCGGGCGCTGTGCGCCCGGGATTGCGCCGCACACCCGTCGCCTGGCTCGCCCGGTGGCTGGTGCACCAGCCGATCCAGACGGCCGCGGTTGCCCTGGCCGAGGTTGCGATCGGCCTGGCGGTGGCCGTCTGCTTCGCCCTGAACCGCCGGGCGTGGAGCCGGCGGCGGTGGGTGTGGCCCGCGCGCCCGGCACCGTAATCCTAGAAGACATTCACCGGAGTACGGTCGCCACGCTGGTAATTACGCCCTGGCCGGGATCGTCTGGCACAATGACGGGGCACCTGTCGGCTGCGGGGACCCTCTCTGACCTCGCGGCCGCGACCAATCCGGGCAGTGCCGCCGGTCCCCACCCGGCACGGTTCGCCGCCCGCACCCGAATTCGCTGGGAGAAAACCACAGCCGTGGCTGTCAAGATCAAGCTGAAGCGCCTGGGCAAGATCAGGGCGCCGTACTACAGGATCGTCGTGGCCGACGCCCGCACCAAGCGGGACGGCCGGGCGATCGAGGAGATCGGCAAGTACCACCCGAAGGCCGAGCCCTCCCTCATCGAGGTCGACTCCGAGCGGGCCCAGCACTGGCTGTCGGTCGGCGCTCAGCCCACCGACCCGGTCAGGAAGATCCTCGAGGTCACCGGCGACTGGCAGAAGTTCAAGGGTCTGCCGGGTGCCGAGGGCACGCTCCGGGTCGCGGCCCCCAAGCAGGACCGCAAGGAGATCTTCGCCGCCGCTGCGGCCGAGGCGCTGGCTGACAGCGGCGCCACCACGCCCAAGGGCGGCGGCCGGGGCCGGGCCAAGGCCGGGGACGCCGCCAAGGCGGACGCCTCTGCGAAGGCCGATACCACTGCGAAGGCGGACGCGTCTGCGAAGGCGGATGCGCCGGCCAAGGCGGACGCGCGGCCAAGGCGGACGCGCCGGCCAAGGGCGGCAAGGCGGACAAGGCCGAGACTGCCGAGAAGGCGGACAGCGCGGACAAGGCGGACGGCGCCAAGGACGGCGCGGCCAAGGCCAAGGCGCCCGCGAAGGCGGACGCTCCGGCTAAGGACGCTCCGGCTAAGGACGCTCCGGCCAAGGACGCCCCGGCTAAGGACGCCCCGGCTAAGGACGCTCCGGCTAAGGACGCTCCGGCTAAGGACGCCCCGGCTAAGGACGCCCCGGCTAAGGACGCCCGGCTAAGGACGCCGGCTAAGGACGCCGCGGACGTGAAGGCCGAGGCGCCGGCCAAGGAGGCCAAGGCCGCCAAGAGCGACGCGCCGGCCAAGGGCGCGGCGAAGGAGAGCGGCACGGCCAAGGCGGCCAAGGAGCCGGAGAAGGCCGACGCCGAGCCCGCCGGAAGCGAGCCGGGCAGCGAGGCCTGACGTGCTGGAAGAGGCCCTCGAGCACCTGGTCAGGGGCATCGTCGAGTACCCCGACGAGGTCCGGGTGGAAAGCCGTGGTCTGCGCCGCGGCCGGGCCCTTGAGGTCCGCGTCCACCCGGAGGATCTCGGCAAGGTCATCGGGCGGGGCGGGCGCACGGCGCGCGCGCTCCGCACCGTGATGAGCTCGCTGGCGGGCAACCTCTACGTCCGCGTCGACCTGCTGGACGTCGACGAGATCCGCTAGGCGGCATGCAGCTGGTCGTGGGCCGGGTCGGCCGGGCGCACGGAGTCCGGGGCGAGGTGTCGGTCCAGGTCCGGACCGACGACCCCGGGCGCCGGTTCGCGCCCGGGACGGTCCTGGCCACCGACCCGGCCGCGCTGGGCCCGCTGACCGTCGGCTCGGTGCGGTGGCACCTGGGGCGGCTGCTGGTCCGGTTCGACGGGCTGGCCGACCGGACCCGGGCCGAGGAGCTGGCCGGGGCGCTGCTGCTGGTCGACTCCGCGGCGGTGGGGACGCCGGAGGATCCGGACGAGTTCAACGACCATGACCTGATCGGGCTGGTCGCGGTGACCGTTGCCGGGGACCGGGTGGGTACGGTCACCGATGTGCTGCACCATGGGCAGGATCTGCTGGTGATCTCCGCGGCTGGCGCCGGGGCCGGCGCCGGAGCTGGCGAGACGCTGGTGCCGTTCGTGCGGGCGATCGTGCCGGAAGTGGATATCGCGGCCGGCCGCCTGGTTCTCGACCCGCCGCCGGGGCTGCTGGATCCCGGCGAGGCTATCTGAGGTGCCGCTGTGCGGATCGACATCATCACGATCTTTCCTGAGTACTTCGGGCCGCTGCGGGTCTCGCTGATCGGCAAGGCCGCGGAGCGCGGTGACATCCAGTTCGGCGTGCACGACCTGCGCGGCTGGTCCACCGACGTGCACCGGTCGGTGGACGACGCGCCTTATGGCGGCGGGCCCGGGATGGTGATGACACCGGGGCCGTGGGGCGACGCGCTGGACAGCGTGCTGGCGGCCGGCGGTGGGGCCTCCCGGGGGGTGGGCCGGCTGGTGCTGCCCAGCCCGTCGGGGACGCTGTTCACGCAGGAGCGGGCCGCGGCGTACGCGGCGGAGCCGTGGCTGATCTTCGGCTGCGGCCGGTACGAGGGAATCGACTCCCGTGTCGCGGCCGACGCCCGGACCCGGATGCCGGTCGACGAGGTGAGCATCGGCGACTACGTGCTGGCCGGCGGCGAGCCGGCCGTGCTGGTGATGGTCGAGGCCATCGCCCGGCTGCTGCCCGGGGTGATGGGCAACGCCCGGTCCGCGGCGGACGATTCGTTCGGCGGCGGGTCGGGCCCGATGGCAGGACTTCTCGAGGGACCGGTGTACACCCGGCCGCCGGTCTGGCGGGAGCAGGAGGTGCCGCCGGTGCTGCTGTCGGGCGATCATGGGGCCATTGCCCGGTGGCGGCGTGACCAGGCGCTGCGGGTGACCGCGGCGAGCCGGCCGGACCTGGCTGCGCGCCTCGGCCCGGGGCTGGATAAGCGGGACCGGGAGGTCCTGTTCGCCGCTGGTTTCCCGGTCAGTGGTGAAGATGTGGCACACTGAAAGGCGCCACCCCCGCGGACTGAGTACGCGCGGGCGTGCCACGGGGCCCGTGGGCCCCGCCGAGACCGCTGCCGCGCCCGCCCCGCCGTGCGCGTGATGATGACCAAGGAACTTTGCGATGCATACCGCGATTGCCGAGCTGGAGCAGGCCCAGATCCGTTCCGACATCCCGGATTTCCGGCCCGGTGACACCCTGAGGGTGCACGTGCGGGTCGTCGAGGGCAGCCGCTCCCGGATCCAGGTCTTCCAGGGCATCGTCATCCGGCGGCAGGGGAGTGGCGCCCGCGAGACGTTCACCGTCCGGAAGATCAGCTACAGCGTCGGGGTCGAGCGCACGTTCCCGGTGCACAGCCCGTCGATCGACAAGATCGAGCTGGTGACGCGGGGCCGCGTCCGCCGGGCGAAGCTGTACTACCTGCGTTCCCTGCGCGGCAAGGCGGCGCGCATCAAGGAGCGCCGGGACCTGTCCGGCCGCTGAGGCCGGATCAGCCCAGCCCAGCCCAGCTCCGGGCGGCGGCCAGGCCGGCTCGGCCGGCGGACGGCAAAATCCGTCTGCCCGGTGCCGGCGTGGTCAATCCTGGGGGAGGGCCGGGTTAGGCTCAACCGCGATGATGGACGAGCAGAGCACCCACGAGGCCGCGCTGGCCGACGCCGGGCGCGGCGGCGTGGCCGGGGAAGCCGGGCCTCCTCCCGCGGATCCCGGGGAGCTGGAGGCGGGTGCCGGGCCGGGTGCTCCGGGCGCGGCGGACGAGCCCCGCGAGCCGGGCGAGCCGGGCGACGGCGGCGAGCCGTCGGACGAGGGCGCTGGCGCGCCCCGCCGGCGCCGGCCGTTCTGGCGGGAGCTGCCCGTCCTCATCGTGATCGCGCTGGTCATCGCGCTGCTGATCAAGAACTTTGTGGTCCAGGCGTTCTACATCCCGTCGCCGTCGATGGAGCACACGCTCAACGTCGGCGACAAGGTCCTGGTCAACAAGCTGGTCTACGACTTCAGGGACATCCAGCCCGGCGACGTCGTCGTGTTCAACGGGGTCGGGTCGTGGGACCCGGTGCCGCCGCCGGTGCCGGCCAGCTCCAACCCGCTCGTGCGGCTGTACGACGCCGCGATCAGGCCGCTGTTCCGGTCGGTGACCGGGTTGTTCGGCACGGCGCCGGGGCAGCAGGACTACATCAAGCGGGTCATCGGCGTGCCCGGTGACAAGGTGGCCTGCTGCACGGCCGGGAAGATCACGGTCAACGGCGTACCTCTGTCGGAGAAGTCGTACCTCTTCCCGGGGGACACGCCGTCGCTGACGCACTTCAGCATCGTCGTGCCGCCCGGGCGCCTGTGGGTGATGGGCGACCACCGGTTCGTGTCGTACGACTCGCGCGGCCACATGTCCGACCCGGGCAACGGCACGATCCCCGAGTCACAGGTCGTCGGGCGGGCCTTCATGATCGTGTGGCCGCCGAGCCGGTGGCGGGTGCTGCCGATCCCGGGGACGTTCGGGCAGCCGGGTGTGACGAGCGGGAAGCCCGCCGCGGACGCGGCGCTGGGGCCGGTGATGGTGCAGTCGGCCGCGCCGCTGCTGCCGCTGGAACTCGGGTTCGCCGGCGCGGTTCCGCTGACCTGGCTGCAGCGAAGGTTCCGGCTGCGTGCCCGGGGCGGGCGCGGGTGGCGGCGCCGGCCGGGTCGGCCCGGCCCGGTCAGGTGAGAAGCCCATGCGTACCGCACCTTGGCGGCAGCCGGGGCACACTCCGCGGCGGGGCGGCGGCCTGACCAGCTATGAGCGGGTGCTGGCCCGGGCGGGCCTGGCCCCGGTCGCCGGGATCGACGAAGCCGGCCGCGGCGCCTGCGCCGGTCCGCTGGTGGTCGGCGCGGTGATCCTGGACCCGCGCAAGTCGTCGAAGCTGGACCTGCTGGCCGACTCCAAGGCGCTGACCCCGGCGGTCAGGGAGATCGTGTACGACCAGGTGGTGGCCGCGGCGCTGTCCTGGCACGCGGTGGTGATCCCGGCCGGCGACATCGACCGGCTGGGGCTGCACGTCTGCAACCTGGCCGGCATGCGCCGGGCCCTGGCGGGCCTGTCCTGCCGTCCTGGCTACGTGCTGACCGACGGTTTCCCGGTCCGTGGCCTGGCCACCCCCGCGCTGGGCATGTGGCAGGGCGATGAGGTCGCCGCGTGCGTCGCGGCGGCGTCGGTCATCGCCAAGGTGACCAGGGACCGGCTGATGACGGCTATGGACGAGCGGTATCCCGGGTACGGGTTCGCGGCCCACAAGGGCTACTCCACCCGGGCGCACATGCGGGCGCTGGCCGCGCACGGCCCGTGCCCCGAGCACCGCATGTCGTTCGCCAACGTGAACGGCCGGGGCGGCGCGCAGGCCGCCGGCCCGGCTCCGACATCGATGTTGCTGACCTGCGGGCGGAGGGAGCCGACCTGCGGGCGGAGCCGCCGCTGATGAAGGAGAATGGACCTATGGTTGACCTCATTCCCGGGCCGTGTGCTCCGGTGCAGGTCAGGCAGGAGGGGCGAGCATGAGCGCGGAGGATCTCGAGAAGTACGAGACCGAGATGGAGCTCCAGCTCTACCGCGAGTACCGGGACGTCGTGGGTCTGTTCACGCACGTGGTCGAGACGGAGCGGCGCTTCTACCTCACGAACTCCGTCGAGCTCAACGTCCGCGCGGCGGAGAACGGCGAGGTGTACTTCGAGGTCACCATGCAGGACGCCTGGGTGTGGGACATGTACCGCCCGGCCCGGTTCGTCAAGAACGTGCGTGTCGTCACCTTCAAGGACGTGAACGTCGAAGAGCTCGCCAAGAGCGACCTCCAGCTCCCCGACGACAAGGACCAGGGCTTCTCCTGACCAGCTAGACCCGGGCTTCCCGACGGCTGACCGCCCCGCGGCCAGCCAATCCGCGCTGGCCGTCGCCGCGCCTGGCCTGTAGCACCCCCCGCCGACATTCCCGCCGCGTTATCCACAATCAGCACCGTTCGCCCGTCCCTGTCCACAGGCCGCCATCCCGCCCCCCTCCGCCGCGCCCCAACCGGCAACGTCGGACCCGGAGGTGGTTCCCATGAACGCGAAAGACGCCCTCGGCCGGCACGGTGAGGACCTCGCCGCCGAGTACCTGCAGCAGTCGGGGTTGCGGGTGCTCGACCGGAACTGGCGGTGCGCCGACGGCGAGATCGACATCGTCGCCGTGGACCGCCGGGTGCTGGTCGTCTGCGAAGTCAAAACCCGTACCGGTGACCGGTACGGCGCGCCGCTCGAGTCCATCAGCCATTCGAAGCTGAGGCGGCTGCGGCGGTTAGCCATCCGCTGGGTCGTCGCCCACGGGGTGCTGTTCGACGAGATCCGGGTGGATGCCATCGGCGTGCTGCGCAGCCCGTCCGGGGAGTTCACGGTCAGCCACGCCCGGGGGGTGGGCTAGGTGGCGCTGGCCCGGACCCACTCGGTCAGCCTCGTCGGCGTGCAGGGCCACGCCGTGGAGATCGAAGCCGACATCGAGAACGGCCTGGTCGCCCTGCTGCTGGTGGGCCTGCCCGACACCGCCCTGCGCGAGGCCAGGGACCGGATCAGGGCGGCCATCGTAAACAGCCGCGAGGAGTGGCCGCAGCGGCGGATCACGGTCGGGCTGTCCCCGGCCAGCCTGCCCAAACGGGGCTCGAGCTTCGATCTGGGCATCGCGGTGTCCATCCTGGCGGCTGCCGGGGCGGTGCCCGCGGGCCGGCTGCCGGGCCTCATGTTCCTCGGCGAACTGGGCCTCGACGGGCGGTTGCGGGCGGTCCGCGGCGTGCTGCCCAGCGTGGCGGCGGTGAGCAGCGCCGGATTCCGCACCGTGGTGGTGCCCGCGGCCAACGCGTCCGAGGCCAGCCTGGTGCCCGGGGTCGAGGTCCTGGCCGCGGACAGCCTGGCCGCAGTGCTGACGTGGCTGCGCGAAGGCTGCCCGCCGGACGGCGTGCCCGGCGCGGCCCACTGGACCGGCGACACCGGCTCGCCGGACGAAACGCAGCCAGACGGAGCCGGCCCAGGCGAGGCGGCGAGCGCGGGGGAGCCGGGCAGCGCCGAAGCGCCCAGCGGACCCGATCTATCCGATGTCCTCGGCCAGCCGACCGCCAGGCGGGCCGCGGAGCTGTGCGCGGCCGGCGGCCATCACCTGCTGCTGCTCGGCCCGCCGGGCGCGGGCAAGACCATGCTCGCCGAACGGCTGCCCACCCTGCTGCCCCGGCTCGACCCGGCCGCCGCACTCGAAGTGTCCGCCATCCACTCGGTCGCCGGGGTGCTGCCCGCCGACCGCCCGCTGCTTACCGACCCACCGTTCTGCGCACCGCACCACACCGCCACCCGCGCCGCCCTCGTCGGCGGCGGCAGCGGCGTCATCCGGCCCGGCGCCGCATCCCTGGCCCACCACGGCTGCCTGTTCCTGGACGAGGCCCCCGAGTTCTCCCGCGACACGCTCGATGCCCTGCGCCAGCCCCTGGAGTCCGGCGAGGTCGTGGTGGCCAGGTCCGGCGTGACCGCGAGGTTCCCGGCCCGGTTCACCCTGGTCATGGCGGCCAACCCGTGCCCGTGCGCACGGGCCACCGCAGGCCGGGTCGACTGCACCTGCGCCCCGTCGGCGCGCCACCGCTACCTGGCCCGGCTCTCCGGCCCGCTCCTCGACCGGGTCGACGTGAAGGTCGAGTTCCTCCCGGTCAGCCGGGCCGAACTGCTCAGCGACCGCAGCTTCACCGAGCCCGGCTGCGTAGTAGCCGCCCGCGTCCAGGCCGCCCGCGAGCGAGCCGCCGCCCGGCTGCGAGGCACCCCCTGGCGCCTCAACGCCGAGATCCCGGGCCGCGAGCTCCGTCACCGCTTCGCCCCCCAGAACGGCGCGCTCGCCCCGCTGGAGCGCGCCATGGACCACGGCGAGATCAGCGCCCGCGGTGCCCACCGCATCATCCGCCTCGCCTGGACCGCCGCCGACCTCCGCGCCCTCCCCCGTCCCGGCGCCAGCGAGGTCAGCTACGCCCTGGGCCTCTGGCTAGGGGCCACGTCATGACCCCGCAGCGCCAACGGGCCCTCGGCCAGCCAGCAGCCACCGACCCGCCCCAGCCACCCGACCCAGCCAAACCGCCACCTGGCCCAGGTGAGGCAGTCGCCGCCCCGCCCGGCCCGGCTGTCCCCGCCCGCGCCTCGTCCGCGCCCCTGGCCGCGGACCCGCTTTGGCCCAGCCCGGTGAGTCCCGGCGATGGCCGCCCATCGGTTCCGGCCGGGGAAGCAATGCCTGCCTGGTCAGGCCGTGATGGCAGTGGGCCGCAGCCAGCGGACCCGGCCAAGCCGCCGCCTGGCCCTAGCGAGGTAACCGCCGCCCAGGCCGATCCGGGTGGATCTGCCGGCAGCTGTCCGTCGCCGGTGCCGGGGAACGCGATCCCTGCGCGGCCCCTGTCGGCGAACCCACCGCCAGCCGGCCTGGCTCAGCCGCCGCCTGGCCCTAGCGAGGTAATGGCCACCCCGGCCGGGCCGGGGACCGTCAGCACCGGTTGGGCCTCGCCTGCCACGGGGAATGCCGAGCCTGCCCGGCCCTGCCCGACGGGCCTTGGCGGTGGCGGCAGGCCGGCCTGGCTGGGCCAGGAAGGCTGCGCTGGCGATTCCGTCTGGCCTGATACCTGCGAGGCGAGTTCCGCCGAGCTCAGCTTGGCCGGCGGTCTTTCGCCTGCTGACGGGGCTGGTCCCGCCTGGTCCGGACTGGAGCGCGGCGGCTCGGTCCATGGCGTGGCGGGTGCTGGGTTCCTGGCTGGGGTGGACGAGCCGGACCGGATGGCCCGGGCGGCCCTCGGTTACCTGGCCGATCCCGGAGACCCGGTGCTGGATGCGTTGCTGCGGCACTGCACAGCAGCCCAGGTGGTAGCCGCGCTGATGGCGGGCCAGCATCCGCTGGCGGGCCGGCCGCCGGATGCGGATGCCCTGCCTGGGCTTGACCGTGCGCTGGCCCGGTGGTCGGCGCGGATCAGCCGGCTTCCGCCGCCCGGCCAGCTGGCTAGGGACCTGGAGAAGTTCCGGCTGATCTGCCCGGGCGACCCGGAGTGGCCCACGCAGCTCGCGGCCCTCGGCGCGGCGGCACCGGTCGGGTTGTGGCTGCACGGCCAGGCTGACTTGAGGTTCGCCTGCCTGCGGTCGGTGTCGGTGGTCGGGTCCCGGTCGGCGACGGGCTACGGCCTGCACGTCGCCGCCGAACTGGCCGCCACGCTGGCTGAGCGCGGCTGCGCGGTCGTCTCCGGCGGGGCCTACGGCATCGACGCGGCCGCCCACCGCGGTGCCATGGCCGTCGGCGGCGTCACGGTGGCCGTGCTGGCCAGCGGGCTGCGGTACGGATACCCGCGCGGGCACACGACTCTGTTCGAGGCCATCGCTGACCAGGGCGTGCTCGTCAGCGAACTGCCGCCGGACCACCGGCCGACCCGGCCCGGTTTCCTGGTCCGCAACCGGGTCATCGCCGCGCTGAGCCGCGGCACCGTGGTGGTCGAAGCCGCGCTGCGCAGCGGCGCCCTGGCCACCGCGGCCCGGGCCCGGGACCTCTGCCGGCCGCTGATGGCCGTGCCCGGGCCGGTGACCTCAGCCCAGTCCGCGGGCTGCCACGAGACCGTCAGGAACTGGGGCGCAGTGCTGGTCACCAGCGCGGCCGACGTCATGGACCTGACCTTCCCGGTCGGAGAGGAGCCAGCAACCCCGCGGCGCGGGCCGGTGCTCCCGCGGGACGCGCTGGACGAGGTGACCAGGGCCGTGCTCGAAGCCGTCCCGTCCCGGCGCGGCGCTGGCCCAGCCGCCATCGCCGTCGCGGCCGGAGCCGGCCTCGACACCGTCATCCAGTGCCTCGGCTCGCTTGCCGCGGCCGGCTTCATCTACCGATCCCCGCACGGCTGGCGAGCCCGCCGTGACCCGTGAGCCGCCTGTGCTGCCAGCCGCATGGACCGCCCGGCGACCTGCCCGCGGGCCGCCGTGACGACCTTGGGGCGCCGATCTTGCTGGCCTCCGGGACACGCCGGGCCCTGCCATCGCACCGAAACCGGCGCGCAGAGCGCAGGATGAGCCTGATGGCGCGGGACAGGGACACGACGGGCGAGCCTGGGCGGCTGGGCGCTGCGGAGCTGGCTGCGTTTGAGCGGCATCTGACCGCGGAGCGCGGGCTGTCGCCGCATACCGTGCGGGCTTACCTGACCGACGTGGCCGGGTTGCTCGGCCATGCGGAGCAGACCGGGGCGGGGAGCCTGGCCGAGCTGGATCTTGACCGGCTGCGCAGCTGGCTGGCGGTGCAGTACGCGGCCGGGCAGGCGCGCAGTTCGCTGGCCCGGCGGGCGGCGGCGGCCCGGGCGTTCACCGGGTTCGCCTTCGCGCGGGGCTGGCTGCCGGCCGATCCGGGGCCGTCGCTGGCCACGCCCAAGGCCCACCGCGCACTGCCCAAGGTCCTCGCGGCCAGCCAGGTCGCCGCCGTGCTGGATAACGCCCGCGCTGTGCCCCAGGGCACGCCTGCCGCACGCGAGCCAGTGGCGGATCCTGACGGCGGGGGGGTCGGGCGGGAACGGGATGAGCGGGTGGCGGCCGCTGTCCGGTGGCGGGATGCGGCTGTTATGGAACTGCTGTACGCGGCCGCCTTGCGGGTCAGTGAGCTGTGCGGGATGGACCTGGGCGACCTCGACGAGGAGCGGGGCACGGTCCGGGTGCTCGGGAAGGGGAGCAAGGAGCGCGCCGTTCCGGTGGGACAGCCCGCCGCCCGCGCGGTGCGGGACTGGCTGCGCCATGGGCGGCCGGTGCTGGCCACCGCTCGCAGCGGATCGGCCCTTTTCCTCGGGGCAAGGGGCGGCCGCCTTGACCCGCGGACCGCGCGGCGGGCCGTGCACGAGGCGATCGCGGCCATACCCGCCGTGCCGGACACCGGGCCCCATGGACTGCGGCACTCGGCCGCGACCCACTTGCTGGAAGGCGGGGCTGACCTGCGCAGCGTGCAGGAGTACCTGGGCCACGCCTCCCTGTCCAGCACCCAGATCTACACCCACGTCTCAGTGGAACGCCTGCTCGCTGCCTACCGGCAGGCCCACCCGCGCGCGTGATCACGGAGGATCTGGCACCGCCGGCGGTGCGAAAGCCTCCGTGATCATGGGAGTGCGTGGCCGGCCCGGGTACAGCGGACCGCCGTGGGCGATGGGCTGGGGGATGTAGACTTACCGACGGTCGCAGGAGTGCGCGCAGGTATCAGCGCGCTCTGGGGCGACACATTTCGCGCGTCCGCTCGTCGCCTGGGAGCTCAGCTTCCGGGCGGGACGTACCCCAGCGGTCCGCGGGACACCCATATCCCGCGGCGGGGTCCGTACGGACGCCAGGACTAACCGGCTCGCGCCAGGCCGCTTACCGCCCGGCGCACGACAGGAAAGGACACCGGCATGGCACCGGTCGTCACCATGCGGCAGCTGCTGGAAAGCGGCGTTCACTTCGGTCACCAGACCCGGCGCTGGAACCCGAAGATGAAGCGGTTCATCTTCACCGAGCGCAACGGCATCTACATCATCGACCTCCAGCAGTCGCTGGACTTCATCGACCGCGCGTACGAGTTCATCAAGGAGACCGTCGCGCACGGCGGCTCCGTCCTCTACGTGGGCACCAAGAAGCAGGCGCAGGAAGCCATCGCGGACCAGGCCCGCCGGGTGGGCATGCCGTACGTGAACCAGCGCTGGCTGGGCGGGATGCTGACCAACTTCTCCACCGTGTTCAAGCGGCTGCAGCGGCTCAAGGAACTCGAGGAGATCGACTTCGACGACGTGGCCGGCTCCACGCTGACCAAGAAGGAGCTCCTCCATCTCCGCCGTGAGCACGACAAGCTGGAGCGCTCCCTCGGCGGTATCAGGGACATGGCCAAGGTCCCGAGCGCCCTGTGGGTGGTCGACACCAAGAAGGAGCACATCGCGGTCAGCGAGGCCCGCAAGCTGGGCATCCCGGTGATCGCGATCCTGGACACCAACTGTGACCCGGACGAGGTGACCTACCCGATCCCGGGCAACGACGACGCGATCCGCAGCGTGGCCCTGCTGACCCGGGTGGTCGCTGACGCGGTGGCGGACGGGCTGATGGCGCGGGCCGGCGCCGGCGCCAACGGCGAGGAGAAGCCCGCGTCCGGCGCGAACGGCATCGGCGCGGCCGAGCCGCTCGCCGAGTGGGAGCGCGACCTGCTGGCCGGCCAGGAGGCCGGGTCCGGCGCCGCCCCGGCCAGCGACAGCGCCGCTGCCAGCACCGCCGCCGCCCCGGCCCCGCGCGCCTCGGCCGCGACCGCCGCCGAGCCGACTGCGGCCGCGACCGCGACCGCCGCCGAGCCGACTGCGACCGCGGCCGCGACCACCGCCGAGCCGACTGCGACCGCGACCACCGCCGAGCCGGCCGCCGACGCCACCACCGCCGACGCCGCCACCGCCGACGCCGCCACCGCCGCTGACGCCGCCACCGCCGACGCTGCCGCCGCCGCCGACCGCCGCCGCTGACGCCGCCCCCGCCGACGCCGCCCCCGCCGACGCCGGGACCGACGCCACCGCCGACCGCCGACGCCACCGCCGCCGACGCCGCCCCCGCCGACGCCGGGACCGACGCCGCTGCCGACGCCGCCGGACCGACGCCGCCCCCGCCGACGCCGGGACCGACGCCGCCGCCGACGCCGGCCGACGCCGACGCCCCGCTGCCGACGCCGCCCCCGCCGACGCCGGGACCGACGCCGGGACCGACGCCGCTGCCGACGCCGGGAACGCCGACGCCGGCTCCGCGGTTACTGCGGGCGAGTCAGCCTGACCACCGGCCCGCCGCCCGGCCGCCGCGAGAGCACAAGGACGGGCGGCAGGCCCCTACGGGTCGCCCCGGCGGCACTGCCGCCGGGGCAGTCCCGGATGAGAACAAGCGAGAGATGAGGACATGGCGAACTACAGCGCCGCAGACGTGAAGCGGCTGCGGGAGCAGACCGGCGCGGGCATGCTCGACTGCAAGAACGCGCTGGTGGACTCGGCCGGCGACTACGAGGCCGCGGTCGAGATCCTGCGACTCAAGGGCGTCAAGGACGTGAACAAGCGGGCCGGGCGGACCGCCGCCAACGGCCTGGTCACCGCCAAGCTGGACGGCACCAGCGTGGGCGTGATGCTGGAGCTCAACTGCGAGACCGACTTCGTGGCCAAGACCGATCGGTTCCAGCAGGCAGCCTCCGACATCGCGGACGCGGCCCTGGCCGCCGGCGTCACCGACCGCCTGGCCCTGCTGACCCTGGAGGCCCGTCCCGGGCTGACCGTTCAGCAGGTCATGGAAGAGGACGGCGCGGCCCTGAAGGAGAAGCTGGACATCGGCCGGTTCATCCGGCTCGAGGGCGGCTACATCACCACCTACCTGCACCGCAGCGACCCGGCGCTGCCGCCAGCCCGCGGCGCGCTGGTCCAGCTCGACACCGCGGACGCGGAGACCGGCAAGGACATCGCCCAGCAGATCGCGGCGAGCGCGCCCGCGTACCTGACCCGCGACGAAGTGCCCGAGGACGTGGTGGCCAAGGAGCGCCGGATCGCGGAGCAGATCACCCGCGACGAGGGCAAGCCCGAGCAGGCCATCCCGAAGATCACCGAGGGCCGGCTGAACGCCTTCTTCAAGGAGATCGTGCTGCTGGAGCAGCCGTTCATCAAGGACCCGAAGAAGTCGGTCAAGCAGGTCCTGGCGGAGCGCAAGGTCAACGTGACCGCCTTCGCGCGTTACCAGATCGGCCAGGCTGGCTGACTCGCGGCCAGCGCCGGACGCACCCGGTCGGCCCACCGGTAGGAAGGGCCGGCCGGGCCGGGGGACGGAGCGGCAGCGCCGGGTCGGGCCGCCGCCAGGACGGAGGATGGCTCATGCGCGACGGCGCCACGCAGTCCACCAGTGAGGCGAACCTGGCGGGTCTGGCGGGCCTGGACGCCCGGCCCGATCACGAAACGGCGGAAGCGAACGCGCGGAACGGCGAGCTCCACCCGCCCTGGCGGCGGGTGGTGGTCAAGCTGTCCGGCGAGGCGTTCGCCGGCGGCGAGCCGCTGGGCATCTCCCCGGACACCGTCAGCCACATCGCCAGGGAAATCACCACGGCCGCCCGCAGCGGCATCCAGATCGCCGTGGTGGTCGGCGGCGGCAACATGTTCCGCGGCGCCGTGCTCTCCGCGCGGGGCGGCATCGACCGGTCGCGGGCCGACTACATGGGCATGCTCGGCACGGTCATCAACTGCCTGGCCCTCCAGGACACGCTGGAGAAACTGGGCGTCGAGACCCGGGTGCAGACCGCGATCACGATGGGACAGGTCGCGGAGCCCTACATCCCGCGCAAGGCGATCCGGCACCTGGAAAAGGGCCGGATCGTTATTTTCGGGGCCGGCCTGGGCGCGCCCTTCTTCTCCACCGACACCTGCGCAGCTCAGCGGGCCCTGGAGATCGGCGCGCAGGCGGTGCTCAAGGGCACTCAGGTCGATGGGGTCTACGACAAGGACCCGAGGAAATCGTCCGATGCCATCCGATTCGACCGACTCGACTACGGTGAGGTATTGCGGCGCGAACTGAAGGTCATGGACGCCACCGCGGTGAGCCTGTGCATGGACAACGATCTGCCGATCGTTGTGTTCGAGCTGATGGGAGAGGGGAACGTGCTGCGCGCCGTGCGGGGGGAGAATATCGGCACGCTGGTGAGCCGGTCCGGCCGCTGATGGCCGCCACGGCGTGAACAGGAGCCCAAAGTGATCGACGACACCCTCCTCGAAGCCGAGGAGAAGATGGAAAAGGCCGTGGCGGTCGCCAAGGACGAGTTCGCCGGGATCAGGACCGGCCGCGCCCATCCGGCTATGTTCAGCAAGATCACCGCGGAGTACTACGGCACCCAGACCCCGGTGAACCAGCTGGCGTCGTTCCACATGCCAGAGCCGCGGATGGTCATCGTCCAGCCGTTCGACAAGTCCTCGATGGCCGCCATCGAGAAGGCGATCAGGAACAGCGACCTGGGCGTCAACCCGTCCAACGACGGGGCGATCATCCGGGTGAACTTCCCCGAGCTGTCCGAGGAACGCCGCCGCGAGTACATCAAGATCGCCAGGACCAAGGCCGAGGACTCCCGGGTGTCCATCCGCAACATCCGCCGCCACGGCAAGGACGCGCTGGACAAGCTGGTCAAAGGCGGCGAGGCGGGCGAGGATGATGGTCGCCGGGCTGCGCACGAACTGGACGAGCTGACGCATACCTACGTGACGCAGATCGACGAGCTGCTCAAACGCAAGGAAGCTGAGCTGCTGGAGGTCTAGCTGTCGAGCCAGCGTGAGGGCGTGGCCGCCGGCCCGCCGCCCAGGGAAGGCGGACCGGTGACAGACCCGACTGAGCCCGTCGGCCCGTCCGGCCCGCGGGCCGGCCAGAGCGACCAGGCTGAGCCCCCGGCCGGCTCACCCGCCGGCGGCCGGCCGCCGGCGCCGCCGGCCCCCGCCCGCGGGCCGGCAGGCCACCAGGACCGGCCGCAACCTGCCGGTCGCGGCGGCCGTCGGCGTGCTGCTCGGCGGCTTCGCCATCGTCACCCTGTTCACCCTCAAGGCGACGTTCCTGCTCCTGGTCGCGCTCGCCGTGGGCTGGGCCATGTGGGAGGTCAGCCGCGCCTTCGCGGAACGGGACATCGCCGTCTCCGTCATCCCGGCCGGGGCCGGCGGAGCGGCCATGGTCGCGCTCGCCTACTGGTCCGGCGTGCAGGCCACCCTGGCCGCGCTCGTCATCAGCGTGATCGTGCTGATCGGCTGGAGGCTGCCGGGCGGCGCCACCGGCTACGTCAGGGACGTCACGGCCAGCGTGTTCGTGCTGGCCTACCTGCCGCTGCCGGCCACCTTCGTGGCCCTGATGCTGGCCCGCCCGGACGGCTCGCGGCGCGTCGTGATCTTCGTCGCGCTGGCCGTCTGCAGCGACGTCGGCGGCTACTTCGCCGGCATCCTGCTGGGCAAGCACCCGATGGCCCCGCGGATCAGCCCGCGCAAGACCTGGGAGGGCCTGGCCGGCTCATTGCTGGCCGGCCTGATCGGCGGCGCAATCCTCCTGGTCACGCTCTTGCACGGCCACTGGTGGCAGGGCGCGCTGCTCGGGATCGCCGCGGTCGCCGCCGCGGTACTCGGCGACCTCGCCGAGTCGATGATCAAGCGCGACCTGGACATCAAGGACATGGGCCACATCCTGCCCGGCCACGGCGGCGTGATGGAGCGCATCGACTCCCTGCTGATCGTCGCCCCGGTGGCCTGGCTGCTGCTCACCGTCTTCGTCCCGCACGCGGCTCACTAGCCCGCTGCCCACGGGTTAAATGCTTTTTGAGATTTACGGTTAGCTGTCCGCGGGCCAGGTCCCTAACTGTGCCCAACCACCCAGCTTCGCCGCTGCGCGGCCAGCTGCGTGATCAGGCTGGCCGCGCCGCGCTCCCGCCCGGTCTGCCGCTCGGCCTCGGTAATCGGGATGACCCACAGCCACCGCACCGGGTCGCCGCCGAAGGTGAAGCCCGACAGGTCCGGCACCTCGGGCCCGAGCAGCACCGCCGGGTCGTCCAGCAGCAGCACGGCCGAGTTGCCGCCGCCCAGCGGGAACGTCGACGGCTCGTGATACCAGCGCACGGTGTGCCCGTGGCCCAGCCACGTGACGTCCCGCCACGGGTACTGGGCCAGCCACAGGAAGATCCGGGCCGCCTCCGCGCTGGGAAGCGTGGTCGCGATGGCCAGCTCGATCCGTGCCTCGCCGCCGACGTCCTCGGTGAACTGCTCGATGACCGGCATACGCTGACTGCACATGCCGATCGTGGACAGCACGGTGAAGTTGCGGTAGCCGGTCAGGGGCCGCTCGGACACGCCGACCAGCGGGTGCTTCCCGCCGCCGACGTCCCAGTACCGGCCGCCGGGGCCCAGCCGGGCCAGCAGGTGGCCGAGCATGGCCTGCTGGAAGCGGGCCCACGCCTGGTCGTCGGCGCGCCACTGCCAGAACCGGGCCGACTGCTCGGTCCGCGGCCCAAGCCCCTCCAGCGCGTCGTCCAGCGACCAGCCGAACGGGGTCTGCCCGATGATGTCGCGGCTGTAGCCGGGCATCCGGCGGGAGATGTCGGCCCACCCGGGCAGCACCGCGAGCAGCTCGCCGTCCTCCAGGATCGCCGCGCCATCGCCTTCCTCCAGCCACAGCGCGGTCAGCGCGGACGGTTCTGGCACCGGCCGGCCGTCGGGGAACTTGGTGTGCGCGGACGGCATCTCCGGCGCCTTACCGGACCCGGCCCGGGCCGGGTCGGCGGTGGCCGGCGCCCGCCCGTGGTTGGCGATCCAGGTAGCCGCGATCGGCGATGACCCGTCGTGGAGGTAGGCCGCCGTGGTGGCCCCGTCGTACTCGACGGTGACCCGGCGGCTGGTGTACGGGCTTTCGCTCTCCAGCAGGACCCGGGGCTGGCCGGCCCCGGCGGCTATTCTGGAATCCTTGGATCCGCGGCGCAGTGTTGGCACGTAGCAGAATCTACCTACTTACCCCAGGTCAGCCAGGCCAAGGGGCAGATATCGTTAAACCTTTGCAACGGCCACGCCCGCCGCGCAGAAATGGAGCCCCAGTGACGGCCCTTCCCTGGCCGGATCGCGGCGTCCGCACGGACCGGCCCGGCCCCGCTGACCAGCCCGGTCTGGCCGCCCCGCCCGGGCCCGCAGGTCAGCCCGGCCAGACCACCCGGCCCAGGGCCGTTGGCCCCTCCGGCCAGGCTGGCCGCACCACCCGGCCCCGCCCATCCGGCCAGGCTGGCCGAACCGGTCAGCCCGGCCCGCCCGGCCTCACCGTCCGGCCTGGCTTCAGCGCCCGGCGCCCGGCGCCGCCTCGCCACCTGGCCGACCTGGACCTGGCCGGCCGCCGCGCGGCCGCGGCCGAACTCGGCCAGCCGCCGTTCCGCGCCGATCAGCTGAGCCGCCATTACTTCGGCCGGCTGACCGAGGACCCGGCGCAGATGACCGACCTCCCGGCGGCCAGCCGGGCCGAGCTGGCCAAAGCCCTGCTCCCCGGCTTGCTCACCGCCCAGCGCGAGCAGCAGGCCGACCAGGGCACGACGGTCAAGACCCTGTGGCGGGCCGCCGACGGCGCCTACCTGGAATCGGTGCTGATGCGCTACCCGGGCCGGGTCACCATGTGCGTGTCCTCGCAGGCCGGCTGCGGAATGGCGTGCCCGTTCTGCGCGACCGGCCAGGCCGGGCTGACCCGCAACCTGTCCACCGCGGAGATCGTCGAGCAGGTCGTCGCCGGCGCCCGGGCGCTGGCCGCAGGCCGGGTCGCGGGCGGTCCCGGCCGGGTGTCCAACGTGGTGTTCATGGGCATGGGCGAGCCGCTGGCCAACTACAACCGGGTCATCGCCGCGGTCAGGAGGCTGACCGATCCGGTCCCGGCCGGCCTGGGGATGTCGCAGCGGCAGATCACGGTGTCCACCGTCGGGCTCGTCCCGGCCATACGCAAACTGGCCGCCGAGGAACTATCCGTAACCCTCGCTGTGTCGCTGCACGCCCCTGACGACGAGCTGCGAGACGAGCTCGTGCCGGTCAACCAGCGCTGGAAGGTCGCCGAGGTACTCGGCGCAGCCTGGGACTACGCGGCCGCCACCGGGCGGCGGGTATCGATCGAGTACGCGCTGATCCGGGACGTCAACGACCAGGCCTGGCGGGCCGAGGCGCTGGGCGCGCTGCTGGCCGGGCGGCTGGCGCACGTGAACCTGATCCCGCTGAACCCCACCCCGGGCTCGCAAATGGACCGCGTCGCGGCCGGCCGACCAGGACACGTTCGTGGCCCGTCTGGCCGCGGCCGGCGTGCCGGTCACCGTCCGGGACACCCGCGGCCGGGAAATCGACGGCGCGTGCGGCCAGCTCGCCGCGGCGAACGCGGATGGCCAGCCCGGCTAGCCCGCCGCGGCCGCCGGCGGCGTGGCGGGCCGCGTTGCGCCGCCACCGGGACGCGGCGCTGGCCCGCGCGCTGCACGGAACCTGGCGGGCGGTGCAGCAGGCCGGGGCGATCACCCCCGGCTCGCGGGCGGCGAACAGGTTCGCCGCGTTCGGCCCGGGGTCGCTGCTCGCGTTCCCGCCCGGGTCGCTGTTCGGCGAGGCGTGGATCGAGATCGGCACGGGAACGCTGGCCGGCGCCCAGGTATCACTGTCGGCGGGCATGCTGCCCGGCCACGACCTGGGCGCAGAGCCGGTGCTGCGCATCGGCGACCGCTGCGTGATCGGCCGGGGCAGCCACATCGTGGCGCACCACTCGATCGTGATCGGCGACGACGTCTACACCGGCCCCTACGTCTACATCACCGACCAGAACCACAGCTACGCGGACCCGAACCTGCCCATCGGCCGCCAGTGGCCGGTCAACCACGCGGTGTCGATCGGCGCGGGCAGCTGGCTCGGCGCCGGGGCGATCATCCTGCCCGGGGCCAGGATCGGCCGCAACGTGGTGGTCGCGGCCGGCTCGGTGGTCCGCGGCGAGGTGCCCGACCGGTGCGTGGTGGCGGGCGTCCCGGCCCGGATTGTCCGTGAATTTCAGGGGCCCGCCGGCTGGTCCCGGCCGGTTTCCGGGCAGAGCTCAGAGCTTTAGCCGCGATCCGGCGGGTATTTCTGCGAGCATGTCTAGGCCGCCCAACCGCGGGCGGCAGACCCTCCGCCGCGCGCCTGCTGCGGTGCGACCGCCCAGGTCAGAGGGCATACCGGACGAGAAGGCAGGCGAGGCTACGTGCACGACCCTGACGACCGGATGGCGACTGCCGCCTACCAGCCCGAGCCCCGGGCTGCCGCCGCGGCGCGCCGGTTCGTCCGCGACACGCTGCGCACCTGGCGGCTCGGCGGGCCCGAGCCCGGCCGGGCCGACCTGATCGACGACGCCGTCCTGCTGACCAGCGAGCTGGTCACCAACGCGGTCGTGCACGCGGGCACGCCGGTGCAGGTGACCTGCTGGCTGGCGGAGAGCGCGGTGGAGGTCGTGGTGCTGGACCGGCACCCGGTGCAGCTGGTCCCCGGCCGCTCGCGGGCCGGCGCGGGCGCCGCGGACCGGACCAGCGGCCGCGGCCTGCTGCTGCCCGGCGAACTGGCCTCCTCCTGGGGCGTGACCTACGCGCGGACCGCGAAGGCGGTCTGGTTCCGGCTCGGCCTGGAGCCGGACCCGGAACCGCCGGCCGGCGAACCAGCCGCTCCCGGCTCAGCCGGCACCGCCGTCGCGGAACTCCCGGCCCTGGCGGCCCTAGGAAGCCTTGCCCGGCCCGTGTCCCGAAGCTGACTGGCGCCCCGGGGCTGACCGGCGGGATCGCTGCGCGGTGGCCGGCCGCGGCGCCCGGCCCTCGGCCAGGGCCGGGGTGAAGGTCTCGCCGCGCAGGGCGCGGCCCAGCAGGTCGACGGCGCGGGCGGCGTCCACCAGGCGGCGGCCCTCGTCCTGGTAGACCTGCAGGACGGCCTCGACGGCCTGGGGCGGCAGGGCGCCGCTCAGCTCGGTGCGGGCGGCGCGGTAGCCGCTGCGGGCCCCGGCCACGCAGGCGTCCAGGTAGTGCCGGGCCACCGCGGCCAGCGCGACCGGGTGCCGGCGCAGCACCCCGTGCACCCGGTAGTCGGCGGGCAGAACGTCAAGAAGCCAGGTCACCGCGGTCTGCTCGAAACCTTCGGTGCCTGGCGGATGGACGCCGGCCGGCCACCCGGGCGGGAGGTACGCTGCCACCTACCCAGGATACGCCGGCTCGAACATGCGTTCTATGGAGTTCTCCTGGTCAGCTGCCGCGGCCCGGCCAGCCCAGGTGGGCCGGCCAGGCCGGACGGCGGCGGTCACCGGTGGCCGGCGGACGATCCGGCGCCGACCGGCTCGCGCGGGGCGGGCACGAACGGCTTCGCGGTCACCGGGGGCACGGTGTCCACCACCGTGCTCTCGTGGTGGCCGCGGCGGGCCCACCGGACCCGCCGCGACGCCTTGGCGGAGGCGCGCATGTCGCGGACACGCTCGTTCGCCAGGTACTCAGTAAGCAGCGGATGCATGGTCTTCCTCCTTCGTGCGGGCCAGTGATCTGACCCGGCACGATTCACATTCGCGGTAAGGCCCCGGGACCGGCATCAGGCAAAGGCCTTATCTCTGCCCGCCCGGCGGCTTAGCCGCGGGATCCGGGTCTTAGGCCGCAGGCACGGGCCTGAGCACCCGCGTCGGCCCTGGTCAGGGCGCTTCCGGGCGGATATGCGCGGAACGGCTGCGCCGGATAAACTGGAAGGTGCCGTGACTGCGCACGCCCCCGGTCCGGTGTCCCCTTCTGTGAAGCCCGGAGCCTGCCTGCATGCCTGTCCGCACCGCGCCCGCCGCGGCCCTCGCCACCCGCGACGACCTGCGTAACGTGGCCATCGTCGCGCACGTTGACCACGGCAAGACCACCCTGGTCGACGCGATGCTCTGGCAGTCCGGTGCGTTCCGGGCCAACGCCCACGTGGCCGACCGCGTGCTCGACTCCGGTGACCTGGAGCGGGAAAAGGGCATCACGATCCTGGCCAAGAACACCGCGGTCAGCCACGGCGGGCTGACCATCAACATCATCGACACCCCCGGGCACGCCGACTTCGGCGGCGAGGTGGAGCGCGGCCTGTCCATGGTGGACGGCGTGCTGCTGCTGGTCGACGCCAGCGAGGGGCCGTTGCCGCAGACCCGGTTCGTGCTGCGCAAGACGCTGGAAGCGCGCCTGCCGGTGATCCTGGTGATCAACAAGGTAGACCGGCCGGACGCGCGGATCGCCGAGGTCGTGGACGCCTGCTACGAGCTGTTCATGGACCTGGACGCGACCGAGGAGCAGATCGAGTTCCCGATCGTGTACGCGTCCGCCCGGGCCGGCCGGGCCTCGCTGGACCGTCCCGAGGACGGCCACCTGCCGGACTCCCCGGACCTGGAGCCGCTGTTCGCGGTCCTGCGGGACACCATCCCGGCTCCCGCCTACGACCCGGCCGAGCCGCTCCGGGCCCACGTCACGAACCTGGACGCGTCCTCGTACCTGGGCCGGATCGCGCTGTGCCGGATGTACTCCGGGCAGCTGTCCCGCGGCCAGCAGGTCGCCTGGTGCCGCCGCGACGGCACGATCGAGCGGGTCAAGGTCAGCGAGCTGTACCTGACCGAGGCGCTGGAGCGGGTGCCCGCCACGACCGCGGGGCCCGGCGACATCATCGCGGTGGCCGGCATCCCGGACATCATGATCGGCGAGACCCTGGCCGACCTGGAGGACCCGCGGCCGCTGCCGCTGATCACGGTGGACGAGCCGGCCATCTCGATGACCCTGGGCGTGAACACGTCCCCGCTGGTCGGCCGGGAGAAGGGCACCAGGGTCACCGCGCGGATGGTGCGCGACCGGCTGGACCGCGAACTGGTCGGCAACGTGTCCATCCAGGTGCTGCCCACCGACCGGCCGGACACCTGGGAGGTGCAGGGCCGCGGCGAGCTGGCCCTGGCCGTGCTGGTGGAGACCATGCGGCGGGAGGGCTACGAGCTGACCGTGGGCCGCCCGACCGTCGTCACCCGGGAGATCGGCGGCGCGCTGCACGAGCCGGTCGAGCGGCTGACCGTGGACGTGCCCGAGGAGTACCTGGGCGCGGTCACCGCCCTCCTGGCCGTGCGCAAGGGCCGGATGAACAACATGACCAACCACGGCACCGGCTGGGTCCGGCTGGAGTTCACCGTGCCTGCCCGCGGCCTGATCGGGTTCCGCACCACGTTCCTCACCGAGACCCGGGGCACCGGTATCGCGCACCACGTGTTCGAGGGATACGAGCCGTGGTCCGGCCCGATGCGGATGCGCGCCAGCGGGTCGCTGGTCGCGGACCGGGCGGGCGCCGCCACCCCGTACGCGATGTTCTCCATCCAGGAGCGCGGCACGCTGTTCGTGACCCCAGGCACCGAGGTGTACGAGGGCATGATCGTCGGCGAGAACTCCAGGTCCGACGAGATGGACGTGAACATCACCAAGGAGCGCAAGCTCACCAACGTCCGCCAGTCGGCCGGGGAGGAGCTCGAGCGGCTGGTGCCGCCCCGGCTGCTCAGCCTGGAGCAGGCGCTGGAGTTCTGCGCCCCGGACGAGTGCGCCGAGGTCACCCCGGCCACGGTGCGGCTGCGCAAGGTGATCCTGGACGCCAAGGAGCGCGGCCGGGCCCGGGCCCGCCGGGCCCGGGCCGACGTGACGTGACTACTTGAGCTGCAGGTACACGATGGAGGCCAGGCCGAACACCACGCAGTAGATGGCAAACGGGGTCAGCGTCCTGGTCTGGAAGTAGCGGACCAGGAAGCGCACCGACAGGTAGGCGCCGACGCCGGCAAAGATGCTGCCGACCAGGATCTGACCGTGGATGCCCTTGCTCAGGCTGCCGGTCAGGTCCGGCGCCTTGAGCACGCCCGCGGCCAGGATCACCGGGGTGGCCAGCAGGAACGCGAACCGGGCGGCGTCCTCGCGGGACAGCCCGCGGAACATGCCCGCGACAATCGTCACGCCGTCCCGGCTGATGCCGGCCAGCAGCGCGAGGATCTGCGCGGACCCGATGATCACGGCCTCCACTCCAGCCGATCCTGGACAGCCGGGCGTCGGACTCCAGCGCCTGGATTTCCTCCTGCCGCCGGATCGCACGCTGGCCGGACGCGTGCGCGGCCGCCGGCCGCCGGGCCGGCCCCGCGGCCGCGGATGAGGCCGGGCCGCCGGCCTCGGCGTGCGCCGCGGCCGGCATCGCCGCAAGCTCGGCCCGCCGGGCGGCCTGGTCCGCGTCGGCCTGCCTGGACCGCCGGGTGCGGAACCGCTCGCCGGCGTACAGGATCAGGCCGTTGACGACCAGGAAGATCGCCGCCCTGATCGGCTTGGCGAACAGCACCCGGAACTCGTGCTCGAAGATCAGCCCGACCAGGCCGACCGGGATCGTGGCCAGGATCAGGAACCAGCACAGCTTCTCGTCCACGGTCTGCACCCGGAAATGTCTCACCGAGGTATAGAAGCCGCGGACGATCCGCACCCAGTCGCGCCAGAAGTAGACCATGATCCCGATCGCGGTGGCCACGTGCAGCCCCACGACGAAGGCCAGGTACGGCGACTCGGACGCAGCGACGTTCAGGTCCGTTGCCCAGCTCCCGCCGACGATCGCCGGCAGCAGCACGTTGTGGCCCAGGCTGGACACCGGGAACAGCTCGGTCACGCCCTGGATCAGGCCGACCACCACGGCCTCGGCGTAGGTGAGGTGGGACACGCGGGCTAGTCCCGCTTGCCGGGAACGGCCGGGGTGTCTGACCCGCCGCGCGGCCGCATACCGATCTTGGCGCCCAGCCAGACCAGCGGGTCGTACTTGCGGTCCGCCACCCGTTCCTTCATCGGGATCAGCGCGTTATCGGTGATCTTGATGTTCTCCGGGCAGACCTCGGTGCAGCACTTGGTGATGTTGCAGTAGCCGAGGCCGAAGTCGTCCTGGGCGATCGAGCGGCGGTCCGCGGTGTCGGCCGGGTGCATCTCCAGCTCGGCCACCCGCATCAGGGACCGCGGCCCGGCGAAGGCCCGCTCGTTCTCCTCGTGGTCCCGGATCACGTGGCAGGTGTTCTGGCACAGGAAGCACTCGATGCACTTGCGGAACTCCTGCGACCGGTTCACGTCGACCTGCTGCATCCGGAACTCGCCCAGCTTGACCGACGGGTCCGGGGTGAACGACGGGATCTCGCGCGCCTTCTCGTAGTTGAACGACACGTCCGTGACCAGGTCCCTGATCACCGGGAACGTGCGCATCGGGGTGATCGTCAGCGTCTCCTCCGGGGAGAACACCGACATCCGGGTCATGCAGGCCAGCCGCGGCCGCCCGTTGATCTCCATCGAGCACGACCCGCACTTGCCGGCCTTGCAGTTCCACCGGATGGCCAGGTCGTTGGCCTGGGTCGCCTGCAGCCGGTGCAGCACGTCCAGCACGACCTCGCCGTCGTTCACCTCGACCTGGTAGTCGGCCAGCTCCCCGGCGCCCTCGTCGCCGCGCCAGACTCGCAGGTCTGCCTTGTACGCAGCCATCAGTCGCTCTCCTTCGCCGCGCCGCCGTCCGGCCCGGCGAGCCCGGCCAGTTCCTCGTCGGTCATGTACTTCTTCAGCTCGCTCACCTCGAACAGCCCGAGCAGGTCCGTGCGCATCGGCGTCATCGGCTGCTGCCGGAGGGTCACCTCGCCGCTGGCGTCCAGGCCGCAGATGAGGTTCACCTTCCGCCACTCCGCCGACATGTCCGGGTAGTCCTCGCGGGTGTGCCCGCCCCGGCTTTCCTGCCGCTCCAGGGCCGCCTGCGCCACGCACTGCGCGATCAGCAGGATGTTCCGCAGGTCCAGGGCCAGGTGCCAGCCCGGGTTGTAGGCCCGGCCGCCGGCCGCGCCGACGCTGCCCGCCCGCTCGCGCAGCTTCTCCAGCTCGCTGAGCGCGGTCTTGATCTCGGCCTCCCGGCGGATGATGCCGACCAGGTCGCTCATCGTCTGCTGGATCTCGTGGTGGACCTCGTACGGGTTCTCGCCGTCCCGATCGAGCGGGGTGAGCACCTCGCTGCGGGCCGCGTCCAGTGCCGCGTCGGACGCCGCGGGCCGGGTGGTGATCGTGTCCAGGTACTGCGCCGCGCCCATCCCCGCCCGGCGGCCGAAGACCAGCAGGTCCGACAGCGAGTTGCCGCCGAGCCGGTTCGAGCCGTGCATGCCGCCGGACACCTCGCCGGCCGCGAACAGGCCGGGCACACCGGGCACCGCCGCGGTATCCGGTTCGACCTCGACGCCGCCCATCACGTAGTGCTGGGCCGGGCCGACCTCCATCGGCTCTTTGGTGATGTCCACGTCGGCCAGTTCCTTGAACTGGTGGTACATGGACGGCAGCCGGCGCATGATCTCCTCGGCCGGCAGCCGGGACGCGATGTCGAGGAACACCCCGCCGTGCGGCGACCCGCGGCCGGCCTTGACCTCGGCGTTGTTGGCCCGCGCCACCTCGTCCCTGGGCAGCAGCTCCGGCGGGCGCCGGTTGTTGTCCGGGTCGCTGTACCAGCGGTCCGCCTCTTCCTCGGTCTCCGCGTACTGCGCCCGGAACACGTCCGGCACGTAGCCGAACATGTACCGCTTGCCCTCGGAGTTGCGCAGCACGCCGCCGTCACCGCGCACCGACTCGGTGACGAGCAGGCCGGCCACCGAGATCGGCCAGACCATGTGCGTGGGGTGGAACTGCACGAACTCCATGTTCATCAGGGGAGCCCCGGCCAGCAGCGCGAGCGCGTGCCCGTCGCCGGTGTACTCCCAGGAGTTCGAGGTGACCTTGAACGTCTTGCCGATGCCGCCGGTGGCGAGGATCACCGCGGGTGCCTCGAACAGCACGAACTGGCCGGTGTCACGGAAGTAGCCGAACGCGCCGGCGATCGCGTCGCCGTCCTTGACCAGCCGGGTGATCGTGGTCTCGGCGTAGACCTTGATCATCGCCTCCGGGTCGCCCAGCTCCCTGGCGTCGTCCTGCTGCATCGCGACGACCTTCTGCTGCAGCGTCCGGATCATCTCCAGGCCGGTCCGGTCGCCGACGTGCGCCAGCCGCGGGTAGCTGTGCCCGCCGAAGTTCCGCTGGCTGATCTTGCCTTCCTTGGTCCGGTCGAAGAGCGCGCCCCACGCCTCGAGCTCCCAGACCCGGTCCGGGGCTTCCTTGGCGTGCAATTCGGCCATCCGCCAGTTGTTCAGGAACTTGCCGCCGCGCATGGTGTCGCGGAAGTGGACCTGCCAGTTGTCGTTCGGGTTCACGTTGCCCATGGCGGCGGCGCAGCCGCCCTCGGCCATGACCGTGTGCGCCTTGCCGAACAGCGACTTGGAGATGATCGCGGTCTTCTTGCCGGCCAGCCGGGCCTCGATCGCCGCCCGCAGGCCGGAGCCGCCGGCCCCGACGACGACGACGTCGTAGCTGTGCCGCTCGATGTCTGTCATGTCCTGTCCTGACTCAGTTGAAGATCCGCAGGTCGCTGATCGTGCCGCTGGCCACCAGTGCGATGTACAGATCGGTGAACATCAGCGTGGCCAGCGTGGTCCAGGCGAGTTGCATGTGCTTGGTGTTGAGCTTGGAGACCTGCGTCCAGGCCCAGTACCGCACCGGGTGCCTGGAGAAGTTCTTCAGCCGGCCGCCGGTGATGTGCCGGCACGAGTGGCACGACACCGTGTAGGCCCACAGCAGGATCACGTTGACCAGCATGATCAGGGTGCCCAGGCCGAGCCCGATCCCGCCGTCCTTGCCGTGGAACGCGTCGATCACGTCCCAGGTGTTCAGCAGCGAGATGAGGATGACGAGCGTAGAAGAAGTACCGGTGCAGGTTCTGCAGGATCAGCGGGAACCTGGTCTCGCCGGAGTAGGTCGCGTGCGGCTCGCGGACCGCGCACGCCGCGGGCGCCTGCCAGAACGCCCGGTAGTAGGCGCGGCGGTAGTAGTAGCAGGTCAGCCGGAAGCCCAGGACGAACGGCAGGGAGACGATCGCGTACGGGATGATCGACGGCACCTTGCCGAACCAGGTGCCCAGGCTGGCCGAGCCGTCCGCGCACGACCCGCTGACGCACGGCGAGTAGAACGGCGTCAGGTAGTGGTAGGCGGGCACCCAGTAGTAGCGGCCCATGAAGACCCGGACGGTGGCGTAGGCGACCCAGATGGTGAGCAGGACCGCGGTGATTATCGGGGCCCGCCACCAGGGGTCCTTGCGGAGCGTCCGCTCGCTGATCTGCGCCCTGGTATTACCGGGTGCCGCTGAAACCTGCGTCATGGCTGACGCCTCCGCCCTGAAGCCCGCTGGGATGGCCGCGTGCCTGATCCGCAGCGCCGCCGCCGTGGTGCGTGATGCTTACCAGTAGCGGTACACGGCGCGGCACGGCCGCGTTGCGGACAGAACCTTATTCCACTGGATACCACCGATGTGGCCGGGGGCGGCACACAGCGGCGTGTGACAATCGACACGCGGCCCGGCGCGTGCTAACGGGCTGCGTGCGCTACCCGCGCCCCAGCGCCCGGTGCAGGAACTCGACCTGGAGCAGCAGCAGGTTTTCGGCCACGTCCTCCTGCGTGGCCATGTGCGTCACCCCGGTCAGCGGCAGCACGCTGTGCGGCCGGCCCGCGGCCAGCAGCGCCGCGGACAGCCGCAGCGAGTGCGCCACCACCACGTTGTCGTCGGCCAGGCCGTGCACGATCAGCAGCGGCCGCTCCAGCTTGGCCGCGTCGCCGAGCAGCGAGCAGCGGTCGTACGGGCCCGGGTCGGTGGCCGGGTGGCCCAGGTAGCGCTCGGTGTAATGAGTGTCATACAGCCGCCATTCGGTGACCGGCGCGCCGGCCACCGCGGCGTGGAACACGTCCGGCCGGCGCAGCACGGCCAGCGCGGACAGGTAGCCGCCGAACGACCAGCCGCGGATCGCGACCCGGCTGGTGTCCAGGTCGCCGCACCGGGCCGCGGCCGCGTGCAGCGCGGTCACCTGGTCCTCCAGCGGCTTGCTGGCCAGGTCCCCGGCCACCTCCCGGTCCCAGTCCGGGCCCCGGCCGTAGGTGCCGCGGCCGTCCGCGATCACCACGGCGAAGCCCTGGTCGGCGAGCCACTGATCGGTCTGGTAGGCCGCCCGGGAGGCGGTCACCATCTGCCCGTGCGGGCCGCCGTAGGGCGACATCAGGACCGGCAGTTTCGCGGAGCCCGGTTCGTGCCCGGACGGCAGCAGGATCGCGGTGCGGATGCCGTGCGGCCCGGCGGCGAAGATGTCCGGGCGGGGCGGCGGCCCGGCCGGGCGCTCGGCCAGCGACCGGACCGGCACCGCGGCCTGGCCGGCCCGGTGCACGGTGACGTCGGCGCCGTCGGTGTGCAGCGTCCGGCTGATCAGCACCGTGGTGCCGCCCGCCTGCTGGCCGTGGTAGACGCCGGGCTGGTGGCCGATCGTGAGCTCGGCGCTGAGCTCCGTCAGCCCGTCCGGGCCAGCCGTCCACAAAGCGGCGGTGACCGGGTCGTCGCCGGACGCGGTGAACAGCACGGTCTCCCCGTCCACCCCGAGCACCTCGCGGACCTGGAGGCCATCCGGGGTGGCCGCCCTGGCCTGCCCCGCCGCCAGCTCCGCGTCGGTGCCGATGATCAGGTGCCGGGTGCCGCCCTCGTCGCTGGTCCAGACGACCCGGCCGCTGCCGGTGCGGGCCGGGACCCCGGGCATCAGGTTCAGCCAGTGCGGGTCGGACTCGTCCCGCACCGCGCTGGTCGCCCCGGTCGCCGGGTCGACGGACAGAAGCTGCTGCCGCCGCTGGTCCCGGGACTGCACCAGGATCAGCGGCGGCCCGCCGTCCTGCCAGCACGCGGCGGCCAGGTACGGGTACGCGGCCCGGTCCCAGCTGACTTCGGTGCGCCGGCCGTCCAGCCCGACCACGGCCAGCGTCACGTCCGCGTTCTGCGTGCCCGCGGCCGGGTAGCGCACCTGGGCCGGCCCGGTGGCCGGGTCCGCCGGGTCCGCGATGTACCAGCGCGGCACCGGGTTCTCGTCGACCCGGGCGACCAGCAGCGCGGTGGAGTCCGGCGCCCACCAGTAGCCGCGCATCCGGCGCATCTCCTCGGCCGCGATGAACTCGGCCAGGCCGTGCGTGACGCCCGCGCCCTCAGGCCCGGCCACCGCCCGGTCGGACCCGCCCGCCAGGCCGATCACCCGCAGCGACCCGCCGCAGGCGTAGGCGACCAGCGTGCCCGCCGGGTCCGGGCGCGGGTCCGCGGCCGGCGCCAGGGCCGGCACCGGCCGGACCCCGGGACCGCCGGGCGCGTCCGGCGTCAGCCCGGCCACGTAGACCTGCCCGGCCACCGCGAAGACGGCCAGCCGGGCCTGCGCGTCGCAGCTGACCGAGACGATCCCGGCGGCCTGCTCCCTGGACCGCTCCCGCCGGGCCTTCTCCGCCGGGTCCTCGTCCTGGCCCGCGCCCAGCGCGGCCGGGTCGGCGATGAGTTCTTCCTGGCCGGTGGCGGTGTCCAGCTGCCACAGGCAGGTGACCGGGTCGGTGCCGCCCTGCGAGCGCAGGAAGATCACCCGGCGGCCGTCCGGGGAGACCTGGAAGGACCGCGGCGCGCCGAGCGTGAAGTGCCTGGTCCGCGCATTCTGCCGGGGAAAGGAGTCGGTCATGCCGTTAGATCCTGCCAGGCAGGCGGCGGACCGGGTAGCCGGGGACGCACCGGTAAGGACGTGTCTTACGCTCCCGCTATGACCGCTCCCGCTAGGACGCCGTCGCCGGACGGCCGCCGGCTGCTGCTCGTGCACGCCCATCCGGACGACGAGTCGATCGCCACCGGCGCGACGATGGCCAAGTACGCCGCCGAGGGTGCCGCGGTCACGCTGGTCACCTGCACGCTGGGTGAGCTCGGCGAGATCATCCCGCCGGACCTGGCGCACCTGGCCGCGGACCGGGACGGCGGCCTTGGCCAGTACCGGATCGGCGAGCTGGCTACGGCCTGCGCGGCCCTGGGCGTGACCGACCACCGCTTTCTCGGCGGCGCCGGCCGCTGGCAGGACTCCGGCATGATGGGCGAGCCCTCCAACCAGGCCGCGGGCTGCTTCTGGCAGGCCGACGTGGACGAGGCGGCCGCGGCCCTGCTGGAGGTCATCCGCGACGTGCGGCCGCAGGTCATGGTCAGCTACGACGCCAACGGCTTCTACGGGCACCCGGACCACATCCAGGCGCACCGGGTGGCGATGCGCGCGTTCGGGAAGGCCGGCGGCCTGGTCCGCAAGATGTACGCGAACACCGTGCCGAAGTCGGTCCTGGTCGGCATGGTCGAGCGGATGCGCGGCAGCGACCCGGCGGAGCACCCGGCCGCCGGCACCGGGTTCACCCCGGTGCAGTCCGCCGGCGAGCTGCCGTTCGGGGTGCCCGACGAGGTGGTCACCACCGAGGTCGACGCCGCTGCGTACCTGGACGCCAAGCTGAACGCGATGCGCGCGCACGCCACCCAGATCTCGGTGGACAGCCCGTTCTACGCGCTGTCCAACAACCTGGGCGTGCGGGCGTTCGGGGTGGAGTACTACATCCTGCTGGCCGGGGAGCGCGGCCCGGCGGGTCCGGGCGGCCGGGAAGCAGACCTGTTCGCCGGTATTGACTAGCCTTCGTCCGTGGGTACTGCGACGCCGGACCGGCGTCCCTCGGCGATCGTCACCATCGGCGGGTATCTCCTGCTGTTCGCCCTGGGCGCGCTGGAGGGACTGCTCGGCGCGCTCTGGTACGCCTGGACGCTGGGCCCGGTGCCCGTTGCGGCGCTGGGCTGGGCCGTGGCCATCCTCCTGACAAGCTTCGGCGCCGCGTGGGGAATGCAAGCGGCAACGGCCGGCCTTATGCCCGCTGTGGGCTGGTTCGCGGCGGCTTTCATCCTGGCCATGCCCACGCGAGGAGGAAGCGTCTTGATCACCAACACCAGCGCGGGCAAGTGGTTCCTGTACGGCGGCACGGTGTGCGTGCTGGCCGGCGTGGTGGCCTCGTTCGCCACCCAGGGCCGGGCCCGGGCGGAGGGCCGGGGCAGCGGCCTGGCCGCGGGCCCGCGGCACGCCGCGCCGCGAGCGCCGCACACGCCGGGGTCGCCGGCCTCGCCGGCCCGGCCGCGGCCCGGTCAGGAGCCGGGCCAGTGACCGGGGTGGACCCGGCCGCGTTCCGCAAGGCGGCGGGCCGTCTGCCGACCGGCATCGTGGTGGTGGGCACCTGCGTGGACGGTATCCCGCACGTGATGACGGTGTCCGCGTTCACCTCGGTGTCGCTGGACCCGTTGCTGGTGCTGTTCTGCGCGGAGAAGATCGCCCGGTTCCACGACGCCGTGCTGGCCGCGGGCACCTGGTCGGTGTCGATCCTGGACGAGGACGCCGAGAAGACCTCGCGCTGGCTGGCCACCCGCGGCCGCCCGCTGGAGGGTCAGCTGGACGGGATAGCGCACCACATGGGCGAGGTCACCGGCGCACCGCTGCTGGACGGCGCGCTGGCCGGCCTGGAATGCCGGACCACCGCGGTGCACGACGGCGGCGACCACAGCATCGTCGTCGGCGAGGTGGTCGGCGTCACCGGCCCGGCGCCCGGCGACCCGCTGATCTACTTCGGCGGCGCCTACCGGAAGCTGGCTCCCGGCAGCTAAGCCGCCTTAGTTCGTGACACCAACCAAGTAGTTCGTGACACCAACCAAAATAGTTCGTGGCACCAACTAGATGGTGCCTTCACTGGGCGGCCTAACCTGAACGCGGTCGCTGGTCCACCGGGCGGTGGCTACGGTGGCCCGGGTGGCGGGCTTCCAGATCCCGATGAACTCGCTGGACCGGCTGGTCGTGCGGCTGGTCTACGCCCAGCGGGTGCCGCTGGCCGGCCGGGCGGTGCGCTTACTGCTGCGCTGGCGCGGCACGGACATCGACCCGGCCGCGGTGACCGGCACCGGGCTGCGGCTGCGGCACGGTGGCACCGGGATCGTCGTGCACCCGGGCGCCCGGCTTGGCGATGGCGTCACCCTTTTTCATAACGTCACCATCGGCCGGGCCCGGATCTGGGAACCGCCGCCGCCCGGGCCGCCGGGCGCGGTCCGGATCGGCGACGGCGCCGTGCTGTGCGCGGGCGCGGTGGTGCTGTTCGGTGACGACGGGATGACGATCGGCGCGGGCACGGTCCTCGCCGCCAACGCCGTGCTGACCTGCTCGACGGGCCCGGGCGAGATCTGGGCCGGGGCCCCGGCCCGCAAGATCGCGGACCGGGCTAGCCGCCCGCCGCACCACCGTAATCCTTAAATCTCGTGCTGCGGCGCGGGTCCCGGCTACTCAGCGATCGCTTGCTCCAGCCGGTCGAGGGCCCAGTCCAGGTCCTCGTCGGTGATCATCAGCGGCGGGGCCAGCCGGACCGTGCGGCCGTGCGTGTCCTTGGCCAGCACACCGAGCCGGGCCAGCCGCTCGCAGACCTCACGCCCTGACAGCTCGGAGAAGTCCACCCCGGCCCACAGGCCGCGGCCGCGGACCTGGCTGACCACGTTCCTGGGCAGCCCGGACAGCCGGTCGTGCATGTGCGCGCCGAGCTTCGCGGACCGCTCCTGGTACTCGCCGGTGGCCAGCATGGCGATCACCTCGCGGCCCACCGCGCAGGCCAGCGGGTTGCCGCCGAACGTGGACCCGTGCTGGCCGGGCTTGAACACACCGAGCACCTCGGCGGTGGAGACCACCGCGGACACCGGCACGATGCCGCCGCCCAGCGCCTTGCCCAGCAGGTACGCGTCGGGCACCACGTCCTCGTGCTCGCACGCGAAGGTGGTGCCGGTGCGGCCCAGGCCGGACTGGATCTCGTCGGCGATCATCAGCGCGCCGTACCTGGTGCACAGCTCGCGGATCCCGGGCAGGAACCCGGGCGGCGGCACCAGCACCCCGGCCTCGCCCTGGATCGGCTCGACCAGCACGGCCACCACCCGCTCGTCCATGGCCTCGGTCAGCGCGGCCAGGTCGCCGTAGGGGACGACGCGGAACCCGGGCGTGTACGGCCCGTAGTGGTCATGCGCGTCCGGGTCGGTGGAGAAGCTGATGATCGTGGTGGTCCGGCCGTGGAAGTTGCCGTCGAACACGATGATCACGGCCTCGCCGTCGGGCACGCCCTTGACCTCGTAGCCCCACTTGCGCGCGGTCTTGATCGCGGTCTCCACCGCCTCGGCGCCGGTGTTCATCGGCAGCACCATGTCCAGGCCGGCCAGCGCGGCCAGCTCGGCGCAGAACGGGCCGAACTGGTCGTGCTCGAACGCCCGGCTGACCAGCGTCACCTTGTCCAGCTGGCGCTGCGCCGCGGCGACCAGCCGGGGGTGCCGGTGGCCGAAGTTGATGGCCGAGTACGCGGCGAGCAGGTCGAGATACCGCCGGCCCGCCACGTCGGTTACCCAGGCGCCCTCGGCCTCGCTGATCATCACCGGCAGCGGATGGTAGTTGTGCGCGCTGTGCAGTTCAGCCTGCGCTCGCAGGGCCGCCGCGGTGCGTTCGTTTCCTGATACCTGATCTGCTGGCATGTCCTGCCTCCTCACGACCTCAGTTCCAGCGTGCAGCACTTCGGCCCGCCGCCGGCCTTCCGCAGTTCTGACATGTCCACTGGCACCGGCTCGAACCCCGCGGCGGCCAGCTTCGCGGTGAGCCCGGCCGCCTGGACGGGCAGCACCACGTGCCGGCCGTCGCTGACCGCGTTCAGGCCCAGCACCGCGGCGTCGGCCTCGGACGCCTCGATCAGCTCCGGGAACCGGCTGGCCAGCGCGGCCCGGCCGGCCGCGTCGAACGCCGCCGGGTAGCAGGCGGCGGTCGTGTCGTCCAGCACGGCCAGCGCGGTGTCCAGGTGGTAGAACCGCGGGTCGGTCAGCCGCAGGCTGATCACCGGCAGGCCGAACGCGCTGGTCACCTCCGCGGCGGCCGCCTCGTCGCTGCGGAAGCCGTAGCCGGCCAGCACCGTGCCGCCGGCGAACACGATGTCACCCTCGCCCTCGTGCACCTGACTGGACAGCGCGGCGCCGGCGAACCCGTTCTGCTGGAACCAGCGCAGGTAAGCGGCGGCCTCCTGCTGCCGCTCCGGGTACCTGAACCGGGCGCCGAGGGCCTGGCCGCCGATGACCGTACCGCCGTTGGCCGCGAACACCATGTCCGGCAGTCCCGGCTCGGGCGTGATCGTGTGCACCGTATGACCCAGCCGCACGAATGTGTCCCGCAGATCCTGCCACTGGGCCAGGGCCCGGTCGCGGTCCACCGGCTCGGCCGGGTTCATCCACGGGTTGATCGAATAGGTCACCGCGAAGTACTCGGGCGGGCACATCAGGTACGTCCTGGCCAGCGCCGTCCGGGGACGCGTGGCGACGGGCATCAGGGTCAATGCGGCTCCTCTCCGCCAGGGCAGGATGATCACTTCCAGGCTAGGAGCGGTGCTGCAGTGCTGTCGTCCGCGGACAGTGCGCATCGGTGGCGATCTGTTGCGTAGTGAGCCTGCTGAGCAGCGGGATGTTGCGTGACAGCCGGCGGGCTGGCGGGTGACGGGCAGGCGGGCCGGTCAGCCGGCCCGGCCGACGTCCCGCACCAGGTCAAGCCCGAAGAGCCGGTCGGCGTCCGCGAACGTCTCGAACCGGGCGCCGGCCGGCACCGACGCGTCGGCCGCCAGGTCCCGCAGCACCGCCAATGCGGCCGGGGTGTCCAGGTCGTCGTCGAACGCGGCGGCGATCCGCCCCCGGTACGCGGCCGACAGCGGCCTGCTCGGCAGGTTGGCCCAGTCCGCGACCAGGCCGCGCCAGGAGGCCAGTTCCGCCCCGGCGGCGGCCAGCGCGGGCCAGGTCACGGTGAGCGGATCGCGGTAGCGCCGGCCGAGCAGGACCAGCCGCAGGGCCAGCGGGTCAAGGCCGCGGCCGTCCAGCCCGGCCAGCGGATCCGGCCCGGTCCCGCCCAGATCCGCGGAGAAGGTCACGGCGCCGGAGCGAGTCCAGAGCCCGGCGGCCGGCGGCCCCGCCCTCCCCGGTGCACACGTCAGCCGCCGAGCCAAGGTCGTCGGTGTCCGGCGGCCGCAGGTTCAGCGCGCTGGCGGCCTGCCGGAACGCAGCCCCGCCGCCGTTCCCCGCCCAGGCGCCGGTCTCCGCCCAGGCACTGGCCACCCGCAGCCGGTGCCACTCCGCGGTCCGCCGTATCAGGTCCGGCAGCAGCAGATCACAAAGCCCAGCCAGACCCGGCGGCCCGCCGCGGCTGAGAATGCGCAGCTCACCGCGGTGACCGGGGACGAGCGGCTCGGCCTGGCCAGTACCGGGGTCGAAGAGGCTCAGCACAAACCCAGCCTAGGTTCCCGCCGCGTTGCAGTATTACTGCACGCAAGCCGGTCCCCGCGTTGCAGTGTCACTGCACGCAAGCCGGTCCCCGCGTTGCAGTGTCACTGCACGCAGCCGGCCGACGCGTTGCAGTGTCACTGCACGGGCTGGCCTCGGGGGTTTGCAGTATCACTGCAACGGCGCGGGCCCGGCCTGGGACCCGGCACCGACGCGTTGCAGTATCACTGCGACGGGTTGGGCCAGGGGATTGCAGTGCGACTGCAACCCTCGTGGTTTTGTTGCAGTGTGACTGCATCGGCCTGGAAGGGCGGGGCCCGCGCCCCCGCTGCCGTATACCTATCGGGCGGGCCTCGCCTATGGCGAGACCCGCCCGATGGTGGTGAGTACCCGGATCCGGTCAGCGGATCACGGTCAGCCTGACCCCTCCTGTCACAGGCTGGCCGGCCCTCTGGCCTGGATCTCCAGCTCGATGGCCGCCGGGCGCTTCTTCATCGTGCACTTGCCGTTCGAGCCCCGGGCGCTGACCGCGAGGATGGTCAGCTTGTAGCCGCCGTGGCCGGTGATCCCGGCGTAGGCGCCGGTGCCCGACAGGATCTTGTAGGTGCCGTGCTGGTTGACCCGCAGCAGGCAGGTCCGCGGGTTGAACGACTGCGGGCCCTTGGACTGCGAGTGCTTGATCGTGACCGTGCCGTTCGGGAACACGAACTTGTCGGTGCTGTTGTTCACCACGTGGTCCCGGCCGCCGGCGGTGAACAGCCCGGTGGCGATGACCGGGGCGTGGTTCGTGTCCCCGTTGGTGCTCATCAGCTGGAAATGCTCGGTGCCGGACGCGGCCGGCCGGGCGTGCACCGGGGCCGCGCTGGCCGCGGGCAGCGCGGACAGGGCCATCGCCCCGGTCGCCGCCAGAACGCCGGCCAGGCCGAGCAGCCGCTTGCCGTACTTCATGATTCCTCCCGTGATGCTGGTCAGCCCACCGGTGTGGGCTGTGGAGCCCAACCCCCGTGAACTCTCAGCTCAGGACGGTACGGATTTGGCAAAGACGGTGTGAACGCGGAAAACCACACGGTTTGAACCGCGCCGCCGCGCGTACTGTCAGGGCATGCCGGGGCAGGTCTTCGGGCGGGACGCGGAGCTGACCGTGCTGGCCGCGTTCCTGCGCGGCCTGCCGGGCGGACCCGGCGCGCTGGTCCTGTCCGGCCCGGCCGGGGCGGGAAAGACCACGCTGCTGCGTGCCGCGGTGGCCGAGGCCACCGCCCTGGGCATGACCGTGCTGGCCACCCAGCCGGCCGGCAGCGACGTGCGGCTCGCCTTCACCGGGCTGTCCGACCTGCTCGGCCCCGAGCTTGACGGGCTGCTGCCGCGGCTGCCGCCGCCGCAGCGGCGGGCGCTGTCCGTCGCGCTGCAGATCCAGGACGCGCCGGGGCGGCCGCCCGAGCCGCACACCATCGCCGTGGCGGTGCGCACCGCGCTGGCCGTGCTGGCCGCCGTGGCCCCGGTCCTGGTCGCGGTGGACGACGTGCAGTGGCTCGACCCGCCCAGCCGGTCCGCGGTCAGCTTCGCTTTACGGCGGCTGGTCGCCGAGCCGGTCGGGCTGGTCGGCGCGCTGCGCGCGGCCAGCGGTGAACCGGAGCTGCCGCTGGAGCTGAACCGGGCCCGGCTGCCCGCCGAACTGGTCCCGCTGGGCGGGCTCAGCCTCGGCGCGCTGCACCGGATGCTGCGCAGCCGTCTTGGTGTGTCGTTCTCGCATCCGACGCTGCGCCGGATCGAGGCCGAGTCGGCCGGGAACCCGTTCATCGCGCTGGAGATCGGCCGGGTGCTGGCGCGGCGGGGGATGACCCGGCTGACGGGCCGGGACCTGCCGATCCCGGACACGCTTGCGGGCCTGGTGGACGCCCGGCTGGCCGACCTGCCGGCCGGACCGCGGGCCGCGCTCGAGCTTGTCGCGGTGCTGCCCGGGGCGCCGCCGGACCGGTATCTGGCGACCGGGCTGCCCGGCGCGGACCTGGACCACGCGGTCACCGCCGGGCTGCTGGAGGAGGCCGAGGGACGGCTCGTGTTCACCCATCCGCTGCTGGCCTCGGCGGTGGCCGGGGCGATCCCGCCGGCCCGGCGCCGGGCCCTGCACGCCGCGGCGGCGGCCAGCTCCATTGGGCTGGAGGAGAGGGCCCGGCACCGGGCGCTCGCCGCGGCGGGCCCGGACGCGTCAACCGCGGACGAACTGGCCGGCGCAGGAGCGGCGGCCGCGGCCCGCGGTGCCCCGGCCACCGCCGCCGAGCTGCTGGAACTGTCCGCCGGGCTGACCCCGGCCGGCCAGCCGGGCCGGATCCGCGGCCGGCTGCTGGCCGCGGCCGGGCACCTGGTGCAGGCGGGGGAGACCCGGGCCGCGGCGGCGGTACTGTCCGGCCTGGCCTCGACCGCGGAACCGGGACCTGACCGGGCCGCCGCGCTCAGCGAGCTGGCCTGGAACCTCGAGGACGACCTGGGGGAGTCGCTCCGGCTGCTGGACCTGGCCTGGTCGGAGGCGGGCCCGGACCCGCTGCTGCGGGCCAGGATCAGCTTCTACCGGTCCGACTTCCTGGCCATGCGCGGTGACATCGCGGCCGCCACGGCGGCGATCGGGCAGGCGGTGCCGGCCGCCGAGCGGGCCGGCGACAGCGCCCTGCTGGCGGCGTCCCTGGCGCAGACGTACCTGTTCAGCGTGCTATCCGGGGCGGAGGCCGACGATACGCAGCTGGACCGCGCGCTGGCCATCGAGCGGTCCGGGCCGGCGCTGGTCATGCTGACCCCGCCCAGCGAGGTGGCCGGGATCTGCTGGACGCTGACCGGGCGGCTGGCCGCCGCCGAGGAGGCCCTGCGGCGCGGGCTGGCCCGGGCCCAGGCCGAAGGCACCGAGTACTGGCAGGCCGACATCCTGCAGCGGCTGTCTCTGCTCGCCGGCCGGCGCGGTGACCTGGCCGCCGCCACGGACCTGGCGGAGGCCAGCCTCGAGGTGGCCGAGCAGCTCGACCTGAGCCAGCTCACCAGCGCCGCGCTGTACGCCTGCGGCTGGGCGGCGCTGCTGGCGGGCCGGCCGGAGCAGGTGCGGGGCTGCGCCGAGCGGGGGCTGCGGCTGTCCCGCCAGGTCGGCGACCGGGCCTACCTGACCGGGCACGGAGCGCTGCTCGGCTCCCTGTCGCTCATGCTGGGGGACGCCGCGGAGGCGGCTGACCGGCTGGTGCCGCTGTGCGACCACCTCCCGGGGGTGGGCTACCGCCTGGCCACCCAGTTCCTGCTGCCGGACGCGGCCGAGGCGGCTGTCACCGCGGGCCGGCCCGAGGTGGCCCGCGCGCTGCTCGCCGGGGCCGCGTCGGTGGGCCACGATCCGGTGCTGGCCGCGCTGGTGGCGCGCGGCCAGGGGATCCTCGCTGCGGCCACGGGCCGGCCTGACGACGCGGTCGCCGGGCTGGAGCGAGCGCTGGTCCTGCACGACGCGGTAGAACCGATGCCGGTCGAGCGGGCCAGGACCCAGCTCATGCTGGGCCGGGTGCAGCGGCGGCTGAAGCAGCGGCGGACAGCCAGGGAAACCCTGACCGCGGCGCGGGAGGCGTTCGCTGCGGCCGGGGCGGCGCTCTGGCTGGCCCAGGCCGAGGCGGAGCTGGCCCGGGTCAGCGGCCGGGCGCCGGCCTCCGGCGAGCTGACCGCGACCGAACGGCGGGTGGCCGAGCTGATCGCGGCTGGCCTGACCAACCGGGAGGTGGCGGCGGAGCTGTTCGTCACCGTCCGCGCCGTCGAATCCACGCTCACGAAGCTGTACGCCAAGCTCGGGGTGCGGTCACGGACCCAGCTGGCTGGCCGCCTGCGGGACGATCCCAGCAGCGCGTGACGCCGGCCGCGCCGGCCAGAGCCTGTGGTTTTCCGCGTTTACGCGCGGCGCGGCCGTTTCTAGCCTGACTGGCATGGTGTTCCTGGCCGAGATCTACCTTCCGGGCGGTGCCGTGACCGCCGGCGCGCTGGCCGCCCGGGCGCAGGCCGGGGCCGGGGCGGTGGTCGCCGCGGCGGTCGGTCGCGGCGGGACCCCGGCGCGGCTGCTGCAGGTGATCCTCCTGCCCGAGGACGAGATCTGCTTCCTGCTGTACCGCGCCGAGTCGGCCGCCGCCGTCCGGGCCGCGGGCGCCGCGGCGGGCCTGGACTTCGACCGGGTGCAGGATGCGCTGCTCGGCCCGTGAGCCGGCCGGCGTCGTGGCGCCGGCCCGCGGGGACGAGCCGTATTCCTCAAGGGCGGGTCTGCTCAAAGGCAGGACCCGCCCTGTGCCGGTGCCGCGCACCGGAACCCGTCGGCCGGTGCGCCGCCCGCGGTCAGGCCAGCTCGGCGAGCCGGCTCACCGCGGCGTCGATGCGCTCGTCGGTGGCGGTGAGCGCGACCCGCACGTGGCGGGCGCCGGCCGGGCCGTAGAACTCTCCCGGGGCGACCAGGATCCCGGCCTCGGCGAGCGCGTGCACAGACCCCCAGCAGTCGTGTGCACGGTGCTCGGCCCAGAGGTACAGGCCGGCTTCTGAATGGGTTACCGACCAGCCTGCCGCTTCCAGCGCGGGCCGCAGCCGGGTGCGCCGGGCCGCGTACCGCTGCCGCTGCTGCGCGGCATGCTCGTCGTCGTTGAGTGCGGCGGTCATCGCCGCCTGGACTGGCGCGGGCGGCATCATCCCTGAGTGCTTGCGGATCTCCAGCAGGTCGGCGATCAGCGCCGGGTCGCCGGTGACGAAGCCCGCCCGGTAACCGGCCAGGTTGGACCGCTTGGACAGCGAGTGCACCGCCAGCAGCCCGTCGTGCGAGCCGCCGCAGACGTCGGGGTGCAGGACCGAGACCGGGTCCGCCTCCCAGCCGAGCCCGATGTAGCACTCGTCGGAGGCGAGCACCGCCCCGCGGTCCCTGGCCCAGGCGGCCATCTTCGCCAGGTGCCCGGCGGGCAGCACCCGCCCGGTCGGGTTGGATGGCGAGTTCACCCAGGCCAGCCGGACCGGCGCCGGGCCAGCGGCCACGGTGCTGTCAGCCGCGACGGGCTCCGCGGCGGCCAGCAGGGCACCGATCCGGTAGGTGGGATAGGCCAGCTCCGGGTAGACGACCCGGTCGCCGGGGCCGCAGCCAAGCAGCGCGGGCAGCGACGCCACGAGCTCCTTGGTGCCGAGCACCGGCAGCACCGCGTCCGGGGACACGGTCACGCCGTGCCGCCGGGCCAGCCAGCCAGCCGCCGCCTCACGCAGTGCCGCGGTGCCGTGCACCTGCGGGTAGCCGGGCGAGTCGGCCGCCGCCGACAGCGCCGCGCGCACCACGGGGGGAACCGGGTCGACCGGGGTCCCGATCGACAGGTCGACGATCCCACCGGGGTGGGCCTGCGCCTTGGTCTTGGCGGGCGCGAGCTCGTCCCAGGGGAAAACCGGCAGCCGGCTGGCCAGGGTCACCGGATCAGGCTTCCGCTGTCTCCTGCGGCGGCAGCGCGGCTACCACCGGGTGATCCTTGTGGATCTTGCCGGTCTTGGCCGCGCCGCCGGGCGAGCCGAGGTCCTCGAAGAACTCGACGTTGGCCTTGTAGAAGCCCTTCCACTGGTCGGGCACGTCGTCCTCGTAGAAGATCGCCTCGACCGGGCAGACCGGCTCGCACGCACCGCAGTCCACGCACTCATCCGGGTGGATGTAGAGCATGCGCTCACCCTCGTAGATGCAGTCCACGGGGCATTCCTCGATGCACGACTTGTCGAGCAGATCAACGCACGGCTGCGCGATGATATAGGTCACGTTCGAACTCCTCTTCAGTTCGCGCGCCGGCGTGCCGCGGGGGGCACGCAGCGGGCCGGCCGCCGGGCCTGGGTGTGGCGGCCAGCGCGCCTAGTATCGCGTTTCCCGGGGCGCGTAGGGCCCGATCGGCCGGGTCCGGGATCCGGCCGCAGGTCAGCATCACCGCACGCGGGATGCCTGCCCAATTCGCAGATTATCAGCCGACCTCGACCGTATCCGGCGGCACCTTGGCCGGGCTGCGGGTCCAGCCGCTCTCGCCCTTGGCCATCCGCCAGCGGTATCCGCCGACGCGGACCTCGGCGAACCCGTAACGCCTGGCGTGCGAGACCGCCCAGGCGGCCACCGCCCAGTCCTCGCCGGGCCGGTCGAGCTTGATCCGCAGCACCGGGTCGGCCTCGGTGCGCATGCTCAGCGGCCCGAACGCGTGGGTCAGCTGACGGGTGGCCGCGGCCAGCCGGGCCTTCTGCTTGGGCTGGGCGGTGTACCAGCACCAGACCGACCGCGGCACGTTGCCGCTGAACCCCCGGCTCAGCCCGGCGGCGGTCGGCGTGTACTGCACGTACGCGGTGCCGTCGGCACTGCGCTGCACCGCCTGGGCGGCCTTGTAGACCGGCAGCTTGAGGTAACCGTGCACGCCGACCAGGGCATCGAAGAACTTCGTGGAGGCGTACACCGGGTCCATCAGCGCGCGGGCCGGGCCCCAGCCCTCGGACGGCCGCTGCTGGAACACGCCGACCGAGTCGCGGTCGCCGTAGCGCAGGTCCTGGAGCTTGGACTCCTGCAGGGCGGCCGCGTAGGCGATGGTGACGGCCCGGTTGGGCAGCGCCTCGTGGCTGGCCACGCCCGCGATCGTGGCTGCGATGCCGGCCTGGCTGGCGTTGAGCTTGTACACCTGGCCGTGGGCGCGGATCTCGCAGCCGCTGCCCGCCAGCAGCGGCTGAACGTGGCGGAATGCGACGTATCCGACGGCGCCCAGGGCGACCAGGGCAGCAACCGCCGCTACGGCCACTCGGCGGCCACGGCGACTGGTTCCCGGCACAGCATCAGAAGCTACCCGCAGTCAGTCAGGTAATTCGCCGGGCTAGCCGGCAGAATGCCATGCTGGGCGGGAGAAATCGTGGCGTCCCGGCGGCTCCGCGGCGGGCCCGCTTCCCGGATTGGCCGGTGGCTCGGGCCGGCGTTGTCTGGACGGGCCGCATTATCGAGATGTATCGTGAGACCATGGACCAGACGGCCCGTGACGAGATCACGGCGGCGGCCGCCGCGCACCGCGAACTCGGCCCGCAGTACGACGAAGCCGTGGCGGAAAGCCTGGTCGACCGCATCGGCGAGGAGATCGACCGGCGCGTCGACGCCCGCATGGGCCAGGGCCAGCCGTCCGCATCCGCGCGGCGCGAGTTCCGCCGGCCGGTCCCGCCGTCCGAGCCGCGTTCACCGGAAGTGCCCGCCGCGCCAGCCCGCCTGAGCGCGGCCTCGGTCGTCCTGGCGCTCGGCTCGATGGGCATCGGCATCGGCGTGGCCGGGACGGTACTGCCGGTCTCGAACGGCAGCCCTGGCGGGTTCTGGCTTGTCGCGCTGATCTGGGTCATCATCGGCGTCATCAACGTGTCCTGGGCGCGGCGGCACTGATCGCAGCCTGCGGGCCTGGGCGGCGCTACCTTTGGCGCCATGGGCGTTAATCCCGAATCGAAGCGCCGGGTCCGCCGCCAGGGCCCGGCCACGCTGCGTGGCAAGGCCATTCCCAAGACGACCACGGACCAGCGCCTGCTCGACCGGCGCGGCCCGGCCGACTGGGTGCACACCGACCCGTGGCGGGTCCTGCGCATCCAGGCGGAGTTCGTCGAGGGTTTCGGGCTGCTGGCCGAGCTCGGTCCCGCGGTGTCGGTGTTCGGCTCGGCCCGGACCCCGCCGGGCTCGCCCGAGTACGAGCAGGCCGAGCGGATCGGTGCCGGGCTGGCCGAGGCCGGCTACGCGGTGATCACCGGCGGCGGCCCGGGCATCATGGAGGCTGCTAATAAGGGGGCAGCGGGCGCCAACGGGGTGTCCGTCGGGCTCGGCATCGAGCTGCCGGTGGAACAGGGCCTGAACGAGCACGTCGAGATCGGCCTGGAGTTCCGCTACTTCTTCGTCCGCAAGACCATGTTCGTGAAGTACTCCCAGGCGTTCGTGGTGCTGCCGGGCGGGTTCGGCACGCTGGACGAGCTGTTCGAGGCCCTCACCCTGGTGCAGACCGGGAAGATCACCCAGTTCCCGATCGTGCTGGTCGGCAGCGGCCACTGGTCCGGGCTGCTGAGCTGGTTCGAGAACACTCTGCTTGCTTCCGGCAAGATTGCCCACGCCGATCCCGGGCTGATCCGGGTGGCCGACGACCCGCAGGACGTCGTCAAGATCATCGTCGCCGCGCATCAGTCGGTGGGCGGCCCCCGCGCCTGACCCCCTGGGCGGGGCTCAGGCCAGCCCGCGCACCGTCCGCGCGGGCGGGCGCACCCCGCGCACCGAATCGGTCAGGTCCAGGGCGCGCCGCACGGGCTGCGGGTGGAGGGTCCGCACCACGGCGGCTCCCAGCCACCCGCTCAGGGCCGCCACGGCCAGCGCGGCCGCCCCCGGCGGCCCGTCCCCCGGTATCGCGGCCTCGCCCGGGGACGTCCCGCTGTCCGGGGACGTCCGGCCGGGCCCAGCGCCGGTGCCGGTGCCGGTCAGGTCCACGAGGACGGGGTAGCCGCCGGCCAGCGCGGCTACCAGGCCGGCCGGGGAGGTCTCGATCAGCAGCCGCTCCGGCGGCAGGCCGGACCGTGCGGCTTCTTCCTGGCGGGCGCAGATCAGCCGGGCGCCGCTGGCGGCCGCGACGGCCGGGTCCCTGGTCAGGTCCGCCGGACCGCCGTACGCGTCCGTCCGCGTCCGCGCAGACCGGGACGCCGGGATGCGCCTGCCGGAACGCGGCGACCTCAGCCGGAACCGCACCGGTCAGGTCGATCAGGTCCGCGCCCTCGTCTACCGCGCTGCTCGCCGCCGCGGCCGTGTCCGCGACCACCATCAGCGCGGTTCGCGGGCCGGCCGGCCGCGCCGAGGTCCTGTTCATGGCTGGAGCATGGCACGATTTCTTCTGTGCCCGTGGTCCTGCTCGCTGTCGCTGCCGTCATCCTGATCGGCGTCATTGCCGTAGCGGTGGGCCGCGGCGGCGAGCTTGACCCAGCTGAGGCCGATTACCGGCCGGTCGATCTGGACGAGGTCACCTCGACCGACGTGGCGCTGATGCGGCCGCCGACCGCGCTGTTCGGCTACCACCGGGAGGCCACCGACGCGGCGTTCGGCCAGATCGCCCGGGCCATCTCCGACCGCGAGGTGGAGATCGCCACCCTGCGCCGCCAGCTCGCCGAGCAGCTCCCGGTCCGGACCAGCCCAGCGCTGCGGGCCGATCCGCATGCGGGCCGACCCCGCTATGCGGCCAGAGCCGCCGCCGGGGCCCGGCTTCGGGGCCGGGCCACGGCCCGACGCCACCGGGCCGATGACGAAGGCCGGCCTGCCCGCCAGGCCGCCCACCAGGCCACCCGCCCGGCTGCCTGCGGAACCGCCCGCGCCGCCATCCGCGGGCACCCTGTGGCAGGCGCCGCAGCACCCGCAGGCGCAGGCGCCTGCGTCGCCGCTGCCGTCCCGGCCCGTTTCGTCCTGGCCGCCGAAGGCCACCACCAAGGCCGGGTCGCTGCTCCCCGAGCCCATGCCGAACAGCTCCATGCCGCACATCCCCTTGACCGGCCAGGACCAGGCCCAGACCCAGCCCTCCGGCCCGGCGGGCTCAGCCGGGGCCCCGGGCGCCAGCCTGCCGTCCAGGCCCGCCCAGCCGCCAGGACGGCTGCCGTCCCGGCCGGCCACGCCCGCCCGCCGGCCCCAGCCGCCGCCCGGCCCCCGGCCGGGACCCACGGGCCAGATCAGGAACCGATGCCGTCCCGGCCGAGCGTGCTGCACCGGGAACTGGCCGACCGGCCCGGGGCACCAGAGCCCGGCGCGGAGGCCGACCCGTGGCTGGTCTGGCAGCGGCGCACCGAGCCGCCGGCCGCCCAGGACGACGCACCGCCCGCCGCCGGCCGCACCCCGCCGGCGCCCACGACCCCTCCGGCACCGGCGCTCACGACACCGCCCACGACCCCGGGGAGCAGCGCTGACCACGCCGGGCCGGGGTGCCGAAACCGGGCCCGACGGGCTGGCCCGCTGCCCCTGGGCCCTGTCCACCGCCGACCTGCAGGCCTACCACGACACCGAGTGGGGCACGCCGGTGCGCGATGACGAGGCCATGTTCGAGCGGTTCTGCCTGGAGGCGTTCCAGTCCGGCCTGTCCTGGCTGACGATCCTGCGCAAGCGGGCCGCGTTCCGGGCCGCGTTCGCCGGCTTCGACCTGGCCAAGGTCGCCGCGTTCGGGCCGCAGGACCGGGACCGGCTGCTGGCCGACGCGGGCATCGTCAGGAACCGGGCCAAGATCGACGCCGCGATCACCAACGCCCGGGCCGCGCTGAGCCTGCCCGACGGCCTGTCGGCGCTGGTCTGGCGCTACGCCGCCGACGATCACCCGGCCCCGGTGACGCTCGCCGACGTCCCCGCCTGGACACCCGCCTCCAAGGCGCTGTCCCGCGAGCTCAAGCGCTCCGGCTTCACCTTCACCGGCCCGGTGACTGCCTACGCGGCCATGCAGGCCACCGGGGTGGTCAACGACCACCTGCAAGCCTGCGCCTTCCGCGGCTGACCCTATTCGCCGCTGACAACGTTTACCGTGCGAGCACTCTCCGTGCCCGATTCGGCCATCGCAAGCGCGCCGAATCGGCCGCCGTTAATCCCGCCGTCCGGCGGTGTAACCGTTATTCGGCGTCGCCGCCCGGCCCGTGCCGGCCTACCCCGCCCCGCCGCCCGGCCAGCGCCCCGCAGGTCAGGAGCCCTCCACTGGCCTGGGTAAGCAAACGATTTGTGGATTACGTAGAAGATGTCACACTGGCCGTAATGTCCCGATGGAGGCGAGATGGCCCATCCCGGCCCCCGCTCAGCTCTCCCCCTGGCCCGCAAATGCGCCAAATTCGGCACCCGGGCGGCAGAGTCGTTACTATCTGGCAGCAACGGTACTTGCGTGACGTGCTGGGGTGCTCGGGCATCTCAGCCCGGGGGAGGGCAGCGGGCCCGGGAATACGGTGCGGCCAGCCGGACTGGCCACCTGTCATCCGGCACCCCGCACGCCAGGGGCCCGGTGAGTTCCGCCGACCAGGGTATCGGGGCAGCCGCGCACTGATTCCTGCGCAAGATCTCGTGGAGGTCACATGACCGAGTCGGAGCAGGCGCCGCCGGGCGTCGATCCGGCCATGCCCACCCCGGCTCGCCTCTACAACTATTACCTGGGCGGGACCAGCTACTTCCCGATCGACCGGGAGGTCGCCGAGGAGCTCCGCCGCCGGCTGCCCGAGCTCAGCGACGCGGCCTGGGCGAACCGCGGCTTCCACCACCGCGCGGCCCGCTGGATGGCCGGCGAGCACGGCGTCCGCCAGTTCCTCGACCTCGGCTCGGGCCTGCCCACCCAGGGCACCACGCATGAGGCCGTGCGGCAGCTGGCGCCCGACGCCCGGCTGGTCTACGTGGACAACGACCCGATGGTCCTGGATTACGCCCGCACGACGCTGAACGGCACCGCGCGGACCGCGGTCATCGCGGGCGACATGCGCGAGCCCGAGCAGCTGTTCGCCGAGCCCGCGTTCACCGGGCTGATCGACCTGACCCAGCCCCTCGGCCTGCTGCTGACCGGCGTGCTGCAGTTCGTGGACGACGAGACCGACCCGTGGCAGCTGATGGCGCGCTACCGCGCGGCGATGGTCCCCGGCAGCTACGTAGCCATCTCGCACTGCACCGCGGACCGGCTGCCGCCCGCGGCGGTTCAGGCTATTCACGACGCCTACGCCCGCACCCCCTTCCCCATGCACCTGCGCAGCAGGGCCGAGGTCGAGCGGCTCTTCGAGGGCTTCGCGCTGGTGTCCCCGTTCGCCGGCGCCAAGCCCGGCCTGACCTTCGCCGGCAGCTGGGGCGCCGAGGACGAGCGCGCCGCTGATTCCGACGGGTCGCGCATTCTCTACTGTGGTGTGGCCCGGCGGATATGACCAGCCACCCAGAAGTGGCCAGAAGCCCCCGCACCCCCAAGCCCGCTGCCGGCACCCTTGGCGTCGACCTGGCCACGCTGGACTGGCAGCGGTCCGGCACCCGCGACGGCAGCATCGAGATCGCTCTCGTGGCCGACCAGAACCAGCCCGGTGGCTGGGTGCTGATGCGGGTCGCCGGGGATCCGGATCAGCGCGTGCTGGTGTACGACCGGCACGAGTGGGTCTGCTTCCTGGACGGCGTGCGCAAGGGCGAGTTCGACGACGCAGCCCGCTGATCTGGGTGTATCTGCTCTCCCCCGGGATGACCAGCCTGATCTGGTGATATTTCCGGGTACCGGCCACCAGCGATGATAAGGTTTGTGAATCACAACTTAGGCAGCAGTAAGCTAGATGGGACGCCCTGTCAAGGGGGAGATCGCGGATGACGGACGACGCCTACGGCGCCACAATCGCCAAACGGCGGCTGTCCCGTCGGCTCGCCGAGCTCAGGGTAGCCAGCGGTTACACCGCTAACCATGTGTGCGACATCCTGAACTGGGGCCGGGGCAAGGTTGGCCGTTTCGAGGCCAATCAGTGGAAGCGTCCCGAGATGAGCGATATCCGCGACCTGCTGCGCATCTACAACGCTGATACCACCGTTCAGGACGAGCTCGAGGACCTGGCCATCCGGGCCCGCGCCCGGCCGTGGTGGCGGGAGTACCCGGAGATCTTCGGCAACGAGTTCCCCGGCTTCGAGAACGACGCCAGCCACATCCGCGTGTTCATGCCGCTGATCCTGCCCGGCCTGCTGCAGACCGCCGCCTACGTGGAAGCCGGCCTGCGCACAGGTCCGCGGTCGCCCACCTGGCGGCAGAAGGCGCTGGAGACCCGGCTACGCCGGCAGGAGATCCTCAGCCGCACCGGGCCGACGGCCCCTAAGGTGGTCGCAGTCATCACCGAGGCCTCCCTGCTGTTCCGCTGGGGCACCCGTGCCGACCAGTACGAGCAGATTGCGCACCTGGCCGAAGTCAGTGGCCGGCCCAACGTCGAGCTGCGCATCCAGCGGTTCGCCGACGGTCCCTATCCCGGCATGCTTTCCATGATCAATATCCTCAGCTTTCCTGGCGGGGAGCCGAGTCTCGTGTTCATGGAAACCGACTACGCGATCGAGGAGGTGAGCAGCGCGGATTCCGTCAGCGCCTACGAAGAGGCCTTCAGCCGCGCGCGGGACGGGGCATTAGAGCCCCCCGACACCGCGGCCTTCCTCAGGCAACTTGCCGAGCAACTGGAGTGAACACATAATGATCGACCTGTCTCAAGCAGCCTGGCACAAGTCCACGATGAGCGCCCACAACGGGGGCTGCGTGGAGATCGCCGCCAACCTCCCCGGCGTTACCGCCCTCCGTGACAGCACCCGCCCCGAGGCCGGTGCGCACGTGGTGGACCGCGTGGCGTTCGCGGCGTTCCTCGCCGACCTCAAGTCCGGCCGGTTCGATCTGGCCGGCTAGCGCCACCAAGAGACGGAGAACCCCCCGGGATGCAGCCCTGGGGGGTTCTCCTTTGCCAGCCTGTCTCAAGGCCCGGCAGGCCTGTTGAGGGGACTGCCGCGACTGCGACTGTACACGCGAGCCTGTGAGCAGCACTAGAGCGCGTTCCTGACGCCTGGAGGGATCAGTGGGGCAGCGACGCCTGGAGGGATCGGTGGGGCAGCAGGGAGCCAAGTTCCCACAGACCGGGTAGCAGGATTGTGTCCGTCCCGTTACTATCTGATTCCCCTGAAATATGGGCAATTTCGGCCCAGGCCATTGCGAAGACGGTCGAACGACTCATAATCTGTGCTTCACAGATACCTAAGTCGCGAAGGCGGAGGAGCATGTTACCGTCGCCCGCGGACAGCGGGGAGGACCGGCCCGGCGGGCCAGGTCGGCCATCAACCGATGGTTTCCTGGCAGCACCGGTGGCCGAGGCCTTCGCGACGGCACCGCAGACCCGTGTGCAGCCCAGTGTGCGCTCGGGTGGGTGCTTCGCCAGGCCGCTTCCCCTGGACGGCAGCTGTGCCGGCGCCGCCCGCCACCTGTTCCGCGAGGCTGTTGCGGGAATGGCAATGCCCGGGGACCTAGTCCACGACGGCATCACCATGGCCAGCGAACTTGCTGCGAACACCATGCACTCCCAGGGCAACGTGGAGTTCGGCGCGGGCCGTCAGCGCCCGGTCACCGGGTTCCCCGAGATCTGGCTGTACCTGCGCGGCTCGGGCGCCCGCTGTGAGCTGGTCTGCAAGGTCTTCGACTCCCAGCAGGGCTGGAAGACCGGCCAGATCCCGGACCCCAAGGCGCACAAGCTCGACTCGACCAACGGCCGCGGGCTCCAGGTCGTCAACGGCCTGTCGGCCGGCCAGTGGGGCTATCACCCCACCCGGTCCCGGCTCGGCAGCTGGAAGGTCCCGGGCAAGGTGGTCTGGTTCTCGCTGCGACTGCCCCCGGCCTGCGACTCGACCCGCTCGCACCGCCCGGTCGTCGCCTCCTGGGAGGCGATCAACGAGCTGGAGACCATGCTCACCGAGCGCGGCATCGGCGGCCGCCTGGTCCGGGTGGACGAGCCGGAGACCGGCATGTCGGTCCTGTCCGTCACCCGCGACCTGACGATCTGGGTGCAGGGCGAATACGTCTCGTGGAAGCACGCGGACGGCTCCTACCGGCGCCGCCCGATCATCGACCTGGTGGACGTGACCGAGGAGATCGTCTGCTCGCACGAGGAACTCGAGCCGCGGGCCGTCTCCTGGATCTGAGCCGCCTGGATCGGGACGGCAGGCCGTAGTCTGCCGTCCCGCCGTAGCGGCCCCGTCCCGCCGTGCTCCTCGCTTGAGGGATACGGTTCCGGGCTCGCGGGCCACTCCACCCCGCCGAGCCGCCCGGCCACGCGGGCCCAATGCGAACGAAGTGCCGTTGCTTCACTTCTATGTGAAGCAACGGCACTTCGTTCACTTATGGGCGGGCGGGCGGCCTGCGCTGGTGCCGTGCGGCTTCAGGCAGCTGTCCACGAACGCGGCGGCGGCCGGCAGCAGCCGGGCCGACTCCGCCTCGAACAGCGCCGCGGCCTGCCGCCCCGGCCACTGGACCGGCAGCAGCGCGGCAGGCAGGCCCGGGTCGGTGAACAGGAACTTCCGCCACTCGTGCACGAGCTTGCTGCGCACCGCGAAAACCTGCTCGTCCGGCGCTTCCGGGCCCAGGCCCGCCACCAGCCCGGCCGCCTCGGTCAGCCAGCCCGTGTAGGCGTGCGCCAGGCCGTCCAGGTCCCAGGCCCGGGCCAGCAGCCCCGCCGGGTCGCCGTCGTAGTGCGCGGTGAACCGCTCGGCGCGCACCCGCTCGGCCCGCAGCAGCGGCTCCAGCTCGGGCGACGGCCGCGGGCTGATCCAGCTCGCCTCGCCGATCGCGGCGTAGCCGAGGTAGCTGAGCCCGGCCCGGAGCCGCTCCCGGCGGGCCCGGTCGCGCACCGGGGCGACCACGATCATGTGCCACTGGCCGTCCCAGGACGGTTCGCCGCGCCGGTAGATCCGCTCGGCCGCCTCGTCCAGCCGCCGGACCGCGCGCGGCGTCAGCGCGTACCCGGGGCCATCGGCCAGCCGGACCGGCTCCAGCCAGCCCTGCCGGGCCATGCGGGAAACTGCGGTGCGCACGGCCGGCGCCGCAATCCCGAGCGGCGCGAGCAGCCTGACCAGCGCCGCGACCGGGGCCTTGGCCCCGCGCGAGCGCAGGTGATCACCGTAGAGGTCGAAGAGCGCTGATCTGGCGTCCATGCCTGACGTCCGCGGAAGACCTATCTGTCCATGCTGGATTGCTGATCGTTACCATGCAGGGCCCGAACTCTGGATAATAGAGGTACTGATCATCATGGTTGTGGCAGGCCGGTCCCGCCAGGTTGCCAGAGCTCTGGTGCCGCGGGTTCCTGGATAGTTCCGTTCAGTCTCGCGGCGGGAAGGGGAGTCAGGATGGCGGCGATGAAGCCGCGGACGGGAGACGGTCCGCTCGAAGTGACTAAGGAGGGCCGCGGCATCGTCATGCGCGTGCCGCTGGAGGGCGGCGGCCGCCTCGTGGTCGAGCTGTCCGCCACCGAAGCGGCGGCCCTCGGCGATGCGCTCAAGTCGGCTACCGGCTGACCGTTGCCTATCGAGATCCCCGTAGGGCTCAAGCCCGCGGACGGGCAGCCCCTGGCCGGCGGTTTCCTGGCGGCGCTGGCCGCGGGCGAAGCGCCCGTCCCTGACCTGTTTGCCGTGCCGGTCGGCCCGGACGACCTGTCTGGTGGCCGCCCGGAGCTTGACCCGTACCTGCCCGCGGGCGGGGCCGCCGCGGTGATCGCGGCCGCCGAGCTGGCGGGCCGCCCCGGCGAGACCGCCGACGCCGCCCTCGGCCTCGGCGCCGCCCGCACCCGGCTGCTGCTGCTCGGCGTGGGTGACCAGTCCCCGGCCGCGCTGCGCCGGGCCGGGGCCGCGCTGGGCCGCCGGGCCGCGCACGGCAAGACCATCGTCACCACCGCGGTCTCGGCGCTGCCAGGCCCGGCCGCCCAGGCTCTCACCGAGGGCATCCTGCTCGGCGGCTACACGTTCTCGCTGAAGTCCGGCAACGGCGCATCCGGTCCCGGCCAGGTGCAGCTGCTCGCCCCGGCGGGCGTGGCGGCCGCAGGCGGCCCGCTGGCCGCGGCGGTGGACCGGGCTCAGGTCATCGGCCGCGCAGTGGCCCTGGCCCGGGACCTGACCAACACCCCGTCCGCGGTGAAGGACCCGGCCTGGCTGGCCGCCCAGGCTGAGCAGGCCGCCGTCGCGGCGGGCCTGGCCTGCCGCATCTGGGACGAGGACGCGCTGGCCGCGGACGGCTTCGGCGGCCTGCTCGCGGTGGGCTCGGGCTCGGCCCGGCCGCCCCGGCTGATCGAGCTGAGCTACCGGCCCGACGGCGCGCAGGCTCACATCGTGCTGGCTGGCAAGGGCATCACGTTCGACAGCGGCGGGCTGTCGCTCAAGCCCAACGACGGCATGAAGCTGATGAAGACCGACATGGCCGGCGGCGCCGTGGTGATCGCGGTGCTCTCCGCGCTGGCCGAACTGGGCGTCACGGCCCGGGTCACCGGCCTGATCGCGGCGGCCGAGAACCTCCCGTCCGGCTCGGCCTACCGGCCCGGCGACGTGATCACCCACTACGGCGGCCGCACGGTCGAGGTGCTGAACACCGACGCCGAGGGCCGTCTGGTGCTGGCCGACGCGCTGGCCTACGCCGACGCGGTGCACCAGCCCGACGCGCTGGTCGACATCGCCACGCTGACCGGCGCGGCCCGGGTCGCGCTGGGCACCAGCCTGGGCGCGCTGTACGCGACCGACGACACGGTCGCCGCCGGGCTGCTGGCCGCCGGGCAGGCCAGCGGTGACCGGCTGTGGCGGATGCCGCTGGTGCAGGACTACACCGACGCCCTCGACTCGCCCGTTGCCGACCTGGCCCACGTGGCCCGGCCCGGCACGGCCGGCTCCTACGCCGGGTCCATCGCCGCCGCCCTGTTCCTGCGTGAGTTCACCGGCGGCCGGCCGTGGGCCCACCTGGACGTGGCCGGTGCCGCCCGGGCCGGCTCCGACGACGGCGAGATCACCCGGGGCGCCACCGGGTTCGGCACCCGGCTGCTGCTGCGCTGGCTGACCGACCGGGCGGGCTGACCGGCCAGCCGGGCTGACCGGCCCTAGGCCTGCCGGACCGCAGCCAGGAGCCCCTGGCCGGTCGGCAGCAGCAGCGGCACCAGCCGGTCGTCGGACCGCACCTGATCGCGCAGTTCGCGGACCGCGGCGGTGCCGGGGTCGCCGGGGTTCCTGATCGTGGTCCGCTCCCGCCACAGGTCGTCGGTGACCCGGCCGCGCCACAGCGCGTCGTCGAAGGCCACGACCCCGCCCGGCCGCAGCAGCCGCAGCGCGGCGATCAGGTAGTCCGGGTACTCCTGCCGGTCGGCGTCGCAGAACACGATGTCGTACGCGCCGTCGGCCAGCCGCGGCAGCACCTCCAGCGCCCGGCCGCTGATCAGCCGGTAACGGCCGGACGCGAAGCCGGCCTCGCCGAACGCCCGGCGGGCCAGCCGCTGGTGCTCGGGCTCGGAGTCGACGCTGGTCAGCACGCCGCCGTCGGCCATGCCCCGGAGCAGCCAGATCCCCGATGTGCCGCACCCGGTGCCGATCTCGACCACCGCCCGGGCGCCGATGGCCGCCGCGATGAACCGCAGCGCCGCGCCGGTGGCCGGGGTGACCGGCTCGGCCCCGCCGGTCTCCACGGCGCTGACCCTGGTCGCCCGCAGCACGTCGTCCTCGGGGAGAAACTCCTCGACATAGGTCAGGGGGTCCTCTTCGCTGGCGATGACGTCCTCCGGAGGGGCACGGGCGGGCTGGCTCGTGACCGGCAGCCTAGCGGCTGCCTGCGGGTTCGCGGGAACCAGTCAGGTGCTCTGGCCGTTAGCCAGGTGTCTGGTGATGGCAAAATCCGGCTGTCCGCGGAAGCCCAGGGCCCCGCCCGGTGTTGGAATGGTCAGCAGGCCGCCCGTAGCGGAAGGAAGAGCAGGATCATCGTGAACCGTGCAGGGGCCGTCCCGACCGCACTCGCCGCGCCCGAGACCGGGCCGGACGGGGAGAGCTGGGCGCCGCCCTCCTGGGAGCAGGTCGTCAGGGAGCACTCGGCCCGGGTGTACCGGCTGGCCTACCGGCTGACCGGGAACTCGCATGACGCCGAGGACCTGACCCAGGAAGTGTTCATGCGGGTGTTCCGCTCGCTGTCCAGCTACACGCCCGGCACGTTCGAGGGCTGGCTGCACCGCATCACCACGAACCTCTTCCTCGACTCCGCGCGGCGCAAGCAGCGGATCCGGTTCGAGGGGCTGGCCGACGACGCGGCCGCACGGCTCGGCGGGAAGGAGCCGACCCCGGCCGAGGCGTTCGACGAGCGGCATCTGGACGACGACATCCAGGCCGCGCTGAAGGGCCTCGCCCCCGAGTACCGGGCCGCGGTCATCCTGTGCGACATCGAGGGCCTGTCGTACGAGGAGATCGCCGACACGCTCGGCGTGAAGCTCGGCACCGTGCGCAGCCGGATCCACCGCGGCCGGGCTCAGCTCCGGGTCGCGCTCGAGCACCGCAGGCCGCGGCACACCACCCCGGCCCCGCGGGTGGCCCCGGCCTTCCCGCTGCCGCAGGGGGGTCCGCTGTGAGCCATCTCGGACAGCGGCTGTCCGCGCTGATCGACGGCGAGCTGAGCGAGGCCGAGCAGGACCGGGTGCTGGCGCACCTGGCCGGCTGTGAGCCGTGCCGCCGTGAGGCCAGCGCGCTGCGCACGCTGAAGCGGCGGATGAACTCCCTCGGCGGCGACCCGGCGGACGACGGTGATCCCGCGCTGACCCACCGGCTGATGAGCCTGGCCTCGGCCGGCTTCGCGTTCGGCGAGCCGGGCCGCGACGCCGGGTGGTCGTGGCCCACCGCCTTCCCGGTCGCCGCGGCCGGCCCGCGGGAGCTGCGGCCCGGGCGCACCGTAGTAGCCGGCGCCGTCGCGTTCCTGGTGGTCGGGCTGGGCGCGGCCGCGTTCGCCGCGGGCGGCAGCGACGGCCCGGCGGGCCCGCAGGTCACCCCGTCGGTCGACGTGTTCATGATGCAGCACGAGATCACGGCCGGCGAGGTCCCGGTGGTGCTGCCGGTCGCCACCCCTATGGTCAAGCTCGGCCCGCACGAGCCGTGGTCACGCTGATCCCGCCGGGCCGCCGGCTCTCCGGCGCCGGCCTGGCCCTCGGGCTGCTCACCGCGGCACTGGCCGCGGTGACCCTGGTGGATTCCGCGGTCGGCCCTGCGCCCGCGGACCGCGGGTCCGATCCTGCTGCCCCCCGCCCGCTGACGGTCAGCACCGCGGCGGCCAGGGCCGGGCTGCGCCTGCTCTCTGCGGCCGCCAGCGCCGCCCTGACCGTGCCCTACGGCGGCGAGCAGCTGGTCGCCTGGTGGGGCCCGCGGGGCCCGAGCATGTCGCTGATCGAGGTCTGGCACCCGCGCAACAGCAGCGTCCGGGCGAACGCGACCAGCATGGGCGTCGTCCCGGCCGCGCTGGCCGCCGGGCTTGACGGCCCCCAGCGTGGCTGGGCCGGCCACCGCCTCCTCGTCCACCGCGCAGGATCCGGACGGCGTGCTCGGCATCAGCCAGCAGATGGTCGACCTGATCCAGGCGCACTATTCCATCGCCGCCACCGGCCGTGGCCAGGTGGCCGGCCGCCCGGCCCGGATCGTGCAGCTGACCCGGCCGGACGGCAGCCTGGCGGCCAGGTTCTGGCTGGACCAGGGCAGCAACCTGCTGCTGCGCCGGGAGACCTTCGACACCGGCAGCGCTCTGATCAGCGAGGACACTTTCCTCGTCCTTCGCTTCGGTAACAGCGCGCTGGCCGGGATGCCCGCGCAGAGCGTCGGCCAGTGGCCCGCGAAGCTGACCGCGGCGCAGCTGGACACGCTGCGGGAGCAGGGCTGGCCGGTCCCCGGCGGGCTGCCCGGCGGCCTCCGCCTGCTGGCCGCGCACCGCACGTCGCAGGTCGTGGACCTGGACTACTCCGACGGGCTGTCGATGGTGTCGGTCTTCGTGCAGCGCGGCGAGCTGCCGGTGGCGCTGCCCGGCTGGCGGGAGATCAGCGTGTCCGGCCAGGAGGTCTACTCCAGTGATCCGGACCAGCGCAGCCTGTCCTGGTCGGCGCACGGCTTCGTGTACACGGTCATCGCCGCGGCGCCGCCCACCGTGGTCAGCTCGGTGGTGGCGGCCATGCCGCACGATCCGCAGCGCGGGTTCTGGGGGCGGATCGCGCACGGCCTGAAGCGGCTGGGCTCCTGGGCCAACCCCTTCGGCTGACGGCCCCGAATAGCTCACGGAAGGCCGTTACTGGCCGTGCCCGCGGCCCGGCCCTCCTGGACGGTTTACATTGGTTGCAGGCAGGCCTCGACTGGGCCCGCCTAGCCCGAGGCTGGAGCACCGACCGTGTTCGATCTGTCCCTTCCCAAGCTGCTGGTCCTTGGCGTGCTGGCGCTGCTGATCTTCGGCCCGGACCAGCTGCCGAAGTTCGCCGCCCAGGCGGGCCGGGCCATCCGGGAGCTGCGGCGCCTGGCTGAGGGCGCCCAGGCCGACCTGCGGGAGAATCTCGGCCCCGAGTTCAGCGACTTCGACATCGCCGACCTGCACCCGAAGAACTTCGTGCGCAAGCACCTGCTCGACGACCTGAACGAGGACACGGCCGCGGCCGCGGGCTCGGCCTACTCGCCGTCGCCGTACCCGTCGTCGGTGGAAACGCTGACCCCGGGGGAGCGGCCCCCGTACGACACCGACGCGACCTAGCCGCGGCCGCGGGCCCGCTCCTAGACCGGTGTGAGGCCCAGCCGGCGCCCGGACAGCCCGCGGCGCCGGTTCGCCAGCTGGTCCGCGATGATGGTCAGCTGCTTGGCCGCCTCGGAGTCCGGGTTGCTGAGCACCAGCGGCAGGCCCGCGTCCCCGCCCTCGCGCAGCGCGATGTCCTGCGGCACCTGCCCGAGCAGCGGCACCCGGGTGCCGATGAGCTTGGTCAGCTCGTCCGCCACGGCCTGCCCGCCGCCCGAGCCGTACAGCTCGATCCGGTCCCCGCAGTGCGGGCAGGGCAGGTACGACATGTTCTCGATGACCCCGGCCACCTGCTGATGCAGCTGCGGGGCGAGCGCTCCGGCCCGCTCGGCCACCTCCGCGGCGGCCAGCTGCGGGGTGGTCACGACCAGCAGCTCCGCGTTGGGCAGCAGGTGGCCGACCGAGATCGCCACGTCGCCGGTGCCCGGCGGCAGGTCGAGCAGCAGCACATCCAGGTCGCCCCAGAACACGTCACCGAGGAACTGCTCCAGCGCCCGGTGCAGGATCGGGCCGCGCCACGGCACCGGCTCGTTGGCCTTGGTGAACATTCCCACCGAGATGACCTTCACGCCGTGCGCCGACGGCGGCATGATCATCTTCTCGACCTGGGTGGGCAGCCCGGTCACCCCCAGCATGCGCGGCACCGAGAAGCCGTACATGTCCGCGTCCAGCACGCCGACCCGCTGCCCGCTCGCGGCCAGGGCCGCGGCCAGGTTCACCGTGACCGACGACTTGCCGACGCCGCCCTTGCCGCTGGCCACCGCGAACACCCGGGTCAGCGAGGTGTCCTTGGCGAACGGGTTCTGCCGTTCCGGGCGGCCGCCGCGCAGCTGGCTCTGCAGTGCGCGGCGCTGCTCCTCGCTCATCACGTCCAGGCCGACCTGGACGCCGGTCACCCCGGGCAGCTTGCTCACCGCGGCGGTGACCTCACGGGTGATGGTCTCTCGCATCGGGCAGCCGGCCACGGTCAGCCAGACGTCCACCTGCACGGCGCCGTCCGGGCTGACCTCCACCCCCTTGACCATGCCAAGTTCGGTGATGGGACGGTGGATCTCCGGGTCGTTGACCCGGGAGAGCGCCTCGTTGACCTGCTCAGTGGTCGGCGGGGCGGCAGAGGGGGTGGCCATGGCTCCATGTTACGAACCCGGCCGGGGCCACCGGACCGCGACCGTCCCGCCGGGCGGGAGAAAATAACGGGCATGGATCTCCAGCCGATTGGCCTGCGGCATCCCGCGGCCGAGCTGATACGGGACATCCAGCACAACCGGACCGGCCTGCCCCGGCGGATGTTCGTCGCCGAGGGCCTGTGGGAGCACAACCTGCTGCTGGCCTCCGCCGCCCGGCTGGACACGTTCCTGTGGTGCCCGGAGGCGGCCTACTCCGACGAGGCCCGCACCCGCGCGCCCGAGCTGGCCGCCCGGGCCCGCCGGGCTTACCAGGTTTCCGCCCGGACCCTGGAACGGCTGGCCGAACGGCCCAGCCCGGACGGCCTGCTGTCCGCCGCCCAGCTGCCGGACTGGGAGCCGGGCACGGTGCAGCTCCGCCCGGACGCGCTGATCCTGGTCGCGGACGGGATGGAGATCCCCGGCAACCTGGGCACGCTGATCCGCACCCTGGACGCGTGCGCCGCGGACTGCCTGGTGCTGACCAACCGGCGGACCCGGCTGACCCACCCCAAGGTGCTGCGCAGCAGCCAGGGCATGAGCATGACCGTCCCGGCCCTCGAGTTCGCCGAGGTCGCCGAGGCCGTCGGCTGGCTGCGCGGGGCCGGGGTCACGGTCTACCTGGCCGAGACCGGCGGCCCGGTCAGCTACCGGGACGCCGACTACTCGGGGCGGACCGCACTGGTCGTCGGCAGCGAGCGGTACGGCCTGGCCCCCGCCTGGCAGGCGGAGGGCTTTACGAAGATCTCGGTGCCGATGCTCGGCACCGCCGACTCGCTGAACGTGTCGGTCTCCGCCTCAGTGCTGCTCTACGAAGCCCGCGCCAGAAAGAACGGCTGGTAGCAAGCCGGTCAGCCCGCGCGGCCGCACCTTGTTCGGCAACATCGCCTGCCACCCCTCGTCCACCACGGTGACAGCCCACCTCCACCTGCGGACGAGGCGAAGGTCCCGTCGGCTGCCGACGGCAGGCGGCCGGGTGGCTGCTAGCCTCCGGTCATGCAGCCTGCGGCCCGGCCCCGGCGGTCCTGCCTGGCGGTGCCGGGCAGCAGCCCGCGGTTCATCGCCAAGGCCCAGGGCCTCGATGCCGACGAGGTGTTCCTCGACCTGGAGGATGCGGTCGCGCCGGCCGCCAAGCCCGCCGCCCGCCAGGCCGTGGCCCAGGCGCTGCGCGACGGCGGCTGGGGCGGCCGGGTGATGGCGGTCCGGATCAACGACGTCACCACGGCCTGGGCTTACCGCGACGTCGTCGACGTGGTGGAGCAGGCCGGGCCGCACCTGGACGCCATCGTGCTGCCCAAGGTGACCGGGCCCGGGCACGTGGTCTGGCTGGACCTGCTGCTCGGCCAGATCGAGCAGGCCATGGGCTACCCGGCCGGCGCGATCGGCATCGAAGCGCAGATCGAGGACGCCCGCGGTCTGGCCGCGGTGGACGCCATCGCCGCGGCCTCACCCCGGCTCGCCGCGCTGGTCTTCGGCCCCGCGGACTTCATGGCCAGCCTGGGCATGCGGTCCCTGGACATCGGCGCTCAGCCGGCGGCTACGCCGGCGGCGACGCGTTCCACTACCCGCTGCTGCGCCTGCTGGTCGCCGCGCGGGCGCACGGCCTGCAGGCCATCGACGGGCCGTACGCGGCCATCGCCGACACCGAGGGCCTGGCCCGGGCCGCGGCCAGCGTTGCGGCGCTCGGCTTCGACGGCAAGTGGGTGCTGCACCCGGGCCAGGTCGGCCCGGTCAACGAGGCGTTCTCGCCCAGCCAGCAGGACTACGACCGGGCCGAGCTGATCCTCGCCGCGTATGCGCACTACACCGGCGAGGATCAACGAGGCGCAGCGCTGCTGGACGGGCAGATGATCGACGAGGCCTCCCGCAAGCTGGCCCTGGTTACCGCGGCCCGCGGCCGTGCCGCCGGGCTCACCCCGACCCGGGGCGCCGTGCCGGGCTGACCGGCCCCTGGGCCTGCCAGCCGCGCTACGCCGGGCCGACCACGCCCCAGGACCGCAGCGCGGCCAGCAGCCCGGGGCTCAGCTGCGCTCTGGCCTCCATCCGGTCCAGCTCCGCCGGGCTGGCCCACCGCACGTCCGCCGCGTCGTCGCCGGCGGCCAGCGTGCCCCCGGTGATCACCGCGGCGTAGTCGCGGATCTCGAACGTGGTGCCGTTCCCGCCCGGCCTCGTCACCAGGCCGGCCAGCGGGCCCGCGGTGACCTGAAGGCCGGTCTCCTCGCGAACCTCGCGGACCAGCGCCGCCGCGTCGGTCTCACCGTCCTCGACCCGGCCGCCAGGGATCGACCACAGCCCGCGGCCCGGGTCGTGCCCGCGCTGGATCAGCAGCAGCCGGCCCGCCCCGTCGGTGATCACCGCCCCCACGCACGGCACCGAGCGCCCTGTCACGCGGCCAGTATGGTCCATAGGCCAGGCTAAAGTCCTTGCGTGCGCGCCGACCTGCACTGTCACAGCAACGCCTCCGACGGTACCCGGCCGCCCGCCGAGGTGATGGCCAGGGCCCGCGCGGCCGGGCTGGACGCAGTCGCGCTGACCGACCACGACACGGTGACCGGGCACGCCCCGGCCCGTCAGTCCCTGCCCGCCGGGCTGACCCTGATCCCCGGGATGGAGATGTCCTGCCGCCAGGACGGCCGCAGCGTTCACCTGCTGGCCTACCTGTTCGACCCGGACGAGCCGCGGCTGGCCGCCGAATGCGACCGGATCCGGACCGCCCGCCAGGACCGGGCCCGGTCCGTGGTCGCCCGCCTGGCGGAGCTCGGCGCCCCGGTGACCTGGGAGCAGGTCACCGCACAGGCCGGCGGCGGCGTGGTGGGCCGCCCGCACATCGCCCGTGCCCTGCTGGCCACCGGGGCGGTGCGCACCTGGGACGAGGCCTTCGGCCCGCAGTGGCTGGGCCACGGCGGCCGGGCCCACGTGACCCGCCACGCCCCGGACCCGGCGGACGCGGTCGGCCTGGTCCGCGGCGCAGGCGGAGTGGCCGTGCTGGCCCATCCGCGCAGCGGGGGCCGGGCGCTGCGGATGAGCGACGAATCGATCGCCGCGCTCGCCGCGGCCGGGCTGGCCGGGATCGAGGTCAGCCACCCCGAGCACACCGCAGACGACCGGGCCGCGCTGGCCGCGCTGGCCGCCGATCTCGGTCTGGTGGCCACCGGCGGCAGCGACGATCACGGGACGCAGACCGGGGACCGGATCGGCTGCGATACCATCGCGCCGCATCAGTATGAGCGTTTGGTCTCGCTGGCCACCGGCGCCGTTCCGGAAACGGGACGCTGAATCCCGCCCGGGCCATTTCCCCGATGAGACAATGGGCCCGCGCACCGGGCAGGAAAGGCAGGACCGCATGGCAGCCCGTATTGACCAGGTGGTCACCGCCGGGGTGAACACCTGGATCATCGGGGACGACGAGGAAGTCATCGTCGTGGACCCCGGCACCGACGCCGAGGCCGTGCTGGCCGCTGCCGGTGAGCGCGAGATCCTCGCCGTGATCTGCACGCACGGCCACGCCGGGCACGCCACCGCGGCGTTCGAGGTCGCCGAGCGGGACGAGGCCCCGGTCGCCGTGCACAACGCGGACCGGCTGTCCTGGCGCGAGGTGCACGGCCGCCACGACCCGGACATCGAGATCGAGGACGGCGGCGTGTTCGAGGTGGCCGACGTCACCCTCGAGGTGATGCACACCCCCGGGCACAGCGCGGGCTCGGTCTGCCTGTACTGCGAGGAGCTCGGGGCCGTCTTCTGCGGTGACCTGCTGGCCGCCGACGGCCTGGTGACCAGCGAGGACGGCTTCTCCAACTTCGCGCGCCAGCTCAGCTCGATTGGCGAGAACCTGCTCACGCTGGCGCCGGAGACCCGGGTGCTGCCCGGGCACGGCCCGGAGTTCACCGTCGCCGCCGCGGAGAAGAACTTCGACTCCTGGGTCTCCGCCGGGCCGGGCGCCGGCCTGGCCGCCGACCTGGACGAAAGACGAGGACTGACAGGGGCCGTGTCCTAGTGGAGCAGCTCGGCTTCGAGGGCATGCCGCGGCGGCTGTACGCGTGCACGCCAACCCGGCTGAGCACCTGGCTGGACTGCCCGCGCCGGTACCGGATGACCTACCTGGACCGGCCGGCGCCGCCCAAGGGCCCGCCGTGGGCGCACAACAGCCTGGGTGCCAGCGTGCACAACGCGCTCGCGGGCTGGTGGCGGCTGCCCCGCCCGCAGCGTGACCCGGCGGCCGCCGGGCGGCTGCTGACCGGCGGCTGGATCACCGAGGGCTACGCGGATCAGGCCCAGTCCGACGCCTGCCTCCACTGGGCCCGCGAGATCGTCGAGCGGTACACCGCGGGGCTCGACCCGGCGGCCGAGCCGGCCGGGGTGGAGCGGACCGTGGCCACCCGCACCAAGGTGATCGCGCTGTCCGGCCGGATCGACCGGCTGGACCGCCGCCCGGCCGGCCCCGGCGCGGGGCTGGCCACCGAACTGGCGGTGGTCGACTACAAGACCGGGCGGCGCCCGCTGACCACCGACGACGCCCGCAGCTCACTGGCCCTGGCGCTGTACGCGCTGGCCGCGGGCCGGGTGCTGCGGCAGCCCTGCTACCGGGTGGAGCTGCACCAGGTCACGCTGGGCACGGTGATCGGCTGGACGCACACACCGGAGTCGCTGCAGCGGCACCTGTCCCGGGCCGAGGACATCGCCGAGGAGTGCGCCGCGGCGGACGCGAGCTACCGGGCCGGCCCGGCCGGGCTCGACCGGGTGTTCCCGCCGCAGACCGGGCCGGCCTGCGGCTGGTGTGACTTCCGTGCGCACTGCCCCGAGGGCCAGGCCGCCGCCGATCAGCGGCGGCCGTGGGACGGGCTGGCCGACGAGTTCACCCGGCCGGATCCGGCCCGGCCCGCTCCGCCGTTGCCCGCTCCGCCGGTGCCAGGCCCGCCCGTGCCAGGTCCGCCCGTGCCGGCCCCGGCCCGCCCGGACGACGCCGCGGACGCCCCGCCGGCCGGCTCCTGATCGGGATCGGCCCGGCGGCGCCGGTCCGCGGCCTCGGCCGAGTTCCAGAACGCGGTCAGCGTGCCGGCCGTGGTCTCCGGGGCCTCCACCGCGGGTGAATGCGCGGCCGCCGGGATGCACACCCGCTCCGCGCCGAGCCGCTTGGCCATCTGGTCCTGTACCTCAGGCGGCCAGGCGTCGTCGTTCTCGCCGTACAGCACGAGCACCGGCGCGCTGCTCAGCTCGGCCAGCGCGGCGGTCCGGTCCGGCGCGGCCAGCAGGTACTCGCCCATCGCGATCAGGCCCGCCGCGCTGGTCCGGGTCAGCCGGTCGCGCAGGAAGCCGATGATCGGCATGGGCACGCCCTCGGCGGTGACCTGCGGCTCCAGGTGGTGCTCCCAGACCTGGGCGATCCGCTGCGGGAGCTGCTCTGGCCGGTCCGCGGCGAGCTGGGCCAGCAGGGACTGGACGACCTCCGCCCGCGGCCCGGTCAGGCCGGCCGGGCCCGAGCCGAGCAGCGTCAGCGAGCAGAACCCGGGGGCCGGGGCCAGCGCCGCCTGCCGGGCGATCAGCCCGCCGAACGAGTGGCCGACCAGGTGCACGCCGCCGTCCTGCTGGCTGACCTCGGCGGCCACCGCGATGATGTCGGCGGCCAGCGCGTCCGGCGCGTATCCCGCCGGGCTGGCCGCCGCCGCGGTCTCGTACTGCCCGCGCAGGTCGATGGCCAGCACCCGGCGGCCGGCCGCGGCCAGCGGCTGCAGCACGGCGAGGAAATCTTCCTTGCTGCCGGTATAGCCGGGCACCAGCACGGCGGGCCGCCGCTCGCAGACCCCGCGGCCGGGCATGGCCTCCAGGGCGGCGAAGGACCCCCGGCCGGTCTCGATCGTGACCTTCCGTACTCGGTCGGGCAGATCGAGCGCCCGTGGAGTGCTCACGGCTGCGCAGCCTACCCGCCGAACCGGCAGATAATGCCTGCAGATGCGCCAGAATCCGGGGATATCACCCGGATTTCAGCGCGCCGCGACCGGCTCATCACTGAGTGCGGTTATTACTGGCTGTCACCACTGGGCTGGGCCGCGCTAGCCGGGCGGGACCCGGAGCCGCGCGACCGGCGACGGCGCCGCCGCGCCGGGGCAGCCTGACCGTCGGCGCCCGCCCCGGGCCCGGCCGGATCCCCGGCCGTCACCGTGACGTTGCTGTCCGCCGCGGGCGAAGACGTGCTGGCGTCCCCGTCGCCGTGGCCGGTCACCGGCGCGCCGTTGCGGGTCCGGCGCCGGACCCGGCTGCTGCGCCGGCCCGGTTCCCGGCCGCCGTCCGGGCCGTGGCCGCCGCGGCGGTGCCCGCCGTCGTGCCTGGCCTGCGACCGGGTCTTCCCGGTCTCGCCGATGTCCTCGAGTTCCTCGGCGTCCAGGCCGGCCCTCTCCCGCTGGGCGCGGGGCAGCACGCCGGTCACGCCGGCCGGGATGTTCAGCGCGCTGAACAGGTGATCGGAGGTCGAGTAGGTCTCCGCGGGCTCCGGCTTGTCGAGCCCGAGCGTGTCGCTGATCAGCTTCCACCGCTGCAGGTCGTGCCAGTCCACGAAGGTGACGGCCACGCCGGACCGGCCGGCCCGGCCGGTGCGGCCGATCCGGTGCAGGTAGGCCTTGTCGTCCTCGGGGCACTCGTAGTTCACCACGTGCGTGACGTCTTCGACGTCGAGGCCGCGCGCGGCCACGTCGGTGGCCACCAGCACGTCGACCTTGCCGCTGCGGAACGCCCGCATAGCCCGCTCGCGCTGGCCCTGGCCCAGGTCACCGTGCACCGCCGCGGCGGCGAAGCCGCGCGTGGTCAGTGCCCCGGCCACCTGGTCGGCGGACCGCTTGGTCCGGCAGAACACGATCGTCAGGCCACGGCCCTCGGCCTGCAGCAGCCGGGCCAGAACCTCGATCTTGTCCATCTGGTGGGCGCGGAACACGTGCTGCTCGGTGGTGGGCACGCTGGCCGGCTCGTCGTGCTGCTCGGCCCGCACGTGAGTGGGCTGGCGCAGGTGCCGCCGGGCCAGGGTGACGATTTCGCCGGGCATCGTGGCGGAGAACAGCATCGTCTGCCGGTTCGGCGGGGTGAGCCGCAGGATCCGCTCGACGTCCGGCAGGAAACCCAGGTCGAGCATCTTGTCGGCCTCGTCCAGCACCAGCGCGCCGGTCTGGGACAGGTCCAGGTGGTGCTGCCGCTCCAGGTCGAGCAGCCGGCCCGGGGTGCTGACCACGATGTCGACCGAAGCCAGCGCCTCGATCTGCGGCTCGTAGGCGCGGCCGCCGTACAGCGTCACCACGCGGAGGCCGGACCGGGCCCCGGCGGTGCGCAGGTCCTCGGCGACCTGAATGGCCAGCTCCCGGGTCGGCACCACGACCAGCGCCCGCGGCGCCTTCGGCGTCCGGGTGCCGGACCGGCTCAGCTGCTCGATCAGCGGGATGCCGAAGGCCAGGGTCTTGCCGGTGCCGGTGCGGGCCTGGCCGATGATGTCCTGGCCGGCCAGCGCGATGGGCAGGGCCAGCGACTGGATCGGGAACGCGGTGACGATCCCGGCGTCAGCCAGCGCGGCGCAGATGCCCTCGGTCACCCCGAGCTCGGCGAAGGTCTGCTCGGCCGGAACTGGGGGGACCGGCACTGGGCTGGCCGGTGCCGCCGCCGGGGTAGCCACTACGGTCACCATGGCGGTGCCGTGGCTGGTGGGCGGGGTCAGGTCTGCGGTGTCGCTCGGCGGCGCGAAGCCGCTGAGCTCATCGGCGGCAGGGCCGCCGGCGGTCGGATTGTCGGGAAGTGCCGGGTCCTCGCCCGGCACGTTATGCACTATCTCGGTAGTCAGGGCTTCCAGCCTCCATCAGTGGGCCCGCGGCCGCTGGGCGCATTGGCGCGCCCGGCGTCTGCATCGCGGGTTAAGCACAGGTCTCCGCCGGCAGAATGGGCCTGCCAGCCCTGGCGCGGCGCGGGCCGCATGCTCGCGAGGGCCGGTAACGGCACCTGAGCAATCAGCGGCTGCCGGCGGACGCCGCACCAGCTGTCACAAAGTTCACGACGTCCACAAGAACGCGCCCGGGGGCTTACCGCATTCCTGCAGCGGATACCGGCAGTCTAGCAAAGCGTGATTGGCGCAGGCCGGCTGCGCGCACAGGCCCTCGGCGGGCCGTCCCGTTGTTACGCTGCCAGCGTGACGGCTGCGGACATCCCGGCGCCTGCCGCCGACGGGGTCATCGACCTGCTGGGGCTGCTCGCCTACGGCTCGCTGACGGCGTTCTTCCGGATGTCGGAAGATGCGGCGCTGGCCGAGTCGATCGACGACAAGGCGGCCCTGGCTGGCCTGGCGGTCGCCGAGTTCGGGCATTTCCAGCTGGCCCGGGCGCGGATCGAGCGGTCCGCCGCGGACCCCGCCACGGCCATGCAGCCGTTCATGGCCGCGGTCGACGCGTTCCACGCCCGCACCGAGCCGGCTGACTGGCTGGAGGGCCTGGTCAAGGCGTACGTCGGGGCCGGGGTGGCGGCCGACTTCTACGGCGAGGTGGCCGGCCTGCTGGACCCGGAGACCAAGGCCCTGGTCGCCGATGTGCTGGCGGACACCGGGCACGCCGAGTTCGTCATCGCCCGGGTCCGGGCGGCGATCGAGGCCGATCCGCGGGTGGCCGGACGGCTCGCGCTGTGGGCGCGCCGCCTGGTCGGCGAGGCCCTCGGCCAGGCGCAGCGGGTGGCCGCCGAGCGCGCCCCGCTGGCCCGGCTGCTCACCGGCGGCTCGGCCAGCCTGGGCGACATCGGCCGGATGTTCGCCGCGCTGGCCGACGCGCACGCCCGCCGGATGGCCGCCCTGGGCCTGGAGCCCTAGCTGTGCTAGCCGCTCGCTGCGGGCCGCTATGACGCGCTGCCTTCCCTCCTCGCTCTCTCGGCGCTCCTTCGTCGCGCCTCATCGCTCGTCAGGAAAACAGCGCCGCGGCCCTCCGCGAGCTGAGGCCGGCTCCGCCGGCCGTCACTCGGTGGGCCAGCTGCGCCGGCGGCTAAGGCTTAGCCGGGATCGGGATGACTCTCTGCAGGGCAAGCGGCCCGAGGTCATCGCGCTGTACCACCGGTTCATCGAACTGGTGCAGGCCTGCGGCCCGTTCACCTGCGCCGTCTCCAAGAGCGCCATCACCCTCACTGGCTGGCCGAGGCCTACCAGGTCGGAGCCGGCGCCCACCTCGGCCACCCCGCACAAGACCGGCCCTGATACCGCGCGGCAGCCGGGCACAGCGATCAGCCGAAGCCGACGCGGCGGGACTCGGAGCCGGAGTACTCGACGTAAGCGATCTTGCCGGCCGGCACCATGACCCGGCGGCCCTTCTCGTCCTGCAGGATGAAGATGCCCGCCTCGGCCTTCACCGCCGCGGCCAGGGCGGCCTCGACTTCCTCGTACGTCGTGGTGGTTTCGAGCACGAGCTCCCGGGTCACGTTCTGGATACCGATCTTGACTTCCACAGCACTCCTCTCGCCTCGTTTCGAGGCTAACCCCGGGCCGTGCCCGGGGGACCGCCCTCCGCCTTCGATCAGCTACGCCGCGAGCGAAACGCAGATTCAGTGCGTGCCACGTACCAACTAGTTGGTGTCACGACCGGGTGACCAAAGTAGTTGGTGTCGACGAACTAAATTGAGGAATCCTGATCAGCGCCGCCGTGCCTGGTAGCTCAGCGCTCGGTCATCGGCCAGCCGCTGATGCCGCGCCAGGCCAGCCGGGCCAGCAGCTGCTCGGCCGCATCCTTCGGGATCGCCCGCCCGGTGCTCAGCCAGTACCGGGAGCTGACCTGCGCCATCCCGGCCAGCGCGATGCCGAGCAGGTACGCCTCGGCCTCGCCGACGCCGGCGTCTTCGCGAATGAACTGGCTGATCATGCTCGCGCACTCGTGCGTGCTGCGCTCCAGCCGGGCCCGCACCGCGGGCTCGTTGCTCAGGTCCGACTCGAACACCAGCCGGAACGCCTCGCCCTCGTCGCCGACGAAGTCGAAGAACGCCCGGAACGTGGCGGGCACCCGCTCCCGGTTCTCGGTGGTGGACGACAGCGCGTCGCGGACGATCGCGGTGAGCTTCTCCGCGCTCTCGTCCAGGAGCGCCAGGTAGAGCTCGAGCTTGCCGGGGAAGTGCTGGTACAGCACGGGCTTGCTGACCCCGGCGCGGTCGGCGATGTCGTCCATGGCCGCTGCGTGATAGCCCTGCGCAACGAACACTTCCTGGGCAGCGCCGAGCAACTGCCGTCGGCGGGCCTGCCGAGGCAGCCGAGAGCCAGCTGGGCGGGCCTGCCGCGTTGCGCTCACACCTGTCTCCCCGACTCGTCGGATGCGCCGGAACCTTGTTTATCTTACGGCCGGTAGCCGGACCGGCCCTCGTATCCGGCCCGCGGACGGGGCGGTGCCGCCTGCCGCTCGAATTGCCTGACCACGGCAATCCGGGCAACACTGCTGGTATCGGCACCACGACCGGGTAGGGAGTCACCATGCGCAGCATGTGGAAGGGCTCGATCTCCTTCGGCCTGGTCACCATCCCGGTCAAGCTGTACACCGCGACCGAGCAGAAGGACATCACGTTCCGTCAGGTCCACCGCGAGGACGGCGGCCGGATCCGGTTCCGCCGGGTCTGCTCGCTGGACGGCGAGGAAGTGCCCTACGAGGACATCGCCAAGGGCTTCGAGCTGCCCAGCGGCGAGATCGTGGTGCTGACCGACGACGACATGGCCGACCTGCCGCTGCCCACCCTGCGCAGCATCGAGGTGCTGTACTTCGCGCCCGAGACCGACATCGACCCGATCCTGCTGGCCCGCAGCTACTTCGTCGAGCCGGAGAACTCCGGCGCCCGGGCCTACGTGCTCCTGCGCGACGCCATGGAGCGGTCCGGCAAGGTCGCCGTCGTGCAGGTGGCGCTGCGCCAGCGGGAGTCGCTGGCCGCAATGCGCAGCCGGGACGGGGTCCTGGTGCTGGAGACCCTGCTGTGGCCAGACGAGGTCCGGGTGCCCGACTTCGGATTCCTCGATCAGGACATCAACGTCCGCACCCAGGAACTGAAGATGGCCGCCTCGCTGATCGACTCGATGAGCCAGGACTTCGACCCGGAAGCCCACCACGACGGGTACAGGGAAGCGCTGACCGAGCTGGTCGAGGCCAAGGTCGAGGGCCGCGACGTGATCCAGCCGCAGAACGGCAAGGCAGCCGACGACGAGCCGGTCAGCCTGGCCGACGCGCTGAAGGCGAGCATCGCCGCGGCCAAGGACGGCCGGTCCGGCCGCGCCGGCGCCGGCGGCCCGCGCAAGGCGGCCAGCCCGTCCAAGACCGGCAGGACCACGAAGCCCGCGGCGGCCAAGGCGGCCGCGGACGACGAGGAGCAGGCCGCCCCCGACCGGCGCCGGACCCGCCGCCGGGCCAGCGCCTGACGGCCGGGGAGGCCGGCTGATCTGGACGAACCCCCGGTTGCCGGAGTTAGGCTCGGCATCAGGCAATCGGGGATGAACTAGGGGTGTACGGATGACGACCGAGCCGGTTCCGGTCTGGCCAGGGGAGTTCGTCGGATTGCCGGACGTCGGCAATGTCTTCGTGCGGACCGCGCCCGCCCTGTCCGGGAACGCTCAGCCCGCGGTGTTCGTGCACGGACTGGGCGGGGCGAGCACCAACTGGACCGACCTGATGGACGTGCTCCGCCGCCCGGCCGCGGGAGGCAGCAAGCCGGACCTGCCCGCACTGCACGGGGAGGCGCTTGACCTGCCGGGATTCGGCTACTCGCCGGTGCCGGCCGACGGCGACTACTCGGTCACCGGCCGGGCCAAGGCCGTCATCGGGCTGATCGAGCAGCGCCGTAACGGGCCGGTGCACCTGGTCGGCAACTCGCTCGGCGGCGCGGTCTGCACCCGGGTCGCCGCGCTGCGCCCGGACCTGATCCGCACGCTGACGCTGATCTCGCCCGCGCTGCCCGACCTGTGGCCGCGGCCGCTGCCGCTGCGGGTCTCCGTGCTGTGCGCGCCCGGCCTGGGGGCCTGGGTGCTGCGCCGGGTCGGCCTGATCCCCGCCGAGGTCAGGACGGCCACCGTGGTCAAGGACGTGTACGCGGACCCGGCCCTGATGCACCCGGTCAGGTACGCCGAGGCGACCGCCGAGGTGCTGCGCCGGGATGAGCTCGACTACCACAACGAGGTGATGATCGCGTCCGCCCGGGCCCTGATCGCCGAGTACACCCGGCCCGGCCCGCGCTCGCTGTGGCGGGACGCGGCCCGGGTCAGTGCGCCCACGCTGGTGCTGTACGGCAGCCACGACCGGCTGGTCCGCTCGGCCCTGGCCGGCCGGGCGGCCCGGGTGTTCCAGCGCGCCCGGGTCGTGGTGCTGCCGCAGACCGGGCACGTCGCGATGATGGAGCGGTCCACCTGGGTAGCCAGGGAGATCCGCGCACTGCTCAGCTCGGTCGCCAGGGCCGAGCGGACCGCCGCGCGGCGGTCCGTGCCCGGGCTGGCCGGCGCGGGGGGAGCAGGCTGAGCCCGGCGGCCGCGTTACGCTGGCCAGCCCATGCTGATCTCCGCGCCCCGGGTCATCCCGGCCACCGCGGGCCCGCTCGCCGGGCCGGCCGTGGCGGTCCTCGCCCCCGGGTACGTGGACGTGACCGGCGGGGTGATCACCGAGGTGGGCCAGGGCCCGCCGCCGCGGCGGCCCAGCCTGGCGCTGGATCACGGCGTGCTCGTGCCCGGCCTGGTCGACCTGCAGGTCAACGGGTACTTCGGGGTCAGCTTCCAGGACGCGGGCGCGGGTGACTGGGCGGCGGTCAGCCGGCGGCTGCCGGAGACCGGGACCACCGCGTACCTGCCCACGCTGGTCACCGCGCCGCTGCCGGACCTGACCGCCGCGGCCCGGTCCGCGGCAGCGATCATCGACTGCCTGCCGCCGGGTGGGGCCCGGGTGCTCGGCCTGCACCTGGAGGGCCCGTTCCTGGCGCCGGCCCGGCGCGGCGCGCACCCGGCCGGCGCGATCATCCCGCCGTCGCCGGACGCGGTCACCGCGCTGATGGAAGCGGCGGGCCCGGCGCTGGCCGTGGTCACGCTGGCCCCGGAGACGCCCGGCGGGCTTGACGCCGTGGCGCGGCTGGCCGCGGCCGGGGTACGGGTCAGCGTGGGCCACAGCGACGCGACCGCGGCTCAGGTCAGCGCGGCGGCGCAGGCCGGTGCCCGGATGGTCACCCACCTGTACAACGCCCAGTCGCCGCTGCGGCACCGGGAACCCGGCGTGGTCGGCCAGGCGCTCACCGATCCCCGGCTGACCTGCGGGCTGATCGCGGACCTGCGGCACGTGTCCGCGGCCGCCTGCCTGATCGCGTTCGCCGCGGCCCCGGGCCGGATCTTCCTGGTCACCGACGCGGTGGCCAGCGCGGGCCAGCCGCCGGGCCGCCACCTCGTGGGCGGCGAGCAGGTCGAGATGCACGACGCCCCGCCGCTCGGCCTGGCCGGGCCACCGCCCGGCGCACCCGCAGCCCGACCCGGACCCGGGCCCGGAACTGCCGGACGCCGTCCTGGTGCCGGTCCTGGCCGACGGCACGCTGGCCGGCTCCGCGCTGCGGCTGGACCAGGCGGTGGCGAACCTGGTGGCGATCGGGGTGCCGCTGCCCACCGCGGTCAGCGCGGCCACCCGGGTTCCCGCGGACCTGATCGGCTGCCCCTGGCTGGGCCGGCTCGCCCCGGGGGCCGCCGCCGACCTGACCTGGCTGGGCGACGACCTGCGGACCCGGGCGACCTGGATCGCGGGCCGTCAGGTCTACGCCGGGCCGTAACCGGCTACCCCTCCCGGTACACCTTGTGCTGGGCCGCCTGGGCCCGCGGCCGGATCACCATCAGGTCCACGTTGAAGTGCGCGGGCCTGGTCACCGCCCAGGTCACCGCGTCGGCGACGTCGTCGGCGGTGAGCGGCTCGGCCACCCCGGCGTAGACCGCCGCGGCCTTGCCCGCGTCGCCGCGGAAGCGGTTGAGCGCGAACTCGTCGGTCTTCACCATGCCGGGGGCGATCTCGATCACCCGGACCGGCTTGTCGTACAGCTCCAGCCGCAGCGTGGCGGCCAGCGCGTGCGCGCCGTGCTTGGCCGCGACGTACCCGCCGCCGCCCTCGTAGGCCACGAACCCGGCCGTCGACCCCATCACCACGACCGTGCCCGCCCCGCTGGCCACCAGCGCGGGCAGCAGGGCCTGGGTGACGTTCAGGGTGCCGAGCACGTTCACCTCGTACATGGCCCGCCAGTCGTCCGGCGACCCGTCCGCGATCTGGTCGCCGCCCACCGCCCCGCCCGCGTTGGCGACCAGCACGTCGCACCGGTCAAGCGAGGCGGCCAGCGCGTCCACCGCGGCCCGGTCGGTCACGTCCAGCGTCCTGGCCTCGGCCTGGCCGCCCTTGCCGCGGATCTGCTCGGCCAGCGCCTCGATCCGGTCGGACCGCCGGGCCGCGGCCACCACGTGGTAGCCGGCCTCGGCCAGCCGGACCGCGGTGGCCGCCCCGATCCCGCTGCTGGCCCCGGTCACGACAGCTACTCCAGTCATGCCCGCGATTCTGCCAGCCCGCCCGCGACCTCGCTTCGCCGCCCGGCCCGCACCCGAGGATGTGCCATCGCAAGACGTCTATGACTCGTGCGATGGCACATCGTCGACGCGGCCGGGCTGGGTCGGGAGAGCGGATGGGCGTCGCCTAGCATGGGGGCGTGACCGAGGTGCGCGCCGTGATCACGGACTGGGGCGGCGTGATGACCAGCCCGATCACCGAGACCATCAACGCCTGGATCATCGCCGAGGGCGTGGACCGGGAACGCTACACCGAGGTGATGCGGTCCTGGGTGCTGCAGGCCTACGACGAGGACGGCCCGCCGAACCCGATCCACCTGCTGGAGCGCGGCGAGTGCACGGACGAGGAGTTCGAGCGCCTGCTGGCGGCCGAGATCGCGATGGCCGACGGCACGCCGGTGATCGCGGACGGGCTGCTGACCCGGATGTTCCACGCCATGCGGCCGGACGAGGGGATGCACGCGGTGCTCCGCGGGATCCGCCGGGCCGGGTTCCAGACCGCGCTGCTGTCCAACTCCTGGGGCCGGTGGAGCTACCCGCGGGAGCAGTTCGGCGAGCTGTTCGACGCGGTGGTGATCTCCGGTGACACCGGCATGCGCAAGCCCGAGGAGCGCATCTTCCGGCACGCGGCCGGGCTGCTCGGCCTGCCGCCGGAGCAGTGCGTGTTCATCGACGACATCGACCGCAACATCGCCGCGGCCGAGGCCATCGGGATGACCGGCATCCACCACCGGGAGCTCGCCGGCACCGTCGCCCGGCTGTCCGAGTTGCTCGCCGTCCCGCCTGACGCACTGACCGCCTGACGCACTGACCACCTGACGCCACGGCGGTCACTGCTCTAGCGTTGGCGTCCGTGGCCGAGTATCCCTACCCGTCCAGCCCCGGCCGGTCGGCCAACATGGCCGCGATCCGCCGCCGCGACACCAAGCCCGAGCTGGCGCTGCGCCGGGCCCTGCACGGCCGCGGCTACCGCTACCGCAAGGACCTGCGGCTCGACCTGGACAGCGGGGCGCGGGTCCGGCCGGACATCGTGTTCACCGCACGCCGGGTCGCGGTGTTCGTGGACGGCTGTTTCTGGCACTGCTGCCCCGACCACGGCAGCAAGCCCGCGGTCAACACCGGCTACTGGAACCCCAAGCTGCTGCGGAACGTGGAACGCGACCGGGCCGCCGACGCCGCGCTGGCCGCGGCGGGCTGGGAGGTCGTCCGGGTGTGGGAGCACGAGCCGCTGGACGCCGCCGTCACCGCGGTCACCGACGCGCTGGCCCGCCGCCCGCCGGGGCCGCGCCAGAGCGGCAGTTAGGGCCTGTCCGCCCGGATTCATCTATCTGGTCACGCCGGCGTTAAATCCGGGCCGGCCGGCCGCCGATGGTGGCACACTCTGGTCTCCTTCCTGCTTCACTAGGAAGCGTGACGCCGCCGCGGGAGCGCGGCCGCACCGTTTGGGGCCCAATGCGCGTTTACCTGCCCGGCACGTTGCCAGCGCTGGCAGCGGTGCTCGGCCGTTCCGAGGTGGGCGATCCGCCGCTGCGCGGTTTCGCGGTCACCCCGGCGCTGCGCGAGTGGTACTCGAGCGGGGACCTCGAGGAACTCGAGTACGTGGCGATGGCCCAGGCGGCCCGGGCGTCGCTGCGGCGGCTGGCCGAGGACCCGGACGCGCCGCCGCGCCGGGTCGTGCTCGCGGTGGAGATCCCGGACGAGCGGGTCAAGGCGGTCAGCGGGGCCGCCGACCCGGCCGCGGTCGAGGTCAGCGGCGACGTCCCGGTCAGCCTGGTGGTGTCCGGTCACGTGGACGACGTGGTCGCGGTGGACGACATCCGGGCCGCGGTGGCCGCGCTGCCCAAGGCCGACGAGGGCGACGACGACGCCCGGTTCACCGTGGACGGGGCGGAGGGCCACGAGCTGATGTGGTACGCCCGCCAGGAACTCCAGTATCTGATCGCCTGATCTAGCCAGCACGGGCCCGGGCCGGTTGCGCCCGCACCCTGCCGTGCGACGATGAGAACGCTGCCATCGACGTCAGCGAGCGCAGGGAGGCCGAGCCGCATGGATGCCGTCACCAACGTTCCGCCGCCGGTCAACGAGCCGGTCAGGACCTACGCCCCGGGCAGCGCCGAGCGCGCCGCGCTGGAGGCCAGGGTCAAGGAGCTGGCCGGCGAACGGGCCGAGCTGACCATGACGATCGGCGGCCAGCAGCGGATGGGCAGCGGCGACCGGATCGCCGTCGTGCAGCCGCACCACCACCAGCAGGTGCTCGGTGACCTGGGCAACGCCACCGACGCCGAGGTGGCCGCCGCGATCGAGGCGGCCCGGGCGGCCGCGCCGGGCTGGCGGGCGCTGTCCTACGACGACCGGGCCGCGGTCCTGCTCAAGGCCGCCGAGCTGCTGGCCGGCCCGTGGCGGGCCACGATCAACGCGGCCACCGTGCTGGGCCAGTCCAAGTCGCCGTTCCAGGCCGAGATCGACGCCGCCTGCGAGCTGATCGACTTCTGGCGGTACAACGTGCACTTCGGCCGCCAGCTGCTGGCCGAGCAGCCGTCCTCACTGAGCAGCGCGTGGAACCGGCTTGAGTACCGGCCGCTCGAGGGCTTCGTGCTGGCCATCACCCCGTTCAACTTCACCTCGATCGCCGGCAACCTGCCCACCGCCCCGGCCCTGATGGGCAACGTCGTGGTGTGGAAGCCGTCCCCCACCCAGCAGCTGTCCGCGCACTACCTGATGCGGCTGCTGGAGGCGGCCGGGCTGCCGCCCGGCGTGATCAACCTGGTCACCGGCGACGGCGCCGCGGTATCCCGGGTCGCGCTGACCGCGCCGGACCTGGCCGGCATCCACTTCACCGGGTCCACCGGCACGTTCCAGCACCTGTGGCGGACGGTCGGGGAGAACATCGCCGGCTACCGCAGCTACCCGCGGCTGGTCGGCGAGACCGGCGGCAAGGACTTCGTCATCGCGCACCCGTCGGCCGACCCGGCGGTGCTGACCACCGCGCTGATCCGGGGCGCGTTCGAGTACCAGGGCCAGAAGTGCTCGGCAGCGTCCCGGGCTTACGTGGCCAGGTCGGTGTGGGACCGGATGGGTGACGACTTCGTGGCCCAGGCCGCCGGGCTCACGGTGGGCGACGTGTCCGCCGACTTCTCGCTGTTCATGGGCGCGGTCATCGACGACCGGGCGCTGGCCAAGCACACCGCCGCGCTGGCCCGGGCCAAGTCCACCCCGTCGGTGACCGTGCTGACCGGCGGCGAGGTGCACGGACAGGACGGGTACTTCGTCGAGCCGACCGTGCTGGCCTGCACCGACCCGGCCGACGAGGTGTTCACCACGGAGTACTTCGGCCCGATCCTGGCCGTGCACGTGTACGACGACGCGCGGTACGACGAGGTGCTGGCCCAGGCCGGCGACGTGTCCCCGTACGCGCTGACCGGCGCGATCATCGCCCAGGACCGGGCCGCGATCGCCGCGGCGACGGAGAAGCTGCGGTTCGCGGCCGGCAACTTCTACATCAACGACAAGCCCACCGGCGCGGTGGTCGGCCAGCAGCCGTTCGGCGGCGGCCGGGCCAGCGGCACCAACGACAAGGCCGGCTCGATGCTCAACCTGACCCGCTGGGCCAGCCCGCGGACCATCAAGGAGCTGTTCGTGCCGCCGGTGGACTACCGTTACCCGCACATGGGCTGAGCCTGTCGGCCCTGCGGGCCGACGGCGGTACTCTCGCACTGCCCTGTACTGCCTTTTCTGGCCGGTCCCTTTGGCCTGTGACGCCCCGGAGGCCCTCATTCGCTGCCTCGTGCTCTGGAACATCGACCTGACCCTGGTCGACGTCAGCCGGGTCACCAGGGCCGCCTACGCCGACGCGTTCCAGCAGGTCACCGGGAGACGGCTGATCCAGCTGCCGCAGTTCGCCGGGCAGAGCGAATCGGAGATCTTCTTCGACGCGCTGGCCCGCAACGCTGTCCCCGACACCACGCGGCGACGACAGCGGCGACGCGCTCCTGGCCGCCTTCTACGACGCGCTGGCCGGCGCATTCGCGGCCCGCCAGGGCGAGCTGACCGAGCAGGGCCGCCTGCTGACCGGAGCCGCCCAGGCGGTCGAGACCCTGGCCAGCCGGCCGGACGTGGTCGTGCAGTCCGTGCTGACCGGCACGATCCGGCCCAACGCGGTGGCCAAGCTGGCCGCCTTCGGCCTGGCGGGCTACTTCGACTTCGAGGTCGGCGGGTACGGCTCGGAGAGCTACCCCAAGGGCGCGCAGGTGATGATGGCCAGGGGCCGGGCCGCGGAGAAGTACGGCAAGGCGTTCACCGAGCGCAACACGGTCTACGTCGGCGACTCGGTCAGGGACGTGGCGGCGGCGAAACGGGGCGGGGCCAGCAGCGTGGCCGTGGCCACCGGCCGGTCCACGGAGAGCGACCTGCGCGCGGCCGGCGCCGACCTGGTGCTGCCGGACCTGGCCGACGTGCCCGCCGTGCTGCGCGGCATCGGGCTGCTGACCATGCCCTCGGCGAGCTAGCAGCCACCAGGCGGCGGGCCTAGCTGGGCCAGCGGCCCGCCCACGGGGACCGGTGCCGCAGGTCGTCCCTGATGTCCTGGCCGAGCTTGCGGGTCTCGCTCTGGTTCAGCCACGCCCCGGCGGCCATCCCGGTCAGCAGCGGGCCGAGCGAGAGGGCGCTGCGGCTGGCCCGGGCCAGCAGCCGCCGCTGCAGCCGGCGGCGCAGCGGCGAGCCCACGGCCAGGAGGATCCCGCCCGGGGCCAGCCCGATCACCCCGCTCCGCCGGGTCCACGACCCGACGTAAGCGGTCATCCGCTCGATCGCCGAGCCTGGCGCGCGCAGCCCGTACACCTCGTGCAGCTCGGCGATCATCTTCAGCTCGATGGCGACCAGGGCCAGCGTCTCGGTGGCCACCTCCACCGGCATGGCGGGCATCATCGGCAGCACCGAGGCGGCGCCCACCGCCGCGCCGATCCCGGCCGCGGTGCGGCCGGCCCCGCGGATCACGATGTCGGCCAGCTCCTCAGGGGTCTTGCCGGGGTACTGCCGGCGCAGCGTGGCCGCGTCCCGGACCGGGACCCGCGGCGCCATCGAGATCACCTGCTCGGACATCCAGTGCCCGGCCGACCGGGCGCCGTGCCAGGTGACCGCGCCGCTCCTGCTGACCCTGCGGCGGGCCGCGGCCAGCGCCCGGCGCTGCCGGGTCTCGTCGGCGCCGGGCAGCTCGCCGGCCAGCTCGGCGAACTCCCCGGCCAGGTCAGGTTCGGCCGGCGCGTCCGGCGAAGCCGGGGAAAGAGCCTGCGGGGGGACGGATTCAGTGTTCCCGCGCCGCCGGCGCACGCTGTCACGCAACCTGCTCATGGCGCAGGCGTACCCCCCGGGCCGGCACCCATGCACGGCAGGCCAGGACCGGGCGGGCCGGCGGGCACCATCCGTAAACCATCCGGATGTGTCGTTGCGGCCCGGCGATGTACCTCGCATGCTGGGGCCATGCCCATTGACGATCACACCGGCGCCCCGTTCGGGTCCGCGGAACTGGCGGCGGCCTACGCCGGACCGGACTACGGCGCCGTGCTGTGGGAGCCGACCGCGGAGTCCGCCGCGGCCAGCAGGCTCGCGCACTACGCCCGCTGGCTGGCCGATCGGCGCGGGCTGCACCTGGACCCCGGCCAGGAGCTGTGGGAATGGTCGGTCACCGACCTGGCCGGGTTCTGGGACTCGCTGTGGGACTACTTCGGCGTGGCCGGCGAGCGCGGCGACGGCCCGGTGCTGACCGGCGGGACCATGCCGGACGTGCGCTGGTTCCCCGGCGCCACGCTGAACTACGCCCGGCAGGCGCTGCTGACCGCACGTACAGAACCGGGCCGGACCGCGGTCATCTACCGCGGCGAGGACGGCCGCCGCGGCGAACTGACCTACGGCGAGCTGGACCGGGAGGTGGCCCGGGTGGCCGCGGGCCTGGCCGGGGCCGGCGTGCGCACCGGCGACCGGGTCGGCGGCTACCTGCCGAACGTGCCTGAGGCGCTGATCGCCATGCTCGCCGCGGCCAGTCTCGGCGCGGTCTGGTCGTCGTGCTCACCGGATTTCGGCGCGACCAGCGTCATCGACCGGTTCGCGCAGATCTCCCCGAAGGTGCTCGTCGCCTCGCCCGGCTACCAGTACAACGGCAAGACCTACGACCGGCGGGCCGAGGTGGCCAGGATCGCCGCGCAGCTGCCCGGGCTCGGCGCGGTGGTGCTGACCGGCGACGTGGACGGTCCTGGCACCGCGCCGCTGGACCTGGCCGGCGTGGCGGTGCTGGCCTGGGACGGCCTGGGCGGGCCGAACCCGCCGGCGCAGACCACGTGTGTGCCGGTGCCGTTCGCGCATCCGCTGTGGGTGCTGTACTCCTCGGGCACCACCGGGCTGCCCAAGCCGATCGTGCACGGCCACGGCGGGATCGTTCTCGAGCACCTCAAGGCGCTGTCGTTCTACCAGGACCTCCGCCCCGGGGACGCGTTCTTCTGGCTCACCACCACCGGCTGGATGATGTGGAACTACCTGGCCAGCGGGCTGCTCGCGGGGGTGGCGATCGTGCTGTACGACGGCGCGCCCGCCTACCCGTCGGCGGATTCGCTCTGGCAGCTGATCGCCGAGACCGGGACGACCTACGCCGGCACCGGCGCCCCGTACCTGCTGGCCTGCGCCAAGGCCGGGATCACACCCGGCACTGAGCATGACCTGTCGAGGCTGCGGGGCATCGGGTCCACCGGCTCGCCGCTGCCACCCGAAGGTTTTAGTTGGGTATACGGCAGTGTCCAGCGGGACCTGATTCTCGGCTCGATGTCCGGGGGGACGGACGTCTGCACGGGGTTCATCGGGTCCAGCCCGCTGCTGCCGGTCCGCGCCGGGATCATCGCCGGGCGGTTCCTCGGCGCCCAGGTGGAGGCCTTCGACGCGGCGGGCAAACCGGTGACCGGCGAGGTCGGCGAGCTGGTCGTGACCGCGCCCATGCCGTCCATGCCGGTCGGGTTCTGGAACGACCCGGACGGCGAGCGGTACCGGGCCAGTTACTTCGCCGACTACCCGGGGGTGTGGCGGCACGGCGACTGGATCATGTTCCTGCCCGACGGCGGCAGCGTCATCTACGGCCGGTCCGACGCCACGCTGAACCGCGGCGGCGTGCGGATGGGCACCGCTGAGTTCTACCGGGTCATCGAGCGGATGCCGGAGATCGCCGACAGCCTGGTGGTGGACACCGGGCAGCTGGGCACCGAGGGCCGGCTGGTGCTGTACGTGGTGCTGGCCGGCCGGGCCGTGCTGGACGACGCGCTGGCCAGCCGGATCCGGGCCGCGCTGCGGGCCGAGCTGTCGCCCCGGCACGCGCCGGACGAGATTCACCAGGTGCCCGGCATCCCGCGCACGCTGTCCGGCAAGAAGCTGGAGGTACCGGTGCGCAAGATCCTGCTGGGCACCCCGCTGGCGCAGGCCGCCGACCCGGACTCGCTGGCGAACCCGGAGGTGCTGGCCCACTTCGTGCCGCAGGACCCGCGATGAGCTCGCCCACGATGCCGTCCCGCAGCTTCGGTGAGGAAGGCGGCAAGCTGACCTACGGCGGCTACCTCCGGCTGCCCGAGCTGCTCGCCCAGCAGGTGCCGCAGACCGAGCCGCCGGCCCACGACGAGCTGCTGTTCATCACCGTGCACCAGTGCTACGAGCTGTGGTTCGCTCAGCTGCTGTACGAGCTGACCGCGGTGCGGGACGCGATGCTGACCGGCGAGACCTGGCGGGCCCGGCACCTGCTGCGCCGCACCCACGTGATCGAGGAACTGCTGGTCCGCCAGGTCGACGTGCTGGAGACCATGACCCCGCAGGACTTCGGCGAGTTCCGGGCCGCGCTGGCGCCGGCCAGCGGGTTCCAGTCGGTGCAGTTCCGCGAGCTGGAGTTCCTGTCCGGGCTGAAGGACCCCGGGTTCGTCCGCCGGTTCCGGCAGCTGACCGGCGCCGAGCGGGACCGGCTGGCCCGCCGGCTGGCCGAGCCGTCGCTGTGGGACGCGTTCCTGGCCGTGCTGCGCGCCCGCGGGCTGCCGGTCGGTGACGACAACGAGATCCTGACGTCGCTCGTCACCGTGGCCAGGGACCGGGCCAAGCACGATGAGGAGTGGCAGCTCGCCGAGGACCTGCTGACTCATGATGAAATATCGGGGTTGTGGCGAGCCAGGCACGTCCAGATGGTGGAACGGCAGATCGGCACCAAGTCAGGAACCGGCGGCTCGACCGGCGCTCCCTACCTTCACCAGCGGGTTCCGCTGCGGTATTACCCGTTGCTCTGGGACCTGCGAGATTGGCTCTAGCGGCCGCAACGGCGCGGCCCCACGGGAAAAGGATTCTCCGAGATGACGGACATCTCCGGCGGTAAGAAGTCCCTGCTGGCCCAGGCCGCCCAGCTGGCACGCACCGACACTGGCGTCGGTGACGTCCCCCGCTTCCTGGACGCCTATTACCGGCACGTGGCCGCCGAGGACCTCGCCGAGGCGGGAGCCGAGCGGGCCGCGGCGGTGGCCATGGAGCAGGCCGCGTTCGCCGCGCACCGGCCGCAGGGCCGGCCCCTGGTCCGGGTGCAGGCCGCCGGGCCGGCCGCGCTGGAGCCGACCGGGACCACCATGGACATCGTCACCGACGACATGCCCTACCTGGTGGACTCGGTGCTGATGGCGGTGCACCGGTGCGGCCTGGAGGTGCACGAGGTCATCCACCCGCAGCTGCGGGTGATCAGGGACGTCGGCGGCACGATGCACGGCGTGCTCGGGGTGTCCGACGGGTCGCCGGCCACCCACGACGAGATCAAAGAGTCGTGGATCCACCTGGAGACGAGCACGCTGTCCGGGCCGGGCGAAGCCGCGGAGCTGGCCGCCGACCTGGAGCGGGTGCTCGGCGACGTCCGGGCCGCGGTCGAGGACTACCCGAAGATGCACGCCAGGGCGCTGACGCTGGCCGACACGCTGGCCCGGACCGCGCCGCCGGTCGCCGACGAAGCCGAAACGGCCGCGGAGACCGAGGCGCTGCTGCGCTGGCTGGCCGACGGGCACTTCACGTTCCTCGGCTACCGCGAGTACGACCTGGTCGACGGGGCGGACGGTATGCAGCTGTCCGCGGTGCCCGGCACCGGGCTCGGCATCCTGCGGCACGACCGGCCGGCGTCGAGCGCGTTCGCCGCGCTGCCGCCCGAGGTGCGGGCCAAGGCCACCGAGCCGCGGCTGCTGATCGTGACCAAGGCCAACTCGATGTCCACCGTGCACCGGCCGCACTACCTGGACTACATCGCGGTCAAGCGGTTCGGCCCGGACGGCACGGTGACCGGCGAGCGGCGGTTCCTCGGGCTGTACACGCACTCGGCGTACTCCGAGAGCATCACCCGGATCCCGGTGCTGCGCCGCAAGCTGGCCGGGGTGCTGGCCGCCACCGGCCTGGCCCCGGACAGCCACGACGGCAACGACCTGGCCGAGTTCCTGGAGAACTACCCGCGCGAGGAGCTGTTCCAGATCCCGGTGCCGGAGCTGATCCCGATCGCGGACGGCGTGCTGCGGCTGCGGGACCGCAAGCAGACCCGGCTGTTCCTGCGCAAGGACCCCTACGGCCGGTACATGTCCTGCCTGGTCTACATGCCCAGGGACCGGTACACCACCGCGATCCGGCTGCGCGCCCAGGAGATCCTGCGCACGGCGCTCGGCGGCGAGTCGGTCAGCTACAGCGTGATGGTCGGCGAGTCGGCGGTGTCCCGGCTGCACATCGTGGTGCGGGCGGGCCGCGGCAAGACGCTGCCCGACGCGGACGAGGCCGCCCTGGAACGGCAGCTGGTCGCGGCCATCCGGTCCTGGGACGACGACCTGGCCGAGGAGACCCGCCGGGTGATGGGCGCGGCCGGGGCCCGGTCCCTGCTCGCGCTGTGCGACGACGCGATCCCGGACACCTACAAGGCCGACGTGCCCGCCGCGGCCGCGGCCGACGACCTGGCCCGGATCGCCGCGCTGCGGGAGTCGGGCGAGGACACCTCGTTCGAGCTGTGGGAGTCCGAGGGGTTCGTGGGCGGCGTGCCGGCCACAGTCGAGCCAGGCACGGGCGAGCCAGACACGGGCGAGCCGTCCACCGGGCCCGCGGCCAGCGAGCAGCACGCGCCGCGGGTGTGGCGGCTGACCATCTACCGGACGCAGGCGCCGCTGACGCTGACCGACGTCCTGCCCCGGCTCCAGCACATGGGCGTCGACGTGGTCGACGAGCACCCGTACGAGTTCGCCGCGAACGGCGGCACGTCGCCGTTCTGGATCTACGACTTCGGGCTGCGGCGCAGCTCGCCCGGCGGTGCCGAGGGCCGGCCCGCGGCCTCACTGGAGGCGGCCCGGCCGCTGCTCGAAGGGGCGCTGGGCGCGCTGTGGCGCGGCCGGACCGAGGACGACGACTTCAACGCGCTGGTCCTGGACGCCGGGCTGACCTGGCGCCAGGTCGTGATCCTGCGCGGCTACGCCCGGTACCTGCGGCAGGCGGGCACCTCGTTCAGCCAGGACTACATCGCCCGGGTGCTGCGGTCCAACGTGACCGTGACCCGGCTGCTGGTCACGCTGTTCGAGTCCCGGTTCGACCCGGACCGGAAGCCCGGGCAGTCCGAGCGGAGCGAAGCCATCGCCGAGGAGATCAGCGGTGAGCTCGACGAGGTGGCCAGCCTGGACCAGGACCGGATCCTGCGGGCGGTCTGGGCGCTGATCCGCGCCACGCTGCGGACCAACTACTTCCAGGACGAGCCGGAGCCCGGCGCGGGCCTGCCCTACTTCGCGGTCAAGCTGGACCCGGCCGAGGTGCCCGACCTGCCCGCGCCCCGGCCGCGGTTCGAGCTGTTCGTCTACTCGCCCCGGTTCGAGGGCGTGCACCTGCGGTTCGCGCACGTCGCGCGGGGCGGGCTGCGCTGGTCCGAGCGGCCGGAGGACTTCCGCACCGAGGTCCTCGGGCTGGCCAAGGCGCAGGAGGTGAAGAACTCGGTCATCGTGCCGTCCGGGGCCAAGGGCGGCTTCGTGTGCAAGCAGCTGCCCGTCTCACGGGACCGCGACGCGGTCGGCGCCGAGGTACTGACCTGCTACAAGATGTTCATCTCGGCCATGCTGGACATCACCGACAACCTGTCCGCCGGGAAGGTGGTGCCGCCGCCGCGGGTGGCCAGGCACGACGGCGACGACCCGTACCTGGTGGTGGCCGCGGACAAGGGCACGGCCACGTTCTCCGACACCGCCAACGAGATCGCCACGAGCTACGGGTTCTGGCTCGGCGACGCGTTCGCGTCCGGCGGCTCGGACGGCTACGACCACAAGAAGATGGGCATCACCGCGCGCGGGGCGTGGGAGTCGGTGAAGTTCGGCTTCCAGACCCTGGGCCTGGACACCGCGGCGCAGGACTTCACCGTGGTGGGCGTCGGCGACATGTCCGGCGACGTGTTCGGCAACGGCATGCTGCGGTCCGAGCACATCAGGCTGATCGCCGCGTTCGACCACCGGCACGTCTTCATCGACCCGGACCCCGACCCGGCGGCCAGCTTCGCCGAGCGGGCCCGGCTGTTCGCGCTGCCCCGGTCGTCGTGGGCGGACTACGACCCGGCGCTGATCTCGGCGGGCGGCGGGGTGTGGCCGCGCACCGCCAAGTCGGTCCGGCTGACCCCGCAGGCCGCCGCGGTGCTCGGGCTGGACAGCGACGCCGCCTCGCTGACCCCGGACCAGCTGGTCTCGGCGATCCTGGCGGCCCCGGTGGACCTGCTGTGGAACGGCGGCATCGGCACCTACGTGAAGGCCAGCAACCAGAGCCACGCGGACGTGGGGGACCGGTCCAACGACAGCGTCAGGATCGACGCCACCGCGCTGCGCGCCCGGGTGGTCGGGGAAGGCGGCAACCTGGGCCTGACCCAGGAGGCCAGGATCGAGTACGCGCTGGCCGGCGGGCTGGTCAACACCGACTTCATCGACAACTCGGCCGGGGTGGACACCTCCGACCACGAGGTCAACATGAAGATCGTGCTGGCCGCGGCGATGGACACGGGCGGCCTGTCCGCGGCCGACCGGAGCCGGCTGCTGCACGAGATGACCGACGAGGTCGCCGCGCTCGTGCTGGCGCACAACTACCAGCAGAACCGGACGCTGGCGCTGGCCCGCGCGCAGGCCCCGTCGATGCTGCACGTGCACGCCAGGTACATCAGGAAGCTGGAGCGGGACCGGCGGGTGCACCGGCGGCTGGACGTGCTGCCCGGCGACCGGGAGCTGGCCGAGCGCCGGTCGGCCGGGGCGGGCCTGACCGTGCCCGAGTTCTCCGTGCTGCTCGCGCACACCAAGATCGCCACCGCGCAGGACGTGCTGGCCTCCGACGTGCCCGACGACCCCTACCTGCGCCAGGTGCTGACCAGCTACTTCCCGGCGCCGATGCGGGAGCGGTTCGCGGACCTGATGCCGCCGCACCGGCTGCACCGGGAGATCATCACCACCGCGGTGGTCAACGACATGATCGACCGGTCCGGCATCACGTCGCTGTTCCGGCAGAGCCGAGGAGACCGGGGCGTCCGTCCCGGACATCACCCGGGCCTGGCTGGTGGCCAGGGACGTGCTCCAGATGCCGGACTTCTGGGCTCAGGTCGAGGCCCTGGACGGCCAGGTCGACACGACCGTGCAGATCCAGATGCTGCTCGAGGGCCGGAAGCTGACCGAGCGCGCGGTCCGCTGGCTGCTGGCCAACCGCCGCCCGCCGTTCCGCATCCAGCCCACGGTCGACTTCTTCGCCGACGGCATGGCCGCGGTCGCGGCCAGCGTGCCCAAGCTGCTGGCCGGCCGCGACGTGACCGGGTTCGAGGAGCGGCGCAGCGTGCTGACCGCCAAGGGCGTGCCCGCCGACCTGGCCGACCGGGTCTCGGCGATGGTGCCCGGCTACTCGGCGTTCGACATCGTCCAGGTGGCCAGGTCGGCCAAGCGGCCGGTGGAGGAGGCCGCCGAGGTCTACTTCGACCTGTCCGACCGGCTGCAGATCGGCCGGCTCCGGGACCGGATCACCGCGCTGCCCAGGGACGACCGGTGGAGCACGATGGCCCGCGGGGCGCTCCGCGACGACCTGTACGCCGCGCACGCCGCGCTGGCCAAGGACGTGCTGATGGTGACCGGCTCGGGCAGCACCCCGGAGCAGCGGCTGCTGGCCTGGGCCCGGCGGAACGAGTCCGCGGTGATCCGGGCCGGCCAGACGCTGACCGAGATCTGGGAGAGCGACGTGTTCACCGTGGCCATGCTGTCGGTGGCGGTGCGGGCCATCCGCACCCTGGTCAGCGCCAGCCGGCTGCCCGACTGACCGCGGTGGGCCCGGGCCGGCCGCCGCGGCCGGCCCGGGCTAGGCACGATGTCCAGCCGGGTCACTTGCGCCACAGCAGTATGGAAATCTGACCCTCTCTTCTGACGTAGGCTTCCGCCATGGCCACCGACCCCGCCGGCGAGATCGCCGAACTGACGGCGAAGCTCGCCAGCGTGGAAGCTGTGCTCGACCCGAGCGCGATGAGCAAGGAAGCCGACGCGCTGCGCGAACGCGCCGCCGACCCGTCCCTGTGGGAGGACCAGGAGCAGGCGCAGGCGGTCACCCGCCGGCTGTCCTACCTGGACGGGGAGCTGTCCCGGCTGGCCAGCCTGCGGCAGCGGCTCGACGACACGATGATCATGTTCGAGCTGTCCGACAGCGAGAACGACGCGGCCGCCCGGGCCGAGGCCGAGCGGGACCTGGCCGTGCTGCGCAAGGAAATGGACCAGCTGGAGATCAGGACCCTGATGTCCGGCGAGTACGACTCGCGCGAGGCCCTGATCACCATCAACGCGCAGGCCGGCGGGGCCGACGCGGCCGACTGGGCGGAGGGCCTGCGGCGCATCTACCTGCGCTGGGCCGAGCGGCACGGCTACCCGACCGAGGTCTACGACACCTCCTACGCGGAAGAAGCCGGGATCAAGTCCACCACGTTCGCGATCAAGGCCCCGTACGCCTACGGCACGCTGCGCGGCGAGCACGGCACGCACCGGATGGTGCGGATCTCCAAGTACGACAACCAGGGCCGCCGCCAGACCTCGTTCGCGGGCGTGGACGTGATCCCGGTAGTGCAGCGGGCCGACCACATCGACATCCCGGACGACGAACTGCGGGTCGACGTGTACCGGTCCAGCGGTCCCGGCGGCCAGGGCGTCAACACCACCGACTCGGCGGTCCGGATCACCCACCTGCCCTCCGGGATCGTGGTGTCCTGCCAGAACGAGCGCAGCCAGATCCAGAACCGGGCCAGCGCGATGACCGTGCTCCAGGCCAAGCTGCTGGAGCGCAAGCGCGAGGAGCAGGCGGCCAAGATGGCCGAGCTGCGCGGCGCGACCACCACGAGCTGGGGCACCCAGATCCGCAACTACGTGCTGCACCCGTACCAGAACATCAAGGACGTGCGGACCGGGGTGGAAACCGGGAACACGGCCGCGGTGATGGACGGCGAGATCGATGAGTTCATCGACGCCGAGATCCGCTGGCTGCGCCAGCAGGGTTCGTAGCCCCGGGGCGTTACCCCGGCCTTACCCCCGGCCTTACTGGGCCAGGTGCATGGCCAGCAGGAGCAGCAGCACGGCCAGCGTGACCAGGATCAGTGGCACCCGCAGCCCGCTGGAGTGGTGGTGAACTTGCGCACGTGCGGCCTGGCAGACCGGGCAGTTACCTTCCGCCACGGGTCCAGTGCACGCCGCGCAGATGAGATGTTCGCAGCTCATCCTGGTCCCCTCTGGGCCGGCGTCCCCGCCGGGGTCACTTCGCCGATGTTGGGTCCTCCTGACCAGTTTCCCCCTAGACTAGCCCGAGGCCAAACCGGGATGCTGCGGCACCGGGACGCCTCCGCACTATCGTCGAGCGCTGCGATGGGCCTGTGATCCACTTCGACAACGTCACTAAGACGTACCCCAACCAGAACCGGCCTGCCCTTGAGAACGTCAACCTTGACGTCGAGAAGGGCGAGTTCGTCTTCCTGGTTGGCCCGTCGGGGTCGGGTAAGTCGACCTTCCTCCGGCTAGTGCTGAAGGAAGAGAGGCCCACCGGCGGCCGGATTCACGTGGCCGGGAAGGACCTCGCCCGGCTCACGAACTGGAAGGTGCCGCACCTGCGGCGCCGGATCGGCTGCGTGTTCCAGGACTTCCGGCTGCTGCCGAACAAGAACGTCTACCAGAACATCGCGTTCGCCCTCGAGGTCATCGGCAAGCCCCGGCGGTTCATCCGCAAGGTCGTGCCGGAGGTCATCGACCTGGTCGGCCTGGAGGGCAAGCGCGACCGCATGCCCGACGAGCTGTCCGGCGGCGAGCAGCAGCGGGTCGCCATGGCCCGGGCGTTCGTCAACCGCCCGATGATCCTGCTCGCCGACGAGCCCACCGGGAACATCGACCCGGCCACCTCGATCGGCATCATGAAGGTCCTCGACCGCATCAACCGCACCGGCACGACCGTCGTCATGGCCACGCACGACGCCGCGATCGTCGACTCCATGCGCAAGCGGGTCATCGAGCTCGAGTACGGCAAGGTCGTCCGCGACCAGTCCCGAGGGGTCTACGGTCAGGCCTACTGACCGGGGACCCGGCGAGGGAACTACCGAAGGATCGTCACATGCGTGCGCAGTTCGTCTTCCATGAGGTCTGGATTGGCCTGAGGCGGAACCTGACCATGACGATCGCGCTGGTCGTGGTCGTCGCGATCAGCCTGTCCCTGCTCGGCACCGGCCTGCTGTTCGTCAAGCAGGTGGACAACACCAGGACCTACTGGCAGGGCCGGGTTCAGCTGTCTATCTACCTCTGCACCAGGTCCAGCGTCAGCCCGCAGTGCGAGCACAACGGAGCGGCCACCGCCGCCGAGCGGGCCCAGATCGAGGCCGACCTGAAGAACCTGCCGCAGGTGGTCAGCGTCCGGTACGAGTCGCAGGAAGAGGCGTACTCCCGGTTCCGCCAGGAGTTCTCGCAGAACCAGTCGTTCGTCAACTCCGTGTCCAAGGGCGACATCCCGGACTCGTTCCAGGTCAAGCTCAGGAACACGCAGACGGACTTCCCGATCGTGGCGCAGACCGTGGACGGCCGCGACGGGGTGGACCAGGTCGTGGACGACTCGTCGATCCTGGACAAGTTCTACAAGCTGCTGAACGGCGCCAGGAACGCCGTGGTGATCATCGCGATCATCCTGATCATCGCGGCGATCCTGCTGGTCGCCAACACGATCCGGCTGTCGGCCTTCAACCGGCGCCGGGAGACCAGCATCATGCGCCTGGTCGGCGCCTCGAACTTCTACGTTCAGCTGCCCTTCCTGGTCGAGGGGATCATCGCGGGCCTGTTCGGCTGGCTGGTCGCGGCCGGGCTTCTGATTGGGGTCAAGTCGCTCTGGCTCGATACGCTGCAGCAGTACTTCCCCTTCAACGTCCAGCTGAGCGCCACCGACCTGGTCCAGGTCATCGTTCTCGCGATGATCATCGGCGTGGTGCTGACCGGCGCCACGTCGCTCCTGACGCTCCGCCGCTACCTGCGGGCGTGACCGCCCAGCGGACAGGAGACCAGTGGCAGCCGATCAGGGCCTGAAAATGATTGCCAGGAACCGGCGCGCCAGGCACGACTACCACATCGAAGAGGTCTACGAGGCCGGCCTGGTGCTGACCGGGACCGAGGTGAAGTCGCTGCGTGCCGGGCGCGCGTCGCTCACCGATGGCTTCGGGCAGATATCCGACCATGAAGTATGGCTCCACAACGTGCACATCCCGGAGTACACGCAAGGCACATGGACCAACCATGAGCCGCGCCGCACACGTAAGCTGCTCATGCACCGTAGGGAGATCGACAAGCTCGCCAGCGAGACCACCGAGCGTGGCCTGACGCTGGTTCCGTTGGCCCTGTACTTCAAGGACGGCAAGGCCAAGGTCGAGTTGGCGCTCGCCCGCGGCAAGAGGTCCTACGACAAGCGTCAAGACCTCGCGGCGCGGGACGCGGCCAGGGAGGTTGACCGTGCGTTGCGGCGGCGAAGGTAGACCAGTGGCGAGTGATGGCGCGCATGCGTAAGCGCGGTTCACACGCCGCGCCGGTCCGGCCGGCCCGCCCTGACCAGGACGGGCCGGGGACCCCGCCTGCCGAGAACTCCCCCGCTGACCCGGCCTCCGGCGAGCACGGTGCCCGGCAGCACGTGGCCGCCCGGCTGGTCCGTTACCAGCCCGCCCCCGAACGGCTCGGGCAACGGGCGGCCGGGCACAGCCCGGCTGAGCACGGTGGCGGACGGGCACGGTGCGGAGGGGCCCGGGCCGCCGGGGAACGGCCTGGCCGGTAACGGCACGCTGGGCAACGGCACACTGGGTAACGACACGGGTCAGCCGCCGTTCGGCGGTGATCACCTCGACGGCCCGCCCGCCGCCTTCGGCAGCACCGGGACCACCGCCCCGCGCGCCTGGCTCCCGCCGCAGCCCACCCCGTGGTTCCCCGGGCCATCCGGCCCGGCCCAGCCGCCCGCCAGCCAGGCTCCGCAGGGCACCACACCACCCGCCGAGCAGCCCGTCCGCAGCCCCTCCGCCTGGCCCGCCCCGCCGCCCGCCGACCCGTCGCCGCCGGTCCCGCCCCGGGCAGGCCAGCCGGATCCTGGGCAGCCGGCCGCGACCGAGCCGGGGACGCCGGCCCGGGGGCCATCCAGCTGGGGCCTGGTCCCTGCCGCCGGGGCGTTGCCGCTGGCGGAGGAGTCATCGCCCGCGGTGGAAGCGCCGCTGGCGGATGACGCCATGCGCGGGCCGTTTGAGCCGGCCCGGCCACGCACGAGCGCGCCGCCGCCGGTGCCGTCCAGCTGGACTGCGCCACCGCCCGGCCGGGCGCCGGCGGTCCCGCGATCCCCGGCCAGCCTGGGCGCCGCGGGTCCGATGCGGGCTGATGACCTGGGGGCGGAGGGCCCGCAGGCGGGCAGCGTGCCGGGCGCCGGGCCGGACTCGCTGGCCCCGGCGGTGGGCCAGCCACAGGCCGGTCCGCTGACCGGGGCGATCACGCAGGGCGGCTGGTCCCTGACGGCGCAGCCGCCGATCAGCCAGATCCCGCCTGGGGCGCCGATCAGCGGGCCGCCAACCGTCATCCGGTCACATTCAGTGGCGCCGCCGGAAGTCAGTCCTCGAGCCGGTCATCCGGTCGGCGACAAGCTCGTGGCGAGCCCCGGGCCGTCCGCGCTGGCGCCCGCCGGGCCCGCTGCGGCCGCCGGTCGCGCCGCCTGCGGCCCCGGCCGGGCCACCCGCCGCTCCGCCCGCCGCGCCGCCCGGTCCGGCCGCGCCGGCGCGGACCGGCCGCGCCTGCTGCCCCGGCCGGGCCGCGGGCCGCCTGCCGCCGGCCAAGAAGCCCGCCACGACGGCCCGGCCGGCCGCCAAGCGGCCGCGGCTGACGCCGAAGAAGGCGGTCATCACCGTCGTGCTGGCCGGGCTGCTCGGCTACCTGCTGGTGACGGCCAGCACGCCGGACCCGTCGGTCGAGCCGACCGTGCAGTCCTTCCTGCTCGCCTGGGAGCAAGGCCACTACCGCGAGGCGGCCGCGTACACCACAGGTGCCCCGGACGTGGTCACCAGCCAGCTGCGGACCGCCTACCGGCAGCTCGACGCGGCCGACATCACGCTGCAGATGGGCCACATCACCCAGCACGGTGACGTCGGCGAGGCGCACTTCCACGCCGCGATCGACCTGGGCCGCAGCGGCGCGCCGTGGCGCTACGACGGCGTGTTCACGCTGCGCCGGATCCACTCGACGTGGAAGGTCGTGTGGAGCCCGAGCGTGATCAACCCGGCGCTGAAGCCCGGATACCGGCTGGCCGTGGTCACCACAACCCCACGGCGGGCCCCGCTGCTCGACGCGGCCGGCCGGCCGCTGGCCAAGCGGACCCGGGTGTTCGTCGCCGGGGTCATGCCCACCAGCCTGAAGAGCCCCTACCGGACCGCGGCCGCGCTCGCCGCGGTGACCGGCCTGGACGTCAACGAGGTCTACGGCGACATCCTGGCCGCGCCGTCCAAGCAGTTCTTCGAGCTGGCCCGGTTCACGCCGCACGCGTATCACCGGCTGCGCCATCAGCTCAGGCACGTGCCCGGCCTGCAGATCAAGCGGGCCATGCTGCGGCTGTTCGACAGCACGGCCAGCTCGGTGGTGGGGCGGGTCGGCACCGAGACCGCGACCGTGCTCCGCAACAACGGGGTTTCCTACCAGCCGGGCGCCACGGTCGGCCTGTCCGGCCTGCAGCAGGCCTTCCAGCGCACGCTGGTCGGCACGCCGTCGACCAGCGTGGTGGCGGAGAACGCGGCCGGCCGCCAGATGTCCGTGCTGGCCCGCTGGTCCGGTCACCCGGGGCAGCCGGTCCGCACCACCATTGACTCGGGCGTGCAGGACGCCGCCACCCAGGCGGTCAAGTCGCTGCACGGTTCCGCGGCGCTGGTCGCCATCGACCCCTCGACCGGCCGGATCCTCGCGGTGGCGACCCACCAGGGCCACCGGATGCCCGAGATCAGCCCGCTGAACGGGGCCTACCGGCCGGGCCAGGCCTTCAGCCTGGTTTCCACGGCCGCGCTGATCAGCGACGGCTTCAACGTCAACACGCGGATCCCGTGCATGGCCACGAGCGAGGTCGGCGGGCGGACCTTCACCAACCATCCGAGGCAGCGGGGGCTCGGCCCCGAGCCGGCGTTCAGCACGGACTTCGCCGCGGGCTGCTCGACCGCGTTCGCCACGCTGTCGCTCCGGCTGACCAGCGCCCAGCTGACCAGCGCGGCGAAGAGCTTCGGCATCGGGGCGCCCTGGCAGCTGCCGGTCCCGGCCAGCGCCGGGCCGGCGCCCGCGCCAGCCAGCGTCCCGCAGCTGGCCGCGGACACGATCGGGGCGGGCCGGGTGACGCTCAGCCCGCTGCAGATGGCGCTGATGGCCGGCGTGGTGCAGTCCGGGAGCTGGCACCGGCCGGTGCTGGTGACCAACCCGCCGTCGCCGGGGCCCGGCCCGAACCACCCGTTCTCGTCCACGGTGCTGACGTCGCTGCGGTCGCTGATGCGGCAGACGGTGACCAGCGGGGCGGCACGGTCCGCCAACGTGCGCGGTCAGGCGGTGTTCGGGCAGGTCGGCAACGTGTCGCTGGGTCCCGGGCACAACGGCCTGCGCGCGGTCTGGTTCGTTGGGTACCGCGGCGGGGTGGCGTTCGCGGTGCTGGAGCTGACGAAGTCGGCGAGCTCGTCGGCTGCGCCGGTGGCCCGGGCGTTCCTGGAGAACCTGCCGGCTGCTTCGTAGCCCCCGCGCCGCGAGCCTGGCCCCGTGCGGAGCCACGGCCGCACCCAGGCCAGCCACCGCTGGGGGTGGCGAAGCCTCAGCCCGTGCGGAGCCACAGGCCGCACCCAGGCCAGCCACCGCTGGGGGTGGCGAAGCCCAGCCCGTGCGGAGCCAGTCGGCCGCACCCAGGCCAGCCACCGCTGGGGGGTGCGGGTGGCGAAGCCCCCGCCCGCGCGGCGCCAGCCGCGCAAAGAATGGCGAAGGCGGTCATGCTCGCGCTTTCTGCGAGCATGACCGCCCAACGCCTTCGTGGAGGTGGCGGGAATCGAACCCGCGTCCTTCGGTACTTCACCAGGGCTTCTCCGGGCGCAGCCTGCACTAGCTTTTCTCAGCCCCGGCGTTCACGCAGGCAAGTCGCCGACGGGCTCAGTCACTGTTTGGTGTCCTGCCTAGCCCCGTGACCGGGCTGGACAGTTGATCCTCCTAGCTGATGCCAGGCACCGGGCCGGAGGAACTCCCGGGCTGACAAACGTCCTGGCTAGCTGTTGTTAGGCAGCGAGCGCGACGTTAGTGCGCGTTGAGTTGGCACTTGAATTTTGCGGTCACGGGATTAACGAGGGCACAACCGCAACCCTCGGCCCGCTTCCCCTGGATCGACCACCGAAGTCGAAACCGATCACCCCCTATGGAGTTGTACTGACGGGAACGGCTGCCGGAGCAGGCGGTTCCGCCATGATCGACGTTACCCGATCCTGGCCCCGGCAGCTAATGGGTATAGGCCCTGGGGGTCGGGGGGTTCGCGGCGGAGGGTCGTGATGGCCCGGTAGTTCTTGTCCGGGCCCTGGACCTCCCAGTGCTCCTCGAACTCGTCCAGCGAGTGGACGGTGAACGTGAGGTGGTACGTGTCCTCGCGGCACGGGTGATCCCGTTCGCAGGACCCGGTCCGCAGGTCGAGGTCGATGTAGGGGCGGCCGTCGGGGAAGAACACCGCTACCGTGCCGTCGAAGCGCCGCATGTAGCCCAGCGTCCGGCTGGCCGGGCCGCTGTGACCGCCGAACTGCAGGGTGCCGGTCTCGTCGTAGCGCGCCCACACACCGCGCGCCTGCCACTCCGGCGGGATCACCAGCAGCGCTGACCCCTCGAAGGATCCGGTCATCCCCGCCAGCCGGTCCTCGATCGACCGGCTCACCCGCCAGGCCCCGAGCAGGAACCCGAAGGTGTCCGCGACGTCCATAACCCGATTCTCCCGCGGGCCCGGACGGCTCTGTACTCGTGCCGGGCCGGCCGCTCCCGGCCGCCGGGAGGCTGACCCGCCGCTAAACGGCGGCCCGGGCGCGGGCGGTGACCAGGACCGGGCCGCGCTGCTCGTGCTCGAGGCGGCCCGCCGCGGCCAGCGCCGCGTCCGGGCCCAGGTAGCGCTCCACGATGCGCACGGCCAGGTCGACGCCGGCCATCGGGCCGCCCGCGGTGATGATGTCGCCGTCGTCGACCACCCTGGCCTCCTGGCGGACCTGCGCGCCGTCGCGGGCCAGCAGGCCGAGGGCCAGCTTGTTGGTGACCGCCGGGCGGTCCCGCAGCAGGCCCGCGGCGGACAGCAGCATCGCGCCCGTGCACACCGAGGCCAGCACGGTGCCCGCGGCGTGCAGCGCGGCCAGGCGGGCGGGCAGCGCGCCGCCGGTGATCTGCTGGCGCACCCCGGCGCCCGGGTCCCAGTAGCCGCCGCCCGGCACGATCACCAGGCCCGGCGCCTCGCCGAGCGGTCCGTCGGTTACCACCCGCAGCCCGTTCGAGGCGCGCACGGTGCCGGCCTCGCCGGGGAAGCCCGCGGCCCGGACCGGGAAACCGGCCGCGGACAGCACCTCCCACGGGCCGATCGAGTCGAGTTCGTCGAAGCCGTCGAAGAACAGCACGTCAACGTCGGGAAGCGGCGCCCGGGCGCCGTTGGTGTCGGTCATGGCAGCCATCCTCGCGCCCGCCAGCCGGGCCAGACAGTGGCAGGAAAGACAACTATCATCGGATTCGTGCCACCAACCTGGCCCTGGCCGCCCGCCGCGCCCGCGGAACCGGGCGGCACCGCGCTCCCGCCCGCACCGCCCGCGCCGCACCGGGTCGTGACCCTGGCCCTGCCCGGCGTGATCCTTCTCGACCTCGCCGCGCCCACCCACCTGTTCGGCCACTGCGGCCACCCCTGGTACAGCTACGCGGTGGCCGGCCCGAGCCCGGCCCGCTGACCAGCTCGACCGGGCTCGACATCGTCGCCGGCGGCGGCCTTAGCCTGCTCGGGACCGCAGACACGATCGTGGTCCCTGGCACCGAGATCCTTGACCGCCCGCCCGGCTCCGTGCTGGCCGCGCTGCGCGCCGCCGCCGCCCGCGGCGCCCGGATCATGTCTGTCTGCACCGGCGCGTTCGTGCTGGCCTACGCCGGCCTGCTGGACGGCCGCCGGGCCGCCACGCACTGGGGCTGGGCGGCCGCCCTGGCCCGGCAGTTCCCCGCGGTGACCGTCGACCCGGCCGTGCTCTACGTGGACGAGGGGCAGATCCTGACCAGCGCCGGCGTGGCCGCCGGGCTCGACCTGTGCCTGCACGTGATCCGCCGGGACTACGGCGCGGACCTGGCCGCGCGGCTGGCCCGGCGGACCGTGGTCGCGCCGCACCGGGACGGCGGCCAGGCGCAGTTCATCCGCCATCCCGTGAGCACGGCCAGCGGCGCCAGCGGAAGCCCGGGCCTGGCCGCCACCCGGGCCTGGGCCCTGGAGAACCTCGGCGCGGACCTGAGCGTGGCCGTGCTGGCCCGCCAGGCGGGCGTGTCCACCCGGACGTTCGCCCGGCGGTTCCGCGAGGAGACCGGCACCACGCCCGCGCAGTGGCTGCTGGACCAGCGGGTGCTGGCCGCCCGCCAGCTGCTGGAGCGCACCGGCCTGCCGGTCGAGCAGGTCGCGGTGCGCAGCGGCTTCAGCACCGCGGCCGCGTTGCGCGAGCATTTCGCCCGGCGGGTGGCGACCACCCCGACCGCCTACCGCCGCGCGTTCCGGCTGGCCGCCCCGGCCGCGGGACCAGCCGCAACGACGCCGCCCGGGCGAAGGGCGGCGGCCGCGTGAACTCAGACCGCGCCCGGTACGTAGTACGAGGTTGTATATCGCACATCACGGGCAAGCGCCGATTCTCACCGGGGATGCGTGCGAACGGCGGGACCGCGCTGACGGCTGGGGGGCCGGCCGCGGACGGGCTAACGGGGAGCGTAGTGACGGCGGTAAGAGAAGCGTTGCGGCCGGCGCCGGTGAACATCCGGCGGGCGGCCGATCCGGTCGGCGTGGGCGTGGTCACCGATGACCCGGCCGCGGCGGCCCCGATCATCGCGCAGCTGAGGGTCCGGCCGGAGCTGGGCGTGCGGCACGTGCTGCCGCCGCACCGGGGCGACGTGATCCTGGCGCTGGCCACGACGCTGAGCGGCGGCATGCTGGCCGAGCTGACCAGCCTGGCCGGGCAGGCCGGCCACGAGGCCCAGTGCGTCGTCCTGGTGGCCGACCCGATCCGGGAGGCCCTGCTGGGCCCGCTGATCAGCTGCGGCGTGGTCAGCATCCTGCCCTGGCGCGGGGTCACTGCTGAGCTCGTCGCCCAGGCGGTGCTGGCCAGCCATGCGGGCCGGGCCATCCTGCCGTCCACGGTGGCCCGCTGGCTGGTCGAGGAGGCCCGGCTGACCCGGCACGAGCCCGCCGCGGCCGCCGGCGCCGGGCCGGGCCCTGGCGGCCTGTCCGAGCGCGAGATCGACGTGCTCCGGCTGCTCGCCGACGGGCAGGACACGGCGCAGATCGCGGCCCGGCTGCGGTACTCCGAGCGGACCATCAAGAAGATCCTGCAGGACCTGACCACGCGGCTGCAGCTGCGCAACCGCACCCACGCGGTCTCCTACGCCCTGCGCATCGGCGCCATCTAGGCGGCCTGCCTGGCGCAACCAAAGTTGACAAATTCGAAGTGTCAACTTAAGTTGCCACTATGCCGCAGATCGAGGTTCAGGAGACCGGCGACCCGGGGGACGGGCTGGCCGCGGTCGTCGCCCTGCGCCGGCTGGCCGACCGGCTCGAGGACGCGGCCGTCGAGCAGGCCATCGGGACCGGCTGGAGCTGGTCCGAGGTCGCCGAGGCCCTCGGCGTCACCCGCCAGGCCGTGCACAAGAAGCACAGCCACCGCCTGGCCGCGGCCGGAGTGTCCCCGAGGAGGAAGCCATGATGCGGACCGACGGCGGGTTTGTGCGGGTCGTGCTGCGGCTGGCGCAGGCCGAGGCGGTGGCCGATCAGTCACCGTCGGTCGAGGCGGAGCACATGCTGCTGGCCCTGACCGCGCCGCAGGGCGGCCAGGCCCGGGACCTGCTGGCCGAGGCCGGCCTCGACCACACAGCGGTGCAGCTGGCGCTGGCCGCCGACGTCGAGCGGTCGCTGGCCCTGGTGGGGGTGCGGCTGGCCGCCGGGCGGATGCCGAGGTCGTCCTACTTCCCCGGGCGCAAGCCACGGCTCGGCGCCTCGGCCAAGTGGGTGCTGCACCGGGCGGTGGCCGCGGCCCGCGGCGGTCCGGCGAACCGGATCGAGCCGCGGCACGTGCTGGTCGGCCTGCTCAACGCCCGGGTCGGCAGCGTGCCGCGGGCGCTGGACCTGGCCGGGATAGACCGGCCCGCGCTGATCGCCCGCGCGCTGGCGGGGTAAGTGACGGTGGGCCCGCGCCCCCGGCACCGTAATCCTTAAGGCTGTATTTCCTGAGAACGGGGCAGGCTGCGAGCCTGACCGGCCTACCAGTAGCGGCGCTGGCCGGGGATCGTCTCCAGGTCGCCGAGCAGCAGCTCGCGGTCCGGGTCCTGGGCGATGTCCTTGGCCGCGGCCAGCGCCTGGTCGGTGTACTCGCGGGCGCGGCCGCGCTCGCCGGCCACGGCGTGCGCCCGGGCCAGGGCCTCGTAAGCGAAGGCCAGGTCCCAGTCGCCGATGCCGTTCTCCTGGCAGGTGCCCAGCACCAGGCGGGCGTGGTACAGGGCCGGCTCGGCCCGCCCGAGCTCGGCGTACACCCGGGAGATCAGCCAGTCGCCGCGGGCCAGGTGCGCCGGGGTGTGCCCGGGGACCTGGGACCAGTGAAACCGGGACGCGTGCGCCGCGCCGATCATGCGGCTGATGTCGTCCTGGCTGTGGTCGGGCAGGCCCATCAGCCGCCAGGTCTCGTTGAACAGCTGGGCGGCCAGCAGCCGGACGTCGCTGACGCTGCTGGTGCCCGGAGCACGGTGCGAATCATCCGGATGCTTCCCGGCCATGGCGGTTCGCTCCTTTGCTGCCGGATGGCTCCTGCGGACAATAGTGCCGCAGCAGGAACCAGGGAGCGGGGAGCGCCGCGAAAAGCCGCGATGGCCAGGCGGTTCCCGGCGATTGCGGGCTAGCGCCGAGCATGATATGACGAGCCGAATGATCGCGAATCCCGCCGCCTCGCGGCCGGCCGCGGCGGGCAGCGGGGCCGCGGCCGCGCCGGCTGTCCGCGTGTCCGGCATGCGCAAGCGGTACGGCCCGGTAACCGCGCTGGACGGCGTCGACCTGGACATCGAGGCAGGGGAGTTCTTCACCCTGCTCGGCCCGTCCGGGTCCGGCAAGACCACACTGCTGCGGCTGATCGCCGGGTTCGAGCATCCCGACGGCGGGCGGCTCGAGCTGGGCGGCCGGGACGTGACCTCGGTACCGCCGTACGCGCGCAACGTGAACACCGTGTTCCAGGACTACGCGCTGTTCCCGCACATGACCGTGGCGCAGAACATCGAGTACGGGCTGCGGGTCAAGCGGGTGCCCAGGGCCGAGCGCCGGGAGAAGGCCGGCCAGGCGCTGGAAATGGTCCGGCTCGGCGGGCTCGGCGACCGCAAGCCCGCGCAGCTGTCCGGCGGCCAGCGGCAGCGGGTCGCGCTGGCCCGGGCCATCGTGAACCAGCCGCAGCTGCTGCTGCTCGACGAGCCGCTCGGCGCGCTGGACCTCAAGCTGCGCCAGGAAATGCAGCTCGAGCTGCAGCACGTGCAGCGCGAAGTGGGCATCACGTTCGTGTACGTGACCCACGACCAGGAAGAAGCCCTGTCGATGAGCGACCGGATCGCGGTGCTCAACCAGGGCCAGATCGAGCAGGTCGGCGCGCCGCTCGAGGTGTACGAGCGGCCCGCGACCGCGTTCGTGGCCGGGTTCATCGGCATCTCGAACCTGATCGAGCGGGACGGCAGGCAGATCACCGTGCGGCCGGAGAAGATCCGGCTGCTGACTGGTGAGGAGGCGGCACCCGAGGGTGCCACCGTGGAGGCCGGCCAGGTGCAGGACGTCAGCTACGTCGGCGTGCTGACGCGGTACGTGGTTGACCTGGACCGCGGCGGCCAGCTGGTGGTCGCCCGGCAGAATGAGACGGCCCCGGCTGAGCCGGGCGGGCTGCGCGGCTCCCGGGTCCGCCTGGCCTGGCACAGCGAGCAGGCGTTTACCGTGCGGCAGGGGCCAGGCCCGGATCACGGCGATCCCGGCCGACAGGAAAGGTAGGCACACATGATGCCTGGGATGGGGACATTTTCCCGCGCGGCGCGGAGCGCACTGGTTGTGGCCGCAGCGGGTTTGCTGGCGGCGGCCTGCGGCGGCAGCGGCGGCAGCGCCGCGCCCCCGGCGTCCGGCGGCGGGGGCACTTCGGCCAGCGGCGGAGGGGCGCCCCAGGTGCCGACCGCGAACCTGCCGGTACTGCAGAAGATCGGCCAGGGCGAGGGCACGCTGAACCTGATCGCCTGGGAGGGCTACCTCGAGCCGCTGTGGGTCAAGCCGTTCGAGCAGCAGTCCGGCTGCCAGGTGCACGCCACCTACGCGGGCACCTCGGACCAGATGGTCACGCTGATGAAGAACGGCGGCAACGGCCAGTACGACATGGTTTCCTCGTCCGGCGACGCGGACCTGCGGATCATCTACGCGGGCGACGCGCACCCGGTGAACATGAGCCTGATCCCGGAGACCAAGGACTTCTTCCCGGCCTTCCAGGCACCGGCCTTCAACACCGTGAACGGCGTGCACTACGGGGTCTCCCTGCAGTGGGGCCCGAACGTGCTGATGTACAGCAAGAAGGCCTTCACGTCCGCGCCGACGTCGTGGAGCGTGCTGTACGACTCGAAGTACAAGGGCCAGGTGACGGTTCCTGACAACCCGATCCAGATCGCCGACGCGGCGCTGTACCTGAAGACCCACGACCCGTCGCTGAAGATCACCGACCCGTACGAGCTGACCCAGCCGCAGTTCCAGGCCTCGGTCAAGCTGCTGACCGACCAGCGCCCGCTGATCAAGAAGTACTGGGGCCTGGCCTCGCAGGAGATCTCCGAGTTCAAGAACGGCGACGCGACGCTCGGCGCGGGCTGGCCGTACCAGGTCAGCGCGCTGACGGACGCCAAGTTCCCGATCGGGTCCGTGGTCCCGTCCGAGGGCGCCACCGGCTGGGCGGACAGCTGGATGCTGGCCGCCAAGGCCCCGCACCCGAACTGCGCGTACATGTGGATGCGCTACATCAGCCAGCCCAAGGTGCAGGCCCAGCAGGCGGTCAACTACGGCGAGACCCCGGACAACAAGCTGGCCTGCCCGTACATGAACAAGATCCAGGCGGGCTCGTGCGCGCTGTACCACGCGAACGCGCCGCAGAGCTACTTCGACTCGATCTCGCTGTGGAAGACCCCGGTCGCCACCTGCGATAACGGCCAGCAGGACTGCGTGCCGTACGCGGAGTGGCAGCAGGCCTGGACCACTCAGGTCACCGGGTAGCCGTGACCGCTGCGCAAGGCGCGGGCCCGGCCGCCGAGGGCGGGGCGCCCGGCCAGGATCTGGCCGGGCGCTGGCCCCGGGTCTCGGCGGTGCTGTGGCGCCGTCCGTGGGCCCGGGCATCGCTGCTGCTCACCCCGGCGCTGGCCTGGTTCGTGCTGATCTACCTGGCCGCGCTGGTCGTGCTGCTGATCACCGCGTTCTGGCGGATCAACCCGTTCACCTCGAACATCGAGCAGGTCTGGAACCTGAACAACTTCACGCTGATCTTCCGGACCCCGGCCTACCGGGCCATCGTGCTGCGCACGGTCGGGATGGCGGCCGGCGTGACGATCGTGGACGCGATCATCGCCCTGCCGTTCGCCTACTACATGGCCAGGATCGCCAGCCGGCGCACCCGGACCTTCCTGTACGTGGCGATCCTGCTCCCGCTGTGGGCCAGCTACCTGGCCAAGGTCTACGCCTGGCTGCTGATCTTCACCCACGACGGGCTGCTCAACTGGTCGCTGGGCAAGGTCGGCATCGGCCCGGTCAGCCTGATCTACTCCAACCCGGCCGTGTTCATCGTGTTCTGCTACGTGTGGCTGCCGTTCATGGTCGCGCCGATCTACGCGGCGCTGGAGCGCATCCCGCCGTCGCAGATCGAGGCCTCGCAGGACCTCGGCGCGCGGACCTGGCGGACCACCCGGCTGGTGATCCTGCCGCTGATCCTGCCCGGGATAGTGGCCGGGTCGATCTTCACGTTCTCGCTGACGCTGGGCGACTTCATCACCCCCATCCTGATCGGCGGGTCCGGGTCGAACTTCATGGGCAACGTCATCGAGCAGAGCGTCGGCATCGCCAACAACGTGCCGTTCGGGGCCGCGATGGCGCTGATCCCGATCGCGATCATGGCCGTCTACCTGCTCCTCGCCCGCGCGGCCGGCGCGTTCCGGTCCCTGTGATGGGGGCACTGTGATGGGGGCACTGTGATGGAGTCCCGCGGGCTGCGCGTCGCGCTGCGCATCTGGGTCGTGCTCGTGCTGCTGTTCCTGTTCGTGCCGATCGCGCTGATCTTCCTGTACGCGTTCGACAAGTCCACCGTGCAGAGCTGGCCGATCTCCGGGTTCACCCTCCGCTGGTTCTCGGTCGCCTGGCACGACCCCGACGTCCGGCAGGCGTTCCTGCTGTCCCTCAAGGTCGGGCTGCTGGCCACCGTGATCGCGCTGGTGCTCGGCTCGATGGTGGCCTACGCGGTGCACAAGTTCGCGTTCTTCGGCCGCGAGGCGGTCTCGTTCCTGCTGGTGCTGCCGCTGGCCCTGCCCGGCATCGTCACCGGCATCGCGCTGAGCTCGTTCTTCTCGTTCACCGGGACCGGGCTGTCGATCCTGACCATCGTGATCGGGCACGCCACGTTCTGCATCGTGGTGGTCTACAACAACCTGGTGGCCAGGCTCCGCCGGGTGCCGGGCTCGCTCTCCGAGGCGTCTGCCGACCTGGGCGCCCGCGGCTGGCAGACGGCCCGGCTGATCACGCTGCCGATGGCGGCCACGGCGCTGATCTCCGGCGCGCTGCTGGCCTTCGCGCTGTCCTTCGACGAGGTCATCGTCACCGTGTTCACCGCGGGCGCGCAGAACACGCTGCCGCTGTGGATCTTCGGCGCGATCCGGCTCGGCCAGCAGCTGCCCGAGGTCAACGCGGTGGTCTCGGTCGTCATCCTGCTCACGCTGATCCCGGTCGGGCTGGCCGCGCGGCTGGCCGGCTCCGGGGGGGTAACGCGGGCCGGCCAGGCCGCGCCTGCCGCGGAGCAGGCGGGCCTGGCCGGCCGCTGAGATCAGCTCCGGGCGTCAGCCCTCTATAGCCACGATGAGCTTTCCGTAGTCCGTGGACAGGCGCTTGGTGAAGGCCGTCAGCGGGAACTTGGCCGCCCGGTCCAGGTACTGCGTCGCGGTGGTCGCGCTGGACAGGGAGTGGAAGAACGTGTGGCCCTGGTGCAGGTCCCGGAGGAACGCCGCGCTGGCCGCCCGGGACTCCGCGGTAGGCATGGTCATCGACCGCATGGTGCCCGCCATCGCGGCGAACGCCTTCTGAGCGCCCAGCGCGCCCTTGGTCACGCAGGTGAGGTCCCCGGATGCGCAGGCTCCTTCGGCGCTGGCGTAGGCCGACATCGCGCGGCCAAGCTTCTCGAACGCGGTCTCGGTCCGGTGAAAGGCCACGTCCTTGGTTACCTGAGTGCCGCCGGTGCCGCCCGAGCCGTTGCTGCCGGAGCCGTTGCCTGAGCCAGCGCCGGTGCCCTGGCTGACCGTCGGCTGGCCGAGCGAGTCCAGGCTCTGGTTCACGCTGGTCTGGGTGGTGGTGCTGACCGCGACGGCCAGGATCGCCACGCCGACGATGACCAGCGGGCCCAGGCCGATGAACAGCGCGACGAGCCTCTTGGCCCCGTCGGAGAGCACCAGCGGCCACGGCGGGGCGCCGCGCACCGCCCACTGGTCCTGGTTGGCCATGGCCACCTGGCCGTACCCGGCGGTGGGGCTGTAGGGGGCCGTGCCGTAGCCGGGCGCGGTCTGGTAGCCAGGGGTGTTCATCTGGTAGCCGGACCCGGTGCCGTAGGGCTGGCCGGGGACGGCCGGGCCGTAGTTGGGGTCGGCCTGCGCGGTCCAGCCGCCCTGCGGGACCGCGCCCGCGGCGGTGGCCGAGCCGGGGGCGCCGGGCGTGCCGGGCGCGCCGGGGGCCGCGTACGGGTCGGCCGGCTGCGGCGGCGTGCCGTAGCCGGGCGTGGCCTGCGCCGCGTACGGGTCACCGGCCTGGCCGTAGCCCGGCTGCTGGCCGTAGGCCTGCTGCTGCCCGTAGCCCGGCTGGCCGTAACCGGGCTGCTGGCCGTAGGCCTGCTGCTGCCCGTACGCGGTCTGGCCGTAGCCCGGCTGCTGGCCGTAGGCCTGCTGCTGCCCGTAGCCGCCCTGGTCCGGCTGGCCGAACCCGCTGGGCGCGAAGCTGCCGTTGGCCGCGCCGCCCTGGGCGCTGCCCGCCGGGTCGCCGAACAGGCCACCCGGGTACTCGCTGGTCAGCATCCAGTAGAAGCCCTGGACCCGGGCGAACCAGCGGACCACCGCGGCGGTCGCCTGGTACAGGGACTCCGGCATCCGCCCGGTGATCAGCACGATCAGCCAGATGACGAGCCCGCAGATGACCTGGCCGTAGAGGATCAGCGCGGTCAGCAGGAAGGCCGGGAAGATCAGGATGATCCGGAAGAACACCGCCGCCCGGTTCAGCCGGCCCGGCCGGGTGGCCAGCCGCAGCGGGTAGTCCGTGTCGTCGAAGGTGAACGGCGGGTACGCGTCGTAGAGCAGCGACTGGTAGCCGTGCACCCGGGTGTACCAGCGCAGGGTCCCGGTCAGGAACTCGGCGAACGAGTCCGGCAGGCGGCCCGTGAACAGCGCTGCCCACCAGCCGATGAAGAACACAAAGGCCGCGCCGATCTGCACGAAGTACAGCACGATCGCGTGCGGGATGATCATCAGCCAGCGGAAGAAAATGGTGACCCGCGACTGCGGGGCCGACGGGGCGAAGCCGACTTGGATCGGCTCCCGCCCCTGGAACTGGCCGCCTTGCGCCGGGACCCCCGGAGGCGGTGGCATGGCCGGTGTGTATGTCACGTTACTGCTCCTCGCAGGTGATGATGCGATGCCGGGAGCCCGGCGTAGTACGTACTGATCAGCCCTGGGGACCCTGGACAGCGGCCAGGGCCCTGCTTACTCTTGACTGTATGATCAGTCAGCCAAGTTACCCCCGTGCGCCAATCGATCAGGCGGGCCTGGCCCAGGCCCTGATGCCGTTCGGCCAGAGCCGGATGCTGCCTCCCGGTGCCTACACCGACCCGGCGGTCTTCGACTGGGAGCAGCGCTGCTTCTTCGGTGGCGGCTGGCTGTGCGTGGCCCACAGCTCGCAGGTCGCCAAACCCGGCGACCAGCGGGCCGAGCACATCGGCCAGGGCGGCGTACTGCTGGTCCGGGACGAGGACGGGGTGCTGCGGGCGTTCGCCAACTTCTGCCGGCACCGCGGTCACGAGCTGCTGCCGTGTGGCAGCACGGAACAGCGCAACACGATCATCTGTCCGTACCACTCGTGGACCTACTCGCTGTCGGGCGGGTTGCGCTTCGCGTCCGGCTTCAAGGGCCGGGCGGGATTCGACCAGTCAAGCTGGGGGCTTGTCGAGCTACCCGTAGCCGAATGGCACGGGCTGGTCTTCGTGGACGGCTCAGGGACCGCTGGGTCGCTGAACGACTCCCTGCGGTCCCTTGACGAGCTGATTGCGCCGTATGAGCCGGAAAGGCTGGTTATAGCCGGCCGGCACGACTACGACTCCACAGCCAATTGGAAGATTCTGACAGAGAACTACCACGAGTGCTACCACTGCCCGGTGATCCACCCGGAGCTGTGCGCGGTCAGCCCGCCGAAGAGCGGGGAGAACTACGAGGCCGCGGCCAGCTGGATCGGCGGCTGGATGGAGCTGCGCGAGGGCATGACCACGATGTCCATGGACGGCAGCAGCCTGGGGGTGCCGCTGCGCGGCCTGGACGCCCATGGCCTGCGCACGGTCATCTACGTGAACGTGTTCCCGAACGTGCTTCTCAGCCTGCACCCGGACTACGTGATGACGCACCGGCTGGTCCCGCTGGCGGCCGGCCGGACCAAGATCGAGTGCACCTGGGCCTTCGCGCCCGAGGCGCTGGAGAAGCCGGGGTTCGACCCGGGCTACGCGGTCGAGTTCTGGGACCTGACCAACCGGCAGGACTGGTCGGCGTGCGAGTCCGTGCAGCGCGGCCTGTCGTCGGGGCACGCCCAGCCGGGCCCGCTGTCCCGCGAGGAGGACGCGGTCTACCAGTTCGTCACGATGGTGGCCCGCGGCTACCAGGGCGAGCGGGTCTGGGACGTGCCCGCCCCGGCGCCGGCCGCGGACTGACCGGCGCGGAAGAGACCGGGGCAGAGCGGCGTTCACGTGGGGGCTAGATTATGCATCCCCCAAGCGAAGGGTCTCCCACGTGGCGCTGCTCGATATCCCCCTCACCACCCTGGCCGGCCAGCCCACCACGCTTGGCCAGGTCGGCGCCGATGTGCTGCTGATCGTCAACGTGGCCTCCGAGTGCGGGCTCACCCCGCAGTACGAGGGCCTGGAGCGGCTGCACGAGCGGTTCGCGGACCGCGGCTTCGCGGTGGTCGGCTTTCCCTGCAACCAGTTCGGCGGCCAGGAGCCGGGCTCGGCCGAGGAGATCGCCGGATTCTGCTCGGCGAACTACGGGGTGACGTTCCCGATGATGGCCAAGACCGAAGTCAACGGGCCCGGCCGGGACGCGGTCTACCAGGAGCTGACCCAGCTGGCGGACGGCGAGGGCCAGGCCGGCGACGTCCAGTGGAACTTCGAGAAGTTCCTGGTCACCGGGGGCAAGCCGGTCCGCCGGATCCGCCCGTTGACCGACCCGGAGTCCGCCGAGGTCGTCGAGGCCATCGAGGCCGCGCTCGGCTGAGCCGCGTGCTGGGCCGCGGCCCTACACCAGGGCCGCGGCGCCGCGCTTGGCCAGCTGGTCGGCGATGATCACCTTCTGCACCTCGCTGGTGCCCTCCCAGATCCGCTCCACCCGCAGCTCGCGGTAGAACCGCTCGGCCACGTTCTCCCGCATGTAGCCGCGGCCGCCGAAGATCTGGACCGCCCGGTCGGCCACCCGGCCGGCCATCTCCGAGGCATACAGCTTGGCCATCGAGCACTGGGCGTGCTGGACCTTGACGTCCGCCCCGTCGTCGATGCCCCGGGCCGTCTCGTAGACCAGCGCCCGGGCGGCGAACAGCTCGGTCAGGCTGTCCGCCAGCATGGCCTGGATCATGCCCAGCGAGCTGATCGGAACGCCCTGCACCTTGCGCTGGCTGGCGAACGCCGACGCCTCGGTGACCAGCCGGTCCGCCGCTCCCAGGCAGCGGGCCGCGACCATCAGCCGCTCGAACCTGAACCACTCGTAGGCGAACGTCATCCCGTCGCCCTCGGCGCCGACCAGGTTCGCGGCCGGCACCCGCACGTCGCGGAACGCCACGATCGGGTGGTGATGGCTGATCGTGTGCGTGTACCCGGGGGTGCGCACCACGCTCACCCCGGGGCTGGGCAGGTCGACCAGGAACATCGCGTGCTCCCCGGCGTGCTCGCCGCCGGTGAGCTTGGCCTGGAAGAACGCGAACGTGGCGGTGTTGAACGAGGTCACGTGCCACTTCTCACCGTTGAGCAGGTAGCTGTCGCCGTCCCGGCGGGCGGTCGCCTCGATCGCGTCGACATCCGAGCCCGCGCCCTCCTCGGTGATCGCGTAGCACTCGACCGCCTCGCCGCGGATCGCGGGCCGGACGTACCGCTCGATCTGGTCCGGCGTGGCCACCGCGGGCAGCCAGGACGGCGGCGTGCCCACCACCCAGGCCAGCGCGTTGGTCACCCGCCCGGCCTGCTCCTGGATCAGCACCTGCTGGACCGCGGTCAGCCCGCCGCCGCCCAGCTCGGCGGGCATGTTCGCGGCGTGCAGGCCGAGCTCGATGGCCCGCTTCTCGTGCCCGGCGGTGACGTCCTCCGGCAGCTCGCCGTTGGCCGCCTCGGCCTGCTCCTCGAACGGGATCAGCTCGTCCGCGAACGACCGGGCGGTCGCCTGGATCCGCAGGTCAGCATCGGTCAGCCCGTACATGGCGCTCCTGTCCCTGGCCGTTTCCCACCAGCCTTGACTGAACGTTCAGTCTAGGCAAGAATCAGGGCTGTGCCAATGCCCTCAGCCGGCCACGAGGCCGCCGGAACCGGGACCAGGACCGCCGCCCAGCCGGGCCGTAGCGACACCGCGGACGCCGTGGTGGTGGGCGGCGGCACGATCGGCGCGTGGTGCGCGTACTTCCTGCGCCAGGCCGGCGTGGGCCGGGTCATCCTGCTGGAGAAGCGGACCCTCGGCCAGGGCGCCAGCAGCCGCGCCGCGGGCATCGTGCGCACCCAGGGCGGCACGAAGTGGGCCGTGCTGCTGGGCGAGTGGTCCCGGCGGTTCTACCTGCGCCAGTCCGCCGAGCTCGGGATCGACTCGGGCTTCACCCCGCAGGGCTACACGATCCCGTGCTTCACCGCGGCGGATATCCCGGATGCCCGCGAGCGGATGGCCATGCAGCGCGAGCTGGGCCTGGACGTCCGCTGGGCGGAGCCGGGCGAGCTGGACGCGCTGAACCCGGCGATGGCCCCGGGCCTGACCGTGGGCGGCACGTACTGCCCGGACGACGGCTACCTGACCCCGCCGCGCAACGTGACCGCCTACGCGGTGGCGCTGGCCACCAGCGGCGTGCAGGTCCGCGAGCGGGTCACGTTCACCGGCCTGGCCACCGAGGGCGAGACGGTCACCGGAGTGCAGACCAGCCAGGGGCCGATCGCCGCGCCGATCGTGGTGCTGACCGGCGGCCCCGAGCTGGCCGAGGTCGGCAAGCTGGCCGGCGTGCCGGTCCCGGCCGGCGGGGTGCGGCACCAGGTCGCGGTCACCGAGCCGCACCCGGACCTGGCCCCGGCACGGCTGCCGATGGTCTTCGACCTGCACGCCGGGCTCTACTGGCGCCCCGAGGAAGGCGGCATGCTCTTCGGCATGAGCAACCCGGCCGAGCCGCCGGGCCCGGCGACCTGCATCGACGAGTACTACCTGGCGCTGATGCGCCGGCGGCTCGCGGAGCTGGTCCCGGTCACCGCCGGGCTCGGGCTCCGCCGGGTCTGGGCGGCCACCATCGACTACACCCCCGACCATCTGCCGATCATCGGCCCCGTCAGCCTCGGGGAGAGAAAGGTGCACGGGGCTTTCGTGGTGAGCGCCGGCGGCCACGGGATGATGTGGGGGCCAGCCGTGGCCAAGGCCGCCGCGGACGTGGCGCTCACCGGCCGGTCGGACGTGGTGGACGTGACCGACCTGGGCCTGGACCGGTTCGACGAATCCGGCCGCAGCCGCCTGGCCACCGACCCGATCGCGCTGCCGTTCCCCGAGTCCGCCCCGGCCAGCACGGCCTAGCTCACCCGTTCACCGCACCGGAAGGACCTGCCGATGACCGATGTCACGCCGTTCCTCGCCTCGGCCACCGACGCCGAGCTCGAGGACTGGGGGCCGCTGGAGGAAGCCACCGGCGAGCCGATGCAGACCGCCGGGCTGACCTTGTGGCAGGACGGCGACCAGGAGATCGGGGTGTGGGAGTGCGATCCCGGCCCGTCCTACTGGAAGCTGGAAACCCACGAGTTCGTGCACATCGTCGCGGGCCGCATGACGGTCACCCCGGACGGCGGCGACGCCCTGGACATCGGCCCGGGCCAGACCGCGGTCTTCCCGCGCGGCTGGGCCGGCACCTGGCAGATCCACGAGAAGATCCGCAAGGTCTACGTGATCTTCTAGCCGGCTGCAGTCACACTGCAAGCCTGAGTCACACTGCATCGATGGCGTGAATGCAGTAACACTGCAACGGCTGATTGCAGTGTTACTGCATCCTCGGTTTGTGGGCCAACCGCGCCCGGCCAGCTACATCTTGCACGCCCCAGAGTGCGAGCGCGTGCTGACCGGGCGCGGTCCCCCCGCCCACCTGTCGCGCGGCGGCGGGTCACCCCAAGTCCCGCCTCCCCGAGCCGCGCGCAGGCCGGTGGACCTTCCTGCCGGGCCCCCGAAGAACCGGCAGGTTGATCCGTCTTGTCCGACACCAGGGCAGAGCCGGGGCGGGTGCCGTTAATACAGCCAATCCACCGGAACTTTTCAGATTCCGCCCGCGGCGCGGGTTAGGGCGCCGCTAGCTGCGGGGGATCAGCAGGGCGTCGACGGCGACGGCGGCGTCCGGGCCGCAGATGAGCGGGTTGATATCCAGCGCCTCGAGGCGGTCGCCGAGATCCGCGGCCAGCGCCGACAGGGCGGTGATGGCCCGGACCACCGCGTCCCGGCTGGCCGGGGGAGCACCGCGGACGCCGTCCAGGAGGCGGGTCGCGCGCAGCGTGCCGAGCATCCTCGCGGCCTGGGCTTCGCTCACCGGGGGCAGGGCGACGGCCTTGTCGTCGAGCAGCTCGACGAGGGTGCCGCCGGCCGCGACGACGATCAGCGGGCCGAGGCCGGGGTCGCGGGCCAGGCCCAGCGACAGCTCGGGGCCGGGCGGCACGGTCTCGAAGATCAGCGCGCGCGGGCCGAGCCGGGCGGCCAGGTCGCGGTAGGCGGCGGCCAGCGCCCCGGGGGTGGCCAGGCCGAGGACGACGCCGCGGGCCTCGGTCTTGTGCGCGATCTCCGGCTCGCCGGTCTTCAGGACCACGGGGTAGCCGATCTCACTGGCCGCGGCGAGGGCTTCGGCCTCGCTGGCCGCCGGGAGGACCCGCGCCGTGGTGATCCCGTACTCCCGGAGCAGGCCGAGCGCGGCGCCGGTCTCCAGGGGCCCGGCGCCCTCCATGATCACGGAGGGTTTTGCGGCGCCGGCCGCGGCAAACCTCCGTGATCATGAGGGGAGCCGGCGTAGAGACGGGCCTGGCCGCATCGGGGGCGGGTGTGGCTCGCGCCGCGGCGTGGTCCAGCAGGTGGCGGAGGGCGAGCAGGCCGGTGCGCATTCCCTCCAGCACGGGGATGCCCTCGTTGCGAAGCGCGGCCGCCGCGGCCTGATCTATCGCGCCCGGCAGGCTGGCCAGCACCACCACGGGGAGATCCGTGGCCGCCGCCGCGGCCCGCGCCGCAACCGGGTACGACTGATCGCCGTCCAGCTCCGGGACCAGGTCCACGGCCAGGGCGAGCGCGGCCACCGCGGGATCACCGGCCAGTGTGGTCAGCGACCCGGTGAACAGGCCCTCGGTGTCGCTGCCGGTGCCCCACACGTCCAGCGGGTTGGTGGGGAGCAGGCCCGGGTCGAGCAGCCCGGCCAGCCGCTCCGTGGTGGCCGGGCCGATCTCCGCGAACGGGACGCCGGCGGCGTCGGCCAGGTCCGCCGTGTGGGCGCGTTCCAGGCCGGAGTCGTGCACGGTGGCGATCCCGGCCCGCCGCCCGTGCGCCGCGCCGCCGGACGGCCAGCGGGCGCGGCGGCCCGCGCCGAACAGCTCCAGGGTGTCGGCCAGCTCGGCCAGGTCGCCCACCCGGTGCACGCCGTACGCGCCGGCCAGCGCGGCCCAGCCGCCGTCACCCGCGGCCAGCGCCCCGGAGTGCGCCGCGACCATGGTCCGCCCGGCCGCCGAGCCGCCCACGGTGAGCAGTACCACCGGGATGTCCCGCGCTGCGGCGGCGGCCAGCGCCGCGCGCAGCCGGGCCGGCTCGCGCATGGCCTCGAGGACCAGCGCGATGACCTTCGTGCCGGGCAGCGTGAGGGCGTATTCGAGGTAGGCCGCGGCCGGGGTGACGAGCTCCTGCCCGGACGAGACGGCCAGCGTGTACCCGATCGCCCGCCGGGTGCGCAGCAGCGCGGAGAACACCGAGCCGGAGTGGGTGACCAGCGCCACCGGCCCGGCGGGCAGCGGGTCCGGCTCGACGTACCCGATGGCCCGCAGGCCGTGGGCCACGTTGACGAACCCCATGCAGCCCGCGCCGCACAGCGCCATGCCCGCGCCCCGGGCGGTCGCGGCCAGCCGGTCCCGCAGCGGCACCGGCCCGCCCGCCGCTCCAGCGGCCCCCGCCACGCCCGGCGCCTCCCAGGCGTTGCCGTAGATCACGGCGGACTTGTCGCCGCGCCGGGCGGCCAGCGTCAGCTGGTCCTCCAGCGCCGCGTCCGGCACGCCGAGCAGGACGAGGTCGACGGAGTCCGGCAGGTCAGCCAGGGACGGCACGCAGCCGTGCCCGCCGATCTGCCGGTAGCGCGGGTTGACCAGGTGCAGAACCGGCCGGGACGGGCTCCTGGCCACCTCGGCGACCATCCGCTCGCCGAAGCTGCCGGGTCGCGCCGAGGCGCCGACCAGCGCGATCCGGCGCGCCTCGAGCATCGCCCGGACGGCCGGCCCGTGGTCGCCGGGGCCCGCAGGAAGATGCCGTATTCCGTCATCCTGAGGACCGGCGAGCGACGGGGCCAGCCGCTCCGTCATGAGCGCCGGGTGATCTTGCGGACCGTGGCCCGGCCGCCGCGGCGGCTGGCCTTGCGGTCCGCGATCGCCGCGCGGGCGGCCTGCCAGCCGGGGATGCCGCAGACGCCGCCGCCGGCGTGGGTCGCCGAGCTGCCGTAGTAGAGGCCGCGGACCGGCGTGCGGTAGTCCGCGTAGCCGGGCGCGGGCCGCATGTGGAACAGCTGCTCCAGGGACAGCTCGCCGTGGAAGATGTTGCCGCCGATCAGGCCGTACTCCTGCTCCATCTCATGCGGGCCGACGATGTCGCGGTGCAGGATCGAGGACTTGAAGTTCGGCGCGACCTCGTTGTAGCAGTCGATCATCCGGTCCGCGTAGGCCTCGAGCTCCTCGGTGTGCGGCGCCTCGTTCCAGTCCTTGGGCACCCACTGGGTGAACAGCGACATGATGTGGTAGCCCTCGGGCACCAGCGACTTGTCGAACGCGGTGGGGATCACGCCGTCGCTGAACGGCCGGGCCGCGGGCCGGCCCTCGCGGGCGTCCTGGAACGCCTGGCCGATGTACTCCATGGTGGGCGCCATCTCGACCGAGCCGGTGTGGTGCTCGCCCAGCGAGGTGCCCGGGTCCGCGGTGAAGTCCGGCAGCTCGGCGAGGGCCAGGTTGATCTTGACCACGCCGCTGCGGGTCTTCCACCGCTCGATGTCGGTGACGAAGTCCGGCGGCAGGTTCTCCGCGCCGACGTGCTCCAGGAACGCGATCTTCGGGTGCAGCGTGGAGACGATCACCTTGGCGTGCAGTTCCTCGCCGCTGTCCAGCACGACGCCGGAGGCCCGGCCGTCGGTCAGCAGAAGCCGCGATACTTTCGCGTGGGTGCGGATCTCCGCGCCGAAGCCGCGGGCGGCGGCCTCGATGGCGGCGGACACCCCGCCCATGCCGCCCTCCTGGAAGCCCCAGTTGCCCAGGTGCCCGTCGCCGACGTCGCCGATCGAGTGGTGCGCCATCACGTAGGCGGTGCCCGGCTCGTACGGGCCGGCCCAGGTGCCGATCACCCCGTTGACCGCCAGCGCACCCTTGACCTGCGGCGACTCGAACCAGTCGTCGAGCAGGTCGGCGATGCTCATCGTCATCAGCCGGGTCACGTCGGCGATCGTGCGCACGTCGAGGCCGCGGTGCCGCCAGGCCAGCCGCAGCGTGTCGGTCAGCTCCCTGGGCTTACGGGAGCCGAGATTCGGCGGGACGGTGGTCAGCAGCGGGCCGAGCACCTCGGCCAGGCCCTCCAGCCAGGCGTCCCACTTCGGCATGACCTCGGCGTCCTTGCGGGACCACTTCGCGACTTCCTCGAAGTTCCGCTTGGCGTCGTCGGCGTACAGCTTGATCGACCCGCCCTCGGGGAACGCCTGGTAGTACGGGCCCATGGGGTAGATCTGGTAGCCGTGCCGGGCCAGCTCCAGGTCGTTGATGATCGTCGGCGGCATCAGGCTCATCACGTAGGAGAGCCGGGTGACCTTGAAGTCGGGGGCGTCGGGCCAGGGGGCCTCGGTGGTCGCCGCGCCGCCGGTCTTGTGCCGGCCCTCGAGAACGATGGTCCTGGCGCCCGATCTGGCCAGGTATGCGGCGGCGACAAGCCCGTTATGCCCTCCACCGACCACGATCGCGTCGTATGTTGCGGCCATGAGCGTGCCTCCCTATGCCGGCGGCCAGCCGCGCGGTGAGCGGCCGGCGGGTGCGCCAGACGAGTTTGACTGAATGTTCAGTTTAGAAAAATGCTAGGCTAGTCGACAAGAGGCGGAGAGGAATGCCGCGATGACAGAGCAGGCCCAGGCGGTCGCCGCCGCCCCCGCGAGATCCGCGGGGACGCCGCGCGCCGGCGGGCCCCCGGGGGGCCACGGCAACCAGGGGGGCGACGCCCAGGGAACGGCGGAGCAGCGCCGCGAGCAGATGCTCCGCGCCGCGCTCGAGGTGATCTCCGAGCGGGGTTACCCCGACACCAGGATCGCGGACGTGGCCGAGCGGATCGGCATCAGCCCCGCCCTGGTCATCTACTACTTCAAGACCAAGGACCAGCTGCTCACCGAGGCCATCAGGTACTCGGAGGACCAGTGGTACGCCAGCTGCCAGCGCCGGATGGCGTCGCTGCCGACCGCGGCCGGGCAGCTGGAGGAGCTGGTCGCGATGTCCTGCCTGCCCGAGGCCGACCCCGAGCCGCCCGGCTACTGGCTGCTCTGGCTGGACTTCTGGGCCCAGGCCGCGCGCAACGCCGAGGTGGCCAGCGTCCGGCAGAAGTCCGACGAGCGCTGGCGGCAGATGATCACCTCGCTGGTGCTGGCCGGCCAGGCCGCGGGCGAATTCCGCGGCGTCGACGCGGCCGCGTTCGCGATCAGCCTGTCGGCTCTGCTGGATGGCCTGGCGGTGCAGATTGCCCTCGGGGATCCGGTGGTTGACCAGCTGGGGGCGTTTGAGCTAAGCATGCATTTCGTCGCGGATCAGCTGGGCTTCCGGTGGACCCCGGGACGGGGCCGCCCAGGAACGGCGGCGCAGGCGCAGCAGACCTAGCAGGGAGGTGCCCGGAGTGCCCGGTGGCAAGATCGAGCTGGTTGCCCTGACCAAACGGTTCACCGAGGTGGCCGTCGACGGCATCGACCTGACCGTGGCCAGCGGTGAGTTCTTCTCGCTGCTCGGCCCGTCGGGCTGCGGCAAGACCACCACGCTGCGGCTGATCGCCGGCTTCGAGCAGCCGACCAGCGGCCGGATCCTGCTCGACGACGTGGACGTGTCCGCGATGCCGCCGCACCGGCGGCAGGTCAACACGGTGTTCCAGAGCTACGCCCTGTTCCCGTTCCTGACCGTGTTCGAGAACGTGGCGTTCGGCCTCAAGGGGCACAAGCTGGGCAAGGCCGAGCTCAACGACCGGGTCTACAAGGCGCTCGAGCTGGTCAAGCTGCGGTCGTACGAGAAGCGGCGGCCCGGCCAGCTGTCCGGCGGGCAGCAGCAGCGGGTCGCGCTGGCCCGCGCGCTGGTCATGGAGCCGTCGGTGCTGCTGCTGGACGAGCCGCTCGGCGCGCTGGACGCCAAGCTCCGCCGGACGCTGAAGGTCGAGCTGAAGGCCCTGCAGGAGCAGGTCGGCATCACGTTCCTGTACGTCACGCACGACCAGGAAGAGGCGCTGACCATGTCCGACCGGCTCGCGGTCATGCGCGACGGCCGGATCGTGCAGATCGGCGCGCCCGAGCACGTCTACGAGGAGCCCGCGGACACCTACGTGGCGGACTTCCTCGGCACGTCCAACCTGATGCCCGTCGACGTGATCGAGCGCGGCCCGGGGGAGCGCTGTGTGGTGCGCCTCGGCGAATCCGCGCTGGAGGTCGGGCACGGCTGCCCCGACGTGGCCGACCACACGCATGCGGTCATCAGGCCCGAGCGGGTCAGGATCGAGGAGTACGGTTCCGGGGGCGCGAACCGGGTTCCCGCCATGGTCGAGCGGCTGGTGTACCTCGGGTCCTCGACCCAGGTGATCCTGCGGCTCGCGGCGGGCACCCAGCTCAACGCGCTCCTGCAGAACGACGGCACCGGCCAGTCCCTGTCCCAGGGCACTCCCGTGCACGCCTACCTGGCGCCGGACGCCCTCCGCGTCCTAGTCGGCGAGGGCCGTGCCGCCGTGGACGCCGACGACGCCCTCCAGGTCACCGGCCCGCCGGTCAGCGCCTGACTGGTCCCGGCCGCCTGGTCCCGGCCGCCTGGTCCGGGACCGGGTGGTCTAGCGTTGCCGGGTGCGCATTATCAGGGTTCCGTACCATATCGACGACTTTCTCCCCGGGCTGGACGTGCCGCTGGCCCCGGACCTCGACGTCACCGCGGACCTGCCCGCGGCCGGGGCCTGGGACCGGATGGCGGTTCTCTACTCGGCGGTGAGCCAGCAGGTGGCGGACGCGGTCAGGGACGGGGCCGGGCTGCCCGTGGTGCAGTCCGGGGACTGCACCACCTCGCTGGGCATCGTCGCCGGGCTGCAGCGCACAGGCGCCGATCCCGGGGTCGTCTGGTTCGACGCGCACGGCGACGTGCAGACCCTGGAGACGTCCACCTCGGGTTACCTGGGCGGGCTGCCGTTGCGGCTGCTGGCCGGATACCGGCCCGAGCTGATCGCTGATGCGATCGGGCTCCGCGCCGTGCCGGAAGACCGGATCGTGCTGACCGGTGCCAGGGACCTGGATCCGCCCGAGGTCCAGTACCTGGCCGGCGCGGCGATCCGGTGCCGTGAGGTCGCCGGCCTGACCGTGGCGGACCTGCCGGACGGCCCGCTGTACGTGCACCTCGACCTGGACGTGCTCGACCCCGGCGGGCTGCCAGGACTGATCCTCCCCGTTCCCGGCGGCCCGGGCACCGCCCAGGTCGGCCGGGCGCTGCGCATGCTGCGCGATACCGGCCGCGTGGCCGCGGTCGGTATCGCGTGCACCTGGCACGCTGGTCAGGGCGCGGCGGCGTACGTCCGCTCCTGGCTCGAGGACACCTTCGAGGGCTCCTGACGACGCGCATGAACGGGTGGAGTCTTCTCAATTACATGATTACAGTGCTGCCGACGGCTGGTTCGACAGGATGGGCGGACAGCATGAGCGAGAGCAGGGCGGGCAGCGGCAGGCTAGCCCGGGTGATCGCGACGCGGGGCGGTAAGGCGGCGCCGGAGGCGCCGTTCGTGATCGAGCACCGTGAGGCGCTGATCTACATGCTGTGCGAGGCGGCGGAACTGGAGCACGGCATCATGTGCCAGTACCTGTTCGCGGCGTTCTCGCTCAAGCAGTCGGTGGACGAAGGCGGCCTGACCGGCTCCGAGCTGGCCGCGGTCCGGCGCTGGCGGGCCCAGGTCTCGCACGTGGCCACCCAGGAGATGCTGCACCTGGCCCTGGTGCACAACCTGCTGACGGCGATCGGCGGGCCGCCGCACCTGGTCCGGCCGAACCTGCCCGCGCCCGCGGGCCACTACCCGGCCGGGGTCCAGCTCGCGCTCATCCCGTTCGGCGAGCAGGCGCTGCGGCACTTCATGTTCCTCGAGCGCCCGGAGGGAATGGACCTGGCCGACGCCGACGGCCTGGCCGCGATGGGCGCGGCGGCCCCGGTGCTGAACGAGCGCGACATCGTGCCGCGCGGCCAGGATTTCGCGACGGTCGGGCACCTGTACCGGTCGATCGAGGCCGGGGTCGAGCACCTGGCGGCGAAGAACGGCGAGGACTGGCTGTTCACCGGCCCGCCGCGGGCCCAGGCGACGGCCGCTTCCTTCGGCTGGCCCGAGCTGGTCACCGTGACCGACGTCGCCAGCGCGAAGGCCGCGATCGAGGAGATCCTCGAACAGGGCGAGGGACCGCGCGGGCACTGGCGCAACGCGCACTTCGGCCAGTTCGTCAGCATCCTCGACGAGTACCAGCGGCTGCGGGCGGCGAACCCGGAGTTCGACCCGGTCCGGCCGGTGCTGGCGGCCAACGTCCGGCCGCACGAGTACCTCGACGACGTGCCGCTGATCACCGATCCGCTGACGGCCCGGGTCACCGACCTGTTCAACGTGAGCTACGAGGTCCTGCTCCAGACCCTGGAGCGGTTCTTCGCGCACACGGACGAGACCGACGCCCAGCTCACCGTGCTGGCCGGCGCGACGATCGCGCTGATGCGGCAGGTCATCAGGCCGCTCGGCGACCTGATCCCGACGCTGCCGGCCGGTCCCGAGCACCCGGGCCGCACCGCCGGGCCGAGCTTCGAGCTGTTCTACTCCAGCGACTACCTGCTGCCGCACCGCGAGGCCGCCTGGACGCTCCTGGCGGAGCGCCTGGACGTGGCGGCCGGGCTGTGCGGCGAGCTGTGCACCAGCCCGGGTGGTGGCGTCGGCGGCCAGCTCGGCCCGGTGCTGGCGGCCATCCGGCAGGTCGCGGCGTCGCTGGCGGCGCACCTGCCCCCGGGCCGGCCGCAGGCGGCCATCGCCGCCAGCGAGCCGCTGAGCGCGCCCGAGATCGACACGATGGCGGCCGGGTGCGCCACCGTGCTGTCCGCGCTCCCCGTGGAGGCAGAAACGGCGCAGGCCACGGCGGCGGCGGCCGGGATCACCGCGGCGCTGCGCCCGGCGGCGGCCCGCAGCGCCCGCCCCAGCGGCGCCGGCACCGGCGCCGCCGCGGCGGCCGGGCGGCTGTGGGACGCGGCGCTCGCGGCGACCCGGCTGCGGGCCCGGCTCGGGACGTCGGGTGACTGCCCGCCCGAGCTGACCGAGGCGACCGCGCGCCTGCAGCACCTGGCCCTGGCGCTGATCCCGGCGGTCACCCGGCCGGCCCGGCTGGCCGAGCTGTGGCAGGCGCAGGCCAGCCTGCCCGCCGGCATCCAGGCCGCCGCCGACGGCCCGTACCTGGCCACCAACATCCCGGCCCTGGTCGACCACCTCGGGATCGCCACCCGGCCGGCGCCCCAGCTCGCCCTGTGCCGGTGCGGCGCGTCCGCGGCGAAGCCCGCCTGTGACGGCACCTGCCACTCGAACGGGTTCAGCGACGCCAGGGACCCCGAGCGGGTCCCCGACCGGCGCGATGCCTACCACGGCCAGCAGGTCACGATCTTCGACAACCGGGGCATCTGCCAGCACTCCGGCTACTGCACGGACCGGCTGCCGGCGGTGTTCCGCACCGACGCGGAGCCCTTCGTGGCCCCCAGCGGCGGGCGGATGGACGAGATCATCCGTGCCGTCCGGGACTGCCCGTCCGGCGCGCTGTCCTACGCGCTCGGCGGCCACGAGGCACGCGGGCACGTGGACTGGGACCACGCCCGGGGGCCGGCGATCGAGGTGACCGCCGACGGCCCGTACCGGGTCACCGGCGCCGTCCCGCTGACCGGCGCGGACGGCGAGCCGGCCGCCCGCGCCCAGGGTGCCTCGGCCGAGCACTATGCGCTGTGCCGGTGCGGCCACTCCCGCAACAAGCCGTTCTGCAGCGGCATGCACTGGTACGTGGGCTTCCGCGATCCCCGGCCGCGCCCCAGCCCGTCCCTGTTCGAGTGGGCGGGCGGCCTCGGGCCGCTGACCAGGACGGCCCGGCTGCTGCACGAGAAGCTCGTGCCCGCCGACCCCGTCCTGGCGCCGGCCTTCGCCACCATGCCCGCGGACCAGCCGCACCGGCTGGCGGCCTGGCTGGCCGCGGCCCTGGGCGGCCCCGAGCAGGACGGTGCCGGCCAGGCACGGCCGGCCAGCACGGTGCCGGCCAGCACGGGGCAGCCCAGCCAGCGGCCGCCGTCCTGCCGCCCGGCAGCCCGCCGCTGACCGAGGACCAGCGGGGCCGGTGGGTCATGCTGGCCGGCCAGGCCGCCGACGAAGCCGGGCTGCCCGCCGATCCGGGTTTCCGCGCGGCCTGGTCAGCGGCCATCGAATGGCTGTCCCGGTCGGCGGCCGCCGCGCCGTCCGCGGCCGGCGTCCCGGCCCGGATACCGCGCTGGGACTGGGGACCGCCGGGCCCGCCCGCGCCCGCGCCGGACCAGGACGAGCCGGCCGGCGCCGCAGCCCGCCGCGCTGCCCGGGCCGCAGGAGCAGGTCAGCTTCGGCGCGCACATCAAGCCGCTGTTCCGCAGCCGCGACCGGCAGGCCATGAGCTTCGCCTTCGACCTGTGGTCAGCCGACGAGGTGCGCGCCAACGCCGGGGAGATCCTGGCCCGCCTCGCCAACGGCTCCATGCCCTGCGACGGCGCCTGGTCCCCGGCCCAGATCGACGTCTTCCGCCGCTGGACCCAGACCGGAACGCAGCCCTGACTATGCCGGGGCCCAGCCCGGCCGAGAGGACCAGCCCGCGCTAGGCGGGCCCGCGCCGTCGCTCACGAGAGCACGCGGCGGCGGAAGTTGCGCAGGCCGATGGTCAGGAAGGTGACCGCGAAGGCGAGGGTGACCGGGTAGATGACGAACAGGTGCAGGTGCGGGGCGTTCGTGAACGCCGCGCGCATGCCCTCGTTGACGTAGATCAGCGGGTTGACCAGCACGACCGTCTGCAGCCAGTGCCACCCGCCCACGGTGACCGGCGCCAGCCGCGTCCACGTGTAGTACGTCCCGCCCAGGAACGTGATCGGCAGGATGATGAAGCCGAACATCAGCCCGATGTTCCGCGGCTCGAAGCTCGTCCCCAGCACCAGCCCCAGGCCCGCCATCGCGATGCAGGCCAGCGGGACGAACGTGATGATGATCCACCAGTGCAGGTGCAGCTCGGCGTGCACCCCGGCCGCGTGCACGACCGACGCGATCGGCAGCACGATCGCCGCCGAGAACACGCCCTGGACCGCGCCGGACAGCACCTTGGCCATGGCCACCAGCCAGATCGGGCACGGCGCCTGCACCCGGTCCTCGATCTCCCGGGTGAACCCGAACTCCTGCGCCATGTTCAGCGCGATCGACTGGACGCCCTGGAACATCACCGAGATGCCGACGACGCCGGCCACGAGCACGGTCGCGAACGCCGACGACGCGGCCGCGGACTGACCGCCCACCGCCTGGCCGATCTGCGGGAACACGTACAGGAACACGAAGCACAGCAGGAACGGCTGGATGACCGTGCGCAGCACGAACTCCCAGAAGTGCTTGCGCACCACGACCAGGTCGCGCAGCAGCAGCGCGCCCAGCGCGGTCCAGCTGGCCGCGGCCACCGAGCGCAGCGGCCGCACCGGCGGCAGCGCGGCCGGGCCCGTGGCGGGGGTCTGCTCCGGAGCGGTCGTCGCCATCAGTCGCGCAGCTCCTTCCCGGTCAGGCTGATGAACACGGTCTCCAGGCTGGGCTCGGCCACCGACACGTCGCTGAGGTCGAACCCGCCCCGCTCGGCGGCCAGCACGATCCGCGGGATCAGCCGCCCCGAGCCCTTGACGTGCAGCTCCAGGCCGCCGTCCACCGGCCGCGAGCGGGTCACGCCGTCGATCTCCGCGGCCAGCAGCTCCGCCAGCCGGTCCATGTCACCGGCCGACTTCACGGTGACCACCGTGTCCGCGCCGATGCTCTGCTTGAGCGCGCCCGGGGTGTCCAGGGCCAGGATCCGGCCGTGGTCCATGATCGCGACCCGGTCGCACAGCTGGTCGGCCTCTTCCATGTAGTGCGTGGTGAGCAGGATCGTCTGCCCGCTCCTGTGCAGCTCGCCGAGCAGCTCCCACAGCGCCAGCCGGCTCTGCGGGTCGAGCCCCGCGGTCGGCTCGTCGAGGAACAGCACGGACGGGCGGTGGAAGATGGCCCGGGCCACCATCAGCCGCTGCGCCATCCCGCCGGACAGCGCGTACACCGACGCCCTGGCCCAGCGGGACAGCTGGAACCGGGCCAGCAGGTCGTCGGCCACCTGCCGGGAGGTCTTCGCCCCCATGCCGAACAGCCGCCCGTGGAAGTACAGGTTCTCCCACACGGTCAGCTGGCGGTCCAGCGTGTTCTGCTGCGACACGATGCCGCTGAGCTGCTTGGCCAGCGCCGGGCGGGCGGCCACGTCGACGCCGGCCAGGAAGGCCCGCCCCGACGTGGGCAGCACCCGGGTGGTCAGCATGCCCGCGGTCGTGGTCTTGCCCGCGCCGTTCGGGCCCAGCAGGCCGAAGATCTCCCCGGCCTGCACGTCCAGGTTGAGCCGGTCCACCGCGGCGAAATCGGTGCCCGGGTAGACCTTGGTCAGTTCCTCGGTATGGATCACCGCGTCCGGCGTGACCCGGCCCGCGGTCTCGCCCGCGGGCGCCTGCGTAGCACTCATCGCCGCCAAGCGTACCCCCGCCCAAGATCGCCACTTCAGTATCGAGAAAGCGCTGTCGAGAATTTTCTCTTGACAACAAACTCTCGATACTGCACTATCGAGATATGCCTAACGAGAACCCGTCAGCCCAGCCGGCCGAGACCGGCGCCGGCACCGGCCGCCAAGCTGCCGGTCCGCCGGGTGACCGACGCCAGCACGCTGCGCGCGCTGTCGCACCCGGTGCGGATCCAGCTGATTGAGGCCCTGGGCATGCACGGCACGATGACCGCGACCCAGGTCGGCGAGCTGATCGGCGAGTCGCCGACGACCTGCTCGTTCCACCTCCGCCAGCTGGCCAGGTACGGCTTCGTGGAGGAGGCCGGCGGCGGCAAGGGCCGGGCCCGGCCGTGGCGGGTGGCCAGCGAGGCAGTGCAGCTGACCAGCGCGCCGGGCGACCCGGAGTCGGAGCTGGCCGCCGAGGCGCTCGGCCGGATGATCGCACGAGCGGCAGGCCAGCCGCTTCCGGAACTGGCGCGACACCCGGCACAGGTATCCCGATGAATGGATCAAGGCCGCGACCAACTCCCAGCACCTCCTCTACATGACCGCGGCCGAGCTCAGGCAGCTCAACGACGACATCGCCAAGCTGATCGACAGCCGGTTCGGGCACCGGTACTTCCGGCCCGAGGAGAGCCCGCCCGGCGCGCTCCCGGTCGAGATCCACTTCACCGACTACCCCGTGGCGCTGCCCAGCCAGCTCCCCCCAGCGACCGATTCCCCCGACCAGGCCAGCCAGAAAGGCGAATGACGATGAACCCCCAGATTCCCCACAGCATGGCCGACCAGCACATCAGCGAACTGCGCCGCCAGGCCGCCCAGCACGCCGCCGCGCACCGCGACCGTGACCGCAGCCGCGCCCCGCGCCTGCGCCGCCGGATTGGCCTCGTGATGATCGACGCCGGCTCCCGGATGCTGGCCACGACCCAGCCCGTCACCACTGAGTAGAGGATTACGGTGGGTGCCCGCGGACCACGCCGCGAAGGGTCACCCGGACTCGCACCCCAGGAGAGCGGGGCCGCTACTGGCCCCGCTCTCCTGGCACGACCAGGCCGCTTTCGTAGGCAATGACGACCAGCTGGGCCCGGTCCCGCGCGTCCAGCTTGGTCAGGATCCGGCTGACGTGCGTCTTCGCGGTCAGCGGGCTGAGGAACAGCTTCGCCGCGATGTCGTCGTTGGACAGCCCGGCGGCCACGTGCACCAGCACCTCGCGCTCCCGCGGGGTCAGCGCGGTCAGCACCGGCCGTTCCGCGGGCCGCTGCTCCGGCCGCTGGGCCAGATCGGTGATCAGCCGCCGGGTCACCCCGGGCGACAGCAGCGCGTCGCCCCTGGCCACCACCCGGACCGCCTGCAGCAGCTCGGCCGGCTCGGTGTCCTTGACCAGGAACCCGCTGGCCCCGGCCCGGATCGCCCGGTAGACGTACTCGTCGGACTCGAACGTGGTCAGGATGATCACCTTCACCCCGGCCAGGTCGTCGTCGGCGGCGATCTGCCGGGTCGCCTCGAGCCCGTCGGTGCCCGGCATCCGGATGTCCATCAGCACCACGTCGGCCCGCCCGTCCCGGGCCAGCTTGACCGCCTCCGCCCCGTCCGACGCCTCGCCGACGACCTCGATGTCCGCCGCGGTGTCGAGCAGCAGCCGGAACCCGGCCCGGATCAGCGCCTGGTCGTCGGCCAGCAGCACGCGGATCATGGCCGGCCCCCGCGTTCCGCGCCGGGACCGGCGGCCGGGGTGGCCAGCGGCTCAGCCGGCGCCGGGGCGGCGTCCTGGCCGTGCCTGGGCCGGGTCCGGTCCTGGCTCCGCGGGGGCGGCGTCCAGCGGCAGGCAGGCGGTGACCAGGAACCCGCGCTCGGGACCAGGACCCGCGGTCAGCTCGCCGCCCACCGAGGCAGCCCGCTCCCGCATGCCGGTGATGCCGTGCCCGCCGCCCAGGCCGGCCAGCCCGGTCAGCACACTGGCCATGTAGCCCCCCGCGGCCAGGTTGCCCCGCCCGGTGTCGGTGATCTCGATCCGCAGAACCGTATCCCGGTAATCAAGATGAACGTCGGCGGTGGCGGGCCCAGCGTGCCGGATCACGTTCGTCAGGGACTCCTGGATGATCCGGTAGGCGGTCAGGTCGACGGCCGGGGACAGCGGCCGGGGGCTGCCGTCGCGCCGCACGGTGGTCGCCAGCCCGGCCGCGACCGTGTTCGCGACCAGGCCGTCCAGCTGGGCCAGGCCCGGCGCCGGCTGGGTCGGGCTGCCGTCGTCGGTCTCGTCGGCCTGGCGCAGCACGTGCAGGATGGCCCGCAGCTCGCGCAGGCCGTCCCGGCTGGCCGTCTTGATCGCGGTCAGCGCGTCGGCGGCCGCCTCCGGGCGCTCGGCGACCACGTGCGCGGCCACCCCGGCCTGCACGTTGATCGTGGCCATCGTGTGCGCGACCACGTCGTGCAGCTCGCGGGCGATGCGCAGCCGCTCGGCGCTGACCTGGCGGCGGGCGTCCTCCTCGGCCCGGGCCTTGACCGTCTCGATGTAGGCGCGCCGGTTGCTGGCCGCCAGCCCGGCGAACAGTGCCGCGGCGACCAGCCCGGGGATCAGGTCGAACCCGCCGCCGACCGGGCCGAACGGGTTGTTGAGCGCGGTGGCGCCCAGCAGCACGAGCAGCGTCACCCCGGCCGCGGCGACCGCCCGCTTGGCCGGCCATTCCCTGGTCACGCAGTACAGCGCGGCGACCGGGAGCAGCAGCGCGGAGCCGTTGACCCAGCCGGCCAGGCTGTAGGCGGCCACGCAGGCGGTGGCGAAGACCAGGACCGGGACCGGGTAGCGGCGCCGCCAGGCCAGCGCCAGGCCCGCCGCGATCACCAGCAGGTACGCGGCCGTCGGCGTGTGCGGTATGGGGTGGCCGCCCAGGTGCTTGTCCGGCACCTGGCCCGGGTGGGCTTCCCCGTACGCGCCGGCCACCAGGACCGCGGTCAGCAGCACCGCCGAGATGATCTCGTACAGCCGCGACCGGTGCCAGCGCTGCCAGACCGACAGGGCGTTGTCCACCCGCCCAGGGTAGGCAGCCGCGGCCGCGCTGTCGTGATCCCCGGGAAGGCGGCGGGCGTACTCCGCCGGGCGTACGCCGGCCGGCGGTGCACCCGGCGGAGGCGCGGCAAGTGCCGTCGCTGGCACGACGACCCGGGGCCGGCCGCGACTCTAGGCGGGCAGGGCGGGCCGGTTCAACTGGTGGCTGCCGGCGCCGCTGGCGCGGGTGCTCCGGGTGACGGACGGCCCGGTCAGGCCCGCGCGGCCGGCGGCTCCTGCCGGGGAGGCGGCCCGCGAGCCCGCTGCCGTACTCCTTAATTCGCGGTAAACCAGGGCGGCGCCTGCTGCCGCTGGTGCCGGTCAGCCCCCGCGTTCGCCGCGCGGGGGCTGGCCCGTGAGCAGGCCGGTGAGCAGGGCGGTGATCCGCGCGGTCAGCTCCTGCGGGGTGGTGCCCAGGTCCACGCAGCGGGCTTCGAGCGGGCCGTCCAGCCACAGCGTGACGATGCCGATGGCCAGCGCCCAGACCAGGCCGGTCAGCGTGGCCGGGTCGCCGGGCGGCGCGCTGCCCTCGCGCTGGCAGTCCTGGACGACCTCGGTGAGCAGGGTGATCGCGCCCTCGCCGGCGGCCTGGACCTCGGGGTGGTTTTCCGGGTGGGACAGCTCGGGCCGCAGCATGAGGTGGATGTAGGCCGGGTTCCCGGCGGCGAACCGGACGTAGGCCTCGATCAGGGCGCCGAGGGCGGCGGCCGCGGTGGGGGCGTGCTGCCGGGCCTCGCGCAGGCTCTGTTCGAGCAGCCCGGATCCGCGCACGGTGATCGCGGCGAGCAGCGCCGAGCGGTCCGCGAAGTGGTGGTACGGCGCGCCCGGGCTGACCCCGGCCTCGCGGGCCACCCGGCGCAGGCTCACCGCGCCGATGCCCTCGGCCTCGATGAGCGTGAGGGACGCGGTGATGAGCTCCTCGCGCAGGGCACCGTGGTGGTAGGAGTCGCGGGCGGGCGTGGCTGGCACGTCCCGAGCGTAAGCGGTTGACGCCGGGTTCCTTCGCCATCTATACATTGATTACATTCTAAGCAGTGTATAGATCGGATGGTGGGCGGATGGGTGCGGGTGTGGTGAGCGAACGGGTTCTGGTCACCGGGGCGACCGGCTTTCTCGCCGGGCACGGCATCGCCGAGCTGCTCGGTGCCGGGTATGAGGTACGGGGCAGCGTGCGGCGGCTGGCCACCGCGGACGTGGCCCACCTGCGGGCGGTGCAGGAGCGGGCGGGTGGGCGGGCGGGTGGCTCGCTGGAGCTGACCGAGGCCAGCCTGGACGCCGACGACGGCTGGGCGCAGGCGGTCAAGGGCTGCGACTACGTGTGGCATATGGCCTCGCCGAACCCGGCGGGCCCGCCGGCCGACGAGAACGAGCTGATCCGCCCGGCGGTGGACGGGACCCTGCGGGTGCTCCGCGCCGCGGCGGCGAGCGGCACCGTGCGGCGGGTCGTGCTGACCTCGTCCACCGACGCGATCACCCGCGGCTACGGCCGGTCCGGCGTGCGGCTGCGCACCGAGGCCGACTGGACCGACCCGGACCGGGCCGCGGCCTACCCGCGGAGCAAGTTCTTCGCCGAGCGCGCCGCCTGGGAATTCGCCCGCTCCTCCGGGCTCGAGCTGGTCACCATCAACCCGGCGCTGGTGCTCGGCCCGTTGCTGAGCGCGGCCCGGCGGACGTCGGTCGAGCTGATTCAGGTGCTGCTGGGGCGCGAGGTCCCGGCGGTGCCGCGGCTCGGCTTCGCGGTGACCGACGTGCGGGACGTGGCCGTGGCGCACCGGCTGGCGATGGAGACGGCGGGCGCGGCCGGGAACAGGTACATCGTCGCGGGCGAGCACCTGTGGCTCCGCGAGATGGCCGCGATCCTGGCCGCGGAGTACCGGCCGCGCGGCTACCGGGTGCCGACGGGGCCGCTGCCGACGCCGCTGCTGTGGCTGGCGGCGCGCTTCGACCCGCGGCTCCGGCTGACCCTGAGCATGGCCGGCATCCCGCAGCTGGTCAGCGCCGAGAAGGCCCGCACGGAGCTTGGCTGGCGGGCCCGGCCGGCCCGGGAGACGATCCTCGACACCGCCGGGAGCCTGATCGCGCACGGGCTCGTTCAGGCCCGTTCAGCGTGACGGCCGCCGCGCCGTCGCTGGCCGGCTCCGGTCTACGGCTGTTCCTCGGGGTAGCTGCTGTAGGTCGGGAAGTTCCCGAAGAGGCGCTCGCCTTCTGGGCCCTCGGTGACGGCGTGCACGAGCAGGTCGCCGCCGATAAAGGCACCCTTCCATGAGGCACCCCGGCCGCCGAACGTCTCCTCGCGGTCGCCGCGGCTGCGCGGCTTGTTGATCCCGACCTTGAAGGCCTGCAGTTGCTCGGCGGTGTGGGCGGCGAAGCCGGGGTCGTCGGTTGCTATCGAGGCAACGAGAGACCCGTTCGACGCGTTCATGGCCGCCAGCAGCTCATTCTGGGTGTCGACGATGACGACGCTGTCCAGGGGCCCGAACGGCTCGGCGTGGTGCAGCTCCCAGTTGGTGGGTGGGGCCAGCACGCTGGCGGGGGCGACGTAGGCGCCGGTGTCCTGGCCGTCGAGGAAACGGCCGTCGGAGAGCGTGCCGCGGTAGAGCGGGATGGCCCCGCCGGTGATCGCGGCGGCGTACTGCTCGCGGAGCTCGGCGGCTTTGCTGGCGTGGATAACGGGACCGAAGTCGAGATCAGGGAACGGATCGAAGCTGGTCTCCACGGCGAGCGGGTGACCGAAGCGCAGGGACTGGATGACGGGCAGGTACACCTGGAGGAAGTCGGGGAACAGCTCCCGCTGGACGACGTACCGGGGGTAGGCGGTACAGCGCTGCTTGGCGTACTCGAAGCCTTTCCGCAGATGCGCCGCCAGGCCGTCCCAGTCGCTGAAGTCCCAGATACCCCAGGCGTTGAGACCCTCCTGTTCCAGGAAATGCCGCTTGCCGGTATCAGCCAGGGTGGTCGCGGCCTTGCGGCCGTTGGCGCGCCCGCCGACAAAGGCGAGCGCGCCGATCCCGGGGCCGCTGATGAGCGCGTTGCCCAGCTCTGCGCCGGCCCCGGACAGCAGGGTGACCGGCAGTCCCTGCCGCCGCATGATGGCGTGCGCCACCGTCAGCGTGTGGAAGCCGCCCTGGCTGGGCGTCTTGGCCACGACCGCGTTCCCGGCGAGGGCCTGCACGAGCTCTGAGTGCACCTGCACGCTCATGGGGTAATTCCAGCTGGCGATGTTGCTGATCGGGCCGTGCAGCGGGGCCCGGCCGTTCAGCTGGCGCTCGATCTCCCCGAGATACCAGTCGGCGCCATCCAGGGCACGATCGACGTCGGCGCAGGCCAGGCGCCAGGGCTTGCCGATCTCCCAGACCAGCAGGATCGCGAGGGTCTCACGGTGCCGCCGCAATTCGTCCACGGCGGCCTTGACCCGCGCCTTCCGCTCGTCGAGATCGACCGCTCCCCAGGCCTTGTGCTCCTCGGCGGCCCGCGAAACCGCGGCTACGGCCTGGTCATGGTCGACGCGAGACGGGCCCGGGATCGGCGAGCCGTCGACCGGGGTCACATGATCGCCTGGCCTGCCGATCCGCTGCCATTCACCGCCGAGAAGGTTAAGGATCCGGTCGCCCTCGAACGCCTCGGGTGCGACCGTGCACGCCCGGGTGTAGACCTCGTCCCACGAGGTGCCGGGCTTCAGAGACAGGGGCATCCAGCGATCCATTCGTCCGGGGCGAGGGGCGTGAAAGGGTATGTACCCATTTGCCGGTCCCGGTGCCACCGGATCAGCCGCCGGGATGCTCAGCCGCCCCTCAGGAAGCCGGCGGGGTGGTGAAGTCGGCGAAGTCGAAGCCGGGGGAGACGACGCAGCTGACCAGCGTCTCGTCCGGGCCCGCGGGGCCCGCCGACTGCCACTGGCCGGCCGGGATGACGACCTGGGGGCGCTGGCCGGCGGCCAGGTCCGGGCCCAGGGTCACCGCCTCGGGCTCGCCGCACGGTCCCGCCGCGGCTGACCCGCCGAGCAGCAGCGGCAGCGGGCTGCCGGAGTGGTAGAGCCACAGCTCGTCGGAGCGGACCGCGTGCCAGGCCGACCGGGCGCCGGGCGGCAGCAGGAAGTAGATCGCGGTCGCGGCCGGGCGGTCGCCGGGGTAGCCGGGCGGCCGGAACCCCACCGTGGTGGCCCACGTCTGGCGGAACCAGCCGCCCTCGGGGTGCGGCAGCAGATCCAGCGCCTCGGCGGTGGGCGGGCGCTCGTCCAGCGCCACGAAGCGGCCCGTCACGTCCGCACGCAGGTAGCGCAGCCCGGTCACCGCGGCCCGGTCCAGCGGGCCGTACACATGAGGGAACAGCGTCCCCGCAGAAACCCCCGGCGGCGGCGCCGGGTCCGGCGCCTCCCACCGGACCGGCGCGGTGATCAGCCCCTCGTCCAGGGCCAGCGCCACCAGGGGCTCCCCGGCCGGCCGGTAGAACGCGTTGGCCACCGCCAGCAGCACGGCCTCGTCCGGCGACGCGTGCACGAACGGCACGGCGCCGGCGGTGCCGGGCACGCACCAGGAACCCGGGTCCTCCCGCCAGCGGGCCAGCGGCAGCAGGTGCCAGATCACGGGCTCCAGGCCAGCGGGTCGGCGGGGGCGTCGTCGGCCAGCACGGTGCCCTCGATCAGGCCGTACGGCCGGTCGGCCGCGTAGTACACCTCGCTGCGGTTCTCCCGGCCGAACGGGGCCAGGTCGACCAGGAAATGGTGCTTGTTCGGCAGCGCCAGCCGCACCTCGCAGACCTCAGGCAGCGCACCCAGCACCGCCTCGCCCATGGCGTACAGGGTCTGCTGCAGCGAATAGCTGTACGTCTCGCTGAACGCGGCCAGCAGCGCCCCGCACGCCGCGCGGAACGCCCCCGCCCAGCCGGGCCCGTCGAAACCGTCCGCCGACCGGAACCGCCACCAGGCACTGACCTCGGTGGCCAGCACCCGGTCCTGGGTCTCGGCCAGCGTGGTGTACGGGTCCCGCGGGAACCCCCAGAACTCCGACCGGGTCGTGTTCAGCACGGTCAGCCCGTCCACCCCGGAGACCACGCTCGTCCCCGCCTTCTTGTCGTGCACCACCCGCGTCCCGCGGATCATCCCGCCGCGCCGGGCGAACGAGTGCCCGGCCGCCCCCACCGGCTCCCACGGGTACTCCTCGATCTTCAGCCGCGCCCGCTTGATCGCCTTCTGGCTCGCCACGAAGTGCCGGGCCAGCTCCAGCGCGAGCACCTCCGGCTCCACCGGCCCCAGGTCACTGGACAGCGCGTACACCGTGTTCTTCTGCGTGTCGGTGGCCAGCACCTTCGAGTTGTCGCCGGTCAGGTGGCTGTCCGCGAGATCCCCCGACAGGCTGCTCGACACGTTGAAGTCCCGGATCAGGTCGCCGCCCTCCGGGCCCGCGCCCCGCGCGATCCGCACCAGCCTGACCTCGGCCTTGCCGTACTGGTTAGCGCCCAGCTTGACCATGACCGCCCCTTCCCGATCCGCCGGTGAACCTCAGCCCGCCGCAATCACTGCGCTGGCCCGCGCCGCCGCCGCGGCCAGCGCCGCCGGGTCCGCCGTGGTCAGCTCGCCGCCACGAACCACCGGCCGCCCGCCGACGAACAGGTGCTCCAGTTCCGGCGCGCCGAACACCAGCGTCACCACCGGATCGGCGATACCCGCCCCGGCCAGGTGATCAACCCGCCACACCGCCAGGTCGGCCAGCTTCCCGGCCTCCAGCGAGCCGAGCTCGGCCGCCCGCCCCAGGCACCGCGCCCCGCCCAGGGTGGCCAGCGCCAGGCACTCCCGCGCGCTCACCGACGGCCCCTGGGCCAGGACCCGCGCCGCCAGCAGCGCCTGATGCAGCTCATCGACCATCCGGCCAGACTCGTTCGACGCGTTCCCGTCCACCCCGAGCCCGACCACCGCGCCCGCGTCCAGCAGCGCGCGCACCGGCGCCGTCCCCGACCCCAGCCGCCCGTTCGACGTCGGGCAGTGCGCCACCCCGGTCCCGGTGGAGGCGATCCGGCCCACCGCCGCCTCCGACAGGTGCACGCAGTGCGCCAGCCACACGTCAGGCCCCAGCCAGCCCAGCGACTCGGCGTACTCCACCGGGGTCATGCCGTGCCGCTCCTGGCAGTACGCCTCCTCGTCGCTGGTCTCGGCCAGGTGCGTGTGCAGCCGCACGCCAAGCTCCCGGGCCAGCGCCGCGCAGTCGCGCATCAGCTCGCCGGTGACCGAGAACGGCGAGCAGGGCGCCAGCGCGATCCTGGTCATCGCGTCCGGCGCCGGGTCATGCCACCGCCCGACCGCGTCCTGGCACGCGGCCAGGATCCCGTCATGGGACTCGACCAGCGAGTCCGGCGGCAGCCCGCCCTGCGACTGGCCCAGGTTCATCGACCCCCGGGTGGCGTGGAACCGCAGCCCGATCCGCCGGGCCGCCTCGATCTCCGCCGCCAGCAGGTCACCGCCGTCGCGGGGGAACACGTAGTGGTGGTCCATCGTGGTCGTGCACCCGGTCAGCGCCATCCAGGCCAGGTTGGCCGCGGCCGCATCGGACAGCAGCTCCGGCGTCAGCCGCGCCCAGACCGGGTACAGCGCGGTCAGCCAGCCGAACAGGGTCGCGTCGGTGGCGTACCCCCGGGTGATCCACTGGTACAGGTGATGGTGGGTGTTCACCAGCCCGGGCGTGACCAGCAGCCCGGCCCCGTCGATCCGGGTCGCGCCCGGCCAGCGGCCCGCATCGGCGGGCCCCGCGCCCACCGCCGCGATCCGGCCGTCCTGCGCCACCACGTGCCCGGCGGGGAACTCGCGGCCCGCCTCGTCCGCGCAGGCCACGTAACAGCCGTCGATGATGACGGCGCCTGATCCGGTCACGGCGCTATGACCCCCGGTAGGTGGTGTAGGAGAACGGGCTGAGCAGCAGCGGCACGTGGTAGTGCCCGGCCGGGTCGGCGACCCGGAAGACGACCACCACCTCCGGGTAGAACCCGTCCGGCTGGTAGCGGCCGGTGTCGAAGACGATCCGGTAGTCGCCGGGCTCGTCCACGGCCAGCCCGGTGACCCGCCCGTCCGGCCCGGTCTCCCGGTGGTCGAGGAACCGCCAGCCGTCGTCGTCCCGGCGGCTCAGCGCCAGCCCGAGCCCGGCCGCGGGCCGGCCCGTCGCCGCGTCCAGCACGTGCGTCGAAATGGCCACGCTGCCATCCTCCCCCGCCGGCGCGCCGCCGCCACCGGAACGCCGCTGCCGCTACCGGAACGTCCTGGCCAGCCGGAGCCGGGCGATCGCGCCCAGCTCGCGCCGGACTACCTGCTGCTCGTCGGCCTTGCGATTCCCCAGCCGGGCGCGCAGCTCGGCCAGCATCTCCGCGCCGCTGCGGCCGGCCGCGCAGATCAGGAACACGTGCCCGAACCGGGCCTCGTACTCGGCGTTGCCCGCGGCCAGCCCGGCCTGCACATCCGCGGCCGCGCCCGCCGCCCCGGCCTGCTCGCCGCGGGACCAGGCCGCCTCCCGCTCCCCGACCGCCCGCCCCGATCCGCGGGTGCGCGGCCAGCGCCTCCTCGACGTCCGGCCAGCCCAGCGCGGCGGCCGCGGCGTCCGACGCGGCCAGCAGCCGGTCCAGGCTCCGGTACGGCCGCCCGGCGACCAGCTCGGCCACCCACCGCCCGCTGGCGCAGGACGGCCGCAGCAGACCCGCCGCCTCATCGGCTGCGGCCCCGTCCAGCACCGCGACGCTGGCCCGCTCGTCGTCGGTCATGATCCCGACCCTATTGCAGGCCGCCCCGCTGACTCCTGATTAAGGATTACGGTTCCGGGGGCGCGGGCCCCGCCCCCGATACCCTGGCGACGAGGGGGTGGGCGCGGTGAGCGGAGCGGGCGCGATCCGGGCGCGCCGGGTGGTGACACCGGACGGGGAGTCGCCCGCCACGGTGCTGTTCTCCGGCGGCCTGATCACAGCGGTGGCCGGGTACGGGGACGCGCCGCCGGGCACGGTTGACCTGCCCGGCGACCAGGTCCTGCTGCCCGGCCTGGTGGACAGCCACGTGCACGTCAACGAGCCCGGCCGGACCGGCTGGGAAGGGTTCGCCACGGCCACCGCGGCGGCCGCGGCGGGCGGCGTGACCACGATCGTCGACATGCCGCTGAACAGCATCCCGGCGACGGTCAGCGTGGCCGCGCTGGACACGAAGCGGCGGGCCGCGCTCGGCCAGCTGGCGGTGGACGTGGCGTTCTGGGGCGGTGCCGTGCCGGGCAACGTGGCCGACCTGCGGCCGCTGCACGACGCCGGGGTGACCGGGTTCAAGTGCTTCCTCCTCCCGTCGGGGGTGGCGGAGTTCGCGCCGCTGGACGAGGCCGGGCTGGCCGCGGCGATGACCGAGATCGCGTCGTTCGGCGGGCTGCTGATCGCGCACGCCGAGGACGAGCAGCGTGATCGAGGCCGCGCCGCCGGCGCACGGGCAGCGGTACGCCAGCCTTCGCCGCGTCCCGGCCGCCGGCCGCCGAGGTGCGCGCGATCGAGCGGCTGCTGGCCGGGACCCGGCGGACCGGGTGCCGGACCCACATCGTGCACCTGGCCGCCGCGGAGGCGCTGCCGCTGATCCGGGCGGCGAAGGCCGAGGGACTGCCGGTCACCGCCGAGACCTGCCCGCACTACCTGACCCTGCGCGACAAGGACATCCCGGACGGCGCGACCCAGTTCAAGTGCTGCCCGCCGATCAGGGGCGAGGCGAACCGCGCGGCGCTGTGGGACGGCCTGGGCGACGGCACGATCGACTGCGTGGTCTCCGACCACTCGCCGTGCCCGCCCGAGCTCAAGGGCCTGCCCGACGCTGGATGCCCTCGGCCGGAGCTCGAGGCCAACCTGGCCTGGCTGCCGGTCACGCTGGACCTGTGGCTGATCTCGGACGGGGGCGACTTCGGCGACGGCGTGGGGCGGGATCGCCTCGCTGCAGCTCGGCCTGCCGGTGATGTGGACCGAGGCCCGGCAGCGGGGGCTCGGCCTGCCGGCCCTGGCCCGCTGGATGGCCGCCGCGCCGGCCCGGCTGACCGGGCTGGCCGACCGCGGCGCGATCGCGCCCGGCCTGCGGGCCGACCTGTGCGCGTTCGCGCCGGACGCGACGTTCACCGTGGACCCGGCCCGGCTGCGGCACCGGCACCCGGTGACCCCGTACCCGGCCGTGACCTGCACGGCACGGTCAGCCGGATCTGGCTGGCCGGCCGTCCGGCCGGGCCGGTCCCGATGACCGGTCGGGACAGCTCACCCGGCCGCCTGGGAGGCGCGCATGACCGGAACCACCCCCGTCCCCGCGTGGCGCGGCCTGCCCGACGTGGCCAGCCGGGCCCTGGGCGGGTCCGTGGTGAGCGCCAGCGACGAGTTCTTCGCCGACGTGCACAGCCTGATCGCGGCCGGGCCGGCCCAGTGGGACCCGGCTACCTACGGGCCGCGCGGGAAGATCTACGACGGCTGGGAGACCCGGCGGCGCCGCGAGCCCGGCGACGACTGGGTGATCGTCCGGCTGGCCGCGCCGGCCGTGGTCCGCGGCGTGATCGTGGACACCGCCCACTTCACCGGCAACTACCCGCCCGCCGCGGCGCTGGACGGGACCACCGTGCTCGGCTACCCGTCCGCGGCGGAGCTGGCCGCCGCGGACTGGTCGCCGCTGGCCCCGAAGGCGGGCCTGCGCGGCGACCACGCCAACGAGCTGGCCGTGACCGGCCCTGACCGGCTGGTCACGCACGTGCGGCTGACCATCTACCCGGACGGCGGCGTCGCCCGGCTGCGGGTGCACGGCGAGGTCGTGCCCGACCCGCGCTGGCTGGGCGGCCGGCCGGACCTGGCCGCGCTGCTGGCCGGCGGGCAGGTGGCCGACTGCAGCAACATGTTCTACGCCTCGCCCGCGAACGTGCTCAGCCCCGGCCGGGCCCGGGTCATGTCGGACGGCTGGGAGACCTCGCGGCGCCGGGACGACGGCAACGACTGGCTTGTGGTCCGGCTGGCCGCGCCCGCCGTGCTGCACGAGGCCGTCATCGACACGTCCCGGTTCGTCGGCAACGCGCCCGGCCGGGCCCGGCTCACCGACGCCGAGACCGGCGCCGAGCTGCTCGCGGAGACCCCGCTGGTCCCGGACACCGAGCACCGGTTCCGGCTGGCCGCCGCCCCGCCGGCCGGGCTGGTCCGGCTGGACATCTACCCGGACGGCGGCATCTCCCGGCTGCGGCTGCCCGGGGTGATCCCGGCCGCCAGCCGCGGCCCGCTGGCGCAGCGGTGGCTGAGCCTGCTGCCGCCGGGTACGGCTAGCCAGGTGGACCAGCGGGACTTCTTCGCGTGACGGCCGCCGACCCGTTCCTGACCGGGCTGCTGCGCAGCCTGGATGGGACGCTGGCCGCGGACGACGAGCAGCGGCGGCGCCGCTACCCGGGCCCGCCGCCGGCCGGCAGCCGGTGCACACCTGCTATGTCCCGGCCGGGCAGTTCACCGCGGATACCGCCCGCCAGTGGGGCGACCAGGCCCGGGCCGCGCTGGACGAGCACGGCCCGCTGCCGCGCTGCGACGCGAGCGTCGAGGAGCTGGTCCGCGCCAAGCTGGCCCGCGAGCCGGTCGAGGACCTCCGGATCGACTTCGAGGACGGGTACGGGCCGCACACCGACGACGAGGAGGACGACGCCGCGGCGGCCGCGGCCCGGGCGCTGGCCGGCGCGGTGGCGGCCGGGACCGCGCCGCCGTTCTCCGGGCTGCGGATGAAGTGCCTGGAAGAGCCGGTCCGCCGCCGGGCGGTCCGCACGCTGGACCGGTTCCTGGCCACGCTGGCCGCCGCCGGGGCCCCGCCGTCAGGCTCCCAGGCCACACAGCCGTCAGGCTCCCGGACCACCCTGCCGCCCGGGTTCCGGGTCACGCTGCCCAAGGTCACCTCGGTGGCCCAGGTGGCCGCGATGGCCGGGCTGTGCGCCGCGCTGGAAGCCGAGTACGCGCTGCCCCGGCTGGACCTGGAGCTCCAGGTGGAAACGCCGCAGGCGGTGCTCGGCCCGGACGGCACCGCGCTGGTCGCGCCGATGCTGGCGGCCGCGGACGGGCGCTGCGTCGGGCTGCATTTCGGCACCTACGACTACACCGCCGCGCTGGGCATCGCGGCCGGCTACCAGAGCCTGGCCCACCCGGCCGCGGACCACGCCAAGGCGGTCATGCAGGCGGCCGCGGCGGGCACCGGCGCGGTGGTGAGCGACGGCTCGCTGAACGTGCTGCCGGTGGGGACCAAGCCGGCCGTCAGGGCGGCCTGGCAGCAGCACGCCGCCCTGGTCAGGCGCAGCCTGGAACGCGGCTTCTACCAGGGCTGGGACCTGCACCCGGCGCAGCTGCCGTCCCGGTACGCGGCCACGTTCGGCTTCTACCGTGACGGCTTCGACGCCGCCGCGGCCCGGCTGGCGCGCTACCTGGCCGGCCCGGCCGGCCGCACGGGCGGCGGTGTGCTCGACGAGCCGGCCACGGCCCGGGCGCTGGCCTCGTTCCTGCGCCGCGGGCTGGCCTGCGGCGCGGTGACCGGCGCCGACCTGGCCCGGTACGACGGCCTGACGGTGTCTGGGCTGGACAGGATGGCTCGCTGACCACCACCGTAATAATTCATCCCAGATGTCATCCAAGGTTTGACCAGCCGTCACGGCGGGCGACCCGTCCGCGCAAGGCGGATGTCAGACGGTTAGTCCGTGCGAGTCGCGTATGTCACGGAGTCCTTCCCGCCCGCGGTCAACGGCGTCGCGCATACCGCGGTCAGGGTCGCCGAGCATCTGCTGGCCAGGGGCCACCAGCCGCTGGTCATCGCTCCCGAGCCGGCCAGCGGCGAGGAGCGGCCCGACGCCGGTTTCTGTTTCCCTGTCGTCCGGGTGCCGTCGCTGCCGCTGGCCGGCCTGTATCCCGGGTTCCGGGTCGGCCTGCCCGGGCGGCACGTGCACGAGGCGGTGGCCCGGCACCGCGCCGACCTGGTGCATCTGGCCGGGCCGTTCGTGCTGGGCGCCAGCGGGGGCGCGGCCGCCCGTCGGCTCGGCCTTCCGTCGGTGGCGGTGTACGCCACCGACCTGCCGGCCTACGCCCGGTCGTACCACACCGGCCCGGCCGGCCAGCGGATCTGCTGGCGGCTGCTGCGCCGGATCCACAACGCCGCGGCCCGGACGCTGGCGCCGTGCCGGCAGACCGCCGCCGAGCTGCGCACGCACGGCGTGCAGCGGGTCTGGCTGTGGGCCCGCGGGGTGGACAGCGCCCGGTTCGACCCGGCGAAGCGGGACCCGGCGCTGCGCACCCGGCTGGCGCCCGGCGGCGAGCTGCTGGTCGGCTACGTGGGCCGGCTGGCCGCGGAGAAGCGGGTCGACCTGCTGGCCCAGGTCGCCGGGCTGCCCGGGGTGCGGCTGGTGATCACCGGCAGCGGCCCGGCCGAGGCGGCGATCCGCCGGGCCGTGCCCGGCGCGGTCTACCTCGGCCAGCGCTGCGGGGAAGAGCTGGCCCGGATCTACGCCAGCCTGGACGTGTTCGTGCACAGTGGACCGCACGACACCTTCGGCCAGACCATCCAGGAGGCCGCGGCGAGCGGCCTGCCGGTGGTCGCGCCCGCCGCGGGCGGGCCGGCCGACCTGGTCCAGGACGGGGTAACCGGGTTTCTGGTCGCGCCGGGCGATCCGGCGGCGCTGGCCGCCGGGGTGGCCCGGCTGGCCGCGGACCCCGCGCTGCGCGCCGCGCAGTCCGCGGCGGCCCGCCGGGCGATGACCGGCCGCACCTGGCCGGCCCTGTGCGACGAGCTGATCGGCCACTACGACGCGGTGCTGGCGGCCCAGCCGGTGACGGACCGGATAGCGGCATGACCACGTTCGCGGCCCTGGGCGACTCGATCACGCTCGGCATCGGCGACCCGGCCGGCCGGAGCGGGGGCCGGCGCGGCTGGCGCGGCTGGGCGGCGCTGCTCGCGGACGGGCTGCCGGAACCGCGGCTGCACATCCTGGCCACCAGCGGGGCCCGGATGGCCGACGTCGAGCAGGACCAGCTGCCGGCCGCGCTGGCGCTACGCCCTGACCTGGCCAGCCTGGTCATCGGGATCAACGACACGCTGCGCGCCGACTTCAGCCTGGACGCGTTCGCCGCCGCGGCCACCCGCACGGTCGGCTCGCTGCACGCGGCGGGCGCCACCGTGCTGACCATGCGGCTGCCCGACCCGGGGCAGATGCTCGGCATCCCGGGGGTGCTGGCCCGGCCGCTGGCCCGGCGGGCGCGCGAGATCAACGCGGTGATGGACGGGCTGCACGCGCGGCACGGCACCGTGCACTTCGACGCGGCCCGCGACCCGCAGACCTACGACCGGCAGATGTGGGCGGCGGACCGGCTGCACCCGAGCGAGCGCGGGCACCGGCACGTGGCCCGCCGGTTCCACGGCCTGCTGGCCGAGGCCGGGCACCCGGTCGGCGCGGAGCCGTCCGCGGACCCGGAGAACCCGCCGCCGGGCAGGCTGGCGGTGGCGGGCTGGCTGGCCACCAAGGGCACCGCGTGGGTGGTGCGCCGGTCTACCGACCTGGTTCCCGCGCTGGTCGCGATGGCCTGGGCGGAGTACCGGTCAGGCGCCGGCGATGGTGGTGAGGGCGGCCTGGCGGTCGATCCGCTCGCCGCGGCTCAGCCACCGGTAGCCCAGGAAGCCTAGCCCGGCGACCACGAACGACAGCAGCAGCATGATCGTGGCCAGCGCGTTCAGCGCCGGGCCGCCGTTGCCGCCGTGCTGCGTGGAGTAGATGATCACCGACATCGGCACGCTGATCGCGGGGTGCTCGGATGACAGATTGACTGAATGTTCAGTCTAGGAGCCTGCTAAGCTTTCCCGCAAGGGAGCGCGGGCATGGAGACGCCCCGGCAAGGGGCGCGGGCACACGCTGGCTGCACGGCGCTGGCATGCCCGCGCTGGACGGACGAGGATGGCCGGATAACGGAGCATACGGGCGGCGGGAATCTCCGGGTGAAGGTAAGGGCAGTCCGGCGACGCGGGGACGGCCGGGTGAACCGGCCGCCCGGCGGGGAAGGGATGGCCGACCAGCGCCGTGAGCAGATGCTGCAGGCTGCGCTGAGGTCATCGTCGAGCGCGGCTATGCCGACACCCGAATCGCCGACGTGGCCGAGCGGGCGGGCGCCAGCCCGGCGCTGGTCATCTACTACTTCAAGACCAAGGACCAGCTGCTGACCGAGGCGATCCGCTACTCGGAAGACCTGGTACGGCGGCACCAGCGGATGGCGGCGATCGGCACCGCGGCCGGGCGGCTCGAGGAGCTCATCGCCATGACCTGTCTGCCCGAAGATGACATCGACCCGAACCTGTGGCTGCTCTGGCTGGACCTATGGGCCCAGTCCGCCCGCAACCCCGGGGTGGCCGCGGTCCGGCAGAAGTTCGACGAGCGGTGGCGGGAGATGATCCGGTCGCTGGTGCAGGCCGGGCAGGACGCCGGCGAGTTCGCCGCGGTCGGCGCCGAGGGGTTTGCGGTTAGGCTGTCTGCCCTGCTGGACGGGTTCGCAGTGCCGATCGCGCTGGAGGATCCGCAGGTGACCCCGGCCCGCGCGTTCGAGTTGTCGATGAAGTACGCGTCCGGCCAGCTCGGATTCCCCTGGAGCCCGGCGGCGCGGCCGCAACTGAGCAGGAGGTAGCCGGTGGCCGGAGGACGCGTCGAGGACGTGTACCGGTTCAGGTCGAAGTCGAAGGCCGGTGCGGGCCTGAGCGTGATCGGAGGACGGCAGTGTCCGGTGGCGATGTCCAGCTGATCGAGTTGGTGAAGCGGTTCGGCGACTCCACCGCTGTCGACGGAATCGACTTGCACGTCCCCGAAGGGGAGTTCTTCTCCCTGTTGGGCCCCTCGGGGTGCGGGAAAACCACGACGCTTCGGCTCATCGCGGGTTTCGAGCAACCCACCGCGGGGCGTATTCTCCTCGATGGCCGGGACGTGGCACGTACGCCGCCGCACCACCGGAACGTGAACACGGTGTTCCAGAGCTATGCGCTCTTTCCATTCCTATCGGTATTCGACAACGTGGCGTTCGGGCTCCGGTATAAGCACATCTCCAAATCCGAGGCGGCCACGAAGGTCCGTGAGGCGCTCGCGTTGGTGCAGCTGGAGGGGCTTGAGAAGCGTCGGCCCAGCCAGCTCTCTGGAGGGCAGCAGCAGCGGGTGGCCCTGGCTCGGGCCCTTGTTCTGAACCCGTCGGTTCTACTGCTTGATGAGCCGTTGGGGGCCCTGGACGCGAAGCTGCGGAAGGCCCTGCAGATAGAGCTTAAGGCCCTCCAGGAAACGGTCGGGATCACATTTATTTATGTGACCCACGATCAGGAGGAGGCGCTCACTATGTCCGACCGCCTGGCCGTGATGTCGAATGGCAGGATCCAGCAAATTGGCAGTCCGGCTGAGGTCTACGAAGAGCCGTCCACCGCATACGTGGCCGACTTCCTCGGGGTGTCCAACCTGATGTCGGCACTGGGGGACGGCGGAGGAAGGCTACGCCTGGGTGATTTCCCGTTCACGGCCACCCGTGGTGACTTGAGCGCCCGGGGACCGATGAGAGTCGTGATCCGGCCCGAGCGGGTTCAGCTCGAGGATCAGGGGACCCCGGGCGACAACCGGATCCCGGGTATGGTCGAGCGCGTGCTCTACGTGGGCTCCATCATCCAGGTCCTCGTTCACCTAGCGCATGGCGAGACCCTGCAGGTCTACATCCAGAACCGTGGCGGAGACCCGCCCTGGCAGCAGGGAACCGCCGTGAGCGTCCATCTGCCCACCGACGCGATCCGGGTGCTCGCCGACGACACCGAAGTTACCAGCGAGGAAAAGGCGCCATTCGCTTCCTCCGGTCATCAGGATGGCGAACTGGCGCAACGGTAAGAACCAGGACACGCTGTGAACCGGCGCTTAGTGAGGGCGCTTCCGATGCAGGGCCGCCGAGCCGCGGCAGCCGCACTACAGCCCAGCGATGGCGTCTCCACCCTGTGATCACTGAGGTGCCTCCAGGGACCTCAGGTCAGGTAGTCAGTCATTTCCTTCGTCTGGCCCCGTTGACCGTTCGTGATTCGACGATACAGAAACACCCCGATGACAGCGATCACGAGCGTCGAGAACAGAAGGAAGGTAGCGGCGGCGTTGATAGCCGGCGTGAGCGACCCTCGCGAAAAGTTGTAGATCTTCACCGACAGCGGTTCAGTGCTGGCGCCACCGGACAGATACCGGACGGTGATGAAGTCGTCGATCGTGTCGGCGAACACCAGGACGTAGCTGACCAGGATTGCGGGGTACAGCAGGGGCAGCAAGACTCTGCGGACGGCCTGGGTCGGGGAGGCGCCAAGATCCGTCGCCGCTTCCTCGTATTGCTTGCCGATCGATAGCATGCGGGCCCGGACGATGATTACCGGGTAGGAGACCTGGTAGGTCACCAGGGAGAGCAGCTGAGCACCTGTCCCGAGATGCACGAACTTCAGCAAGTAGGTGAAGAACAGGAACATGGATATCCCGATGATGATCTCGGGTATCACGAATGAGAACAGCATAAGGAAGTTGGCGCCGGCCGGCGCCGGCCCGCGCCAGCGGGATATGCCGATCGCGAAAGCCACGCCGATAGGCACCGCTATAAACATGGTGAGGAACGATAGGCGCAGGCTCTGGATCAGCGCCGCGTGCAGTTCCGGGCTAACGAGCAGCGCCCCGGATGGGTCGGATGCAGGGTGTCCCCACCACCACTGGGTGGAGAATCCTTGCCAGACGGCGTTCGATCGTCCTGCGCTGAACGAGATCCCAATGGCTATCAGGACTGGCAGCAGGGACCACGCGAGGTACATCCAGGTAACGGTGGCAATGATGTACGGCCGGCGCCAGGGGTTTCGCCACCATCCCAGCGGCGTTCTGGTGCTCCTGGAGGGTGGCAGGGCGACAGGTCCCTCCCCCCGGTGACCGACTGAGGGCCGCTGACTAACCGTCTCACTCATTGGTTCCTCTGCGCCTTCGCGGTTTCGCGCATGTAGTACAGCATCGGGATCATCAGGAACAGGACCAGGAACAGGACCAGGACGGCCGCCTCCGGGCCCTGACCGGTCGACTCCATGGAGTTATCGAGCAGATTCCCGAACATCGTGGTCTTCGGGGAGCCCGAGAGCAGGTTGTTCGTGTAGTAGTCGCCGAACATGGGTAGTGTGACGATCACCAGACTGGCCAGAATCGCTGGCTTCGACAGCGGCAGGGTCACCCGTACGAACGTCGAGAACGGGTTTGCCCCGAGATCACGCCCTGCCTCGAGGTGGCTCTGGTCGATCCGGTCGAGGAACCCGTAGAGCGGCAAGATCATGTATGGGATATAGCCGTACACGAGGCCCATCACGACGGTGAACGGCACCCCGGCGAGCCAGTTGACCGGATGCGGCGTGATGTGAAGGAACGTCAGCAGGCTGTTCACATAGCCGTTTGGCTGCAGGAGCTCGACCCAGGACAGCATCCGCATCAGGTAGCTGATGAAGAACGGCGCGATCAGGAGCGCCAGGAAGAGCCCCTTTCTCTTGCCTCCGAACCTGGCGACGTAGTACGCGACCGCGTAGGCAATCACCAAGCAGATAGCGGTCGCCAGGACGACATAGACGAGCGTGCGCACCTCCGCAGCCCGGAATTGGCCGGTGACGAGGTGCCACTCCTCCAGCAGATACCTCTTCGTCCACCACCATGGCTCGTACACGGGCAGCGGGCTCTGGAAGACCGGATCGACCGTGCCGAATGCGATCGAGACGACCACATAGAACGGCAGCGCGAAGAGTATCAGCATCCACAGCGTGCCAGGCAGCGCGAACCCCGGCCAGTACCAGCGCGGATGCCATGCCCCCGAGGCCTCATTGCGCGGCTGCTTCCGTGGCAGGATCTTTACCCGGCGGCGAGGCTGAGAGGCCGGCCGGTCAGGCACTATTGAACGCCTGCCATGCGTTGTGCCACAGCTGATCTACCTGGGGCGTGAGCTCCTCTTCGAAGTACCCGGTGTGGAAGTCGCTCTCGCGCACCACCGCGTCAGACAGCCACGGGAATACGTACGGCTCTCCGTAGTAGCTCTTGGTCGTGGTGAGCGTCGCGGGATCCGCCTTTCGCTGCGGCGGCTGATACCCATTCCAGGAGAAATTTAGCATCGAATTCTTGTACGTCATCATCCAGTCAAGGAAGTGATGCGCCAGCACCGGGTTCTGCGCATTGGCGGGAATAGTGATTGTGTCGTTGAAGACGGTGCCCTTGCGGCTCGAAGGGAACCAGTACCCGAGCGTCTGCCACGTCTTCATGTTCTGCGTCGGCGTGTACTGCCAGGCCGCCGTAATGTCTCCCGACCAGGCCTGATGGATGTCGTAGGTGCCCTTCGGGATGCCGATGTAGACACCGTTAGTGCTGGTCCGCACGTTCACCGCGTTAATCAGCGATGTCAGCGTCTTCTGCGCTTCGTTGATGTTCTTCGGGTTCCCGGTGTTCAGGTCGGTGATGCCGTTCTTCAGCAAAGCCATGGAGATGGCTTCGCGGTAATCATCATAAATCCCGACCTTGCCCTTGAACTTGGTGTCCCAGAAGATCTCATAGGGGTTCGGCATGCCGCGGATCTGAGCGTCGGGGATGAGGTCACGCCGGTATCCGATCCCCGTCGTGTACGCAGTGTACGGGACCGTGTAATGCCAGCGCTGGTCGTAGAACGGGTTCTGGTAGGTTTCCCAGACGTCGGAGACCAGGTGCGGAATGTAACTGTGGCTGAGCGGCTGAATCAGCTTGCTAGTGACGAGCTTGCCAAGGACGTCTGGGGTCGGAAAGAAGAACGTCGAACTGCAATTGCCCGGTGCGCATCTTCGCCAGGCCCTCGTCCATGTTGTTGAACGTGGTGATCTGGTACTTGCAGTTGTAGGCCGCGCAGAACTCCTTCACCACCTTCGTGAAGATGTAGTCGGACCAGTTGTAGATCTGAAGCGTCGCCCCCTTCTCCGGCGCCAGGCCCGGCTTAATGGGCTCACGCCACAGCTTCCACGTCACGGGCGAGTCCTGCCGCGCCAGCGGATAGGGCGAGCCAGCCGGCCAGTACGTCCCCTCTCCAGGGCCGTTTGCGTGTGTGCTGGCGGAAGTGACGGTGCCAGGCTTTGAGCATGCATCGAGGAACGCCACTGCCCCGGGCAACGCGAGGGAAGCCGCCGCGGATCGCTTGAGGAGCTGCCTTCTGGTCATACCTTCGTGCGAGGCTGGGCGTTCCTTGGGATGTCTTGCCATTGCCGGCCACACCCTTCACCAAGTCTTGACGGCTCGAGATCTCCTGCTTTGACTGGCGGGTCAATGGATCCTTGTACCACAGCTCCTGGACCCTGACTGAACATTCGGTCAATCCCTTGGAACTTCTACTCCTGCCCGCCGCCGGGCGCAAGATCTAACCCCGGATTATCAGTGATCGCCGCGGCGAACGCACGGAAGTTCGTCACCAGCCGGTCGATGTCCGCTGCGCCATGCTGCACGGAGATCAGCCACTGCTCGATCTTCCCCCACGGCGGCAGGAAGACCCCGCCGTTGTGCTGGAACAGCCAGTGCGCGTGGCTGTACCGGTTGTCGACGGACAGGAAATCCCGGTAGTTGCGGACCCGCTGCGGGGAGAACATCACGCAGCCCTTGGCCCCCGCCGACACCACGTGGGCGGCCAGCCCGGTCGCAGCGATCGCCTGCCCGATCCCGCTGGCCGCGCGGGTGCCCAGTTCCTCGATCCTGCGGTATGCCTGCGGGGTGGCGACCTCATACAGCATCGCGCGCGCGGCGGCCATGCCGAGCGGGTTGCCGTTGAACGTGCCGATGATCTCGTACTCCCCGCTGGCGACGTGCTCCATCACCTCGGCGGTACCGCCCACCGCGGCCACGGGCAGGCCGCCGCCGAGCGACTTGGCGAGGCAGACGATGTCAGGCTGCACGCCAGACAGCGCGGTCACCCCGCCCGGCCCGGTGGTGAAGCCGGTCTTCACCTCGTCGAAGGCGAGCAGCGCGCCGTGCGCGTGCAGCAGGTCCCGCAGCCCGGCGAGGTAACCGGGCTCGGGGATGATGATTCCGGCGTTCATCATGATCGGCTCGAGGATCATCCCGGCGATCTGGCCCGGGTGCTCCTCCAGCAGCGTGGCCACGCTGTCCAGGTCGTTGAACGTCGCGACGAGGGTCAGCCGGGTGATCGCGCCCGGGATGCCGCTGCTGGACGGCGCCGAGGCCGGGCGGGCCTCCGGGCCCGCCTCGTCCGGCTCGGGCATCACCGACACCTGGACCGAGTCGTGGTGGCCGTGGTAGCAGCCTTCCACCTTGATGATCATGTCCCGCCCGGTGATGGACCGCATCAGATGAACGGCGTCCATGGTGGCCTCGGTGCCGGAATTGCCGAACCGCCACTGCGGCAAGCCGAACCGGCGGGCTAGCTCCTCGGCGACCAGCAGGGCGTCCTCGGTCGGCTGGGCAAAGTGCGTGCCCCGGCCGCCCGGGCGCGGACCGCCTCCACGATGGCCGGATGTGCATGGCCGGCCAGCGTCACGCCATACCCGCCGTGCAGGTCGACGTACTCGTTGCCGTCCACGTCGTACACCTTGGAACCCAGGCCGTGACTCAGCCAGACCGGCTGCGGTGCGGTGATCTGCCAGCTGGAGACCACCCCGCCGGCCAGCGCGCGGCTGGCCCGGCTGGCCAGTTCGCGGGAGCCGGGCTGGCGCCGGACGAAGATCTCTTCCTGCTCGGCGATGATGCGGTTCAGATCGGGCCTGGTCCC
>CAVYPM010000021.1:0-285467 GCA_963770375.1 uncultured Actinomycetes bacterium | reverse complement strand
GGCGGTCCGGCCGGGGCCGGATTCGGTGCGCGGGGCCTGCTGGATCGTCATTGCGTCCTCCTGACGCTATTGACTGAACATTCAGTCTAAGTCTGGCGGCGGAGGGCTGGCAAGGTGCGGTAGCCGCCGCGGCGCCCGCTGGGTGGGATTGCACCGGGTGTCCGCGGAACAGGCCGGATGGCGGAGTTTTCGCTGGTTTGCCTGGCTGGCGGGGGGACGCCGGCCTACGCTTGGGCTTGTCCTGCAGGAAGGAGCTCCCGGTGCTGGCCCGGCTGTTCATCGTCATCGCCATCGGCGCCGTGCTGGCCGTGGGCGGCAGCATGCTGACCGCGATCTACCTCAGCGGTATGACCAGCGGCACGCCCGCCAACGCGCCGCTGTACAACTACGGCACCGGCTGACCGCGGCGTGGCCACCACCGTCGCCGGCAGCGGCACCACGCCCAGCCGTCAGGCCCCGGCCCGGCAGCCGCTGGGCGTGCTCGGCATCCTCGGCCTGGTCCTCACCGGGCTCGGCGCGTTCCTGCTGGTCTCCGGCGTCCTGCTGCGCTACTTCGTGGCCGGGGACGTGGTCAAGTTCCCGCTGAACGAGTACCAGATCGCCACCCTGGCGGCCCGCGACGTCACCTACTTCAGCTCCGCGCAGGCCAAGCCGCTGTCCGGGGTCACCATGCGGGTGACCAGGACGACCGTGGGCGACAGCGCGGCGGGCTCGGACCACCGCGCGGTGTGGAACCGTTTCTAGCTCCTACATCGACACGACCAACGGCGTGCCCTACGACGCGGTGACCCAGCGGTCCGCGTTCGACCGCCGCTCGGGCGAGGCCGTCACCTGCTGCGGCGCCGCGATCAGCAGCGCGGCCGGCACCTACACCGGGCCGCAGTCCGGCCAGGCCTTCACCTGGCCGATCGGCGCGGGCCAGCAGCCCTACCAGGTCTTCGACACCGTGCTGCGGCGGCCGGTGACGGCCGCCTTCTCCGGCACTTCCACGATCGCCGGCATCCCGGTCAACCGGTACACCGAGGTGGTCCGCGCGGCCAAGGTGGGCACCCAGAAGCTGCCCGGCCAGCTGGTCGGCCTCAAGGGCCAGGCCACGGTCACGCTGGACGAGTTCTACCAGACCATCGCCACCTACTGGGTGGACCCGGTGACCGGCACGGTCCTCGACGAGGAGCACAACGAGAAGCTCACCCTGCGGTCCGGCGGCCAGCAGCGCCTGGTTCTGCTCAAGGGCGACTTCCAGGTCACCCCGGCGTCGGTGGCCGCCATCGCCGCCGCCGACCGGCCGCACCGCAGCGCGATCGTGTCCATCACGACGACCGTGCCGCTGCTGCTCGGCATCTCCGGCGCGGTGATCCTGGCCGCCGGCATCCTGCTGTCGGTGAGCCGGCGCCGCCGGCCGTCCCGCAGCACCCCGCGCTACCAGACCGTCGGCATGGTCCCGTAGCACCGGCGGGCGCGCTAGTGGGCCGGTCACGAAAGCACCATTAACCGGTCATCAGGGGATAGGCCGGCTATGGGTCCCTTGGGGGGCATTGGCGTGCCGCCTGGACCGGTTTAGCCTGACGAGGTGCAACCCGCCGTACGGGCGGGGCGGGACTGGAGGTGCAGAAGTGGGCTCTCGCGGTTTCTGGGCCCGCGCACGCGAGGACCCCCACTGGACCGTGGTGATCGAGGCCGACGGCACCGTGCACGCCGCGGGCGACCTGCAGGCCCGGGTCAACCAGATCAGCCACGGCCTGCTGGCTCTCGGCCTGCGGCGCGGCGACGGCCTCGCCGCGCTGCTGCCCAACGGCGTCGCGCCGCTCGAGGTCTACCTCGCCGCGCTCCAGTCCGGCTGGTACTTCACCCCGCTCAACTGGCATTTCACCCCGCCGGAGATCGCCTATATCGTGCGCGACTGCGAGGCCAAGGCGCTGTTCGTGGCCGACCGGTTCGGCGACGCCGGGGCCGCCGCGGCCGACCTGGCCGGGCTGCCGGCCAGCGCCCGGTTCAGCTACGGCCCGGTGCCCGGCTTCACCCCGGTCGAGGAACTGCGGTCCGGCCATCCGATCACTGACCCGCCAGGACGCACGTCCGGGACCTCGATGCTGTACACCTCGGGCACCACCGGCCGGCCCAAGGGCGTGCGGCGGCGCGCTGACCGGCCAGGACCCGGACGATATGGCCGTGACCTCGAACATCCTGCTGAACTTCTTCGGGTTCACCGAGGGACCGGCGCACGCGCACCTGATGACCGCGCCGAACTACCACGCCGCGGGCACCATCTTCGGCAGCGGGGCGGTCCACCTCGGCCACACCCTGGTCTGCATGGACGGCTGGGACGCCGAGCGGGCCCTGGAGCTGACCGAGCGCTTCCAGATCACTAACACGCACATGGTTCCCACCCAGTTCAAGCGGATGCTCGCGCTGCCCTGGGAGACCCGGCAGCGGTACGACCTGTCCTCGATGCAGTGGCTGCTGCACGGCGCCGCGCCGTGCCCGCCAGGGATCAAGCAGGCCATGTTCGAGTGGTGGGGGCCGGTGCTGTACGAGTACTACGCGGCCACCGAGGGCGGCGGCACCATGGCCACCCCGCAGGACTGGCTGGCCCGGCCGGGCACCGTCGGCCGGACGTGGCCGGGCAGCAAGATCATGATCGTCGGCCCGGACGGCCAGCCGTGCCCGCCCGGCGAGCCCGGCGGCGTGTTCATGTCGGTCGGGCCGTGGCCGTTCGCCTACAAGGACGACCCGGTCAAGACGGCCAGCAGCATGCGCGGCAACTACTTCACCGTGGGCGACATCGGCTACCTGGACGAGGACGGCTACCTGTTCCTGTGCGACCGGCAGGACGACCAGATCGTGTCCGGCGGGGTGAACATCTACCCGGCCGAGGTGGAAGCCGAGCTGATCATGCACCCGCAGGTCGCCGACGTGGCCGTGTTCGGCATCCCCGACGACGAGTGGGGCGAGCAGGTCAAGGCCGTGATCCAGCTGGCTCCCGGCGTGGTCCCCAGCGACGAGCTGGCCACCGAGATCGTCGGCTCGCTCGAGGGCCGGCTGGCCCACCTGAAGTGGCCGAAGTCCGTCGACTTCGCCGACCAGCTGCCCCGCGACCCGAACGGCAAGCTGATGCGCCGCCGCCTGCGCGACGAGTACTGGCGGGACTACGGCCGGGTCATCTAGCCGGGGCTAGCTAACCGGGCTAGCTAACCGGGCTATCTCGCCGGAGACAGCTCGCTGAGCCCGCTGGCGGCCACGTCCCTGAGCACCTCGATCAGCCGCGCGGTAGCGGGCGGGTCCGGCGGCTCGCCGTAGGTCATCGCGAACACGTGCCGCCGTGCGCCGGGGATCTCGGTCACCGCGATGCCCGGGTGCCGGGCCGACCGCAGCGCCAGGTCGGGCAGCGTGGCGACCCCTAGCCGGGCGGCGACCAGGGCCTGCACGGCCAGGTAGTCGTCGGTGGTGAAGGAGATTCGCGGCGTGAACCCGGCCCGCTCGCAGGCGCCGAGCAGGAACCCGCGGCACCGTTCGCAGCCCGCGATCCACCGGTGCCCGGCGAAGTCGGCCACGGCGCTCATCCCGTCCGGCCCGTCGGTGCCCGGCTCCGCGGCCGGGGTGATCAGCTGCACCGGTTCGTCCAGCAGCAGGACGCCGCGGGCCCCCTCGTCGTCCGCCGCCGGCGGCGGGCTGGCCTCGGTGTCGTGATACCGGAACACCAGCGCGACCTCGACGTACCCGGCGCGGAGCATGCGCATGGCCTCGGGCGGCTCGGCCTCGGTCAGGCTCAGGTCCACGCCCGGGCTGTCCGCGTCCAGCCGGGCCGCCGCCGCGGGCACGATCGTGCCCAGCGCGGACGGGAACGCGGCCATCCGCACCCGTCCCTCACGCAGGCCCACGTGCGCGGCCAGCTCGTTCTCCGCGGCGTCGATCCGGCCCAGGATCTCCTCGGCCCGCTCGGCCAGCAGCCGCCCGGCCGCGGTCAGCCGGATCCCGCGGCCGGCCCGCTGCAGCAGCCGCGCGCCGGTCTCCGCCTCCAGCCGGGCAATGTGGTGGCTGACCGACGGCTGCGCGTAGTTGAGCTCCTGCGCCGCGGCGGTCACCGACCCGGTCCTGGCCACCGCGACCAGAACCCGGAGCCTGGTGACGTCCAGCATGACCCCAAGCATAGACATGCTCGATAGGCCGCTCGGCTCACGGCGCAGGCGTCTATTGAAGGTGCACGGTGCTCGCAGGGTGGGGCTATTCGTCGTTGTCGCCGTGTTGCGAGGACCGTCTGCGCTCGAGTCGCCAGTGGACTTCGTGGGTTTCCGGGTGCCGCCATTCGCGCATCCGGTACTCGAAGCCGGGGAGCAGCACGATCGGGATCGGGTCGGGGGAGGCCGGGGCGACCGCGCCCACGACGATCTTCGCGTCGGTGGGGATGAACGGGGACTGCGCGGGGACCGGCGCGGTGATGATCTCCACAGGATCTGCATAGGGACGCGGCATGTCAGCCACTGTACCACGCATACGAGTGGTTGTGATCTGCAACACTTTCACTATACAGATCGTATAGAGACACAATAGAGTACACATAGAAGTCCTACAAGGAAGGAAGTACCCATCATGAGGAAGGCAATCCTCACCGCCTGCGCGGCTGCTGCTACAGGCTGCCGCCGTGATCATCCCCGCTGCCGCCGCCTCGGCCAGCACCACGGCCCCGGCCAGCACCACGGTCAAGGCGGTCACGATCTCGCCGCTGCACTCAGACACCAGCGGTCGTGTCTGGCGCTGCGACCCAGGCTGACCCGCAGCGCGGGCCAGTGTGGGGCACGGACCGGCTCAAAGAGACGGTCACCGCCACGAAGCAGGCCAATGGCAAATACAACGTCAAGATCAGCTTCAGCGGTTCCAGGTTCGCCGGGTTCGCGGACCCGCGCTCGACGGCCGAGGGTTCTGCAAACCCAGGTGGCCCGCTGCTCAGCGAGGGAAACATCACCGGCTCCATCCGGTACAACGGCATCGTCTCCGCTACAGCCCCGGACCCGGGCAATGTCCGGCCCACCCAGGGACCCAACGCCAGCCTGGGCGCGGTGCTGAGGCAGCTGTTCCACGGTCACAACGGGTCAGCCGCCTCGACTCACTACCTGATCAGCTACACCCCGACTATCAGGTCAGTGGACGTGACCGGCAGCGGCAACGCGTGGGCTGCCGGGGACACCTACACCCAGGCTGGCTGACCGGTCGCGGGGCGCTCGCAAGGGCGGGGGAAGATCGTTACCGCACTCGGCCTGGCGCTGCGCTGACTCTGAGCTTGCGCAGCCCGGGCACCCCTGCGGGGCGCATCCAGAGCTGGTGGCGGTCGGTTAGACGACCGCAGTGCTCCCGGCCACGGGGTCGAGTAGAACACGTTCTACAGCGGTGCTGCAAGCACTAGGTGCGGTTGTCGAGCAGGGGGTCGCCGGGGCGGCGGAGCGGGGTGGTGCCGGCCGCCTGCTTGCGGCGCCAGGCGATGCCGGACAGCGCTTCGAGCACGACCCGGTTGGCCAGGAAGGCGGTCACCTCGGCGTGGTCGTAGGGGGGTGACACCTCGACCACATCGATCCCGGCGACCGGGAGCTCCATCGCGATCCTGCGTACCGCATCAAGAAGCTGCCGCCCGGTGAGGCCGCCCGGTTCCGGCGTGCCGGTGCCCGGGGCCATGCCCGGGTCGACCACGTCCACGTCCACGGACAGGAACACCGCGTCGCACTCGTCGGTGGCGATCGCGAAGGCCTCGGTCAGAACCTCGTCCAGGCCGCGGGCCACCACCTCGGACATCTCGAAGCTGCGCATGTTCTGCTGCGCCATCCACGCCAGCGTGGGCGGCTCGGGCCAGTAGCCGCGCAGGCCGATCTGCAGGAACCGGTCGCCGCGGACCGCGCCGGACTCGATCAGCCGCCGCATCGGGGTGCCGTGCCCGTGCAGCTGGCCCATGTGGTCCTCGCCGGTGTCCGCGTGGGCGTCGAAGTGGATCATCGACACCCGGCCCCAGCCGACGTGCCGGGCCACGCCGGTCGCGTCCGGGAACGCGATCGTGTGGTCGCCGCCCAGGATGACCGGGATCGCGCCGCCCGCGGCCGCGGTGTGCACGGCCTTCTCCAGCCGCTCCAGGCTGATCTCGGTGTAGCCGGGCGGCATCAGCACGTCGCCCGCGTCGGCCACCCGCAGGTCCTTCAGCGGGTCGACGCCCAGCGCCAGGCTGGGCCGTGACCCGTCGTGCGGCAGGTAGTCGGTGAACCTGATCGCCTGCGGGCCGAACCTGGTGCCCGGCCGGTGCGAGGTCCCGCTGTCGAACGGTGCCCCGATGATCATGATGTCGGTGCCCGCCCAGGATTCCGGCTCGTCCAGGTCCGCCCGGGGCACCCCGAGGAACGTTGCGTCCGGGCCGAACTGCCCGCCAACTCGTGTCATGTCGCCTCCCCAGGCGCTGAGCGTATCCAGGCCCGGCGGGCACCCGCGGGGCGGGACTGACCCTCGGGTGTTTCTGCCGCAGGCGACGACCCGTTAGCGGCGGCGGTTCACGTAGAAGCCCTTGCCTTTCGCGGCGACGATCAGGCCCTCCTCCTGGAGCGTCGTCAGGGCGTGGGCCGACGTACGGCGGGAGACGCCGTACTCCTGCGCGAGCGTGTTGATGCTCGGCACGCGCGAGGTCAGCTCGCCGGACGCGATCCGCTGCCGGAGGATCTCGGCGAGCTGCTCGTGCAGCGAAACGGGCGACTCGTAATCCATGGTCACGGCAGTACATCCGACACCCCCCGTAAATCCGCCCGGTTGCCGGAAGTTACCCGTATACACTGAGGGATACACGGGGATACTCTGATTGTGACGGCAACGGACGGCGAGGGAAGGAGCGCGGATGCTGGGCGAGGCTGACCGGGAGCAGCTGATTCGGCTGCGGTGGCTGTGGGAGAAGAGCTACGACATCAGCACGGACGGCGAGACCTGGACGGCCACGCGGCAGGACGACCCGGACGTGGTCCTGACCGCATCCTCCAGCCAGGCGCTGTGGCTGGCCATCAAGGATGACAACGCCAAGCGCAAGGCCGAGACCGGCCGGGGCGGCTACTGGATCGAGACCTGCAGCGGCCCGCCCTACTTCGTGGCGACCCCGCCCCGGCCACGGTTCCGTAACTCCGGCGCGTAGCTGGGGGCGCTTACCCTGGAACCGTGGACGGGCAGCGGATCGACGCCGCGGCGTTTGCCCGTGATGGCGTGGCCTGCGTGCGCGGGGTGCTGAGCCGCCACGAACTGGCCAGCGCGGCGCGGGCGATCGACATCGTGCTGGCCGCGCCGGGCCCGCTGGCGCTGGTGGCCAGCTCGCCCGGCGATCCGGGGTCGTTCACCGAGGACTTCTGCCGGTGGGGGCAGATCCCGGAGATCGAGGAACTGGCCCGGCATTCGGCGGTGCCGCGGCTGGCCGCGGAACTCATGGCCACGCCGGAGGTCCGCTTCTACCACGATCACGTCCTGGTCAAGCAGGGCGGCACCCGGCAGCGCACGCCGTGGCACCAGGACCAGCCCTACTACAACGTGGACGGCCGCGGGATCAGCGCCTGGATCCCGGTGGACCCGGTGCCCGGGGAAGGCAGCCTGGAGCTGGTCGCCGGGTCGCACGCCGGGCCGTGGCTGATGCCGCGCACGTTCCTCGACGGCGAGGCGCGCTGGTTCCCCGAGGGCAGCCTGGCCGAGCTGCCCGACATCGAGGCCGACCGGTCCGCGTTCGACATCCGCCAATTCGGGCTGGCCCCGGGGGACGCGGTGTTCTTCGACTTCCTGACCGTGCACGGCGCGCCGGGCTTCCCGTTCGCCGGCCGCCGCCGCGTGCTGTCCCTGCGCTACCTGTCCGCCGGGGCCCGGCACGCCCCGCGGACCTGGCGGACCTCCCCGCCCTTCGACGGACTGACCGACGAGCTCCCGGCGGGCGCCCCCATGGACCACCCCCTGTTCCCGGTGGTCTGGCCCGCGAGCTTATGACCGCCGGCCGGGAGGGTCAGCGGTAGCGGAAGCCGTCGAGAAAGCGGCGGAAAACGCCGCCTTCGCGGGGGAGCGGGGCGGCGGCGGGGGCGGTGGCGCGCTGCCGGGCGATCGGCTGGTCGTAGTCGGTCCTGGCGATCGCGTCGACGATGTCCTCCTCGGTGAACTCCTCCGAGCCGTCGATCTTCGGGACGAACCCGACCAGCATGCCGTCGCGCATGACCTGAGCTTCCAGTCCTGCGGTGCCGTCGGTGTCCCATTCGGCCAGCCGGCCGCCAGGCAATGAGACGCTGACCCCGAACCGGCCGTTCGCAGCGCGCAGCAGATGGGCGTTGATGCCGCGATCGCGCAGTGCGTCGGCGACGCGGCGGGCCCGGTGCTCGTCCATGCCACAAGATAACTGGGCCGCGCTGCTGATTGGCTTAATGCCACATCCAGGAAAGCTGAGAGGTTACCGAGCGGGAACCTCGAAGAGCAGCTCCAGGCCGTCCTCCTCATCCCACTGCTCGCCGGCGGGCTCGAAGCCGAAGCCGGCGATCGTGGCCAGCGAGGCCGCGTTGTCCGGGCTGATCGACGCGCGCACCACGCGGACCTGCGGCTCGTCTGCGGCCCGGCGCAGCAGGGCCGTCAGCATGGCCCGGGCGTAGCCGCGCCGACGGTACTCCGGCACCACCGTGTAGCCGACCTCGACCATCCCGGCGTCGTTCGGCGGCCCGTGGAACCCGGCGTGGCCGACGACGAATCCGCCGGGCTCGTCGACGGCGGCGCGGGCGATCCACCGGGCGGCCTCCGGGTTCGCGGCGATGTCGGACAGCCGCAGCCGCCACAGCCAGAGCTCAGAGTCGCCGATGAAGAACTCCGGGAACTCCACCCCGGCCAGCGTGCTGGCGGCGGTCAGGTCGCTGTCCCGCAGGGCGACCAGGATCGGGCGGGTCAGCGCGACGAACCGCACCGCCACCGGCCCGGGCGCGGGGGCGGCCGGGTCCTGGCCGCTGGTCGGGGCTGTCACGGCACCGATCGTCCCGGCGGGTCCGGCAAATGTCGAGCGATTTCGGCGTCCCCGGCCGGTCGAGGCTGTCCAAGGCCGCCCTGGTCGAGGTGCTGACCCCGGCCGCGCCGAAGCGCGGGCGCCGCAAGACGTCCTTACCTCCCGTGTACGTACCGCTTACTTCCCGGCGGCAGGCCGGCCGCGCCTCCCGCACTTTGTCCTGGCCCGGTGATAAGGCTGTGGGTGAGGAGGCGCCCGATGCCCGAGCCAGCAGCGGTTACCGCGGTCTGCTACGACTGCGAGCAGGATCTGGAGCACTGCCACGGCACCGCCCTCGTGCACCCGGACGGCTTCACCGAGTGCACCGATGACCCGGCCTGCCGCCTGGGCCGCGACCAGCACATGCTCGAGGCCCCGTGCGAGGATGCGGACTGCCCCTGCGGTCTGCCCGAGCCCGCCGCGCTGCCCCTGCGCGCCTCGGCCTGACCTTCGCACCTGCGCACGGCGCGGTCAGCGGGCGCGGCGGCCCCGGGCCAGGCGCACCGGGTGCGCCAGCCAGTAGAAGTTGATGGCCCATCCCCAGCCGAACGACTTGGGGGTGAGGACCCGCGGATCGTCCGGGTTCCACAGCCGCGCCCGGGCCCGGGCCAGGCTCGGCCGCCGCCAGTCATACGGCAGCCCGGCGTAGGTCCCCTGCGGCGGCGGCACCCGCCGGCCGTCGCCATCGTGCCCGCTCATCGCACCTCCCGGCCAGGACCCCTCGGGTCAATTGTCCCCCCTCAGCCCGTCCGCGGCACCTGGCCGTCGGGGAGCGGCCGCGCTACGTTAGTCGCATCTCGCGGGGAGGGGCGGCCATGACAGGACCGCAGGACCCAGCCGCGGCGGGCCGTGACCAGCTCAGGGCGGGCCACGCCGACCGCGACCGAGGTGATCGAGGTACTCAAGGACGCGTTCGTCGACGGCCAGCTGACCAAGGACGAGTTCGGCGCGCGGACGGGCCGGGCGCTGGCCGCGCGGACCCGTCGCCGACCTGGCCGCGCTCATCGCCGACCTCCCGCCCATACCGGCATGGCCCGGACCGGCATCCGGCCGGGCCGGTTCGCCCGCCCGGCCCCGGTGCGCCGCTGGCCGCTGGCCAGGGCGACCGCCAAGTCCGCGCTCTGCCTGGTCCTGGCGTTCGCCTCGATGTTTGCCGGCGCCATGATCGATGAGGAGAGCCGCGGTCCCCATCTGCATGACACCTGGCCGAAGCTGCTCTGCCTCCTGGGCCTCGCCCTCATCGTCACGGCCGTCGGCATCCTGGCGTCCGGGGCAGCCACCGCGGTGGAGCAGCGACGCGCCCGGCGGAAGCCGCCGCCCCAGCCGCGCCTGCCGGCCTGCCGGCTAGTGCGTGCCGTGGAAGGTGCCGGCGCAGACGTTCTCGTAGCTGACCGGGCTGAAGGTCTGGCCGTGCTGCGGGAAGAACCACTCCACGGCCTTGTACATCAGCGTCCCGTGGCACCGGCCCAGGTGGAACGCGACCACCTCGGTGAGCTCGAAGCCCGCGGCCAGGTACGGGTCCGGATCCTCACCCCAGGTTTCCACGATGACCGGCCCCGGGCCGAGCCGCGCGCCGGCCGCCAGCACCAGCCGCCGGACGCCGTCGCCGGTGCGGGCGGCGGGCACGAAACCGGACCCGTCGACGGCCGCGGCGCTCCGCCTCCACCCGGCACAGCCGCGATCCACTCCCCGCCGGACCGCAGCCCGAGCCGATACCCCTCCGGGGGAGACCGCCCACTCCGGGCCGGGTTCCTTGCTGCCCCCACTGGCCGGTGAACGTGCGCGGCAGCAGGCCGAGCACCACCTCTCGGGCAGCACCGGCAGTGGCGCGGGAGTAGTGCAGCTTCGGCATCGGGCCATTGTGACGCCGCGCATGACAGGATGCGCGGGTGGCCTTCGATGAGCTTGACGGCCGGATCGTTGCGGTGCTGGTCGGCAACGCCCGCGCCACCTACGCGGAGGTGGGCGCGAAGGTGGGGCTGTCCGCGCCGGCCGTCAAGCGCCGGGTGGACCGGCTGCTCGCCTCCGGCGCGATCACCGGCTTCGCCGCCCGGGTCGACCCGTCCGCGATGGGCTGGACCACCGAGGCCTACGTCGAGCTGTTCTGCCGCGGCCGCACCTCCCCGGGCGGAATTGCCGCCGCGGTCAGCAAATACCCGGAGGTGATCGGCGCGGCCACGATTACCGGTGAAGCCGACGCGCTGCTGCATATCCTGGCCGCCGACGTCCGGCATTTCGAGCGGGTGGTGGAGCGGATCGGCGCGGAGCCGTTCGTGGTCCGCACACGAAGCGTGATCGTTTTGTCCCGGCTGGTCAGCCGCCCGGAAGTGCTGCTCCCTGACGACCCGGGCTGATCAGGCAGGACGGGATTCTTAACGTGTCTGGGTGGATTGGCGCGGATCTGACTGACCGTGAGATGTTCCCGGCCTGATCCGTTAAAGTCGTCGGCATGTCCGAGCGCGAGCCTGACACCTCCGCCAGCACAGCCGAATTCCGTGCCTTCGCGGGGGGCGTCCCCAGCGACAGCACGGCGCCATGGGCGATGAAGGCCTCGGGACGCCGGGTTGCCACCCTGGCCGTCGTGGTCGTGGTCGCGGCCGCCGTCCTCGCCCTGGTCGCGGTCCTCGTCATCAACATGTGACGCCCGCCCCTGCCGCCCGGAGCGGCCGGGGCAACGCGGCAACGCCTAGAACCGCCCGCCCAGCTGGGCCAGGGCGGTCCAGCTGGCGTTGCGGTACGTGGCTGCGGCCTGTCACCGCGGTGGATCGCCGCCGGCGGCGTCCGGGTGCTCGGGCCCGGGCTGGAACCGGTAGCCCATGCCCGGCTCGGTGATCAGCCAGCGCGGCCGGGCCGGGTCCGGCTCCAGCTTGCGGCGCAACTGGGCCATGTACAGCCGCAGGTTGCCGGTCGCGTCCGCGTAGCCGGGCCCCCACACCTCCTGGAGCAGCTGGCGCTGGCTGAGCAGCTTGCCCGGGTGCCGGAGCAGGACGGTCAGCAGGTGCCACTCGGTCGGGGTGAGCCGGATCGCGTCGGCGCCGTCCCCGGCCCGGCTGACCCGTTTCGCGGCCAGGTCGACGACCAGGTCGCCGATCCGCACCTGGGGCAGCTCGCCGTCGGCCGTGCCGCGGCGGCTGACCGCCCGGATCCGGGCCAGCAGCTCGTCCATGGCGAACGGCTTGGTCACGTAGTCATCCGCGCCCGCGTCCAGCGCCTGCACCTTGTCCGTGCTGTCCGCGCGGCCGGACAGCACGATGATCGGCGCGCTGGTCCAGCCGCGCAGCCCGGCGATGACCTCCACGCCGTCCAGGTCGGGCAGGCCGAGGTCGAGGATGACCACGTCCGGCGGGTGCCGGGCGGCCTCGGCCAGCGCCTGGGCGCCGTTCGCCGCGGTGGTCACGTCGTACTGGCGGACGCGCAGGTTGATCCGCAGCGCCCGGACGATCTGCGGCTCGTCGTCCACCACCAGGACCCTGGTCATACCGCGGCCTGGCCCGTCTCCTGCCCGGCCGTCTCGGGCTGCTCCGCGGCGGCCAGGGACAGCGTCATGGTGAGGCCGCCGCCGGGGGTGTCGGACGGCTCCAGGGTGCCGCCCATCGCCTCGGTCAGGCCGCGGGACAGGGCCAGGCCGAGGCCGACCCCGGTGGTGTTGTCGGTGTCGCCGAGCCGCTGGAACGCGGTGAACACCGCGTCCCGGTCCCGGGCCGGGATCCCCGGCCCCCGGTCGATCACGCTCAGCTCGACCCGGCCGCCCAGCGCGCTGGCGGTCAGCCGGGGCGGGTGGCCGGCCGGGGCGTACCGCAGCGCGTTGCCCGCCAGGTTGGCGATCACCCGCTCGAGCAGGCCCGGGTCGGCCAGCACCTCGGGCAGGTCGTCGGGGATGTCCACCTTGATCACCCGGCCGGGCTCGCCCAGGTCGTCCAGGGCCCGGGCGGCGATGTCGGCCAGCCCGGCCGGCCGCGGGAACACCGACAGCGCGCCGGCCTGCAGCCGGCTCATGTCCAGCAGGTTGTCCACCAGCCGGGCCAGCCGGTCCAGCGACTCGTCCGCGGTGGCCAGCAGCTCGGCCCGGTCCTCGGCGCCCCACTGCACGTCGGCGGCGCGCAGGCTGGTCACCGCGGCCTTGGCCGAGGCCAGCGGGCTGCGCAGGTCGTGGCTGACCGCGGCGAGCAGCGCGGTGCGCATCCGGTCGGCCGCGGCGATCGGCCGGGCCGCGGCGGCCTCGGCGGCCAGCCGCTGCTGCTCCAGCGCGGTGGCCGCGTACGCGGCGAACGCGCCGAGGACCCGGCGGTCGGTGGCGGCCAGCGGCCGGCCGCGCAGGGCCAGCATCAGCGTGGGGGTGACCGTGACGTCCACGTCCGCGTCCTGCGGGCTGGTCACCACGGGGCCGCCGGAGCTGGCCACCGGAGACCAGCGGGGGGAGGCCGGCGGCGGGCGGTCGGCCGGGTCGGCGGGCCGTTCCAGCAGCGTGACCGACTCCATGCCGAACGACTCGCGGACCCGGTCCAGCACCGCGGCCAGGGCCTGCTGCCCGCGCAGCACGCTGCCGGCCGTGGTGACCAGCAGCTCGGACTCGGCGGTGGCGCGGGCCGCCTGCTTGCTGCGCCGGGCCGCGCCGTCCACCACCGAGCTGACCACCAGCCCGACCGCAACGAACACGCCCAGCGCCGCGGCGTTGTTGGCCTCGGCGATGGTGAACTTGTGGATCGGCGGGGTGAAGTAGAAGTTCAGCAGCAGCGAGCCGGCCACCGCCTCCAGCACGGCCGGGATGAAGCCGCCGACCACGGCCACCCCGATCACCGCGACCAGGAAGGCCAGCACGTCGGTGGTCAGGTTCAGCTCGTCGCGGAAGCTGGCCAGGACCACCGTCAGCAGCGGCGCGACGACCGCGGCGAGCGCGTACCCGGCCAGCCGGCGCCGCAGCGGCAGGCCGCCGCGGGCCCGGGGCAGCCCCCGGCCGCGGCCCATCTGCGCGTGCGTGACGATGTGCACGTCGATGTCGCCGGACCCGCGGATGGTGCGCACGCTGACCCCGGGTCCGGTCAGCAGGGCGCTCAGCCAGCTGCGCCGGCTGACGCCGAGCACCAGCTGGGTGGCGTTCTCCGCGCGGGCGAAGTCCAGCAGGGCGGCGGGCACGTTCTCGCCGACGACCTGGTGGTAGCTGCCGCCCAGCGACTCGGCCAGCCGCCGCTGCGCGGCCAGCGCGGCCGGGTTGGCCCCGGTCAGCCCGTCGGACCTGGTGATGTGCACGGCCAGCAGGTCCCCGCCGGAGGACCGGGCGGCGATCCTGGCCGCCCGCCGGATCAGCGTCTCGCCCTCGGGACCGCCGGTCAGCGCGACCACCACCCGCTCGCGGGCCTCCCAGGTGCCCGTGATGCCGTGTTCGGCCCGGTAGCGCTGCAGCCCCTCGTCGACCTTGTCGGCCAGCCAGAGCAGGGCCAGCTCGCGCAGCGCGGCGAGGTTGCCGGCCCGGAAGTAGTGGGTCAGCGCCGCGTCGATCTTCTCGGCCGGGTAGATGTTGCCGTGCGCCATCCGGCGGCGCAGCGCCTCTGGGGTCATGTCGATGAGCTCGACCTGCTCGGCGGCGCGGGCCACCGCGTCCGGCACGGTCTCCCGCTGCGGCACGCCGGTGATCTTCTGCACCACGTCGTTCAGCGACTCCAGGTGCTGGATGTTCAGCGTGGTGATGACGTCGATCCCGGCGGCCAGCAGCTCCTCCACGTCCTGCCAGCGCTTGGCGTTCTTCGACCCCGGCACGTTGGTGTGCGCGAACTCGTCGACCAGCGCGATCTGCGGGTCGCGGGCCAGCACCGCGGCCAGGTCCATCTCCTCGAACACCCCGCCGCGGTAGCCGATCGTGGCCCGCGGGATGATCTCCAGCCCGGCCAGCAGCGCCGCGGTGTGCACCCGCCCGTGCGTCTCGGCGAACGCCACCACCAGGTCGGCGCCTCGTTCCTGGCGCCGGTGGCCCTCGTTGAGCATGGCGTACGTCTTGCCGGCGCTGGCCGCCGCGGCAAGGTAGATCCGCAGCCGGCCCCGGCCGTCCCGGCGCGGGCGGCCGTCGTCGTCGCTGAACTCCATCGCATCCCCGTCCGGGCGCGGATCGCTATCTCGGACCATATGCCCTGCCTGACGCCAGGACGCGGACGGGAAGCGCGGCTTTGTCCCGCCGATCGGGCCTGCTGAGCGGTTCCGGAGCGGGCCTGGCCGAGATGGCCAGGCCCGCTTCCGCACGGCCGGGCACCGTTACCCGTGTGCCGGGTAGTGCTGGTCCAGGGCGATGTTGAGGGCCAGCACGTTGACCCGCGGCTCGCCCAGGAAACCCAGCGTGCGCCCCTGGACGTGGCTGGCGACCAGCGCCCGCACGGTAGCGGCCGGGATGTGCCGGGCGCTGGCCACGCGGTCCGCCTGCAGATAGGCGTACTCCGGAGAGATGTACGGGTCCAGGCCGGACGCGGACGCAGTGACCGCGTCCGGGGGGATGGCCGAGACCTTCACGTGGTCGAAGGCCGCGATCTGCTGCTGCCGCTGCCGGATCGCGGTGACCAGGTCCGGGTTGTTCGGGCCCAGGTTGGACGCGGCCGAGAAGCCGGGGTCGCAGCCGTAGTCGTTGCTGTCCCCGCTGGTGGCGCGGATGGCCGGGGCTGGAAGTACTGCGGCAGCGGCGCGCCCTTGGCGGTGACGAACTCCTGGCACAGCAGGCTGGATCCGACCACCCGGCCATTGAAGCTCACCGGGGAGCCATTGGCCTGGTGGTGGAACGCGGCCTGAGCCGCGCCGAACATCACCACCGGGTAGACGATCCCGCACAAAACGGTGAAGAGGAGCAGGCCGCGCAGGGCGGCGATGTGCTGCCGGAGGATACCAGGCAGGCGGTTCATGTCGATCACCTGAATCCGGGGATGAACTGGATGATGAGGTCGATGAGCTTGATCCCGGCGAACGGGATCAGCAGCCCGCCGACGCCGTAGATCCACAGGTTGCGGCGGAGCAGCGCGCTGGCCGAGGACGGCCGGTAGCGCACGCCGCGCAGGGACAGCGGGATCAGCGCGATGATGATCAGCGCGTTGAAGATGATCGCCGAGGTGATGGCCGACGCCGGGCTGGACAGGTGCAGGATGTTCAGCTTGGCCAGGCCCGGGATCACGCTCGCGAACATGGCCGGGATGATGGCGAAGTACTTCGCCACGTCGTTGGCGATGGAGAAGGTGGTCAGCGCGCCGCGGGTGATCAGCAGCTGCTTGCCGATCTCCACGATCTCGATGAGCTTGGTCGGGTTGGAGTCCAGGTCCACCATGTTCCCGGCCTCCTTGGCGGCCGAGGTCCCGGTGTTCATGGCCACCCCGACGTCGGCCTGGGCCAGCGCCGGCGCGTCGTTGGTGCCGTCGCCGGTCATCGCGACCAGCTTGCCGCCCTCCTGCTCCTTGCGGATCAGGGCCATCTTGTCTTCCGGTGTGGCCTCGGCCAGGAAGTCGTCCACCCCGGCTTCCTCGGCGATGGCCGCCGCGGTCAGCGGGTTGTCACCGGTGATCATCACGGTCCTGATGCCCATCGTGCGCATCTCGTCGAACCGCTCGGCGATGCCCTCCTTGATGATGTCCTTCAGGTAGATCACGCCCAGCGCCCGCGCGCTGCCCTCCGACCGCTCGGCGACCACCAGCGGGGTGCCGCCGGCCGCCGAGATCCGGTCCACGACCGGCTGCAGGTCACCGGCGACCTGGCCGCCGCCTTCGGTGATCCACTGCGCGACCGACGCGGCGGCGCCCTTGCGCACCTCGCGGCCGCTGGCCAGGTCCACGCCGCTCATCCGGGTCTGCGCGGTGAACTCGACGAACTCGGCGTCGCGCAGCTCGCCCTCGGCGCGCTCGCGCAGCCCGTACTCCGCCTTGGCCAGCACCGCGATGGACCGGCCCTCCGGGGTGTAGTCGGCCAGGCTGGACAGCTGGGCGGCGTCCGCGAGCTGCGCCGCGGTGACCCCGTGCGACCGGCAGGAACTCGGTGGCCTGCCGGTTGCCCATGGTGATCGTGCCGGTCTTGTCCAGCAGCAGCGTGTTCACGTCGCCGGCCGCCTCGACCGCCCGGCCGGACATGGCCAGCACGTTGCGCTGCACCAGCCGGTCCATGCCCGCGATGCCGATCGCGGACAGCAGCGCGCCGATCGTGGTCGGGATCAGCGCGACCAGCAGCGCCACCAGCACGACCAGGCTCTGCGGGGCATCGGAGTAGTACGCCATCGGCTGCAGCGTGATGACCGCCAGCATGAAGATGATGGTCAGCGAGGCGAGCAGGATGTTCAGCGCGATCTCGTTCGGCGTCTTCTGCCGCTTGGCCCCCTCGACCAGGGCGATCATCCGGTCGATGAAGGTCTCGCCGGGCTTGGAGGTGATCTGCACCACGATCCGGTCGGACAGCACGGTGGTGCCGCCGGTCACCGCGGACCGGTCACCGCCCGATTCGCGGATCACCGGGGCGGACTCGCCGGTGATGGCCGACTCGTCCACCGACGCGACACCCTCGACCACGTCGCCGTCGCCGGGGATGACCTGGCCCGCCTCGACCACCACGTGGTCGCCGAGAGTGAGCTGGGTGCCGGGCACCGCTTCCTCGGCCGGCTCGGCCTGGCCCGGCTGCCAGTTCAGCAGCCGCCGGGCCACGGTCTCCCGCTTGGTCTTGCGCAGCGTGTCGGCCTGCGCCTTGCCGCGGCCTTCGGCGACCGCCTCGGCCAGGTTGGCGAACACCACGGTCAGCCACAGCCAGACCACGATGGTCCAGTTGAAGATCGACGGCTTGGTGATCGCGGTGTAGGTGGTCAGCGCGGCGCCCGCCTCGACCACGAACATGACCGGGTTGCGCAGCTGGACCCGCGGGTCCAGCTTCTTCAGCGCGTCCGGGGTGGACCTCCACAGCATCTTCGGGTCGAGCAGCCCGCCGCCGACCTTGCGGGTGACGGGGGCGGCTGCGGTGCGGTCCGGCGCCTCGGTAATAGTCACGGACATGTCAGTGCAGCCCTTCTGCGAACGGGCCCAGAGCGAGCGCCGGGAAGTACGTCAGGCCGACCAGCACGAGGATGACGCCGACGAGCAGGCCGGCGAACAGCGGCTGGTTGGTGCGCACGGTGCCGACGCTGACCGGCACCGGTGTCTGCCGGGCGAGCGACCCGGCCAGGCCGAGCGCGAAGATCTCCGGGGCGAACCGGCCGAGCAGCATGACGATGCCGCCGACCGTGTTGTACCAGGTGGTGTTGGTGGTCAGGCCGGCGAACGCGGACCCGTTGTTGTTCGCCATCGAGGTGAACGCGTACATGATCTCGGTCAGCCCGTGCGGGCCGCTGTTGAGGATCGATGCCTGCGGTGTTTTCAGCGCGATGGAGAGCCCGGCCGCGGTCAGGATCAGCAGCGGCAGGGTGAGGAAGTACAGCGCGGCGTACTTCATCTCGGCCGGCCGGATCTTCTTGCCCAGGTACTCCGGGGTCCGGCCGACCATCAGGCCGCCGACGAACACGGTCACGATGGCCAGCACCAGCAGGCCGTACATGCCCGCGCCGATGCCGCCGGGCGCGATCTCGCCGAGCGCGATGTCGAACAGCGCGATGCCGCCGCCGAACGGGGTGAACGAGTCATGGAACGAGTTCACCGAGCCGGTCGAGGTCATCGTGGTGGACGCGGCGAACAGGGACGAGCCCGGCGTGCCGAACGCGACGTTCTTGCCTTCCATCGCGCCGTGCGCCAGCTGCGGGGCCAGCCCGGCGCCCTGCGCCTCGAAGATAGTGATGCCGACGACCGCGATCAGCCAGATGACGGCCATGACGCTGAGCAGCACGTAGCCCTGCTTGTTGTCCTTGACCATCTTGCCGAAGGCGCGCGGGCGTGCTGAACGGGATGAGCAGCAGCAGGAAGATCTCGAACAGGTTGGTGAACGGGTTCGGGCTCTCGAACGGGTGCGCCGAGTTGGCGTTGAAGAAGCCGCCGCCGTTGTTGCCCAGGTCCTTGATGACCTCCTGGGAGGCCACCGGGCCGCCCACGATGGTCTGGTGCGCCCCCGACAGCGTGGTCACCGTGTGGTAGGCGGCGAAGTTGTCGATCACCCCGCTGGCCGCCAGGATCAGGCCGCCCACCACGGCCAGCGGCAGCAGCAGCCGGGTGACGGCCCGGGTGACGTCCACCCAGAAGTTGCCCAGCGTGTTGGTCCGCGACCGGATGAAGCCCGCGGATCAGGGCGATGGCGATGGCCAGGCCGACGCGCGGCGGACAGGAAGTTCTGCACCGCCAGGCCGGCCATCTGGACCAGGTAGCCCATGGTCGACTCGCCGGAGTAGTTCTGCCAGTTGGTGTTGGTCACGAACGAGGCGGCGGTGTTGAAGGCCAGCGCGGGCGGCACGTTGGCCATGCCCAGCGACAGCAGCAGGTAGTGCTGGAGCCGCTCGAGGCCGTACAGGAACAGCACGCTGACCGCGGAGAACGCGAGCATGCTGCGCAGGTAGGCGGACCACTTCTGGTCCGCCTCCGGGTTCACGCCGATGAGCTTGTAGATCCCGGTCTCCACCCGCCAGTGCTTCTCGCTGGTGAAAATGTGCGCGATCCAGTTGCCGAGCGGGACGTAGCAGATGGCCAGGGCCAGCGACCAGCAGCAGGACCTGCAGCCAGCCCGCGAGTGCGGTGCTCATCAGAACCTCTCCGGCGCCACGAGCGCGATGAACAGGTAAACGGTCAGGGCGATACCGGCGATGAGGCCGATGATGTTCTCAGCGCTCAATTCGCTCGACCCCCTTGACCAGCAGGAAGAGCGCGGCAAAGACGACGATCGTCAGGCCGATGTAGATAACGTCGGACACGGGGCCCTCCTTGGGCAGCGGTGCTACCAGCCATCCAAGGCGCGCAGAAGCCGCGGAAGTCCGCCCCAAACGGGATCTATGCGGGCGCCAGGAAATCCCTAACGGGATCTATGCGCCAGCACCGCGGGTGAGACCCCTGACCCCGAGTTCGTCGGCGCGGGCGAGCAGCTCGGCCGGGTCGGCGTAGACCCGGTAGGCGCCGGCCCGCTCCAGCTCCTCGCGGCCGTAGCCGCCGGACATCAGGCCGATGCCCAGCGAGCCGGCCCGGCGGGCGGCCAGCAGGTCCCAGACGCTGTCGCCGACCACCATCGCGTCCCGCGGCTCGACCCCCAGCTGCGCGGCCGCGGCCAGGAACAGGTCCGGGTCGGGCTTGGCGTGCCGGACCATGTCCCTGGTCACCATCGGCGTGCTGGCCGGCAGGCCAAGCAGGGGCAGGGCCAGCCGCGCGGTGGCGGCCCGGCCGCTGGTCGCGATCGTCCAGCGCACGCCGCGCTCGGTCAGGTGGGCCAGCAGCTCGGCCGCGCCGGGCAGCGGCCGGACCGAGCTCGCCTGCGCGGTGTACTCGTCGGCGTGCGCCTGCTGGAGGGCCTCGATGTCGGCCGCGGACAGGTCAAGGCCGGTCTCCCGCATCAGCGCGGACACGAACAGGCCGCCGCTCATCCCGATCCGCCGGTGGATCCGCCACACCGACAGGTCGATGCCACGGCGGGTCAGCGCGTTCCGCCAGGCGATCACGTGCTGGTACACGCTGTCGATCAGGGTGCCGTCCAGGTCGAACAGGAACGCGGGCTCCGCGGGCTCGCGGTAGCTGGCCAGGCCGGTCATGCCTTGACCCTAGGGGAGCGCAACGCCGCCCGCCCAGCAGGGCGGGCGGAGCCGGCCTGCCGCGCAAGCACTGCGAGCGGCTAGCACTGCCGCCAGGTAAAAGATTCACCTGCGGTCCGCCCGCTGCTTGCGCGGAAAGCAGCAGGTAGGCGCATACTGGCGGCGGGAGGGGACGCGCTCGCGGCCTGGTTTGGGTCATCCCGGCTGGGTATGCAGAGCCGTGACAGTGGATACGGGGATAGTCCGGGGGGACGCCAGCGTTGGCTGTGACTACTTTTTCCGGTGCCAGGCTTACCCGCCTGCCGGGCCGATCATGCGCCGCGCAGACCGCGGGGGCGGGAGCCCGGGGTGCCGCGGTTTAGGCGGGCCGGCGGCGCGGGCAACCCCTGGGGCGTGGACGACGCCACCGGCCGGCACGACCTGGCCGAGCAGCGGGAACGGCTGCTGGCGGCGGAGTTCGCGGCCCGCGAGGCGGCCGAACGGACCCAGCAGCGGCTGACCGAGCAGAACGCCCAGCTGCAGGAGCTCGACGAGACCAAGACCGAGTTCCTGGCCACCGTGTCACACGAGCTGCGCACGCCGCTGACGTCGATCATCTCGTTCACCGAGCTGATCCTGGACGACACCAGCCAGCTGCCCGCGGACACCGTCGACGCGCTGTCGGTCATCCAGCGCAACGGCAACAAGCTGCTCCGGCTGCTCGGCGACCTGCTTCTGCTGTCCCGGCTCGAAGCCCGGGCGATCGCGCTGGACCTGGGCTCGGTCGCGGTGCCCGGCCTGATCCGCGAGGCGGTCCGCTCGGTCAGCGCGACCGCGGCCGAGCGCGGCATCGAGGTGACCGCGAGCACGCAGGACGGCCCGCTGCTCAAGGCCGACCTGCTCCGGCTCCAGCAGATCATGGACAACCTGCTGTCCAACGCGATCAAGTTCTCCGGCCGTGGCGGCAAGGTCCAGGTCAGCGCCCGGCCCGAGGGGCAGATGTGGAGGATCGACGTGACCGACGAGGGCATCGGAATCCCCGCCGACGAGCTGGACACGCTCTTCGGGCGGTTCGTCCGGGGCACCAACGCGCGGATGGCGGGCCTGCCGGGCACCGGGCTCGGGCTGTCCGTGGTGAAGGCCATCGCCGAGCTGCACAGCGGCCGGGTCGAGGTGGAAAGCACGGTCGAGCTGGGCAGCACGTTCAGCGTGTTCCTGCCGGTACTGGACCAGCCGGTGACGGCGTGAGCGCGCAGGTGCTGTGCATCGAGGACGACCCGGACATCGCGCTGGCCGTACGGCTGGTGCTGCGCCGCGCCGGGCTGACGGTGATCCACGCCGCTAACGGCGAGGACGGGCTGCGGATGTTCCAGGCCGAACGCCCCGAGGCCGTGCTGCTGGACGTCGGGCTGCCGGCCATGGACGGCTGGCGCGTGCTGGAGCGGATCCGTGCGCAGGACGACACCCCGGTCATGATGCTGACCGCGCACGGCCTGGCCGTGGACCAGTTCCGCGGGCTGCACTCGGGGGCCGACGACTACCTGGTCAAGCCGTTCAGCAACGCGGAGCTGATCAGCCGGGTGCAACTGCTGCTGAAGCAGGCCCGGGCGGTCCGGCCCGGCGCGGCCCGGGCCTACCAGGACGCCCGCCTCCAGGTCGATTAAGCAGCGGGCCGGGTCACCGTGGCCAGACGGCCAGCCGGGCGGGCCGGGTCAGGGGCCGAAGTCGGCCAGCATGGCGCCGATCCGGTCCAGCGCGGCGGCGACCCAGGGCAGCGCCACCGGATCGGCCGCGGCCAGGGTCTCCTCCCGCTGCTCGTCGGTGTCGCCGTACAGCAGCCCGGTGGCCACCCGGACCCGCAGCGCGGCCGGGTCCTCGCCGAAGGCGCTGGCCGGGAGCACCCCGGCGCCGTACCGCTCGAGCAGCACCGCGGCCAGGTCCGCGCCGGTCCTGACCTGGTGCCGGGCCCGCAGCCACTCCCGCCACGGGTTGAAGTCCGGGTACAGGTAGAACGCGGCCTGGGGGGCCGGGACCGGCAATCCGGCGGCGCGGAAGCGGTCCGCCACCGCGCGGGCCACCGTGGCGTGCAGCGACCGGCTCCGCGAAATCCGTACACCTATCTCATGCGGCTCACCGAACGCGTAGGCCGCCGCCTGCTGGATGGGTGCCGCGGGAGCGGACCAGATCTCGCTGCCCACGCCGAGCAGCCGTTCGCGCAGGGCCGGCCCCAGCGGGCCGTCCGGCAGGCGGGCCACGCCGATCCGCCAGCCGCCGACGGCCAGGCTCTTGCTCAGCGCGGTGGTCACCACCGTGCGCAGCGGGGCCACCTCGGCCGGGCTGAGCAGCGCCGCGGCCGGGTCGTGCACCAGGTCACGGTAGATCTCGTCGGCGATGATGATCAGGTCGTGCTCCTCGGCGACCTGGCAGACCGCGCGGATCGTCTCCGGCGCGGCCAGGGTGCCGGTCGGGTTGTCCGGCAGCGTGAGGATCACCGAGCGGATCGGCCGGCCGGCGTCCGCGGCGGCGCGGGCGGCCGCGTCCAGCCCGGCTGGGTCGGGGACGCCGCCCTGGCCCACCGGGGTGGGCACGAACCGGGCGCCGGTGCCGAGCAGCCCGGCCTGGGCCGCGTACGTGACCCAGCTGGGCCGCGGTACGGCGACGTCCGAGCCGATGGCCATCAGCAGGCCGTAGATGAGGGCCTTGCTGCCCGGGCCGCAGACCACGGTGTCCGGGCTGGTGGGCAGGTCCCGGCGGGACCAGTAGCCGGCCGCGGCGGCGCGCAGCGCGGGCAGCCCGGCGACCGGGCCGTAGCCGTTGCTGGCGGTGGCCGCCGCCAGGGCGGCGCGCAGCGGGGCGGCGACCGGCAGGCCGGCCTCGCCGAAGGCGAGCGGGAGAACGGGCTGACCGCGACGCCGGCGCACGTCGAGCGCCTCGTTCGCGGCCAGCGTGGCGGACACGGGGATCAGGGTGGCAAGGGAGGTCAGTGGCGCGGGAGTCACGGTCCCGGCTACAGGCATGGCTCAGCTCCGAGCGACAGCGCGGCGGAAATTGGCAGGGGCAGAAGATTTTCTGAAACTGAACATCGGTTAAACAAGTACCCGACCAGGGTGGATGAAAATAAGAATCAGCACAAGCGCCTATTTCCCTTGCGTAGCATAAGCTAATCTGATGCTAGATACGCACCGGCTCCGGCTGCTCAAGGAGTTCGCCGAGCGGGGCACGATCGCCGCCGCCGCGGCCGCCCTCGGGTACACCCCGTCGGCGGTGTCACAGCAGCTCGCCGCGCTGGAACGGGAGGCGGGGGTGACCCTTCTCGACCGCACGGCGCGGGCCGCCGAGCTGACCGACGCGGGGCGCCGGCTGGCCGGGCACGCCGAGCAGATCCTGGCCCGGATCGAGGAGGCCGAGGCGGACCTGGCCGCGCCGGAGCCGGCCGGGCTGGTCACCATCGCCGCGTTCCCCACCGCGGCGGTCGCCTTCGCCCCGGCGCTGACCCGCAGCGTCCGGTCGCATCCTGGGCTGAAGCTGTCGCTGCGGCAGAGCCAGCACGGCGAGGCACTGCGCCAGGTGCGGACCGGCGAGGTGGACATCGCGCTGGTGGACGACTGGGTCGGGCGGCTGGCCGCGGAAGCGTCGCCGGTGCTGTGTTTCTTCCCCGTTGCTGCGTGATCCTCTGGTGCTGGTGGTGCCCCGGCGGCACCCGGTGGCCGACCCGTCGGTGCCGGTCGACCTGGCCTGGCTGCGCGGCGAGGCGTGGCTGGCCGGGCCGGCCGGCGAGCCGTCCCGGCAGGCGGTGGACCGGCTGCTGGCCGGGGTGGGCGGGGCCGCGCCGGTGCCGTGGGAGTTCGAGGGGCTGGGCACGATCCTGAGCCTGGTGGCGCGCGGCATCGGCATCGCCGCGCTGCCCCGGCTGGCGCTGGCCGCGGGGGAGCGGCGGGTGGCGGTGCGGACCCTGCCGGACCAGGCCCTGGCCAGGGACGTGTTCGCGGTGGCGCGGGCCTCCAGCGTGAACCGGCCGTCGGTGGCCGCGATCCTGGCCGCGGTGCACACGGCGGCGGCCGCGCTGCGGCCGCCGGTCTAGCGCCGGCGGGCCCGGGCCGGCGGCCGCGCCGCGCCCGCCGCGGCGGACTAGGCGGTGCTGATCAGGTTCATGATCTGCGCGGCCTGCGGGGTCTTGAGCCTGATCTCCACCTGGCCGGAGGTCTCCGGGCGGAAACGGCCCGCGTCGTACCTGAAGCTCACCCGGTCCGGCTGATCCGCGCTGGCCTGCACCGCGGAGCCGACCATGGCCAGCGGGACGTCAACGTAGCCGCCGCGGGAGACCCAGACGACCAGGCGCTGGCCGCTGATCCCGATGGCCCCGGCGGTGCCCTGCTTGGCAACGCCGTAGCGCTTGCCGGGAGCCTTGTAGTTTCGGTAGGTGATCGATCCGGTCAGGCCCTCGGCCAGGAACGTGATGCCCTCGGCCTCCAGCGAGCTGCGCAGATTGGCAGGCATCGTGGCGCTGCCGAGCAGGAACTTGAAGGGGTTCACGCTCGGGTCACGGTCCCGCGGGTGACGGGGTTCATGGCGGAAAATCGTATGGCGCAGACCTCACGTCCGCGTGGTAGTGGACGTCTACCTGGTGTGAGCATGCCACCGTTCGAGCAGATCGTGACCGAGCACGGCGCAGCGGTGCTGCGGGTGTGCCGGGCCATGCTGCCCCCCGCCGACGCAGACGACGCCTGGTCGGAAACCTTCCTGGCCGCCCTGCGCGCGTACCCGGACCTGCCGCCCGGCAGCAACGTGCGCGCCTGGCTGGCCACGATCGCGCACCGCAAGGCCATCGACCGGCACCGGGCCGCGGCCCGCGCCCCGGTCCCGGCCGGCGCGCTGCCCGACCGCCCGTCGCCGCACGGCATCCCCACCGAGCCGGACACCGGCCTGTGGGCGGCCGTCCGCGCGCTGCCGCCCAAGCAGCGCGGCGCGGTCGCCTACCACTACCTGGCTGACCTGCCGTACGCGGAGGTTGGCCGGCTGCTCGGCACCAGCGAGGCCGCCGCCCGCCGCAGCGCGGCGGACGGGGTGGCCGCGCTGCGCCGAAGCTACGCAGGACAGGAGACATCATGATGATCACCGAACCAGACGCCGCGTTCCTGGCCGAGCTGACCGGGCCGGCCGGGCCGGCCGCGGACCTGAGCTCGCTGCGGGCCCGGCTGGCCGCCGAGGCCGAGCGCGAGGGCCTGCTCGACGTCGCCTACCGCACGGTCGGCACCCCGGCGGGCGACCTGCTGGTCGCCGCCACGCCGCGGGGCGTGCTCAAGGTCGCCTGGCCGACCGAGGACCCGGATGTGGTGCTGGAGATGCTGGCCGGCCAGGTCAGCCCCCGGGTCCTGCACGCCCCGGCCCGGCTCGACCAGGCCGCCCGCGAGCTGGACGAGTACTTCGCCGGCCGGCGCCGGGTGTTCGGCGTGGACCTGGACTTCCGGCTGGCCCACGGGTTCCGCCGGACCGTTCTCGACCACCTGCCGGACATCGGCTACGGGTCGACGGCCAGCTACGCCCAGGTGGCGGCCGCGGCCGGGCGGCCCGCCGCGGTCCGCGCGGTCGGCACCGCCTGCGCGCGCAACCCGCTGCCGGTGCTGATCCCGTGCCACCGGGTTATCCGCAGCGACGGCACGCTAGGGCAGTACGCCGGCGGCGCCGAGGTCAAGCGCATCCTGCTCGATCTGGAGGCGGCGTGAGTGCCACGGTGAGCAGTACGGTGGATGCGGCCCGCACCACTCCGCCCGGGCCGGCCGGTGACCTGGCCGGCCGGGTGGCCGGGCTGGACCGGGCCGCGCTGGCGCGGCAGCTGGACGACGCCGGCGGCGCCCTGACCGGGCCGCTGCTGACCCCGGCCGAGTGCGCGGAGATCGCCGGCTGGTACGGCGACGACCACCGGTTCCGGTCCACCGTCGACATGGCGCGGCTGCGGTTCGGGGCCGGGCAGTACCGGTACTTCGCGAACCCGCTGCCCGGCCCGGTAGCCGAACTGCGGGCCGCGTTCTGGCCGCTGCTGCTGCCCATCGCCCGGGACTGGGCGGCCCGGCTGGGCTGGGCCGCGCCCTGGCCGGACGACTTCGGCGGCTGGCTGGACCAGTGCCACGCAGCCGGCCAGCCGAAGCCCACGCCGCTGCTGCTGCGCTACGGTCCCGGCGACTGGAACGCCCTGCACCAGGACCTGTACGGCGAGCTGTTCTTCCCGCTGCAGGTCGTGATCGGCCTGGACGCGCCCGGCGCGGACCATACCGGCGGTGAGTTCCTGCTCGTCGAGCAGCGCCCGCGGGCCCAGTCCCGTGGCACGTCGCTGGTGCTGGGCCAGGGCCAGGCGCTGGTCTTCACCACCCGCGCCCGGCCGGTCCGGTCCTCCCGCGGCTGGTCGGCCGCCCCGGTCCGGCACGGCGTCAGCGTGGTCCGCTCCGGCCGCCGCCGTACGCTCGGCCTGGTCCTGCACGACGCCCGCTAGCGCTCGTCCAGGGCACTGAACTGATCTCAGCGGTTTTCATCTGACCCAGCCGCTGGTTCCGGGCGGGCCCGCAGCACGGTCTTCCCCGGGATCCCGCCGCGGGCCATCTCCCGGTGCGCGGCGGCGGCCTGGTCGAGCGGGTACTCGGAGCGGACGCGAACCTGGAGCGCACCGTTCCCGGCGAGCCGGGCAAGGGTTCGCAGTCTCGCGCCGTCCGGCCGCACCAGGACGCCGTGCACGGTGAGATTCTGGTCGATGGCCAGGTCAAGGTCACCGGCCAGCGCCGCGATGCTCGCCGCGCGGCCACGGCTGCGGATCAGCGGCAGGCCGCGCGGGATGACATTGCCTCCGGCGAGGTCGAGCAGCGCGTCAGCCTTGCCGACGGCGGCTGCGATCTGTGCGACCGGGTCGCCGCTGGTGTGGTCGATCGTCACGTCTGCGCCGATCTCCCGCAGGTAGTCGTGCGCGCGGGCACGGCCAACCGCGACCACCCGCGCACCGCGGCCGGCGGCAAGCTGAGTGGCGAAGCCGCCGACCCCGCCCGCCGCACCGAAGATGACAACCGTCTCGCCGGACCGGACGGCGAGCCGTTCGATGGCGTCGAAGGCCGTCCCGGCGGCCAAAGGCATGGCCGCGGCCTCAGCGTGCGACAGCCCGCGGGGCTTGGGCGCCGCCAGAGCTGCCGGGATGGCCTGGAACTGGGCGTAGGAACCGTTGCGGGTGCCGAGGAAATCTGTCATCGCAAAGACCGCATCACCGACGGCGAAGCCGCGGACGCCCGGACCGGCCGCGCGGACGACCCCGGAGGAATCGCTGCCGGGAACGAACGGCAGCGAGATCCCCGCCCAGCTGCCGTCGGCGCAGTTGCCGGCATCAACCGGGTTGACGCCCGCAGCCACCACTTCGACGAGCAGCTCACCCGGGGCCGGGACAGGAACCGGGACCAGCTCGGGACGCAGTACCTCGGGACCGCCGAACGATCGCACGACGATCGCCCGCATCGTCCCGGTCACTGCGCTGCACCCGGCCGCTCGACAATCAGCATCCCGCCACGCTAGCGGCGAACTGACCGAGCCACCGTGCTTCCTTGCCCGGCCAGCCACCCGCTGGCCAGCCGCTGCTGCTCAGCGTTAAACCGCGGCGACGGGGCGCCGGGCGGGGGCGGCCCGGACCGGCAGCCGGACCGGGCCGCGGATCAGCGTCGCGTTGCGGCGGACCACCGCGCCGGCCCGCTGCAGCCCGGGCATGCGCTCGGCCAGGAGCTGCAGCGCGATCCTGGCCTCCAGCCGGGCCAGCGGCTGGCCGATGCAGTAGTGGATGCCGCTGGAGAAGGCCAGGTGGTCCGGGCCGCCCGCGCGGCTGATGTCGAACACGCCGGGCTGCGGGTAGGCCTCGGGGTCGCGGTTGGCCGCCCCGATCAGAGTGGTCACGATCTGGTCCTTGTCGACCGTGCGGCCCTCGAGTTCCATGGTCTCCAGCGCCACCCGGGCGGTGCGCTGCACCGGCGGGTCCCAGCGGAGCGTTTCCTCGACCGCGGCCAGGGCCAGGCCCTCGGGGTCGGCGCACAGCGCCGCCCACTGATCGGGGTGGTCCAGCAGGGCCAGTACCGCGTTGCCGATCAGGTTGACCGTCGTCTCGAAGCCGGCCACCAGCAGCAGCACGCACATCGGCAGCATCTCGCCGGGCCTGATCTGGTCGCCCTCGGCGGCCACCAGGGTGCTGACGATGTCGTCGGCGGGCTCGCGCCGCCGCAGCTCGAACAGGCCGTTGAAGAGCTTCTCCAGCGCCGCCTGGCTGGCCTGCAGTTCCGCCGCGTGGCGCAGCCCCTTGATGCCGTCCAGCGCGCTGCCGATCGAGGCGCCGTACCGGGCGAACTCCTCCGCGTTCGCGTCCGGGACGCCCAGCAGGTCGGTGATGACCGCGATCGGCAGCGGCGCGGCGAACTGCGACACCAGGTCGAACTGGCCGGCTGCGGCGGCCTGGTCCAGCAGGCGGCCGACGGTCTGCTCGACCCGTTCGCGGTAGGTTGCCACCGCCTTTGGGCTGAACGCGGGCGTCACCAGCCGCCGCAGCCGGGTGTGGTCCGGCGGATTCAGCTCCAGGAACGACAGGTCCGAGTCGCCGGTATCCCGGCTGTGCTCCTCTTCGATCGGCTGGACCCCGAAGCGGCGGTCCCGCAGCACCAGGTTGCACACCCGGTGGCTGGGCGTGGCCCAGTTGCCCAGCCGGGTCGGCATCAGCGTGCCGTGCTCGGCCCGGATCCGGTCGTAGATCGCGTACGGGTCGTCCCGGCCCGGGCGCAGCCGCAGCAGTGCCATCGGGTCCCGCTGCACGTACGCGGCCCAGCCGGTCCGGGCCCGCTCGGTGTACAGCCGGGTGGCGAAGCCGGCCGCCTGCCCTATCTGGCTCATGGTCACTCCTGGTCTTGCTGCTGCGCTTGCTGCGAGCTGGCGGATGGGCCGATGCCGTGCAGGAACGTGTTCAGCACCAGGGCCGGGGCGTCCCGGGGGGCCAGGCCGGCCTGGACCGACTCGGCGGCGGTGTAGATCAGGGCGTAGAAGGTCTGGCGCAGCCACCAGTCCGGCGCCGAGGCGGACAGCACGCCGCGCGTCCTGGGCCTGCCTGAGCACCGCCAGGCAGCGTTCCTCCGCCGCCGCCCAGCCGGGCCCTGATCTCGTCGTCGTGGTCGAAGGCCGGGGTCCGCCACAGGAAGGCCAGCTGCGGGCCGTTGGGGATCATCGCGGCGATCAGCTCCCGCAGCCCGCCGTCCTCGCCGGTCACCGTGCCGACCGCCTGCTCCCACAGGTCGATCGCCCGGTGCCCGACGGCACGGACCAGGTCGTCCCGGGTCGCGTAGTGCTTGTGCAGCGTGGTCCGGCCGATGCCGGCCGCCTCGGCCACCTCGGCCAGGGACGCTGCCGGGTCGGCAACAAGGACGGCGGCCGCGACGTCGAGCAGCGGCCGGGCCGCACGGCGCAGCACCGGGCCGGCGGCAGAGTGAACACTCATGTTCACAACAGTACGCCGACGTTCTCAGTCGGACAAGGCCGTTCGAGATTGAACCTCAGTGATCAGGCGCCACTCGGGCGTCACTCAGGCGTCGCGCTCCAGCGGGCACGTCATGCAGCGCGGGCCGCCCCGGCCGCGGCCCAGCTCGCTGCCGCGGATCGTGATCACCTCGATGCCGTTCTCCCGCAGGTACGAGTTCGTGGTGACGTTGCGCTCGTAGGCGACCACCACCCCCGGCGCGACCGCCAGCACGTTGCAGCCGTCGTCCCACTGCTCCCGCTGGGCCGAGCGGACGTCCTGGGTCGCGGTGAGAACGGTGATCTGGCCCAGGCCCAGCGCGGCCGCGATGGCCGAGTGCATGTCCTCTGGCGGGTGATCGGTGACCTTGAGCTCGTGCTGCCCGCTCCCCGGCTCCACCGTGTACGACGGCAGCATGCCCATCCCCGCGTACTTCACGAAGACCCCGTAGTCGGCCATGGTCAGCACGGTGTCCAGGTGCATGAACGCGCGCGACTTCGGCATGTCCACGGCCACGATCCGGTCTGCCGCGCCGGCCCGGAACAGCCGGTCGGCCAGGATCTCCACGGCCTGCGGGGTGGTCCGCTCGCTCATCCCGATCAGCACCGCGTTGTTGCCGAGGACCAGCACGTCGCCGCCCTCGATCGAGGCCGGCCCGGCCTCCGCGCCGTGATACCAGAACGCGAAGTCACCGTCGGCGAACATCGGGTGCCACCGGTACATGGCCTCGTCGCTGACCGTTTCCCGCATCCGGGCCGGCATCCGCATGGCGTTCACCGACACCCCGCCGTAGATCCAGCACGAGGTGTCCCGCTGGTAGAGCAGGTTCGGCAGCGGGGCGAGCACGAACCCGTCGGGCAGCAGCGAGTGGAACGCGATGCTCTTCGGCTCGGGGACCAGCTCCAGGATCTCCCGCTTGGTGATGCCGCCGATCAGGAAGCTGGTCAGCTCGGCCGGGTCCATGCTCTCCAGCGCGCCGCGCAGCGGGACGGCCGCCAGCGGGCCGTGCCGCATCGGGTCGAACACCTGGTCAAGCACGTACTGCCGGGCCTGCGGGATCTCCATGGTCTGGGCCAGCAGGTCGCTGTAGTAGTGCACGGTGACGCCGCGGTCGCGCAGCGCCTGGGCGAACCGGTCGTGTTCCGCCTGCGCCTCGGACACCCAGAGCATGTCGTCGAACAGCAGCTCGGCGGCGTTGTCCGGGGTGAGGCGCTTCAGCTCCAGGCCGGGGCGGTGCAGGATGACCTGGCGCAGGCGGCCGACTTCCGAGGCGACGTGGAACATGGCACTCATCTTCCCGGCCGGCCCGGTCCTGAACAGCCCTCCGGCTCGCGCCTATGCTGCGGCGATGGCTCTCGACCTCGGCCTCGCGGCCGGCCCGCTGACGGCGCAGCTCGTGGACATCGACTCGGTCAGCGGGGGTGAGCAGGCCCTGGCCGACGCGATCGAGGCGGCCCTGGCGCCGCTGCCGCACCTGTCTGTCTACCGCGACGGCAACGCGCTGATCGCCCGCACCAGCCTGGGCCGGCCCGAACGGGTCATACTCGCCGGCCACATCGACACCGTCCCCGTCGCGGGAAACATTCCCTCGAGAATCGAGAAGGGGACGCTATACGGCTGTGGCACCTCAGACATGAAGTCAGGGGTAGCCGTCCAGCTCCGGCTGGCCGCCACTGTCCCCGCTCCAGCCCGTGACGTGACCTACGTGTTCTACGACTGCGAGGAAGTCGAATCGGCCCGCAACGGGCTGCTGCGGCTGAGCCGGGTGGTGCCGGACCAGCTGGCCGGCGACTTCGCGGTGCTGATGGAGCCGACCGGCGGGGTGGTCGAGGGCGGCTGCCAGGGCACGCTGCGGGCGGAGATCACGGTCACCGGGCAGCGCGCGCACAGCGCCCGGTCCTGGATGGGCCGCAACGCCATCCACGACGCCGGCCCGGTCCTCGGCATCCTGCGCGACTACCAGCCCCGCCAGCCCGACGTCGACGGGCTGACCTACCACGAGGGGCTGAACGCGGTCGGCGTGCGCGGCGGCGTGGCCGGCAACGTGATCCCGGATGAGTGCGTGGTCACCGTGAACTACCGGTTTGCCCCCGACCGGTCGCCGGAGCAGGCCCGGGCCCACGTCGAGGAGGTCTTCGCGGGCTGGCCGGTGACCGTGACCGACGTGGCCAGCGGCGCCCGGCCGGGCCTGCAGAGCCCGCCCGCGGCGGCGTTCGCCGCGGCCATGGGCGGCGCCCCGCGGGCCAAGCTGGGCTGGACCGACGTGGCCCGGTTCGACGCGCTCGGCATCCCGGCCGTCAACTACGGTCCGGGCGACCCGGAGCTGGCGCACACCCCGCACGAGCACGTCCCGCTGGCCGCGGTCGAGCAGTGCGAGGAGCGCATGCGCGCCTGGCTGTCGAGCTGAGCGGCCGGGCCTGGCTCGGATTACTCCGGCGGGTGCGCGCCCAGCACGACGGTTCCGGTGTGCTTCTGGCCGGACGGGTCCACCCACGTGACGGAGACCTTCTGGCCGGGACGGGACTGCTCGGTCAGTGAGGTCAGCTCGGACGGCGAGGTGACCGGGTGGCCGTCCACCGAGGTGATCACGTCGCCGCTGGCCAGGCCGGCGTCGGCGGCCCCGGTCCGGCACAGCACGCCGTCGATCAGCGTGCCGGAGTCGACCGGCGCGATCTTCGACGGGACGCCCATGTTCTGGTTGTTGGCCAGGCAGCCCCGCAGGTTCTGCTGCCCGCCGAACTGGCCGAACCCGCCCTGCCCGTTGCTCTGCTGCAGCTGAAGCTCGCGCTGCCGGTGCGGGTTGGTGGCGGCGGCGGCGTTCTGGCCGGGCACCAGCACGCCGAGGAACCCGGTCAGGCCGATCTTGATGTTCCCGGTGGCCTTGCCCGACTGGATCTGGTGCGCGATGTCCAGCGCCCGGTTGATCGGGATCGCGAAGCCCACGTCCGACTGGCCGCCGAAGGTGCTGGTGGCCGCCGCCGTGTCCATGCCGATGACCTGGCCCTGGGCGTTGACCAGCGGGCCGCCGGAGTCGCCGGGCACGATCCGGGCGTCGGTCTGCAGCATGCCGTGCAGGGTTTCCTTGCCGGTCGCGCTGCCCTCGTCGCTGGCCGTGATGGTCTGGTTGACGCCGGTGATGGTGCCGACCACCGGCCGGGCCCCGCCCTGGCCGTCGGCGTTGCCCATGGCCACCACCGGGTTGCCCATCTTGACCGAGTCGGAGTCACCCAGCGGGATCGTTTTCAGCCCGGACGCATTCTGCAGCTTGATCACCGCGACGTCGTCGGTGGCGTCGTAGCCGACCACGGTGGCGGTGTAGGTCCGGTCGGTCCCCACGATCGTGGCCCGCAGCTTGGTGCTGCCGCTGATCACGTGGTTGTTGGTGAGGATCTCGCCGTCCGCGCTGATCACCATGCCGGTGGCCTCGGCCTGGCCGCCGCTGTAGCCCAGCTCGCTGGTGATGTCGACGATCTCCGGCTGGACCTTGTTGATGATGGCCTGCTCGGTGGAGCTGCTCAGGCCGGGCGGGTTCCCGCCGCCGTTGCCGTTCCCCCCGCCGCCGTTGCCGCCGAAGCCCGGCTGCTGGAACGTCTGCTGGTTGCTGCTGGGCGAGCTGGTGAACGTCAGGACCGCGCCGGCGCCGATCCCGGCGGCGAGCGCGGCCACCACGATGTAGGTGAGCAGGGTCCGGCCCCGGCCGGGACCGTGCTGGCCCTGCTGGATGTAGTCGCTGTAGCCCGGCTGGCCGTAGCCGTAGCCGCCGGAGTGCCCGTACCCGCCGGGCTGCCAGTAGCCGGGCAGCTGGCTGTACCCGCCGCCCTGGCCGTAGTCGCTGGCCTGGCTGTACCCGGGCTGGCCGTAACCGCCGTAGCCGGGCTGACCATACCCGGGCTGGCCGTAACCGGGCTGGCCGTAACCGCCGGCCGTACCGCCGTACGCCGCCCTGCTGGCCGTACCCAGGCTCCCCGTAACCCGGCTGCCCGTAACCGGCCGGCGGCGGGTAGCCGGGCTGGCCGGCCCCGGGCTGGGCCCCGGACGGGGGCTGCAGGCCCGGCACGATGTCATCGGGTCCCGAACTGGCGCCGGGGGCAGAGTCGCTCCCGCTGGGCTGGGCCGGGCCGGGAGTCATGGCCTCGCCACTCTGGTCTTCCTGCATCCCCATCACCTCTGCCCGGTCCCAGGGTAGTTATCCCGGTGCACTGCGGGACGTTTCCCGGCCGGGCGGATCGCCGTGTGCCTGTCCGTCGTTCCCAGTAAGCCGCACGAGCCTGGAGGCTGGCTGAAGGCCTGCTGAGGATTGCCTATCGTGACCGCCTGAATCTCTCGCCCTACGCCCTGAACTGGGCTGATACCCGGGGTCACCGGGGCGGGGGAGCCGCTGGACGCGGCCCGGGAGGCGGTCTGCAGGTTTCACTGTCACCACCCTATGCGGCCCGGGCCGCCGGACGGGCCGCGCCTGGCGCCCCGGAAATCAGTCGAGATATGACTCGCTTTCGCACAAGAAGAGATATATCTTAAGTTCTGTGCGACCACAATCCAGGGAGCGATGATGACGGCACCAACACGTAACAGTGAGCCGGGGCTGTCCCGGCGGGAAGAGATGTCGGTCTCCGGGGCCGTGCTGTCGCACGCCCCGTGGGGTGTCGCAGGCGCGGCGGGCGCGGTCGTGACCGGCGCCGACCTGGGCCTGCACCTGCTGACCCTGCACCTCGCCGTGACCGGCTCGCTGTCCGCGGGCGCGGTTGCGTTCTTCACCGTGGCGGCGGCTGGCGCGGTCCGCAGCGGCGCCGGCGGCCGGGCGCTGCGCTGGGCCCGGGAGAACCCCTGGCGGTTCGCCGTGGCGCCCGCGCTGGCCTGCGCGGCCGTGGTCTTCGCGCTGTCCGTGACGCTGGGCGGGGCCGGCTTCTTCGGCGGCGTGTTCAGCGCGCTGTGGCACGCGGCCATCGCCTACGGCCTGACCGGCGCCGCGGGCTCGATCGGGCGGTCCCGCCGCAAGACGATCTGAGTCCGGGTGCCCGGCCCGCGCCGGGATCACCGTAATCCTGAAAAAGAGAGCGGGGCCTGCCAGGCGGCAGGCCCCGCGTGCGTGACCGGGCGCGGCGGCGTCAGCTAGCGGTCCACTCGGTGACAAAGCGGTTGCCGTTCAGCTCGCAGTCCAGCCGCATCGGGCCCGGCGGCGGCAGCGGCAGCGTGAAGCAGCCGACCTCGTCGGCCTGCGCGGCAGCCTGCGGCCCGTCCGAGGTCACCAGCCTGACCTGGCCGGGCTGCGGCGGTATCAGCTGGCCGACGATGCCGTTGTCGTCGATCTCGATCTCGACACTGAGCTGCTCGCCGCGGAACGTCAGCGTCCGCGGCGCGGCGGGCCCGGCGCCGCGCACCGCGCCGGCCAGCGTCCCCAGGCTCGTCTCGGCCTCCAGCATCAGCAGCTCGAGTTCCTCGTCAGCCGTACGCCAGCCGAACGCAGCCTCGGCCGCCGCGATGATGCTGCCGTCGGCCGGCGCCTCGCGCAGCGCGCCCCCCAGCTCCCGCAGCAGGTCCTCGTCAGTCCACCTCAGCGAGCTCACGCTGGTCACCTCCCTTCCCCCGGTCCGCGGGCGAGCCCGCGGTGACGTAACGCTGCATCGCGGCGGTATCCCGCAGCCGGTCCAGGCACCGCCGCAGGGTGGGACCGATGCTTCCCACGGGCATATCGAGCATCTCGCTGATCTCGTGATACGACTTCGGCGGATCAGCCGACCGCAGCTGCAGCAGCCACTGATCCCTTTTGGGCAGCTCGGCCAGCCCGTCGCGGAGCGCCTGGCGCATCTCGGCCCGCAGGATCTCCGCGTCCAGGTCGGCGTGGATCGCCTGGTTCATGGCCCCGTCTTCCTGCGGGTCGACCGGCAGCACCCGGCGCAGCTTGCCGATCTGCCGGGCGCATTCGCGCTGCGTGGTCGTGGACAGCCAGCCCGGCAGCGCTTCCGGCTCGCGCAGCCCGGACAGGTGCTCGACCAGCCGCAGCCAGACGGTCTGGCTGACGTCCTGGGCGTCGGCCGGGGAGAGGCGGTAGGAGCGGATCACCGACATCACCAGCGGCGCGTAGCGGCGTACCAGCTCGCTCCAGGCCTCAGCGCTGCCGCTGGCGCTATCCCGCACCAGCCTGCTGACGTCGGATGTTTCCTCCACGTGCACCATCCTCCTACACGATGGCCGTTCCGCGAGGCGTACAGCACTCGTTATCGAGGTAATCAGCACCTTTCTGGCAACAGGCGGGCCCCACCCATCTAGCAGGCAGAGCACCCGTTGCCCGGGTTGATACACCCCGCGGAAGATTCTTTTCCGGCCCGGCCGGAACACGCGGCGGGCCGGGCCAGAACACGCGGCGGGCCGGGCCTGACCGGCCGGCCCGGACCGCCGCGGCCGGCCGGTCAGACCGGCTGGAGGATCAGCAGGGCCCGGCCGAAGCCCGGCACCGGCTGCCCGGTGGCGAGCAGCTGGTCCAGCGCCTGGCGGAGCGGCTGGCCATCGTGCATCCGGGCCAGCGCCCCGGCGATCTGCGGCGCGGAGAACGACGTGCCGCTCCACACCGCCCACGCGTCCTGGCCGAACTGGCTCAGGTGCTGCCCGTCCGGGGTGGCCTCCTGCCCAGGCACGAACGTGGACCGCTGACCCTCGCCCACGGTCGCGCAGGTCACCCAGGCGCCGTGGCTGGACCACGGGATCGGCGCCAGGCTGGCGTCCACCGCGGCCACCGACACCACCCGGTCGAACGCGCCGGGCCAGCAGGGCCGCTCGTCGCCGAAGTTGCCCGCCGCCGCCACGATGATCACCTCGCGGCCGTCCTGCTGCTCGATCTCCGCGATCACGTCCAGCGCGGCCTGCAGTGCGATCGGCGGGACGTCGTCCTGGGTCTGGCAGCCGAGGGACAGATTCACGATCTGCGCCCCGTCGCGGACCGCGCGGATCATCGCGCAGGCCACCTCGATCTCGCTGCCGACGCCGTCGCTGTCGATGGCCCGGTACACCCGTATGTCGGCGTCCGGCGCGGCCTGCTGGATGATGCCGGCCACGAACGTGCCGTGCCCGGCGTCGAGGTCGAGCATCCCGTCGCCGCCGGGCGTGGGGAACGCGTCCAGCGGGTCGGTGTCGTTGCCGCGCGGGACGGCGGCCAGCCAGCCGTCGGCGCGCAGCTCAGGGGTGATGCCGGTGTCGATGATGGCGACCCGGCACGGGGTGCCCGGGCACGGGCCGTCCGGCGTCGAGCCGGGCGGCGGGGTGGTCGGCTCGGGGCCGCCGATCGCCTTGCTGACCGGGCCGGTCGGGGTGACGTTGCAAACCGCGGCGGCGTGGCCGAGCGAGCGAAGCTCCCGTGCCAGGCTGGAAAGCTCCGCACCGGTCATCGTGGGGTGAGTCAGCCGGATCAACGCCGTCCGCGCAGGTCAGTCGCAGCCCACGTCCGTCTCGGTCAGCCCCCGGGACGCAAGCAGGTCACGGACTGTGGCGCCGGGGTGACCGCCCTGACCGGTGCTCGCGCCGTAGGATTCTGGCGTGAGGAGCAGCTCGCCACGGACCAGCAGGGTGTCGAACCCCTCGGCGGCCGGCAGATAGTCGAACCGGATGATGCCATCCCCTGGCCGCTGCTCGTGCCGCCGCTGGTCAAGCGCGCTCAGCAGCCCCTGCCTGCGCCGTGGCTCGCGGCGGAGCTGGGCGAGCTCCGCGGAGCGGCGCCGCACCGTGGTGCCCAGCCGCCGCCGGTGGTCGTCATCAGCCCAGCCAGGGAAGTCTCCCCGGAACGGTTCTCCTCTGTTTTCCTCGTCAAAGGGCACTGCGGTCACCGATCCTTCTCTTATGAGGGTGAGCAGGGACGCCTTGTACCGGCCGGCAACGGCCTGAGGCGGTATGTCCCTTGACTCACTCAGAGCACCCTGGGTATCTCCTGATACGCGCGCAGCAGGCCTACGATAAGGTCGCCGCCGACCCGGAGCGTCACCGGCGTGAAACTGAGCTTCTGGTGACCGAGGCCCGGCGGGCCCGCGACCCGGAAGCCCTGGCCCTGGCCCTGCGCGCGCAGGCCTGGGCGGAGCGGGCCCGGCTGAGGCAGACCCACGCGATCTGGCTGCTGGACGAGGCGGCCAGGATCGCCCGGCGGCACGGATACGACGAGATGCTGGCCGAGATCCTGATCACGCACGCCGCGGTGAGCCAGGAACTGGGCCGGATCGCCACCGCGCACCGGGACCTCCGCGCCGCGGCCGCGCTGGTGCCGGCCGGCCGCAACCCCGAGCTGGACTTCAACCGGGCCGTCCTGCTGCAGAACACCGGTCACCTGGACGAGGCGGCGGCGATCTACCAGCGGCTGCTGACCGGCGCCGGGCTCAGCCTCCGGCGCCAGGTTCAGGTGCCGAACAACCTGGCCATGATCGAGGGCGAGCAGGGCCGGTACACCGCCGCGCTGCGCCGCCTGGACCAGGCCCTGCCGCTGGCCAGGCAGGTCGGGCCGCATCTGGTCGCGCACGTGATCCACACGAGGGCCTGGGTCGCGGTTCAGTCCGGCCGGTTCATCGAGGGGCTGGCCAACTTCGACGACGCCGTCCGCGAGTACCAGGCCGCCGGGCTGCCGCTGGGCGAGCACTACATCGACTACGCCGACGGGCTGATGGAACTGCGGCTGCTGCCCGAGGCGGCCGACGCGGCCCGCAAGGCGGTCGAGGAGCTGTCCGCGGCGGGCGCCGCGATGATGGCCGCCGACGCCCAGCTCCGTGTCGCCCAGCTGGCCCTGCTGTCCGGGGATACCGACGAGGCGCTGGCCGCGTCGGAAGCGGCGGCCGACGCCTACCGGCAGCAGGCCCGTGGCACCGGGCGGGCCCGCAGCCTGCTGGTCACCGCCGAGGCGCGGCTGGCGGTCGGCGGCCTGACCCCTGACGACCTGGCCGCGGCCCGCGGCGCGGCGCGGCGGCTGGCCGCGGCGGGGGCTACGTCCGCCGCCGTGCAGGGATACCTGGTGACCGGCAAGCTGGCCGCCGCGCTGGATCTGCGCCGCCAGGCGATCACCGCGCTGACCCGGGCCGGGACGCTGGCGCGGGGGGCGTCCGTGCTGGTGCGGCTCCGCGGGCGGCTGGCGTCGGCGATGGCCGCGGTGATCGCCCAGCGGCCCGCTGACGCGCTGGTCAGCTGCCGGCGGGGACTGGCCGACCTGGCCCGGCACCGGGGCAGCCTGCCGTCGGTCGAGCTGCGCGCGCTGGCCTCGGGGCACGGCGCCGAGCTGGGCCGGATCGGGCTGAACATCGTGATCTCCGGCGGGTCGCCGGCCCGGGTTCTGCACTGGATGGAGCGCAGCCGGGCGGCCGCGCTGCTGGCCGTCGAGCCCCCGAAGTTCGAGGAGATCCAGGCGGATCTGACCGCTCTGCGGGCCGCGGCGGCCCCTGGTGACGAGCCGGGCGGGGCGGGTGGTCCTGGCGGGCCGGCCGGGCCGGCGGGCTGGCCGGCCCGGCCGGGTCGCGAGGCGGGCGGGTGACCGCCGAGCAGGCGGAGATCGAGGACCGGATCCGGCAGGCCACCTGGCGGGCGGGCGGCACGGTCGGATCGGCCAGCGGGCCGGTCAAGGTCGGCGAGCTGCGGAAGTACCTGGCCGGCCGGGTGCTGGTCACCTACGGCAAGCTCGGCGACGACCTGGTCGCGGTGGTTATCGGGGAGCGCGGCAGCAGCCGGCTGGTCGGGCTGGGCCCGGCCGCCGCGGTCCGCGACCAGCTCCGCGCGTTCCTGTTCGCCCTGCGCCGCCTGACCGAGCAGCACGGTGCCCGCCCCCTGGACGCCGCCCGCGCCAGTGCCGACCTGCGGATCAAGAACCTGTCCGCGCTGCTGGTCGAGCCTTTGCGGATTACTCCATGGCCCGAGCTGGTCGTCGTCCCCGTGCCGGACCTGCTGGGTGTGCCCTGGTCCGCGCTGTACCCCGGACCCGTCAGCCTCGCCCCGTCGGCGACGTTCTGGGCCCGGTCCGCGCTGGCCGCCCAGCAGAAGCGGGCCATCAGCCCGGCCGGAACCGCGGGCCGGGTAGCGCTGATCGCCGGGCCCGACCTGCCCGGGGCGCTGGCCGAGGTCGAGGCCGTGGCCGGGGTCTACCCGCAGGCCCTGTCGCTGGCCCCGCCGGACAGCACCGCGGAGCGGGTCACCGCCGCCCTTGGCGTCGCCGACCTGGTGCACCTGGCCTGCCATGGGGCGCTGCGGGCGGACAACCCGATGTTCTCCTCACTGCTGCTCAGCGACGGGCCGCTGACCGTGCAGGAGCTGTATGCGCGGGGTCTGGCGCCGCACCGGCTGATCCTGGCCTCCTGCGAGTCCGGCGCCCAGGTCTCTTATGCCGGTGAGGAGGTACTCGGGTTCGTCAGCGCGCTGCTCGCCCGGGGCACCGCCGGGGTGCTGGCCAGCACGGCCGTGGTGCCCGACGTGGCCGCCGCGGGCTTCATGACCGCGGTGCACCACCGCCTGGCCCGCGGCGACTCGCTGGCCGTGGCCCTGCACACGGCCCGGGCCTCGCTGGACATCGGCGACCCGGCCACGTTCGTCAACTGGTGCACGTTCAGCGCGCACGGCGCGGCGTAGGTGCTTAGGCCCTGGCCCAGCAGGCCGGAGGCGCGCTGATCGCTATCACGCCGCGCTGGCCCATGGCGTATACGAGATGCCGGCCCGGGTCCACCGTGAGCAGCCGGCCGCTGTCGCGCAGGCCGGGCAGCGTGGCCCGGACCCGTACCGCCCCCGACTGCGGGCCTATGCAGGCCGTCACCCCGTCCATGGTGGCCAGCCACAGCGCACCACCGCCGTAGACCGTGGTCGCGAACATCGTCCACTCGAAGATCGGCCGGTGCAGCGGGACGGCCGACAGATCCCGGGCGCGGAGCAGCACGGTGAGGCCCATCATCCCGGTGCGGAACGAGGACCACACCCCTCCCGGCACCGCGGTCAGATCCGAGCCGGCCACCGCGAACTCGACCGGCTGGCCCGTGGCCGACGCCAGCAGGAGCCCGCTGCGGGCCCCGTACTCGAACACCGCGCCGCCGCCCAGCCGCGGTGTCGCCGCCGCGTACAGGCGCTGCCGCCGCGGATCCGTCGCCACGTCGGTGATGGAGAACCCGGCGGGCACCCGCGCCCGCCGCAGCGTCGCCCCGCTGGTCACGCTGATCAGCCGCAGCGTCCGCCGGAACCCGACCCACACGGTCCGCCCCGGCCCCGGTCCCGGGGCCACCGACACGTCCGACAGCGAGACCAGCCGCCGGGTGGGCAGCAGCGTCCAGGACCGGATCAGGCGCAGCGACGACGGGCTGACCTGGTGCAGCACCAGCCGCACCCGGGTGCCGTGCGGCCCGCTGTACACCTGCCCGTACACCCACAGGAACCCGCTGGCCAGCCGCAGCCCGGACACGCTGAACCGCGGCCCGCTCTGGACGGCCCCGCTGGCCAGGCTGATCCGCCGCAGCTGGAACACCGTCTCCGGCCGGTTCACCGGCACCAGCGCGAAGTCCGCGCCGCGCGCCGGGCTCAGTACCTGGGTCGCGCTCCTGACCCGGACGCTCTCGCGCAGCACGGTGCGGGACGGCCAGGCCGCGCCGGCCGGCGCTACCCGGCCGGCGGGCCCTGTGGCCTGGTGAGCGGGCGGGTGGACAGGCGGCCCCGGCCGCGCTGGCCGCGCTGGCTGCGCGCCTGCCGCCAGCGCGGCGGTCACCGAGGCGATGGCGGCCAGGCCGGCCACCCCGAGCACGGCCGCGCCCCTGGTCACCGGACGGATACCAGTCATGGGGGTGCTCCTGCCCGAGCCCGCGGGCGGGGCTCCTCACCCCCTCAGACGCCCCATCCCGGTCATGCGTTGGAAGCAGTCCGCCAGGCCGCGCGTGCGGGCCGCGTCGCCCCGGCGCCGGCTACTCCGCGACGTGCTCGCCGAACGGGCCGACCTGCAGGCCCCGGCGCTCACATTCGTCCAGCAGGAGCGGCAGCGCGCCCAGACCAGCGTCCGCCGAACCCGCCGGTGACGTGCAGTCCGAGTCGTGCAGCAGCACCGTGGACCCGTCCCGCAGCGTGGCAGAAAGCGTGCCGAACACCGACTCCGGCGTCGACCCCCGCGACCACTCCTTGCCCCAGCAGTCCCACAGCACCGGGGTGAGCCGCAGGCGGCGCATGGCCACCAGGGCACCGGCGTTCAGCACGCCGTAGGGCGGCCGGTACAGCCGGGGGCTCACCCCGGTCGCCGAAGTGATCTCGTCCACCGTCATGGCAATGTCCCGGTAGGTCGCCCGCGGGCCGCGCAACGTCAGGTACCGGTGCTCCCAGCCATGAACACCGATCTCGTGCCCGGCGGCCACAATCTCCGCCGCCAGCTGCGGCGCGCGCCGCACCATCGGCCCGAGCAGGAAGAACGTGGCCGACACCCGCCGCGCGGCGAGCACTTCGAGGAACGCCGGCGTGGTCGCCGGATCCGGCCCGTCGTCGAACGTCAGCGCCACGTGCCCGGCCCGCCCGCGGCCCGCCAGCCGCGGAAAGAGAGCCCGCCGGACAGGGCCGATCGCGGTCACCCCCGGGCCGCCCTGCACGACCGCGAGCCCGGTCGCGGCCAGACCCCCTACCAGGGCAAACGCCGCGTTCCGGTCGGCCCGCTCGAACATCTGTTAGGCTCCATCACTACTCTTGCCGGAATGGCCACCCGCGGCCGCTGCACCTGCAAGGGGCTGCCCGCCGGCCGGGCGCCCGGCGCTGCCCGGGACCACAGCCAGCGGGCGGAACACGCGGCAGCGGCCAGTCCGCATGACGCGGCCGGCCTGCTCCTGCGATCATTCCATGTCGGGGCCTGGAACGGGCCTTCTCCGGCGCACAACGCGGTGCCCGGCGCAGTCAGCAGGGAACGATCACGAGGGGTGCCGTTTGAGAATCCAGCCAGCCCGCATCGTTTTTCCGCCGCAGGACCGGGCGGAAGTTGCCGCGGCTATCACGGAGACACTGACCACCGGAGCGCTCACGCTCGGCCCGTGGACCAAGAAGTTCGAAGCCGCTTTCGCGGCGGCCCACCAGACGCCGAACGCGATCGCGGTGGCCAGCGGCACCTGTGCGCTGGAGATCATCCTGCGGGCCACCGACGTCGCCGGGGGCGACGTCATCGTGCCCGCCAACACGTTCTACGCGACCGCCGCAGCGGTACTCCGGGCCGGCGCAAGGCCGGTCTTCGCCGACATCGACGCGGCCACGTTCGCGCTGACCCCGCAGACCGTCGAGGCCGTACTCACCCCGGACACCAAGGCCGTGGTCATCGTCCACGTGGCCGGCCTGATCTCACCGCAGACCGAGGACCTGCAGGAATTCTGCGAGCAGCGCGGGATCGCCTTCATCGAGGACGCCGCGCACGCGCACGGCTCCACCCTGGGTGGCCGGTTCGCCGGGTCGTTCAGCGCCGCGGCGGCCTTCTCGTTCTACCCGACCAAGGTCGTGACCTGCGGCGAGGGCGGGATGATCGCCACCGCCTCAGCGGAGATGGCGGACGAGGCGAGGATCTACCGGGACCAGGGCAAGGGCGCGTTCACCGCGAACCACCACACCCGGCTGGGCTACGCCTGGCGGCTGTCCGAGCAGAACGCCGCCACCGGCGTGGTGCACATGCGCCGCCTGACCGAGTTCATCAAGCGCCGCCGCGAGGTTGCGGGCCGCTACGACAAGGCGCTGGCCAGCCTGGACGGGCTCGAGCCGCTGACCGAGCCGGCCGAGTGCAAGGGCAACATCTACAAGTACATCGTGCTGCTGCCCGAGGGCGCCGACCGCGCCTGGTTCAAGCAGACGATGGCCGACAAGCACGACGTGCGGCTGGCCGGCGAGGTGTACGACATCCCGCTGCACCACCAGCCCGTGCTGGCCTCCTACGCCGGGGCGGCGCCGCTGCCGGTCGCCGAAGCTATGTGCAACCGGCACGTCTGCCTGCCCGTCCATTCAGATATGCGTGATGACGAGATCGACCAGGTGCTGACCGCCGTGGCCGCCGTGTACGGCGAGCTGAACGGCGCCTGACAGAGACCGGCACGGGAGCGGGCAAATGCGGGTAGCCGTCACGGGCGGGTCCGGCTTCATCGGATCCCATGTAGTTGATCATCTGCTGGCCGCCGGGCACGAGGTGCGGGTCATCGACCTGGCCACCACGTGGCTCAACCCGGCCGCCGAGCACTGCGCCACCGACCTGTTCGACGACGCCGGGATGGACGCCGCGCTGGAAGGGCAGGACGCGGTCTTCCACCTCGCCGCCGTCGCCGACGTCAACGACGTCGACAAGGACCCGGTCCGCGCCGTCCGGCTGAACGTCGAGGGAACCGCCCGGGTGCTGGAGGCGGCCCGCCGCCAGAGCGTCCGCCGGGTCGTCCTGGCCAGCACGGTCTGGGTTTACGGTGCCACCGCCGGGGAAGGCGAGCGCTCCGAGAACGCGCTGGTGGAACTCAGCCGGGCCGGGCACGTCTACGTCTCCACCAAGCTGGCCGCGGAGATGCTGGTGCACAGCTACCGGCAGATGTACGGCCAGGAGTTCACCATCCTGCGCTACGGCATCCCGTACGGGCCGCGGATGCGGCCCGCGCTGGTGATCGCCAGATTCGTGAAGTTCGCGCAGGAAGGGCAGCCGATCACCATCGCCGGCACCGGGGACCAGCAGCGGCACTACGTGTACGTGGAAGACATCGCGGACGCGCACGTGCGGGCGCTCCAGCCCGCCGCGGCAAACCAGACGCTGGCGCTGGAAGGCGGCATCGGCGTCTCGGTGCGCGAGATCGCGGACACGGTGTGCAGTCTCGTGGGCCCGACTACGATCACTCATGTGCCCGCCAGAAACGCGGATTACAGCGGCGTCGGTGTGTCCAACACACTGGCCAAGGAACTGCTCGACTGGTCGCCGGTGACCTCCTTCGCCGACGGCGTGCAGCGCTACCTCGACTGGCTGGAGTCGCAGCAGCCATGACCGGGCCGGCGCTGGCCGCCGAGGCCGCCGAACCCGCGCCACGGCACCGGGCCGTACTGCTCTCCGGGTCACTCGGCATGGGCCACGACGTGGTCGCCGAGGCCTGCCGCACCTCGCTGCGCGAGCTCGGCTGGGAGTCGGAAATGCTCGACGCGATGGGCCTGCTCGGCCGTCGCGGCGGGTCGGCGGGCGAGCACGTGTTCCGCACGATGCTGGCCATCCCCGGGCTGTACGACGCGTTCCACTTCGCCGCCCTGCGGCCGGGGTCCCGGCTGGCCCTGCGGACCGACGCGGCCGCCCGGCGGCAGGTCGTGCCGCGGCTGCGGGAGTACCTGGACTCCCACCCGGCCGAGCTGGTCATCTCCGTTTTCTCCACCGGCGCGTCGGCGATGAGCAGCCTGGTGCCGCGCTACCCGGGCCTGCGGCACGTCGTGTTCTGCAGCGACGCGGTGCCGCACCGGCTGTGGGTGCACCCCAACGTCGATCTGTACCTGGTCACCTCGGCCGCGGCCGAGCCCTACGTCCGGATGTTCGAGCCCGAGGCCCGGGTGATGGTGGTGCCTGCCGTGGTGCGGACGCCGTTCTATCACCCGCCGTCCCAGGTGGACGCCCGGATCAGCCTCGGCGTTCCGGCCGGCGAGCGCTGCGTGCTGCTGATGTCCGGGGCCTGGGGCCTGGGCCCGGTCGCCGAGGTGGCCGAGGCGCTGGGCGACGCGGGCGTGCACGTGCTCGCCGTGGCCGGGCGGAACGAGCGCCTGGCCGCCAAGCTGGGCATGGCCGCGAGCCGGCAGCCACTGGTCCATCCGTTCGGCTTCACCGACCGGATCCCCGAGCTGATGGCCGCCGCGGACCTGGTCGTGACCAGCTCCGGCGACACCTGCACGGAGGCGCGGACCGTGGGCCGGCCGCTGCTGCTGCTCGACGTCGTGCAGGGACACGGGCGCGACAACCTGCAGCACGAGCTGGAACTGGGCGACGCGGCGGTGACCTCGCCGCGCCCCGCCGATGTTGTCCGGAACACCCTGGCGACCCTGGAGCGGGTCAAGCCGCCGCCGATAGGTCCCGCCCGTCACCTCGCTGACTGGCAGCGCGCCTTCCGCGACGTGATGGAAAGTATCGGTATTACGGGGGCTGTGCCGTCGGGCCCGGCCCCCGGGCCGGCCACGCTGCCCTGACGACGCTGTGGGGTGTCGAGGGGCCGGCCGCCGGTGCGGGGCGTGCTGGGCTGTGCTTGCGGCTCGCTGCGGGCCGCTTGAGGGCGCTGCCTTCCCTTCCTCGCTCCTTGGCGCTCCTTCGTCGCGCCGCGTCGCTCGTCGGGAAAACAGCGCCGCGGCCCTCCGCGAGCTGCGGCCGGCTCCGCCGGCCGCGGGGGGCGCCGGCCGGTCAGCCGGAGGAGCCGAAGGGGACCGGGATGGTCAGCTTCTGGCCCGGTGACCAGCTGGTGCCGGCCGTGCTGAGCTGCCAGGCCGTGACCGTGGTCCGGCCCGCGGTGAGCACGCTGACCTGACGTCCCGGGCCCAGGACCAGGTCCGCCGCGGCGGCGGGCAGGGCGGGCAGGGCTGTCCAGGCCGCGGCGGCGGTTCCCGTGCCGGGGCGGATGACGGCGGCGCGGCCGCCGGTCAGGATGACCCCGGCCGTGCCGTCGGACCCGGCGGCGGTGGAGACCAGTGTTCCGGCCGCCCAGCGGCAGCGGCGCGGACGTGGTCCATGGCTGCCCGTCGCCGAGCCAGGCCGCGGCCAGGTCCTGGGCCGGGCCCGCTCCGGCGCTGGCGCTGGCGCCGGCCCTGGGCGGCCCGGCGGCGAGCAGCGCGGTCAGCTTTCCCGGCGCGGTCGCGGTCAGCTGGACGACGGTGACCGGCCGGCCGGCGAACCCGGCGGGCGGCGTCGCGCCGGCCAGCCGCCACTGGCTGCCGGACAGGAAGAAGATCCCGGTGACGCCCGGATGGCTGCAGGCGCCGGCCAGCAGCGGCGCCCCGGCCGAGCCGAACGCCACCGCGGTCAGACCGGTCAGCCCGCAGGACCGCCCGGCGGGGCTGGCCGCCAGCGCCTTCGTGGTGACCAGCGGGCTCCAGCCGGTGCCGCCCCGCCCGGACAGCTGCACCCCGGCTCCGGTCAGCGCGAGCAGCCGGTCGTCGGGCCCGGCCGCCAGCGCCGACGCCGCCGCGGCCAGCCCGGCCGGCAGCAGCCCGGGCGCCCAGTGCCGGCCGCCGTCCCGGCTGCTGGCCAGCGGGGAGAACGTCAGGTCCTGGCTGGGCACGAACCCGGCCACCAGGCCGGGCGCCGCGGCGGGGCGGTTCCGGGGCCGGTGGCGACCAGGCCGCCGTTGTCGGCCACGCCGGGCGGGGTGGCCAGCCGCCACGCCTGGCCGGCCGCGGGGCGGACGAGCAGCTGCCAGAAGTTGTTGTGCGCGGCGCGGGACCCGCCAACCTCGAGAACGGCCCACGCCGCGCCGTGACCGGCCGACAGCGAGGTCAGCATCGACGGCCGGGCCGCGGACGGCGGCGCGGCGGCGCCTTGCCCGGCCCCGGCGCCGCTTCCGCAGGCCGCCGTCACCAGCGCCAGCGCCGCCAGACCAGCCACCCCCATGATCACGGAGGATTTTCTACCGCCGGCGGAGCCGGCCGGGCGAGCGACAGCGCGGCCAAACGGGCGGCCTGGCGCGAGCCAGCTAGCACTGCTCATGACTTCATCGCCGCCTCGGCGGCGGCCGCCAGCTCGCTGGCGAAGGAGGCCTGCGTTGCCGAGTTGGCCGGGCCGGGGTCCAGGTTCAGCTCGTACCGGACCTGGCCGCGGGAGTCAATGACGTAGGCCACGTCGCTGTGCAGGACCATGCCGCCCGCGGGCACGAGCGAGGCGGAGAAGAAGTAGTCGTGCCACGCCTTCCGCAGCTGCGGGAGCGAGCCGGTCAGGAAGGTCCAGTTGGGCACCTGGTCCAGGCCTTCCTGGCGGTCGAACGCGCGCAGCGCGCCGGCCGAGTGGTAGGCCGGGTTGGCCGCGATCGCGACCAGCTCGACCTGCTTGCGGCGGGCCCCGAGCAGCTCGTTCGCGGTGCGGAACTGCTGCGCGATCAGCGGGCAGTCGCTGGTGCACACCGGGTCGAGGAAGGTCAGCAGAACGGTCTTGCCGCGGAGCGAGGCCAGCGACACGGTCCGGCCGTCCGCGGTGGTCAGCTCGAACGGCTTGGCCGGGAAGTTCTCCTGGGTCACCGGCCCGTTCAGCGCCCGGGCGATCAGCGGGTCGGCCGACCGGTCCGCGGCCGCCGCGGCCAGCGGGAACGCCCCCAGCAGCGTGATCCCCAGGGCCCCGGCCGCGGCCACGGAACGGCCGTCCACCGTCAGCAGCGCCGTGGCCAGCCGGCGCCGCCACGTCCGGCGCCGTGGCCGGGCCTGCGCCCCGCCGCCTGCTGTTTCACCTGCGACGGCGGCACCCGCGGGGACGCTTCCGTAATCCGGGAAAGTCGTGTCGGCGGGGACGGGTGCGGCGCAGTTCGCGGTCCACGCCAGGCAGGCGGCGATGATCAGCAGGGCGACCGGGATCATGCTGTTCGGGTCGGTGCCCAGGCCCCCGAACACGCCGGTGTCCTGCACCAGCACCCAGTCCACCGCGCACAGCGCGACCGTGGCCAGCAGCGCGGCCCTGACCAGCCGCGGCCGGGCGCTGAGCAGGGCAAGGCCGGCTGCGGCCAGCACGATGACCGCGACCAGGTTGACCGCGAAACCGTGCGCCGCCACGATCCGGCCGAAGCTCCCCACCAGGCTGGCCAGGGGACGCGGCTGGGGCGTCCCGGACATCTCGCCGGTCATGTCGGCCAGCGGGCTGTTGCCGGACCAGAAGCCGCGCCCTGGCCAGGCCTGCAGCACCGCCATGCCGACCAGGAACACCCCGGAGCCGGCCAGCAGCCAGCGGCCGAGCCGGGCCGACGCCCAGGCGCGGGCGGGCAGCGCGATCAGCGCGCCGGCCACCACGTACAGCAGGGCCGCGCCCGGTGCGCCGGTCAGGAAGCTCAGCCCGGGCGCGAACACGTTCCCGAACGCCTCGCCGAACACCCAGACCACAAGACCCCAGGCCACCCCGGCCAGGGCCGCGGCCTGGGACCACCGGCCGCGCCGCACGGCCAGCATCCACACCCCGATGCCCAGCTGGATCCACACCGCGGCGGCCGCGGCCTGCACCGGGTGGAAGGCCCACGAGGCCGTGCCCCAGTCAACGATGGACCGCACCCAGGCCGGGGACCCGGCGGATTCCGGCTTGATCACCTGCGTGGCGAGGCCGACCATCGCGGGCTGGGCCTGCAGCAGGCCGTCGATCACCCACAGCAGGCCGAACCCGATGCGCAGGACGGCCCGCCAGCGCGGCTCGGGCTCGCCGGGGGTGCCGCCGGACAGCTTGCGGGCGGCGATCCGCAGTCGCAGGCCCAGCCCGGCGCGCGGGAGGCGGGGCCGCCGCCGCGGCCTGGCGCGGGCCGTGCCCGTGCTGGCCGTGCCCGTGCTGGCCGTGCCCGTGCTGGCCGTGCCCGTGCTGGCCGTGCCTGGGCCGCCGGCCACCCGCGGCGGCAGCGGGCGGCGGATCTCGCGGATGCTGACCAGCAGCAGGCCGAGCACGGCGAACACCAGGACGATGAGAAAGCCCTGGTGCAGCAGGGCGTCACGGAAGGCGGCGATCAGCACCGCGTTGCCGTTGCCCAGCTCGGTACCCATCCCCGGCATCGGGGTCTCCTGCTTTCCGGTTAGGCCGGCTGGTCAGCCGGACGCCGAGAGGGCCGCGGGCGGGTGGTCCATCAACGCGACCCCCTGGCGCAAGTCACTCGCGGTGACGGCCCCGTAGATGCGTTTCACGATCCGGTGCTGTGCGTCGAGGAAGAACGTCTGCGGCAGTGCGTTGACGCCGTACGCGGTCGCCGGTCCCAGCCCGTGCGGGTCCACGCCGACCGGGTAGCTCACGCCCTTGGACCGGATCCACGGCAGCGCCTTGGCGGCCGAGTCGTTGGCGTCGATCCCGATTATCACGGTGCTTCCGTGGCTCTGCCGGTAGAACCTGGCCAGTTCCGGGGTCTCCGACTGGCACTCCGCGCACCAGGACGCGAAGAAGTTCACGATCACCGGCTTCCCTGCGTAGCCGGCCAGCGACACGATCCGGTCCTTGTGGCCCAGTTCGGGCAGGGTGAAGTTGCTCGCCGTGGGCAGGGTCTTCGGCTGGGTGCCGGCCGACCCGTCCTGCCCGGCCAGGGTGATCACCGCGAGCACGGCCAGCAGCGCGGCCGCGATGGTGCCCGCGATCTGCCCGGGCAGGCCCATCCGGCGGACCCGCCCGGCAAGGCGCGAGAAGGCCGTGCTGGCCACGTTTTTCCCGGGGAGCATGAGACCGAACTTAGCGCTGCGCGTGTGCCAGCGCCGAACCGGCCTATCGGTTGGGTGCCTGCTCAGCATGCCTGCAGCCGTCCTTCAGCGGGTCTTCTGAAGCCATGGACCGCTTCGCCGGGTGCGGTCAAGCAGCATCCGGTCGACCGCGGTGGAGACGCTGCCGTCCCTGGCGATCAGGCGCCGGATCGCGATCACCACCGCCGGGTAGCACCAGAAATCGCCGCACACCCACAGGATCGCGGCGCCGATCTGCTGGTCCGCGAACGGCGGCAGCGTCACCCCGGGGATGTGGCCGTAGACCGGGTACCAGGAGCCCGAGGCGAGCATGCTCATCGCCATCGCGAGCAGCCACATCACCACGTTGGTCGCGGCCAGCGCGGCGATCTGCGCGGCCGGCCGGAGCCGCATCCGGACCGGCGGCGATCCGATGAACAGCAGCCAGAACGCCACGCCGGTGACCAGCAGGCTGCCGTGCATCAGCCAGATGTGCACGGCCTCGTTGCGCTCGGCCAGGTCGTACAGGACCGGGATGTGCCAGGCCAGCATGACCGCGCTGAACGCGATCACGGCCGTCCACGGCCAGGTTGCGGCCCGGGTCAGGGCGCGGAGCGCGGCTATCCGGCGGCCGCGCGCGGCCAGCCTCGTCAGGCGCAGGCCGGCCCGGGCGGGCAGCGCGTCCAGCAGCGGCTGCCACGGCGCCCCGGCCACGATCAGCGACGGCACCGCGAAGCTCAGCAGCAGGTGCTGGACCATGTGCAGGTAGAAGTAGTCGTCCGCCCAGTAGTCGAGCGGCGAGACGACGGTGAGCAGCAGGACGGCCAGGCCCGCGTAGAACCAGGCCGAGCGGATCCGCCGCTGCCTTGTCCGCTCCGGTCTGGACCTGGCCGCCAGCCGCCGCAGGCCGGTCTCGTGGGCGGCGACGATGATCGCGACCACGGCCAGGAACGGGTCCGCGGACCAGTGGGTCAGCAGGAGGCTCACGGCGGGGTCAGCGCCCCGTCGGCGGCGCTGGCCAGTTCGGCCGCAAACGATGAGCGGGTGGCCGAGGTGCCAGGGCCGGGATCGAAGTTCAGCTCGGTGCGCACCCGGCCGGCCGCGTCGATCACGTACGCCACGTCGCCGTGATCCACCATGCCGCCCGCGGGGGTCATCGTCACCGGGAACGAGTAGTCGTGCCAGGCCCGGCGCAGTGCGGGCAGCGGGCCGCTCAGGAACATCCAGTTGGATAGCGCGGCCAGGCCCTCCTGCCGGTCGAACGCCCGGGCGTACCGGGCCGAGTGGTACACCGGGTTGGCCGCGATGGCGACCAGTTCGACGTGCGTGCTGCGGGCCCCGAGCATGGCGTCGGCCTGGCGGAACTCCTGGGCGATCAGCGGGCAGTCGCTGGTGCAGACGGGGTCGAGGAAGGTCAGCAGGACGGTCTTGCCGCGCAGCGAGGCCAGCGACACCGCCCGGCCGTCCTCGCTGGTCAGGCTGAACCCCGGGGCGGCAAAATCGACGATTGCGGCCGACCCGTCAAGCGCGCTGGGCCAGGACCGGATCCGCGGACCGGCTCGCGGCGGCCGCCGCCATAGGCCAGGCCCCGACCACGGTCACGCCCAGCGCCCACACCGCCGCTACGGTCCGCACGTCCACCGAGCGGGCCGCACGGGCGGGCACAGTGGCCGGGATGGGAGCGGGCTGGGGCGGGCGGTGGCGCCGGGACCGGGAAGCGGGCCAGGTAGGCGGCGGTGACCAGGAGTACCAGCGGGATCATGCTGTTCGGGTCGGTGCCGAGCCCGCCGAACACGCCGGCATCCTCGATCAGCACCCAATCGGCCAGGCAGAACACGGTGAGCACGGCCACGGCCGGGCCGGCCACCGCGCGCCGGCCGGTGAGCAGGGCCGCGGCGGCCAGGGCCAGCACGACGACCGCGACCAGGTTGACCGCGAACGCATGCCCGGCGGCCAGATCGCCGAACCCGCCGACCAGGCTGGCGAGCGGCCGGGGCTGCGGGGTCTGCGCCATCGACCGGATCATCCCGGCCAGCGGGCCGGGCCGGCCGCCGGGCTCGCCCCAGAAGCCACGCCCCGGCCAGGCCTGCAGCACGGCCAGGCCGGCCAGGAACAGCCCGGTGCCCGGAAGCAGCCACCGGCCCAGCCGGGGCCAGGCCCGCGGCGGCAGCGCGATCAGCGCCCCGGCCACCGCGTACAGCAGGGCCGCGCCGGGCGCCCCGAACAGGACGGTCAGGCCGGGCGCGAACACACCGCCGAAGGCCTCACCGAACACCCACACGACCAGGCCCCAGGCCATCCCGGCCAGGCCCGCGGCCTGCGACCAGCGGCCGCGGCGGGCGGCCAGCAGCCACACCCCGATACCGATCTGGATCCACACCGCCGCCGCGGCAGCCTGCACCGGGTGATACGTCCACGCGGCCGTCCCCCAGCCGGCCAGCGACCGCACCCAGCCCGGCGAGCTGGCCGCCCCCGGCTGGATCACGCGCGACGGCAGTCCCGCGACCATCGCCGGCTGCGCCTGCAGGAACCCGTCCACCATCCACAGAACCCCGAACCCCACCCGCAGCACAGCCCGCCACCGCGGCTCCGGATCGGCCCCGGCTGCCGCCGCCCGGTCACCCATGCGGCAGCCGCCCTCCCTCCCGGCTGGAGAGTTTGCCCGGTGGCTGGGCGGCGGGCGCGGAGGGTGGCCCAGGCCAGGAGGAAGGCGGCCAGCAGCAGGAGGACCGCCAGGCTCTGATGGGCCAGCGCGGAGCGGAACGCGCCGGTCAGGACCGGGTTGTTCAGGTCCAGGCCGGAGCCCATACCGGGCATCAGGAGCGCCCTCCTTCAGCCGGGGAGCGGGGGTGGCTGGGCCCGGGTGTGCAGGGCGGCGCTGGCCTGAGCGAGCACCGCGTCCACCGCCGTGCGCTGGGTGTCGAGCACCTTCAGGGCGTGGCGCAGGGCCGCCGCCGTGTGGCCGGCGTCTGGGGTGCCGCGAGCCGCGAGCACCGCCGCGACGTCCGACTGGACCCGCATCGCGTCCGGGGCGCACCAGTCGACCAGGCCGCTGACCACCCGGGCCAGGCGGAAGCGGGCCAGCGACTCGGTGACCTGGTACTGAAGCAGATCGTCGAGCAGTTCGTTGTTCGCGGGCGAGCAGTTGGCCGCGCCGTCCCTGGCGATCCCGCTGGCGGTGGCCGTGTCGTGGCTGCTCCCGGCCTGGATCGCGCGCAGCGCGGTGAGCGCCTCGCGGACCCCGCCCGCGCACGACTGAACGTCGGCGGTCATGTCCCGGGCGAACGCGCGCAGGTCCGCGGCCCGCTCCTGGTCCGACGGCGCCCGCACCAGCCCGGCCAGCAGCACCGCCGCCGCCAGCACCGCCAGAACCCCGGCCAGCACCCAGCGCGCCCGCGGCCGCCCCGATGGCCAGCGCCCCGCCCCGGCCGCCGCTTCGCCCGGCGGAGCCTGGGCCGGGCTCCGGGCGGTCACAGCTTTACCCCGGCGGATCGTGGCGCCGCCAGGATGGCCTGGCCCGGGCCCGCGGTGGCCGGCTCGGGGCCCGCATCGGCGCCGGGTACCGCGACTGCGGGCAGCACGAGCTCGAACCGGCTGCCTACCCCGACCTCGCTCTGCACCCGGACCTCGCCGCGGTGGCCGCGGGCCACCGACTCGACGAGCGCGAGGCCGAGACCAGTCCCGCCGTCCTCAGCGGCGCTGTCGTCAGAATCACCGGCAGCGCCGGCGGCCGGCCCGGTGCGGAACCGGCCGAAGATGTCGGCCAGCCCGGCCTGCTCGATCCCCGCGCCGCCGTCCGCGATCACGATCGCCGCCGACGGAACCGACGGGTCGCATTCCAGGGACAGCCGGATGAAGTTGCCCGCGACGGTGTGCTGGACCGCGTTCTCCAGCAGCGCGTCCACGGCCAGCGCCAGCCGGTCCCGGTCCGCCTGCACCGTGGCCGGGCACAGCGGCCCCAGCTGCCAGTCCCGCGCCGCGGTCGGCTGCCAGCGGCGGAACACCTCGCGCAGGAAGATGTCCAGTACCACCGGCTCAGGCCGGAGGAAGTCCGGGTCCTCGGCCGCGGCGATCAGCAGCAGCCGCCGGCTCAGCCCGCGCAGCCGGGTCAGCTCGCCGATCACCACCTCGATGTCCCGCCGCTCCTGCCCGGCCAGCTCCCTGGCCATCAGCTCGGCGTGGCCCAGCGCGATCGTGATCGGCGTCTTCAGCTGGTGCGAGGCGTCCTGCAGGAACCGGCGCTGGGCGGCCAGCAGCCGGGCGTTCTCCTGGGCCACCCGGGCCCGCTCGGTATCCGCGGCCAGGCTCCGCCGGGCGTGCCAGACCATGGCCCAGAACATCGCGCCCATCAGCGGCACTTCGTTCAGCTCGTCGATCGGCTCGGTGTGCCGCCACACGTCCAGGCCGATCGCCGCGAACGTGGTCACGCTGACCGCGGCGAGCACCCAGAACGTCGGCCGGGTCCGCCAGATCCGGAACCCGTACAGCAGCGTGACGCTGATCCAGATGAAGTGGAACGGGATCGTCTCCCACCGCTCGAAGATGATGATCGCGACCAGGTTCGCCGCCGCGAACACGCCCCAGGCCAGGTCGATCCAGCCCGGCCAGAACGGCCACCGGTCGCTGGGCCGCAGCAGGACAGGGGTCTCGGAACGGCCACCCGCCCCGGAAAGGCCGTCAGGAAATGGCGAGCTGATATCCCTCACCGCGCACCGTCTTGATCGTTTCGAAGCCGAGTTTGGAGCGCAGCCGCCGCACGCAGACATCCACCACATTGGACCCGGGATCGAACTGGAGACCCCATACCGAGGCCAGCAGCTGCTCCTTTGGCACCGACGTCCCCGGGTGCTCCATCAGCTCGCGCAGCAGCAGGAATTCCAGCCGCGTCAGCTCGATCGGCCCGGCCCCGATATCGGCCCGCAGCCGCCAGGTATCCAGCGAAAGCTCGCCCGCCCGGATGACGTCACCCGCCGGGTGGCCGTCACCGCGCAGCCGGGCCCGGATCCGGGCCAGCAGCTCATCCAGCGAGAACGGCTTGGTCAGGTAGTCCTTCGCGCCGAACTCCAGGCACGCCACCTTGGTCGGCACGTCCTCCAGGCAGGACAGCACCAGCACGGCCTGATCCGGCTGCCGCCGGATCAGCTCGGCCAGCACCGCCCGCCCGTCAAGACCCGGCATGACCAGGTCCAGCACCACCAGCGCGAACCCGCCGCCGGCCGCCTGCGCCAGGGCGCTGGCCCCGTCGCCGGCCACCTCCACCAGGTAACCGGCCGCGGTCAGCGCCCGGCTGACGAAGTCGCGGATCTTCGGCTCGTCGTCGACCAGCAGGATCCGCGGGGCCGGATTCCGCGGCGCCGGCGGCGGGCGCGACGGGGACGGGAGCGGCGGCTCCAGGGTTGCCGACGTGCTCTTACGCATGTGCCACCTCATCCAGTGGGCTGGCAACAACATCCGCGGAACGAAGCTTTATCCGCCGCACGAAAACCAAAGCCGTTCAGCAGAGGATCGACCCTCCGCCCGGCCCCGGTCAAGGCCGGGCAGGCCAGACCTGACTCGCTGTTCATGACAATTTCGTCATTCACCGCCGGGTCCATTGTCAGCGGCTGGCCCCGCTCGCAGGATCAGAGCCGGCGGCGCGCGCCGGAATCGCCAACGAGCGAGGTGGTGGCAGGTGTCCTTGCAGAGCCGGGTGGCCGTCCTGCTGGCGGCGTTCCTGGCGGTCGCGGCCGGGGCCGCGTTCATCGTCATTCACTGGTTCCTCGGCGGCCCGCCGGTGGTGGACTACGCCGCCGGCGCCCGGCCGGATACCGGGGCGCACATCCACGTGCTGATGCAGGAAGACCCGCAGAACACGGTCAGCACCCACCCGGACTGGGTCTCCTACTTCATCCACGACCCGGCCAGCGGCACCTGGAAGCACACCACGCTGTTCTCCGTGCCGGCCGGTTCCCTGGTCACCATCACCGTGCTCGGCTACGACGGCTGCACGCCGCTGCGCAACCCGTTCTGGGGCAAGGTGACCGGCACCACCGGCGGCGTCGCCTACGTCGACGCCAAGCCGGTCTCGGTGATCGACTCCTACGCCGGCTGCAACGTCGCGCACACGTTCTCGATCCCGGCGCTCAACGTCAACGTGCCGATGGCCTCACCGGGGCTGACCGCGACCCTGTGCGGCGTCTCGCCGTGCACGTCCGGGCCGCACGTCACCGAGACGTTCAGCTTCCGCACGCCCCGCCACGCCGGCGTGTACATCTGGCAGTGCCGCGACCCCTGCGGCGGCGGCTTCATCGACGGGTTCGGCGGGCCGATGCAGACCATCGGCTTCATGACCGGCACCATGCAGGTGGTGTCCTGATGGCCGCCGGGACCGCGGCCGGGCCTGGCCCGGCGCCGGCCGGGCCGGATCCGGCCGGCGCCGGGCAGGTCCGGCACGGGCTGCGCATCTTCCTGCTCTGGCTGCCCCTCGCGGTCGCCGCCGACCTGCTGATCTGGCTGGTCCTCGGCCCGCACCTGCCGCCCGGCGCGATGGCCTCGGCCGCCGCCAACCAGCAGAGCGACTTCATGCTGATGGCCGTCCTGGCCGCGCCGGTGATGCTGTTCGTGCTGGTCTACTTCGGTTACGCACTGGCCGTCTGGCGGCAGCCGCCCGGGGACGAGACGGACGGCCCGCCGCTGCACGGCAACATCCGGGCCCAGGCCAGCTTCATCAGCATCAGCAGCGTGATCGTGCTGTCCCTGGCCGTGTTCGGCACCGTCGAGCTGATCAGCGCCCAGGGCGCCGGCGCGGGCCAGGGGCCGAACCCGATCTGGACGCCCGCCGCCGCCGGGCAGGGCGCCAGAAGCGGCGCCCTGCAGGTCCAGGTCATCGGCCAGCAGTGGAAGTTCACCTACCGCTACCCGCAGTTCGGTGGCTTCGAGACGACCCAGCTGGTGCTCCCGGAAGGCCAGTGGGTGGAGTTCCACGTCACGTCGATCGACGTGATCCACAGCTTCTGGGCCTACCAGCTCGGCGTCAAAGCCGACGCCAACCCGGGCGTGGACAACGTCGCCTTCACCCGGCCCCTGCACCTCGGCCCGTTCCAGGTGCACTGCGCCGAGCTGTGCGGGCTGTGGCACGGGGCGATGTTCAACCCCGGCGAAGTGGTCCCGGTGGCCGCCTTCCAGCGCTGGGCCGCCGCCACCAGGATCCAGCTCGCCGACGTGACCCGGATCCTGCCCCCGTACGCCCTGACGTATGACCCCACGGTCGTCCCGCAGATGAACAAGGCGATGGTCAAGGCAGGCATCTCCGGGGCGAACGGCTACTACTACCCGCCCAGTGACCCGGTCCAGCCCTAAGCCGGGAAAGAGGTGACCGGATGGCCATCGAGACGCATCCAGAACGGGCGATGGGCCCGGGCGGCCGGGACCCCGCCCCCCGGCCGCCCGGCCGGCCCTGGTGGGCCCGGCCGGCCGTGCACACCGGCGTGGCCGGCGCGGTGGCCGGCTACCTCCTCGGCCACTGGCTGGGCAACTTCCTCGGCAGCGGCTACCCGCAGCTGCCGCTGTCCGACTCGCCCGACCTGCCGATCGTGCTCGGATACCTGCTGGCCATCGCCGGCTGGCTGGCGGGCCTGGGCGTCTTCAACGACCCGGTCAGGCAGATTCTCGGCCGCCCGGCCGGCCACGCGGAGACCGAGGCCACCACCGGGATGGCCCGCTACTTCCGCTACTCCCTCGACCACAAGGTGGTCGGCCTGCAGTACCTGGCCGCGATGCTGGTCTACTTCTGCACCGCCGGCCTGTTCGCCATGGCTATCCGCACCGAGCTGCTGTCCCCGGTGCACCACGTGTTCAGCTCGTCCACCTACGTGGAGATCGTCAGCGAGCACGGCACGATGATGATGATGCTGATGACCTCCGTGGTCGTCGGCCCGTTCGGGAACTACCTGGTGCCGATCATGATCGGCAGCAAGCGGGTCGCGTTCCCCCGGATCGAGGCCCTGTCGTTCTGGCTGACGCCGGCGGCCTTCCTGATCCTGCTGTCCGGGATCCTGGTCGGCGGCTTCCACTTCGGCTGGACCAACTACGCGCCGGGCAGCGTCCAGGACACCCCCGGCAGCGACGCCTTCGCGGTGGCCTTCGGGCTGATGGGCCTGTCCATCATCCTGGCCGGGTTCAACCTGATCGTCACCGTGATCTGCTACCGCGCGCCCGGCATGACCTGGGGCCGGCTGCCCATGTTCGTCTGGTCCATGCTGGCCACCTCGTTCCTCATGGTGCTGGCCGCGCCGGTGCTGGTCGGCGGCATGTACATGATCCTGACCGACCGGACCGTGCAGACCGCGTTCTTCGCCGACCAGCTCGGCGGCAGCAGCTACCTGTACCAGAACCTGTTCTGGTTCTTCGGCCACCCCGAGGTGTACATCCTGGCCCTGCCCGGCTTCGGCATCGTGTCCGAGATCATCCCGGTGTTCTGCCGCAAGCCGCTGTTCGGCTACAAGACCGCCGCGGCGGGCATGGCCGGGGTGACCGTGCTCAGCTTCTTCGTCTGGCAGCACCACCTGTTCGACAGCGGGATCAACCCGGAGATGCGCCCGCTGTTCATGCTCACCACCGAGCTGATCTCGATCCCCACCGGGTTCATCTACCTGGTCGCGATGGGCACGTTCTGGAAGGCCAAGATCCGGCTGACCGTGCCGATGCTGTTCTGCCTCGGCATGTACTTCAACTTCCTGATCGGCGGGATCTCCGGGGTGTTCCTCTCCGACGTGCCCGCCGACACCACCGAGCACGGCTCGTTCTTCGTGATGGCCCACTTCCACTACACGATCATGGGCGGGCTGATCTTCGCGTTCATGGCCGGGCTGTACTACTGGCTGCCCAAGATGACCGGCCTGAAGCTGAACCAGCGGCTCGGCAAGATCCAGTTCTGGACCATGTTCGTGTTCTTCAACTCGACGTTCCTGCCGCTGTTCGCGGTGGGCCTGGCCGGCCAGCCCCGCCGGGTCTTCGAGTACGAGCGGAACCTGCAGACCCTCAACGACTGGGTCTCGGTCTCCGCGTTCCTGCTCGGCGTCTCGATCCTGATCTTCGTCGTCAACGTGATCTGGTCCACCGTGCTGGTCCGCGAGCCGGAGACCGGCAACCCGTGGCAGTCCCGCGGCCTGGAATGGCAGATCGCCTCGCCGCCGCCGCCCGGCAACTTCGCCCGCATCCCGGTCGTGCTGTCCGGGCCGTACGAGTACGGCACACCCGGCGCGCCCCCGGTGGCTGACCTCAGCCCGCCCGCAGGCGCAGTCACCGCGGCCTACGCGCCGGAGCTCACCCCGGCGGCGGGAACGGCGGGAAGCGGACGACAGGAGCGCAGCCATGACCGAGATCACCGGGATCACCCCGGAAGCCGAGGAAGCGGGCTTCTACCACGAGGCCGGCCTGAACGCCTCCTGGACCGGCGTCCGGCTCGCCCTCGGCGCCCTGTCCTTCGGCTTCGGCGCGTTCGCCTTCGCCTACTTCTACCTGCGCTCGCTGAACGCCCACGGCCGCTGGTACCCGGGCACGCTGACCCCGCCGCACGTCTGGGCCGGCACGCTGATCATGGCCCTGATCGTGGCCAGTGCGATCCTGCAGACCACCGTGCTTCAGGCCCTCAAGGCGGGCCGCAAGACCACCTGGCAGCGCGGCGCCCTGGCCGCGCTCGGCCTCGGCCTGGCCGCCGTCGGCCTCCAGATCACCGAACTGCTCACGCTGCCGTTCCACCCCGGCGCGGCCGGCTTCGCCAGCGTGTTCACCGGCTTCTACCCGGTCTACCTGTTCATCGCGCTGCTGGTGCTGATCTGGCTGGAAACCCTGCTGATGCGCGCCCGGCAGATCCCGGAGCTGTCCTTCGTCGAGCAGCCGCCCACCTTCGCCGAGACGTTCGCGCTGCAGCGGTTCCAGGCCGCGCTGAGCGGGTTCACCGTCGTGTGGAACTACCTGGCCGTGGTCGCCGTGCTCGGCTGGGTGCTCTTCTACTTCGTGCACTGATCACCGTCTGCGGCGGGAGGCAGCATGCCCGGACCGGCCCTGGCCCTGGTCACGTCGGATAACACCAGCGGCGGCACGATGCTGACCTGGGCGGCGCCGCTCGCCCTGTTCGTCATCGTCGCCGTCGTGCTCTACCTTCGTTTCAGCCGGCCGCACCGGCGGGTCCCGGACCGCCGGGTGGCGCTGACCGGCCGGGCCGTGCCGCCGCCCGGGCCCGCCGCGACGGCCGCCGCGGTAGCCGGCGGGCTGCCCACCGCGGCGGGCGGCGGGGGCGCGGAATCGGCCGCCGAGCCCGCAGGGGCGGCACGGGAGTCAGCGGCCGGAACGGCAGCGAGTAACGTATCTGGCCGGGAGGACGAGGCTGGCCGGGAAGGCAGGCCGGCCCCGGGCGAAACCGGCGAAGAGGACCACGAGTGACACAGGCGACAGGCTCCCTGCACGGGCCAGGCCCCGTGCGGCTGGGTGCGCCCGCGCCCGGCGGCGGGCGGAGGCCCCTCGGGCTGGTCGCCCGTTCCCTGTTCGCGCTGACCAAGCCGCGGATCATCGAGCTGCTGCTGGTCACCACCGTTCCCACGATGCTGCTGGCCAAGCACGGCGTGCCGTCCGCCCGCCTGCTGATCGTCACCCTGCTCGGCGGCGCGCTCGCCGCGGGCAGCGCCAACACGCTGAACTGCTACCTGGACCGCGACATCGACGCGGTGATGAAGCGCACCCGGCGCCGCCCGCTGGTGGCCAAGGGACCCGCCGCGGCGATCAAGCCCGGCGAGGCGCTGGCCTCGGGCATCATCCTCGGCGCGCTGTCCACTCTGCTGCTCGGCCTGCTGGCCAACTGGCTCTCCGCGGCCCTGGCCGACGGCGCGATCCTGTTCTACGTCTTCGTCTACACGCTGGGGCTCAAGCGCCGCACCGCCTCGAACATCGTCATCGGCGGCGCGGCCGGCTGCTTCCCGGTGCTGGTCGGCTGGGCCGCGGTGACCGGCACGGTCAGCGTCACCGCCGCGGTCCTGTTCGCGGTGATCTTCCTGTGGACCCCGCCGCACTTCTGGGCCCTGGCCATGAAGTTCCGCGACGACTACGCGGCCGCCAGCGTGCCGATGCTGCCCGTCGTCGCGACCCCCGCCACCGTGGCCAGGAAGATCCTCTGGTACAGCTACGCGATGGTCGCCGCGACTCTCGCTCTCATGCCCGACGCGGGATGGGTATACGGGATTTGCGCGGCGGTTCTCGGGACCTGGTTCCTCACCGAGGCGCACCGGCTCCAGGGCCGCATCGCGAACGGGGACGCGCCCGCCCCGATGCGCCTGTTCCATTTGTCCATTACCTACCTGACCCTCCTGTTCACGGTCATCGCGGTGACAGCGCTGCTGCCCGCCGGTCACTGGTAAACCCGGCGCCGGCCCAGGTCACCGGGCCCATCGCCGCCGCCCGGCGGAAAATGCCGAAAACAGCCGGCCCCGCCGTGCATATCCCGGCGGCATCCGGGTAGATTTCTCTCTTGGCGCGCCCTCCTATCCCCCCCAGGCTGGGCGCGCCGCTTACTCTTTCCGGGCCCGGTTCCGTCCCCGGTCCGGCCCGTCCGCAGGCCGCAGTAGGCTGGAAACGCCGAACCGCGGGGACTTTCCCGCCCCCCGCCCGGCTGCGAAGAGGTGGGCTATGTTCCAGCCGCCCTGGCTGACCCGCAGAACCCGGTGGGCCGTGCCGACCGGCGCGGTCGCCGCGGTGGCCGTTGTCGCCGCCGGGACCGTCTTCACCAGCGCCGCGTCCACGACCCCGTCGCTGCCGCACCGCACACCACAGCAGCTGATCGCCCAGATCGCCGCGCCCAGGACCGGGCCGCAGACCCTCATCGGCACGATACAAACCAGCGCCGCCCTCGGCCTGCCCAGCCTGCCCGGCGCCGACGGGGCCGGCGGACCCGGCCGCAGCTCACCGCTGTCGCCGTCCTGGCTGCTCAGCGGCACCCACACGTACCAGGTCTGGTACGGCGGCCCGGGCCGGCTGCGGATCGCCGCCCCGGTCCAGCTGGGCGAGACCGACCTGCGGGCCGACGGCCGCAGCCTGTGGCTGTGGGACAGCCGGGCCAACACCGCCACGCACTACCTGCCGCCCGCCGGCCACGGCGTGCCCGCGCTCCCCGCACCGCCACCCGGCCACTCGAAGACCTCCGTGGCCTACAGCTCCAGCCTGTCCATCGCCGTGGACTCGTCTGAGCCGACGACGGGCGCGATGGGGGTCACCTCGCCGCAGCAGGCCGCACAGCGGTTCCTGGCCGCGGTCGGCCCGACCACCACGGTCCGGGTGGCGGACAACGTCACCGTCGCCGGCCGGGCCGCCTACCAGCTGGAGCTGGCGCCGAAGAGCACGCAGTCGCTGATCGGCCGGGTGGATATCGCCGTCGACGCGGCCACCAGCCTGCCGCTGCGGGTCCAGGTCTTCGCCCGCGGCGCGGCCAGCCCGGCCTACAGCGTGGGCTTCACCGCGCTGTCGTTCGCCCGGCCGGACCCGTCCAACTTCACGTTCACCCCGCCGCCCGGCGCCAAGGTCCGCACCGTCCGGCTGCCCGCCGGGCCCGGCCCGTTCGCCGGCCCGCCGGGGATGGCCGGCCCCGGCCAGGCCGGGCCGCCGCACCAGCGGCTGCGCCTGCGCGGCCGGCCGCGCGCGGTGCCCTGCAAGCCGCAGGGCCCCCAGGTCCACCTCGCGCCCAAGGGCTGCGTGCTCCGGCTCCCGCACGGCCCGGAGATGACCGGGCCGCTCACCCCGGGCCAGCAGAAGAAGCTGGCCCGCCGCCTCGGCCTGACCCCCGCCCAGTTCCGCAAGCTGACCCACGGCGGGCGCGGTGCCCCGGCGTTCGGGCTGGTCCGCCCGGACCAGCTGCGCGGCTGCGCAGCCGGCTGGTCCGCCTACTCCCCGGCGACCGGCCTGACCGATCCGGGCCCGTGCACCCGCCGGACGTTCGGCAGCTCGTGGACCACGGTCATGGCGTTCCCCGCCGCGGCCGGCCAGCAGGCCGCCGGCCCGCTCGGCCTGGCTGCTCCGCGCGGCCAAGCCGGTGCACGGCTCGTGGGGCAGCGGCCGGCTGCTCACCACCAGCCTGCTGTCGGTGCTGGTCACCAGCGACGGCACGGTGCTGGCCGGTGCGGTCACCCCGGACACGCTGTACGCGGACGCGGCCCAGCTGACCGCCCAGCATGCCCGTGCTGGCTAACACCGTGCTGGCCAGTGCCGGCCGGCGAGCCGGGCGCGATGAGCGTGGCCGGGCAGGGCGCCGGGCCGCGGGACGAGATCGGCTTCGGCCGCGAGGACCCGCCGCCCGCCGGTGAACGCCAGCCCGCCAGGCCCCGCCCGCCCGCGGCGGCACCCGGCTGGCCGGCGGTCGCGATCAGCAGCACCGGGCTGTCCAAGCGGTTCCGCGGCGGCCAGCTGGCCGTGGACGGGGTCAGCCTGGCCGTGCCGGCCGGCTCGGTGTACGGCTTCCTCGGCCCCAACGGCTCGGGCAAGACCACGACGATCCGGATGCTGCTCGGCCTCATCTACCCCACCAGCGGCGAGCACGAGCTGCTCGGCACGCCCATGCCGGCCGGCGCCACGGCGGTGCTGCCCCGGGTCGGGTCGCTGGTCGAGGGCCCGGCCTTCCACCCGCAGCTATCCGGCCGGGCCAACCTGGCCCGCTGCGACGCCGCGGACCGCACCGCGGACCCGGCCACCGCCGCGGACCGGATCTCCGCCGCGCTGGAGCGGGTCGGCCTGCTGGCCGCCGCGCGCAAGCACTACCGGGCCTACTCGCTGGGCATGAAGCAGCGGCTGGCCATCGCCGCAGGACTGCTGCAGCCCCGCGACCTGATGATCCTCGACGAGCCCACCAACGGGCTCGACCCGCAGGGCACCCGGGAGGTGCGCAGCCTGATCAGGGAGATCGCGGCCGGGGGCACCACCGTGTTCGTGTCCTCGCACCTGCTCGCCGAGGTCGAGCAGATCTCCACGCACGTCGGCGTGATGCGCACCGGCCAGCTGGTGTTCCAGGGCACGCTGGCCGAACTGCGGGACCGCGGCGCGGTCCGGATCCTGGTCCGCACGGCCGAGCCGGAGCAGGCCGTCAAGGTCCTGGCCGGCCGCGGCCTGGCCGACGTCCGGTCAGGACCGCACGAGGCCAGCGCCCAGCTCGGCGAGCAGCGGCCGGAGGAGATCAACGCCGCGCTGGTGCACGCGGGCGTGCCGGTGGCCGGCCTGGAAACCCCGCGGCCCAGCCTGGAGGACCTGTTCGTCGAGCTGACCGGGGAAGGCTTCGATGTCCACGGCTGAGCGCACGGCGGCCGGCTGGCCGGCGCGGCAGCCACGGCCGGCGGGCGGCGCCGGCCCGTGGCTCCGGTTCCTCCGCTCCGAGCTGCGCCTGATCTTCGGGCGCTGGCGCAACCTGGCCCTGCTCGCCGTGCTGGCCGGGATCCCGGTGCTGATCGGGGTAGCGCTGAAGCTGAGCGGCCCCGGCGGCGGCGGTGGCGGGCCGGCCTTCCTCGACCAGGTCGCCGGCAACGGCGTGTTCCTCGCCTTCGCCTCGCTGACCGTGCTGCTCACGCTGGTGCTGCCGCTGACGATGGCGGTCGTGTCCGGCGACTCGATGGCCGGCGAGGCCAGCCACGGCACGCTGCGCTACCTGCTCGCGGTGCCGGCCGGGCGGACCCGGCTGCTCGCCGTCAAGTACGCCGCCGTGGTGATCTTCGGCCTGGCCGCGTGCGCGACCGTGGCCACCGCCGCGCTGATCGTCGGCGTGATCCTGTTCCCGGTCGGCCCGGTCACGCTGCTGTCCGGCAGCACGGTCAGCCTCGGCGCCGGCCTGGTCCGGCTGCTGCTGGTGATCCTGTACGTGGCCGCCGCGATGGCCGCGCTCGGCGCGATCGGGCTGGCCGTGTCCACCTTCACCGAGCACCCGATCGGCGCGATCGCCGCGATCCTGGTGCTCGCCGTGGCCAGCGAGGTGTCCGACGCGGTGCCGCAGTTCAGCGCCATCCACCCGTACCTGCCCTCGCACTGGTGGCTGTCCTTCGGCGCGATCCTGCGCAGCCCGGCGGGCGGGCCGGAATTGACGCACGGCCTGCTGTCGTTCGCTGTCTACGTGATCATTTTCGCGGCCATCGCCTGGGCCAGGTTCACCTCCGCTGATGTCACCAGCTGACCCGCCGGGCCAGCCCACCGCCGCGCCGGCTTCTGTGCCGCCGCTGGCCAGCGCGCCCGCCGGGGTGAGCACGGCCCGGATGCTGCGGCTGTCCGCCTCGGCGTTCGTCGTGCTGGCCGCCGAGCCGACGTTCGTGCTGGTCGACACGGCCGTGGTCGGGCACCTGGGCAAGGTGCCGCTGGCCGCGCTGGGCGTGGCCGGCACGCTGCTGTCGCTGACCGCGATGCTCGGCGGGTTCCTCGAGTACGGGACCACCGCCCGTGCGGCCCGCTGGTACGGCGCGGGCCAGCGGGACCGCGCGGTCCGCGAGGGCACCACCGCCTCGATACTCGCCCTGGTCCTCGGCGGGATCGCCGTCGCGGCGGGCGAGATCCTGGCCGGGCCGCTGCTGCGGCTGCTGGCCGGCGGGCCGGGGCCGATCGCCAGCGCGGCGGAGACCTGGTTCCGGATCGCGGTCGCCGGCGTGCCCGGCATCCTGCTGGTGCTGGCCGGCAACGGCTGGATGCGCGGGGTGCAGGAGACCCGCCGCCCGGTGCAGATCGTGGTGCTGGCCAACGTGCTGTCCGCGGTCGCGTCGCCGATCCTGGTCTACCCGCTGGGCCTGGGCCTGGCCGGGTCCGCGATCGCCAACGTGGCCGCGCAGACGATCGGCGGTGTGCTGTTCATCCTCGCCGCCCGGGCCCAGCGGCCGCGCTGGCGGCCGGAGTGGCCGGTGGTCAGGGCCCAGCTCACGGCCGGCCGGGAACTGCTGCTGCGCGAGGCCGGCTTCCAGGCCGCGTTCCTGTCCGCCGCCGCGGTGGCCGCCCGGATGGGCGCCGCCCAGGTCGCCGCCCACCAGATCGGCCTGCAGCTGTGGACGTTCACCGCGCTGCTGCTGGACTCGTTCGCGATCGCGGCCCAGTCGCTGGTCGGCGCGGCGCTGGGCGGCGGGGACGTGGCCACCGCCCGGCGCACCGCCTGGCAGGTGTCGAAGTACGGGCTCGGCGCCGGGATCGTGTTCGGCGTGCTGCTGGCGGCCGGCTGGTGGGTGATCCCGGCCGCGTTCACCTCCTCGCCGGAGGTGCGGCACCAGGCGCACCTGCTGTGGCCCTGGTTCGCCGGCATGCAGCCCGCCGCGGGCGTGGTCTTCGCCCTGGACGGCGTCCTGATCGGGGCCGGTGACCTGGGCTTCCTGCGGACCATCACGCTGGTCGCCGCGCTGGGCGTGTTCGTGCCGGTGGTGTGGCTGGCGCTGCATTTCGGCTGGGGGATCGGCGGGGTCTGGGCCGGCCTGGCCGGCTTCATCATGGCCCGGCTGGTGGGCATGACGGTGCGGGCGGTCCGCGGCCGGTGGGCTGTGACCGGCACAGGGCCGGACTGACCCCGGACTGACAAGGTCACGGACCGGCGTCTTTTGGCAAACCGGCGCGCCGTTCCTTGGGCAGAGTCACGGGAAATGCCGCTGATGGAGCGTACGATCCTCCGCATGGATTCGGCCGTTACCGACTATTACCGCCAGCCTGGCGTGCTTACCGCCGTGGCGGAAGAGCAGCGGCCGCTGCTGGCTGACGTGCCTGCCGCGCCCGCCGAGATCTGTGCGCTGGCCCAGGGTCTGGTGGTCCAGCCCGCGGAGACGGGGAGCCTGGGGCTGCCCGAGGAACGCGACGAGGAAGGCAACCTGCGCCCGGCCGCGGCGCTGATCAGCGTCCTCGCCGGGCTGGACCCGGCCCCGCTCGACGCGCCCCGCAAGCCCGAGCACCGGGTGGTCGGCACCTGCCGCCACTTCGCCGTGCTGGCCTGCGCGCTGCTGCGGTTCCGTGACATCCCGGCCCGCGCCCGGTGCGGGTTCGCCGGCTACTTCGTGCCCGGCAAGCACGTCGACCACTGGGTCACCGAGTACTGGGACACGAGGGCCAGCCGGTGGGTCAGGATCGACTCGGAGATCCTCGGCAGCGACCTGGTGCCAAGGCCCGGTGACCTGGCCCCGGGTGAGTTCCTGACCGGCGGCGAGGCGTGGCAGCTGTACCGGGCGGGGAAGGCCGACGCCGCGAACTTCGGCGTGGACGACGTCGCGGACGCCTGGGGCGCGGCGGAGATCCGCGGCAACGCGGTCCGCGACCTGGCCGCGCTGAACAAGGTCGAGGTGCTGCCCTGGGACGAGTGGGGCTCACTGCCCAGCTCGTACGCGGGCACCGCCGGGCCCGCCTTCGACGAGCTGATCGACACCGTTGCGGACGTCTGCGCAGCCGGTGACCTGGCCGCGCTCCGCGACCTGTACGGGCGCGACGGCCTGACCGTCCCGGCCAGCCTGATCCGCTAGCCAGCTGCCGGCGGAGCTCAGCCAGCGCCGGGCTCGTCCCAGATCGTCCGAACCCCGCCGATCCCCAGCGGCTCGAGCAGACGGGTGCGCAGCACCTCCCCGTAAGGCATACCGGCCGCCCGGGCCAGCAGCACGCCGAGCACCGACGCGCCGGTGCTGTACATCCACTGCTCACCCGGCTGGGCCAGCAGGGGCAGCGAGCCCAGCCCCGCGATCCACTCGTCCGGGCCCGGCTGCCTGGCCAGGTCGGGCCAGCCCAGGGTGGCCAGCCGCAGGTCACTCTCGGCCGTCATGACCGGCCACGGCTGCGACGCGGTCCTCCCGACATCTCCTGGGCGAACCCGAACCCGAAGGTGTTCCAACGTCGCGGTCGCCGGACTCACCGCTCGCGGCGGCCCGTGGCCGGATGTCGGCCGCGCCCCCGGCACCGTATCCCTAAGAAAAGATCCGCCAGCGGGCTGGGCCGCGGGCTTGCCGGCCGGCCGAGCGCGGATGCGGGGCCCTGCCGCGGGCCGCTAGCCTCGGAGGTATGGCCAGCCATCCCGGCCCGCAGGGCCGCGGAACCTGGCGCCGCGGGCTGGTTCCGGGCGCCGTCACCGCGGCCCTCGCTGCCGTCACCGCAGTTGCCCCGGTTGCCAGCCCGGCGGGCGCGGCCGCCGCCGCCGCCCGGTCCGGGCCGGGCGGCGACTGGACCGTCTACCACCACGACCGGTCCGGCTCCGGCCGGGCCGGGCCGGTGACCACGGTGCACACCGGCCGGCGCGCGTGGACCTCGCCGCAGCTGGACGGGGACCTGTACGGCGAGCCGCTGGTCTGGTCCGGCCGGGTCTACGTGGCCACCGAGAACAACACTGTGTACGCGCTGTCCGCGGCCACCGGGCAGGTCGTCTGGCAGCGGCACGTGGCCCCGGCGGTGCCGGCCAGCCGGCTGCCGTGCGGCAACATCTCCCCGACCGTGGGCATCACCGGCACGCCGGTCATCGACCCGGCCCGCCGGGAGATCTTCGCGGTCGCCGACGAACTGCGGAACGGCAAGCCCGCGCACGTGCTGGTCGGGCTGGACGCGGTGACCGGTGCGCCGCGGATGTCCGTGGGCGTGGACCCGGCGGGTGACGTCACCGCGGCGCTGCTGCAGCGGACCGGGCTGACGCTGTCCGGCGGCCGGGTGGTGTTCGGCTTCGGCGGCAACTTCGGCGACTGCTCCGTCTACCACGGCCGGGTCGTGTCCGTGCCCGAGGGCGGCGGCAAGCCCGCGTTCTTCACCGTGGACTCCCGCCCCGGGCAGAGCCAGGGTGCGGTGTGGATGGGCGGCGGCGCCCCGGCCGTGGACCGCGCCGGGCACGTCTGGGTGACGTCCGGGAACGGCTCCGTGCACTCGGCCGGCCAGCCGTACGACCACAGCGACGCGGTGCTGGAGCTGACCCCGGGCATGCAGCTGGTGCAGTTCTTCGCGCCGCGCTCCTGGGCCGCGGACAACGCCGCCGACCTGGACTTCTCCGCGGTGCCCGCGCTGCTGCCCAGCGGGCAGGTGGTCGCCGCCGGCAAGGCGCAGATCGCCTGGCTGCTGGACGGCCGTCGGCTGGGCGGCATCGGCGGGCAGCAGGCCTCGCTGGGCCGGGTGTGCGCGTCCAACGTGGACGGCGGCAACGCGGTGTCCGGGCGGGTCGTGTACCTGCCCTGCCTGACCGGGATCGTGGCGATCCGGGCCACTGCGTCGCCGCCCGCGCTGCACCGGGTGTGGGCGACAGGGACCGGCGGCGGGCCGCCGATCCTGGCCGCGGGCCTGGTCTGGACGATCGGCCAGAACGGCGTGCTGTACGGGCTCGACCCGGCCCGCGGCGCGATCCGGCAGCGGGCCACGATCGGCCGCCCGGCCAACCACTTCCCGACCCCGTCGGTGGGTGAGGGCCTGCTGCTGGCCGCGAACGCGCGGCAGGTGGTGGCCTTCCCGGTGACCGGCCACCGGGTGCCGCCCGCGGGCACGAGCCCGGCGGCCGGCGGCTCCGGCGGGCCCGCGGACGGCGCCAGCCCGCCCGGCGCGTCCGGCTCCGCGGCCGGGCCGGTGCTGATCACCGTGGCCGCGGTGGTGGTGGTGCTGGCCCTCGGCGGGGGCCTGTACCTGAGCCGCCGCCGCCGCGGGAGCGGGCCGGGTAGCCAGCTAGGGCCCGGTAGCCAGCTATCGGGCCTGGCGGAAGTAGCTGGCCGGGGTGATCCCGGTCTCCCGGCGGAACGCCGCGGTGAACGCGCTGGGCGTCTCGTAGCCGACCCGGCGGGACACGTTCCCCGCGGGCTCGCCGGCGGCCAGTGCGGGCAGCGCGCACTGCAGCCGCAGCAGCGTGCGCCAGCGGCCGAACGGCAGGCCGGTCTCGGCCAGGAAGACCCGGGCCAGGGTCCGGCCGCTGGCCCCGACCTCGTGGCCCCACTGGGACAGCGTCAGCGGGCTGGCCGGGTCCTGGCGCAGCGCCTCGGCCACCGCCCGGGCCCGGTCGTCGTCCGGGAACCGGACCTCGATCGTGGTCATCGGCACCGGCTCGAGCAGGTCGGCCAGCACCGCCTCGCCGCGGGCCCGGGCCGCCTCGGTCAGCGCGGTGCGCTCCAGGTAGCCGATCAGCTCGGTGAGCAGCGGCCAGGCCACGACCGGGGTCGGCTCGGCCCAGCTGGGCACCGCGGCCTGCGGCCGCACGTACAGCGACCGCATGGTGGTGGCCTGGCCCGCGGTCAGCGTCTCGTGCCGCACCCCGGCCGGGATCCACAGCGCCCGGGTCGGCGGCAGCACCCAGGCCGCCTCCTGGGCCCGGACCGTGAGCACCCCGCTGGCCGCCCAGGCCAGCTGGTGGGAGGTGTGCGTGTGCCAGTCGAACCGCTTGCCCGCGGCCATCGGGAAGGTGACCACGGACATCGCGGCGCCCAGCTCCGCGCTCTGGCCGAGCTCCGCGCGCTGTCCGTCTGGCGACATCAGTTGGCAGCGTACGCGCTGGGCGGTGGCCCGCCCACTGCCTAGCGTGATCATCATGAACGAAGAACACCAGAAGTACTGCACCAGCCCCGAGTGGGCGGAGCACCTGCAGACCCGGGTCCTGCCCTGGTTCGGGCCCGAGCTGGAGCCGGGGATGGCCATGCTGGAGATCGGGCCGGGCCCGGGCGCGGCCACCGACTGGCTGCGGCACCGGGTGCGCAGCCTGACCGCGCTGGAGATCGAGGCCGACGCGGCCGGGGCGCTCAAGGAACGGTTCGCCGGCACCAACGTGGAGATCGTCACCGGCGACGCGACCGCGCTGTCCTTCCCCGACGAGGCGTTCGACGCCGTCGGCACCTTCACGATGCTGCATCACGTGCCGACCGCCGGGCAGCAGACCCGGGTGCTGGCCGAGGCGCTGCGGGTGCTGCGGCCCGGCGGCGTGCTGATCGGCTCGGACAGCCTGGCCAGCAACGACCTGCACCACTTCCACGAGGGCGACACCTACTGCCCGGTCGAGCCCGCGGCCCTGCTGACCCGGCTCCAGGTGCTCGGCTTCGGCGAGATCAGCCTGCGCGTCGGGTGGGAGCTGCGGTTCGTGGCCCGCAAGCCGCAGCCGGACCAGGACGAGTGCCCGTGACCGCCGGGCCGGCGCAGCTGCGCGCCGCGATCACCGGCCTGGCCGGGCACGCCGCCACCGAGGAGGAACTGCTGCTGGCCACGGCCCCGGCCGGCGAGGCCGGCGGCCCGGACCGGTGGGCCGCGGTCCCGCTGATCGCGCACAACACCGAGTTCAAGCGCCAGCAGGCGATCCGGCTGGCGGCGGTGGCGGCCGGCACGGTGCCGCCCGCGTTCGGCGACATCGACCACGGTTCCGCCGAGGTGTACCAGCGCTGCGCCGCCCAGCCAGCCGCCGCCGTGGCCGCGGCCAGCCGCCAGGCCACCGCCGGCCTGCTGGACGGGCTGGCCGCGGTGACCGACGAGGACCTGACCGACCCGGCCCGGCACCCCTGGCTGGCGGGCCGGCAGCTGTGGCTCCAGGTCATCGTCCGGGCCTTCTGGCACCCGATGGGCCACCTCGGTGACTATTACCTGGACCACGGCCAGCCGGGCCGGGCCGCGGCCATGCAGGCGCACGCCGTGGCCGCGGCCCGTTACCTGGACGCGCCGGGGCCCGCCCGCGGCATGGCGTTCTACAATCTCGCCTGTGCACAGGCCCGCTCTGACCAGCCGGACGCGGCACTGCCGCCGCTGCGCCGCGCGATCCGGCTGAACCGGGCGCTGATGGTGAACGCCGCCCGGGACCGCGATCTGGCCGTGCTGCGGGAGCGCGGGCAGCTGGATGAGCTCCTCGCCCGCTGACCAGCCCGCGCCGTCACTGCCGGTCATCCTCCGGGAGTGGGGCCGGATCGGCTGCGTCGGGTTCGGCGGCCCGCCCACCCACATCCGGATGCTCCGCGACCTGTGCGTGAGCCGCCGGGGCTGGCTGGACGCCACCGAGTTCGAGGACGCGCTGGCCGCGTGCAACCTGCTGCCCGGCCCGGCCTCCACCCAGCTGGCCATCTTCTGCGCCTGGCGGCTGCGCGGCCGGGCCGGGGCGCTGGCCGGCGGGGCCGCGTTCATCCTGCCCGGGCTGGCCCTGATCCTGGTGCTGGCGGCGGTGTTCCTGGCCGGGACGCCGCCGCTGTGGGTGCGCGGCGCCGGGGCCGGGGCCGGGGCCGCGGTGGCCGCGGTCGCCGTGCAGGCCGGCTGCGGCCTGATCCCGGCCAGCTGGGCCCGTGCTGGCGGGGCCCGTGCTGGCGGGGCCCGTGCTGGCTGGGCCCGTGCTGGCTGGAACCGTGCTGGCTGGAACCGCGCCCAGTGGGCCCGGTGGGCCAGCCGGGCCCGCTGGGCGGGCTACCTGGCCGCGGGCGGCGTAGCCGCGGCGACCGTCGGCCCGTGGCTTGTCCTGGTTCTGCTCGGCTGCGGCGTCATTGAGCTGATTGCCCAGCGCCGGCTCGCCCGGCGGGGGGCGGCCGGCGAGGCCGCCGTCCCGGACGAGCCGGGCCCGGTGCCCCGGCGGGCCCGGTGTCCCCGGCGGGTCCGGCGGTGTCCCCGGCAGGTCCGGCGGTGCCCCCGGCGGGTCCGGCGGTGCCCCCGGCAGGTCCGGCGGTGCCCCCGGCAGGTCCGGCGGTGCCCCGGCAGGTCCGGCGGTGCCCCCGGCAGGTCCGGCGGCCCGCCGGACCGGCGGGCGGCCGGGCGCGGCCGCGGTCGCGCCCGTGCTGGGCGCGCCCGTGCTGGCGGCCAAGGCGCTGGCGGCCAAGGCGCTGGCGGCCAAGGCGCTGGCGGCAAAGGTGCTGGCCACGACCGCGGCCGTGCTGGGCGGCGGGGTGACGCTGTCGGTGGCGTGGGTCGCGCTGAAGGTCGGGGCGCTGTCCTACGGCGGCGGCTTCGTGATCATCCCGCTGATGCAGGGCGACGCGGTCGGCCGCTACCACTGGCTGACCGGCGGCCAGTTCCTGAACGCGGTCGCGCTCGGCCAGATCACCCCGGGCCCGGTCGTGCAGACCGTGTCGGCGGTCGGCTACGCCGCGGCCGGGCTGGGCGGCGGGCTCCTCGCCGCGGTCGTCGCGTTCGCCCCGTCGTTCGCGTTCGTGCTGGCCGGGGCGCCGCGGTTCGGCCGGCTGCGCGGCGACGCCCGGGCCGGCGCGTTCCTGGCGGGCGCGGGGCCCGCGGCCATCGGCGCGATTCTCGGCTCGGCGATCCCGCTGGCCCTGGCCCTCAGTCAGGCCTGGCAGTACGCGGTGCTGGCCGCCGCGGCCGTGCTGCTGCTCCTGCTGCGCCGCGGCGTAGTGCTGACCCTGCTGCTGTGCGGCGTGGCCGGCGTGGTGATCGCGCTGGCCGGCGCTCCGGTGGGCTAGCGGCGCGCCTAGCCGACCGCGCCGCCGATCAGGCTGCCCACGCCGAACGTCACCGCCACGGCCAGACCGCCGAGCAGCAGCTGGCGCAGGCCGGCCCGGACCGCCGGCCGGCCGGTGATCCGGCCCACCATCGCCCCGCCGCCGAGCAGCGCCAGCGCGGCCAGGCCCAGCGACCAGCCCAGCGAGTCCAGCCCGGCCAGGTAGGGCAGCAGCGGGATCAGCGCGCCGAGCGAGAACGCAATGAGCGACGAGATCCCGGCCAGCAGCGCCGACGGCAGCTCGAACGGGTCGACGCCGAGTTCCTCGCGGGTGTGCAGGCGCAGCGCGGTGTCCGGGTCGCGGGACACCGCGGCCGCCATCCGGGCCGCGGTCTGCGCGTCGGCGCCGTAGCCGCGGAACGTGTCGGCCAGCTCGGCCTGCTCGGCGGCCGGGAACCGGGCGTGCATCTTGCGCTCCACCGCGACCTCGGCGTGCACCAGCTCGTTCTGGTTGGTCACCGACACGTACTCGCCGGTGCCCATCGAGAACGCCCCGGCCACCAGCGCGGCCACCCCGGTCAGGATCACCGTGTGCGCGGACACCCCGCCGCCGCCCAGGCCCGCGATCAGCGAGGCGTTGGTGACCAGCCCGTCGACCGCGCCGAACACGGTGGGCCGGAGCCAGCCGCCGGACACGTCCCGGTGCCGGTGCGACCAGCCTGCCGCCAGCGCCGCGGCCCCGATGGCCTCGTGCGAATGCGCCTGGTCACTGCTCGACACGTCCGGGATTATCCTCCGCTGCCTGGTTGCCCCGCGAATCGTCCCCCTGGCCCGTGGGCCCGCGATCGTCTGTACCCGTCCCGGGCGGCTTCAGCCCTCTCGCCTCCTCAGGCTTTCAGGCCGGGGAGATCCTCCTCCCAGAATTCCGCGTCGGCGCGTGGCCGCCCGCCCGCGTCCTGGCCGGCCCCGGCCTGGCCAGCCCCGGCCTGGCCAGCCTCTGTGGCCGCCGCGTGCCGGTCGTTCTCCTGGGCCCGCAGCTCCACCCGGCGGATCTTGCCGGAGATCGTCTTCGGCAGGTCGGCGAACTCCAGCCGCCGGATCCGCTGGAACGGGGCCAGCCGCTCGCGCGTGTAGCGCAGGATGTCCTCCGCGGTCCCGGCGTCCGGGGCCCAGCCCGCGGCCAGCACCACGTACGCCTTGGGCACGGCCAGCCGCAGCGGGTCCGGCGAGGGGACCACGGCCGCCTCGGCCACCGCCGCGTGCTCGATCAGCACGCTCTCCAGCTCGAACGGGGAGATCCGGTAGTCCGACGCCTTGAACACGTCGTCGGTGCGGCCGATGTAGGTGATGTAGCCGTCGGCGTCCCGCGAGGCCACGTCACCGGTGTGGTAATAGCCGCCGCGCATGGCCTCGGCGGCCCGCTCCGGGTCACGGCGGTAGCCGGTCATCAGCCCCAGCGGCCGCCGGGACAGGTCCAGGCAGATCTCGCCCTCCTCGCCCGGCTGTCCGGTCACCGGCTCGACCAGGGTGATGTCGTAACCGGGCAGGGCCCGGCCCATCGACCCGGCCTTGACCGGCTGGCCGGGGGAGTTGCCGATCTGCGCGGTGGTCTCGGTCTGCCCGTAGCCGTCCCGCACGGTGATCTGCCAGGCCCGCCGGACCTGCTCGATGACCTCGGGGTTCAGCGGCTCGCCCGCGCCCACGCACTCGCGCAGCGTGCGGATGTCGGCGCTGGCCAGGTCGGCCTGGACCAGCATCCGCCAGACCGTGGGCGGCGCGCACAGCGAGGTGATGCCGCAGGACCCGATGGCGTCCAGCAGGGCGGCCGCGGAGAACCGCTCGTGGCCCAGGATGAACGCGGTCGCCCCGGCCGTCAGCGGGGCGAACACGTTGCTCCACGCGTGCTTCGCCCAGCCCGGCGAGGACACGTTCAGGTGCACGTCACCGGGCTGCAGGCCGATCCAGTACAGGGTGGACAGATGCCCGGCCGGATACGACGCGTGGGTGTGCTCGACCAGCTTGGGCTGCGAGGTCGTGCCCGAGGTGAAGTACAGCAGCAGCGGATCGTCCGCACGGGTCGGCCCGTCCGGCACGAAATCCTTATGCATGCCGTACGCCTCGCTGTACGGGCTCCAGCCGTCCGCGGCGGCCCCGCCCACCGCGATCCTGGTCCAGTCCCCGGCCAGGCCCGCGAATCGCGGCGTCAGGCCGCCCTCGGTGACCACGTGCCGGACGTCGCCGCGGTCGATCCGGTCGGCCAGGTCACCGGGGCCGAGCAGGGTCGACGCCGGGATGATCACCGCGCCGAGCTTGATCGAGGCCAGGATGACCTCCCACAGCGGCACGATGTTGCCGAGCATCAGCAGCACCCGGTCGCCGCGGCTGACGCCGAGCCCGCGCATCCAGTTCGCGACCTGGCTGGACCGGGCGGACAGCTCCGCGTAGCTCAGCGTGGTGTCGCTGTCCTCGTTGACCACCCGCAACGCGGGCCGGTCCGGATGCTCGGCGGCGAGTACGTCGAACCAGTCCAGCGCCCAGTTGAACTCATCCAGCTCCGGCCAGCGGAACTCCGCCTTCGCCGCGGCATAGTCCTCGCGCAACCGAAGCAGCAGATCACGGGCGTCGCGGAAGGCGGCGGTCGGGCTCGGCTCAGTCATGATCCCATCGTTGCAGCTAAGCCACCGCAGCGGCCACACAGCCCTGCGGCCCCTCAGCCCCGCGGCCCTGCAGCCTCGGCCGCGCCCTGCGGCCCCGCCGGCGGGCAACATCAACGTTCCTTAATCAAGAAACGTTGCTCAGCGAACCTTGATCAACGAATCCTGATCAAGGAACGTTTATCAATGAACCTTGATCAACAGATGTTTATCAACGAACGTTTATCAAGAAACGTTGATCGGCGCGGCTGGCCGGGCCGGTGCGGTCCGGGGACGGGGCGCCGGGGGTGGCCGCCGGGCGGGCGGCGGACGCGGGTCCCGATCCCATCGCTGCGAGGCGGGGGACCGGGCGCCGGCCGCGGCGCGGCGGCCGGCTGTGGCGGCGAGGCGGGGGACCGGGCACCGGACCGCTGCGCGGCAGCCGGCCGTGGCGGCGCAGCGGCCAGCCGCGGTGTTGCGGCGGCGGACCGGGCGCCGGTGAGCAGCACCGCGACCTGGTGCCACTGATCGGCGGTTAGCTCCGCGGCTGGGGTCCGCGCGCCGATGGCGGCCCGGATCGCGCCGCGGAGAGCGTCCGCGCTGCGGCCGTTGGGCAGGCCGCCGGGCAGGCTGAGCTCGACCGGCCGGGACCGGTCCCGCCAGGCCGCCCGGAGCAGCCCGCGCAGCGCGCGCGGCCCGCCGGGCAGCCCGTTCAGCGGCCGGGGCCGGATGGACAGGTGCGCCGCGTCGGTGGCGGGCGGCGGTGCGAAGCTTGCCGCGGCCACCCGCCCGATCAGCCGGATCTGGTAGCGGGCCGCCCACCAGGCGGTTTCCTCGTCCCGCGGCCGGGCGGCGGCCAGCCACCGGGCCGCGCCCCAGGCCAGGATCAGCTCGGCGCCGGCCAGCGGCACCGCCGGGTCGCCGAGCAGCCGCCGGGCCAGGCCGGTGGTGCCCGCGAACGGCGGGTTGGCCACGACCAGGAACTCCCGGCCCGGCCAGGGGATCGTCCGAAGATCGGTTTCGGCTACCCGGACGCCTGGCTGCGCGGCGAACCGGCGGCGCAGCCGCGCGGCCAGCTTCGGGTCACGCTCGATTGCGATGACCCGGGCCCCCGTCCCGGCCAGCGCGGCGGTGATGGCCCCGTACCCCGCTCCGAGGTCGAGGACCAGCGACCCGGGACCGGCCCCGGACCGCTCAGCGAGACGTGAGATCAGCCTCCGGTCACGCAGGAAGTGAGCGCCCGACGGTCCCGGCGGTGCGGGCCGCTGCCCGGCCACGGATGACCATGACCATGCCCATTGCCGTCCTCCTCAGCTCGGCGCCAACGCGCCCAACCTAGGCGCCCGCCCGCCGCCCTCGCCAGTCAATTTCCCCGCCCCCGAATGCGTCGAAGTGCCGTTGCACGGGATAGATGCTGTGCAACGGCACTTCGATCAGGTTGCGGCCGGGCGGCCGGGCAGCCGGCAACGTGCCCTCCGGCTAGCTGGCCAGGCGGTCGAGCACGCCGGTCTGCGCGAGCATGGCGAACCGGTCCGGCACGCCCCAGTGCTCGGTGATCAGGCCGCCGGTCACCCGGCACACGTCGATCACGGTGAAGTCGACGGGCCGGCCGCTGGGCGGGCCGAAGTACGGGCCGGTGGCGGTGCCCTGGCCACGCACCCGGACCCAGATCACCTCACCGTCCTGGACCCAGTCCTCGATGCTGAACCGGATGTCGGGAACTGCCTCGTGCACGTTGCTGATGGCCGCCTTGACGTGCTGGATTGCCTCGGCGCCGCGGCCGGCCGTGCCGAACTGGTGGTCTACCAGGTCCGGTGAGCAGACCTCGTCGGCGATCGCGTCGTTACCGGTCGCGAAACCCTCGTCGAAGATACGCCGCAGGACCCAGTAGGCGGCGGTTCGCTCGCGGCTCGCGGTGGTGCTGATGTTCATGACTCCTCCTCGCTCCTGGCCGGCAGTCTTTCCGCCGGCTGTATTGATCCTATGATAGTTCGGATCAATACAGATATATTAGGGTCAAAGTCGGGGCATGGCAAACCAGGCCCCGGCAGAGTGCCGTGGCCAGGGCGGATGCAGGGGCGGTCAGGCCTCGGGGGAGGCGAGGAAGAGGCGGATCCACGCGTCGGACAGCCAGGCGGCGAACCTGCTGGTGTCCCAGCCGCGCTCGCGGACCAGCAGGGTGAAGTACTCCGCGGAGTTCATGCTCCACACCACGTCGGCGACCTCGCCGGGATCCAGGCCCGGGCGCAGCTCGCCAGTGCTGGCCAGGTCCTGGGCGAACAGCCGCATGTTGGCCGCCCGTCGCTCGCTGATCTCGTCGCGGATCCTGGCCAGCTCACCGTCCTGGGAGGCGGCGCCCCGCAGGACCAGGTGGAGCGGGGCCAGCCTGGTGTTGGCCGCCGTCACCGCGCTCGCGTAAATCCTGATCTTCTCCCGCGCGGTGGCGGCGGCCCTGACCTGCCGCACATAGTCCCGCTGTTCGGCGGGGACGACCTGGTCGGTGCCGGAGATCGCGGTTTCCATGAGCAGCCGCATGAGCACGGGCTTAGCGCCGACCGAGGCGTAGACGGTGTCGACGGCGACCCCGGCCGCCTTGGCCACCTGCGCAATCGTGGTTGCGGCGTAGCCCTGCTCGGCGAACAGCCGCCGGGCTGCGTCGAGGATCGCCTGCCTGGTCCGGCGGGCCTGCTCCTCCCGCACGGACGAGCGGTAGGTCCGGGATTTGACGGGCTCGCTCATACGATCTACCTTATCAGTATTAATCCGATGAAGCTTAGGATGAAAATCATCCGGAGACGGGGACAGTGATGGGCAACGACACGACGACTACCACAGTGCTGGCCAGGGGCGCGGCCGAAGGCCCGGCGACCTGGGCCCTCGGCTCGCTGTTCGAGCAGGTGGCCTCGGGCGCGGACACCGGCGGCACGTTCGGGCTGAGCCGGGTCACCCAGCCGGCGGGCACCGCCACCCCGCTGCATGTCCACAGCCGCGAGGCTGAGGCGTTCTACCTGCTGGACGGCAGCATGACGTACCGGGCCGGGGAGCAGACCTACCAGCTCAGCCCGGGCTCGTTCATCTACCTGCCGGCCGGGGTGCCGCATGCGTTCCGGGTCACCGGGGAAGCCCCGGTGCGGTTCCTGGCCATCGTTGCGCCCGGCGGCCTGATGGATCTGTACGACGGGGTCGGGCGGCCCGCGGCCGCGCGCCGGCTGCCCGGCCCCGACGAGGCCGACCTGGCCGGTGACATCCAGCGCTGGCTGGCCGCGGGCCCCGAGTACGGGCTGCAGGTAATCGGCCCCCCGCTGCCCGCCTGACCCAGCCGGTTAATCCTGATTTAGGGATACGTGATCACGCCAGGAATGCTGGGGTACGAAGCCGAGCGCATCGCGGGCCCGGTCGATGGCCAGCAGCGTGCCGTGCCCCGGCACCTCGCGCTTCACCGGGACGTCCGGGTAGACCTCCTTGAGCAGTTCCGCGGACGGCCTCGGCATCGCGGTGTCGGCGGCGGCGATGATGAACGAGGAGCTGCCGGTCACGTCCGCCTCCAGGGCCAGCCGGCAGGCCGCCGCCGCGTCCCTGGCGTCGATGTAGCCCCACAGGTTCCAGCGGCGCCGGGCCGGGTCCTCCCACGCCCACGGGAGCTCCTGGTAGTCCTCGACGGTGAAGATGTTGGAGAACCGCAGGGCCACGAACGGCTTTCCCGACCAGCCGGCGATCTGCTCGGCGATGGTCTCGCTGGCCACCTTGGACAGCGCGTAGGACGTGGTCGGCACCGGGTAGTGGTCCTCGTCCACCGGCGCGTACCGGGGCGGGGTGTCGAACGGCAGGCCCAGCGTGGTCTCGCTGGACGCCCACACGACCCGGTTCAGCCCGGACGTGACCGCGGCCGCGCTGAACACGTTGTAGTTCATGGTGATGTTCTCGTTGAACGTCACCGCGGGGGTGCGCAGGCCGGGCGCGGGGATGTTGGCCAGGTGCACCACCGCGTCCATGCCCGCCAGCACCTCGGCGGCCTGGCCGTAGTCGGTCAGGTCGGCCTGGGTGAACATCACCTTGTACCCGTCCGCCGGGCTGTCCGGCGCCGGCCGGGCCAGGTCGGTCGCGTGCACCTGGTAGCCGTGCGCGACCAGTTCGGCCACCACCGCCTGCCCGGCCTTGCCGCTGGCGCCCGTCACGCAGATCTTCATGCTGCTCCTCCGATTGCCCTCGCCGGAATGGCCGCCTCCGCAGGCACCATCGTGGCCGGCTACCGGGCCGGCCCGGTCAGCCGGGCTTCCTCCAGATCCAGGTCGTGCTCGATCACCCGCACCGTGGTGGCCCCGACCCGGCCCTGATCCCGCAGCTCAGCCAGCTTGCGCCGTTGCATGTCGATGAGGTCCTGGCGGAGCTCGAAGTCGGCCGCGGCGGTGGCGGTGGCCTCCTCCTCCGGGTCGCCGTCGACCATCGTCTCCAGCCGCCGCAGCCGGGACAGGTAACGCGCCCGCAGCCCGTCGGTCAGCTCGGCGGGCAGATCCCGGTCGGCACACACCTCGCCGAGGTAGTCGAGCACCGCCTGGGTGATCTCCAGCCGGGCCTGGATCTCGGCGTCGGCCACCGACGGGTGCTCGCGCAGCCGCAGCCGCCGGACCAGAATCGGCAGGGTCAGCCCCTGCAGGATCAGGGTCCCGGCGATGACCGCGAACCCGAGGTACACCTCCTCGTCCCGGCCGGCCAGCGGCTGCCCGGTGCGGCTCACCTCGGGTACGGCGAGCAGCGCGGCCAGCGTGATCGCGCCGCGCATCCCGGCCCAGCCCAGCAGCGTCCGCTCCCGCCAGCCCAGCGATCCGGCCAGGGTGCGGTATCTCCGGCGGGCCCGGATCAGCCTGCCGAACGCCCACATCCAGAACAGCCGCACGCCCGTCACGGTCAGCACGACCACCGTGCCGGTCAGCACCAGCCGGCCCACCGGGCCGCTGGCCTCCCGGGTGAACGTGTGGAAGGACAGCCCGGTGAGCACGAACAGGAAGGCCTCGACCAGGAACACCAGCGTCTGCCAGAACGCGCCGGACTGCAGCCGGCTGCGCGCGGAGAACGCGTCGCCGCTGCTGTGCCAGCCCAGGTACAGGCCACAGGTGACGGCGGCCAGCACGCCGGAAGCGTGCACCGCCTCGGCCGGGATGTAGGCCAGGTAGGCGAGCAGGATCGAGCCGGCGATCTCGAGCGGCGGGTCGTCGACCCGGTCCCGCAGCCGCCGCCCGACCAGCCCGATTACCAGGCCGATGGCTGCCCCGGCCACCGCCGAGTACAGGATCGACCAGGCCGTCCCGGCCGGCGAGAACCTCCCGCTGACCGCGGCCGTGACGGCCGCGGCGTACAGCACCAGCGCGGTGCCGTCGTTGAACAGGGCCTCGCCTTCCAGGATCGTGACCAGCCGCCGGGGGAGGCCCAGCCGCCGGGCGATGCTGGTCGCCGCGGCCGCGTCGGTCGGGCCGACGGCGGTGCCGAGCACGAACGCGATGGGCCAGGACAGGTGGCCAAGCCAGTGCGCGACCGCGGCCACGCTCAGCGCGGTGACTATCACCAGCAGGACGGCGAGCACCCCGATCATCGGGGCGTCGCGGGAGAACGCGGTCGGGGAGGAGGTCACGGCCGCGTCGAAGACCAGCAGCGGCAGCAGCCCGAGCAGAACGAGCTCGGGATTCAGCGACACGTCGGGCACGAACGGCAGGAAGCCGATGACCAGGCCGGCCACGACCAGCGTGACGGGCGCCGGGATGCCGGCCCGGCGCAGCACGGTCACCGCGCCCAGCGTGACCGTAGCCACGGCGAGGACGATCAGCAGCTGGGCGGAATGCATGGTCCGATCGTGTCCGGTCAGCCGGGCGAGGGGCAACTACCGGCCTCGCGCTGCACTGCAGTCACACTGCAGTGCCCGAGTCGCGTTGCAGTGTTACTGCAACGCGTGGCCCGGCTCGGTTGCAGTGATACTGCGCCCTCGGCCCCGGCCCGGTTGCAGTGTGACTGCAGCGCCCACCCCCGGCCGGTTGCAGTGATACTGCAATGCCCGCCCCGGCCCGGTTGCAGTGGACTGCAGCGCCCGCCTCAGGCCGATTGCAGTGATACTGCACCGCCCGCCCGGTGCTGACGCGCCCCGGCCCGGATTGCAGTGTTACTGCAGCGCCTGCCCCGGCCGGTTGCAGTGTGACTGCATTGTGGGGCCCGGGGCGGGCGGGATGTCAGAGCTGGGTGGGGCGGGCCTGGGCGAACGTCCAGCGGCGGCCTTCGGGGTCATCCGCCACGTAGGCGCGGTAGCCGTGCTGGTGGATGCCCTGCACGACGGTGGCCCCGCCGGCCTCCGACCGGGCGAAGTGCGCGTCCAGGTCGTCCACGAAGATCCACGGGACGTGAGTGGCGGCGGTGCCGTCCGGCGGCCGGCTGCCCGGGCGGCGGCCGGCGAGGCCCGTCCCGTCGTCGCCGAGGCCGGCGATGATGACCGAGCAGTTGCCGGCCAGGAACTCGATCCAGTGCCGGCCGCCCTCTTCGGTGGGCAGCTCGCCCGGGGTCCGCAGGCCGAATACGCTGGCCAGCCAGTGGGCGGCGGCGACCGGCTTGGCGTAGTAGATCGCGATCGCGAGGCGGCCGGTGTCGGCTGCTCCGGAAGCAGTTGCTCCGGAAACGGGCGCGCCCGGGGTGCGGCGCTCGCAGTAGGCGCCGAACCAGGGCGGGACGACCCGGACCCAGGCGGTGCCGCCCTGGTCCGTGGTGCCGGCCGGGATCGTGGCGGTGACCCGGACGGTGGTGCCGGTGGCGGTCGCGGCGAAGCGGACGTCGACCCGGACCTCGTCCACCGAGCTGCGCCAGGACAGCTGCTCGCCGGGCTGCCAGACGGTGATCCGGCCCAGCTCCAGGACGTCGCCCGCGGCCGGGTCGTAGACCTCGAGCAGGCGGCCGCCCACGCCGGGCTCGCACGTCATCGCGGTGGCGCGGGCCGCGTCGAAGAAGTTGACCGGCCCCCGGACCCACCACAGGTTCATTTCCTCGGTGAACGCGCGGAACGCGGTCCTGGTGTCGACCGCGACCTCGACCTCGGAGTTCACCTGCCGGTCCTCGCTCATGCTCCCCGCCCGTCTGGCCGCGGCTGCTTCCTTTCGACGTGGCGCTTGAACGACTGGAGCTGCTCGTCCCAGTGCGCCTGGAGCTGGTCGAGCCAGGCCGAGAGCGCGGCGACCGGCTGCGGGCGGAGCCGGAACACCCGGGCCCGCGCGTCGGCCGCGGTCCGCTCGTCGGCGACCAGTCCGGCCTGGAGCAGCACGCGCAGATGGCGGCTCATCGCCGGGGCGGATACCCCGGCCGCCGTGGCCAGCTCGCCGGCCCGCCGCGGGCCCTGGCCGAGAAGCTGGACCACCTGGCGGCGAGTGGGGTCGGCCAGCGCGGCAAACAGCTCGCCGACGCCTGGTTCCTGGCTCACTCCACAATATTTAATAGATTCATTAACTATTGTCAAGGTGGTGCAGGAGCCTGGCGATCCTGGACCCGGCTGTTTCGCTGGCCCGGATCGTCGGCCGGCCGCGATAACGTCAGGCCGTGCCCCCCGGCCCCACCCCCAAATCCGCCCCCAAAACCGCCTCCGGCTCTGCGGGCTCTTCCGCGCGCCGCAAAGAGCCGCCCGGCGCGGCGGACCTGCTCGCCGCGGCGGTGGCCGGGATCGGCGGGGCCGAGCGGCCCGGGCAGGTAGCGATGGCCGAGGCGGTCGAGCGGTCGTTCGCGGCGGGCGAGCACCTGGCCGTGCAGGCCGGCACCGGGACCGGGAAGTCGCTGGCCTACCTGGTGCCCGCGGCCCGGTACGCGGTCACCGAGCAGGCCACCGTGGTGGTGTCCACCGCGACGATCGCGCTGCAGCGCCAGCTGATCGACCGGGACCTGCCGCGGCTGGCGGCCGCGCTGAAGCCGCTGCTGGGGCGGGAACCGGTGTTCGCCATCCTCAAGGGCCGCCGGAACTACCTGTGCCTCCAGCGGCTGTCCGGCGGCGCGCCGGAGGAGCCGGGCGAGATGCTGTTCGACCCGCGCGCGGTGTCGGCCACCGGGCGGCAGGTCGAGCGGCTGCACGAGTGGGCAGAGACGACGCTGACCGGTGACCGGGACGAGCTGGTGCCCGGCGTGTCAGAGATCGCCTGGCGCCAGGTGTCGGTCAGCGCCCGGGAGTGCACCGGGGCGCAGCGCTGCCCGTCCGGCCAGGAGTGCTTCGCCGAGCAGGCCCGGTACGAGGCCGGCAAGGCCGACATCGTGGTCACGAACCACGCGCTGCTGGCCATCGACGCGATGGAGGACTTCCCGGCGCTGCCCGAGCACGACGTAGTGATCATCGACGAGGCGCACGACCTGGTGGACCGGGTCACCTCGGTGAGCACCGACGAGCTGTCCGCGCCCGCCATCGAGATCGCCGCCCGGCGGTGCGGGCGCATGATCGAGGAGTCCGCAGTGGCCCCGCTCCGGGAGGCCGGGTCCGCGGTGGCCCGGGTTCTCGACGGGGCCCCGGCCGGCCGGATCGACCTGCTGGACGACGCGCTGGCCGCCACCCTGGCCGCGGTCCGCGACGCGGCCAGGAACTGCCACGCCGATCTGAAAGCCACCTCCAAGGGCGCGGACGAGGACCCGGACCGGCTGACCAAGAGCCGGGCCGCGCTGGCCCAGCTGGGTGACGTGCTGGACGCGGCCGAGCGGATGCTGGCCGCGTTCGGCCCGGCGCTGGCCGACCGGACCGACGTGGTCTGGCTGGATCGGCCCCTGTCGCCGGAGTCGAACCGGCCGCCCACCCTGCGGGTGGCCCCGCTGTCCGTGGGCGGCCTGCTGGCCCGGCGGCTGTTCGGGCAGCGGACGGTCACGCTGACCTCGGCGACCCTGTCGCTGGGCGGCTCGTTCGAGCCGCTGGCCCGGCAGTGGGGGCTGCCCGCGCCAGGTGCCGGCCCGGCGGCCCAGGGGACCCCGGTGGCCTGGTGCGCGGCGAGGCGGACGCCCCGCCGGGGCCCGGCGCGGACAGTGAGGAGCCGGGGGAGGAGCGGGACCGGCGGGAGGCGGACGGGCCGCCGGGCCGCCCCGGCGGGCTGGGGCGGGACGCCGCGCCGCATTCGCTGGCCTGGACCGGGCTCGACGTGGGCTCGCCGTTCGATCATCCCAAGGCCGGGATCCTGTACGTGGCCCGGCATCTCCCGCCGCCCGGCCGGGACGGGCTGGCCGAGGCGTACCTGACCGAGATGACCGAGCTGATCGAGGCGGCCGGCGGGCGGACCCTCGGGCTGTTCTCGTCCATGCGGGCGGCTCAGCAGGCCACCGACGAGCTGCGCGGCCGGCTCAGCGTGCCGCTGCTGTGCCAGGGTGAGGATTCCACGGCGCAGCTGGTGACGCAGTTCGCCGCGTCCGAGCCGACCTGCCTGTTCGGCACGCTGTCGCTGTGGCAGGGGGTGGACGTGCCGGGGCCGGCGCTGCAGCTGGTGATCATCGACCGGATCCCGTTCCCGCGGCCCGACGACCCGCTCGCCTCCGCCCGTCAGCGGGCGGTGGCGGCCCGCGGCGGCAACGGCTTCATGGCCGTGGCGGCGTCGCACGCTGCGCTCCTGCTGGCCCAGGGCACCGGGCGGCTGCTGCGGACGATGACCGACCGCGGCGTGGTGGCGATCCTGGACCCGCGGCTGGCCACCGCCCGGTACGGCTCATTCCTGCGCGGCTCGCTGCCGCCGTTCTGGGCGACCACGGACCCGGAGGTCGCCAGGGGAGCCCTCCGCCGCCTGGCGGCCGCCGCCAGTTCCGCCACGGACGACGCTGCCGCGGAGAGTCCCGCAGCGGAGCCACTGGCCTAACCGGCGGCGCCGCCCAGATCGCCGGCGCAGGTCACTGGCGCAGGTCAGAGGACGTCGTGGCCGGGGTGATTCTCCTCGGGCAGCGGGCGGCGCTCGGCCGGGATCGTGCCCAGGCGGCCGGCCTGGAAGTCCTCGAAGGCCTGGACCAGCTCGGCCCGGGTGTTCATGACGAACGGGCCGTAGGCCGCGACCGGCTCGCGGATCGGCTTGCCGCCGAGAACCAGGATGTCCATGCCCGGCGACGGGCCGTCGGCGGTGCGGGCGGCCTGGAAGGTCAGCGCCCCGCCGGGGCCGAACACGGCCAGCTGGCCCATCGTGGCCGGGCGCTGCTCGGCGCCCACGGTGCCGGACCCGGCCAGCACGTAGGCCAGCGCGTTGAAGTCGGGCCGCCAGGGCAGGCGGAGCTGGGCGCCGGGCTGCAGGGTCGCGTGCAGCAGCGTGATCGGCGTGTGGGTAATACCAGGCCCGGCCTGACCGCCGACCTCACCGGCGATGACCCGGACCAGCGAGCCACCATCCGGGGAGGTGAGCAGGGACACCTGCCCGGCCCGGATGTCCTGGTAGCGCGGGTCGGTCATCTTCAGCCGCGCGGGCAGATTGACCCAGAGCTGGAAGCCGTGGAACAGGCCGCCGCTCATCACCAGCTCCTCGGGCGGCTCCTCGATGTGCAGCAGGCCGCCGCCCGCGGTCATCCACTGGGTGTCACCGTTGGTGATGAGGCCGCCGCCACCGGTCGAGTCCTGGTGCCGGAAGGTCCCGTCGATCATGTAGGTCACGGTCTCGAAGCCCCGGTGCGGGTGCCAGGCCGTGCCCTTCGGCTCGCCGGGGGCGTAGTCGACCTCGCCCATCTGGTCCATGTGGATGAACGGGTCGAGGTCGCGCAGCTCCACGCCGGCAAACGCGCGGCGGACCGGGAAGCCCTCGCCCTCGTAGCCCTGCGGAGCGGTGGTTACCGTCCGCACCATCCGGTCGGCTACCGCCATCGGGTCCGGCTCCGGGATGCGGGGCAGGACCAGGGTGTCGCTCACTGTCACCGCTGGCATCGTGTCCTCCGTCGTCGACCGCCCGGCGCTCCGGCCGGACGGGAAGTCCGTCGCCTACCCAAACATTAATTGAACTCACAACATTCCGAGTTCGGAAAGCAGCGGCCAGCCGGGCCACCACGGGCCGTCCGGCACTCCTCAGGCTACGGCGCCCGCAGTCCGCCAGGGTTTGGTGCCCCAAAACCCTGGCGGATCATGAAGTGCCACGCGCGGTCTGCGTACGGGCGCGGTGGCGGCGGACGTTGACAGCGTTCGCGCAGCGGACCGAGCAGAACCGGCGGCGGCCGCCGCGGGACACATCGACGAACACGACGCCGCAGTCGTCCCGAAGGCAGCAGCCCAGCCGGTGCCCGGCCCCGTCCGCGATCAGGTGCGCCAGGCCCGACGCGGTCAGCGCCCGGACCCGGGCGGGCAGGCCGGCGTCCAGCGGCGCGTAGTGCAGGTGCGGGGCCAGGCCATGGTGGCTGACCAGCCGCGGCCGGCACCGGGCGGTGACCAGCAGCCTGTCCGCCAGCCCCGCCTTGTCCGCCGGGTCGGCCTCGAACACCGGCCGCAGCCGGCCCGTCCAGGCCCGGATGGCCGGCGCCGTGGCCGCGGTGACGTCGGGCAGGTGCACGTCGTGGTCGCGCAGCACGGCGGACAGGCCGGCCAGATCCGCCGCGGCCGCGTTCACCAGCCCGGCCGCGATCAGCGCCCCCGCCGAGATGTAAGTGTTGAACTGCACAATGCCATTACAAGACAGTAGACCCATGACCGCAAGCAGCGCGGCGCCCGCCTCCGCCCAGAGCCAGGGCCAGGGCCAGAGCCAGGGCGCGGGAATGGCGGCGGGCCTGGCCGCGGTGGTCATGTGGGGGCTCGCCCCCGTAGCGACCCGGGCCCTGGTCGGGCACCTCGCCCCCCTCCCGCTGCTGGTGCTGCGGATCGGGCTGTCCGGGCTGGTGCTGCTGCCCTGGTGCGCGCACCGGCTGATCAGCATGCGCCGCGGCGGGACCGCCCGGCTCAGGCGGGGCGAACTGGGCCGGCTGACCGCGGCCGGGCTGCTCTGCATGGTGGGCTACAACCTGCCGGTCACCGTCGGCCTGCAATGGGTGCCCGCGTCCACCGCGGCGCTGATCCTGGCCACCGAACCGGTCTGGATCCTCGCCCTGGGCCGCATCTTCCTGCGCACCCCCGTGCCGCCGCTGTGCTGGGCCGGCGCCGCAATAGCTCTCGGCGGGATCGCGGTCCTGGCCGGCCCGGAGGCCATCACCGCCGCCGCCTCCGGCCGCGCCCTGGCCGGCACCGGCCTGGTCCTGCTCGGCACCGCCCTCTTCGGCGCGTACACCCTGGTCCTGCGTCCGCTCGCGGCAGAACTCGGCGGCGGCACCGCCGCGGCCTACTCCACCGTGGCCGGCGCGATCCCCTACCTGGCGCTCGCCTGGCTGCTGCCGGCCGCCGCCCCGCTGAGCACCCTTCCCGCCGCGGCCTGGGCCGAACTCGGCTTCCTCGCCCTCGGCTGCACGGTGGCCGGCCTGGCCGCGTGGAGCATCGCGGTGGCCAGATCCGGCAGCGCCCGGGCCGGCCTGCTGCTCTACCTCGAGCCCGTCGTCGGCGTCGCCGGCGCCGTAGCTCTCCTGGGCGAGCACCTGTCCGCCGCGATGGCGGCCGGCGGCGCCCTGATCATGGCCGGCGTGGCCACCGCCTGGCTGGCCCAGCACCGGGCCGGCTAGAGCGGCAGGCCCTGCTCCAGGTGAGCAAGGGCGCCGTCGATCCGGTCCACCAGGTCGGCCGGGTCACCGCTGAAAGGCGGCACCATCGTCGCCGCCCAGATCACGCCGACCATCGCGCCGGCCACGTGCCTGGCCGCCAGGTCGTCCGGGGGACGCCCGGCCCGGCGGGCCAGCGGCGCGGCCATCACCTCGATGGTCCGGGCGAACTCGTCGGCGGCCCGGGCCCGGATCTCCGGCACCGACGCGCTCAGCGCGATCGTCTCCTGAAGCCGGTCGAGCTCGGCCGGGCCCATCGGGCCGAGCGCCTGCGCGACCGCGGCCCGGACCGCCGCGATCGGGCCCAGCGACGGCGGCTGGGCCTCGACCGCCTCGGGCAGCAGCACGTCGAGGTCGTCCTGCAGCACCACATCTTCCTTGGTCGGGTAGTAGCGGAAGAACGTGGCGGGCGAGATATCCGCGGCCGCGGCGATCTGCTCGATCGTGGTCGCCGCGTAGCCGCGCTCGCGGAACAGCCGCATCGCCTCGGTCCGGATGGCCGCGCGGGTCCGCGCCTTCTTCCGCTCGCGCAGCCCCATCGGCGGACCGGCCGGCCGGGTATCGCTCATCCCATCATTCTGCCTGCACAGCACCCGCCGGCCGAGCAGAAGCTCCGTCCGCCCCCGCCAGCTCACCCGCAGCTGCCGCCGTGCCCCCGGCCCGCCGCCCCGGCAGGAACGTCACCGCCGCCAGCGCGGACAGCACCGCGATACCGGCACCGCACCACAGCAGCGCGTCCAGCCCGGTGGTGTACGCGGAACGGACCGAAGCCAGCAGCTCATCCGACCCCACCGCGTGTGCCACCGCGACCCCGCTGGACACGCCGCTGCGCACGGCCGCTTCCCCGGCGGCCGGCAGCCCGTGCGGGAGCACCAGGCTGGACCGGTACACCGCGCTGAGCAGCGTGCCCAGCATCGCTACCCCCAGCGTGGCGCCGACCTGCCGCGACGCGGTGATCAGCGCCGAGCCCGACCCGCTGCGCTCGGGGGTCAGCTCGCTCAGTGCCGCGCCCAGCATGGCGGGCAGGGCCAGCCCCAGGCCCAGGCCGGTCGCCGCGAGCCACGCCACGGCAAATCCCGCGCCGCTGGTCACCGTGGTTTGCGTGCCGGCCGTCAGCCCGGCCGCCATGATCACCAGCCCGGCGGTCACCAGCGCCCGCACGCTCATCCGCGGTGCTGCGCCGCCCCGCCCCGGCGTCTGCAGCCGCTGGCCCACGACCAGCCCGACCCCCATGCCGGCCATCATCGGCACCAGCCGCAGCCCGCTGCCCAGCGAGTCCAGGCCGCGCACGTCACGGAAGTACAGCGGGATCCCGAACAGCACCCCGAACAGGGTGAACGAGACCAGCGTGGCCAGCGCGGTGCCCCAGCCGAACCGGGCGGACCGGAACAGGGTCAGGTCGGCCAGCGGCTGCCGCCCGGCCCGCCCCCGGCGCAGTTCGAGCCGCACGAATACGCAGAGCGCCACGGCCCCGGCCGCCATCGTGAGCAGCGCCGCCGGGTCACCCCAGCCGTCCTGGCCGGCCTTGATCACCCCGTAGGTCAGCGCGGCCAGCCCCGCCGCGGAGACCAGCATGCCCGCAACGTCCAGCCGCGGCCGCTGCTCGCTGCGCGACTCCGGCATCAGCACCGCGACGGCCGCCACCGCGATCACCGCCACCGGCACGTTGACCAGGAACACCGACCCCCACCAGAAGTGGTCGAGCAGCCAGCCGCCCAGGATCGGCCCGACGGGGTAGCCGAGGAACGTCATACCGCCCAGCAGCGCGATCGCCCGCGGCTGCTCGGCCGGGGTGAACATGACCGGGATCACCGCCAGCGACAGCGGCAGGATCGCCGCCGCGGCCAGCCCGAGGACCGCCCTGGCCGCGATCAGCTCACCCGAGGAGGTGGCGTACGCACAGGCCAGCGAGGCCGCGCCGAACAGCGCGAGGGCACCGGTCAGCACCTTCCTGCGGCCCAGACGGTCGCCGGCCAGCCCGGCCGGGAGCAGGGCCGCGGCCAGCACCAGGCTGTACGCGGCGATGAACCACTGCAGATCGCCGGTGCCCGCGTGCAGGCTGCCGGCCAGCGCGGGGAGGGCCAGGTTGAGCACGGTCAGGTCGAGCCCGACCGCCAGCACGCTGACGGCCAGCGCCCCGAGGGCCCACCACCGGCGCCGGTCCTGAGCTGTCATGAGAGTCTCCGACTATCGATAGCTACTATCATTTTTAAGTTATACGGAATTGAGAGTGTGAGTCAACTTCGCCGGGCAGTCCCCGCCGGAGCGGGGAAGTTCCCCCGGTCAGGTGGGCCCCGATGCCGAAATACTCGCCGCGGCAAGGTTTACTAGACTCTGGGAGCGGCTCCGGTCGGAGGAGGCTTGCCGTGGCTCGGGTACGTCGCGTATTCGCGGGCGTCAACGGCTCTCCAGGCAGCCTGCAGGCAGTCAGGTACGCCGCGGACCTGGCCCGGACGCTCGGCTGTGAACTCATCCCGGTGCTGGCCTGGAGCCCGCCCGGCGGGGATCTCGCCGATCGTGGCGGGCCGTCCGCCTACCTGCGCCAGGTCTGGAAGGACGCCGCGTGGCAGCGGCTCGAATACTCACTGGAACTGGCCTTCGGCCAGGTGCCCGCCGACCTCCGGGTCGAGCCGCTAGCGGTCCGTGGTGATCCCGGCGCCGTGCTCGTCACGGTGGCCAACAAGCCCGACGACGTGATCGTGATCGGGGCCGGGCGCCGGGGTGCCCTGGGGCGGCTGGCCGCCTGCCGGGTCAGCCGGTACTGCCTGGCGCACGCGTGCTGCCCGGTGATCGCCGTGCCGCCGTCGGCACTGGCCGAGCTGAGCCGGGGCCTGCGCGGCTGGGCCCGGCGGCATCGCGGGCTACGGCTCGAGCAGGTTAGCCTGCCTGCGGACGGGAGCTTCCCGGCCGGGTGACCGGCCGAGGGACGGACGGTCGGCCGGAACAGGGAGGAAACGTGCCACAGCCAGAGGGCAGCGAACTTCAGAGGATCAGGGACCACCGGGACGAGCTTCGCGAGCGCTACCTCGTTTCGATGGACTCGCGCCCGCCGACCACCGTCCGCGGGGTGCACCACCTGGCGCTGATCTGCAAGGACGTCGAGGAGACCATCAAGTTCTACCAGGGCTTCCTCGGCTTCCCGCTGGTCGAACTGGTGGAAAACCGCGACTACAAGGGCTCGAGCCACTTCTTCTTCGACATCGGCAACGGGAATCTGCTGGGTTTCTTCGACTTCCCCGGGCACGACCACCCGGCGTTCTCCGAGACCATCGGCGCCGTGCAGCACCTGGCCATCTCCATCACCTGGGACCAGTTCAACGCGGCCAAGAAGAAGCTCGACGAGGCCGGTGTGGACTATCTCGGCCCGGACCGCGGCGTGCACGACAGCATGTACTTCCGTGACCCGAACGGCGTCGGCCTCGAGCTGTACGCCGAGGAGCTCGGCATCTTCAACGGGCACAAGATCCTGCCCTGACCCGGTGCGGCCCGGGCCGCGCGCCGCGGCCCGGGCCAATCTTTACCACTGCGTTAAGGGCCGCCGCCGGACCATTCCGGCGCTGATTCCGGCCTATAATCGGCCAGAGTGCGCAGCGCTCCTTATCGTCAGCAGAATCCGATTCGGTAAAAGCGGTGGGCTGGGCGCCATCGTCGCAAGCGCACGAGCAGATGACGGCCGGAATTGAGCCCAGCAAGGGGAAACGGGGGCACCGCGTGGATACCGGACCCGCCCAGGTAGTGACGACTGAGGTGGCGCTGGACGCTGGCAATGACGCGCTGCTGGCGCACCTGCTCGAGCGCTACCGGTTCCCCGAGGGCTACCGGCGGATGTTCCTGGCCGCGATCGCGACCTTCTCCGAGCGCGGCTTCCACGGCACCAGCACCAGGGACATCGCGGCCCGGGCCGGGATGAGCCCGGCCGCGCTGTACGTGCACTTCGGGTCCAAGGAAGAGGTGCTGTACCGGATCGCGACCTCGGCGGTCGGCCTGACCCAGGAGGTCATGGCCACTGCCGAAGCCACCGCGGTGCGGGCCACCGACCGGCTGTACGCCGTGGTCAAGGCGATCACCGCATGGCACGCCCACCACAGCGCGGCGGCCCGCGTGGTGCTCTACCACCTCGACGCGCTGACCCCAGAGCACCTGGCCGAGGTGACCGGAAAGGAGCGCGAGGTGGACCAGATCGTCCGGCGGATCATCGCCGACGGCCTGGCCTGCAACGAGTTCTCGGTCACCGACCCGGGCACGGCCGCGACCGCGGTGCTCTCGCTGTGCATGGACGTGGCCCGCTGGTACCGGCCCGGCAACCGGCGGACCGCCGACGAGATCGGCGAGGGCTACGCCGAGGCCGCCCTGCGCATCGTCGGGGTGATGACCCCCCGGGCCTGACTCAGCCCGCGCCGCGCTAACCCGGGCCGGCCAGCCGGTCGGCCCGCTGCGCGGCCATGCGCGGCGGCAGGTCCAGGTCCGCGTACCCGGCGGGCCAGTCGGCCGGGCCGAAGCCGGTCCCCAGATCCGTGTGGTGCAGCACGATCTCGTGCAGGCGCCGGGTGAGGACCTGGGCGGCTGGGAACGCGTCGGCCAGCACCGCAACCAGCGTAAACCGTGAGCTTTCAGGCAGGGCTGCAGCTTCGGCCCGCCAGGAAGCCGCAGAGCTGGCCAGATCGGCGGCCAGTTCGGCCGGGCTCCGTGCGGCGCCCGCGTCGATCGCGGCCACCCTGGCCTCCGCGCTGGCGTAGGCGGCCCGCGCCTCGCCGGTGCGGGCCGTGTGCAGCAGGTTGGCCAGCGCGTCGGCGTTGCGCGCGACGTGGGTCAGCACGTGGCCGCGGGTCCAGCCGGGCAGCAGCGACGGCGCGCGGGCCTGCTCCGCGGTCAGCCCCTCGGCCGTGGCCTGCAGCGCCCCGGCCGCCGCGTCGATGCCGTCCAGGGCGACCGGCGCCGCCCCGGCGGACGGGCCCGCGGCCAGCAGCGGGCCGACCCGGCGCAGCGTCTCGCGCAGGTTGTCCGGGCCGACCTCGGCCTCCGCCCCGGCCACGCTCAGCCAGCGCAGCGGCGCGTTCTTGCTCTCCGCGGTGGCCTCGTCCGGATGGTCCGTGGCCAGCACGAACCGCAGGTCACCGTGCTGGTGCGCGGGCTCGCCCTTGCCCGGCGGGACGTCGACGATGACTGCGTGCCGCAGGTACGCGTCCGGCCACGGGGCCAGATCCTTCAGCCCGGTCTCCTCCGTGGCCTCCCGGAGCGCGATCGCCAGCGGGTCGGTCTCGCCCGGGTCGCCGTGCCCGCCGACCTGGAGCCAGGCCTGCTGGCGCTGGTGCCAGCGGAGCAGCACCCGGCCGCTGGGCGGGTGCACGACAAGCGCGGACGCGGTGGTGTGCAGCGGCCGGGTCCGCTGCCAGGGGCTGCCGTCGCCGCCCGCGAGCTCGCGGAGCCGGGTGAGGTCGCGGGCCTCGGCCGGGTCCTGCGGCCGGTAGTCAGCTAGCAGGGCACCGAGCGGGTCAATGGAGGATGGGTCAGTCACCGCCCGATCGTAAGCCGGCCAGGATGGTCGTCGTGAGCACCGCCCCCGACGACGACTACCGGCTGTACGGCGAGCTGGCCGGCTGGTGGCCGCTGATCTCGCCGCCGGGGGAGTACGCCGCGGAGGCGGAGTACCTGGCCGCGCTGCTGTCGGCCGGGGCTGACGGCGGGGCCGGCGCCGGCCGCCCAGCCGAGGTGCTCGACCTGGGCAGCGGCGGCGGGTGCGTCGCGCTGCACCTGTCCCGGGCCGGACTGGCCCTGACTCTGGTCGACCGGTCCGCGCCGATGCTGGCCGCGTCCCGCGAGCTCAACCCGGGCCTGCCGCACCTGCAGGGCGACATGCGCACGGTCCGGCTCGGCCGGGTGTTCGACGCGGTGCTGGCCCACGACGCGGTCGACTACCTGACCACGGAGGCCGACCTGGCCCAGCTGATGGCCACCGCGTACGCGCACTGCCGGCCCGGCGGGCTGGCCGTGTTCGTGCCCGACCACCTGGCCGACACGTTCCGGCCCGGCCGCGGGCACGGCGGCGGGGGCCGTGACGCGGCCGGCCGCCAGGCCAGCTTCTCCGAGCACGCCACCGATCCCGACCCGGCCGACGACTGGATCCAGGTGGACTACAAGTTCGTGCTGCGCGGTGCGGACGGGGCCCGGCAGGTGATCACCGAGACCCACCGGCTCGGCGCGTTCCGCCGGGCGGCCTGGCTGCGGCTGATCGAAGCGGCCGGCTTCGAGGCGGGCGAGGGCCCAGGACCGGAGGCCGGCTACCCCGGCGAGCGCCCCGCGCACGTCTTCACCGGCCGCCGCCCGGAGGAACCCGGCCAGGTTCCGTGATCACGACGGGCTAGCCGGGGTGGCCGGATTGGCTCTCGGCCAGCCAGGCGGTGTCCCAGCTGGCCAGGCGGCGGCGGGTGAGCGCGCCCCAGACCGCCACCGCGACCGTGCCCAGCAGCAGGGCCAGCGAGGCCAGCGCCATCCCGGCGGCGGCCAGCACCCGGCCGCGGACGGCGGCGGGGGACGGCGGCGGGATCTGCACCCGGCCGGACGGGTCCAGCCAGACGGGCACGGTGCGGCCGGCCCAGGTGCCGGCCGGCACCGGGATCTCGCCGGTCTGCGGCCGGCCCGCGACCAGCCAGCGGGCGGGCACCCACGTCGTCCACGAGTCGGCGGCCTGGGCCGGCTGGACCGGCCCGGCGGCGGGCGCCAGCGTGGTCGCCGTGACCTGCCGCCAGGACCGCTGGGCCTGCCCGGCGGCGGAGATCCCGGCGTGCGCCAGCGCGTCCGCGGCCGCCACCGCCAGCGGGCTCAGCACCAGGAAGGCCACCACGGCGGCGGGCAGCAGCCAGGCCGCGGCCTTATCGGCGGGCCGGCGCAGCGGGTTGCCGTCGGCCGCCAGCCGGCGGCGCAGCCTCGTCCACTTCGTCGTGGGCGGTGTCATCACGGTCACCTCGGGCGCGCCGCGGCGCTGCGGCGCTTTTCACCAGCGTCCTACGCCAATGCGGCCCGCCGCAATGCAGGATGCGAAACACTGCGGGCAAAGCTGCGCGGAATCTGTATTCACGCAGCCGGGAGGCGGTATTCTCCGCCAATGAATCCACTTTCGGGTGTACTGGGCGAAGCCTGGCGGACGTACCGGGCGCACGCCGCCCACCTGATCACCATAGCGGCGGGCATTTTCCTGGTTGCCGCGGTCCTGGAGGGACTGCTCTACCTCGGTAACCATGTCGTCGGCTCCATCCTCGGCGCGCTGATCGGCTTTGTGGCGGCCTTCCTGGTCCAGGCGGCACTGGTGAAAGCCGCCCAGGACGTGCGGGACGGCCGGGTCGACCTGTCCATCGGGGAGACCGTGTCGGCCGCATGGCAGGTCTTCTGGCCGGTCGCGGGCGCGTCGATCCTGGCCGGCCTGGCCATCGTGATCGGCCTGTTCCTGCTGATCGTGCCCGGCCTGTTCCTGATCACGATCTGGGCGGTGATCGTGCCGGCCATCGTGATCGAGCGGGCCCGGGTGTTCTCCTCGTTCGGCCGGAGCCAGCAACTGGTCAAGGGCAACGGCTGGAACGTGTTCGGGATCCTGATCATCACGTTCCTGATCCTGTTCGCCGTCCAGCTGATCCTGGGGCTGATCCTGAGCGCGCTGCCCATTGAGCTGGCCAACGCGATCAGCACGGTCGTCGCCGGCGCACTGATCAGCCCGTTCCAGGCCCTGGTCGTCACCACGATCTACTTCCGGCTGATCGGGGTCGAAAGCGGCACCGCCCCGGCCCAGCCGCAGTGGCCGGGCGGCGACCCGCCCTACCCGCAGCAGCCTGGCTCCCCAGGCGGCCAGCCGCCCTACCCGCCGCAGCCTGGCTCCCCGAGCGGCCGCCGCCCTACCCGCCGCAGCCTGGCTCCCCAGGCGGCGACCCGCCCTACCCGCCGGCGCCTGGCTCCCCGGGCGGCCCGGCTACCTGAGCTCGCGCCGGATAACCAGCCGCAGGCCGGACCACACCTGGTCGATAGCGCAGACCTTGTTATCGACCAGGCCGGTCGGCAGCGCGATCTCCCGGATCACGTCCTCGGTCATGTCGGTCGGGACCCTGGACGCCCGCTTGGGCCAGGCGATCCACAGCCCGGCGGCCGGGGCCATCCGGGCCCGGAGCTCACTCAGCCGGCCGGCCAGTTCGGCCTGCTCCACGGTAAAGAACACGATCACGTCGAACGGCCCAGTCCCGGGCAGCACGGGCCCGGGCAGCACGGGCCCCCGCGGCGGCCGCCGCGGGGGCAGCCGCCTCGACCCGGGCGCCGTCCGGCAGCGGCTCGAGCAGCGCGCCGAACCCGTCCGGCGCGCCCGCCAGCCCAACCCGCGCCCCGGGCTTGATGCCCAGCTTCTTCGGCAGCGGCGTGCCTGAGTAGCCCGCCGGCTGGGCCGGTGTTACAGCAGCCACCGTGCTCCCTCGTCCGTTGCCGCAATCTTGTCACCAGCTTGTAACACCGGTGCGGAAGATCATGACCATGACCTTGCCGTCCGGCGGCTCCGCCTGGGCCGGCCTGGCCGCTCCGGGCCCGGCCGCCCATGGCGCATGCCCGCGCGGGCTGGCCGCGCCGGGCGGCCAGGAGACGGCGCTGGCGGGTACGGCCGGGGCGGACGGGGTCGGCCCCGGCCTGCTGGAGCTGGCCGGCGACGAGGCACGGCTGCCGGCTGGCAGCAAACTGGCCGACGAGCGGGCCGCGGCCCGCCGCTGCTTCGTGATCCTGGACGGCCAGGCCACTGTGGAGCGGGCCGGGACCCGCTGCCGGGACCTGGGCCGCGGCGACTTCGTCGGCCTGATCGGCGCGGACGGCCGCCCGCTGCCGCCCGCGGGCGTCACGGTCCGGCTGGAGACCAGCGCCCGCGTGCTGGTCATCGACCCGGTGCGGCTGGCCACGCTCATCGGCGCCCACCCGGAGTACGCGGCGGAATGGCAGTACTTGTCTGAGAGGCAGGGCTTGTCCAGCAGGCTGGGCCGGCCAGGGACGGCGGACGGGGCGGGGGGAGGGCCGGCCCCGCCGTGGCGGCTGAGCGGGACCGGCCCTCCCCCGGCCCCGTCCACCAGCTGACCTAGCCGGCCGCGGGCACCGGGAAGCTGAAGCCGCCCGGGCGGCCGTTGCGGTCGGCGATGAGCCCGGCCAGCGTGGCGATGGCGATCTCGGCCGGGTTCCGTGAGCCGATGTTCAGCCCGATCGGCCGGTGCACCCGGGCGATCTCCGGGTCCGGGACGCCAAGCCCGGCCAGCGCCGGGATGTGCGGGGCCGGGTGCCGGGGGTTGCCCATCACGCCGACCCAGCGGGCCCCGGAGGCCAGCGCCTGCTGCAGGACCAGGCCGAGCTCGGGCCGGTGATGGTCGGTGACGACCACGTCGGCGTCCCAGCCGGAGCCCGCGGGCAGCGCGGCCAGCGGCTCGAAGCCGGCCTGCCGGGCGGCCTCGGCCTGCTCCGGGTCGGGCTCGGCGAGCACCGGCCGGAAACCGGCGTCCTGGCCGTAGGCCAGCAGGAACCTGGCCACCGGCGAGAAGAACACCGCGACCAGCGCCCGCCCCGTCTCGGGCGCGGGCGCATGGCCGTGCGCCACCTCGCAGGTGGGGTCCTCGGCCGCGGTGCTGTCGCTGATGATGCTGGTGAGAGTGCTGTTCTCAGCGGCGCTGGTCATGACTCCGAGCTTAATCACCCTCCGATGTGGGAAGGTGGCCGCCATGAAGCTCAGCGCACGCAACCAGATCAGGGCCCGGGTCACCGGGATCACGCACGGCGAGGCCACCGCCAACGTGGCGCTGGATGCGAACGGCACCCGGCTGGTCGCCTCGATCACCGTCGAAGCCGTTCAGGAACTCGGCCTCGCCGAGGGCAGCGAGGTGGTCGCCGTGATCAAGGCCTCCGACGTCATCCTGGCCACCGGCGCCTGACCGCGCCTGGCCGGCCTCAGCGCGGCTCGGCCAGCAGGGCGCGAACGCCGTCTATCAGCGGGATCATCCTCGCGGCGGCGGACGCCCGGGCCTGCGCCAGCGGGCGGCCCGGCGGCTCGGTGACCTCCAGGTAGGCCTTGATCTTGGGCTCGGTGCCGCTCGGGCGGATGACCACCCGGGCCCCGTCGAGCTCGTACCGGAGCAGGTCCGCGGGCGGCAGTCCGGCCGGCCCGGCGGACAGGTCAGCGCTGGCCAGGACCGGCTGGCCGCCGAGGGCGGCGGGCGGCCGGGCGCGCAGCCCGGCCATCACCGGTCCTGGCTCCGCGGTGGGCAGCGTGACCTGCCGCGTCAGGTGGACGCCGTGCGCGGTTTCCAGCGCGTCGTACGCGCTCAGCAGCGAGCCGCCCGCGGCCCGGGCGGCGGCGGCCAGGCCCAGCGCGGCCAGGGCGGCCCCGATGCCGTCCTTGTCCCGCACCACGTCGCCGACCGCGTAGCCGAGGGCCTCCTCGTAGCCGAATAGGTAGCGGGTGCCCGGGTGGCCCGCGCCGCCCCGGACGATCCACTTGAAGCCGGTCAGCGTCCGGACGTACTGCGCTCCGGCCGCCTCCGCGATCCGGGCCAGCAGCGTTCCTGACACCACCGTGCTCACCACCAGGCGGGCCCCAGGATCCGGCTGGTCCGCGGTCCGGTCCAGCAGGTAACTGCCGAGCAGGGCCCCGGTCTGGTCGCCGGTCAGCGTCCGCCAGCCGCCCGGGGTGGCCGGGTCCGGAACCGCGAGGGCCAGCCGGTCCCCGTCCGGGTCGCTGGCCACGACCAGGTCCGCGCTGGTCTCCCGGGCGGCGTCCAGGGCGAGGTCCAGCGCGCCCGGCTCCTCCGGGTTGGGGAAAGCGACGGTCGGGAAGTCAGGGTCCGGCTCCGCCTGCGCCGGCACCACGTACGGCGCCGGGTAACCGGCCAGCGCGAACGCCCGCAGCGCCAGCCCAGCCGCCACTCCGTGCAGTGGCGTGTAGACGAACCGCAGCCCGGTCGCCGGGCCGGCCCCGCGGCCGGGCTGACGGTGGTCAGCGCGGTCAGGTACGCGGCGGCGACCTCGTCACCGTGCCGGGTGATCAGCGGGCTGTCCGGCGGGGCGACCGGGATCCGGGACAGCGGGCCGAGGCCGCGGATCGTGGTCTCGATCTCGGCGTCGGCGGGCGGGATGATCTGCGCGCCGTCCGCGGTGTAGAGCTTGTAGCCGTTGTCGGCGGGCGGGTTGTGGCTGGCGGTGATCATGATGCCGGCCGCGGCGTGCAGGTGCCGGACCGCGAACGCGAGCAGCGGCGTGGGCTGCTGTGGCGGCAGCAGGTGCACGGCGATGCCCGCGCCGGCCAGCACTGAGGCGGCCTCGGCGGCGAACGCCGCGGACCGGTGCCGGGCGTCGCACCCGATGACCACCCCGGCGGCGGCCGCCCCCGGCTGGTGCGCGGGCAGCCACTGGGTCAGCGCCGCGGTCGCGGCGCGGACCACGGCCCGGTTCATCCGGTTCGGCCCGGCCGCGATCGCGCCGCGCAGCCCGGCCGTGCCGAACTCGAGCCGCCCGCCGAACCGGTCCGCCAGCTCCGCCCAGGCCGCCTCGCTCCCGTCCGCCAGCAGCCCGCGCAGCTCGGCCTGGTCCCCGGGATCCGGGTCGTCGGCGATCCACGCCTGCACCTGGTCCCGGAGGGCGGACCGGTCGGCCTGGCACGCTAGGCGACCCGGGGCAGGAGCGTGGCCAGCAGGGTGCCCATGCGGGTGGCGGCCAGACGGCCGGCCTCCACGACCTCGGCGTGGTCCAGGGCGCCCTCGCCGAGGCCCGCGGCCAGGTTGGTGACCAGGGACACCGCGAGGACCTCGGCGCCGAGGTGGCGGGCGGCGATGGCCTCCAGGGCGGTGGACATGCCGACCAGGTCGGCGCCCAGGGTCCGCAGCATCTGGATCTCGGCCGGGGTCTCGTAGTGCGGGCCTGGCAGCGCCGCGTACACGCCCTCGGCCAGGCTGGGGTCGGCCTCGCGGGCCAGGCCGCGGAGCCGCGCGGAGTACAGGTCGGTCAGGTCCACGAAGCGCGGCGGGTAGCCCTCCGGCGGCGACGCGCCGGACAGCGGCGACCGGGCGGTCAGGTTCAGGTGGTCGCGGATCAGCACCGGCTGGCCGACCTGGTAGCCCGCCCTGATCCCGCCCGCCGCGTTGGTGAGCACGACCGTGCGGCAGCCCGCGGCCACCGCGGTCCGCACGCCGTGCACGATCACCTCGACCGGGTGGCCCTCGTACAGGTGCGTCCGGCCCAGGAAGACCAGCACCCGCAGGCCGCCCACGGCCAGCGAGCGGACCGCCGGGGTGTGCCCGGGCACCGTGGGCGGGGCGAACCCGCCCAGGTCGGCCAGGGGCACCTCGGCCTGCGCCGGGCCGATCGCGTCGGCCGCGGGCGCCCAGCCGGAGCCGAGCACCACCGCGGCGTCGTGCCGGTCCTGACCGGTCCGCGCGGCCAGCTGGGCCGCGCTGGCCGCGGCGGCGCGATACGGGCTGGCGCTGTCCGGGTCCACGGTCACGCCCTTACGTACGGCTGGCCGTCGGCGGCCGGCGCCCGGACCCGGCCGACCAGCCCGGCCACCGCGATGATCGTGGCCACGTACGGGGCCATCAGCAGGATGTAGGACGGGATCGGCACGTTGATGGTGGACAGCGTGGACTGCAGCGAGTTGGCGAAGCCGAACAGCAGTGCCGCCGCGGTCGCGCCGAGCGGTGTCCACCGGCCGAAGATCATCGCGGCCAGGGCGATGTAGCCGAGGCCCGAGGACATGTCCTTGCTGAACGTGCCGACCGAGCCGACGGTCAGGTAGGCGCCGCCGATGCCCGCGATCAGGCCGCCCATGATCACGTTGCGGTACCGGGTGGCCAGCACCCGGATGCCGACCGTGGCGGCCGCGGTCGGGTGCTCGCCGACGGCGCGGACCCGCAGGCCCCAGCGGGTCCGGAACAGGCCCACCTGCACCAGGATGATCAGCGCGTACATGATGTACAGGAAGATCGTCGAGTCGAAGAAGATCGGGCCGATGATCGGGATGTCGCCCAGGATCGGGATCTTGATCGCGCCGAAGGTGTTGCCGGTGTTCAGGTCCGGGCGGGGCACCAGCACCCGGTCGTTCAGGTAGCCGGTCAGCCCGGAGGCCAGCACGTTCAGCACCACGCCCAGGATGATCTGGTCGACCAGGTAGGCGATCGCGAACCAGGCCAGCACCAGGCCGAGCAGCTCCGCCGGCCAGCGACCCGGCGATCAGGCCGAGCCACAGGCCGCCGACCGCGCTGGCCACCACCGCGGCGGAGAACGCGCCGAGCAGCAGCTGGCCCTCGATCGCGATGTTGATCACGCCGGACCGCTCGCACATGCAGCCCGCCAGCGCGCCGAGGACCAGCGGGATGGACAGGTTCATCGTGCTCTGCAGCAGGTTCACCACGTTCAGCGGGATCGCGCTGCCCGCGTAGGCCCAGCACAGCAGCGAGATCACGAAGAACACCAGGACCACGCCGATGCTCACCCGGCGCCACACCTTGCCCGGGTCGACGACCGCGCGGGCCACGCCGATCAGGATCGACGCCGCGCCGAGCACGTAGCACACGGTCGAGGCGGGCAGCGGCAGTTCCGGCACGTGGGCCGTGCCGCCCGCGGTGAACACGAAGGTGGCGTCGCCCGGCTTGGCGAACAGGCCGAACAGCAGGATGTCGATCAGGCCGAACAGGATGAACGAGCCGGCCGCGATGTACCGGCGGGTCACGCTGACCGGCAGGGCCAGCGTGGGTGCGGTCAGCGCCGTCATGCGTTCCACCCCTTCGACACGGTCAGGTCGGCGCCGCGGGTCCGGCGCAGCCGGAACATCACCTTGATCAGCGGCGGGGCCGCGACGAACAGCACGATCAGGCCCTGCAGCACCTGGACCACGTCGGAGGGCACCTGGGTGGCCGCCTCCATATTGATGCCGCCCGCGTGCAGCGCGCCGAACAGCAGTGCGGCCAGCACCACGCCGAGCGGGGTGCCGCGGCCGAGCAGCGCCACCGTGATGCCGTCGAAGCCGTAGGTGCCGTAGCTGTTGAAGGTGATCTGATGCAGCGGGCCGAGGATAACCGCGGCGCCGGCCAGGCCGGCCAGGCCGCCGGCCACCAGCATCGCGTCGGCCCAGGTGCGCTCGACGTTCATGCCGGCGCTGCGGGCCGCGCCCGCGTTGGCGCCCACGGTGCGGAACCGGAACCCGATCGTCGACCGGGTGAGCAGCCACCACACCCCGGCCGCGGCCGCCAGCGCGACCAGGAAACCCGCGTCGACCTGCGGCGGCGGGCCGCCCACGTGCGGCAGCGCGGCGTTGGCCGCGATCGGCGGGCTGATCAGGTTGGACTGCCCCGGCTGCTGCAGCGCGGTCGGCGTGCCGAGCAGGAAGGACAGCAGGTTGTACATGATGTAGTTGAGCATGATCGTGACGATCACCTCGTGCGCCCCGGTCCTGGCCTTGAGCTCGCCGACCAGCCAGCCGATCACCGCGCCGCCGATGAACCCGCCGATCAGGCAGACGATGACGTGGATGACGGGCGGCAGGCTGACCCCGAAGCCGAGGTAGGTGGCCACGATCGCGCCGCCGACCCACTGCCCGGCGGCGCCGATGTTGAACAGGCCGGCCCGGAAGGCCAGCGCCACCGACAGGCCGGTGAGGATCAGCGGGGTGGCGTCCGAGCAGGTCTGCGACAGCGGGTAGAAGATCGCGCCGACCGAGCCGCCGTGGAACGCGGCCGCGACCGTGTGCGGGTTGATGATCGAGCCCTCGATCAGCGCGGAGTACGCCGCCGCGGCCGCGTCCCAGGCCGCGCTGATCGCCGCGCCCGGATTCGAGAAGAACGTGCTCCACGCGTGCAGCACGACGGGGTCGCTGAACGCGATCAGCAGGCCGCCGAGCACCACGGCGGCGATGATGGCCAGGATCGTGACCACCACCGGGTTGCCGTCCAGGATCGCGCTGAGGATGGCCTGGCTGAACGACGGCGCCTGGCCGGCGCCGGCCGGCGGCTCACCCGGGGGCGGGGCCCCGCCTGCCGGGGGAGAGGCCGGCCAGGCGCCCTGCGGTTCGCTCATGACGGCTCCTCCTGGCCCGGCTGCCCGGTATCACCGGCTTCGGCGGCCGGGCTGCCCGGGTTCTCGGCCCCGGTGGTGCCGCCCACCGCATCCAGCGGGCCGGCCTGGGCCACCGGGCCCGCCGCGGCGTCACCGTCGTCCGTATCAGTGCTCGCGCCCGTCATCAGCAGGCCAAGTTCCTCGATCGAGACCGTCGGCGGCCGGAACCCGGTGATCTTCCCCTCGTACATCACCGCGATCCGGTCGGCGAGCGCGTAGATCTCGTCCAGTTCCGAGGACACGAGGATGACGGCCAGGCCCCGGTCGCGCTGCTCGACGATGCGCCGGTGCACGAACTCGATCGAGCCGACGTCCAGGCCGCGGGTGGGCTGGCTGGCCAGCAGCACGCGCAGTTCCCGGCCGATCTCCCGGGCCAGGATGACCTTCTGCTGGTTGCCGCCGGACAGCGAGGCCACCCGGGCGGCGATGGACGCCGTGCGGATGTCGAACTCGGGCACCCGGGCGGTGGCGGTGGCCCGGATCTGGTCCAGGTTCAGCGCGATCCCGCGGGCGAACGGCGGCTGGTCGTAGACGTCCAGGATCAGGTTGTCGGCCACCGGGAAGTCCCCGACCAGGCCGTCTTCCTGGCGGTCCTCGGGGATGTAACCGATGCCGGCCTGGAGTCTGGCGTGCGGCGTGTCCGCGCTGATGTCGTGGTCACCAAGGATGACCGTGCCGGACGACGGCCGCAGGCCCATCAGAGCCTCGCACAGCTCGGTCTGCCCGTTGCCCTGCACGCCGGCGACGCCGAGGATCTCCCCGGCCCTGACCTCGAAGGAGATCCCCTCCACCGCGGACCGGCCGGTGTCGCCGGGCACGGTCAGGTCCCGCACGGCGAGCCGCACGTCGCCGGGGCTGGCCTCGTCCTTGCTGACCCGCAGCTGCACGTTGCGGCCGACCATGAGCGCGGCCAGCTCCGCGTCGGTGCACTCCGGGCCGCGCTCGCCGACCACCTTGCCCTGCCGGATCACCGTGATCCGGTCGGCGATGGCCTGGACTTCCTTGAGCTTGTGCGAGATGAAGACGATGGAGCGGCCGTCCGCGCGGAGGTCGCGCATGATGCGGAAGAGGTCCTCGGTCTCGCCGGGGGTGAGCACCGCGGTCGGCTCGTCCAGGATCAGGACGCTGGCCTCGCGCATCAGCGCCTTGATGATCTCGACCCGCTGCTGGATGCCGACGGGGAGTTCCTCGACCACCGCGTCCGGGTCGACGTCGAGTCCGAACTGCTGGGACAGGTTCCGCACCTCGGACCGGGCCCGCCGCCGGTCGAGCAGGCCGAGGCGGCGGGTGGGCTCCTGGCCCAGGGTCACGTTCTCGGCCACGGTGAACACCGGGACGAGCATGAAGTGCTGGTGCACCATGCCGATCTTGGCGGCGATGGCGTCTTTGGGGGAGCGGATCGAGATCGGCTTGCCGTCCACCCGGATCTCGCCCTCGTCGGGCTGAGTCAGCCCGTACAGGATGTTCATCAGGGTCGATTTGCCGGCCCCGTTCTCGCCCAGCAGGGCGCGGATCTCGCCGGGCTCGACCGTCAGGTCAATGTGATCGTTGGCCACCAGGCTGCCGAAACGCTTGGTGATGCCGGCCAGCTCAAGCTTCACGGCAGCAGCTCCTTCGCGAACGCAGTCGGCTCACCGGACCGGGCCGCGCGGGCCCCGGCCCAGGCCGTCCTGCGGCCCCGGGCGCCAGAGGCGCCCGGGGCCGCAGGGTGGCTGTGATGCTTACGCCGGGCTCTTCGTAGCAGGCTTAATCTTGCCACTGATGATGTCGGCCTTGATCTGGTCCAGCTCGGCCTTGACCGAGGCCGGGATCTTGCTGTCGAAGTCGTGGAACGGGGCCAGCCCGACACCGTCATTGGCCAGCGTGCCGATGTAGTTGCCGCCCTTGAAGTCGCCCTTCTGGGCGGCCAGCACGGCGGTCTTCACCGCGACTGTGATGCCCTTGTTCACGCTGGTGATGAAGTACTTGCAGTACTGCGGGACGCTGACGCAGCCGTCGGTGTCCACCCACATCATGTTGACCTTCTGGGTGCCCGCGGCGGCATCCGCGGTCTGCACGGCCTTGGCCGCGCCCAGGCCGACGTTGCCGGCGACCGGGAAGATGATGTCCGCGCCCTCGCTGATGAACGTGGTGGTCAGCCGCTGGCCGGCGGTCAGGTCAGTGAAGTTGCCGGTGAAGCTGCCGTTCTGGGTCTTCTCGTTCCAGCCCAGCACCTGCACGTTCTTGTGCTTCTTCTGGTTGTAGTACTGCACGCCGTCGTAGAAGCCGTCCATGTAGATGGTCACCGTGGGCAGCTTCTGGCCGCCGAACGTCGCCACCTTGCCGGTCTTGCTCATCGCCGCGGCCAGGTAACCGGCCTGGAAGCCGTCCTCGACCGTGTTGAACAGCAGCGCGTTCACGTTGTCCACCGGCGGGTCGTAGCTGAAGTCGACGATCGCGAACTTCTGGTCCGGGTTCGCCTGCGCCGCCTTCTGGGTCGCGTCGCCCATCAGGAAGCCGACGGTGACGATGATCCCGCACTTCTGGTTGATGAACGAGGTGATGTTCGGCGCGTAGTCGGTCGGCGAGGCCGACGGCAGGAACTGGGCGGTGATGGTGCCGCCGCTGGCCGTGGCCGCCTCGGTCGCGCCGGCGTAGGCCGACTGGTTGAACGACTTGTCGTTGACCGTGCCGGTGTCGGACACCAGGCAGGCCTTGAACGCGGCGGCGGGTGCGCTGCTGGACGAGCCGCCCGAGCCGCTGCTCGGGGTGCTGCCGCCACCGCCTCCGCCGCTCGAGCCGCACGCGGCGGCGAGCAACGCAACGGCCGACAGGCCGGCGATGCACGCGAGTCTTGCTCTCACGGTTGCCTCCTCTGCAACGGCGGCCGGAGGCCGCCCTTGTAAGACGGCGCGTTTACGCGCAGCCCTCGCGACCAGGGCGGGAAGTTCCGATTGCCCCCTCTGGGATTTACCGGATGCTAGCCGGGTTGGCGCCGCGGGAGAAGCGCCGCCGGCTGAGCAAAAACGGCTGCAACCGAATCGAGATCACGGCGTGTCGTAATGCGCTGCGCGGATTGCGGGAAGACCGGTACAAGGCCGGGGAAAACCGGCCCCCCGCGCCACCGGCTGACCGCTGAATTTCTTTCCGTGACGGAGGACCGGATGCTCATCGACTGGCCAGCACTGCGCGCCGCGGCCACGGCCGCCGCTGCCCGTGGGTACGCGCCGTATTCGCGGCTGCACGTGGGAGCGGCCGGCCAGGCCGCCGACGGGCGGGTCGTGACCGGCTGCAACGTGGAGAACGCGTCGTTCGGGCTGACCCTGTGCGCCGAATGCGGCCTGGTCTCCGCGCTGCACGCGACCGGCGGCGGGCGGCTCACCGCGGTCAGCGTGGTGGCCGGGGACGGCCGGCCGCTGGTGCCCTGCGGCCGGTGCCGGCAGCTGCTGCTCGAGGCCGGCGGCCCTGACCTGGTGGTGGACGGCGGGCCCGAGGCCGGGGCCGCGCCGCGGCGGCTGGCCGAGCTGCTGCCCGACGCGTTCTCCGGGACCGACCTGGCCGAGCGGCGGGACCAGCCGGAGGGCCAGCATGCCTGACGCCGCCGGGCTGATCCGGGCCAAGCGGGACGGCGGCGAGCTGACCGCGGCCGACATCGGCTGGGTGATCGGCGCGTACACCGGCGGCCAGGTCGCCGAGGAGCAGATGTCGGCACTGCTGATGGCCATCTACTTCCGCGGGCTGAGCCCGGCCGAGCTGCGCGCCTGGACCGCGGCGATGATCGCCTCCGGGGAACGGCTCGACCTGTCCGCGGTGGGGCGGCCCACCGTGGACAAGCACTCCACCGGCGGGGTCGGCGACAAGGTCTCGCTGATCCTGGCGCCGCTGGTGGCCTGCTTCGGCGCCGCCGTGCCGCAGCTGTCAGGGCGCGGCCTGGGCCACACCGGCGGCACCCTGGACAAGCTCGAGGCGATCCCCGGCTGGCGGGCGCTGCTGCCGCCGGCCGAGATGATCTCGGTGCTCCGCCGCGAAGGCTGCGTGATCTGCGCGGCCGGCCCGGGCCTCGCCCCGGCCGATCGCCGGCTGTACGCGCTGCGCGACGTGACCGGCACGGTCGAGTCGATCCCGCTGATCGCCAGCTCGATCATGTCCAAGAAGATCGCCGAGGGCACCGCGGCGCTGGTGCTCGACGTCAAGGTCGGCAGCGGCGCGTTCATGCGCGAGCTCGCCGCGGCCCGGGAGCTGGCCCGCACCATGGTGGCGCTGGGCACCGAGTCCGGGGTGGCCACCACCGCGCTGCTCACCGCCATGGATACGCCGCTCGGCCGGGCCGCGGGGAACGCGGTCGAGGTAGCAGAAGCGGTGGCCACCCTGCGCGGCGAGGGCCCGCCGGACCTGACCGCGGTGACCGTGGCGCTGGGCGCGGAGATGCTCCGGCTGGCCGGGCTGCCCGGCGACGAGGCCGCGCTGACCGCAGCGCTGTCCGACGGCACCGCGCTGGCCCGCTACCGGGCGATGGTCGCCGCGCAGGGCGGCGACCCGGACGCGCCCATGAAGCAAGCCGCGCACACCCGCACGGTGGCCGCGGACCGCGACGGCTGGCTGCAGCGGCTCGACGCGTACGCGGTCGGGGTGGCCGCCTGGCGGCTCGGCGCGGGCCGGGCCCGCAAGGAGGACCCGGTCAGCGCCTCGGCCGGGGTGATCTGCCGGGTCAAGCCCGGGGAGCCGGTGCAGGCCGGGCAGGCCGTCCTCGAGCTGCGCGCCGACGACGAGGACCGGTTCGGCCCGGCCCTCGCCGCGCTGGACGGCATGATCACCATCGGCCCGGAGCCGCCGCCGGAGGCGCCGCTGATCCTGGAGCGCATCACCGCCGGGGCGGCCCTGTAACGCCGCTGCAACGCCGCTGCAACCGGCCCGGCGCAGGATCGGTACCGATCAGGGCCTCCGGCGCCACCGGCACAAGATAGGCAGCGCATGACTTCGATCCGGCGCTTCGCTCCCCCGGAGCTGCTTACCGCGGGTGCGGGCATAGTGCTGCTGATCGGCATGCTGGCGTTCCCCTGGTATCACGAGGCCGACCCGTGGATCGTGGTGCACGGCGAGGTGACGGCATCCTCCGGCCTTGACCGCAACGTGCTCGGCGGGCCCGGCGGCTATCTCGGGAGGGCCGCGGTGGTGCTGGTCATCGTGCTGCTGGCCGAGCTGATCTACAGCCGCCTCGCCCCGCCCCGGGTGCCGCACCTGCCGGTGGCCTGGGCCACGCTCGAGCTGTTCACCGCGCTGGCGGTGGGCGCGCTGCTGGTGACCAGGATGCTGGTGCACCTGGGCGACTTCGGCTGGGGCTTCTACCCCGTCATGGGCGCGGCTATGGTGCTGGCCTACGGCGCGCTCGCGATGGGCCGGGGCAGCTCGGTGCGCCCGGCGAGCGTGCTGGCCGGCCGGTAGCCGGCGGCGCAGGCCGGCCGGCAGCCGGGGAGCCACCGGCTGCCGGCCCGCGCGCTGACGGCGGCGCGGCCCGCAGGCGATTGCACCCGGGCCCGCGGGGCGATAATGACGGGGTGTCCCTGACCATCGATCAGCTGCGCGCGGTGCCCAAGGTTCTGCTGCACGATCACCTGGACGGCGGGCTGCGCCCGGCGACCATCATCGACCTGGCCCGCGAGACCGGCTACTCCGGCCTGCCCACCACCGACCCCGGCGAGCTGGCCCAGGCGCTGGCCGGCCCGGCCACGCACGGCAACCTGGAGCTGTACCTGCAGGCGTTCCGGCACACCGTCGGCGTGATGCAGACCAGGGACGCGCTGATCCGGGTGGCCCAGGAATGCGCCGAGGACCTGGCCGACGACGGGGTGACCTACGCCGAGGTCAGGTTCGCCCCCGAGCTGCACGTCAGCCGCGGGCTGAGCCTGGACCAGGTGACAGAGGCCGTGCTCGAGGGCTTCCGGCGCGGCTCCGCCGGGCGGCGGATCACCGTGTACGCGCTGCTCACCGCGATGCGCACGGCGGCCCGCTCGCTGGAGATCGCCGAGCTGGCGGTGCGGCACCGCGACGAGGGCGTGGTCGGCTTCGACATCGCCGGCGCCGAGGCGGGCAGCCCGCCGAGCCGGCACCTGGACGCGTTCCAGTACGTGGCCAGGGAGAACTTCCACATCACGATCCACGCCGGCGAGGGGTTCGGGCTGCCGTCGATCTGGGAGGCGCTGCAGTGGTGCGGCGCCGAGCGGCTCGGCCACGGGGTCCGGATCATCGACGACATCAATATCGGCCCTGAGGGCACGCTGTCCCTCGGCCGGCTGGCCAGCTACGTGCGCGACCGGCGGATCCCGCTGGAGATGTGCCCGACGTCCAACGTGCAGACCGGCGCGGCCGCCTCGATCGAGGCGCACCCGATCCGGCTGCTGCGCCAGCTGTCCTTCCGGGTCACGGTCAACACCGACAACCGGCTGATGAGCGGCGTCACGCTGTCCTCGGAGTTCGCCGTGCTGTCCGAGGCGTTCGGGTACGGCTGGTCCGACGTGGAGTGGCTCACGATCAACGCGATGAAGAGCGCGTTCGCGCCGTTCGACGAACGGCTGGCGATCATCAACACGATCATCAAGCCGGGCTTCGCGGTGGCCAGGGCGGCCAGCGGCGCGGTCCTGCAGACGTCGAGGTAACGTCGGGACGTGGCGATAGAGCAGGCAATCGAGCGGTCAGGGGCGGCCGCGGCCGCGGTGAGCACGGCCGCCGGCGGCACGATGTCCGACGCCGCGCTGCGCCGGGTGCTGCACGGCCTGGACGGGGTCGACGAGGTCGGCGCGGTGGCCAGGACGGCCTCGCTCGCCACCCGGTCGATCAAGAAAGACGCCAAGCTCTGGGCGCTGGACGCGGCCGTCCGCATGATCGACCTGACCACGCTGGAAGGGGCCGACACCCCGGGCAAGGTCAGGGCGATGTGCGCCAAGGCCCGGCGGCCCGACCCGGCCGACCCGGCGGTCCCGCCGGTCGCCGCGGTATGCGTCTACCCGGACCTGGTGACCGTGGCCAAGGCCGAGCTGGCGGGCAGCACGGTCGGGATCGCCTCGGTGGCCACCGCGTTCCCGTCCGGCCGCGCCTCGCTGGCGGTCAAGCTGGCCGACACCGCGGACGCGGTCGCGGGCGGCGCCACCGAGGTGGACATGGTCATCGACCGCGGCGCGTTCCTGGCCGGCCGGTACGGCCTGGTCTACGAGGAGATCGTGGCGGTCAAGCAGGCCTGCGGCGACGCGCACCTGAAGGTGATCCTGGAGACCGGCGAGCTGGTCACGCTGGACAACGTCGCCCGGGCGTCGTGGCTGGCGATGCTGGCCGGCGCGGACTTCATCAAGACCTCCACCGGTAAGGTCAGCCCGGCCTCGACCCCCCCGGTCGCGCTGGTCATGCTCACCGCGGTGCGCGACTACGCGCAGATGACCGGGCACCGGGTGGGGGTCAAGGTGGCCGGCGGCATCCGCACGGCCAAGGACGCGGTCCGCTACCTGGTGCTGGTCTCGGAGACCGCGGGAGCGGACTGGCTGACCCCGGACCTGTTCCGGATCGGCGCGTCGAGCCTGCTGAACGATCTCCTGATGCAGCGGGCCAAGCAGCTGACCGGTGTGTATTCCGATCCCGACGACTTCACGGTGGACTGATGGCAGCCAAGGCAAGCGGACGGGCGGCGCCGGCCACGGCGGCACCGCCCGCGGACGGCCAGGCGCCGGCCCCGGCGGTCCCCGCCGGGATGACCGCGCCCCAGGGCAGATGGGATTACGCTCCTGCCCCGGAGTCGACCGAGATCGTGTCGATCGCGTCCGAATACGGTCTTTTCATCGACGGGGAGTTCGCCCCGGCGCAGGACGGCAAGCAGCTGATCACGCTGAACCCGGCCACCGAGGCACCGCTGGCCAAGGTGGCCATGGCCGGCCCGGCCGACGTGGACCGCGCGGTGGCCGCCGCCCGCGCCGCCTACGAGCAGACCTGGGGCCCGATGCCGGGCGCGGAACGGGCCAAGTACCTGTACCGGATCGCCCGGGCGCTGCAGGAACGGGCCCGCGAGTTCGCGGTGCTGGAGAGCCTGGACAACGGCAAGCCGATCCGGGAGTCACGCGACACTGACATCCCGCTCGCCGCCGCGCACTTCTTCTACTACGCGGGCTGGGCCGACAAGCTGGAGTACGCCGGGTTCGGGCCCGGCCCCCGCCCGCTCGGCGTCGCGGGCCAGGTCATCCCGTGGAACTTCCCGCTGCTGATGGCGGCCTGGAAGCTGGCCCCCGCGCTGGCCGCGGGCAACACCTGCGTGCTCAAGCCGGCCGAGACCACCCCGCTGACCGCGCTGCTGCTGGCCGAGGTGTGCCAGCAGGCCGGGCTGCCGCCGGGCGTGGTGAACGTGCTGACCGGCGCGGGGGAGACCGGGGCCGCGCTGGTCGCCCACCCGGGCCTGGACAAGGTGGCGTTCACCGGGTCCACCGCAGTGGGCAAGGAGATCAGCCGGGCGGTGGCCGGCACCGGCAAGCGGCTGACCCTGGAACTCGGCGGCAAGGCCGCGAACATCGTGTTCGACGACGCGCCGGTCGACCAGGCGGTCGAGGGCATCGTCAACGGCATCTTCTTCAACCAGGGCCAGGTCTGCTGCGCGGGGTCGCGGCTGCTGCTGCAGGAGTCGGCCGCCGACGCGGTACTTGCCCGGCTCCGGGCCCGGCTGGCCACGCTGCGGCTCGGCGACCCGCTGGACAAGAACACCGACATCGGCGCGATCAACTCGGCCGAGCAGCTGGGCCGGATCAGGGAGCTGTCCGACTCCGGCGACGCCGAGGGCGCGGAGCGCTGGTCGCCGCCGTGCGAGCTGCCGGCCCGCGGGTTCTGGTTCCCGCCGACGATCTTCACCGGGGTGAGCCAGTCGCACCGGATCGCCCGGGAGGAGATCTTCGGCCCGGTGCTGTCCGTGCTCACCTTCCGCACTCCCCAGGAGGCCGTGACGAAGGCCAACAACACGCCCTACGGCCTGTCCGCCGGGGTGTGGACCGAGAAGGGCAGCCGCATCCTGTGGATGAGCCAGCGGCTGCGGGCCGGGGTGGTGTGGGCGAACACGTTCAACCGGTTCGACCCGGCCAGCCCGTTCGGCGGCTACGGTGAGTCCGGCTTCGGGCGGGAGGGCGGCCGGCACGGGCTGGCCGCGTACCTCGATGCCTGACCGCAAGCCGGCTGACCCGGCGGACGGGCGAATCGGAGTGCGGAAGACCTACAAGCTGTTCATCGGCGGCGCGTTCCCGCGGTCGGAGTCCGGCCGGTCCTACCCGGTCCGCACGCCGGGCGGGGACCTGCTCGCGCACGCCGCCCGGGCCTCGCGCAAGGACGCCAGGGACGCCGTGGTGGCGGCCCGGGCCGCGGCCGCCAAGTGGACCGCGGCGACCGCCTACAACCGCGGCCAGGTGCTGTACCGGGTGGCCGAGATGCTGGAGGGCCGGGCCGCCCAGTTCGCCGCCGAGGTCGCCGAGGCCGAGGGGACGAGCGGCAAGGCCGCGGCCCGCGCGGTCGCCGCGGCGATCGACCGGTGGGTCTGGTACGCGGGCTGGCCGGACAAGGTCGCCCAGGTGGCCGGGTCGGCGAACCCGGTGGCCGGGCCCTACTTCAACTTCAGCGTGCCCGAGCCGACCGGCGTGGTGGCCGTGCTGGCCCCGCCCGGCTCCAGCCTCCTCGGCCTGGTCAGCGTCCTGGCCCCGGTGATCGCCACCGGCAACACGGCGGTGGTGGTGGCCAGCGAGCAGCGGCCGCTGCCCGCCGTGACGCTGACCGAGGTGCTGGCCACCTCGGACGTGCCGGGCGGCGTGGTCAACCTGCTGACCGGGCTGACCGCCGAGCTGGCCCCGGTGCTGGCCGCGCACCGCGACGTGGACGCCATCGACCTGACCGGGGCCGCCCCGGCGGACCGTGCGGAGCTGGAGCGGCTGGCCGCGGGCAGCGTCAAGCGGGTGCTCATCGCGGACGAGGACTGGGCCGCCCCGCCCCGCCCGCAGCGCATGCTGTCGTTCCTGGAGACCAAGACCGTCTGGCACCCGGTCGGGCTCTGACCGGGCCGCCCGCTAAACCGCGCCGAACAGCCGGTCGCCGGCGTCGCCGAGGCCGGGCACGATGTAGCCGCGCTCGTTCAGGCCGTCGTCCAGGGCGGCGGTGACGACCCGGACGACGGCCGCCTGGCCGCCGTCCGGGAACGCGGCCTCCAGCCGGGCCAGGCCTTCCGGCGCGGCCAGCAGGCAGATGCCGGTGACCGCGGCTGCGCCCCGGTCGACCAGCATGCGGACCACGGTCTCCAGCGAGCCGCCGGTGGCCAGCATCGGGTCCAGCACGAAGGCCTCCCGCCCTGACAGGTCGGCAGGGAGCCGGGCCGCGTAGGTCGACGCGACCAGCGTGTCCTCGTCCCGGACCAGGCCGACGAAGCCGACGTCAGCCTGCGGCAGCAGCCGCGACATGCCGTCGAGCATGCCGATGCCGGCCCGCAGCACCGGCACCACCATCGGCTGCGGGCCCGCCATCCGCATCCCGCTGGCCGGGCCGACCGGGGTCGTCACCGAGACCGGCTCGACCCGGATGTCCCTGGTCGCCTCGTAGGCCAGCAGCGTCACCAGCTCGTCGCAGAGCAGCCGGAACGCCGGCGATTCGGTGCGGGTGTCCCGCAGCGCGGTCAGCTTGTGCGCGACCAGCGGGTGGTCGACGACGAGGGTCTGCATGGCCGCTAGTGTGCCAGCCGGCCGTCAGCCCGCGGGCACCGCCGGGGCGACCACGCCGTCGGAGATCCGCAGCACCCGGTCGGCGGCGGCCAGCACCTCCTGGTCGTGGGTGGCCACCAGCACGCTGACCCCCTCGGCGTCGGCCACCGCGCGCAGCAGCTTCATGATCTGCCGGGCGTTGACCGAGTCGAGCTGGGCGGTGGGCTCGTCCGCGATCAGCACCGGCGGCCGGTTGGCCAGGGCCCGGGCGATCGCCACCCGCTGCTGCTGGCCGCCGGACAGCTCGTGCGCCCGCTGCGCCGCATGGTCGCCCAGGCCCACCATCCGCAGCAGCAGCATGGCCCGCTCGTCCCTGGCCGCCGGGTCAGTGCCGACCAGGCGCATCGGCACGGCCACGTTCTCGGCCGCGGTCAGGATCGGGATCAGCGCGTAGGTCTGGAAGATGAACGCCAGCCGTTCCCGGCGCAGCTGGGCCAGCTCGTCCCGGTTCATCACGGTGACATCGTCGGTGCCGAACCACACGCTGCCCGAGTCCGGCCGGTCCAGCCCGCCGACGATGTTCAGCAGCGTGGTCTTGCCCGAGCCGGACCGGCCCTGCAACGCGGTCAGCTCACCGGGCCACAGCTCGAAGCTGGCGCCGCGCAGCGCCCGCACCGAGGCCGGGCCGCTGCCGTAGGTCCGGGTCACCTCCCGGACGCTGACCACTGGCTCGTTCGCGGCGGTCACTGGCCGTCCCCTGGGCCGAGCGGGGCGCCGGCCGGTTCGGGCGGGGCCGGGGCGGGCTGGTCCGGGGCGGTGGGCCAGACCCCGATGTGGTCGGTGTCGAGGGCCAGCCGGACCCGCTCGCGCATGCCCAGCGTCTCGGTGAAATCGGCGGGCAGCTGGAGCCGGCCGGAACGGTCCAGCACCGCGTACTCCTCGGCCACCGTGCCGCCACCGCCCGCCTGGCCGGCCTCGCGCAGCACCTCGGTGCTGGTCCGGCCGTCCCGGATGGCGATGGTCCGGCGCACCTGGCCGGACACTGCCTCGTCGTGGGTCACCACCAGCACGGTCACCCCGGATTCGGCGTTGACCGTGCGCAGCGCGTCGAAGACCTGTCCCGCGGTGACGCTGTCCAGCTCACCCGTGGGCTCGTCGGCCAGGATGACCCTGGGCTGGTTGGCCATGGCCACCGCGACGGCCACGCACTGCTGCTCCCCGCCGGACATCTGCGCCGGGTAACGGTCCGCGCACCGGGACACGCCCAGCACGCCCATCAGCTCAGCGGCCCGGGCCCGGCGCTGCCGCGCCCCGGTGCCGGCCAGCCGCATCGGCAGGGTCACGTTCTCCTCGCCGGTCAGGTACGGCATCAGGTTGCGGGTGGTCTGCTGCCAGACGAACCCCACGGTCCGCCGCCGGTAGGCCAGCCGTTCGGCGGCCTTCATCGTCAGCAGGTCGTGCCCGTCCACGATGACCTGGCCCGCGGTCGGCCGGTCCAGCCCGGACAGGATGTTCAGCAGCGTGGACTTGCCGCTGCCGGACGCGCCCACCAGCGCGGTCAGCTCACCGGGGCGGATCATCAGGTCCAGTCCCTGCAGGGCCTGGATCTCGATGCCCTCGACGGTGTAGATCCGCACCAGCCGGTCGCAGGTGATCACCGCGTCCGGGCCGGACCGGGGCGTGCCGGGGCCGGCCGTGGCCGCCTGCTCCAGCTGCGCCAGGCTGTCGGGGGTCCGGCGGATCTCGGTCACTGTGCATTCCCTTCCCGGAGGGCCCGGCCGAGGTGCCGCCCGGACACCGCGGACTCGCCCGCCGCCGTGAGCAGGACCAGCACCGCCGCGCCCGCCGCCGCGATGAGCAGCGGCAGCAGGCCGGGCTGCACGGGCACCGGCTGGCCCGCCCCCACGAACACTGCCAGGTTAACCGCCGGGCCCACGGCGGCGGGCAGGGCCAGCGCCGACAGCAGGCCGCCCGCCACCGAGACGATCAGCAGCGGCAGCAGGTCCAGGGCCACCACCAGCCGGGCCTGGCGGCCGCGCACCCCCAGGGCGGCCAGGGTGGCCAGCTCGCTGCGGCGGGAGGCGGCCGACAGCGTGATGCCCAGCGCCACGCCCGCCGCGGCCAGCACCGCCGCCGCGGCCAGGCCGAGCAGGAAGACCTGCTGGGAGGCCCGGGCCAGCGGCTGGCCCTGGCTGCTCTGCCGCAGCACGGCGGCGCGCAGCCGCAGGCTGGCGTGCGGGGCCGTGCGGGCCGCGATCGCGTGCAGCGCGGCGCTGTCCAGCGGGCCGCCGGACAGCAGCACCTTGTTCAGCGGCCACGGGCCGTCGTCCTGGCTGGCCAGCGCCTGCGGCACGATCACGAACGACCCGGTGGGCACCGCCGGGGTGGCGCTGAGCACGCCGGCGACCCGGATCCGCAGCGGGCGGTCCACGCCGGTGGTCAGCACCGAGATGTGCCCGGACAGCCGGGCCAGATCCGGGGAGACCAGGACCGGGATCGCCCCGCCATGGTGCTGGGACAGCACCGACGGCGCGAAGCTGCCGAACGGCGCGGCCGAGCTGACCGCCGCGTAGGCGGCCAGCGGCGCGGACACCGCGGTGGTGTTCACGGTGCGGCCCCCGCCGGCTACCTGGCTGCTCTCGGTGGATACGGTCACGGCGTGCCGCACGCCGGGGGCGGCGGCGAGCTGGCGGCTCGCCGCGGCCGGGATCGGGTGCAGGTCGCCGCCGGTCAGCACCGCGTCGGCACCGGTCTGCCGCCAGGCCGCGGCGGCCCGGGCGGCCATCACCGAGCTGAGCACCATGCCGCCGAACCCGGCCAGCGCCATGGCCAGGATCAGGGCCAGGGCCGGCAGCAGCGCGGCCGGGGCGGCCCGCGCGGCCCGGGCCAGGCCCAGGTAGACCGCGGCGCCGCGGCGCCGGGCGGCCAGCCGCAGCAGCAGCCGCAGCGGCACCGGGTAGATCCGCAGCACCAGCAGCGCGGCGAGCAGCGCGACCAGCTGCGGGCCAAGACCGGTGAGCAGGTCCAGGCCACCGCCGCCCCCGCCGCTGCCGCGGAACCGCAGGCCGAACACGGCCCCGGCGGTCAGCAGCACCGCGGCGCCCTCCAGCACCAGGCGGCGCGGCGACCGGCGCCGGATGGTGACGTCGGCCCGGGCCAGGCGGCGCCGGGTGGCACTGTCCCGGCACCAGGACAGCGCCAGCAGCGGCGGCCCGGCCAGCCCGGCCACGGCCAGCACCGCGGTCAGCTCCCAGGACAGCGCACTGCCCTGGCCGGGGCTGATCGCGATCGCGGCGCCGGTGCCGACGGCCAGGGCCAGCACCAGCAGCGGGGCGGTGTCGGCCAGCACCTGCCGCGCGACCGCGCCCAGCGTCCCGCCGCGAGCCCGCAGCGTGGCCAGCTCGCCGCCGCGGCGCAGCACCAGCAGGCGGCCCGCCAGCAGGGTCAGCACCAGCCCGATCAGGAACAGCCCGAAGACGATCAGCGACAGCACCTGGTTGGCGGCGGCCTGCTCGCTGGCGAACAGGGTCAGCGGCCCGTCGCCGGGCGCGCTGACGGTCAGCGCGGAGGGAAACCGGGAACTGACCCCGGTCGGCCCGGCCGCCACCTCGGTACGCAGCGCAGCCTGCGCGGCGGGCACCTGCCCGGCCTTCAGCCCGGTGAGGTCCAGGCCCACGTTCCAGATCAGGCCCAGCTGCTGGCTGGTGAAAACCTGCTGCAGGATGGCCAGCTCGCCCGGGCCCACCAGCGCGCCCCCGGCGTAGTACAAGGAGTTCGAGTTGGGGTTCTGCAGGCTCGGCGCGGCCAGCAGCGGGTCGTCCGCCCAGAACGCGGCACCGGGGTCGGTGGGCTGGTAGACGCCGGTGACCTGGGCCACTGCGGAGACCGGCCCCAGCTCATAGGTCACGGGGGAGAAGAAGGCCAGCCGCAGGCGGGACCCGGGCCGCAGCGCGAACCGGTCCGCGGTGGCCGAGCTCACCGCCACCTGGATGAGCGGGACGGTCCGGTGGGCGAGCCGCACCCGCCCGGCCCGGGCCGGCAGGGTGCCCGAGAGCATCCGCAGGTTGCCGCCCAGCGGGTCCCGGTAGCCCAGCTCGAGCTTGGGCAAATTGGATCCGGGCCGGGCCCGGGGCGCCGCGTTCAGCACGGTCATCAGCGGCGTGCTCAGGCCGGCCCAGCTGGTGCTGGGCTGCGGGATGAGCGGCGGCCGCTGGCTCGCTTCCAGCCGCCTGGTGGTGCTGGCCAGCAGCGCCGGGTCCGGGCCGGAGCCCGGGCTGGTCACCCAGCCGGTCTGCACCTCGACCGCATCCAGCGGGCCCGCGTGGGTCACGGTCTGCCGCAGCACCCGGGTCTGCACGGTGCCCAGGACCCGCGGCGCGGCGGCCGCCAGGAAGCAGCTCACCAGCAGCACGGCCGCCAGGACCCAGCTCGGCCCGGGCACCGGGCCGCCGGTGAGCCAGCGCAGCGCGGCCCTCATTCCTGCGCTCCCCGGCGCAGGGCCAGCGCGGCACTGCCGTGGCGGCCGGCCAGCGGCGCGATCAGCACCGGAACGGCCGCCACCGCGGCCGTCACCAGTCCGGCGGCCAGCCACGGGATGGGCACCCGGGCGGGCAGCGGCGGCACCGCCCCGGTGGGGGTCAGGGTCAGCGCCGGGACCAGCAGCCGGGCCAGCACCGCGCCCAGCAGCAGGCCGGCGACCGCGCTGGGCAGCACAACCAGGAGCTGCTCGGTGCGCAGCATCCGGGCCAGCTGCCGGCGGGGCATGCCCAGTGCGTCCAGCAGGGCCCGTTCCAGGGTGCGGCCCCGGGCCGCGGACATGCTGACCACGAAGCCGGCCAGGGCCAGCACGATCGCGGCCACCGCGATCCCGGCCAGCCCGTTCCGGACGCTGACCACCAGGGGGGACCGGCTCAGCGCGGCGGTCAGGGCGGCCCGGCTGGTGACCTGGAGGCCGGGCGCGATGCCGCGGAAGTCCAGCGGGCGGCTGGCTCTGAGCCACCATTCCTGCACCGGCAGCGGCGCGGTGCCCGCGGCCAGCAGCGTCCGCTGCAGCGCGCCCTGGTCGATGACCAGCCCGCCGACCCCGGCCGGGATGCTAGGGAAGTTAGACACGGTGCCGGCCACCCGCATCCGGACGGGGGTGTTGCTGACCGGCACGGTGATCACCGAGCCGACGTGCTGGCCGGCCTGGGCCAGGAACGAACTGGTGGCCAGCACGGGCAGCGTCCCGGGCGAGTGCAGCCAGCTGATCACCGCGCTGTCCGCGCCGCTGGGGGTGCCGTTCGGCCCGGCCGGGAACCGGGTGGTGCGGGCGGGCAGCGCGTGCGGCACCGGTGCGGCATCCGCCGGGAACGGCCCGCCGGCCGTACTGGTCACCCGCACCGTGGCCACGGTGAGCACGTCGGTCTCGAGCCGGGTCGGAGCCACGAACGACAGCGAGGTCCCGGCCAGCCGCAGCGGGTAGGCGGCCCGCCGTGCCCGCGTCCAGGCTGCCCGTCAGCGTGTGCGGGCGGCCGTCGGCGGGCAGGGTGCCCAGGCTGACCGCGTAGTACAGCCCGGCCGCATCCTGCAGCTGGACCGACAGCGTGGGCTGGTCGATGGCGCTGCGGGCGGGCCGGCCCCCGGCGGTGGCCACCCGGCGGACGGCGGCGGTCACGGAGATCCGTTCCGGCCGTCCCGGGAGCACCGTGCCGGCCGCCGCCGGGCCCGTCCCGGCGGCCGGGGTGATGGCCGCGGCCAGCTGCCGGAACGGCCGGGCCGCCAGGTCCCTGCGGAGCAGGACCACGTTCCCGGCCTGGGCGGCGGGCAGCCCGACCACGGTGACGGTGGCCTGGCTGCCGCCGACGATCAGGTCTTCGGCCCGGACCGCGGGCAGCGCCGCGGTCACCCCGGCCAGCCGGGTCATCCGGGTCACCTGGCCCAGCGTCAGCGGGCCGAACGGCAGGTCGGCCCGGTAGTCCGCGCCGGCCTCGAACGCGGCCTGGTCCCGCGCGGACTGCTGGCTGGCCTGGTTCTGGCTCAGCGCCAGCACCACCGTGGCCAGCGACAGCACGGTCATCAGCAGCGGCCCGGCCAGCTGCAGCGGCCGGCGGCTGACCGACCAGGACGCCAGCGGGAGCACGGCCCGGCGGCCGGCCCGGGCGGTGGCGTCGGCCAGCCGGCTGGCCAGCGGCAGCAGCCGCAGGATCAGCACGGCGCAGGCCGGCCCGGCCAGCACCGGGGCGGCCAGCAGCACCGGGTCCACGCTGAGCCGGCCGGTGGCCGTGACGGTCAGCGCGTGGCTGGTGGTGGCCACCTGCCAGCAGGCCACCGCGGCCAGCGCGACCAGGGCCAGGTCGGCCCCGGCCCGGCTGATCGCGCCCAGATTCCGCTGGCGGCCGCCCAGGGTGGCGGCGCTGGCCGCGGCCAGCGCCGAGCCAGCCGAGGGCAGCAGCAGGACCGGTATCGCGGCCACGGCGGCCACCACGGCGGCCAGCCACAGGCCCAGGCCGACGCCGTCCGGCGATGCGGAGCCCAGCGGCGCGGGCCAGCCGCTGGCCACGCCGTGCGCCAGCCAGCTGCCCAGCAGCGGCCCGGCCACCACGGCCGGCGCGATGACCAGGGCGCTCTCGGCCACCCCCAGGCCGGTCAGCTGCCGCTCGGCCGCGCCGCGGGCGCGCAGCAGCGCGGTCTCGCTGCGCCGGGCGCTGGCCAGCGCCCGGGCCATCAGGATGAGCGTGGCCGCGCTCAGCACCAGCAGTTCGAGCAGGCCGATGAGCAGCAGCGTGCGGCTGGCCAGCACCCGGGCGGCCAGCCCGAGCAGCAGCACGGGCAGCGGGGAGGAGACCTGCGGGCTGCCGGTCACGGTGGCCGTGCTGATGTGGCTCAGTGCGGCCTGGAGCCGGGCGGCCAGCGCCTGCATGGACCCGGCGGACAGGTTGCTGACCCGGGCCGGGATCGCCACCCAGGCGGCCAGGCTGGCGGACAGCGGGCCGGACCCGGACCGGAGCCAGCTCGCGTCAGTGAACAGCGGCCCGTAGGTGGTGAACCCGCTGGACCGGCCGATCCCGGTCAGGTGCAGCGGGTCAAGGTGCCAGTACGGGCTGCCCCGGTCCGCGGGCCGGAACACGCCGGTCACCCGGACCCGGACGGTGCTGGGGGCGCCGGGCAGGCCCAGGGTCAGCACCGACCCGGTCCGCACTCCCAGCTCGGTCGCGGCCACGGCCGGGATGGCCACCGGCACCGGCCCGCGGGGATGGCTGGCCTGGCCGGCGCTGGCCCGGCCCGGCCACTGGCCGCTGATCAGCACGGCCTGCCTGGCCAGCTGGTCCGCGCCGATGACCGTGGTGACCCGGTGCCGGGCCGGGTCCGGGCCGTGCAGGGCGGGCGCGCCACGGCGCACCGCCAGCCCGTCCGCGCCCAGCGACCCGTACAGCGTGAACGGCAGCGGGCCCAGCGCCCGGCGGAGCTGACCGTCGATGGCCGCGGTGGCCTGGGCCTGCTGCTGCGGCCCAAGCGAGCCGGATATCGTGACGGCCCGGCTGGCGGGCTGGGCCAGGGCAGCGCTGATCGCCGACGCGGTCTGGCGCTGGGTAAAAGCCAGCAGCGCCACGATGAAGGCCACGGTGATCACGCTGGTGATGATCCCCGTGGTGAGCGCGCCGCGGACCGGTCGCATGCGCTTCACTGTGAGTGGCTTGCGCCAGCTCCTCATGCAGCTTCGCCCACTATTTCCTTATACGTGCTAAGTATCACCGTTCGGTTACCCGCTTGCGAAGGCCCGGTTACGATGCTAGCCCGCCCGCTCCCGGATAAGCAGAGCGCTGTCGCCGAACTCGTGCCACAGGTAGCCGTGCCTGATCGCCTCGGCGTAGGCGGCGGCCACCAGGTCCGGCCCGGCCACCGCGGTGAGCAGGGCCAGGTGCGAAGCGCCGGGCGCGTGCCAGCCGGTGACGATGCCGTCCACCACCCGGGCCGGACGGCCCGGGCCGAGCACCAGCTCGGTCCAGCCGGACGCGGGCCCGAGGCCGTCCCGGCCGGCTGCGGCGGACCGGTCCGCCGCGGTCTCCAGGGCCCGGGTCACGGTGGTGCCCACCGCGATCACCCGGCGGCCCGCGGCCCGGGTCAGCGTGACCAGCTCGGCGGTGGCCGCGGGCACCGTGAACCGCTCGGGCAGCGGCGGCTCGCCGGCCTCCAGCGACGACACCCCGGTGTGCAGGGTGATCGGCGCGATCACGATCCCGGCGGTGACCAGGCCGGTGACCAGCCCGGTGCTGAACGGCCGCCCGGCACTGGGCATCTCGGCGCTGCCCGGGTCGCGGGCGAACACCGTCTGGTAGTCCCGCAGCGGCCAGGGCCGGTGCAGGTAGGCGTAGCTGATCGGGCGGCCGTGCGCGGCCAGGTACGCGTGCGGTGCCGCCTCGGCGGCCAGCCGGGCCCGCCACAGCCGGGTTCCCGCCGCGGCCTCCAGCACCAGCGACGCCCCGGCGGGCAGGGTGATCCGCTCCCCGGCCGCCGCGTCGGTGACCGGCCCGGTGGCGCGGCCCGGCGGGCGCAGCTCAGCCAGCCAGCGGCCGTTATCAAGCCGGGTGGAGAAGTGCACCACCACGGCCCGGCCGCCGGGCCGCTGGCCGTCGACCGCGGCGGCCAGCGTCGCCGAGGTGTTGACCACCAGCAGGTCGCCCGGGCGACAGGAAGCGGCCGAGCGCGGCGAACGTGGCGTGCGCCAGCCCGTCCTGGCCGGCCGCCAGCAGCCGGACCTGGTCCCTGGCCACGCCGCGGGCCTCGGGCGGCTCGGCGGCCTCCAGGCCGGGCGGCAGCTCGAAGTCCGGGCCCGGCCCGGCCGGGTCGTAGGGCAGTGGGTCAGGGACGGTCAGGGAGTCGGGGACGGTGGGGGGCCGTCGTCATGAGGCCACCGCCGGGATCAGCCGGGACGCCCGGTAGCGGCCGCTGGGCGGCCGCTCGTCCAGCAGCCGCTCGATGGCCGGCACCGAGGCGGCCGGTTCCGGCCGGTCCGAGATGTCCTCCCCGGGGAAGGCCAGCTGGTGCAGCTCGGTCCGCATGTCGCCCGGGTCCAGCGCGTAGACCGCCAGCTCCGGGTGCTCGGCGGCGAAGATCGCGGTGAGCTGGTCCAGGGCCGCCTTGGCTGAGCCGTAGCCGCCCCAGCCCGGGTACGGCTCGACCGCGGCGTCCGAGCTGACGTTGATGACCGTGCCGCCGGCCGCCAGCAGGTCGCCGGTGACCAGCTGGGTCAGCGCCAGTGGGGCCAGCACGTTGACCGCGTAGACCCGGGCCAGCTCGGCCTCCGGGTAGTCGGCCAGCGCCGGCTGCGGGCTCGGGCCCAGCGCGCTGGCGTTGTTGATGAGCAGGGTCACCGGGCCCAGCGCCCGCGCGGCGGCGACCAGCGCGGCCCGGTGCCCGGGGTCGGTGACGTCGCCGGGCACCGCGGCGACCTGCCCGGCTGGCAGTTCCGCGGCGGCCTGGCGCAGCGGTCCCTCCCGGCGGGCGTCGATGGCCACCGCCCAGCCGCGGCTGGTCAGTGCCCGGGCCGTGGCCAGGCCGAGGCCCTGGGACGCGCCGGTGATGATGGCAACGTTCATGGTGCTCGCTCCTCCTTGCCCCTGCTGGCCGTGCGGCCCCGGGTTTGCCCGGCGGGGGGCTGGTGCCCATACTTGATGTTGAAGTCAACTTGAAGTCAAGGCAGGCGGGAGCGGGCCGGTCATGAAGACCACCGATCTGCTGACGGTCAGCGAGGTGGCGGCGCGCAGCGGGTTCGCCCCGTCCGCGCTGCGGTTCTACGAGGCGCAGGGGCTGCTGTCGGCGACCCGCACGTCCGGCGGCCAGCGCCGGTACGAGCGCAGCGTGCTGCGCCGGCTGGCGTTCATCCGCGCCGCCCGCAACATCGGGCTGTCGCTGGAGGAGATCGCCGAGGCGCTGGCCGCGCTGCCGGCCACCAGGACGCCGACCAAGGCGGACTGGACCCGGCTGTCGCGCTCCTGGCGGCAGCGGCTGAACGACCAGATCAGCGCCCTGACCAAGCTGCGCGACGGGCTCGATTCCTGCATCGGCTGCGGCTGCCTGTCGCTGCGCCGGTGCGCGCTGTCCAACCCGGCCGACGTTGCCGCCGGGGGCGGGCCGGGCGCCGCGTACTTTCCGTGGCAGATCCGACGCGGCGAGCGTACCAGGCCGCCCCCGGTAGATGCTAAGTTTCCGGCTTCGGAAGTTGGTCCTAGTGGGAGAGAAAGTTCATGGCTCAGGGCACCGTGAAGTGGTTCAACGCCGACAAGGGGTATGGCTTCATCGCCCCTGACGACGGCTCGGCTGACGTCTTCGTGCACCACTCCGCGATCGAGATGGACGGGTTCCGCACCCTCCAGGAGAACCAGCGGGTGGACTTCACCGCCAGCGCCGGCCCGAAGGGGCCGCAGGCGGAGCAGGTCCGCGCGCTCCAGGGATAGTTCAGGGCCGGGCCGGGGCCGGCTGTGGGGCGGGCGGTCGCGGGGCAGGCCGCCCGGCCTCGTGCAGGTGCCGCACGGCCAGCACGTAGGAGCGGACCAGGCTGGTCTCGGTGTAGGGCACGCCCTGCTGCCGGCAGAACGCCGCCACGATGGCCTTCGAGCGGCGCAGGTTCGGCCGCGGCATGGACGGGAACAGATGGTGCTCGATCTGGTAGTTCAGCCCGCCCAGGGCCAGGTCGGTCAGCCAGTTGCCGCGAACGTTGCGTGAGGTCAGCACCTGGCGGCGGAGGAAGTCGGACCGGTCCCCGGCCGACAGCATGGCCATGCCCTTGTGGTTGGGCGCGAACGAGCAGCCCAGGTACAGCCCGAACAGGCCCTGCTGGGTGGCGATGAACACGCCGGCCTTCACCGGCGACAGCACCAGCAGGACGATGCCCAGGTAGCCGATCATGTGGGTGGCCAGCAGCAGGATCTCGGCCGGGCCGTGCCGGGACGCCCGGGTGGTCACCGCCTTGATGCTGGCCGCGTGCAGCTGGATCGCCTCGCCCAGCAGCAGCGGGAAGAACAGGAAGGCCTGGTAGCGCATCATCAGGCGGCGCACCCGGCCCCGGCCGCGGTGCCGGGCCTGGTCGGCGCTGAACGCTATCGCGGAGATGTTGATGTCCGGGTCCGCGCCCTCGGTGTTGGGGTGCGCGTGATGCCGGTTGTGCTTGTCCACCCACCAGCCGTAGCTCAGCCCGATGCCCAGGTTGCCGTGCAGCACGCCGAGCAGGTAGTTGGCCCGCCGGGAGCCGGAGATCTGCTTGTGCCCGGCGTCGTGGCCGAGGAACCCCATCTGGGCGAACATCACGGCCAGGAACACGGCCACGGCCACGGTCCACCACGAGTCGCCGACCAGGATGAACCCGGCCCAGCCCGCGGCCAGCAGCAGCGCGGTGGCGGCGATCTTCCAGCCGTAGTAGCCGGGGCGCCGGCGCAGCAGGCCGGCCTGCCGGATCAGCCGGGACAGCTGGGCGTACTCGCTGCCGCGCGGCGGATCCTGGCCGTCCGTGCCCGTGCCCGTGTCCGGCGTGGGGGCCGGGACCAGGCGGGGCGGGACGGTGGCGGGGGGATCGGCCCACGGGGCGGGGGTAGCGGGGGTAGCAGATGACAACACGGGCTCCTCGGCTGCACATCGGGCGGATCGTGCGGATGTACCGTCAGGGCTCCCGTCGGGGGGAGCACAGGCCAGGCGGCGCGGGCTTGTTCCCCGGCCGCATCGGTCGTGTTCCTCTCTCTTTGACGGTACCGCCCGGTTCGCCGCCAGGCGACAGGCCCCCCAGCAGGGCGGCGATATCCTGCGCAGGCAGCCCCGGCCGCAGGCCAAGCGCCGGGCCGAGGAGGACCCGGTGACCCTGCCCGACGACGGTTCCGCGCCCGCGAACCCGCCCGCCCGCCCGCTGGCCGGCCTGCAGGTCGTCGAGCTGGGCAGCTTCGTGGCCATCCCGTCCGCGGGGCTGGCGCTGCGCCAGGCCGGGGCCCGGGTGATCCGGGTCGACCCGGTGGGCGGCGCGCCGGACGTGCGCCGCTGGCCGCTCGGCCGGGACGGCCGCAGCCTGTACTGGGCCGGGCTGAACCGGGGCAAGGAGTCGGTGGAGCTCGACCTGGCCTCGGCCGCCGGGCAGGCCGCGCTGCGCGAGCTGGTCTGCGCGGGCGGTGCGGGCGGCGGGATCCTGCTCACGAACCTGGCCGCCAAGGCGTGGCTGGCCGACGACCTGCTCCGCCGGGACCGGCCGGACCTGATCTACGTGCAGGTGACCGGCCGGGCCGACGGCGGTCCGGCGGTCGACTACACGGTCAACGCCGCGTCCGGGCTGGCCTACGCGACCGGCCCGGAGGACGGGACGGGCCCGGTCAACCAGGCGCTGCCCGCGTGGGACCTGCTGGCCGGCTGCCACGCCGCGTTCGCGGTGCTGGCGGCGGCCCGGCACCGGGCGGCCACCGGGGCGGGCACGTTCTGCCGGCTGCCGCTGGAGGACGTGGCCCTGTCCACGCTGACCACGCTCGGCTACCTGCCCGAGGCTCAGCTCACCGGGACTAGCCGCCCGCCGCAGGGCAACCAGCTGTACGGCACGTTCGGCGCGGCCATGCCGCTGGCCGACGGCAGCCAGGTGATGATCGTGGCGCTGACCGGCCGGCAGTGGCGGTCGCTGCTCGAGGTGACCGGCACGGCAGCGGTGGTGGCCGCGCTGGAAACCGCGCTGGAGGCCGACTTCAGCGACGAAGGGCAGCGTTACCGGCACCGCAAGGTCCTGCTGGCGGTCATGCAGCCGTGGTTCGCGGCCCGGACCCCGGCGGAGGCTGCCGGGGCCCTGCGCGGCAGCCACGTGCTGTGGTCGCCGTTCCGGCACCTCACCGAGGTGGCCGCCGACCTGACCGCAGCCGGCCCCGCCGGCGGCGCGGTGTGGCCGGCCGAGGAGACCGGCTTCGGCCTGAACCTGGTCACCGAGGGCCCGGCCAGCCGCGACGGCCGCCGCCCGCCGCTGACCCAGGCCCCCCGCCTCGGCGAGCACACCGAGTCCGTCCTAGCCGAGCTAGCCGCCGTCCGCCGCCCCACAGCACCGATCTGACCCACGGCACTAGTTCGTGACACCAAGCCATCTAGTACGTGACACCGACTACTTGGTTGGTGTCACGTACCAGTAGTTGGTGTCGCGAACCTGACTGGTTCACGGCTGCGGCAGGGCGCCGCCGTTGACGTGCAGGACCTGGCCGGTGATGTGGCTGGCCGCGGGGGAGGCCAGGAACAGGGCCAGGCCCGCGATGTCGGCCGGCTGGCCGGCCCGGCCGGTGAACGTCTGCCCGATCAGGGTGGCCCGCCGCTGATCGGTCATCCCCGAACCGAAGAACTCGGTGCCGTCGATGAAGCCCGGCGCGATGACGTTCGCGGTGATCCGGTCTGGCCCGAGGTCCTGGGCCAGGGAGAGGTTCCACGCCTCGACGGCGGCCTTGGCCGCGCTGTACGACCCGGCTCCCGGCCGGTGCGCCGCGATCGAGCTGATGTTGATCACGGTCCCGCCCGGCGCCAGCCGCGGCCGCAGCGCCTCGGTGACCAGCACCGCGGTCAGTACGTTGGCGTCCAGGTTGGCCCGCCAGGCGGCGGCCAGCCCGGCCAGGCCCGCGGGCGGCGCGGCGCCGATGTCGGTGTTCCCGCCCGCGCAGTTCACCAGCACGTCGACCTGGCTGGGCAGATCGGCCAGCGCAGCCTCGATCTGGGCCGGATCGGCCGCGTCGAAGGCCACGCCGCGCACGCCCGGCCCGAGCTGCGCCGCGGTCTCCTTCAGCACCGCGGCGCGCCGCCCGGTGATGACCGCCTGATCCCCGGCGCCCGCGAAGGCCGCCGCCACTGCCCGGCCGATGCCGGTCCCGCCACCGGTCACGATGACCTGGCGCATGCATTCCTCCTGACGCTTCGCGGCCGGCCCGCGGCGGCGACACGCCGTGCAATCCGGGATATCCGGGGCGGCGTCGCCCGCGCGGGATCATGGCCGTTGATGGCACTGCGTTGTTTGACAGCCCTGTGTTTGGTGGCACTGCGTTCCGGGCTGCCCACCGGCCCGGCCCCCCAAACAGCCGGCCCGCCGCTGCCGTTAAGGGCCCGGCGATGAGGATCCTGCACACCTCGGACTGGCACCTGGGCCGCACCCTGCACGGCGAGAGCCTGCTCGAGTACCAGGCCGGTTTTGCCCGCTGGCTGCTGGACCAGGCCGTCGCGCACCAGGTGGACGCGGTGATCGTGGCCGGCGACGTGTACGACCGGGCCGTGCCGCCGCCGGACGCGGTCACGATCCTGGACCAGACCCTGTCCGGCTTCGCCGAGGCTGCCATCCCGGTGCTGCTGACCAGCGGCAACCACGACTCGGCGATCCGGCTCGGGTTCGGCCGCCGGCTCAGCGAGCGGGCCGGCATCCACCTGCGCACGTCGCTGGCTGATCTGGCCCGGCCGCTCGTGGTCATTGACGAGGACGGACCGGCCGGCCTGTACGGCGTCCCCTACCTGCTGCCGGACGCGGTCATGGCCGACCTCGGCGCAGACCGGTCGCATGAGGCCGTGCTGACCGCCGCCGCGGACCGGATCCGGGCCGACGCGCGCGAGCGGGGCCTGGACCGGGTGGTCGTGGCCGCGCACGCGTTCGTCACCGGCGCCGAGCAGTCGCCCTCCGAGCGGGACATCCGGGTCGGCGGCATCGGCGACGCGCCCGCCTCGGTGTTCGCCGGCTTCAGCTACGCCGCGCTGGGCCACCTGCACGGGCCGCAGGCAGTGCCCGCGCCGGGCGGCACGGTGGCCAGGTACAGCGGGTCGCCGCTGGCGTTCTCGTTCGGCGAGGCCCGCCAGCGCAAGTCGGTCACGCTGGTGGAGCTGGACGGGGCCGGCCAGGCCGCCGTGACGCTGCTGGCCGCGCCGGTGCCGCGGCCGCTGGCCGAGGTTCGCGGCACGCTGGAGAGCCTGCTGGCGCGGGCCCGCGGTGACCTCGCCGGGCTGGCCGGCGCGTGGGTCAAGGCCGTGCTCACCGACCAGGTCCGGCCGTCCGCGCCGATGGAGCGGCTGCGCGAGCACTGGCCGCACACGCTGGTGCTGGACTTCGCGCCCGAGGGCGGCCTGCCCGGCGCGGACGCCGACCTGGCCCGGGTGGCCGAGGCCAGCGACCCCGCCGAGATCTGCGCGATGTTCGTGGAGTACGCCAGCGGCGGCCCGCCCGACCCGGCCCAGCGGGCCGAGCTGCGCGACGTCACCGAGACCGTGCGGCGGGCCGAGGCGGCGGCCTGATGCGACTGCACTTCCTCGAGCTCACCGCTTTCGGGCCGTACGCTACTGCGCAGCGGATTGACTTCGCCCAGGTCACCCGCAGCGGCCTGTTCCTGCTCGAGGGGCCAACCGGGGCGGGCAAGACGACGATCCTGGACGCGATCACGTTCGCCCTGTACGGCGGCCTGGCCGGGGACGGGGCCGGGCACGACCGGATGCACTCGGACTTCGCGGGCCCGGACGACGAGCCGTCGGTCCGGCTGGAGTTCTCGATGGCCGGGGTGCGCTACCAGGTCACCCGGGTGCCCGAGCACGAGCGCAGGAAGAAGCGCGGCGACGGCTTCACCCGGCAGGCGTCCTCGGTCCACCTGCAGCGCCGGGCCGGCGACCGGTGGGAGAGCCTGTCGTCGAACAAGGCCGAGGCGGGCGAGCTGATCAGCGAGATCGTCGGGCTCAACCGGGACCAGTTCACCCAGGTCATGCTTCTGCCGCAGGGCGAGTTCGCGAAGTTCCTGCGGTGCGGCGACGACGAGCGGCGGGCCGTGCTGACCAAGCTGTTCGGCACACAGCTGTACGACCGGATCACCGAGGAGCTTGACCGGCGCCGGGCCGCCGCGATCCGGGAGCGCGCGGCGGGCCAGGACCAGATCACCCGGGCGGTGTCGGCCGCGGCCGAAGCGGCGGGCATTGACCCGGACGCGGCCACCGGGCTGGCCGAGCTGAGCCGGCCAGAACGGGCGGTCAGGCTGAAGGACCTGGCCGAGGAAATGGCCGCGGAGCACCGGGTCCAGGCCGAGGCGCTGGAGATAATGACCGCCGACCGGAAGGCGGCGGAGACTGCGGACGAGCGGGCCCGCCAGCAGGCCGTGCTGATGGACCGGCTGACCAGCGCGCTGGCCGAGCTGGCCGGGCACGAGGAGACCCGGGCCGGGCACGAGGAGCGGGCGGTCCGGCTGGCCCGGGCCCGCCAGGCCGAGCCGGTCCGGCCGCTGCTCGCCGAGCTGGCCGGCCGGTCCGCGGCGACCGCTGAGGCGCGCGCCCGCCTGGCCGAGCTGCCCGGCGACGAGCCGGCTGACCCGCTGGCCGGCGCGGACGGGCCGGCGGCGGCCGCGCAGGCGGAGCCTCCCGGGCCGGGGTCCGGCGCGGGCGAGGCCGGCGAGGCGGCGGCGCTGGCCGGGCGGGCCCGGCGGGCGGCGGCGCGGGCCGAGGCGGCCGAGCGGGACGCGGCCGGGCTGGCGCATCTGGTGCAGGCCGAGGCGGGGCTGCCGGATCAGCGGGACGCGGCCGGGCGGGCCGAGGCGGCGGCCGCGCAGGCCGAGGCGGCCGCCGCGGACCTGGACGCCCGGTCCCGCGCCCTGCCGGAGCAGATCGGCGGGATCGAGACCCGGCTGGCGGAACTGCGGCCCCGGGCCGGCGCGGTGGACGCGCTGACCGCGCAGCACGAGGCGGCCGGGAAGCGGCAGGCCGCGGCGGGCCAGTTGGCCGGTCTCGGGCCCCTGCTCATGGCGGCGGGGGACGCGGCACGGCGGGCGGTTGACGAGCACCAGGCGGTGACCGGCCGGTTCCAGGAGATGATGGCGGCGCGGCTGGCCGGGATGGCGGCGGAGCTGGCCGCCGGGCTGACGGACGGCGGCGCGTGCCCGGTGTGCGGGTCGGCCGAGCACCCGGCGCCGGCCGCGCCGCGGGACGGGGCGGTGACCGAGGCCGACCTGGCCGCGGCGCAGCAGGACGTGGCCGCCGCCGAGGTGTCCCGCCGGGATCGCGAGACGCAGCGGGACCGGCTCGCCAGCGAGGTCGCGGTAGCCACGGCCGCGGCCGAGGGGCGGGACGAGGCCGCCGCCGCCGCGGAGATGGCCGGGCTGGCCGCGGAGATTGGTGCCGCGCGGGAAGCGGCGGCGGAAGTGGGCCGGCTGGAGCTGGAGCTGGCCGCGCTGCGGGCCGAGCACGACCAGGTCAGCGCCGGGCTGGTGGCCGCGGCCAGCCAGGCCGCGGCGGCCCGGCAGCAGGCCGGCGCCGCCGTGGCGGAAGTGGCGGAGCTGAGCGGCCGTCTGGGCGAGGCGGCGGCCGGGTATGCGTCGGTGGCCGGGCGGCAGGCCGCGCTGGCCGCGGCGGCGGCCGGGGACCGGGCGCGGGCGGCGGCCCTGGACCAGCTGGCCGCGGCGGTGGCCGAGGAGGCCGGGGCCAGGGAGCGGGCGGATCGTGAGGCCCGCGCCAGCGGTTTCGCCGTCCTGGCGGAGGCCCGCGCGGCAAATCTCGTAACCAGTCAGCAAGAAGATCTGCAGCAGCAGGTGACGGCCTGGGATCGCACGCTGGCCGCGCTGACCGCGGCGGCGCGGGCGCCGGACCTGGCTGGCCTGGACCCGGCCGCGGCGGACGGCACGCGGGAGCGGGCGCAGGCGGCCGCCGCGGCGCGGGCGCGGGCGGTGGACGCGGAGGCCAGCGTCCGCGCCGCGTATGAGCTGCTGGACAGCCGGCGGCAGCGGTTCGCGGAGCGTCACGGCGACCTGCAGGCCGCCGAGGACGGGGCCGATCTGCTGGCCGAGCGGACCGAGACCGTGATCCGGCTGGCCGCGCTGGCCAAGGGCATGGACGGGCACCGGCGGGTCGCGCTGACCACGTACGTGCTGCGGCACTGGTTCGGGCAGGTGGTGGCCGCGGCGAACGTCCGGCTGGCGGTGATGTCGTCCGGGCGGTATCAGCTGCGGCGCAGCGACGAGGGGGAGAACCGGCGGCAGCGGGCCGGGCTGACGCTGTCCGTGATCGACCGGCACACCGGCGAGGAGCGCAGCCCTAAGTCGCTGTCCGGCGGCGAGACGTTCTACACGTCGCTGGCCCTGGCTCTGGGCCTGGCCGACGTCGTGCGGGCCGAGGCCGGGGGCGTGGACCTGGACACGCTGTTCATCGACGAGGGATTCGGGTCGCTGGACCCGGACACGCTGGACCAGGTTCTCGGGGTGATCGACGAGCTGCGGGACCGGGGGCGCGTGGTGGGCATCGTCAGCCACGTGGCCGACCTGAAGGACCGGATCGCCGAGCGGCTCGAGGTGCGCCGCTGCCCGGACGGGTCGTCGGCGGTGCGGGTGGTCGCCTAGCCGGGGCCGCTGGTCCCCGGGGCGGCAAGGCGGTAGCGGAGCAGGGCCACGTCGCCGAGCTGGTCTGTGCTTTCCAGGTGCATCCGGTGGGTGGCGTCGTGCGGGTACTGGCCGGGGCCGACCAGGCGGGGGGCGGTGGGGTCGCCGACGAAGATCGGGGCTACCACCAGGTGGAGTTCGTCGGCCAGGCCGGCCTGGAGGAACTGCGTGTGCACCGTGCTGCCGCCCTCGACCAGCAGGCGGCGTACGCCGCGCCCGGCCAGATCGGCCAGCACGAGCGGGAGGCTGAGCGGGTCGCCGGCCTCCAGCACGGAAGCGGCCCCTTGCAGGCGTGCGGCCGCCTCGCCGGCCGCGCTGTCCGGCACGTAGACCAGCACGGTCTCGCCGGGGTCGGAGCGGGCGAAGAAACGGGCCGCCGGGTCGAGGTTGCCGGAGCGGGTGATCGTGACGCGGACCGGGTCGGCCAGCTCGCCGCGGGCCTGCCGGGCTTCCCGCCGGGCGGCGGAGCGGACCCGCAGCCAGGGGTTGTCCCGGCGGATCGTGGTCGCGCCGACGAGGATCGCGTCGGCGTTCGCGCGGACCTCGTCGACCCGGTCCAGGTCCGCGTCGCTGGACAGGATGAGGCGCTGGTGGGTGGCGTCGTCCAGGTAGCCGTCCACTGACATCGCCGCTGACAGCAGCACGTACGGGCTGTTCGCCACGGCGCCTATCGTAAGCCGGCCGTTCCTGCGGCCGACGCCGGGTCGCTGACCTGCGAGGATGTCACGGTTAGGGGCGGACCCCGGCGGTGAGAATTCAGTGGTGACCAGCTGGGTGCTGCACGTCGACCTCGACCAGTTCATCGCGGCCGTCGAGGTGCTGCGGCATCCCGAGCTGCGCGGCAAGCCGGTGGTGGTGGGCGGCGACGGCGACCCGGGCAAGCGGGGCGTGGTCAGCACGGCGTCGTACGAGGCCCGGGCGCACGGCGTGCACTCCGGCCAGCCGCTGCGTACGGCGCGGCGGCTGTCTCCTGATGCGGTCTTCCTGGCCGTGGACCGGGCGGCGTACGAGGCGGCGTCTTCGCAGGTGATGGCGGTGCTGCGGGAGTCCGGCGCGGTCGTCGAGGTGATGGGGTGGGACGAGGCGTTCCTGCAGGTGGAGACGGACGACCCGGAGGCGTTCGCGCGTCTGGCGGCGGAGCGGGTGCGGGAGCGGACGCAGCTGGACTGCTCGGTCGGCATCGGGGAGAACAAGCTGCAGGCCAAGCTGGCCACCGGGTTCGGCAAGCCGGCCGGGGTGTTCCGGCTGACCTCGGCGAACTGGGACGAGGTGATGGGCGGCCGGCCGACGGATGCGCTGTGGGGTATAGGCGCCAAGACGGCGGCCAAGCTCGCGGCGCTGGGCATCGGGACGGTGCGTGAGCTGGCTGTGGCCGACCCGTCCGGGCTGGCCGCGCGGTTCGGCCCGCAGACCGGTCCGTGGCTGGTCGGGCTGGCCCGCGGCGAGGGCAGTTCGGCGGTGGACGCGGAGCCGTGGGTGGCGCGGTCGCGCAGCAAGGAGACGACCTTCCAGCGCGATCTGGCCGACTGGGGCCAGGTCGAGGCCGCGGTCGCTGACGTGGCGCGGCAGCTGGCCGCCGAGCTGGCCGCTGAGAGGTGGCTGGTGGCCCGGGTGGTGGTCAAGATCCGCTACGTGCCGTTCTTCACGAAGACGAAAGGCGTCACGCTGGGGGAGCCGGGGCGGGCGGCGGAGGTGGTCGAGCCGGGCGCCGCGGCCGCGCTGGCGCTGTTCACCGACCACCGCCCGGTCCGCCTGGTAGGCGTCCGGGCCGAATTCGCCCGCCGGAAATAGCCCAGCGGCTGAGTTACCCGGTCCTCATCGACGTTGCCCGGGTGTGAGCAGGTTCCGGACTGCGGCCCGCGGCACCGAGGGTGCCGCTTGTGCCAGCCAGTCGAGCGGCGTGCGGCCGTGGCTGTCGCGGGCGTCCGGGTCTGCTCCATGCTCGAGGAGCACCTCGATGGTCTTCAGGAAGCCTGCCCTGGCGGCGTAGTGCAGCGCTGTCGCATTGAGGGCCCGGACGCCGGTCGTGCCTTGCGGGTCGCCGGTCCGGCGGTCGGTCGCGCGGGCGCCGTAGCGCAGGAGGGCGCGGACATACTCCGGGTCGTCCTTGCGGCCCTGGTTTCCGGTGCAGGTGGCGCCGATCCACGAGCCTGAGGAGTCGATCGCCGCGCCGCGGCTGGCCAGCAGCGGAGCGAGCTCGGGGTGAAGGACCCAGCGTCCGGCACCGATCCGTGTCGCGTCCGCCCCGCGTGCCAGCAGCAGCTCGGCCATCGCCAGGCTGCCCTGTGCGGCGGCACCGCGCAGCGCTCGTGCATGGCCAGGAAGCGGATGTGCGACATGGTCCAGGAGGAGCCGCAGCGCTGGGGCCTGCCCGCCCGCGACCGCGTGGTCGACGGGTGTGATGCCGAGGATGTCGGCCGCCGGATCGGCCGCCTGGGCAAGGCCGGGATCGGCCGTGAGCATCCGCGTGAGCGAGCCGAGATCGCCGACGAATGCCGAGGTGAAGACGTCCTCGCTGGGCACCTGCCGCCAGGAGCAGCGACTCGACCTCGGAACGGCGCTTCATCCGGGACGCGCACAGCGGCGTCACGAAGAGCACCCGCTCGAACGCCAGCCCGGTGACGCCGACCGGAAGGTAGAAGGGACGGTCCGCGCTGGCGCCGCGCTCCAGCAGCATCCGAACGATCTCGGCGCGGCCAGCCAGGGCGGCTGACTGCATGATCGCCGCGGCGAACGACGGAAGCAGCAGATCCGGCGCCTCCGCCAGTGCCGTGCCGAGCCCGGCGAGATCACCACGGCGAGCCAGGTCCCTCGACCGCGTCACGATACGCGCGCCCTTGCCGCACCAGGCCACTGGCCACTGGCCGTTCACTGATTCGCTTCGGCGGCCGTCCTTCCCGCCATGCCTGTTTCCCCGCCCGGGAGGGCTTGCCGGGGCCTCTTGCCGGCTAACGAGAGCCATGGCGAGGGAGCGAACCTGCGCAAAGATCGTCTTGCGGTCGTTCTCAGCCGCGACCGTGGCCTCCATCGCCCGGCGGAAGTGCCCCAGCCACCGGCCGGCGAGCGCGGGCGTGATCGGCAGGCCGTCGTGGCTGGGTCCCAGGCCCTTGTAGGCCCGCGCGCTATAACCACGCGGGCCGTCCAGCCACTCAGCGAAGAACAGCTTCTGCATCGACCGGCTGTCAGCGAGGTCGCGCGGGAACAGCGGGCGCAGCTGATCGTCGGCCCCGATCCCCTCATACAGGAGGTCGACCAGTCTGTCGATGGCCGGCTGGCCGCCGATCCGTTCGAACAGGTCAGTACCACCGAAAGGCCGGAAACCCAGCGCGTGATCAAAGAGGCTGCGGTGCTCAAGACAGACCCGGTCTGCGGCGCCCGTCCCGGACGCGGACGATTCCGCGGCGGCGCCGCGCGGCGACTGCCTGCGGAGGGCAGTGGTGTACTTCTCCCCCTCGCGAGCCGCGGCGCGTGCCTTCTTCGCGGCGGTGGTCTGCTTCTTCGGCATGGCTGCGTCCATCTCCGGCGAGACCCCGCGCATCCCGCCGAGGGAAGGGCATGCCTGCCGGACAGCGGATAGTCGCGGGCCCCGGGAGACCTTGACCGGCAATGCCGTCATGTGGCGCAGGCGCAGACGGCGGCGGCGGACGGCGTACGCATCATGCCGTGACAGCCATGGTAACAATCGCCATCTGCAGTCTCATGATCACGGTGGAATTCCGGTGCTGGGCGGCAGGAAATCCACCGCGCGAGGGGCGTCAGCCTGAGCAGGCGTTCCTCCGGCGGTTCTCGCGCTGCCCGGCAGCCTGGAGGTGCCAGCGGGTAGGGGCGGCCAGGGGCCGGGTCCTCACGGAACCGGGGGACCAGGTGCGTGTCGCAGGTGGCGGAAGCGAGTTGCCGAGAGTCTCGTAGTCGGCCGTCACGCAGGTCGATCTGGCTGGCGCTGCGCCCGCAGGCGAGGGGCCAGTGCTAGCCGCGCCGCACGGCAGCAGCGCTGCAGGTAGGCGTCGCTGTACCGCGGCAGCGCGGACCCCGTGATCTCGACCGGGCCGCGAGTGCCGGAGGCACACGCCGCAGCCTCGCGGATCATCCGCGAACGCGGCCATCAGCGCCGGCAGAAGGCCCGCCTGCGGGGGTGGGGCATATATCGCGGCAGCAGCAGAGCGCTGGAGGGCTCCCCGACCGGCGGAACCGCTTCCGGCCTGACATGCGGATGGCTGGCTGCACCGGGTACCCAGCGGTGATCATGATTAGCCGGCCTCCGCTGATCCGTCAGGCTCTTGGCTGCCGGGGCACCGCAAAGCCTGACGGATCAGTGAGACGCGGCCCGGCCCGGCGGGTCGGCTGGCTGCCGGCGCTGGCCATCAGAGCCGGGTGGTCCACCGCGATCATGGAGTCAGGAGGCGCCGTTCCTGGGGGTCCAGCGGGCGCTGAGTTCCTCGAAGCGGGGCGGGCGGCCGGGCAGCGGGTCGTGGCGGCGGTGTGCCGGGGGCGGGCGCGCGCAGGCCGGCCAGGACCACGTCGGTGTAGCGCTGGCGCAGTTCCATGGTCCGGTCCCGGTCCGGGGTCTTGATCGCCGCGATCATCTCGAAGATAAGCGACAAGTCGTGCACGTCCGCGTCGTCCCGCAGGGCAGGCCGTACCCGGTCGAACAGCTCGCGCAGCAGCACGTCGCTCCGCATGGCCAGCTCGAACATGGCCGGGGTCGGGGTGAAGCGGCCGGCCAGCGCCAGGGTCATCGAGCTGGTATCCGCCGCGACCAGCCGGCGGATGAACCCGGCGAACACCGTCCACGGCTCGCCGGGGTCGGCCAGGGCAGCCTCGGTCTCGGCCACGAACCGGGCCAGGCCCTCCGCGCACAGCCGCCGCAGGAGTTCCTCCTTGCTGCCGTACCGGCTGTACAGCGCGCTGATGCCAACCTTCGCGTGCTGCGCGACCGCGGTGATCGGCGCACCCGGATCCTCCAGGAACACCGCCCGGGCCGACTCAAGGATCAGCTGGTCATTGCGGGCCGCCTGCTTCCGCCGCCCGCTCATAGGCCCCGCCGCAGCGGCGCTGCCCGCCGAGCCCGCCGCACCTGGGGGGCTAGCCGGTGCCGCGGGATCCATGACGGCGGCCGCGGTCAGCTCGGCCACCCGCGCCGCCACCGCCTCGCTGGATGCCGCACCCGCCGCGGGCCCAGCGGGCGCCGAAGTCGTCTCGCTCATCTCTCCATCCTAGCGGAACAAAGTATTCCGTTCTGACGGTAGGCCGTGGTATTCTGATGGAACAGAACATTTCGTTCCGATAGAACGAGGAGGCTGGGATGACCTCATCGGCTCGCCCGACTGGCGCCCTTCGCTGGCTGGCCTTTAGCGCGGCTGTGGTGGCCGCTGTGATGGATCTGCTGGACTCGACGATCACCCAGGTTGCGGCGCCCGCTATCCGGGCCAGCCTGGGCGGGTCGTACGCGGTTATCGAGTGGGTCACGGCCGGGTACACGCTGGCCATGGCCGTCGGCCTGCTTGTCGGTGGCCGGCTCGGCGACCTGTGGGGCCGCAAGCGCGTGCTGCTGATCGGCATCGCCGGGTTCATGGCCGCCTCCGCGGCCTGCGCGGCGGCCGTTACCCCGAGCGAGCTGATCGCCGCCCGCGCGCTCCAGGGCGCCGTTGGCGCGATCATGATCCCGCAGGTGTTCGGCCTGATCCGGGACCTGTTCCCGGCCGAGCAGACGGGCAAGGCGATCGGCGTATACGGACCGGTGATGGGCCTGTCCGCGATGCTCGGCCCGATCGCGGCCGGCGGGCTGATCGGCGCCGACCTGTTCGGCACCGGCTGGCGGATGATCTTCCTGGTCAACCTGCCGATCGGGGCGTTCGCTCTGCTCGCCGGAGCTCGCCTGCTGCCGTCCGCGGACCGCCCGCAGACCCGGTCCCGGCTCGATCTGCCGGGCGCGCTGGTCGCCGGGGCCGGCATGTTCCTGCTGGTCTACCCGCTGGCCGAGGGCCACGCGCAGGGCTGGCCGCCGTACCTGTTCGCGATGCTGGCCGCGTCCGTGCCGGTGCTGGCCGGCTTCGGCTGGTATCAGCTGCGGCGCCAGCGGACCGGCGCGGCCCCGCTGGTCGACCCGGCCATCTTCCGCCGCCGGTCGTACACCTCCGGCGTGCTGTTCGCCGTGGTGTTCACCGCGTCGCTGGGCGGCATCGTGCTGATCTTCAACGTGTTCCTGCAGGAGGGCCTGGGCTTCACCCCGTGGCACTCGGCGCTGACCACCGCGCCGTGGGCGGCCGGCGCCTTCGTCGGCTCGGCCGTGGCCGGGATGACCATGGCCCGCCTCGGCCGCCGGATCGTGCACGCCGGCCTGGTCGTGGAGACCATCGGCCTGGTGAGCGTCTGCCTGGTGCTGCGGCTCCTGGGCCCGCAGATCAGCACGCTGGACCTGCTGGCCCCGATGATCATCGGCGGGATCGGCATGGGCATGGTGTTCGTGCCGCTGTTCGACATCATCCTGGCCGACGTCCCGCTGCCGGTGATCGGCTCGGCCTCCGGTGCCCTGCAGACCATCAACTCGCTCGGGATGGCGCTGGGCGTGGCCGGCCTGGGCGCGGTGTTCTTCAGCCTGCTCGGCGGGCACGGGCAGCACGCCCAGGTGTTCTCCAGCGCCGCGCAGTGGACCGCGGTGCTCACCGTCGGGCTGCTGATCGCCTCGTTCGTGGTGGCCTTCTGGATGCCCCGCCGGGCCCGGGAGCAGGTGGACATCCCGATGGCGCCGGCCGCCGAGCCCGCTGGCGAACTGGCCGTCACCCACTAGCCGTCGTCCCCGTCCACAGGGCCGGCCCTTCCCGGGCCGGCCCTGTGCCGTGTGCTGAGGCCAGCAGACCCTTAGGACGATTAACTATTAAGTCGATCGGAAATATTGACTAAGGATCATGTGGATGGCAGCTTAGAGAAAGGCGAGGCCAGCCACCGGCCGCAGCTCACAACGAGAAGGCAGGTTACGTGTCCTCTTCTGCTCCCGCCGCCACTCGCTGGGCAACTTCTGCGCCGCACCTCGCGCCCGTCGCGACGCGTATGGTCGACACCGGCCAGTTCCGCCAGGCGCTGGGCCGGCACCCGGCCGGGGTCGCCATCGTCACGCTGGCCGGCCCGGCGGGGCTGACCGTCACCTCGTTCAGCTCGGCCAGCCTCGACCCGCCGCTGGTGTCCTTCTACATCGGGCACGGTTCGTCCAACTGGCCCGCCGTCCAGCAGGCCCGGCACTTCGCGGTCAACCTGATGGGTCACAACCACCAGGACACCGCCGCCCGATTCGCCCGCAAGGGCGCGGACCGGTTCGGCCCGGCCACCCAGTGGCGCACCGGCCCGGCCGGTCTTCCGCTGCTGGCGGGCGCCACCGTGCATCTGATCTGCGCCACCGCCTCACTGGTCACGGTCGGGGATCACGAGCTGGTGGTCGGCCGGGTCCTGCAGGCCGACCTGAACCAGCCTGGCCCGCCGCTGCTGCACCACCGCGGCCAGTTCACCCGGCCAGAGTCCGCCTGACCCAGCGCGGCGCCGGCGCCGCCGTGAGCTGACCAGCCAAGACAACCCAGCTCCAGCGGGCAGCTTCCTGGGGCAGGTTCCTGGGCTGGGCGGGTGGTTAGGAGGTCTGGTTCAGGGCCCGGCGGAGCTGGGGGAGGGCTGTCTCGGTCCAGGTTGCTACTACTGCGTCCAGGTCGGGGAGCTGCGGCTCCGTCACGTACAGGGCGCGGGTGGGGACCGATGCACCTAGTTCGACCAGCAGGGGGCGCAGGTGGACCTCGGCGGCTAGCAGGTGCCCGGCCCAGGCGCCGGTCATGACCGGGACCGCCGTCACCCCGGCCAGGCCGTTGTTGCCGTACCGGTCGAAGAACGCCTTGAGCATGCCCGTGTAGCTGGCCTTGTAGGTGGGCGACGCGGCAACGAGCACGTCGCTCGCCGCGACCTGGCGGACCAGTTCGGACAGCTCCGCCGCGCCCGGGTCGAACAGCGACGCCGCGTGCTCGGCCAGGTCGACTACCAGCGGCCCGTCGCCCGCCCCGCCCAGGCCGCCGGCCAGCGCGCGGGCTACTGCCGTCGCCACCCCCAGCGTCCGTGAGGCGGGCTTCGGGTTGCCGGTGACCACCGCGATGCTCAGCACACTGCCCATGATGCCGTTCTCTGCACCGCATGTGAAGTTGATTTTTCCGATCGATTTTATAGTATTTAGCTCATGACATCGACCATGGAGTTCCGGGCCGCGATCCCGGCCAGCCAGGAAGAGGCGCTGGCCACCGCCACCGAACTCGCCGCCGCGTTCCGGGACGGGGCGGCCCGCCGCGACGCCGAGCTCATCCTGCCCGGCGATGAGGTCGAGGAAATGACCCGCCGGGGCCTGTACGGGCTGACCGTGCCAGCCTGGCTGGGCGGCCCTGACCTGCCCATGTCCGCCGTCGCCGAGGTCCTGCGGATCCTGGCCACCGGCGACCCGAACCTGGCCCAGCTTCCGCACAGCCACTACGTCTACGTCAACCTGCTGCGCTGCTGCGGCAGCCGGGACCAGCAGCGCGAGATCCTCTCAGCGGTACGGGACGGAGCGCGGTTCGGCAACGCGCAGGCCGAGGCCGGGACGCGGACCCCGGACCAGATCCGGACCAGCATCGTGCCCGACGGCAGCGGCTACGTGATCACCGGCGAGAAGTTCTACTGCACCGGGGCGTGGTTCGCGCACATCATCCCGGTGCTGGCCCGCGGCCAGGACGGCGCCGCCTACGCGGCCTTCGTGCCCCGCACGGCCCGCGGGCTGACCGTGCTCGACGACTGGGCCGGCCTGGGCCAGCGGACGACCGCGAGCGGAACGGTGCGGCTGGAGGGGGTGCGGGTGGGTCCCGGCGCGGTGGTGGCCCGCGACCCGGTGTTCGGGGGGCCCACCACGTACGGGGCGTTTGCCCAGCTCATGCACGCCGCCATCGACGCCGGGATCGCCCGCGGGGCGCTGGACGAGGCCGCCGCCTTCGTGCGCGCGAAAGCGCGGCCCTGGTTCGAGGCCGGCGTGGAGAAAGCCGCGGACGACCCGCTGCTGGCCCAGCGGGCGGGCGAGCTGGCGGTGACCGTCCGGGCGGCGGAGACGCTGCTGGCCGACGCCGGGCGGCAGCTGGACGCGGCCGAGGGCGAGCGGGCCGCGGGGCGGCTGGACGCACAGCAGGCGGGCGCGGCCTCGATCGCGGTGGCCATCGCCAAGGCCGCGGCCGACCGGGCCGCGGTGGACGCCGCGTCGGCCCTGTTCGAGCTGGGCGGCACCCGCAGCGCGGCGGCCGGCCTGAACCTGGACCGGCACTGGCGCAACGCGCGCACGCACACGCTGCACGACCCGGTCCGCTGGAAGCTGCAGCACATCGGCCGGTGGACGCTGACCGGCACCCCGCCGCCCCGGCACGGTCAGCTCTGACCACCGGCAGCTCTGACCACCGGCAGCTCTGACCACCGGCAGCTCTGACCGCCGGTCAGGCGTCCGGCGGCAGGTAGACCGCGTTACGGTCGACGGCCTGGTAGATGGCGTTGCCGACGGGGCGGCGCATCTCCTCGGCCAGATGCCCGAGCAGCCCCGCGCACCGGGCCAGCAGCGCCACCCCGCGCAGCAGGGCCACGTCGATGCCGGCGTCGGCCAGCGCGGCGCCGCACACCCCCGCGCCATTGAGCGGCAGGGTGCGACCCAGGATTGCCGGGTGGACGCGTCCCACCGACTCGAAGAGTGAGAGGTACGGTCCGTACACACCAGCCTCCCGGGCAAGGCTGATCAGTACCGGGGTCCGCGGGTCACCGGCCTTGTGCACCGGATGCCCGAGACCAGGCACCAGCTGCCCGGCCGCGCGCCGGGCCCGGATCGCGGCGGCGGCCAGCTCGTCCCAGCCCGCCTCGCTGTCCGGTAGCTCATCGACACTGGCCAGCGCCTCGGCCAGGAACACGCCGGTGTCCTCGGTCACGCCCAGGAACCGGGACCCGCCGCCGAGCAGCCCGGCGGCGAGCGCGCCCTGCAGGGCGTCCGGCGCGCTGAGGTAGGTCAGCCGGGCGGCGATCGCGGTGGGCGTGAAGCCGTGGTCGGCCAGGGCGACCAGCACCGCGTCGAAGACCCTGGCCTGCCCGGGGGTGGGCCGTCGCTGCGTGATCAGCCAGTAGGCCAGCTCGCCGAACCCAACATGGCCGATGAGCTCGTTGGGGAGGTCATGGCCGAGCAGGGTGATCGAGTCAGCTTCTGACGTGCCGACCGACGTCGGGAATTCCGTATTAAAAGACAATCATCCGCCTTCCTGCGAGCCGAATCCGAGCCAGGAGCGGACCGCCGCGCCGTCTGCGTCGAGGGCTGGCGGGGCCAGGTCGTAGCGAGCGGGCGTGGCGGACAGCGTGATCGGGTTTCTGGTGGTGGGGATGCCGCCGGCCTCGGCGACCGGCGCCAGGCCCAGGTCGGTGGCCAGCGCGACACCCTGGCTGACGTCGTTGATCGGGCCGCACGGGACGCCGGCCTTGGTCAGGACCGGGAACCAGTCGGCCGCGGAACGGGTGGCCAGCCGCTCGAGCAGCAGCGGTTTGAGCTCCGCACGGCGGACGTTGCGGTCGCCGGAGGTGGCGAACCTCGGGTCGTCGGCCAGTTCCGGGGCGCCGATGGCCTGGCACAGGCGGCGGAACTGGCCGTCGTTGCCGGCCGCGACGATGAGCTCGCCGTCGCCGGTGGGCAGCGGCTCGTACGGGAACAGGCTGAGGTGCGCGTTGCCCATCCGGCGCGGCGTGACCCCGCCGGCCACGTAGGCGGAGGTCTGGTTGACCATCGCGGACAGCGCGCTGGACAGCAGCGCGGTCTCCACGTGCTGGCCCTCGCCGGTCTCGTCGCGGTGGTGCAGGGCGGCCAGGACGCCGATCGCGCTGTGCAGCCCGGTCATCACGTCGAACAGCGAGATCCCGGACCGGTACGGCGGGCCGTCCGGGCTGCCGGTGATGCTCATGAGGCCGGAGACGGCCTGGACGAGGAGGTCGTAGCCGGGCAGGGCGGCTCCGCCGGTGGTGCCGAAGCCGCTGATCGAGCAGTAGATCACGGCCGGGTTCCTGGCTTTGACCGCGTCGTAGTCGAGGCCGAACCGGACCAGGCCGCCGGGCTTGAAGTTCTGGATGAACACGTCGGCGCGGGCCGACAGGGCGTGCGCCACCTCGATGTCTGACTGGTCGGCCAGGTCCAGCACGATCGACCGCTTGTTGCGGTTGACGGCCAGGTAGTACGTGCCCACGCCGTCGCGGACCGGCGGGATCCAGTGCCGGGTGTCGTCGCCGGACGGGCTCTCCACCTTGATGACCTCGGCGCCCAGGTCGGCCAGCAGCATGGTGGCGTAGGGTCCGGCCAGCACCCGGGAGAAGTCCGCGACCACCAGGCCGGACAGCGGTCCGGGGGTAGGTGCGCCGATGCCCGCGCTGGCTGAATCCGTCACCTGTGCTCCTGCCGCCACACGGGCGTACGCCCGTTACCGTCACTTGCTACTGATGAGCGTGTCAAGCCGCGCCGCAGCAGGTCAGGCCGGGGTGGCGAAGTCGGCGTGCGGGCGGGACTGCCACAGCGCCCATTCCGCGCTGACCTCGGCGGCCGCGGCGATCAGGCGGGGGAGATGCTCGCCGGTGAGCACCTCGACCGAGGTCTCGGCGGCGTGCACGGTGACGTTCATCGCCGCGCGGACGGTGCCGGTGCCGTCGCGGACCGGGACCGCGACCGAGCGGATGCCGGGGGCGAGTTCCTCGTCGGCCAGGGCCCAGCCGCGGGTACGCACCGCGGCCAGTTCGGCAGCGAAGCGGCCGTGGTCCGGCGGCGGGAACGGCGGCAGGCCGGACCGGCTCGGCTCGGCGAGCACCTGCAGCGACCTGGGCCGACGGCAGCGCGGCGAGCAGGACCTTGCCCTGGGAGGTCTGCGGGGCCGGGAACCGTGTGCCGATGTCCACCCGGAGGGTGATCAGCTTGGGCACCGCGACCCGTGCGACGTAGACGATGTCTGCGCCGTCGAGCTGGGCCATGGAGGAGGACTCGCGGGTCTGCGCGACCAGCGCGGCCATGTGCGGCCGGGCGATGTCCCACAGGCCGAGCGAGCTGGCGTAGGCGATGCCAAGGCGCAGGACCTGGGGGGTCAGGGTGAACGTGGGTCCGTCCGCGCGGACGTAGCCGAGCTCGGCGAGGGTGAGGAGGAGGCGCCGCGCGGTGGGGCGGGCCAGTTTGGCGGCGGTCGCGATCTCGGCCAGCGTCATGCCGGGGTGGCCTGCGCCCATGCAGGTCAGGACGTCGAGACCGCGGGCCAGCGCCTCCACGAAGTCCGGGCCGGTGCCCCGCCCCGCCATTGCGCCTCCTTGCCCGCCGTGCCGCGTGCCCGCCAAGCGGACAACTGTACGATTGTTGGCCGAAGCGCCGCCGCCGCGCAAGGCGGCAGACGGCCGGCCGCCCGGGCGGGCGAGCGGACAGGAGCGTGCCCTGTGGCGAAGATCGTGGCGATCCTGGCGACCACGCATCACCCGTTCTACTACAAGACCAGTCAGCTGCCGCCGGACGAGGCCCCGCCGTTCGCCGCGGAATGGGTGCGCAAGGTCGCTGCCTACCGGGAGACGCTCACCAGGGCCCGGCCGGACCTGCTGGTGATGATCGGCTCCGACCACTTCCACCAGCTGTGGCTGTCGAACATGCCGCAGTTCCTGATCGGCAAGGCGCCGTTCTACGACGCCAACTACTACAACGAGGAACGCGAGTTCGGGCTGCCCCGGCTGCTGCTGCGCGGGCACGAGGAGCTCTCCGCTTACTTGTTGCGGGAGGGCCTGGACAAGGGGTTCGACCTGGCGTTCTCCAACGAGCTGCGGGTCGACCACTCGATTACCTGCCCGATCTTCACCGTGCGGCCGCAGAACGACCTGCCGATCGTGCCGGTCTACACCAACATCTTCGCGCCGCCGCTGCCGCGGCCCGAGCGGTTCGTCGCGCTCGGCCGGGCGCTGCGGGAGATGATCGACGCCTGGCCGAGCGACCTGCGGGTGGCGGTGATCGGGACCGGGCACCTGTCGCTCGAGCTGGGCGGCCCGCGCCAGTTCGGGCCGCACGGGCCGGACCCGGAGTTCGACGCCCGGGCGGTGGAGTGGATCGCCAAGGGTGACCTGGACGGCTGCCTGGCCGAGGTGACGCTGGACAGCCTGCACGCGCCGGGCAACGCCACGCACGGGTTCATGGACTTCATGCTGATGATGGGGCTGGCCAACGGGGCCAGGGCCGACTACGCCGACAACCTGGACCTGTTCCACACGATGGAGGCGTACTTCACCTGGTATCCGGACGGGGTGCCGTCACCGGACGGGGTGCCCGCACCGGAAGGAGCAGCATGAGCAAGTACCTGGTGAACAAGTTCCTGTTCACCGTCGACCGGGACCCGGACCTGGTGGAGCGCTACCGGTCTGATCCGGCGGGCACCGTCGCCTGGTGGGAAGCCGAGTGCGCGAACGAGATCCTGGGCTGCCCGGGGCTGGAGAAGTCGACGTGGCTGTCGTTTGAGGAGCCCGAGCGGCGGGCGCTGGCCGAGCACGACCACGTGGCGCTGTTCGGCCTGGGGGCGCACCCGTTCCTGACGCTGACCCTGTGGATCGCGATGTTCGAGCGGGACCACACCGAGCCGCTGGCCATGCAGCTGGACTACGGCGCCAGGCTGGCGCACTACTCGCTGCCGTACCCGGACATCAGCACCTGATGCCGCCCGGCGCGTCCCCGGGGGCCGCCGGCGCAGATCCGGGGGTCGCTGCTTCCGCGCGGCTGCTGCGCCGTCGCCAGCGCTGGTCCCGGGCGGCGGGAACCCTTGTCGTGCTGGGCTTGCTGGGCTGGGCGGCCGGCCACGAGGCGTCCTCTTCCGGGACGCCGCCGCCGCTCTGGTATGACCTGGTCATCGCCGGGTTCGGCGCCCTGGGCGTGGCCTGCGCCGCGGTGGCGGTCTTGCAGTCGGTCAGGCTGCGGCGCAGCTCACAGGAGACCCGGGCGTCGGCGGACAAGATCTTCGCGCAGCACCAGGCGCGCCAGAGCGCCCGGCACTACCCGCGCTGGAACGCGCTGTTCCAGGTGGTCCTGTGGGCCGGGATGCTGATGATCGTGGCGGTCGCGGTGGTGAGCGTGCCCGCGGTTGTCAACGGGGTGGCGTACCTGGCCGGCGCGGAGAAGACGGTCACCTTCGACCCGGTCTCCCACGAGACCGTCTGCCACACCCGGGGCGGCTGCGAGGTCGTCACCGAGGGCGTCATGGAGACCGGTGGCCAGGGCACCGAGGCCAGCTGGCCGCACGAGGTCCCGCTCGGCAAGCCGTTCCCCATCCGCCAGCCGTTCTGGCAGTGGGGCCTGGGTGCGGCGCTCATCGACAGCGCCGCGATCGCGGTCGTCGCCATCCTCGTCAGCCTGCTGATCCAGGCGTTCGCCGTGTTCCTCGTCGTGCGGATGTACATCAGGGTCCGCGGCGGTGGCGGCACCGGCGGGAGGTAGCCGCGATGGCGTCCGCGCCGGCGGCCGGGCCAATGAGCTAGGTGCCGTCGCCCGGGAGGGTGCCGGTGATGGTGACGTCCTGGGTGCCTTTGGCCACGTTGATAGTCAGCTCGCTGCCGCTGCCGCCGGGGGCTGGTTCCGGCGGGCCGCTTAGACGGGGGCCGGGGTCCTGGGGGCGGTGTTGAGCGGCGCGGTCACGGCGCCACCGGCCGGCAAGCTGTCCGGCAGCGTGATCACCGGAACCGCGAGGGCGGCCGGGATGGGCGGGTCCGGGATCCCGGCGGCCGGGACGGCCTCGCCGGCCGCGGCCGCGGGGGCGGCGGGGGCGGCGCGGTCGAAGAAGCGCAGCAGCTCCACCGGGACGGGCATGACGAGGGTGCTGTTCTTCTCGGCGGCGACCTCGACCACGGTCTGCAGCAGCCTCAGCTGCAGGGCGGCCGGGTCGGCGGCCATGACGGCGGCCGCCTGCGCGAGTTTCTTTGAGGCCTGGTACTCGCCGTCGGCGGAGATGATCCGGGCCCGGCGTTCGCGCTCGGCCTCGGCTTGCCGGGACATCGAGCGTTTCATCGACTCGGGCAGCGAGACGTCCTTGATCTCGACGCGCTCCACCCGGATGCCCCATGGCTCCTCGGTGGGGGCGTCGATGACGTCTTTGAGGTGAGCATTTATCTTGTCGCGTTCGGACAGGATGTGGTCCATATCACTTTGGCCGATGACCGATCGCAGCGACGTCTGGGCGACCTGGGAGACGGCGTAGGTGTAATTCTGCACGTTGATGATGGCCTTGAGGGCGTCGATGACCCGGTAGTAAACGACCGCGTCGACCTTCAGGGTGACGTTGTCGCGGGTGATCGCCTCCTGGCCGGGCACGGCCGCCACGACGATCTGCATGTTGACCTTGCGGAGCCGGTCGGTGAACGGGTTAACCCAGGTCAGCCCCGGTCCACGGAGGCCGGGAAGGGCCCGCCCGAAGCGGAAGACGATGCCCTGCTCGTACTGGGTAACGACCTTGAAACCGAACATGCCGGCCGTCCTATCCCCGGCGGATGGTGCACCGGGTTACCGAAAACCGGGGACGGCGCGGGCGTGACTGCCAGCGTGCGAAATGCCCCTGGCCTATTTCCCGAGTCTACACCGCGAATTCCAGGGAAAATCCGGCGGCCGGCGCCTGCGGCAGATAGAGGCTGGCGTATAATCGGGGCAGTCGCATTTCTGGCGGCGGCGGAGGTGGCTGCTGCGGCGGGACATTCTGCGATCCCGCGCGACGTGCGCCCGCAGGTGGCGTGTCAACGGCGGCTGGCGGGCGCACACGCTGCCCGGCGAGCCGGATCATCGCTGCGTGAGGCTCCGATTCTGCCTGGGGCCGTCCGACCGGAAGGCACCCCCCAGCATGCGAACCCGATTCGGCTTTGTCAGCACCTTCCCGCCCACGCAATGCGGGCTGGCGACGTTCGCCGCTGCCCTGCGCGGCGCCCTGCTGCACTCGACCAGGGACGAAGGCTGGGTGGTGCGGCTGGTCGAGTCCCCCGCCCTGGGCTCGGGCGAGGAAGTGGTCGCGCAGCTCGTGGCGGGCAACCCCGCCTCGCGCCAGCAGGCGGTGGCCCGGCTCAACCAGTGTGACGTGGCCATCTTCCAGCACGAGTACGGCGTCTACGGGGGGCGCGACGGCGGTGAGATCCTGCCCTTGCTCGACCAGGTCGCGGTGCCCTCCATCGCCGTGCTGCATACCGTGCTGACCGACCCGACGCCGCATCAGCGCGAGGTCCTGGAGCTGGTGGTGGCGAAGGCCGACGCCGTCGTGACGATGACGATGACCGCTCGTGACCGGCTTGCGGCCGGCTATGCCGCCGACATGACGAAGGTCTGCGTCATCGCGCACGGCGCGCCTGCCTGGCCGGCGAGCACGGAGCCGGCCACCGGCAACGGGCCGCTGACCATCCTGACCTGGGGCCTGCTCGGCCCCGGCAAGGGCATCGAATGGGGCATCGAGGCCATGGCCATGCTGCGCGACCTGACGCCCATGCCGCGCTACCTGATCGCCGGCCAGACGCACCCGAAGGTACTGCTGCACCAGGGCGAGACCTACCGTGACCGGCTCCGTGAACAGGTCAGGCAAACCCAGCTCGGGCGGTGGGTGGGCTTCGACGGCCGCTACCGGGACGCCAGCGCACTGGCCGCCCTCGTCCAGGCCGCCGACGTGGTCCTGCTGCCCTACGACTCGACGGAGCAGGTCACCTCGGGGGTGCTCATTGAGGCGGTCGCCGCCGGCAAGCCAGTCGTGGCGACACGGTTTCCGCACGCCAGGGAACTGCTCGCGGGCGGGGCGGGCCTGGTGGTGCCGCACCGTGACCCGCCGGCCATCGCGGCGGCGCTCCGGTCCATGATCACGCGCGGAGACATGATGGAGACGATGGCCGCCGCGGCGGCCGCGGCCGCGCCGCGCCTGCGGTGGCCGGCGGTGGCCGACCAGTACCGCAGGCTGGCCGGCCGGCTGATCACGACGAGCGTGGCGGCATGAGGGCCGGCTGGATGATCCTGGACGGGGGCGTTCCTGAGCCGGACTTCGGCCACCTTGAGCGCCTCACCGACGGCCGCGGCCTCTTTGAGCACGCCCTGCATGCGGTCCCCCGGCCCGAGCACGGTTACTGCCTCGACGACGCGGCCCGCGGGCTGGTCGTGGTGTGCCGGGAGCCGGAGCCCGGGCCGGCCCTCCGCCGCCTGACCCGCTGCTACCTCCGGTTCGTCCTGGATGCGATCGAGCCGGGCGGCGCCTGTCACAACCGCATGACCGTCGGCGGCCAGTGGCGTGACGAGGCTGCAGTGGGTGACTGGTGGGGCCGGGCGCTGTGGGGCCTGGGTGTCGCTGCGTCGGCGGCCGGGACACCGGGCATGCGCGCCAGGGCGCTCATCGGGTTCCGGATAGCGGCGCAGCGCCGCTCGGCGCATCTCCGGTCGATGGCGTTCGCGGCCCTGGGCGCGGCGGAACTGCTCAGCGAGCGGCCGCAGGAGGCGGCGGCCAGAGCGCTGCTCGCCGATGCGCGGGCCGCGATCGGCGAGCCGTCGCCGGACCCGGGCTGGCCCTGGCCGGAGGACCGGCTGTCCTACGCCAACGCCACGGTAGCCGAGGCCCTGATCGTCGCGGGCGATGGCCTCGGCGATTCGCGGGCCCTCGGCCACGGCCTTGACCTGCTCAGGTTCCTGCTGCGGACCGAGACTCAGCGCGGCCACCTGTCGGTGACCCCGGTGGGTGGCCGCGGCCGCGGCGACCCGGGCCCCGGCTTCGACCAGCAGCCCATCGAGGTGGCCGCGATGGCCGGCGCCTGCGCTAGCGCGTACCGGATCACCTGCCAGCCACACTGGCTGACGGGGGTGCACCTAGCCTGGAACTGGTTCCAGGGCGACAACGACAGCGCCACGCCGATGTTCGACCCGCGTACCGGAGGTGGCTACGACGGGCTGGAACGCTTCGGCCGCAACCTCAACCAGGGCGCCGAGTCCACTCTGGCGATGCTCGCGACCGTGCAGCTGGCCCGCTGGGCCAGCGAGACAGAGTGATCGCCCGGCGCGTCCCCGCCGAGTTGCGGCCCGATCCGGCCCGGGTCATCGCGCGGCTGTTCCTGCCGGGTGAGGAGCGGCAGCGGGCCCAGTCACGGGCGAGCCAGATCGCCGCCCGCGTCATGAACCTCGCGGAAGACGAGGCTGCCCGGCTGGCTGACGAGCTGCTCCGGGACTTCGGCGGTCGCCATCACGACTTCCCGGCGCTGTTGCGGCGGCACGCCTCGATCGTCTCCGCGCACGTCCACGAGGCGCGTGAGCTGACGGCACCTCGCGCGCTGCTGCTGGGGGCAAGCTTCACCGCGGAGTACGCGACCGAAGGCGCCGCCCTGTGCAACCCCAGTGCGATGCTGCACCCCAGCCAGCGCGATCTCGGCGCCGGCCAGGTCAGGGTGGCGCTGAGCGTACGGGGGATCGGTGAGGGCCACATGTCCTCGATCGGCTTCTGCTCGGCGGTGGCTGGCCCGGGCGCGAGGTGGTCGTTCGAGCCGCGGCGGCGGCCGGTGTCCGTGGCGGTCACCGCCCCGGGCCGGTGGCACCGGGCCCACCTGCAGGCCGTGCTGGCCGGCCAGGGCCAGCTCGGCGAGCTCGCCGAGGCCGTCCTGCACGCGCTGCCCGCTGAATTCGCGGCCGCCGACCTGGACCGGGTACTGGCGGAGGCGCATCGCGACCTGCTGACCCGGCCAGGTGCCGCGGCCACGGCGGAGCAGCTGCGCAAGGCGGTCCTCTCCGCCTATACCGCGTGCTTCGCGCCGGATTCCGGCCTTAGCCAGCGGGTCCTGCTGCCGTCGGCGGACGAGGAACGCAACGGCATGGAGGACGCGAGGTTCACCAGGTTCAGGAACGATGACGGTACGCACGAGTACCGCGCGACCTACACGGCCTACGACGGGAGCCGGATCGCCCCGCGCCTGCTCATCAGCCCGGACCTGCGGGTGTTCCGCGCCTACCGGCTGGCCGGGACGGCGGCCAGGAACAAGGGGATGGCGCTCTTCCCGCGGCCGGTGCACGGGCAGTACCTCGCCCTGTGCCGCTCCGACGGGGAGCGGACCAGCCTGGCCCGCTCAGCCGACGGCTACCAGTGGGCCGATCCCGTGGTCGTGCAGGAACCAGCGGCGCCGTGGGAGATGCTGCAGGTCGGAAACTGCGGGTCGCCGATCGAGACCGACCAGGGCTGGCTTGTCCTGACCCATGGTGTCGGCCCGATGCGGGTCTACGTCATCGGCGCACTGCTGCTCGACCTCGACGACCCGTCGCGGGTGATCGGCCGTTCGGCGAGTCCCGCTGCTGTCCGGCGGTCCTGGTGAGCGGGACGGCTACGTCCCCAGCGTGGTCTATTCGTGCGGGGCCTTCCTGCACGACGGCCTGCTGTGGATCCCCTACGGGATCGACGACTCGCGCATCGGGGTGGCTTACGCACCGCTCGCGGCGGTCCTGGCCGGCCTGAGCAGCCGCTCATAGGTACGGAGGTAGTCATCGATCATGCGGTCCGACCCGAACCGGGCCGCAGCGCGGGCCCGCACGGCGCCGCGGTCGAGCCGCTCCGCGGCCAGAACCGCACGGGCCGACGAGGAGACGTCATGGGCCAGGTAGCCGGTCAGTCCCTCGTCGATGATTTCGGCCATCGAGCCGCGCCGGTAGGCGACGACGGGGGTGCCGCACACCATCGCCTCGACGACGGACAGGCCGAACGGCTCGTCGAAGCCGATCGGGTGCAGCAGCGCCGCTGCCCCGCCCAGGACCTCCGCGCGGCGCTGCGGCCCCACCGGGCCGAGGAAGGCCACCTGATCCCCGTCGACATGCGGCTCCACCAGGTCGGCGAAATACTGCTGGTCCTGCACGATGCCGCAGATCACCAGCGGCCGCTGAGCCCGCCGGGCGATCTCGATAGCGTCCGCGGTGCCCTTGTCCGGATGGATGCGCCCGAGCGAGACCAGATAGCCGCCAGGACCCGCACCATACGGGAACGCGCCGATGTCGATGCCGTGGTGAATCGTCGCGGCGTAATCGAGCCCGGCGCAGCGGTCGGACGCTGAGATCGCCACGAACGACGAGCGCGACCTGAGATAGGCAGGCAGGATCCCCGCGCCGGAGAAGCCATGGATGGTCGTCACCATCGGGGCCCGCGCATGCTCGCCGAAGGCCAGCGGCAGCCAGTCGAGGTGGTTGTGCACCAGCTCGAACTCACCCGACCTGGCCAGTGCGTGCGATACGTGCAGCGCCTCCCAGACCCGGCCGTCCAGTCCGGCGTCCGCAGCGTAGCCATGCGGGCAGACACCGTCGAGGACGGCCGCCGTCACCGAATCGAGCGTCGCGAACAGGGTGACGTCGACCCCTCGGGCGACCAGCCCCTCCGTGAGCAGGCTGGTGATCGATTCCCACGGCCCGTAGTGCTCGGGCGGTGTGCGCCAGGCAATGGGCGCGAGCATGGCGATCTTCACCGGGGGCCGCGCGGCCGCCGGCCAGCATCCCTGCGCATGCGCAACTCCCCCAGGAAAGGGCCGGCCCGCCAAGGCGGGCCGGCCAGCGTGCGTCGGCTGCCGGGGTCAGCGGTGCGAGAACCGCTTGGACCTGCTGCCCTGCCCGGTGACCAGGTGGAAGATCAGGAGCAGGACCGCCGCCCCGGCGATGGCGGTGAGCCAGGTCGAGACGTTGAAGAACCCGTGCAAGGTGTGGACGTGGAATAGCTCGGTGGCGGCCCAGCCGCCCGCCAGCGCCCCGGCGATGCCGATCAGGCAGGTCAGGATGAGGCCTTGTGATCTCTTGCCGGGGATCAGCATGTTGGCGATCAGGCCTGCGGCAAGGCCGAGAACAATCCAGGCGATGATGCCCATGGCGGGCTCCTTAGTCAGTGTCGTAGATCGGCGGTGCGGTCATCGGTGCCTGGTGCCGGCCGGGCGAGGAGGCCCGGTGTGGCTCAGCTGGCCTGCGGCTTGCGCCGGGTGCGCCGCAGGATCCGGCGCAGCTGGGTGATTCGGGCCGTTCCCGCGGCGGCCATCACCACGGCTCCCGCGATGGCCGCGAGGAGCAGGGCCACCGCCAGCGACAGGTGCAGGTGCGCGCCCAGGAAGCTGATGCTGACGGAATGCGCGTTCTGGATGACGAAGATCATCACCACGGTGAGGCCGGCGGCGCCGGCGATCAGCCCGGTATGCAGGCCGCTGATCCTGGTGTGGCCGCCCCGGCGGCGGGGCGCCGGCGGCGGGGCGGGGCTGCTGGCGGGGGGCGGGGCGGTGGCCGGGCCCTGGAGTGGCGGTGCAGTCATGGCACGGCTCCTTCCGAGAGGAGCGGGCTGCTGAAGTCCTGACCGGCTCCCGTGCGGACCCGGGCTTGCGGCGGCTGTGCGCCGCTGATTCCCGGGTCTGCCCTCAGGCTATACCGGAACCATAAAACTAGCAAATCATTTCTAGAATAATTGTGCTATATTTCTGGTGTGCCGAGCTGGAGCTTCCTGACGAACCACGCCCGGGTGCTGCTGTGCATCGCCAGAGACCCGGGCGTGCGGCTGCGTGACATCGCGGTCAGCCTGGGGATCACCGAGCGCGGCGCATACGGGATCGTCACCGACCTGACGGCGGCCGGCTACGTCGTCAAGCAAAAAGACGGCCGCCGCAACCGCTACCAGATCCAGTCGCACCTGCCGCTGCCGGAGCCGGCCAGTCAGGAGCCCGCCATCGGCGATGTCCTGGCTGTGCTGGCAGGCGAGCGGGGGCGGCAGCGGCCGGGCTGCGGCCCGGACGCCAGCCGGCCCGGGGTAGCAGCCGGGCCGGCTGGCCAGCGGCGTTAGCCGAGACGGGTGTTCCTGGCCGCCGCTGGCCGGCGGCGGGCCTGCAGCCGCGCGGGGATTGGCCAGCGGACTCCGCTTACCCAGCCCACGCGCTCGAGCACCCGGATGACCGCGGCCGACGGGTCGACCTGGCCGCGGTCGACGCCGTGCCGGGCACAGGTCGGGTCGGAGTGGTGCATGTTGTGCCAGCTTTCGCCGAGCGACAGCACGGCCAGCGGCCACAGGTTGGTGGCCCGGTCGTGCGGGCGGGTGGCGAACGGCCGGTTGCCGAGCACGTGGCACAGCGAGTTCACGCTCCAGGTGACGTGCTGGAGCAGGAATATGCGGACCAGGCCGGCCCACAGCATGGCCAGCAGCGCACCGCGAGCGCCGCCGATCACCCAGCCCAGGCCAAACGGCAGCGCCAGCGACGCGGCGCACAGCGCCAGAAACGCCTTCGACACCCAGCGCATGGCCGGATCGGCCAGCAGGTCGGGCGCGTACCGCTGCTGGGAGGTCGGATCATTCCGGAACAGCCACCCAGCGTGCGCGTGCAGGACGCCACGCAGCAGCCCGGCCGGGCCGGTCCCGTACCGGTACGGCGAGTGCGGGTCACCCGGCCGGTCCGTGAAGGCGTGGTGGCGCCGGTGGGTGGCCACCCAGCTGATCACGTCGCCCTGGAAGCTCATCGAGGCCGCGACCGCGAGCGCCACACGCAGGGCCGGCCGCGCGGTGAAGCTCCGGTGGGTAAAGCAGCGGTGGAAACCCACCGTGACCCCGAACCCGGTCAGCAGGTAGAAGAACGCCCCGAGGAGCACGTGGGCCAGGCCGATGCCATGGCCCCACAGCAGGTAGACAGCGGCCACCAGCCCGATGAAGGGGCCCACCACGATCACCCCTATCGCGGTCAGCTGGACCGCCCGCTGGCCCGGCGACTGGACGGGCGGGACGGAGCCGGGAAACGAGCTGATGCCGTCATAGGGAACCGCGGACACGTCAGAAACCATCGCTGCCTCGCCATCACAAAAGTGCAGCGAGTCGGCCTCTAAGCCAGCGAGGTCCAGACCGGATCGGGAGTTCGTTCTTGCTGCAGGACCAAAGTTCTGCGGTCAGCATACGCGAGCGGCCGCTCCGTGCTGATCGGCACCACATCCGCACGGGCACCGTAGTATCCGATCATGGCCGGCCGGGCCGTGGCCGCCACTGGCCCCCGGCTGGCCGCAGACCCCAGGCCATTGGCGGGATAGGGGCTTCGATGACGGTGCGCTGTGCGGCGGAGGCCGGCGTGCTGCGGGTGACGATCGACCGGCCCGAGGTGGCCAACGCCGTCGACCGGGACACCGCGCAGGCGCTGGCCGGTGCCTTCCGGGAGTTCGAGGCGGACGACGGGCTGGCGGTGGCCGTGCTGGCCGGCGCGGGCGGGACGTTCTGCGCGGGCGCCGACCTGAAGGCGCTGCGTGACCCGGACCGGGCGAACCGGCTGGCCGCGGACGGCGACGGGCCGATGGGGCCGACCCGGATGCTGCTCAGCAAGCCCGTGATCGCCGCCGTGGAGGGGTACGCGGTGGCGGGCGGGCTCGAGCTCGCGGTCTGGTGCGACCTGCGGGTGGCGGCCGAGAACGCGGTGTTCGGGGTGTACTGCCGGCGGTGGGGCGTGCCGCTGGTCGACGGCGGCACGATCCGGCTGTCCCGGATGATCGGGCACAGCCGCGCGCTGGACCTGATCCTCACCGGGCGGGGCGTGTCCGGCGCGGAGGCGGTGGCGATGGGGCTGGTCAACCGGCTGGTGCCGGCCGGGGAGGCGGTGGCCGCGGCGGTCGCGCTGGCCGGCCAGCTGGCGGCATTCCCGCAGGGCGCGCTGCGCGGGGACCGGATGTCATCCTACGAGCAGTGGGGCCAGCCGCTGCCGGACGCGCTGCAGGCCGAATACCGGTACGGCGCCGCCGCGATCGGGACCGGTGAGATGGCCGGCGGGCTTGAGCGGTTCGCCGAGGGGGCGTGGCGGGCCGGCCCGCGGCCCGAGGACGCAGACTAGGCCGTCGATCATGGGCGTCCTCCCGGCGTCACTCAGCGGGGACTTCGCCGAAGCCGATCTCGTTGCCCTCGGGGTCGGCGTAGGTGATCTTGCGGACGCCGTCCGGGTAGGTCTCCCGCCCGGCCGGCTCCAGCCCGCGCCTGGCGATCCCGGCGACGCGCTCGTCGAGGTCATCGACGATGAGCGTGAGCAGGGCGTGGCCGGCCCGCTCCGGGCGCTGGACGACGTACACCGACCGGTGCTCGGCGAGCTGCCAGACCGCCTCGGTGTCGTGCGGGAAGAACGACGGCGGGCCGCCGAGCAGCCTCTCGTACCAGGCCAGCGCGGCGGCGAAGTCGCTGACCGGGATCCCTGCGAACAGGTAGACGGTCATGCTCCTCAGGCTACGACCGCGTACCGGGCGCCGGCCGGGCGTCAGGCTCGCCAATCGAGCGCCACGACAACGCGGCATGATCATTCACGCCGGTCAAGCTACCGGTCCAGCCGCGCGGCCTGCCTGGACCGGGCACACCAGAGGCCGGGACCCGCGCACGCGGATACCGGCCTCTAGAGCGAAGCAGTCAGGCCTGGCGCACGGCCGCGGTGAACGCGGCCCACTCGCGGTGGTTAAACGAAAGACGCGGGCCATCCGGGTCCTTCGAGTCCCTGACCAGGACCATTTCCGGGGTGTCGAGCGACGGGGCCGAGGCGACCTCGACGCAGTTGCCGTTGGAAAAGCTATGTGTGGACTTGTGCCACACGGGGTTGGTGGGGTTCATGCGCCGAGATCGTAGCGTGCAAGTGTCACTGCGAGTCGCAATTCGCCACATGAACCCCAGAGTTCACTTGCACAAACGTGGCACATCGCGTAATAGCTACCCACACGTCTTCATCGGACCTTCCGGACATAGCGGCTGAACACCGCACTGCTCCCCGTGCCCCTTGCCCGGCCGGGCCACGCTGGCCGGCCAGGGGACCCACGGCCCGCTGACCGCCGGCGGTTCCCCGGCCCGGCGCAGCGCGCGTGACCGCCCGGGGGCGGTGGTATACCAGTACCGGCGCGACGCAACGGAAGCCGGTGGGACGTGGCTGTGGGTGCGGAGGAGAGCCTGCTCGGGAAGATCGGGCGGGTCACCGTTTCTATCCCGGCCGACGGGCCCGGCGAGGTGCTGCTGCCGGTCCGCGGCGGCACCGAGGCCTTCGCCGCCTGGTCCGATGAACCGATTATGCGCCACCGCCGTGTGGTCGTCGTGGACTCGATGTCGGGTCGCTCCGTGTTCGTCACCCCGGTCCCGTAAACCACCCGCAGGGCATCCGCCCAAGAGAGAGCCCCCATGCTTTTCTGGCATGTTCCAGCCCCCAATGAAGCTTTGCTGATCTCCGGCTCCAAGAGCCGCCGGCAGGCCACTCAATTCCGCATCGTGACCGGTCACGGCTGTTTCGTGCTTCCGGTCAAGCAAAAGGCCCGGGTCCTTTCCCTGGCCCTGCGTGAAGCCGAGATCCTCGAGGAATGCATCACGAACCAGGGCATCCGGCTGAAGGTCCGCGCGGTCGCCGCGTTCAAGGTCGGCGACGACCAGGCGTCGATCGCGAACGCGGCCCGCCGGTTCCTGTCCGAGCAGGACCGGATGGAGATCCTGGTCGGCCGGGTGTTCGCCGGGCACCTGCGGTCGATCGTGGGCGGGCTCACCGTCGAGCAGATCATCCGCGAGCGGGACCGGGTCGCCCAGGAGATCAAGGACGGCAGCCACGCCGAGATGGAGAAGCTCGGCATCGTGGTGGACGCCCTGGAGATCCAGGAGATCGAGGACTCCTCCGGCTACATCAGCAACCTGGCCGCCCCGCACGCGGCCGCGGTGGCCAGCCAGGCCAGGATCGCCAAGGCCCGCGCCGACCAGGAGGCCACCGAGCGCGAGCTGGCGGCGGCCGCGCTGACCGCCCAGTTCGAGCGGGACACCGAGATCAAGCGGGCCGGCTTCCTCGCCGAGACCGAGCAGGCCAGGGCCCGCGCCGCGCAGGCCGGACCGCTGGCCGAGGCGCAGGCCTCGCAGGAGGTCATCCAGCATCAGACCGCGCTGGCCCAGCGGCAGGCCGAACTGGCCGCGCAGCGCCTCGAAGCCGAAGTGCGCCGCCCGGCCGACGCCGAGGCGTACCGGACGCGCACGCTCGCCGAGGCAGCCAGGGACCAGGCCCGGTTCGAGGCCGACGCGCAGGCGTACCGGAACGTCACGCTGGCCCAGGCCGAGGCACAGGCGGCCCGGGTCCGCGCCGAGGCCAGCGCGCACGCGGAGCGCACCACCGGTGAAGGCCAGGCCGACGCGAACCGGGCCCGGGCCGATTCACTGCGGGACGGCAACCAGGAGCTCATCGCCGCCGATCGCCTGGTGGAGGTCCTGCCCGCGATGGTCGAGGCGGCCGCCCGCGGCCTGACCGACGCCAACCTGACGATCCTGAACGGCACCCAGGGGGTCAGCGAGGTCATCGCCGGCCTGGTCGGCCAGGGCCTGTCGATCTTCGACACGCTGACCCGCTCCACCCCGGTCAACGGCCACAGCCGGCTCACCGCCCCCGCGCCAGCACCGGGCCAGAACGCCACCACCCCCGCCCCGCAAGGCTAGCCACGCAGCACGCCCAGCACGTTCAGGAAGGATTACGCTGCCCGCGGCGCGAGCCACCGGCTCACGACTCCAGCCGCCCCGGGCGCGGGCCCGGCGCGGCTGGCCGTCACCGCTAAGCCGGAGCCCGGCCGCCGGGCCAGCAGCACCACGGCCAGCACCACAGCCACCGTCGCCGACCCGGCCGCGAACGCCACCGTCACCCGGGTCAGCGCCGTTCCCGGCCCCAGCGTGACCGCGGCCAGCACGCCGGCGCCGGCCAGCCAGGCCAGCACCTGCCCGGCATGACGGGCCTGCGCCTGCGCCCCCTGCCCCAGCACCAGCGCGAGAAGGTAGGCCAGCACACCCAGGCCCAGCCAGGCGAACCCGGCCGCGGGCAGCGCCGCCTGGGCGCCGAACAGCACCCGGATCAGCCACGGCCCGGCCAGCGTGAGCACCACCGCGCCGGTCACGCCAAGCACCAGCACCGCCGCGCAGGCCCGGCCCAGCAGCAGGCGGAACCGCGCCCGGTCGTCCACCGTCAGCGCGCCGCACAGGCCGGGCAGCAGAGCCGTCTGCACCGGGGTGAACGCGAACAGCGGGATCCGGGCCAGCACCACCGCCGCCAGCAGGGCACCCACCACGGCCGGCCGCCCGGGGGACAGCACCCGGATGTCCAGCACCGCCGCGCTGATCACCACCTGGGCGAGCAGCATGGTGGTCAGCAGCAGGGCCAGCCGCCCGCGCACGGACCGCCAGGGCAGCTCCGGCCCGGGGCGCAGCCCGGCCAGCAGCGGCCGGGCCGTGCCGGCCACCGCCAGCAGCGGGGCCGCCGTCAGGATGAGCCCGAACGCGGCGGCGGACCGGACCCCCGCGGCGCCCAGGCCCACCGCAAAGATCACCCGCAGCCCGCCGTCGGCGGCCAGCTGGCGGCCGTAGACGTCGAACCGGCCCAGGCCGGCCAGCGTGCCCCGGCTCACCGAGGTGACCGCCAGCGCCAGCGCGGCCGTGCCGGCCACCGGCACCAGCTCGGTGTGGCCGTCGAAGAGGCGGCCGGCCAGCGGCCCGGCGGCCAGGACCATGGTCAGCAGCACCACGGCCAGCAGGGCCGCCGCGGCGGCCGCACCGCGCCGGGCCACCGGTGCGGCGCCCTGGCCGGCCGCGGTACGCGCGGCTACCAGCCGGGTCAGCTCCTGCTCGACCGGGAAGAACACGCCAAGCCCGAGCAGGTAGACCACGGACCACAGCACGGACATCTGGGCCATCGCGGCCACCGGCAGGCTGTGACCGGCCACGGCGAGATGGGCGAACGAGCCCGCGCCGAGTACCGCCAGGCCGGCGCCGACCGCCACGGTCCCGGCCGGCAGCAGGGCCAGCGCGCGGCCCAGCACGCCGCCGGCCGGCCGGCCCGGCAGAACAGCCTGCCGCGGGCCGGCCACGGGACCAGAGGCCAGGGCAGGCCCGGCCCGCCCCCGGCCGCCCGCGCCGCCCAGGCCGGCTGCGGGATCTCGCCGCCGTCCGTTCGTAACGGTCAGGGCCGACAGGACACGTCCGAGGTCAGGCATGGGCACCCGCACCCTGGTAGCCGGCGAACCGCTCGTCGACCTGCTCCCCGGTCAGCCCGAAGTCGGCCAGCGCGTACCGGTGCACCGGCCGCCCGCCACCCGCGCCGCCCGCACCACCCGGGCCGGCCGCGCCGCCCGGCGGCCCGCTCGCCAGCGCCCGCATCGCGTCCGCGGCCGCGCCGGTCAGCGCCCGCCCGAGCCAGGCGTACACCCGCTCCATCGTCCCCATCGGGTCGGCCACGAACGCCTCGTAGTCCACGTCGCAGAACCGCGCCGGGTCGCACGAGGCCCGCGCCGCGGTAAACAGGCCGAGCCCGCGCGCCCACAGCTCGAGCTGATCCCGGCCGAGAACCTCACCGGCGAACACGTCCGACCACCCATCCGACGCCTGCGCCGCCAGGCTGCAGACCGACGCGATCGCGGTCCGCGGCGCCCGGTGCGTCTGGATGATCAGCGCGTCCGGGTACACCTCGAGCAGCGCGGGCAGCGCGAACAGGTGGCTGGGGTTCTTCAGCACCCAGCGGCGGCGCTGGTCGGGCAGGCCGATCAGCTGCAGGTTGCGCCGGTGCCTGCGGTACGCCGCGGTCCAGTCCTGCCCGGCCAGCCAGGACGAATACGACGGCAGATGGGCCAGGCACTCCCAGGACACCGAGCGCATCGACTGGCGCAGCAGCTGCCAGCACTCCTCGACCTGGTCGGCGGCCATGAAGTGGACGCCCATGAACTCGGGGTGGGCCACCTGGTGGCGCTGCACGCCCGCCTGGATCGCCTGGAACACCGGGTCGCCCGGCCAGCCGGCCCGGGGCGGGCGCGGCTGCGGCACCTCGGCCAGCCACAGCTCGAGCCCCTGGTGCGCCGGGTCGGCGGTGAGCAGCCGGTGCAGCGCAGTGGTCCCGGTGCGCGGCAGCCCGGTGACGAACACCGGGCGATCCACCGGCACCGCGGCGTGCTCCGGGTGCCGGGCACAGCCGGCCTCGCTGAACAGCCGGGCGGTCAGCGCTCCGCGCACCAGCGCGCGGCTCACCCGCACGCCGCGCGGGGTCAGGCCGGCGTCGCGGGCGTAGGACTCAAGAAGCACGGCCAGGCCGTCGCGGAAGTCGTCCGCGCCGAAGTCATCGAGCCCGGTGAGCGAGGCGGCGGCCGCGCACAGCTCCGCCACGGTGCCGAGTCCGGGCTCGCCGCTCATCGCCATCCCTCTAGTGGTGGAACTCGCCGCAGTTCACGTCGAGGCACTGGCCGGTGATGGCCCGGGCCATCGGCGAGGCCAGGAACACCACCGCGTCGGCGACCTCGTCCGGCTCGGGCAGCCGCCGCAGGTCCGTGCTGGCCGCGGTCTCGTCGTAGACCACCTGCCGCGGCACGCCGCGCTGATCGGCCAGGTGCCCGAAGTACCACTGCAGCGTGCCGCCCCAGATCCAGCCGGGGGCGACCGAGTTGACCCGTATGCCCTGCGGCCCGAGCTCGGTGGCCAGGCTCTGGGCCAGGGCGAGCAGCGCGGACTTGGACATCTTGTAGCCGCCGAACGTGACCCGCGAGTGCCGCAGCACCGCCGAGTTGATCATCACGACCGAGCCGTCGTGCTCCGCCAGCGCCGGGGTCAGCAGGCGGGTCAGGTTCAGGGCCGCCATGACGTTTGTTTCGTACGCTTTCCGGAACGTGCCCAGATCCGCCTTGGCCAGGCTCGTCATCGGCGGGATCACGAAGGCGTTGTGGATCAGCGTGTCGACGCGCCCGAAGGCGGCCACCGCGGCCTCGGCCAGCCCCGCGGCGGACGTCTCGTCGGTGATATCCGCCGGTATCGCCGCGGCCCGCCGCCCGAGCGCGGTGACCTCCTTGGCCACCTCGTCCAGGCGGGCCGCGGTGCGTGCGGCGAGCACCAGGTCCGCCCCGGCCCGCGCGCAGCGCAGCGCGATCGACCGGCCCAGGTCCGGGCCGACCCCGGAGACCACCACCACGGTGCCCTCCAGCAGCGCCATCAGCCCAGCATCCGGTCGGCGACCGCGGCCTGCCGGGCCGCGATCCGCTGGGCCCACTCCGCGGGGGTCACCCGCGCCTGGCCGGCGTAGGGCAGCCGGGCGGGCAGGTCCGCGAACGGGACAACCTCCACCTGCGGCCCGTCGTCCGGGCCCAGGTCCCTGGTCAGCTGCTGCCAGCGGATCTGCACGTAGCCGCGCTGATGGCCGGTGGTCTCCAGCCAGTTCGCGACCCCGGGATCCCGCTCGCAGATCACGAACCGCAGCAGGCCGTCCGGGCTGGCCACCGCCTGGTCCGCGGTCAGGCTGGTCTGGTGGTTGATGTAGTCCAGCGAGACGTACCACATGCTGCCGAGCTGGATCCCCTGGTAGGGCGCGACCTCGCGGGGCGCCGCAGGCACCGTCACGATCATGGCCTCGTCCCCGGCCAGCCGGTAGTGGCCGGCCGAGGAGAACTGGGTGGCCAGGCCGCCGGGGGTGCGCCGGGGCGGGGTCATCGTGTTGACCGGCAGGTTCAGGTAGAACCACTCGGGGAAGGCGAGGAACGTCCGCAGCCGGGACAGCAGGATCTTGCCGGCCGCGCCGTACCGCTTGGCCTGCCGGGAGACGCCCTCGGGCGGCGGCGCGCAGCCCGCCCGGTCCGCGCGGCGGATGCTGATCGTGCCGCGCCGCTCGGCGGCCCAGTCGCTGTAGACCTCGCGGACCACGAGCATCGAGGAACCCGGGGCGAGCGTGTAGTACTGCGGGCCCGGGTCCGGCACGGGCGGGCCGAACCGCAGCCCGAACGTGCCGTCGGCGGCGATGTCGAGGGCCCGGTCGTCGAACGCGGTCAGGCTGTCGGGCACCTCGGCCGGGGTGTAGTCGCCCTTCAGCACCTGGAAGCTCAGGTCGCGGGTGCTGCCGCGGCGGCCGGTGACCACGTACTCCGCGTCGTCCCGCAGGTAGGAGTGGAAGTACAGCGCGTCCGGGTTGTCCAGGCCCATCTTCGTGTACGGCCCGGTGGACGCGATGAAGTACGGGAAGTCGAGCTGGTAGGCCCAGGCCAGCTGAAGCGACCCCCGGATGTTCCCGGCCAGGTAGTCGTACCCCTCGGCCAGGTCCGCGTCGCTGCTGATGTGCGGCGCGGCGGAGATGATCTGCTCGGCCTCGGCGACCGCCGCAGCGAACGACTCGGTGAGCATTTCGTCACACTAGAACGCGTTCTAGAACGGCGTCAACGAGCCGCAGGTCAGGAAGCGGGCTGCGGGGCCCAGCGGTTGGCGGTGAACCGCAGGCTGGGCAGGTCGTCCAGGGACATCATCAGCTCGTAGGTGCGGGTGTAGCCGGTATGGGCGATCCGCCACCGGCCGTCCCCGCCCCGCTCGTAGCGGTCCTCGTAGAACGCCGCGCCCTTGATGACCAGCCGGTGCTCGGTAACGATCACGGTGTCCTCGAAGCACCAGGTGGCCGACGCCGTGTCGCCGTCGATGTCGATCTCCGGCTGGCTGGCAAAGTGAACCGTGGTGATGCCGGGGCCCAGGTTCTCCCGCAGGAAGCCGATGATCGCGTCCCGGCCGTCCAGGTCCAGCGGCTTGCCCAGGGCGGGCGTGCCGTAATTGGCGGTTGCGCCTTCGGTGAAGACCTCCGTCATCTCGTCCCACCGCTTCAGGTCGACGCAGCGCAGGTAGCGGTACTTCACCCGGCGGATTTCCTCGAGCGCGGCAAGGTCCATGCGCTCAGCCTTGCCAGCCGATTGACTTTGCGCAAGAACCTGTTCTACTTTTTTCAGGCTGCCGACGGCGGCCTGGCTAGCATGCCCGGAGGTCCGTTGCGCTTTTGCTACGCCGAGTCGATGACCGACCCGTCGTTCTACCCCGCCCTCGCACAGGCGGCGGAGGGCGCCGGCTACGACTCCATGGTGATCCCGGACAGCATCTGCTACCCGCTCGAATCGGACAGCGTGTACCCGTTCAACCCGGACGGCACCCGGGAGTTCCTCGAGGACAAGCCGTTCCTCGACCCGTTCGCGCTGACCTCCGCGCTGGGCGCGGTCACCCGCACGCTGCGGTTCGTGACGTTCGTGCTCAAGCTGCCGGTGCGCAGCCCGGTGCTGGTGGCCAAGCAGGCTACCTCGGTCGCGGTGCTGACCGGCGGCCGGCTCGTGCTCGGCGTGGGCAGCAGCCCCTGGCGGGAGGACTACGAGGTACTCGGCGTGCCCTGGGACGGGCGCGGGCGGCGGATGGACGAGGGCATCGAGATCATCCGCGGCCTGGCCGCGGGGGGGTACTTCGAGTTCCACGGCACGGCCTACGACGTGCCGCCGGTCAAGATCGCCCCGGTGCCGGACCAGCCCATCCCCATCTGGCTGGGCGGGCACGGCGAGGCCGCGCTGCGCCGCGCGGCCCGGCTGGGGGACGGCTGGCTGCACGGCGGCGGCGACCTCGCGGACCTGCCCGGGCTGCTGGCCCGGCTCACCGCGCTGCGCCGTGCGGAGGGCACCGCGGACCGGCCGTTCGGGATCGGCGTGATCTCCGTGGACGCGTACACCACGGACGGGCTGCGGCGGCTGGAGGAGCAGGGGGTCACCGACGTGATCGTGGGGTTCCGGTGGCCGTACCACACCGGGCCCGACCCCCAGCCGCTGGCCGAGAAGCTCGGCAACCTGCGCCGGTACGCCGACGAGGTGATCGCCAAGATGAACCCCTGAGGGCGGGTGAACTGACCGGTGAAGACGCTGACAGCATGGGTGCGAGCGGCCCGTCCGGGCCCTGCGGAGGGCCCGGACACGGCCGGGAGCCCGCCCGGCAGCCCGCCCGCGGGCGCCGGCGGCACGGCTGCGCCCGCCGAGACTGGCAGCGCCACCGGCTGGCTGCGCGACAACAGGGTCACGCTGATCGCGGGCGCCCTCATCGCGATCCAGCTGCTGTGGATGGCGGCGCTGCTGTCGCGGTCGTACTTCCGGCAGGACGACTTCTACAACTTCGACCGCGCCCTGGCCGAGGGCTTCACCTGGAAGTACCTGATGCTGGTCAGCGCGGGCCACATGGCGCCGCTCGGCTTCGCGGTGTCCTGGGTGCTGGCGCACGCCGCGCTGTACGACTGGACGCTGACCGCGCTGGTCATCCTGGTCCTGGTGCTGGCCGCCTGCCTGGCCCTGATGCGGGTGCTGCGGACGCTGTTCGGCAACCGGCCGGCCATCCTCATCCCGCTGATGGTGTACCTGTTCAGCCCGCTGGCGCTGGCCGCGGTGGACTGGTGGTCGGTCGCCGTGCAGACGCTCCCGCTGGAGATCGCCATCTTCATGGCCGTCGACGCGCACGTCCGCTACCTGCGCGAGGGCCGGATCCGCCAGCTGGCGGCGGCGGCCGGCTGGCTTCTGCTCGGCATGGCCACCGTGCAGAAGGGCGCCGTGGTGCCGGTGCTGCTGTTCGGGCTGACGTCGGCGTTCTTCACCGAGGGCGGCTGGCTGTCCGGGATCGTGCAGGCGGCCCGGCGGTACTGGCGGGCGTGGGCGGTGTACGGCTTGATGCTGGCCGCGTACCTCGTGCTGTTCCTCAGCGTGCTGCCCACCTCGACCACCCCGCCCACCGGCCCGGGCCCGGCCGAGCGGGTGCTGACCTTCGTCACGACCCTGACCGGGACCACGCTGGTGCCAGGAGCAGTGGGCGGCCCGTGGCACTGGTCCGTGCTCGGCGACGGGAACGCCCAGGCCAGCTCGCCCGCCGCGCTCCAGCAGCTGTCCTGGGCGCTGGCCGTGCTGGTGATCGCGGTGAGCATCGCCTTCCGGCCCCGGGCGGCCCGGGCCTGGGCGATCCTGGCGGGCTGGATCCTGGCCGCGGACGTGCTGCCGGTGGTCATCGGCCGGCTGGGCTCGGCCGACCCGCGGGTGCTCGGGCTCCAGGCGAGGTACGTGACGGACGTGGCCGCGGTGCTCGCGCTGTGCCTCGCGCTGGCTTTCCTGCCGCTGGCCGGGCAGGAGGGCGGCTACCGGTTCGCCGGGCCCGCGCTGGCGCCCGGCCGGCCCGGCCGGATAGCCATCGGCGCCGTGCTGGCCGTGTTCCTGGCCGGCTCGTTCTGGTCGCTCCAGTCGCTGACCGGCCTCACCGACACCCGCGCGTCCCGGTCCTATATCGCTACCGCCCGCGCCGCGGTGACCAAGGCGCCGCGCGGCACGCTGGTCGCGGACGGGCCCACCCTGCCCGCGGTCATGGACCCGCTGCTGTTCCTGGCCAGCGGGAACACGTCCCGGGTGATCGGCGCGCTGGCCCGCGGCCCGCTCGCGGGCCGGCTGACCTGGCTCAACCCCCCGCAGGGCCTGGTGCCCGGGCTGATGATGTTCAACACGCAGGGCCAGCTGCAGCCCGCCGTGCTGCTTGGCCGGTCGACGGGATCGCCGCCGTCCGGGGACCGCTGCTGGCCGCTGAGCCTGGGCACGCCGATCAGCATCCCGCTGTCCGGGCCGCTGTTCCGGTGGACGTGGACGGTGGGCCTGGTCTACAACGGGCCGGCCACCGAGGTCGACGTCCGGTTCGGCGGCCAGTGGGCGCACGCCACGCTGCCCGCGGGACGGCACCACTACTACGTCCCGCTGACCGGTTCCGGCCGCGCGGTCGACGTCGAGCTGGCCAGCTCCGCCCCGGGCGGATGCCTGGCCGGCCTCACCGTGGGGACCTGGCAGCCGGCCCGGTCCGGTTCGGCGATCCCCAGGGTCCCGGTGCCCGGCTAATGCCGCGATGATGCGACCGGACAGCGGCACGACGGCTGGGCGCACCGAGCCGCACGGCGACCCGGGCGGCCCGGCTCCGCCGGCCCGGCCGGCCCCGGGTCGCGCAGGCGGGGCGGCCCGCGGTGGCGGGGCCGGTGCGGCCCTGGCCGTGCGCCGGGCCTGGCCCGCGGTCGTGGGCCTCGGGCTCGGGCTGCTCGCCCTGGGCCCGGGCCTGGGACGGGGCTTCCTGCTCAGCTACGACATGGTGGCGGTGCCCCGGCAGCCGTTCGGCGCGGCCATGTTCGGCCTGTCCGGCGGCCCGGCCCGGGCCGTGCCCAGCGACGCGGTGCTGGCCGCCCTGTCCCGGGTGATCCCGGCTGACCTCGCGCAGAAGGCGCTGCTGCTGGCCATCTTCATGCTGGCCTGCGCGGGGGCCGCGGCCCTGCTGCCGCGGGAGCCCTGGTACGCCCGGCTGGCCGCCGGGGTCTTCTACACCTGGAACCCGTTCGTGGCCGAGCGCCTGATCATCGGCCAGTGGGCGCTGCTGCTCGGCTACGCCGGCCTGCCCTGGGTGCTGCGGGCCGCGCACGATCTTGGCCGGGAGCCGTCGTGGCGCGGGACGGGCCGGCTGGCGGTGGCGCTGCTGCCCGCCGCCGTGGGCGGCTTCGCCGCGATGACCATCTCAGCCCTGGTCGCGCTGCCGGCGGCCGCCTTCAGCGCGAGGCAGCCCGCCGCGCGGTGGCGCGCGGGGGCGATCGCGCTGGCCGTCATCGGCGCGGCCAGCCTGCCCTGGCTGATCCCGTCGCTGCTCCGCCCGGTGTACGCCGACCCGGCGGGCGTGGCCGCGTTCGCCGCCCGGGCGGACACCCCGTTCGGCTCGGCCGGCAGCGTGCTCATGCTCGGCGGGATGTGGAACGCCCGTGCGGTGCCGGCCGGCTACGGCGGCGGCTGGTCGGTGCTGTGGCTGGCCGCCGTGCTCACCGCGCTGGCCGGGTTCGTGCTGCTCGGCCCGGCGGCCGGCGCGCTGGCCCGGGCTGGGGACGGCCGCGCTGGCGGGCCTGGCGATCGCCTGTCTCGGCCTGACCGGCCCCGGCCAGGACCTGCTGCGGGCCGCTCAGGCGCTGTGGCCCGGGTTCGCTGTCCTGCGCGACGGGCAGCAGTTCGCCGCCCCGCTGGCCCTCGCCGAGGCCCTCGGAGTCGGCCTAGCCGCAGCCTGGCTGGCCCGCCGCCCTGTACCCCAGCGGGCCGCCCGCCCCGCGTGCCAGCCGGGCCCCCATCCGGGCGGCGCCACCGTTGCACACCAGATGGTCCCGTGGTGACACGAACCAAGTAGTTGGTGGCACGAACCAGATGGTTGGTGCGGGCCGGGCTGCGGGGCTGATGCTGGCCGTATGCCTGCTGCTCGCGCCGGTGCTGCTGCTGCCCGGCCTGGCCTGGGGGGCGGCCGGGCGGCTGCGCCCGGCCCAGTACCCGGCGGGCTGGCTGGCCGCGGCCCGGCTGATCGACGCCAGCCCGGCCGCGGGCACGGTGCTGGTCCTGCCCTGGGCGGGCTACCGGAGCCCGGCCTGGAACGGCGGCCGGACCATGCTCGACCCCTGGCCGCGGCTGGTGTCCCGGCCGGTGATCTGGAACGACGGGCCCCGGGTCGGGCCGCTGCAGCTGCGGCCCGACGACCCGGCGGCCCGGGCGCTGGACGGCGTGATCCGCGGCGGCGGGCCGCTGACCGGCGCGCTGCGGGCGGCCGGCGTCCGGTTCGTGATCAGCGACGGCGGCGCGGGCGGGGTGGCGGACCGCCTGCCGGGAGCCACCAAGGTCACGGTTTCGCCAGGGCTGACCGTATACCTACTGACGGGTAGTAGCAGGAAATAGAACGTGTTACAGTCGCAGGACCATGCCGGGCCCGCGGCTCTTCCCCCCGCCGCAGGCCTGCTCCGGTCGTCGTGAAGGAGCTCCATGGCGCGTTTAATCATCGCCGTCGTCGTCGGGCTGGTGCTGGCCACGGGCGCATCGGTCTACGCGGTCCGGGCGCTCGCCCCGGTCTCCGACGGGCATCCCACTCAGGCCACCCTGTACCAGTACGGCATCCGCTAACCCCGGCCTGACGGTGGTGACCCAGCCGCCAGCGCGCCGGACTCTCCCGGTTGCTGTCGAGATCGTGGTGCCGGCCCGCAACGAGGAACGCAGACTGCCCGACGGCCTCCGCGTGCTGTGCGCGAAGGCGGCCATGCTGCCGCTGCGCACCGCAGTCCTGGTGGTGGACAGCGCCAGCACCGACCGGACCGCCGACGTGGTGCGGAACTGGCCGGCTGGCCCGGTGCCGGTCCGGCTCATCAACTGCGACCGCCCGGGCAAGGGCCGCGCCGTGCAGACCGGGCTGCTCGCCACCCAGGCCCCGTTCGTGGGCTTCTGCGACGCGGACATGGCGACCGGCCTGGCCGCCCTGGAGGTCACGCTCAGCCTGCTGCACGCCGGGCACCTCATGGTCGTCGCGTCCCGGGCCCTGGACGGGTCGGTCACCGACGAGCGGCACAGCCAGACCCGGCGGCTCGGCGCGGCCGCGTTCCGCGCGCTGGCCCGCCAGGTCGTGCCCGGCGCCACCGACACCCAGTGCGGGTTCAAGTTCTTCGCCGGGCCGCTGGCCCGGGCGGCCGCGCGGTCGCTGCGCACGGCCGGGTTCGCGTTCGACATCGAGCTGATCGCGGCCTGCCAGCGGCTCGGGGCCACGCTGACCGAGATCCCGGTGGACTGGCGGGACGTGCCCGGCTCGACGTTCTCGGTTTCCCGGCACTCGGCGGCGGCCATGCGTGACGTGGCCGCGATCTGGCTGCGCTACCGCGCCGGGCGGGGCCCCGGCACGATCCCGGACGCGGCCCCGGCGCCCGCCCCGGCCGCGGTGACCACGGCATGAGCGCGGCGTGAGCGCGGCCACGCCGGTCGCCGGCCTGCGGGTAGCCATCGTCAACTGGCGGGACCCGTGGCAGCCGGAGGCCGGCGGGGCCGAGCAGTACGCCTGGCAGATGGCCCGCGGGCTGGCCGAGCGCGGGGCGGTGGTCCGCTACCTGACCGCGCGCGCCCCCGGCCAGCCCCGCCGGGAGCACCGGGACGGAATCCGCATCGTCCGGCTGGGCGGCCGGTTCACCGTCTATCCGCTGACGGCGGCCTGGCTGCTGGCGCACCGCCGGTCGTTCGACGCGGTGCTCGACTGCCAGAACGGGATCCCGTTCTTCACTCCCTGCGTGCTGCCCCGGCGGGTGCCGGTGCTGTGCGTGGTGCACCACGTGCACACCGCCCAGTTCCTGGTGCATTTCCCGGCCCCTGCGGCGCGGGCCGGGCAGTTCCTCGAGGGGCCGGCCGCGCGGCTGGCCTACCGGCGGCACGCCTGCGTAGCGGTCTCGCCGTCGACCGTGACCGCGATGCGCGAGCGGCTGCGCTGGCGCGGCCCGGTGTACCTGATCCCCAACGGGGCGCCGGAGCCCGCTGAGCCTGCTGCCCCGGCCGGCGAGACCAGTCAGGACCCGGCGGCGCTGGTCTGGGTGGGGCGGCTGGTGGCGCACAAGCGGGCCGGGCTGCTGCTGCCGCTGGCCGAGCGGCTGCGGGACCGCGGGGTGGCCATCGACGTGGTAGGCCGCGGGCCGGACGCGGCGGCGCTGGCCGGGCAGGTCGCGGCCCGCGGCCTGGGCGGCGTGCTGCGGCTGCGCGGCTACCTGCCGGAGGAGGCCAAGCGGGCGGTGGTCGCCGGGGCGCGGCTGCACCTGAACACCTCCCAGGGCGAGGGGTGGGGGCTGTGCGTGCTGGAGGCGGCGGCGCTGGGCGTGCCGACCGTCGCCTACGACGTGGACGGGCTGCGCGACGCGGTGCGCGACGGCGAGACCGGCTGGCTGGTCCGGGCCGGCGAGTCGCTGGACGACGTCACCGAGCGGGCCCTCAAGGAACTGTCAGACCCGGGCCGGCGGGCGGAGATCGCGGCCGCCTGCCGGGCCTGGGCGGCCCAGCTGACCTGGCCGGATTCCGTAGCGCGGATGGCCGCGCTGGTCGGCGCGGCGGTCCGCGCGGGCACGGCGCAGGGGCGGCACGGGCAGGCGTGGATCGTGTCGGTACCCGGGCGCGACGACGTGCTGGCCGAGGGCCCGGTGCTCGATGAGCTGCTCCGGGACGCTCCGGAAGCCGCCCTGGCCCGGCCCGCTACTGAATCCGAGCGGCTTCTCGGCCGGCCCGCTGGGGCGCCGTGACCGCCGTGACCGCGGCCGGCGAGCTGGCCAGGCCGGCCCGCCCGGCCGGCCAGCCCGGCCCGCCGGGCGTGGACGAGCGGATCCGGCAGCGGATCCGGCTGGTCGCGTTCAGCCTGATGCTGGCCGTGCTGCCGGTCTGCACCGCACCGGGCCGGATCATCGCCGACACCAAGCTCGACCTGGCCATCGACCCGGGCCGGTTCCTGGCCCGGGCGCTGACGCTGTGGGACCCGCAGCAGTTCGGCCAGCTGCAGGACCAGGCGGCCGGCTACCTGTTCCCGATGGGGCCGTTCTTCTGGGCCGGCCACGCCGCCGGGCTCGAGCCCTGGGTGGTGCAGCGGCTGTGGATCAGCGCGGTCGCGGTGACCGCGTTCCTGGGCACGGTCCGGCTCGCCGAGCGGCTCGGCATCGGCTCACCCTGGACGCGGATCGCGGGGGGCCTGGCGTACGCCGCGTCACCCGCCGCGCTGGCCCTGCTCGGCGGCCTGTCCGCGGAGTTCCTGCCCGCCGCGCTGCTGCCGTGGATCCTGCTGCCGCTGGTCACCGCGGCCCGCGGCGGCCGCCCGGGCCGGGCCGCCGCCCGGTCGGCGCTGGCCGTGGCCCTGGCCGGCGGGATCAACGGCGCGGCGACCGCCGCGGTGCTGCTGCCCGCCGTGCTCTACATCCTCACGCTGAGCCGGCCCGCGCCGCGGTGGCGCATCCTGGCCTGGTGGTGCCCGGCCGTGGTGGCCGCCACCCTGTGGTGGACCGTCCCGCTGGTGCTGCTGTCGCGGTACGGCGTGTCGATCATCCCGTACACCGAGAGCGCGTTCACCACGACCTCGGTGACCGGCCTGGCGGAGACCCTGCGGGGGACCGAGAACTGGGTCAGCTACCTGGTCGTGGACGGGCAGCCGTGGTGGCTGCCCGGCTACCGGCTCGTCACCGGCACGGCGCCCGCGCTGCTGACCGCGCTGGCCGCGGGTCTTGGCCTGGCCGGCCTGACCTCACCCCGGCTGCCCGCGCGCCGGTTCCTGCTCTGCTCAGTGCTGGCCGGCGTGGTGATCATCTCGGCCGGCCACCTGACCAGCCTGGGGAACCCGCTGGCGGGCCCGGTGGACCAGCTGATCAACGGCCCGGCCGCGGCCTTCCGCAACCTGCGCAAGTTCGACCCGATGATCCGGCTGCCGGTCGCGCTGGGCCTGGCCCACCTGCTGACGGTCATCCGGCTGCCGCGGCTGCGGACGGCCACGGCCTGGGCGGCCGCGCTGGCCCTCGGCGGCCTGGCCCTGCCCGCCTACACCGGCGGGGCCGCGCCGGCCGGCAACTACAGCCAGATCCCGCCCTACTGGGCCAGCGCGGCGGCCTGGCTGAACCAGCACGCCGGGCGCCAGGCCGTGCTGATCGAGCCCGGCGCCCCGTTCGGCCAGTACACCTGGGGCAGCCCGCTGGACGAGGTGCTCCAGCCGCTGATCACCGCCGACTGGGCCGAGCGGAACCTGTCCGTCATCGGCTCGCCGGGCAACGAACGGCTGCTCGACGCGGTCGACCAGCAGCTCGCCGCGGGCGCCGGGTCGGCGGCCCTGGCCCGGGTGCTGGCCGGGATGGGCGTGCGGTACGTGGTGGTCAGGAACGACCTGAACCGGGCGGTCCTCACCGGGGCCTGGCCGGCCCGGCTCAGCCAGGCGCTGGCCAGCTCGCCGGGTATCACCCGGGTGGTGCAGTTCGGCCAGGTGACGGGCAGCCCCGGGCCGGACGACGCGGCGACCGACTTTGACCCGCCCTCCGCCGCGGTGGACATCTACCAGGTTGCCGGGGCCAGCCCGGTGGTGACCACCGCTCCGGCCGCGACCGCGCTGCGGGTGTACGGGGGGCCAGAAGCCCTGCTCACGCTGGCCGCCGAGGGGCTGCCCGCCGGCCGGCCGGTGCTGCTCAACGCCGATCCTGGCGGGGTGCCCGCCGCGGCCGCGGTGGTCACCGACTCGCTGCGGCGGCGGGTCCGCAACTTCGGTGAGCTGCGCCGGTCCTACTCGCCCACGCTGACCGCGGGCCAGCCCGCCGCGACGTTCGAGGCGACCGGCGACTACACCGAGCCCGGCTGGGCCCGGTACCAGGCGGTGGCGCGGTACCGCGGCGGGATCAGCGGCGTCACCGCGTCCTCGTCGGCCGCGGACATCGCCGCCATCCCCAGCCAGTGGGCCAGCGGCCTGCAGCCGTTCGCCGCGGTCGACGGGGACCCGCGGACCGCCTGGGAGTCCGGCAGCTGGAACGGCCCGGTGGGCCAGTGGATCCGGCTGCGGTTCCTTGACCCGGCCAGCCCGGGCACGATCTCGGTCGCGTTCGCCGACCGGCCCGAGGTCGGGCCGGCGGTGACCCGGGTGACGATCACGACCGCGGCCGGCCAGGTCACCGACCGGGTACGGGCGACCGGCGGCCGGGCCCAGCCGCTGCGGGTGCCGCCGGGCCGGACCGGCTGGCTGCAGCTCACCGTCACCGGCGTGGCCGGCCGGGCCGGGTTCGGCACCCAGGTGGCCATCAGGGAGCTCACCGTGCCGGGGCTGACGGACGGCCGGGCGATCACCGCGCCCGCCCCGCCCGCCGGGACGCGGCCCGCCGCCGTCGTGCTGGCCAAGGCCCAGCCGTGGCCGTCCGGCTGCATGCGGACCACGGTGCGCTGGGTGTGCTCCCCGGCGCTGACCGTCCCCACCGAGGAGCAGTACGGCTTCGACCACGCGTTCACCGTCCCGGACGCGGGCCAGGTCACGCTGCGCGGGCAGGCGGTGCTGACCACCCCGCTGCGCGGCGGCACGTACCCGGGGACGGGCCGGTCAGTTCACCGTCGCCCGGCGGTGTGGGCCCGGGCGTCGTCCACCTACACCGCGGACCCGCGGGACCAGGCCCTCGCGGCCGTCGACGGCAACCCGGCGACCACCTGGATCGCCAGCACCACCGACGCGCAGCCGGTGCTCACCATCGGCTGGCGGCACCGGATCACCGTGCACCGGATCACCGTGCACCGGACACCCGATGACCAGGGTCTGCTGCAGGTGCTGATCGCCGGTTCCGGCGGCCAGGTCCGCGGCGGCAACGTCGGGCCGTCCGGGGTCGTGCGGTTCGCGCCGATGCGGACCCGCCGGCTGGCGATCAGGTTCACCCCGCTGCAGGGCCCGCTCCAGATCACCGATGTCACCATCCCCGGCGTGCCGGCCGCGCGGCCGCCGGCCCGGCCGCTGCGGCTGGGCTGCGGCCAGGGACCGGAAATCAGCGTCAACGGGCTCGCCGTGCCCACCCGGGTGACCGGGACTTACCCGGACGTGCTGGCCGGGCGGCCGGTGCGGTTCACCGCCTGCGGCAAGTTCCCGCTGCTGCCCGGGGCGAACGAGGTCACCGAGCCGGCCACGGACCAGTACAGCGTGCAGGACGTGGTGCTGGCCCGGCCGGGCGCCCGGGTACTGGACCCGGCGGGCACGCCGGCCGCCGCCCGGGTAGAGACCGTGGCCTGGGGGTCCGCGCGGCGGGTGCTGCGGGTGACCGCCGGGCCCGCGTCCTACCTGGTGGTGAACGAGAACTTCAACGCCGGCTGGCAGGCGGCCACGGCCGGCGGCGCGCTGCTGCGGCCGGTGCGGCTTGACGGGTGGAAGCAGGCCTGGCTGCTGCCGGCCGGGACCACCGGGCTGGTCACGCTGACCTACCGGCCCGCCGGGGTGTACCGGGTCGCGGTGTTCGGTGGCCTAGCTGCCCTGGCCGTCATTTTCCTGCTGGCCCTGATCTTCCCGCTGGCACCGGTTGTCCCGCCGGCACCGGGCCGGTGGCCGCGGCGGCGGGCCCGGGAGCGTGCGCAGGCCGGGCCCAGCGGGCCGGATGAACCGGCCAGGACGGCGGGGACGGCGGGGACGGCCGGGCCGGAGAAGGCGGCCGGGGCGGCGGAGTCCGCCGGGGCGGGCCGGGACCGGCGGGTCGGGCCGAAGGCGGCCGCCACGCTGACGGTGGCACTGGCCGTGGGGCTGGCGCTCACCGGGCTGTGGCTGGGCGGCTGGCCCGGCGCGGTGATCCTGCCGGCGGCGGCCGGGGTGTTCTGGGCGCTGCCCGGCTACGGGCCAGCGGCGCCGTCCGGCTGGTGGCCCAGGGCGGGCACATGGCTGTCCGGGCCGTGGCTGCTGCCCGCCCTGCTGCTGGCCGCCTCCGGCTGCGCCCTGGCCGGCGCGCGGCTGGCCGGCAGCGCGCCCGCCAGCCCGGCAGCCCTGTGGCTGACCAGCGGGATCCCCCAGATCCTCGGCTTGCTCATCGTCGCCCGCCTGGTCGCCGAACTGCTGCGCCAGTAGCGGCCGAGGCGCTGCGCCGGCATCTCGATCAGGTAGTAGCTGACGGTGGCCGCCGCGACCGTGGCCGCGGCGATGGCCACCCCGATCAGGGCCACCTCCGTGGCGGTGTAGTGGCCCCCTTCCGGGGCCATCTTCAGGCCCAGCACGCGGAAGAACGCGAAAGCGGCCAGGAACTGCCAGAGGAAGGCGCCGTAGGAGATCTTCCCGAGGAACCGGCCGGGCCGGCTGCTCAGGAGCCGCGCGGCCCGGCCCGGCCGGGCCCCGGGGCCGGCGGCTGGCAGGCGGCCGGGGCCACGATGGCCAGGGCTATCAGCGTGTACAGGGCGGTCTTGAACTCGGTTTCCCAGACGCTGGGCACACCGGCGAACTCGGGCCCGGTCAGCGGCGTGCAGGCCATGGCGAACGCGCAGCCCGCGATCAGCGCACCCATCCCGGCCGAGGCCGCCACCGTCCGGCGCAGCCGGCTGGCCGGCCCGCTGGCCTCCCGTCCGGCCGGCGCGGCCTGCTCTTCGGCGGCCGCCCAGGCCAGCAGCACAGCGATGGCCATCCCGGCGCAGAACCAGATCATCAGCGGCGGCAGCGTGCCCTCGAACCACAGCGCGAGCCGCGGGTGCTGGGTCAGCACGGCAAAGCCGAACGAGGAGCCGCCCAGCACGGCAAGGCCGGTCAGCAGCCGGCGGGCCCGGCGGGCCACGTCCGGCGGCCCCGGCGGGCCGCCGCGGCTGGCGGCCCAGGTGAGGACGGCTGCGATCAGCGGCAGCACGAGATAGAAGGAAACCTCCACGACCAGGCTCCAGGCCTGGGCCAGCCCGATCGCCCCGGTCCCTGACCACCAGGGATGCGCGTCATAGTTCTGGATCAGCAGCAGGTACTGAATCCAGGGCCAGGCGTGCCGGGCGTCCGGCGCGTTGAGCCACAGCAGGGCGACGGTGACCACCGCCCAGTAGGCGGGCAGGATGCGCAGCGCCCGGCGGCGCAGGTAGGTGGCCAGCGGCACAGTCTGCTGCCCGGTCAGCGCGGCCGCCGCCCACGGCCGGTACAGCAGCAGCCCGGACAGCGTGAAGAAGATCGGCACGCCGACGTCGCCGCGGCTCAGCGCCCAGGACACCGGGGTCCCGGTCACCGTGTACCCGGTGAGCCCGCCGACGTGGGTGAGCAGCACGGCACCCGCCGCGGCGGCCCGCAGGCCGTCCAGCGAAGCCTGATGCCAGCGCGCTGCCGCTGGGCTTGCCACGGCAGGCCCGGCCGCCATACGCGCTGACGTCATGATCCAACTCCAGCAGTAGAACGTGTTATAGTCAGCATCTCAGATTACTGACAAGTAGCAACGCGCTGGCCCTGCACAAGACCCCATACCGCTGACCTCCAGGCAACGTCAACCGTTGCCCGTGCCAAAACTGTCGGCCATTGGTTGAGGGAGGAACTATGCGCCGCGTGACCGGGTTAATTCTTGCCGGGCTGGGAGCGTTCCTTATCGCGTCAGCCGTGCTGATGCGGACCTACCTGCCCGGGCAGGTAGTGAAATTCCCGCTGCACGAGTACCTGGTGACCCAGCTGGTGGGCCATAACGTGTCCTACTTCTCCGCCGCCAAGGTCAAGCCGATCACCGGCGCGACGATGGTGGTCACCAGCACGACCAAGAGCGACGACAAGGCGGGCAACTCCGATACCGCGGTGTGGAACACGTTCACGTACCTCTACGACACGACCAACCACCAGCGGTTCTCGTTCAGCATCCGGCGCCTCGCCTTCGACCGGCGGACCGCGCAGCTGGTCCAGTGCTGCGGCGCCAGCATCGACGGCAACACGCACATCCGCCAGTCGGGCCTGGCCGGGTTCCTCTGGCCGTTTGGCACTGGCAAGCACTCGTATCAGGTGTTCGACCCGGGCATGAACCGCACCGCCACGGCCAGGTACGCAGGCACCACCACGGTTGGCGGGATCAGCGTCAACAAGTACGTGGAGAAGGTGAAGAACCTCAAGATCGGCACGCAGAAGATCCCCGCGTCGCTGGTGGGCCTGCCGGGCAACAAGGAAGTGACGCTGCCGGAGTCCTACACCGCGACCAACACGTTCTACGTGGACCCGGTCACCGGGGCGCAGCTCAACGAGATCCAGGACACGCACCTGGCGCTGACCGACCCCAGCACCGGCGCCGAGCGCCTGCTGCTGCTTGACGCCTCGCTGACCAACACGCCGCGGAGCACGCGGGCGGTCGTGAAGATCGACCAGGACGCCCGGCGCAAGATCAGCCTGCTGACCTTCGTGCTGCCGCTGGCGGCGCTGCTGGCCGGCCTGGCGGCCCTGATCGGCGGGATCCTCCTGGCCCGGCCCCGGCGCCACGAGGAGCCCGGCTACACCGGCAAGCACGAGTCCGAGCCGGTCCTGGACCCCGCCGTCTAGGTCGCCGCTGGCTGCCGCGAGCTCGCGGCCGGCTAGCGCTGGCGGAGGACTAGCAGCAGGTTCCAGGTGACCACTTCCCGTACTGCGGGGAGGGCCAGCACCGGGCGGGTCCAGCCGGGCAGGTATCTGGGCACTGCGTCAGTCAGCACCACGCCGTCCGCCGACCGGGCCCAGCGCAGCGCGGCGGCCACCGAGACCGGGTACAGGCTGGTGCCGAACCGGTTCTTCGGCGGCCGGCCGTGCCGCCGCTGGTAGAGCCGGGCGGCCCGCTCGCCGCCGAGGTAGTGCCACGGCGACGTCTCGTGCCCGCCCCACGGCGACAGCCAGTTGGTGTACGACACGAAGATCACCCCGCCGGGCCGGGTGACCCGGACCATCTCGGCGAGCATCGCGCGCCAGTCCCCGACGTGCTCGAGGACGTTGGCGGAGAAGCAGACGTCGACCGAGCCAGAGGCGACCGGCAGGCGCAGCGCGCTGCCCGCCACGGCGCCAGGCCCGGGCGCGCCGTGCGCGGCCAGCTCGCCGAGGCTGGTATCCACGCAGCAGGCCCGGGCCCCAGCCGCGCGCAGCGCCCGGGCGAAGAAGCCCGGGCCGCCGCCCACATCGATCACGGTCTTCCCGCGAAGATCCGTGTACTGGCCAAGCTGCGCAACGGCATCCGCCGCCACCAGCGTGTAAAAGCCCGCGGGGTCCGCCTGCTCGGTACGGAACGCCAGGAAAAGGCGGGCCGACCGGCCCAGGCCGGTCCGGAACCCTGCACGGCCCGCTGGCGCCTGCCCGTTCACCACTGCTCCCCGGTCTGAACTAGAACGAGTTGCAGTATTACTTGCCGGTAACCCTCTGTCCACTACCCCGTTCCGCCCCCGGGGGCGGCGGTCCGGCGGGGCCGGTCAGCGCAGCAGCAGGCGGGCGGCGAGTTCCAGGTGGCTGGTGACGTCGTTGGCCGACGCCCGGCGGGTAACCCAGGCGACCAGGCTGGACAGCCAGACGTCGCCGATGATGCGGGCGATCGCGGCATCGTCGGCGGTCGGCTCACCGTCGTGCATGGCCCGGATCAGGATCCGCTCCATCAACGCGGCCACGGTGTTGACCTCGGATGCCGCGCTCGGGTCGGCGAACATGAAGGCCCGCGTCATCGCCTCGGTCAGCAGCGGGTCGCGCTGCATGGTCCTGGTCATCCGGCCGAGCACGAAGATCATCCGCTGGTAGGGCGTGTCCCCGGGGATGCTGGTCCGGTCCAGCTTCTCCTGGGTCCGCTCGAACTCCCTGGCCAGACCGGACACCAGCAGGTGGATCTTGGACGGGAAGTACCGGTACAGGGTGCCCAGGGCGACGTTGGCCTGCTCGGCCACGGTCCGCATCTGCACCGCTTCGTAGCCGCCCTTGGAGGCCAGCGCCAGCGTCGCGTCGAGAATCCGCTTCCGCCGGTCGCGCTGAGCCGCCGAGGTGAATTCGCCGTCGCCGGCCGGGCCGGGTGCGGGCACGGATTCTGTTCTCGCCGACGCCATCGGGTCCCTCTCATCTCGCCCGGCGCGCCGTCGTACGCGACGGCACGCCGTGCTTTCCCATCCCCCGCAGGCCTGCCTCGCCGCGCTGCGGGCAGGCGTCCCGCGCTGTACTCAGCGTAGCAATCGCGGTTTCCCGGCCGCGGCCCGGCAGCCGCTGGCCCCTCGATACTATAACGTGTTCTAATTCTGTCAGCGCTGCTACGAACGGGGCCGCTGCGAACGGGGCCGCTGCGAACGGGAGGTGCCGGTGCCGGTCGCTGCCACCGAGGACCAGCTGGCCCTGCAGGCGTCGATCCGGGACTGGGCGAAGCGGGCCGCGCCGCTGGAGGCGGTCCGCGGGCTGGAGCCCGGCGGCGGGCAGCCCCGCACGGGGCAGCGCGGTAGCCGCCGGGAGCCGCCCGGGGGCAGCGAGCGGTGCTGGCGCGAGCTGGCCGGCCTGGGCGTGTTCGGCATCGCGCTGCCGGCCGCGGTGGGCGGGGACGGCGGCACGGTCGCCGATCTGGCCGCCGCGCTGGAGCAGCTGACCCTGTCGCTGGTGCCGGGCCCGGTGCTGCCGACCCTGCTGGCCGGCCTGGTGGCCGCCCCGCTGGCGGGCGGGCCCGCGGGGCAGGCGCTGCTGTCCGGCCCTGGCCGCGGGCGAGCAGCCGGCCGCCGTCGCGCTGGACCCGGGCTCGCTGACTGCGGCCTGGCAGGACGACGGGTCGCTGCGGGTGACCGGCGAGACCGGGCTGGTGCTCGGCGCCGGCGGACGGCACGGTCCTGCTCGCCGGCGCCGCGGCGGGCGGCGGTGCGGCGGACCGGGGCCGGGGCCGACGGGCCGCAGGTGTGGTTCTGGATTCCCGCCGGGCATCCGGGCGTCACCGTGACCAGCCGGGCGCCCGCTGACTTCTCCCGGCCGCTGGCCGGCGTCCGGCTGGACGGCGCGGTCATCGCCCCCGGCCTGCTGCTGCCCGGGGTGACCAGGGACCGGGTCCGCGACCTGGCCGCGACCCTGTTCGCGGTGGAGGCCGCCGCCGTCGCGGGCTGGTGCACCCAGACCGCCGCCTCCTACGCCCGCACCCGCAGCCAGTTCGGCCGGCCGATCGGCGCGTTCCAGGCGGTCAAGCACCTGTGCGCGGGCCTGCTCTGCCGCGCCGAGCAGGCCGCCGCGGTGGCCTGGGACGCGGCCCGGGCCGCCGATGACGCACCGGACGAGCTCCCGCTGGCCGCCGCGGCCGCGGCGGCGATCGCGCTGGACGCCGCCGTGGACAACGCCAAGGACTGCATCCAGGTGCTCGGCGGGATCGGCTTCACCTGGGAGCACGACGCGCACCTGTACCTGCGCCGGGCGCTGGCGCTGCGCCAGCTGCTGTCCGGCAGCGCCGGGTGGCGGGTGCGGACGGCCCGGCTGGCGCTGGCCGGGGCCCGCCGCCGGGTGGCCCTCGCTACCAGCACGGGCGCTACCAGCACGGGCGCACCGGCGGGCGCTACCAGCACGGGCCCGGTCGCGGCGGCGGCCCGGGCGGTGGCCGCGGCGGTGGCCGCCGTGCCGCTGCCGGACCGCCGGGACGCGCTGGCCGCGGCCGGGTACGTGGCCCCGCAGTGGCCGCCGCCGTACGGGCTCGGCGCCGCCGCGGGTGACGTGCTGGTGATCGACGAGGAACTGGCCCGGGCCGGGCTGAGCCGGCCCGACCTGGTGATCGGCGGCTGGGCCGGGCTGGCGGTGGTGCGGTACGGCTCGGCCGGGCAGCGGGACCGGTTCCTCGGGCCCACGCTGCGCGGCGAGATCACCTGGTGCCAGCTGTTCAGCGAGCCGGAGGCCGGCTCGGACCTGGCCGCGGTGGCGACCCGGGCCGAGCGGGTGCCGGGCGGCCAGGACTGCCCCGCGGGATGGCGGCTGACCGGGCAGAAGGTGTGGACCTCGCTGGCCCACGAGGCCGGCTGGGCGATCTGCCTGGCCCGCACCGACCCGGCCGCGCCCAAGCACCGCGGGATCACGTTCTTCCTGGTGGACATGCGCAGCCCGGGCATCGGCATACGGCCGCTGCGGGAGATCACCGGCCGCGCGATGTTCAGCGAGGTCTTCCTGGACGGCGTGTTCGTGCCGGACGACTGCGTGCTGGGGGAGTGCGGCGAGGGCTGGCGGATCGCCAGGACCGCACTGGCCGCCGAGCGGGTCGCGATGGCCCAGGGCCCGGCGCTCGGCGAGGCCGCGGAGGGCCTGATCGCGGTCATCCGGGCGGCCGGCCGCCAGGACGACCCGGCGGTGCTCGAGCAGGCCGGCGCGCTGATCGCGGACGGCCTGGCCGGCACGCTGCTCGACCTGCGGTCCGCGCTGGCGCAGCGCAGCGGGACCGATGCGGGCCCGCTCGCCGCGGTCCGCAAGCTGCACGGCGTCGCCCACCGGCAGGCGGTGGCCGAGGCCGTGCTGGCCCTGTGCGGCCCGGACGGTGCCGCGGCCGACGGGGCCGCGGCGGATGCCGTGCACGAGTTCCTGCTCACCCGGTGCCTGAGCATCGCGGGCGGGACCACGCAGATCCTGCTGTCGGTCGTGGCCGAGCGGGTGCTCGGCCTGCCCAGGGAGGAGGCCCGCTAGGTGGACTTCACGGTCAGCGAGACCCAGCAGGAGATCGCCGGCCTGGCCGCCCGGGTGCTGCGCGGCGCCCGCCCGGTCCCGGTCGCGGCGCCGCCCGGGGTGGCGACCGGCCGGGACGGCGGGTACGACGCGGCGCTGTGGAAGGAACTGTCCCAGGCGGGGCTGCTGTCGCTGGCGCTGCCGGAGGAGCTGGGCGGGGACGGCCTCGGGGCCGCCGAGGCCGGGGCCCTGCTGGCCGAGACCGGCCGGGCGGGCGCGGCGGTCCCGGTGCTGGCCACCGTCATGACCGGCGTGCTGCCGGTCACCCGGTGGGCCGGCCGCGACCTGGCCGGGCGGCTGCTGGCGGGCGTCGGCACCGGCGGCACCGTGCTGACCGCCGCGCTGCGCGAGCCGTCGCAGCCGCGGCCCGCGGTCCCGGCCACCATCGCCACGCTGGACGGCGACGGCGGATCGGTGACCGGGGTCAAGCTCGGCGTGCCGTACGCCGCGGAAGCCGACTGGGTGCTGGTCCCGGCCCGGCTGGCCAGCGGCGGCACCGCGGTGGTGGTGGTCAGCCCGGCCGCGGACGGGGTGAGCACGGTGCGCACGCCCAGTTCCGGCGGCGACCCCGAGTACACGCTGCGGCTGGCCGGGGCGCCGGTGACCGGCGTGCTCGGCAGGACCGCAGGCGGCGCGGCGGCCGGGGACGCGGTCACCGGCCTGTACGAGCTCGCGGTGGCCGGCGCCTGCTGCGTGGCGGACGGGGCGCTGGCCGCGGCGCTCGCGCTGACCACCGAGCATCTGCGGACCCGGCAGCAGTTCGGCCGGCCGCTGGCCACGTTCCAGGCGGCCGCGCAGCACATCGCGGACGTCTACATCGCCGCCCGCACCCTGCACCTGGCCACCCTGTCCGCGTGCTGGCGGCTCGCCGCCGGGCTGGACGCGGGCCCCGACCTGGACGTGGCCGCATACTGGCTGGCCGAGTACGGGCCCGCGGCCATGCGGACCTGCCACCACCTGCACGGAGGAACGGGCATGGACGTCAGCTACCCGCTGGCCCGGCTGTCCGCGCTGGTCAAGGACCTGGCCCGGTACGCCGGCGGGGCCAGCTACACGCTGGACCGGCTGGGCGACCGGGTCTGAGAGGCAGCGATGTTCATTGAGCTCACCACGGAGCAGCGGGCCCTGCGGGACGAGGTCCGGGCTTACTTCGGCGGCCTGCTGACCCCGGCCGAGCGCGAGGCCCTGCTGACCGAGCGGCACGGCACGGTGTACCGCGAGGTGGTCCGGCGGATGGGCCGGGACGGCTGGCTGGGCGTGGGCTGGCCGCAGGAGTACGGCGGGCGCGGCCTCGGCCAGGTCGAGCAGCAGATCTTCGTGAACGAGGCGGCCCGGGCCGACGTCCCGCTGCCCGCGGTCACCCTGCAGACCGTCGGCCCCACCCTGCAGGCGCACGGCACGCCGGAGCAGAAGGCCCTCTTCCTGCCCCGGATCCTGGCCGGCGAGGTGCACTTCGCGATCGGGTACACCGAGCCCGAGGCCGGCACCGACCTGGCGTCGCTGCGGACCCGGGCGGTCCGGGACGGCGACGAGTACGTCGTGCACGGCCAGAAGATCTTCACCACCGGCGGCCACGACGCCGACTACATCTGGCTGGCCTGCCGCACCGACCCCGAGGCCCCGCGGCACAAGGGGATCTCGATCCTCATCGTGGACACCCGCGACCCGGGCTACTCCTGGACGCCGATCATCACCCACGACGGGGCCCATCACGTCAACGTGACCTACTACGACGGCGTGCGGGTGCCGGCCGCGATGCGGGTGGGGGCGGAGAACGGCGGCTGGCGGCTGATCACCGAGCAGCTCAACCACGAGCGGGTGATGCTCGGCCCGGCCGGCCGGCTGGCCGCGCTGCACGACCGGGTCCGGGACTGGGCAGCCAGGACCGGTCCTGACGGCCGCCCGCTGGCCGGGCAGCCCGACGTGCGCCGCGTGCTCGCCCGCAGCTACGCCAGCCTGCGCGTCAACGAGCTGCTGAACTGGCAGGTCGCGGTGGCCGAGCGGGTCGGCATCGCAGACGCCTCGGCGACGAAGGTGTACTCCTCCGAGCAGATCCAGCGGCTCGGCCAGGAGTTCGAGGAGATCGTGGCCCGGCACGGCGACCCGGCCGACCCGGACACCGCCCGGCTGTCCCGGTGGCTGGACGTGCAGGCCAAGCGGAACACCGTGCTGACCTTCGGCGGCGGGGTCAACGAGATCCAGCGGGAGCTGATCGCATCGGCCGGGCTCGGGCTGCCCCGGGTGCCGCGCTGACCGGCCCGCTGACCGGAGGAAAGCAGATGACGGCCAGGCAGACCGACGCGGACCAGGCGGCCCCGATCCGGGCGGCGGCGGAGCGGCTCGCCGCGGCCGGGGAGAGCCGGGCCCGGCCCGGCCGCGACCCGGTGAACCTGCCGATGATCAGGAACTGGATCGAGGCCATCGGCGACCCCAGCCCGGTCTGGACCGACCAGGGCGCAGCCGTCGCGGCCGGGCATGGCGGGGCAGTGGCCCCGCCCGCCATGATCCAGGTGTGGACCATGCCCGGGCTGCACCGCGGCCGGCCCGACGACGACCCGCTCGGGCAGATGTCGCAGGTGCTCGACGAGGCGGGCTTCACCTCGGTCGTCGCGACCAACTGCGACCAGGTCTACCACCGCTACCTGCGGCACGGTGAGCAGGTCAGCGTGCGGGCCAGCCTGCTGGACGTGACCGGGCCCAAGCGCACCGCGCTGGGCGAGGGCTGGTTCGTGACCACCCGCTCCACCTGGTACGCCGGCGACGAGCCGGTGGCCACCATGGACTTCCGGATCCTCAAGTTCCGCCCGCGGCCAGCACAGGCCCAGGCCGCCCCGCCCGTGGCGGTGCTGCGGCCGCCGGCCTCGCCGGATACCGCGTTCTTCTGGGCCGGCACCGCCGCCGGGGAACTGCGCATCCAGGAATGCGGCCAGTGCGGTGCGCGCCGCCACCCGCCCGGGCCGATGTGCCCGCAGTGCGGCGCGGCCCAGCGGCCCGCGGGCGGCGAGCCCGGTTACGTCGTGGCGGCGGGCACCGGCACGGTCTACAGCTACGTGGTGCACCACCACCCGCCGGTGCCAGGCAAGACCCTGCCGCTGGTCATCGCGCTGGTGGAGCTGCCCGAGGGCGTGCGGGTGCTGGCCGGCATGCCGGGCACCGACCCGGGCCAGGTGCGGATCGGGATGCCCGTGCAGGTGGGGTTCGAGCGCATCGACGACGAGCTGACCCTGCCGGTCTGGCGCCCCGCCGGCGAAGCCGGCAGGCGAGCGCAGGTGCCGCGGCGCTGTTTTCCCGACGAGCGACGCCGGCGCGACGAAGGAGCGCCGAAGGAGCGAGGAGGGAAGGCAGCGCCTCCCAGCGGCCCTGCGTGAGCCAGCAGCACAGCACTGCCGGAGCTGGTCGTCGAGGCCACGCCGACGTTCGTGATCTCGTCGGCGCTGGCCACCCGCGACTTCCAGGACGTCCATCACGACCGCGACCTGGCCGTCGCCCGGGGCAGCAGGGACATCTTCGTGAACATCCTGACCAGCACCGGTCTGGTCCAGCGGTTCGTGTCCGGCTGGGCCGGGCCCGGCGCGGTGATCAGGTCGATCGCCATCCGGCTCGGCGCGCCCTGCTACGCCGGGGACACGCTGACGTTCTCCGGCCGGGCCGGGCCGGCCGCGGACGGCGAGCGGACGGTCACCGTGACCGGCCGGTGCAGCGCCGGCGATCACGTGACCGGCACGGTCCGGCTCGGCCTTCCCGGCGGCGCGGCGTGACCGGCCGGACCGCGGCCATCGCCGGCCTGGGCGCGACCGAGTTCTCCAAGGACTCGGGCCGCAGCGAGCTGCAGCTGGCCGCCGAGGCGGTCCGCGCCGCGCTGGACGACGCCGGCCTGACCGCCGCCGACGTGGACGGCCTGGTCACGTTCGTGATGGACAGCAGCGCCGAGATCGCGGTCGCCCGCGAGCTGGGCGCCGGTGAGCTGACGTTCTTCAGCCAGATCGGCTACGGCGGCGGCGCGGCCTGCGCGATCGTGCAGCAGGCCGCGCTGGCCGTCGCGGCCGGGGTGGCCGAGGTCGTGGTCTGCTACCGGGCGCTGAACGAGCGGTCTGGCCGCCGGTTCGGCCAGGTGTCGGCCGCCGCGGTGGCCGCGGCGAACTCGGCCGGGATCGACAACGGCTGGCACTACCCGATGGGCCTGTCCACCCCCGCCGCCACGGTCGCGATGGCGGCCCGGCGGTACATGCACGAGTACGGCGCCACCAGCGCGGACTTCGGCGCGGTGGCGGTGGCCGACCGGCGGCACGCGGCGGTCAACCCGCACGCGTGGTTCTACCAGCGGCCGATCACGCTGGCCGAGCACCAGGCGTCCCGCTGGATCGCCGAGCCGCTGCGGCTGCTCGACTGCTGCCAGGAGAGCGACGGCGCGGTCGCCGTCGTGGTCACCAGCCTGGAGCGGGCGGCCGGCCTGCGCAGGCCGCCGGCCGTGATCCTGGCCGCGGCCCAGGGCAGCGGCCAGGACCAGTTCACGATGACGAGCTACTACCGCGACGGGCTGGCCGGACTGCCGGAGATGGGCGTGGTGGGCCGCCAGCTGTGGCGGCAGTCCGGGGCCGGCCCGGACGACGTGCGGACCGCGGTGCTGTACGACCACTTCACCCCGTACGTGCTGATGCAGCTGGAGGAGCTGGGCTTCTGCCCGCGCGGCGAGGCCCGGGGGTTCATCGCCGACGGGGCCATCGAGATCGGCGGCGCGCTGCCGCTCAACACCCACGGCGGGCAGCTCGGCGAGGCCTACATCCACGGCATGAACGGCATCGCCGAGGCCGTCCGCCAGGTCCGCGGCACCTCGGTCAACCAGGTTCCCGGCGACGGCCCGGTGCTGGTCACCGCGGGCACCGGGGTGCCGACCAGCGGCCTGATCCTCGGGCCTGACCGGTAGGCCGGCCGGGCCCGCGGCGCTACGATCCCTCCAGGGCAGGGTGTGCTGGGGAGGCGCCGATGACCACGGGACCCGGGGACGGCAGGAGCCTGGCCCAGGGCGGCCGCGGCCGGATGCGGGCCTCGCACGACGACCGCGAGCAGGTCATCACCGCCCTCAAGGCCGCGTTCGTGCACGGCCGGCTGACCCAGGACGAGCTCGCGGCCCGGACCGGCCAGGCCCTCGCCGCGACGACCTGGGCCGGCCTGGCCGCGCTGACCGCGGATCTGCCCGGCGCCGGGCCCGCCGCACCGGCCGTCCCGGCCGCCGCCCCGCGGGCGCCCCGCCCCGCCCGGTCCCGGCGGCGGGCGCGGACCCGTAAGGCCGCCGTGCTGGCCGTCACGACCGTGCCGCCGTTCGCCACCATCGCGGCCGCCATCCTGCTGAATAGCGATCCGCTGGGCAAGGTCGCCATCGTGACGTTCCTGGTGTACCTGATGGTCTGGATGGCGGCCGGCCTGCAGGCGGTGTCCAACCGGCTCGACAAGCGCGCCCAGAGGTCACTTCCGCCCCCGGCTGCTCCGCCCCCGGCTGCTCCGCCCCCGGCCGCGCCCCGCGAGCTGGCCAAGGAAGAAGAGCCGCGCCCGCCGTACCGCGGCCCCCTGGACGGCCTGATCCTCAGCGAGCAGCGCCCGCCCCGTCCCCTCCGCCCGTACCCGGTCTAGTGCTCGTCCCGCGCCGCAAATCCCGTATTCCTTAATCGTCCTTAACCGTGTCCAGCAGCCCGGTCAGGTCGAGCGCGGCGAGATAGCCGAACGTCATCGCCGGGCCGATGGTGGCGCCGGCCCCGGCGTAGCTGTGCCCCATCACCGCCGCGCTGGCGTTGCCCGCCGCGTACAGGCCGGGGACGCTGCTGCCGTCGGGCCGCAGCACCCGGGCCCGCTCGTCGGTGACCAGGCCGCCCTTGGTGCCCAGGTCGCCGGGCACGATCTTGACCGCGTAGAACGGCGGCGTGGCCAGCGGGGCCAGGTTCGGGTTGGGCCGGACTCGCGGGTCGCCGTAGTACCGGTCGTAGGCCGATTCGCCGCGGCGGAAGTCCGCGTCGTGGCCGGCCTGCGCGAACTCGCCGAACCTGGTCACGGTCTTGGCCAGGCCCGCGGCGTCGATCCCGGCGCGGGAGGCCAGTTCGGCGACCGTGTCCGCGCGGAACACCACGCCGGCCGCGTACCACCGCCGGGGGAACGGGCGGCCCGGCGTCAGGCCCGCGAACACGTACGTGCTGCGGTAGCGCTGGTCGAGGATCAGCCAGGCGGGGATGGCCGGGCTCTCTTCTGAGTGGGCCTCGTACATCGCGTGCACGGCGTCCACGTAGGGCGCGCACTCGTTGACGAACCGCTGCCCGGCGGCGTTGACCAGCAGGGAGCCGGGCAGGCTGCGCTCGGCCAGGCAGAAGAACGGGCCGGACGGCAGCGGGATGGACGGGCCCCACCAGGCGTCGTCCATGAGATCGAGGGCACCGCCGGCCGCCTGGCCCGCGAGGATGGCGTCGCCGGTGTTGCCGGCCGCGCCGGTGGTCCACGCGACGTCGACCGGGCCGCGCTGGTACTGCTGCCGCATCTCCGCGTTGCGCTCGAATCCGCCGGCGGCCAGCAGCACGCCGCGCCGGGCCGTGATCACGGCGGGCTGGCCGTCGCGGGTCACCTCGACGCCCGTCACGCGGCCGTCCGCGGCGCACAGGCCGGTCATCGGGGTGTCCAGCCACACGGGGACGCCGGCGGTTTTCAGTCCTGCGCGGAGGCCCGCGGCCAGCGCCTGGCCCATGCTGAGCGGGCGCTGCCGGAGCAGCCTTGCGCGGGCCGCGCGCCCGGCCACCCGGGCGGCGGCGGCCACGGCCCGGGGGTGCCGGGGTCCGAGGCTCAGCCACCGGTAGTCGCGCTGGGTGATGATCACCCCGGGCGGCGCGGGGAGGTAGGGCGGGCTGAGCGTGGCCAGGTCGGGCCCGAGCACCCGGCCGTCCAGCGGCACCGGCTCGATGCTGCGCCCGGCGGCCAGCCCGCCCGGCGCCTCCGGGTAGTAGTCCGCGTACCCGGGCACCCAGGCGAACTCCAGCGGGGTCAGGCGGCGGACCAGGTCCAGCATGGCGGGACCGTGCTCGAGCAGGGCCTGCTGGCGGGCGTCCGTCGCGTGGCCCGCCACGACGTGGGCCAGGTAGGAGCGGGCCTGCCCGGCGGTGTCCGCCACGCCGGCCCGGCGCAGCACCTCGTTGCCCGGGATCCAGAGCCCGCCGCCGGACCGGGCGGTCGAGCCGCCGAACGTGCCGGCCTTCTCGGTCACCAGCACGCTCAGGCCGTGGTGCGCGGCGGTGAGCGCGGCGGTCATGCCGGCGGCGCCGCTGCCCACTACCACGACGTCGAACTCAGCCGCCGTTGTCATTCGGCCTCCCGGCCTCCCATACTAGAACACGTTCCAGTTTTGGCCGAGGGTGTGGCCAGGAGCGGAGCGGGGAAACGGAGGCTGCGGCGCTGGTGACCTGGGACCTCGAAAGCGACGTGATCGTGGTGGGCTTCGGCGCCGCGGGCGCGTGCGCCGCGCTGGAAGCGGCCGCGGCCGGGGCCCGGGTGCTGGTCCTGGACCGGTTCGGCGGCGGCGGCGCGACCGCACTGTCCGGCGGCGTGGTCTACGCCGGGGGCGGCACGCCGCAGCAGCAGGCCGCGGGGGTCACCGATTCGGCCGGGGCGATGTTCGCCTACCTGAGCGCCGAGGCGGGCGACGTGGTGTCCGCGGCCACGCTGCGGGCGTTCTGCGACGGCAGCCCCGCCATGCTGGCCTGGCTGGAGCGGCACGGGGTGCCGTTCGAGGGCAGCCTGTGCCCGGACAAGACGTCCTACCCGACGAACCGGCACTACCTGTACTACTCCGGCAGCGAGCAGTCCCTCGCGGCGGTCGCGCCGCCGGCCCCGCGCGGCCACCGCACGCACGGCCGGGGCACCTCGGGCCGGGTACTGTACGCCCGGCTGGCCGCGGCGGTCCGCGCCAGCGGCGCCACGGTGCTCCCGCAGACCCGGGTGGAGCAGCTGATCACCGACGCGGACGGGCGGGTCACCGGGGTGGCGGCCAGCAGCCTGCGCGGGGCCCCGCGGTGGGCCAGGACCGCGCACCGGGTGCTGCACCGCTGGTCGGCCAAGCCCTACCTGTACGCCCCGCGGCTCGGCCGGTCGATGCACCGGCCGGTGGCGTGGCTGGAGCGCCGGTACGGCCGGCCGCTGCGGGCCGGCGCACGCGGCGGCGTGGTGCTGGCCGCGGGCGGGTTCGTGACCAACAAGGCCATGCTCCGGGAGCACGCCCCGGCCAGCCGCGGCGGCCTGCCGCTGGGCACGCCGGGTGACGACGGCAGCGGCATCCGGCTCGGTGCTGCGGCCGGCGGGGCCACCGCGTTCCTGGACCGGGTGTCGCTGTGGCGGTTCCTGTCCCCGCCGCCGGCGCTGATCCACGGGATCCTGGTGGACCGGGCCGGGCTGCGGATCTGCGACGAGTCCCGGTACGGGGCGGCGATCGGCGACGCGATCGTGCGGCGGCCAGGGGCGCGGGCCTGGCTGCTGGTGGACGACGCGACGCTGGCCCTGGCCCGCGGCCAGGTTCGCGGTACGACGCTGTGGTTCCAGCGGCTGCAGGCGCGGTATCTGCTCACCCGTGGCCGTCACCGGGCGGCGACGCTGGACGCGGTGGCCCGGCGGGCCGGGGTTGACCCGGCCGGGCTGGAGGCCACGGTGGCCGCGCACAACGCGATGGCGGCTTCCGGCGGGCCGGATCCGGCGGGCAAGCCGGCCGACCAGGTGCGGGCGCAGGACCAGCCGCCGTTCTCGCTGATCGACTTCTCGGTGCGGCCCTCGGTGGCCAGTCCCGTCCCGGTGCTCACGCTCGGCGGCCTGGTCGTCGCGGAGGACAGCGGGCAGGTGCGGCGCTCTGACGGCGGCGGCGTGCCCGGCCTGTACGCGGCCGGGCGGACCGCGGTGGGCCTGTGCTCGCGCTCCTACGTCAGCGGGCTGTCGCTGGCGGACTGCGTGTTCTCCGGACGGCGCGCGGGCCAGCACGCGGCCGCGGCTGCCGCGGCTGCGGCCGCCGCCCCGCCTCCGGTCACGGGTAGCTGACCCGGACCGTCCCGGTCCGCGGCACCGCCTGGCAGGCCAGGATGTAACCCTGCGCCAGGTCCGCCTCGTCGAGCACCTCGTTGTTCCCGTGCTCGACCTCCCCCTCGTCCAGCTGACAGGTGCAGGCCCCGCAGACGCCCTGCCGGCAGGAGAACGGTGCGTCCAGGCCGGCCTCGAGCAGCAGGTCGAGCAGGCGTGTGCCGGGCGGCCACTCCAGCGTCCGCTGCTCGCCGTCGAGGGTGACCTCGCAGGTGGCGGCTACGCCGCCGGGCGCGGGCGGGGCCGGGACGAACGGGTCGCCGGCCAGGGACAGGAACCGCTCGGCGTGGATGCGCGGGCCGGGAACCCCGAGCCGGTGCAGGGCGCGGCGGACCACTTCCAGGTACGGGTCGGGGCCGCAGAGAAAGGCTTCCCTGGTGGACCAGGGCCGGGCCAGCGCGGCCAGCGCGGCGGGCGTCGGCGGCCCCTGCAGCGAGTCCAGCCAGTGCAGCACGACCAGGCGGGACCCGGCCCTGTCGGCCAGCCGCCGCAGCTCGCCGCCGAAGATCACCGAGCGGTCGTCGCGGTTGGCGTAGATCAGCGTGACCTGGCCGTGGCCCTGCTCCAGCACCGACTTCACGATGGAGATGACCGGGGTGATCCCGCTGCCCGCGGCGAACATCAGGAAGTCGGCGGACAGGTCCCTGGGGGTGAACGTGCCGCCCGGCGGCAGGACGTCGAGCACGGTCCCGGCCCGCACGTGATCGGCGATCCAGTTCGAGGCGTACCCGGCCCGCTTGACCGTGATCGTGTGCCGGTCCCCGGTGTGCGGCGAGCTGGACAGCGAGTAGCAGCGCGCCACCGGGCCGTCGCTGCCCGGCACCCGGATCGTGAGGAACTGCCCCGGCCGGTAGGTGAACGCGCCGGCCAGTACGGGCGGGACGTCGAGCACCAGCGAGCAGGCGTCTGCGGTCTCGGCGATGACCTCCGCGACCGGCAGCGGGTGGAACGCGCGGGGGCGGCTCACGGCGGGGCCACGGCCAGGCGGCCGTCGCTGATCGCCGCCTCGATGCTGTCCCGCAGGCTGGCACAGCCGTCGATGAGCGCGGTCCGCTCGCCCAGGGCGGCCCGCAGGCTGAACTCGGCGCAGGCCCGCACCGACGCCGCGTCCCACTGCACGCTGGTGTGCTGCGCGCTGAACTTGGCGACCAGGACCGTGGCGGCGCAGCGGTCGCAGGTCACCGCGCTGAGCCCGGCGTGGCGCTGGTCGGCGTGGCGCATCGGCTAGCCGGCTCCGGTCCCGGCTTCTGCGCCAGCTCCGGCCTCTGCCTCGGCCCCGGAGCCGCGCTGGGCCAGGTTCCCGGCGACCTCGGCCTCCCACGCCGCCACCGCCCGGGTGGTATCCACCTCGAACTCGTACCGCGCGACCATGTCCGGCGTGATGTCCTCGACGTCGGTGTAGAACTGCTCGTACCAGCGCCGCAGCTGGTACACCGGGCCGTCCTCGGCGCACAGCAGCGGGTTGTCGATCCGGGTCTTGTGCCGCCAGATCTCCACGTCCTGCTGGAAGCCCAGGCCGACGAACTTGGCGAAGCTGGCCCCGACCTTTGCCCGCGTGCTCGTCCGACAGGCCCGGCGGCCGCTTGACGATCACGCCCCACTGCAGCCGGAACGAGGTCGGCGTGACCGGGTAGTGGCAGTTGATCAGCACGCTCTCCATGGTCGAGCCACGGTAGTCGTGCCACAGGTAGTTGATCATGTAGGACGGCCCGTAGTAGGAGGCCTCGGAGCGCAGCGTGGTCTCCGCCCCGCCCGCCGTGTAGTTCGTGCCGGACTCCACGTCCGGGCGCGACCTGGTGCGCAGGTACTGGGTGGCGATGTGCCCCTCGAGCACGTTCTTGAAGTACGTCGGGAACGCGAAGTGGATGTAGAAGAAGTGGGCCATGTCGACCACGTTGTCGACCACCTCGCGGCAGTTCGCCCCCTCGACCAGCAGGGTGTCCCAGGTCCAGCCGGTCCACCCGGGGTCGCCGACGCCCGCGATCGCGGGGATCTCCAGCTCGGGTGACGGCGGCCGGCCCTGCGGGTCGTTCCAGACGAACAGGTGGCCGTTGCGCTCCAGGGCAGTCCAGGACCGGGTCCTGGCGGCGGGCGGCACCCGGCGGGCGTAGGGGATGCGGGCGCACCGGCCGTCGCCGCCCCAGCGCCAGTCGTGGAACGGGCAGGCGACCTCGTCGCCCTTGACCGTGCCCATGCTCAGGTCGCCGCCCATGTGCCGGCAGAACGCGTCCAGCACGTGCAGGCGGCCCGCCGAGTCGGCGAACACCACCAGCTTGGTGCCGAAGGCGTGCACCGCGTGCGGCCCCGGCTCGCGGAACGCGGCGGCCAGGCCCAGGCAGTGCCAGCCCCGGGCGTACCGGGCCGGCGGCGTGCCGCTGTCGATGGTCCTGATGGCTTCCCGGTCGCTCATGCTGGCCCCTCCGCCGGGTCGTTCATCGCTGAAACCGGTTATCGGATCGCACCGCTGCTTACTATCAACAGACTAGAACATGTTCTAGTCTGTTGACGATGCCAACCCGAGGAGAGGGACGTGGGGGCGAACGGTAACGCCGGGCAGGAGGTCCTCGCCGGGGTCCGCGACCTGCTGCCGGTGCTGCGCGACCGGGCTCAGGCCGCCGAGGACGCCCGGGTGATCCCGGACGCCTCGGTCAAGGCCCTGGCGGAGACCGGCTTCTTCCGGCTGCTCCAGCCGGCCCGGTTCGGCGGGATGGAGGCCGACCCGGTCACCTTCTACTCCGCGGTCCGGCTGATCGCCAGCGCCTGCGGGTCGACCGGCTGGGTGGCCTCGGTGCTCGGCGTGCACCCCTGGCACATCGGGCTGTTCCCGCTGGCGGCCCAGGAGGAGGTGTGGGCCGACGACCCGGAGACCCGGGCCTCGTCGTCGTACGCGCCGACCGGCCGGGCCCAGGCCGAGCCCGGCGGCCACCGGCTCACCGGGCGGTGGAGCTTCTCCTCCGGCTGCAACCACGCGACCTGGGTGCTGCTCGGCGGCTTCGTGGTGGACGACGGCGGCCACCCGGTGGACTTCCGCACGTTCCTGCTGCCCATCCGGGACTACACGATCGACGACGTGTGGGACACCGTCGGGCTGCGCGGCACCGGCAGCAACGACATCGTGGTCGACGACGTGTTCGTGCCCGAGCACCGGTCGCTCAGCTTCACCGAGGTGACCAAGTGCCGGTGCCCGGGCCAGGAGGCCAACCCCGGGCCGCTGTTCCGGCTGCCCTACGGCTCGGTGTTTCCCTACAGCATCACTGCGCCGATCATCGGGATGGCGTCCGGCGCCTACGACGCGCACGTGGCCTACCAGCGCGGCCGGGTGCGGGCCTCCTACGCCGGGCAGAAGGCGGCCGAGGACCCGCACGGGCAGGTCCGGGTGGCGCAGGCGGCGGCCGAGATCGACGCGGCCTGGCTGGCGCTGGAGCGGAACATGACGGACCTGATGGCGCACGCCCGGGCCGGGGAGAAGATCCCGATCCCGCTGCGGCTGCGGGTGCGCCGCGACCAGGTGCTCGGGACCGGCCGCTCGATCAGCGCGGTGGACCTGCTGTTCGAGAACTCCGGCGGCCGGGCGCTGGCCGCGGGCACAGTGATCCAGCGGCACTGGCGGGACGCGCACGCGGGCCGGGTGCACGCGATCAACGACCCGGAGCGGGCGCTGACGATGTTCGGCCGCGGCGAGTTCGGCCTCGACGTGGGGCCGGACGCGATGCTCTGAGGGGGCCCGTGCTGTGAAGGGACCCGTGCTGTGAAGGGATCAGCCCGATGACCATCAGGCTGCACTACACCGAGGCCGGTCCTGGCGGCCCGGACGACGGCGCGGGCAGCACCCCGGTGGTGCTGCTGCACGGCGGCGGGCCGGGCGCGTCCGGTCTCAGCAACTTCGGCGCCAACCTGCCGGTCTTCGCCAAGCGGTTCCGCGCGATCGTGGTGGATCAGCCCGGCTTCGGCCGGTCGGACAAGCCGCCGGTGACCGGCAGCTACTTCACGTTCGCCGCGGACGCGCTGGCGGAGCTGCTGACCGGGCTCGGCGTCGAGCGGGTGCACCTGATCGGGAACTCGCTGGGCGGCGGCACCGCGGTCCGGTTCGCGCTGAACTACCCAGGGCGTACCGGGCGGCTGGTGCTGATGGGGCCCGGCGGGCTCAGCCTCAACGTGTTCGCCCCGGACCCGACCGAGGGCGTCAAACGGCTGATGGAGTTCGCCGCGCCGCCCGGGCCGACCCGGGAGAAGCTGGCCCGGTTCCTCCGCACGCTGGTGCACGACCAGCGGCTGATCACCGACGAGCTGATCGACGAGCGGTTCGCCGCGGCCAGCGACCCGGAAGCGCTGGCCGCGATGGCGTCGCTGGGCGCCTCGTTCTTCGACCCGGCGCACGCCGAGGAAGCGATGCTCTGGCGGGAGGCGCACCGGCTGACGCAGCGGGTGCTGCTGATCTGGGGCCGGGAGGACCGGGTGAACCCGCTGGACGGCGCGCTGGTCGCGCTGAAGCTCATCAGGCGGGCGCAGCTGCACGTGTTCGGCGGCTGCGGGCACTGGGCCCAGCTGGAGAAGTTCGACGAGTTCAACCGGCTGGCGATCAGCTTCCTGGAAGGAGACGCGGGATGAGCGGGATCCGGTCCCTTGGCTACCTGCGGATCGAGTCGGCCGACGTGGCCGCCTGGCGCGAGTTCGGCGTCCGCGTACTGGGCATGGCCGAGGGACGCGGGCCCGAGCCGGACGCGCTGTACCTGCGGATGGACGACTTCCCGGCCCGTCTGGTGGTCGTGCCGGGGGAGCAGGAGCGGCTGGCCGCCACCGGCTGGGAGGTCGCGGACGAGGCCGCGCTGGCCGATACCGAGAAGGCGCTGACCGCGGCGGGCGCCGAGGTCACCGCGGGGACGCCGGAGGAGTGCGCCGCGCGCCAGGTCGCGCAGCTGCGGTTCGCCTCCGACCCGTCCGGCAACGCGCTGGAGATCTTCTGCGGCGCCACGCTCGCTAACCGGCCGTTCGTCAGCGCCTACGGCACCCGGTTCGTGACCGGGGAGATGGGGCTGGGGCACGCCGTGCTGCCGGTCACCGACGACGCCGCGGCGATGGCGTTCTGGTCCGGTGCGCTGGGTTTCCGGCTGCGGGACTCGATGCGCATGGCGCCCGAGCTGTTCGGCCAGCCGCCGGGCGATCCGCTGTTCATGCGGTTCCTCGGCTGCAACCCGCGGCACCACTCGCTGGCGCTGGCGCCGTTCCCGGCCGGGCCCGGGATCGTGCACCTGATGATCGAGGTCGCCTCGCTGGACGACGTGGGCCGGGCGCTGGACCGGTGCGAGCGCCGGGGCGCCCCGGTCAGCGCCACCCTCGGCCGGCACGCCAACGACCTGATGGTGTCGTTCTACGCCCGGACTCCCGGCGGGTTCGACATCGAGTACGGCACCGACGGCCAGCTGGTCGACGACCGGACCTGGGTGACCAGGGAAACTACCGCGATCAGCCTGTGGGGCCACCGGTTCGCGGCGCCCGGCGCCCACTGAGCCAGGGCCAGCGGGCACAGTGACCACTGACACCGGGACCGGGCAGCTGTTCCGGCAGGTGCTCGGCCACTTCTGCACCGGTGTCACGGTGATCACCACGGTGGATGCGGACGGGCCCGCCGGGTTCACCTGCCAGTCGTTCGCGGCGGTGTCGCTGGACCCGCCGCTGGTGCTGTTCTGCCCCAGCCGTTCGTCGGCGACGTGGCCGCGGATCAGCCGGGCCGGGCACTTCTGCGCCAACGTCCTCGCCGACGAGCAGCGCGAGCTGGCCCGGGTGTTCGCCGGCCGCGGTTCCGGCGCGGCCGGCGGCGCGGGCAAGTTCGACGGTGTCGGCTGGTCCCCGGCGCCGTCCGGGGCGCCGGTGCTCGACAACGCGCTCGCCTGGGTCACCGCCGAGGTGGAAGGCGTGCACGAGGCCGGGGACCACTACGTGGTGACCGGGCGGGTGACCGGCCTGCGGGCCTGCCGGCCGGGGCCGCCGCTGCTCTTCTACAAGGGCCGGTACGCAGCGACCGCGCCCGGTGCCGGGGACGGCCCGCCTGAGGTGGTGGACTCCCTGCTGGCCTGGCCCCGGCACGCGGACTGGATCTGAGCGCTCTCAGCCCGGCAGGAGGGCGTCCGCGATCCGGGCCAGGTGCGCGGACGGCGGGCCGAACAGCTGGCCCGCGCCGTGCGCGCGCTTGAAGTAGCGGTGCGCGTCGTGCTCCCACGTGATGCCGATCGCGCCGTGCAGCTGGATCATCTGGCCCGCCACCCGGAGCAGGGCCTCCGAGCAGTAGGCCCGGGCCGCGGCCGCGCGCAGCCCGGGGCCGGGCCCATCCCGGTCCTGCACAGTGCCGTCCTGAGCCGCCGCCCAGCACAGCGACCAGGCCGATTCGGTCAGCACGTGCAGGTCGGCCATCCGGTGCTGGAGCGCCTGGAACGAGCCGATCGGGCGGCCGAACTGGACCCGGTCCCTGGTGTAGGCCACGGTCCGCTCCAGGGCCCGGCGGGCCGCGCCGGCCTGCTCGGCGGCCAGCGCGAGGCAGGCCAGGTCCCGGGCCCGGGCCAGGCCGTCCGGGCCGCAGCCGGCGGGCCGGCCCGCCGCGCCGTCCAGGCTCACCGTGGCGAGCCGGCGGGTCGTGTCCATCGTGGTCACGGCGCGGCGGGTGACCCCGGCGGCGGCCGGGTCCACCTCGAACACCGCGACCTCGTCCGGGGCGTGCGCCGCCACCAGCAGCACGCCGGCGACGTCACCGTCGAGCACGTAGTGGGCCTCGCCGGATAGCCGCCAGCCGCCCGCCGGGTCCTGGCTGGCCCGGCACGCGGCCTGACCGGGGTCCCAGAGGCCGTCCCGCCCGGCCCAGGCCAGAGCCGCGACCGTGGTGCCGTCCGCCAGCGCGGGCAGCAGCCGCCCGGCGGTGTCAGCATCGGCCTCCAGCAGTACCGCGGTGGCCAGCACCGCCGAGCCGAGCATCGGCACCGGGGCCAGCGCGCGGCCGAGTTCCGCCATCACCACCAGCACGTCGGCCAGGCTGGCCCCGGCCCCGCCGTGGCTCTCCGGCACCAGCAGGCCGGCCACGCCGATCTCGCCGCACAGCCGCCGCCAGAGCGCCCCGTCAAAGCCCTCCTCGCCCGGGCCGCTGTGGCTGGCCAGCAGCCCGCGGACGGCGTCCCGCAGCAGCACCTGCTCGCTTGTCAGCTCCATCCCGGTCATGGGCATGCCGCCAGGGCGGCCAGCACCCGGGCGCGGTGGGAGGACTGGCTGCCCCAGGCGTTGGCCAGTGCCTGCACCTTGGTCAGCCAGAGGTGCAGATCGAGCTCCTGGGTGTAGCCGATCGCGCCGTGGACCTGGAGCGCAGCCCTGGCGGCCAGGCGGGCCGCGTCGGTGGCGGCCACCTTGGCGGCCGAGGTGTCCCTGGCCGCTGTGGCGCGGCCCTCGGTCAGTGCGGCCGCGGCCCCGGCGACCAGCGGGCGGGCGAACTCCAGCGCGATCGCCACGTCGGCCAGCCGGTGCTTGACCGCCTGGAAGGAGCCGACCGGCCGGCCGAACTGGGTCCGCTGCCGGGCGTGCTGGACGCTCTGCTCGAGCAGGGCGCGGCCCGCCCCGAGCAGCTGGGCCGCGCAGGCCAGCGCGCCCGCGTCGGCGGCCCGGCCGGCCGCGGCGGCCACCGCGGGACCATGGGCCAGCAGCTCGCGCCCGTCGACCGCCCACAGCCGCCGGGCCGGGTCGACCGACGGATGGCTGGTGCCCGTGGTGGCCAGCCACGCCATGTCGTCCTGCATCAGCAGGGTCAGGCCGGCCGCGCCGGCGTCCGCCGCGTACGGCCGCTGCGGCGGCAGCGCCAGGGTGGCGATCAGGTCCCCGGCGGCCAGCAGCGGCAGCCAGGCCGCGACGGCGGGCTCCGCGGCCAGGCCGGCGAGCAGCACCGGGACCGCGGCCAGCGACTCGGCCACCGGGCCGGGCAGGGCGTGATGCCCGGCCTCCTCGCAGGCGATCAGCACGTCGGCCAGGCTGGCGCCGAGGCCGCCATGCGTCCGCGGGCACGGCCAGCGCGGTGGCGCCGGCCCCGGCCAGCCGCCGCCACACCGCCAGGCCGGCCGCGTAATCCTGGCCGGCCCAGCGCCGCGCGGCCGCGGTCACGTCCGCATCGGTCAGCAGCTCGTGCAGGGCGGCGGCGAATTGCTCCTGTTCGGCGGGCCCGGCCAGGCTCATCGGGGCCGCCTCACCGGGGAAGGCCCAGCAGCCGCTCGGCGATCACCGTGCGCTGGATCTCGTTGGTGCCCGCGTAGATCGGCCCGGCCAGCGCGAACAGGTAGCCATCCAGCCAGCGCCCGTCCGGGCCGTCGAGCCCGGCGATCTCGGCCTGCGGGCCGAGCAGGTCCAGCGCGGTCTCGTGCAGGGCCACGTCGAGCTCGGACCAGAACACCTTGCCCAGGCTGGCCTCCGCGCCCAGCGTGCCGCCCGCGGCGAGCCGGGCCGCGGTGGCGTAGGTGTGCAGCCGGTACGCCCGGGCCGCGATCCACGCGTCGGCGACCCGGTCCGCGGCCGCGGTGCCCGCCCGGGCCGCCGGCCTGCCGCCACAGTCCGGTCAGCCGATCCGCCGCCGCGGTGAACCGGCCGGGGCTGCGCAGCGACAGGCCGCGCTCGTGCCCCGCGGTGCTCATCGCGATCCGCCAGCCGTCGCCCGGCTCGCCGATCACGTCGGCGTCGGGCACGAAGACCTCGTCGAGGAAGATCTCCGCGAACCCGGTGCCGCCGCCAAGCTGGCGGATCGGGCGGACCGTCACCCCGTCCGCGCGCAGGCTGAACATCAGGTAGATCAGGCCCCGATGCCGTGCGGTCGCAGGATCACCGTCCGCCGCAGGATCACAGCGGAACAGGCCGAACGCCTTGTCCGCGAACGCCGCCCGCGAGCTCCACGTCTTGGTCCCGGACAGCAGCCAGCCGCCGTCGGCCCGCTCCGCGCGGGCCCGGATCGCGGCCAGGTCGCTGCCCGCGTCCGGCTCCGACCAGGCCTGCGCCCAGATCTCGTCGGCCCGGGCCATCGGCGGCAGCAGCCGGGCCTGCTGCTCGCTGCTGCCGTGCCCCAGCAGCGTGGGCCCGAGCAGGAAGATCCCGTTCTGGCCGACCCGCACCGGGGCGGCCGCGGCGTAGTACTCGTCCTCGAACGCCAGCCAGTCCAGCAGCGAGACGTCCCGGCCGCCGTAGGCGGCGGGCCAGGACACCACCGAGAGCCGGGCCGCAGCCAGCTCGCGTTCCCAGGCACGGTGCCACTCGAACCCCTCGGCGGTGTCCACCGACGGCTGCGGGCCGGCCGGCACGTGGGCGCGCAGCCAGTCCCGCGCCTCCGCCCGGAAGGTCCCGGCGGCCGGTTCCGGTTCCTCGCTCACCCGCCCGCCTTCTTCATGGACCGCGCGTCCATCCCGGCCAGCGAGTTGCCCGACACCTCGGCGTTGTGCGCGTGCGCCAGGTGGTGCAGGCCGAACACGGCGTCCATGCCCGGGCGCAGGCCCATCAGGTCCTCGCACTGGTTCACCGCCCGCTTGGCCAGCGCCAGGCCGAACGCGGGCATTTCCGCGATCCGCTCCGCCATGGCCAGCGCCGTGCCGGCCAGGTCCTCGCGCGGCACCACACGGCTGACCATGCCCAGCTCGTAGGCCCGCTGGGCGGAGAACCGGTCCCCGGTGAACAGGATCTCCTTGGCGAACCGCGGCCCGAGCACCCACGGGTGGGCGAAGTACTCGACGCCGGGGATCCCCATCCGCACCACCGGGTCGGCGAAGAACGCGTCCGGCGAGGCGATGATCAGGTCGCAGATCCAGGCCAGCATCAGCCCGCCGGCGATGCAGGCGCCCTGCACCATCGCGATGGCCGGCTTGGGCATCTCCCGCCAGCGGCGGCACATGCCCAGGTACACCTCCATCTCCCGGGCGTACCTGGCGTCCGCGCCGTCCCGTCCGACGTGGTCCCACCACAGCACGGCCTGGCGGTCGAAGGACTGGTCCGCGTCCCGGCCGGGCGAGCCGATGTCGTGCCCGGCGCAGAAGTGCTCCCCCTCCCCGGCCAGCACGATCACCGCGATCTGCGGGTCGTTCACGGCCCGGGCGAAGGCCGCGTCCAGCGCGTAGGTCATCGCCGAGTTCTGCGCGTTGCGGTAGCGCGGCCGGTTGAGGGTGATCAGCGCGGTGGGCCCGCGCACCTCGTAGCGGACGGGGGTCTCGGGCTCGGTCACGCTGGCTCCTCCCGCAGCAGTCGCTTGAGGGTCTTGCCGGACGGGTTGCGCGGCAGGCTGTCGCGGAACACCACCTGGCGGGGCAGCTTGTAGTTGGCCAGCCTGGGCCGGCACCAGGCCAGCACGGCCTCGGCGTCCAGGGTGCAGCCGGGCCTGGGCACCAGGTAGGCCCGGCCCACCTCGCCCAGCCGGCCGTCGGGTATCCCGACCACGGCCGCCTCGGCCACGCCCTCGAGCCGGGCCAGCACCTGCTCCACCTCGGCCGGGTACACGTTGAACCCGCCGCAGATGTACATGTCCTTGAGCCGGTCGGTGATCGTCAGGTAGCCGTCCGGGTCGAGGTGGCCCACGTCGCCGGTATGCAGCCAGCCGCCGGGGTCGATGGCCTCGCGGGTCGCGGCCGGGTCGTCCAGGTAGCCCAGCATCACGTTCGGGCCGCGGAGCAGGATCTCGCCGGCCTCCCCGGCCGGCCGGGGCGCGCCGTCCGGTCCGGCGATCCGGATCTCGAAGCCCGCGGCGGCCCGCCCCGAGGTGCTGGCCACCCGCTCCGGGTCGTCTCCCGGGCGGCACATCGTGGCCACCACCGCCTCGGTCAGCCCGTAGGCGGTCAGCACGGTCTCGAAGCTGAGCTCCCGCTGCATCCGCTCGACCAGGGCGACCGGGACCGTGGCCGCCCCGGTGACCGCCAGCCGCAGGCTGGACAGGTCGTGCGCGGCCCGGTCCGGGTGGTCGAGGATCGTCTGGTAGATGGTCGGCGGCCCGGGGAACACGGTGATCCGCTCCGCCGCTACCAGGGCCATGGCCTGCCCGGCGTCGTAGACCAGCTGCGGGACGATGGCCGCCCCGCTGACCAGGCAGGCCAGGATGCCGGCCTTGAACCCGAAGCTGTGGAAGAACGGGTTGACCACGAGGTAGCGGTCGCCGCGGTGCAGGCCGCCGCACTCGGCCCAGGCCCGGGCCACGGCCAGGGACCGCCGGTGCGCGGTCATCGCGCCCTTGCTCCGCCCGGTGGTGCCCGAGGTGAACAGGATGTCGCTGACGTCGTCCGGTCCCACCCCGGCGGCCCGCCGGGCGGCCGCCGCCGCGGTCACCGGGCCCGCGGTGGCCAGGAAGTCACGCCAAGTCAGCGCCCCGCCGATCGGGTCAGCCGCGCCCGCCGGCTCCGGATCAGCGACAGGCACAGAAACGATCAGCTCCAGCCGGGCGGGCCGACCACCAGCGACTTGGTTCGTGTCACGAACTACTTGGCTGGTGTCGGCGGCCGCGGCGTACAGCGCGGCGAGCCGGCCGGTGCCCAGGAACGGCCCGGCGACCAGCAGCGCCCGCGCGCCGCTGCGGGTGATCACATCCAGTGCCTCGGGCCCGGTGAACCGGGTGCTGACCGGCACCAGCACCGCGCCCGCCCGCAGCGCGCCGAGCGCGCCGGCCACCCAGTGGTGCGTGTTCGGGGACCAGATCGCCACCCGGTCGCCCGCCTGGACGCCCCCGGCCATGAAGGCCCGGGCCACCACGCTCGCCTGCTCGTGCAGCTCCCGCCACGACAGCCGCGGCCCGCCCGGCTCGGCCAGCGCGGGCGCATCACCGAAGTCCCTGGCCGCGCGCTCCGCTGCGGCCGGGATCGTGAGCTCCATCCGGCTCCCCTATGGGCTCCGTCAGTCAAGCAAGTGCTTGGTAGGCTGAGCCTACGCGGGCCGGGCGTCCCGGGTCCACGGCGCAGGAGGCCCCGTCACTGGAGGCCCCGTACGGGGAGGCACCGTGGCCGCAGGCGAGACGGACGAGGCGTTCCGCAGCCGGCTGCGGGCCTGGCTGGAGGCCGCGCTGACCGGGCGGTTCGCCGGGCTGCGCGGGGCCGGCGGCCCCGGCCGCGAGCACGAGGCGCACGACGAGCGGGTGGCCTGGAACCGGGAGCTCGCCGCGGCCGGCTGGACCTGCCTGGGCTGGCCGCCCGGGCACGGCGGCCGCGGCGCCACGCTCGCGCAGCAGGTCATCTTCCACGAGGAGTACGCCCGCAGCGGCGCCCCGGCCCGGGTCGGCTACGTGGGCGAGGAGCTGCTCGGCCCGACGCTGATCGCGTTCGGGACGCCGGAGCAGCAGCGCCGGTTCCTGCCGCCGATCGCGGCCGTCACCGAACTGTGGTGCCAGGGCTACTCCGAACCGGGCGCCGGGTCCGACCTGGCCGCGGTGGCCACCACGGCCACCCGCGACGGCGGCGAGTGGGTGATCACCGGGCAGAAGGTGTGGACGTCGCTGGCGCACGTGGCCGACTGGTGCTTCGTGCTGGCCCGCACCGAGCCGGGGTCGCGGCGCAGTACGGGCCTGTCCTACCTGCTCGTGCCGATGCGCCAGCCGGGGATCACGGTCCGCCCGATCCGCCAGCTCACCGGCACGTCCGAGTTCAACGAGGTGTTCTTCGACGGGGCCCGCACGCAGGCCGGCCTGGTCGTCGGCGAGCCCGGCGACGGCTGGCGGGTGGCCCGGGCCACCCTGGCCACCGAGCGCGGGGCCGCCACCCTGGGCCTGCAGATCGGGTTCCGGCGCGAGCTCGAGGCGCTGCTGGCGCAGGCCAGGGACACCGGGGCGGCCGCGGACCCGCTGCTGCGCGACCGGCTGGCCCGGGCCTGGGTCGGCCTGGAGGTGCTCCGCGCCCACGCAATGCGCACGCTGGGCAACCCCGGCGCGGCCAGCACGGGTCCAGCCAGCACGGCCGGTGCGTCGGAGATCAAGCTGCTCTGGTCGCGCTGGCACCAGGACCTGGGCGAGCTGGCCATGGACGTGGCCGGCGCCCGGTCGATGGTGGCCCGCGGCGAGCCCTACGACCTCACCGAGCAGCAGCGGATCTACCTGTTCAGCCGGGCCGACACGATCTACGGCGGGTCCGACGAGATCCAGCGGGGCATCATCGCCGAGCGCGCCCTCGGCCTGCCGCGGCAGGCCCGGCCATGACCGCCAGCCCAGGGGCTGCCCCCGCGCCCGGCCCGGCCGACCCGCCCGGCCGCGACCTCCTGGCCGGCAAGGTCGTCGTGATCACCGCCGCGGCCGGCACCGGCATCGGCTCCGCGGTCGCCCGGCGCTGCCTGGCCGAGGGCGCCCAGGTCATGCTCAGCGACCAGCACGAGCGCCGGCTGGCCGCGGCCCGCGATGAGCTCGCCGCCGGCCACGGCACCGGCCGGGTCGCCGCGCAGCCCTGCGACGTCACCGACGAAGCCCAGGTCAGCGCGCTCACCGAGGCCGCCGTCCAGAGATTCGGCCGCATCGACGTCCTCGTCAACAACGCCGGCCTCGGCGGCACCGCCTCCGTCCTGGACATGACCGACGACCAGTGGCAGCGGGTCCTCGACGTCACGCTGACCGGCACGTTCCGCTGCACCCGCGCCGTGCTCAGCAGATGGTCGCCCAGGGCCACGGCGGCGCCGTGGTCAACAACGCCTCGGTCCTCGGCTGGCGGGCCCAGCCCGGCCAGGCGCACTACGCCGCGGCCAAGGCCGGGGTCATGGCGCTGACACGATGCGCGGCCCTGGACGTCGCCGCCCACGGCATCAGGGTCAACGCGGTGGCGCCCAGCCTGGCCATCCACCCGTTCCTGGCCAAGGTCACCAGCGAGGACCTGCTCACCGAGCTAACCCAGCAGGAGGCCTTCGGCCGCGCCGCGCAGCCGGCCGAGGTCGCCACCGTGATCGCCTTCCTGGCGAGCGACTACGCCTCGTACCTGACCGGCGAGGTCATCTCGGTCAGCAGCCAGCATCCGTAACCCTGAAGAGAACACCCGCAGGCGCAGGCGGCCCGCCTGCGCCCGCGCACCAGCGCTAGATCCGCTCGATGATCGTGGCGGTGGACATGGCCCCGCCCGCGCACATGCTGATCAGGGCGGTGCTCGCGTCCCGCCGCTCCAGCTCGTGCAGCGCGGTCGTGATCAGCCGCGCCCCCGTGCTGCCCACCGCATGCCCGAGCGCGATCGCGCCGCCGTTGACGTTGACCCGCTCCGGGTCTGGCCGGTGAACGCGCTGCCACGACAGCACGACCGAGGCGAACGCCTCGTTGATCTCGAACAGGTCGATGTCGCCGATCGTCATCCCGGCCTGGGTGAGCACCCGCTCGGTCGCCGCAACCGGACCGTCCAGGTGGTAGTACGGCTCGGCCCCGATCAGGCACTGGGCCAGGATCCGCGCCCGGGGGCGCAGGCCCAGCCCCCGGGCCCGGCTCGCGTCGGCCAGCAGCACCGCCGCCGCGCCGTCGGAGATCTGCGAGGACGTGCCCGCGGTGTGAATGCCATCCGGCAGCACCGGCCGCAGCCGGGCCAGCGCGTCCAGGCTGGTTTCCCGCAGGCCCTCGTCCCGGTCCACCATCCGGGTCGGCCCGTCCGGCTGGCCATCGGCGCCGAGCACCGGCGCCTTCACCGGCACGACCTCCCGCTCGAACCGGCCCTGCGCCCACGCTCGCTGTGCGTTGCGCTGCGAGCGCAGGCCGAACTGGTCCACCTCGGTCCGGGACAGCCCGCGCCGCTGCGCGATCCGCTCGGCCGCCACGAACTGGTTCGGCATGTCGATATCCCACGAGGCGGGCCGCGGCAGCCCCGGCCCGGAGGCGACGTTGGCCCCCAGCGGCACCCGCGTCATCGCCTCGACCCCGCAGGCCATGCCGACCTGGATCGCCCCAGCCGAGATCAGCCCGGCGATGACATGCGCCGCCTGCTGCGCCGAGCCGCACTGGGCGTCCAGGGTCAGGCACCCGGTCTGGTAGGGCAGCCCGGCGTGCAGCCACGCGACCCGGGTGACGTTGCCCGCCTGCTCGCCCGCCTGGGTGACGCAGCCGCCGGCCACCTGCTCGACCTTGTCCGGCGCCAGCCCGCTCCGCTCCACCAGAGCCGTCTGCGCGGCGCCGAGGATCTCGGCCGGGTGCAGCCCGGCCAGCATCCCGCCGCGCTTGCCGATCGGCGTCCGCACCGCCTCGACGATCACCGCCGTGCCCACCGGGCCCTCCGTTCTGGCCGCTCAGGGGCGGCTGCCGTACTAGCCACCGTACTAGAACGTGTTCTTATTCTGGCATGGACGGCTATTCACTGAGACCATGGCCCATGGTTGAATCGGCTAGAACACGTTGCAGCGGCAGGCAGTGGAGGCAGTGATGGCCGAGCCGAACATCCCGCCGGGCTTCGACTTCACCGATCCCGACCTGAACCTGCAGCGGGTGCCCGCCGCGGAACTCGCCGAGCTGCGGCGCACGGCCCCGGTGTGGTGGAACGCCCAGCCGCGCGGCGCCTCCGGCTTCGACGACGAGGGCTACTGGGTCGTCACCAAGCACGCCGACGTGCTCGAGGCCTCCAAGGGCAGCAGCGTGTTCTCCAGCGAGGCGAAGACCGCGATCATCCGGCACGGGCAGCCGGTGACCGAGGAATCGCTCATGCTGCAGCGGCTCATCCTGCTCAACATCGACCCGCCGCAGCACACCACGCTGCGCGGCATCGTGTCCCGCGGCTTCACCCCGCGGGCGATCAGGAACCTGCGCGAGGCGCTGACCGCCCGCGCCGAGAAGATCGTGCAGACCGCGCTGACCGAGGGCACCGGCGACTTCGTCGCGGACGTGGCCTGCGAGCTGCCGCTGCAGGCCATCGCCGAGCTGCTGGGCATCCCGCAGGAGGACCGCGGCAAGATCTTCCACTGGTCGAACCAGATGATCGGCTACGACGACCCGGAGTTCGAGGGCGACTCCAACCTGGCCGCGGCCGAGCTGGTCGGCTACTGCATGGTCATGGCCGAGGACCGCAAGCAGTGCCCGCGCGACGACATCGTCACCAAGCTGGTCAACGCGAAGATCGACGAGCACAACCTGTCCGCCGACGAGTTCGGCTACTTCATGATCCTGCTGTCGGTGGCGGGCAACGAGACCACCAGGAACGCGATCTCGCACGGCATGCTGGCCTTCCTCGACAACCCGGAGCAGTGGGAGCTGTACCGGGCCTCACGCCCTGACACCGCGGTCGACGAGATCGTCCGGTGGGCCACCCCGGTGACCGTGTTCCAGCGGACCGCGATGGCCGGCACCGAGCTCGGCGGCCAGCAGATCAAGGAGGGCGACCGGGTCGGGCTGTTCTACCGGTCGGCCAACTTCGACGAGGAGGTCTTCGACCACCCGGAGCGGTTCGACATCATGCGCAGCCCCAACCCGCAGCTGGGGTTCGGCGGGTACGGGACCCACTACTGCCTGGGCGCCAGCCTGGCCCGGCTGGAGATCGAGCTGATGTTCAGCGCGATCGCCGACGCCATGCCGGCCATCAGCAGGGCCGGTGACGCGGAGCGGCTGCGCTCGGGGTGGCTCAACGGCATCAAGCGGCTGCCGGTCAGCTACCGCTGAGCGATTCTTTAGGATTACGGCCCCCGGCCGCGGGCCCCGTCCTCACGGGGTGGCCGCGACCACCCACATGGAGAAGTACTGCGAGCCGCCGCCGTAGGCGTGGCCGAGTGCGACGGCGGCCCCGTCCACCTGGTGCGCCCCGGCCTTGCCCATGACCTGCAGCGCCGCCTCGGCGAACCGGAGCAGCCCGGAGGCGCCGATCGGGTTGGAGGACAGCACCCCGCCCGACGGGTTGACCGGCAGCGACCCGCCGATCCCGGTCTCCCCGGCCTCGGTCAGCCGCCAGCCGTGCCCGGGCTCGGCGAAGCCGAGGTTCTCCAGCCACATGGGCTCGAACCAGGAGAACGGCACGTAGATCTCGGCCACGTCGATCTCCTGGGCCGGCGCCGTGATGCCCGCCTGCCGCCACAGCGCTGCCGCGCAGTCCGCCCCGGCCCGCGGGTTCACGTGGTCCTTGCCGGAGTACATGGTCGGCTCGGTGCGCATCGCGGTGGCCCGGATCCAGGCCACCGGGCCGTCGCTGGCCCGGGCCGCCTTCTCGTCCCCGATGATCACCGCGCACGCGCCGTCGGAGGACGGGCAGGTCTCGTCGTACCGGACCGGGTCCCAGAGCATGGGGGAGGCCTGCACCGACTCCAGCGTGATGTCAGCCTGCTGGAGGTGCGCGTACGGGTTCAGGCTGCCGTTGCGCCGGTCCTTGACCGCGACCATGGCGCCGATGTGCCCGGGCGCGCCGCTGCGCCGGATGTAGGACCGGATGTGCGGGGCGAAGTACCCGCCCGCGCCGGCCAGCACCGGCATGCTGAACGGCGGAGTGATCGACAGCGCCCACATCGCGTTGGACTCGGACTGCTTCTCGAACGCGACCGCGAGCACCCGGCGGTGCCGGCCGGCCTCGACCAGGCTGGTCGCCACGATGCCGGTCGCACCGCCCACCGAGCCCGCGGTGTGCACCCGCAGCAGCGGCTTTCCGGTGGCGCCCAGCGCGTCGGCCAGGTACAGCTCGGGCATCATCACGCCCTCGAACAGATCCGGGGCCTTGCCGACCACGACGGCGTCGATGTCGGCCAGCGTGAGCCCGGCGTCGTCCAGCGCGCGGTCCACGGCCTCGCGGCAGAGGCCGGCGATGGACACGTCGGCCCGCCGCGAGCGGTGCCGGGTCTGGCCCACGCCGAGCACGGCGGCCTGCTGCTTCATGCCCGTGCCTTCATCAAGACCGCGCCTCCATCACACACACCAGGTTCTGCTGCAGGGCGGGCCCGCTGGTGGCGTGCCCGAGGGCCCGGTCCGCGCGGCCGCTGATCACCTCGTTCGCGGCCAGGCCGATCCGGGCCAGCCCGGCCGCGAACATCGGGTTGCCGCACAGCGCCCCGCCGGACGGGTTGACCCGCACTCCCTCGCCCAGGCCCAGCGCCCGCTGGAGCAGGAGCTCCTGGTGGGTGAAGGGGGCGTGCAGTTCGGCGGTGTCGACGCCAGCCGCGCCCGCGGCCCGGGCCGCGGCGGTGGCCGACGGGGCGGCCGTCAGGTCGCGGGCGCCGAGCACGGCCGAGTCGATCCGGTGCTCGAACCCGGTGATCCAGGCTGGCCGCGGGCACAGCTCGCGGGCCCGGTCCCCGGCGGCCAGGATGGCCACGGCCGCGCCGTCGCTGACCGGCGCGCAGTCGTGCGCCCGCAGCGGGTCGGCCACGTAGGGCGCGGCGAGCAGGTCCGCGGAAGAGTACTCGCCGGCGAGCTGCGCCCCCGGGTTGTCCCGCGCCGCGGCCCGGCTGCGCACCGCGACCTCGGCCATCTCCTTCTCGGTCCACAGCCCGGCGTCCAGGCCCGCCCGGGCCTGCAGGGCCGCGATGCTCACCGAGTCGGGCCACAGCGGCGCCAGCAGGTAGGGGTCGAGCTGGAGGGCGAGCACCCGGCGCAGCACGCCCGCGGACGACTTGCCGAACCCGTAGGCCAGCGCGATCTCCGCCTCACCGGTGAGGACCTTCAGCCACGCCTCGTACAGCGCCCACGCGGCGTCCATCTCCACGTGCGACTCCATCACCGGCGGGAACGCGCCGATCGCGTCCACCGCCTGGACGAAGGAGAACGCCCGGCCGGCCAGGTAGTCCGAGGAGCCCGAGCACCAGAAGCCGATGTCGTTCTTGCTCAGGCCGGTGGCGGCGAGCACTTCACCGAAGATCGGCACGAGCATCTCGACGCCGCTGGTGGTGCTGTCGCTGCGGCGGGCGCACGGCGACTGCGCGAACCCGACAACGGCGACGTCCGTCACGGTGACCGTCCTTTACAGGTGGTGGGCGTACGACTGGTACGGCGCGTCGGGCTCGCCGGTGGGGCGGAAGTGGTCGATGTTCTCCGCCGTGGTGCCCCACTGCTCCGGCGGCTTCCAGACCGCCGAGACCCGCATGCCCATCCGCACCTCGGCGGGCTCGCAGCCCAGCACGAGGTGCTGGATCGGGATGTCCGCGCCGTCGATGAGGATCTGCGCCGCGACGTACGGCGGCTGCACGCGCTGCCCGGTGAACGGGACGTTAACCACGCAGAACGTGGTGACGGTCCCGGTCTCGGGCAGCGCGACCTCGTCCGCCGTGGGCACCCCGCAGGTCGGGCACGCCCCGCGGGGCGGCAGGTAGACCTTCCGGCACACCGGGCAGCGCTGGCCGAGCAGCCGGCCCTGGGCCAGCCCGTGCAGGTAGGCGGTCTCGGCCGGGGACGCGGTGTGCTCGTAGGACAGCCGCACCGGGGTCGTGATCATCGTGACCGGCTCCGGGCCGGCCTCCGCGTCCTCGCCGTCCGGCGGGCCCGGCACCGGCCCGGGCTCGGTCCCGGGCTCGAAGCAGGCGATGTCCCTGATGTGCCCGGTCCGCTCCGCGGCCCAGCGGGCCCGGACCGCCATCCCGGTGCGCATGGCCGCGGCCGAGCCCGCGTCGACCGCGTGCAGCATCGCGGTGTCGGCCCCGTCCAGCCGGATCAGCGCCCAGGCGAACGGGTGCTCCAGCGGCTGGCCGGCCAGCGGCGCGGGCGCCCACGACCAGGACAGCACGGTCCCGGTCGGCTGGACCTCGATGAGCTCGGCCGGCGGCTCGGCGGTGACCGGGTCGTACTCGAACGGCGGCGCGTGCACCCGGCCGTCCGCGGCCCGCGCGGCCAGGATCCGGCCCTGCGCCAGCGCGGTCATGAACTGGCTCAGCACCGGGCCCAGCGACCGGGTGTAGTCGAAGCCGATCTCCAGCGGCGCACGCAGCGGCGGATCCACGCCTCAGAGTGAAACATGTTCCCGTCGGGACCGGCAAGCGCGCAGGACACGGGCCAGGGCCCGCTTGCTGGTGTATAGAACGTGTTCTAGATTTGTGCCCGTGAACGCCACCGTGGGGCTATGGGCCATCGCCGGGGAGTCGCCGGAGCTGACCGCCGTGTACGAGCCGGACGGCACCGCGGTCAGCTACCGCGAGCTGGCCGCTGCCGCCGACCAGTACGGGCGGGGATTCCAGGCGCTCGGCCTCGTCGCCGGGGACACGTTCGCCACGCTGCTGCCCAACAGCTCCACCGCGCTGGCCATGTACTTCGCCGCGATCGAGACCGGGCTGTACGTGGTGCCGATCAACTGGCACCAGGTCGGGGCGGAGATCGGCTACATCCTGTCCGACAGCGACGCCCGCGTGCTGGTCGCCCATGAGCGGTTCGCCGCGGCGGCCACGGAGGCGGCCGGCCTGGCCGGGGTCAAGCACCGGTTCGCGGTGGGCACCGTGCCGGGCTTCGAGCCGCTGGCCCGGCTCGGCGACGACGGCACGGACGACCGCCCGCGCGACCGCACGCACGGCGCGCCGATGCTGTACACGTCGGGCACCTCGGGCCGGCCCAAGGGCGTGCGCCGCCCGCTCACCGGGCTCGACCCGGACGTGGCGTCCGCCATGGCCACCTGGTTCTTCGGCATCTTCAGCCTGGCCCCGTTCGATGATCACGTGCACCTGTGCGGCTCGCCGCTGTACCACACCGCGGTGCTCAACTTCGCGGCGAACTCGGTCACGCTCGGCCACCCGGTCGTGCTGATGGACCGCTGGGACTCGGCCGAGGCGCTGCGGCTGATCGAGCTGCGCCGGGTGACCCACACCCACGCGGTGCCCACCCAGTTCCGGCGGCTGCTCGCGCTGCCGGAGGACGAGCGCGCGCGGTTCGATCCCAGCTCGCTGCGGTGCGTGATCCACAGCGCCGCGCCGTGCCCGCCGGAGACCAAGCGGGCGATGATCGACTGGTGGGGACCGGTCATCGTGGAGTACTACGCGGCGACCGAGGGCGGCGGCACGCTGATCACCGCCGGGCAGTGGCTGCGCAAGCCGGGCTCCGTCGGGCTGCCCTGGCCGGGCTCGCAGGTCTCCGTGCTGGGCCCGGACGGCGAGCCCGTGGCGGCCGGGGAGCAGGGGCTCGTCTACATGAAGATGGGCAACTCCAGCTTCAGCTACCACAAGGACGAGGAGAAGACGCAGGCGGCCCGGGCCGGTGACATGTTCACCGTGGGCGACATCGGCTACCTGGACGACGACGGCTTCCTGTTCCTCTGCGACCGCAGCAGCAACATGATCATTTCCGGCGGGGTGAACATCTACCCGGCCGAGATCGAGGCCGCGCTGTCCGCCCACCCGGCCGTGGCCGACGTGGCCGTGTTCGGCATCCCGCACCCGGACTGGGGCGAGGAGGTCAAGGCGGTGGTCGAGCCGGCCGCGGGGGCCGAGTCCTGGCGAGGCGCTGACCGGCGAGCTGATGGCGTTCCTCGACGGCCGGGTGGCGTCGTTCAAGCGGCCGCGGACCATCGACTACGTGGCGAGCCTGCCCCGCGACCCGAACGGCAAGCTGTACAAGCGGAAGCTCCGCGACCCGTACTGGGCCGGCCGGGACACAGCTATCTAGGCTGGCTAGCCGGCCAGCCGCTCGCCGGGCCGCTTTGAGCCGCGGACGGCCGCGGCGCTGTCTTCCTGCGAGCGATGTCGCGCGACGCGGGAGCGCCGCGCGCGCGAGGAGCGCCGAAGCCCGTGTCCCCCGTAGCAAGGATTGACGGTCTAACGGTCGCGGAACTGCGGCGTGCGCTTCTCGGTGAAGGCCCGCGGGCCCTCGCGGGCGTCCTCGCTGCGGAACACCTCCATGCCGATCCTGGCCTCGATCCGGAAGGCCTCGTTCTCCGGCAGGCCCTCGGTGTCCCTGATCGTGCGCAGGATCGCCCGCACCGCCACCGGGCCGTTCGCGGCGATCTGCCCGGCGATGTCCACGGCGGCGGCCAGTGCCTCACCGTCCGGCACCACGTGGCCGATCAGGCCGATCCGCAGCGCCTCCGCCGCGGTGATGTGCCGTCCGGTCAGCAGCAGGTCCGCGGCCACCGTGTAGGGCAGCTGGCGGACCAGCCGGACCGCGGATCCGCCCAGCGGGAACAGCCCCCAGCGCACCTCGGAGATGCCGAACCGGGCGCTCTCGCCGGCCACCCGGATGTCGGTCGCCTGCAGGATCTCGGTGCCGCCCGCGATCGCAGGACCCTCCACCGCGGCGATCAGCGGCTTCGTCAGCCGGCGGCCCTTGAGCAGCGGCTCCAGCACGGCCGGGTCGAAGCCGGAGCCGGACGAGCCCGGATGGGACTCGTTCATGGCCTTCAGGTCGGCGCCCGCGCAGAACGCGCCGCCCGCCCCGGTCAGCACGCAGGCCCGGATGCCCGGGTCGCTGTCGACCCGGTCCCAGGCCTCGCGCATCCCCGCCAGCATCGGCCCGCTGAGCGCGTTGCGCTTCTCCGGCCGGTTCATGGTCACGATCAGCACCGCGCCGCGCTGCTCGGTGAGCAGGTGCGGCTGCTCCGGGCCGGCCGCGGCCGGGGCCGCGGGAGTCGTGGTCACAAGTCTCAGCCTCCTCAGGCTGTGCCCAAGCCGCCCAGGGGGCTTGCCCGGAACAGTAACACGTTCTAGTTTCGTCCCCATGGCCCTGAACTTTGCCGATCTCTTCGAGCATGCCACCGACGTCTTCGGCGACCGGGTCGCGGTCATCAGCGGCGACCGGTCGGTGACCTACGCCGAGCTCGAGGAGCGCACCAACCGGCTGGCGCACCATCTCGCGGCGCTTGGCGTCGGTCCTGGCGACCACGTCGGCCTGTACGCGCACAACTCGATCCCGGCCATGGAAACCCTGCTGGCCACCTGCAAGCTGCGCGCCGCGATGGTCAACATCAACTACCGGTACGCCGAGAAGGAACTGGCGTACATGTTCGGCGACGCCGACCTGGCCGCGCTGGTGCACGACCGGGAGTACGGGCCGCTGGCGGCCGCGGCCGGCCTGCCCGCGGGGCTGCGCGGCACCGTGGTGATCGAGGACGGCAGCGGGGCGGCGCTTTCCGGCGGCGCCGTCGAGTACGAGGCCGCCCTGGCCGGTGCCTCGCCCGAGCGCGACTTCGGGCCGCGCAGCAACGACGACGTGTACATCATCTACACCGGCGGGACCACCGGGTACCCGAAGGGCGTCATGTGGCGCAACGAGGACATCTGGCGGACGCTCGGCGGCGGCACCGACTACGTCACCGGCGAGCTGCTGCCGGACGAGTGGACCCCGTCCCGCAAGGGCCTGGAGAACCCCGGCCTGGTCAAGCTGGTGACCGTGCCGCTGATCCACGGGTACGCGCAGATGGGATCGCTGGCCGGGCTGTTCGCCGGGGACACGATGATCCTGATGCCTCGCTTCACCGCGGCCGAGGCGTGGCAGGCCGTCGAGCGGCACAAGGCCAACCTGCTGATGATCGTCGGCGACGCGATGGGCCGGCCGCTGATGGACGAGCTCCGCCAGCACAGTTACGACACGTCCTCGCTGTTCGCGCTGGCCTCGACCGGGGCGCTGTTCTCCCCGTCGGTCAAGGACGCCTGCGCTGCGGCGCTGCCCAACGTGTTCATCACCGAGTCGGTCGGCTCCACCGAGACCGGGTTCGCCGGGCTGGGCATGGTCTCCGCCGGGGCGGAGCACCGCGGCGGGCCGACCGTGAAGGCGGGCCCGGGCATCCTGGTCATCGACGACGACAACCGCCCGGTCGGCCCGGGGCAGACCGGGCGGCTGGCCCGCGGCGGGTTCGTGCCGCTCGGCTACTACAAGGACCCGGACAAGACCGCGAGGATCATGGTCGAGGTGGACGGGCGGCGGTACGTGACGCCCGGCGACTTCGCCCGGGTCGAGGAGGACGGCACCTTCACCCTGCTGGGCCGCGGCAACACGTGCGTGAACTCCGGCGGGCAGAAGGTCTTCCCGGAAGAGGTCGAGGGCGCGCTGAAGTCGCACCCGGAGGTGTTCGACGCGCTGGTGATCGGTCTCCCGGACGAGCGGTACGGGGAGAGCGTCGCGGCGCTGGTCGAGCCGCGGCCGGGCACGGTGCCCGACCTCGACGCGGTAGCGGTGCACCTGCGCAGCCAGATCGCGGGCTTCAAGATCCCGCGCAGCATGTGGCTGGTGGACCAGATCGCCCGCAACCCGGTCGGCAAGCCGGGCTACGGCTGGGCCCGGGAGCACGTGGCGGCGAACCCGCCGACGTGGCGGGCCGGGGACCGCGCGGGCACGGCGGCGACGGACTGAGGGAGAAGCGTGCGCACTGCGCTGTGTGACCTGCTCGGCATCGAGCACCCGATCGTCGGGTTCACCCCGTCCGAGCACGTGGCCGCGGCCATCAGCCGGGCCGGCGGTCTTGGCGTGCTCGGGTGCGTCAGGTACAACGACCCGGCCGACCTCGAGGCCGCGCTGACCTGGATGGACGCCAGCACCGACGGCCGGCCGTACGGGGTCGACGTGGTGATGCCCGCCACCGTGCCCACCGAGGGCGCGATGCCGGACCTGGACAGCCTGATCCCGGAAGGGCACCGTGACTTCGTCGCGCAGACGCTGCTGAAGCTGGGCGTGCCGCCGCTGCCATCTGGCGAGGGGCCCGGCGACGGAGTGCTCGGCTGGCTGCACTCGGTGGCCAGGCAGCACGTCGAGGTGGCGCTGAAGCACCCGGCCCGGCTGATCGCCAACGCGCTCGGCCCGCCCCCGGAGGACGTCATCGCCCGGGCGCACGAGCAGGGCATGCTGGTCGCGGCGCTGTCCGGGAAGGCGCAGCACGCCCGCCGCCACGTGGACCGGGGCGTGGACATCATCGTCGCCCAGGGCTACGAGGCGGGCGGGCACACCGGCGAGATCGCCAGCATGGTGCTGGTGCCGGAGATCGTCGACGCGGTGGGCGGGCAGGTGCCGGTGCTCGCCGCGGGCGGGATCGGCTCCGGCCGCCAGATCGTCGCCGCGCTGGCCCTCGGCGCGGCCGGGGTGTGGATGGGCTCGGCCTGGCTGACGACGGAGGAGTACGGGCTGACCTCGGACCTGCCTGCGCTGCGCACCGCGCTGCTGGCCGCCACCTCGTCCGACACGGTCCGGTCCCGGATCTACAGCGGCAAGCCGGCCCGGCTGCTGCGCAACCGCTGGACGCAGGCCTGGGCCGAGCCGGGCGCCCCCGACCCGCTGCCGATGCCGCTGCAGAACATCCTGGTCAGCGAGGCGCACCAGCGGCTGATGCGGTCCGGCGAACCGGACCTGGTGCCGATGCCCGTCGGCCAGATCGTGGGCCGGATGAACGAGGTCCGGCCGGTGGCCGAGGTGATCGCCGCGCTGCTGGCCGAGGCGGACGCTGTGCTGGCCCGGCTGGGTGGGCTGGACCGGCTGGGCCGGCCCGGCGGCGCGAGCTGAGCGCGGGCAGACGAGCGGCGGGAGGGGCGCCTTGAAGATCGCGACAGTCGCCGGGTACTGGGGGGCCGGGCCGCCGCCGGACGCGGCTGGCCTGTTCGCCGCGGCCGACCGGCTGCAGCTGGACCAGATCTGGACCGCCGAGGCCTGGGGCAGCGACGCGTGGACCCCGCTGGCCTGGTACGGGTCGCGCACCTCGCACGTGAAGCTGGGCACCTCGGTGTCGCAGCTGTCCGCCCGGCCGCCGGCCACGCTGGCGATGACCGCGATGACCATGGACCACCTCACCGGCGGCCGGGTCATCATCGGGGTGGGCACCAGCAACCCGCAGGTGGTCGAGGGCTGGTACGGCCAGCCGTACCCGCGGCCGCTGGAGCGCACGAGGGAGTACATCGAGATCCTGCGGGCCGTCATCGCCCGCCGCGAGCCGCTCCGCTACGACGGCAAGCACTACCAGCTGCCGCTGCGCGGCGGCACCGGGCTCGGCAAGCCGCTGCGGTCGATCCTGCACCCCTACCGCGACGAGATCCCGGTCTACCTCGGCGCCGAGGGCCCGAAGAACGTCGCGCTGGCCGCCGAGATCGCCGACGGGTGGAACACGATCTTCTTCTCCCCGGCGATGAACGATTTCTACGCCGGGGCGCTGGCCGAGGGCTTTGCCCGCCCCGGTGCCCGGCACACCAGCGAGACGTTCGACGTGGTCGGCGGGCCGATGCGGGTGATCGTGGACGACGACGTGGAGCGGGCCGCCGACCTGATGCGGCCCTCGCTCGCGCTGTACATCGGCGGGATGGGCGCCCGCAACGTCAACTTCCACCGCGAGGTCTTCGCCCGGATGGGCTACGAGGGTGAGGCCACCGTCATCCAGGAGCGCTACCTGGCCGGCGACAGGGCGGGCGCGATCGCGGCCGTGCCCACGAAGCTGGTCGAGGACGTGGCCCTGATCGGCCCGTGGGCCAAGATCGCGGACGAGCTCCCGCGCTGGCGGGACACGGTGCTGACCACGTTCACGGTCAGCACCGACCTGCACCACCTGGACCGGGTGGTCGGCTTGCTGCGCGACTAGGGCCTGGTCATCTCAGCAGCGTGAAGCACCAGCGAGACGCATCGAGCGCATCGGGGAGTCGAACCCCAGGAACCAGCGGCTTTGCAGACCGCCGCCTGCACCGGCAGGACATGCGCCGTGGTATCCCCGCTCAGAGTCGAACTGAGCAGCCAGGCTTCGGAAGCCCGGAGACCGGTCCGCGGCCGGGGACTGAGTCGGTGAGAGAGGAATCGAACCTCTACGCCGTAGCTACGGGGTTACAACCCGCTGGGCTCACCACCTGCCCAACTCACCGTGGGGAGGATGGCGGGTGCCGACCCCGCGCCCCGTGGCTCACAACCACGTGCTCTAGCCGTTGAGCTACATCCTCAGTCGATCAGGCAGGACTCGAACCTGCGCGTAACGGTATGTGACACCGTGGCTCTGCCGCTGAGCTACTGATCGGCACTCCCGGGAGGAGTCGAACCTCCACTTTCGGATCCGTAATCCGGCGTGATCTCCGTTTCACCACGGGAGCCTGGTACCCGCTGCTGACAGCGGGATGGCGGTGACTACGAGATTCGAACTCGCGACCCCCGGCGTGACAAGCCGGTGCTCTAACCAGGCTGAGCTAAGCCACCGTAGCTCTCGCGGGAGGACTCGAACCTCCATGAGCGGATTAACAATCCGCCGTCCTGCCATTGAACGACACGAGATTGATCTGCGCACCCCGTACCGGTGCCGGTGTCGGTGCTCCCGGGCACTAGTGGCGCGTGCCTCATAGAGGTCTCGATCCTCTTCAGGCCGGTTTAAAAGACCGGAACCCGTCCCGTCGGGCGCATGAGGCGTCGGTCAGTTGGCCACCTCGGAATCGAACCGAGCAACACCTGTTCATCAGACAGGACCCGTCAACCAGCTGGGTCGTGGCCAGCGGATGCGGCAAGAGCCGGTCGGATTGCGCATCCGTGGCGGAAAGGGCGGGAGTCGGACCCACAAGGCAGCTCACGCTGCTCGCCTGTTTTCGGGACAGGTGCCGTCGCCAGTCGGCTTGCCTTTCCGGGGCGGAAAACTGTCGTGGCCGATCTCTACGATAAAGGAATGAGTCGTCGGCTTGACACACCAGAAACCCGCATATGCCGGGACTGCTTCGGGTCATTCACCACCATATGGGCGCAGCGGCTTTGCATGACATGTAAGTACAATCGGGCCAAGCGTGGATGCTGCGACACTTGCGGCATCAAAACGGGGGTCTCGGGCCGGCGGCTCTGTGGTCCATGCCGGTATGGGCCCGACCCAGTGATCCGGCTTATGGATCATGCGGATCTAGCATGGCTCGCCGCGATCATCGAGGGTGAGGGCACCTTCGGGCGGAACGGCCGGCCAGGTGGCCAAGTTCGGGTGGTGATGACCGACCAGGACATCGTTCGCCGACTCGAAGCCATAACCGGCATCGGACGCGTCCATGGCCGGGGTCAGCGAACCGTCAGGCACAAGCCGACCTGGGAGTGGTGCGTCACTCGGCGCGGCAGCGTGGGCGAACTAGTGCGGATGCTCGCACCGTTCCTGCTTGAACAGCGCCGGCGGCAAATAGCTGGAATCGTGGCTGCGAATGGGGACGCCCTGCCCGCCGCAGCGCCGATGACGCCTGGCGATCCCGCCAGTTGGGCGTGGATTGCCGGCCTCATTGAGGGCGAGGGCTGGATGGCACCTGCGCCGACTAGCGCCAAGCGCGATCTGGTAATCGGCGTCGAGTCAACCGACCGTGACGTTATTGACCGCCTTGCAGACCTCGCTGAAGCTGGCCGGATCACTGCGATTCACCGCCACCCCGGAAGGTGGCGACCAAGCTGGCGCTGGACGATCACCGCCCGCGCGGACGGCCGACGGGTCCTCTCCGCAATCCTGCCGCACCTTGGCGAGCGGCGCGCGAGTCGAGCCGCCTACGTCCTGTCGCTAATCAGGTAACTGCGGCGGACGGCGCAGGAATTGAACCTGCTCAGGACTCGCGCCCCGACCGCCGCTTCCAACGGGGTGCCTTACCGGTCGGCCAGCCATCCGTGAGCGGAGAGCGGAGCAATCGAAGCCCACGGCCGGAGCCGCGCACTCGTTAGCAGCGAGGCCCGATCCCTGATCGGTTCACTCTCCTTGGTGCCCCTCCGCGGATTCGAACCGCGAACCTCATGGAGTGACCGACCAGATTCGAACTGGCGCTACGACCATGGCAAGGTCGCGTGCTAACCGTTGACACTACGGTCACGTGGAGCCCTTCCCCGGGGGTCGAACCGGGCGGCCTCTCCATACCAAGGAGAAGTGCGCGCCGGCGCGAAGGGCGTCGTTCCGGGAGCTGGACTCGAACCAGCGTGCCTGCGGTCCAAAGCCGCAGCGGGATGTCCGCAACCCATCCCGGAGAGCCCGCTACCCGACTCGAACGGGTCACCTGCTGCTTACAAGGCAGCCGCTCTAGCCTGATGAGCTAAGCGGGCGAGGTGTCCTCGGTGCGATTCGAACGCACACTGCCCAGCGCCTCATGCTGGTGCCTCCTGCCGTTGGGCTACGAGGACGTGGAGCCGCCACCCGGCGCCAACCCGGCTTCAACCGCTCGTGATTCCGGTTTCACCAAAGAGCCATGGCCGGGGATGGGAAGAGCCGAACTCCCACTACGCGACACCGGTGGAGATGCCCGGAATCGAACCGGGTCGCCAACGCTTGCAGGGCGCGGCCGCTACCTCAGCTGCTCATCCCCGAGCTGCCCGGCCGGGATGGCGCCCGGCCGGGACTTGCGGTGCTTCACGCTGTTGAGATGTCAAATGCCGTGCACGTTCACCCGCAGGTGGTGCGTCGCAGGGACGCCAGGACTCGAACCCGGACCCTTCCGCTTTGGAGGCGGACGCTCAGCCAGTTGAGCTACATCCCTTTGTCCAGTTACCGGAAAGCCCAGTTACAGCAAAAACCGCCCCTTCCGGCTTCCCGGGGAGCGGTTCCGTGACTTCCGGCTTATCCGTTACCCGGTGGCCTCGGCGCCCAGGAAGGCAGGCGCGTACGAGCGATTCGGCATGGCGTCATGCCTGATCGCCCGACCGCTGGGCTGCCAGATAGTCACGGTTTGCGTCCTTCCCTTGCTTACTTACGAGGGTAGCTTCCGGTCATGACGGCGGGCAATGGCATTTTCCGGTATGCCCCTTAGCCGCGGCCCCGGCCAGTTCCGCGCCCAGCCGGCGCAGCTGAACGGTCGCCCCGCCGAGCATGAACTCGCAGTGCTTGGCGGCCACGAAGTACCGGTGCGCCGGGTGGCTCAGCTCGATGCCGACCCGGGGCCAGTGCTCGCAGGCGATCAGCGGGCGCCCGGCGCCACCCGGGGGATGAATCCGGCAAATAGGTCATCCGACCGATGCTGCGCACGCAGCGCCCTTCATATCGTCCTGGGTACAGGGGCCGACCATACGAGGGGAAACGAGAGCAATCGTGAATATCAGGCATGCAGTCGGCCGTATGACGGCGATCGTGGTCGTCACTACCGGGCTGGCCGGGCTGGGTCTGACGGGCGTGGCGTCCGCGAGCACCGCTCGCGTGGCCGCCCCCGCGTTCGTCACCAACACGCAGATCTGCACCATCCAGTCCTTCGACGGGCACTATCTGTCGGCGATCGGCGGCGGCGGGCGGACCACGGACACGATCGAGACCAACCGCACGAGCCCCAGCACCTGGGAGACCTTTGGCCTGCTCCAGTCTTCTTTCGGGGGATGGGCCATCAGGACCAGCAACGGGCATTTCCTGTCGGCGATCAGCGGCGGCGGGCGGACCACGGACGTGATCGAGACCAACCGCACGGCGATTTCGACCTGGGAGACCTTTCAGCTTGTCCCGCTGTCCGGCGTGGGCCCGGGCTTCTACGCCATCAGGACTCTCACCGGCAACTACCTGACCGCGGTGAACTCCGGCGGCATCGGAAGCGCCTTTGAGGCGATTCACAGCAACGCGACCCAGATCGGGACGTGGGAGGAGTTCTACTTCTCCTGCCACCTCGCGAGCTGACCGGCTGACCGCCAGATCCTGACCAGGCCCAGGACGCCCCCGCGGGGCGCGTCCTGGGCCTGCTGGCGGTGACGGCAGTGGTCGTACAGAGTCACCTGCCCGGCCGCTTAGCGGCCGGGCGCGGCCAGCTCCGCGCCGAGCCGGCGCAGCTGCGCGGTTGCGCCGCCGAGCATGAACTCGCAGTGCTTGGCCGCGGTGAAGTACCGGTGCGCCGGGTGGCTCAGGTCGATGCCGACCCCGCCGTGCACGTGCACCGCGGTGTGCGCGACCCGGTGCCCCGCGTCCGCCGCCCAGAACTTGGCCGTCGCGATCTCGGCCGCGCACGGCAGGCCCTCGGCCAGCCGCCACGCCGCCTGCCACATCGTCAGCCGGATCGCCTCGCAGTCGATGTACGCGTCGGCCAGCCGCTGCGCCACCGCCTGGAAGCCGCCGATCGGCTTGCCGAACTGGACCCGCTCCCGCGCGTACTCAGCGGTCAGCTCCAGCGCCCGCGCGGTGACCCCGGCCGCGGTGGCGCACAGGCCGACCGTGGCCGCGTCGGTCAGCCACCGTGCGGCCTCGTTGCCGGGTTCGCCCAGGACCCGGTCCGCGGGCAGGCTGACCTGGTTCAGGATGACCTGGCCCGCGCTGTCCCCGCTGGTCACCTGCTGACGCGCGACCGTCACGCCAGCGTCGCCGGGGCGGACCAGGAACACCGCAGTGCCCTGCGGGGTGGCCGCGGGCACCAGCAGCAGCGCGGCCTGCGGGGCGGCAGGGACGGTGGTCTTCACCCCCGAGAGCCGCCAGCCGCCCGCGGAGCCGGGTTCGTGCTTGGCCCGCGCCGACGGCGCCGCCGGGTCGTCACCGTCCTCCTCGGCCAGCGCCGCGGTCAGGATCAGCTCGCCCCGCCCCGCGGGCACCGCAAACTCCTCCTGCTGCGCCGCGGACCCGAACCGCGCCACCGCCCCGGCCCCCAGCACGGCGGACGCCAGATAGGGCACCGGCGCCACCGTCCGGCCCATCTCGATCAGCACCGAGCACGCGTCGAGGAAGCCGAGACCGGCCCCGCCCAGCGCCTCCGGCAGTGCCGCGGCCAGCACCCCGGCCCCGGCCAGGTCGGCCCACAGCGCGGCGTCGAACCGGTCGGGCCCGGCCTCAGCGGCCGCCAGCCGCTCCGGCGTGACCTGCTCGGTCAGGATCTTCCTGGCCAGCCCGGCGAGCTCGGCCTGGCTCTCGGTCTCCGCGAAATCCACCGAAACTTACCTCCGGCTAATGGGCAGGCCCAGGGCGGCGGCCGCGACGATGTCCCGCTGGACCTCGTTGGTGCCGCCGCCGAACGTCAGGATGAGCGCGGAGCGGTGCATCCGCTCGATCCGGCCGGCCAGCACCGCACCGGGGGACCCGTCGCGGACCGCCGCGTTCGCGCCGAGCACCTCCATCAGCAGCCGGTACGCCTCGGTGGCGAACTCGGTGCCGAACACCTTGGTCGCCGAGGCCGCCGCCGGGCCGAGGCCGGCCCCGGCCGCAGAGGCGATCCGCCAGTTGGTCAGCTTGAGGAACTCGGCCTTGGCGTGCACCCGGGCCAGGCTGACCTGGACCCATTCGCTGTCGATGACCCGCTGCCCGCTGGCCAGCCGGGTCTCCCGCGCCCACGCGGTCACCTCGCGCAGCGCGGTCAGGATCGGCGCCGCCGAGGTGAGGGCCACCCGCTCGTGGTTGAGCTGGTTGGTGATCAGCGGCCAGCCGCCGTTCTCCGAACCGACCAGGGACGAGGCCGGCACCCGCACGTCGGAGTAGTAGGTCGCGCTGGTGACCGGGCCGGACATGGTGGGCACCGCGGTCCACGAGAAGCCGTCCGCGGTGGTCGGCACGATGATGATCGACAGGCCCTTGTGCCGGGGCGCGTCCGGGTCGGTCCGGCAGGCCAGCCACACGTAGTCGGCGTACTGGATCAGGCTGGTCCACATCTTCTGGCCGTTGATCACGTAGCTGTCGCCGTCCCTGACCGCGCGGGTGCGCAAGCTCGCCAGGTCGGTGCCCGCCTCCGGCTCGGAGTAGCCGATCGAGAAGTGGAGCTCGCCCGCCGCGATCCTGGGCAGGTAGAACGCCTTCTGCTCGGCCGTGCCGTAGCGCATGATCGTCGGGCCCACGGTGTTGATGGTCAGGAACGGGACCGGCACCCCGGCGGCCGCCGCCTCGTCGGTGAAGATCAGCTGGTCCATCATCGTGGCGTCCCGGCCGCCGTACTCCGCGGGCCAGCTCAGCGCCAGCCAGCCGTCCCGGCCGAGCTGCCGGACCACTTCCCGGTAGGCCTCGCCGTCACCGTAGTCGCCGCCCTCGAGCCCGGCCCGCCGCTCCGGGGTCATCAGGGCGGCGAAGTAGCTGCGCAGCTCGCTGCGGAGCCGTTCCTGCTCAGGTGCGTAACTGAGGTGCATCCGGCCGCCCCGACGCTAGACTAGAACACGTTCTACACAGTCTACCGAGCGGAGGCACGGTGGCCGAGGCCTATCTGGCCGGCGCGGTCCGGACCCCGGTCGGCCGCCGCGGCGGCGGCCTGTCCGGTGCGCACCCGGCCGACCTCGGCGCGCACGTGATCACGGCCCTGCTCGGCCGCACCGGCGTGGACCCGCTGGCCGTGGACGACGTGATCTTCGGCTGCGTGGACACGATCGGCCCGCAGGCGGGCGACATCGCCAGGACGTCCTGGCTGGCGGCCGGGCTGCCCGAGGCGGTGCCCGGCGTCACGGTGGACCGGCAGTGCGGCTCCTCCCAGCAGGCGGTGCACTTCGCCGCCCAGGCCGTGCTCAGCGGCACCGCCGACGTGGTGGTGGCCGGCGGCGTGCAGAACATGAGCCAGATCCCGATCGCCGCGGCCATGCTGGCGGGCCAGGCGTACGGGTTCGCCGACCCGTTCAGCGGCTCGCACGGCTGGCGCGCCCGGTACGGCGAGCAGGAGGTCTCCCAGTTCCGCGCGGCCGACCTGATCGCGGAGAAGTGGGGGATCGGCCGGGGCGAGATGGAGCAGTTCGCGCTGGCCAGCCACGAGCGCGCGATCGCGGCCGCGGCCGGGGGCCACTTCGCGGCCGAGCTCGCGCCCTACGGTGAGGTGACCGCCGACGAGGGCCCGCGGGCCGACACCTCCGCGGCGAAGATGGCCGCGCTGAAGCCGCTGCGCGAGGGCGGGCGGATCACCGCCGCGCTGGCCAGCCAGATTTCCGACGGCGCGGCCGCCTTGCTGGTGGTCTCGGACCGCGCGGTCCGCGCGCACGGGCTGCGCCCGCTGGCCCGGATCGTGCACGTCTCCGCCCGCGGCGACGACCCGGTGCTGATGCTCACCGCGCCGATCGCGGCCACCGCCCACGCCCTGGACCGGGCCGGCCTGAGCCTGGCGGAGATCGACCTGGTCGAGATCAACGAGGCGTTCGCCTCGGTGGTGCTGGCCTGGCAGCGGGAGACCGGCGCGGACCTGGCCCGGGTCAACGTCAGCGGCGGCGCGATCGCGCTTGGCCACCCGCTCGGCGCGACCGGTGCCCGGCTGCTGACCACGCTGGTGCACGGGCTGATCCGGACCGGCGGCCGGTACGGGCTGCTGACGATGTGCGAAGGCGGCGGCCAGGCGAACGTGACGATCATCGAGCGCGCCTGACCGTCCCGCCGGGTGCGGCCGGCGGGTCTCCGGCGGCGGCTGCCTACCCCTCGGGCGGCCGTCTAGCCGGGAGCGGTGGCCGGGCCGGCAGGGCAGCTGCCGGCCCGGCCAGTTCGCCGAGGGCGGCCAGCCGCTGCTGCGCCCCGGCCATGATCGAGTCGATCAGCTCCGCGCACGACGGCAGGTCCGTGATCAGGCCGGCGACCTGGCCGGACGACATCAGCCCCAGGTCGGGCCGGCCGTCCACCATCGCGGCCCGCAGCAGCACCGGGGTGTTCGCGGCCATCAGCACCTGGGCCCAGGTCAGCTCCGTGCCGCGGCGCATGGCCCGGCCCTGGCGGATCAGGTCCCGCCAGCTCAGCCCGGACAGCCCGCGGAACGCGGCCGCGCTCCGGGCCGACCGCACCAGGCCCGTCCATCGTCCGGCCCGGTCGAGTTTCACGACCAAAGGGGTACGGAGGACGCGGTGCGGGACTCCGTCCACCCTGGTGGTCACGACCGTGCCGGCCAGATCGGCGTCCAGGTAGACCTGCTTGACCGCGTCGGCCACCGGGCTGTCGCTGGTCAGCAGGAACCGGGTGCCCATGGCGATCCCGGCCGCCCCGTAGGCCAGTGCGGAGGCCAGCCCGCGGCCGTCGAAGTACCCGCCCGCCGCGATCACCGGGATGTCCACGGCGTCCACCACCTGGGGGATGAGCAGGCTGGTCGGCACCGCGCCGGTGTGCCCGCCGCCCTCGCCGCCGGTGGCGATCACCGCGTCGATGCCCCACGCCGCGACCTTCTCCGCGTGCCGCCGGGCTCCCACCGAGGCGATCGTGACCACCCCGGCGCCGCGCAGGGCGGCGATCAGCTCCCGGGTCGGGGCCAGCGCGAACGAGGCCACCGGCACCTTCTCGGCGATGATCAGCTCGGCCCGCTCGCGCGCGTCCGCCGCGTCGGCCCGCAGGTTCACCCCGAACGGGGCGCCGGTCCTGGCCTTGACCTCGCGGATCGCGGCCTCCAGCTCGGCCAGGCTCATCGTGGCCGAGGCGATGATGCCCAGGCCGCCGGCCTGGGACACCGCGGTGACCAGGCGGGGCCCGGACACGTAGCCCATGCCGCTCTGCACGACCGGGCAGTCGATGCCGAGCAGGCCGGTCAGCGGGGTCCGGATCCGGGCGGTCATCCCAGCTCCGCGTCGCGGTGCCGGTCCGGGTCCAGGGTGCCGCGGATCAGCGCCAGCTCGGCCGGGGTGGGCGGCCGGGTCTGAGCCACGCTGGGCGGGATCACCAGCGGGAACCCGGTGGCCTCCGTGACCTCGTCCACGGACACCCCCGGGTGCACGGACCGCAGGCGCATCCCGCTATGGGCGGTGGCGAAGTCCAGCACGGCCAGGTTCGTGACCACGACCCGCACCTCGTGGAACCGGGCCGCCCGCGGGCCGAGCGCCGCCGCCCGGTCGTAGCCCATCCCGCTGACCATGTCCACCGGCTCGGTGAACACCCGGCGGGAGTGCCGCGGGATCCAGTAACTGGTCGGGTGGTTGATCGTGTTGCCCGGCGCGCCGCGCACGCCGAGCAGCTGGGCCTTGGGGCGGGCCCAGTCGCCGACGCAGGAGATGTTCTGGTTGCCGAACCGGTCAATCTGCGCGGCGCCCATCATCACGTGCCGGTGCCCGCGGGCCACCATCGTGAACACCGACCGGTACGGCAGCCAGCCCTCGACAACGTCGCCGCCGGGCGCCACCAGGTGCGCCTCACCGTCGGTCAGCAGCAGGTCCGGCGCGAACGTGAGCCGCGCCAGCCGGGCCCCGAGCGTGGGGATGAGCCCCATCGGGCTGGCCAGGATCGCGCCGTCCCCGCGCCACGCCTCCGCGCACGCAACAACGCAGACCTCGGCCCGGGTCGGCTCAGCACTCATGACGCCGCCGCCGCGGCCTGACGGTCCGCGAACTCCCGTACGGCCTTCTGGTAGTCCGCCTCGTCGCCATCCAGGAACTCCCCGCGGAACCGCTCCCAGTCCTCCGGGCTGCGGGCCGACGCCGCGTAGTGCGCCTGGAACGCCTCGTCCCGCCCGTAGTCCGGCACGCAGCTGGTGAAGTGCGCGCCGCCCGGGGTGTGCGCCACGCCGTGCACCATGGCCCGGTTGATCAGCAGGGATTGCGGCGGCCCGCCGTCCAGCAGCCCGGCTGTCGGCACCACCTGCTCGCACGACAGGTAGGCCCGCTCCGCGGCCAGGCAGAACAGGTCGTCGAAGTACGGGTCCGGCCCGAGATACTGCCCGTTCCCGTTGGCGTCGGCCCGGTTGACGTGAACCAGCGCAGCATCGAGCCGCAAGGCCGGCATGGCCACCAGTTCCTCGCCGTCGTCATAAGGCGAGCGGACCGTCCGCAGCTCAGCGTTGACCCGCAGGACATCAGTCCCCAGCCCCGCCCGCATGGGAAGGAACGGCAGCCGGTGCGCGGCCGCGAGGAGCCCCCAGTGCAGCATCCCCTCGTCCACCTCGGTCAGCTCGATCCGCCCCTGCTGCCGCCCGAGCCGGAAATGCGGCTCCAGCGCGATCGAGTCGAGGGAAACGAAGCCGCAAACAACCCGCCGCACCCGCCCGAACGCAACAAGCAGCCCCACATCGGGCCCCCCATAAGAGACCACGGTCAGATCGTCCAGCCCGGCCCGCAGAATGGCCCGCACAAGGGCCATCGGCTTGCGCCGCGACCCCCACCCCCCAATCCCGATCGTCATCCCGGACCGCAGCTCCCCGGCAACCTGATCCGGGCTCATCAGCCTGCCGGCGGGGCCGGTGTGACTGGTGAGGTTTGCGGAGCTGGTGGGACCGGCAGACCGGGCCACGGCGGGGGTGCTGCTGGTCACTGCGAGCCGTCCACGAAGGCCTGGCGGGCCGTGTCACCAGCCCCAGTGAGATTGAGCTCGAACGTAAAGCCCTGCTCATACCGGTAGGACCGCTTCACATCCACCGGGTCGATCCCGTTGAGCGACTGCTTGGCCAGCCGTATCACGGCCGGGTCCTTGGCGGCGATCTCGCCCGCCAGCGTGACCGCCGCCCCCCGAAGCTCCTCTGGCGGCACCACATCAAGCACAGTCCCAAACACCAGCAGCTGCTCGGCGGTGACCGGGCGGCAGGTGTAGACCATCGTCCGCATCAGCTGCTGCGGCACGAGCCGGGCCAGGTGCGTAGCCGCCCCCAGCGCCCCGCGGTCCACCTCAGGCAGGCCGAACGTGGCGCCCTGCGCCGCAACAACGATGTCGGCATTCCCGGCCAGGCCCACCCCGCCCCCCAGGCAGAAGCCCTGCACCGCAACGATCACCGGCACCGCGCAGTCGTACACCGCGGCGAATGCCGCAAAGCAGCCCCGGTTGGCCCCGACCAGCGCCTCGTGCCCCGGAGTGCGCTGCATCTCCTTGATGTCCACCCCAGCGCAGAACCCGCGCCCTTCAGCAGCAAGGACCACAACCCGCACATCAGGGTCGTCGCCCGCCGCGGTAACAGCGTGCGCAAGATCAAACCAGCCCTGCACAGGAATTGCGTTGACCGGCGGGTAATCAATAACGATCTCGGCAACACCGCCGCTGCTGCGAACCTCGATTCCCATCGCAACGTCCTCGCTGGTCACCGGGGCGCCAGGCCAAGCCAAGGCGCCCACCTGCCGTGCTCGACCTAGCGTTTGCTTGGTGCCGACCCTAGCACGCAGATAACCGGGGGACCGGCGGCGCAGGGCGCCTCTATGGTGGACCGATGGCGTCGGTCAAGCCCGGCCGTGGTAGTCGCCTGCGGCTGACGGGATGGGGCGGGGCGGCCGCGTCTCCGGGCGGCCGCCCCGCCCCGTGCCGCCAGCGCGCCATCCCAGGAGCGCGGCACGTCAAGCGCTGGCCGGATTGTCTAGGCGACGAGTCGTAGCCGCGGCTTGCGAGGCCGCCGTCGAGCCTGCCGCCTGAGCGCCCTGCCACGGTTGAGCGGCCTATCGCTTGCTTGGTGCCGGGCCTAGCATGTGGGCCATGTCCGGCAGACAGCAGCGACTTCGCGGGACGGGCGGTGCTTGTCACCGGCGGGACCAGGGGGATCGGCGCGGGCATCGCTTCGGCGTTCCTGGCGGCTGGCGCTGACGTGCTGGTCTGCGGGCGGACGCCACCCGTGGACGAGACCGCGCTGCCTGAGGCGGGCGGGCGGAGGCGCCGTTTTCAGCCAGGCTGATGTGCGGGATCCGGCGCAGGCAGAGCGGGTGGTTGCGGAGACCGCGGACCGGTTCGGGCGGCTGGATGTGGTGGTGAACAACGCGGGCGGGGCGCCCTACGCGGAGGCTGCCACCGCGTCGCCGCGCTTCCACTCGAAGATCATTGAGCTCAACCTGATCGCGCCGCTGCACGTGTCCCAGGCCGCCAACCGGATCATGCAAGGCGCAGGACGGCGGCGGGTCGATCGTCATGATCGGCAGCGTCAGCGGGATCCGGCCGTCGCCGGGCACGGCCGCGTACGGCGCGGCCAAGGCGGGCCTGGCCAGCCTGGCTACCAGCCTGGCCGTGGAGTGGGCGCCCGCCGTCCGGGTGAACACGGTCGTGGTCGGGCCGGTGGAGACGCCGGCCGGGGCCGCGCAGCATTTCGGCGACGCCGAGGCGATGGCCGGGATCGGCCGGACCATCCCGATGGGCCGGATGGCCACCCCGGCCGACGTGGCTGGTGCCTGCCTGTTCCTGGCCTCCGCCCAGGCTTCCTACGTCACCGGCGCATCCCTGCTTCTGCACGGCGGCGGCGAGCGGCCGGCGTACCTGGCGGCGGCGAAGGGCCCGGTGTAGTCTCCTTACGACGACTAGAACGTGTTCTATATTGACACTGTTCTCTGGAAGTGCAGTCTGCGCGCGGGCGCCTCCGGCCGTAAGGAGCTTTGCCATGGTCGCTTCCATCAAGCCGCACCGCGACGAGGTCGGGCTCGGCGACGGGCTCCTGCTGATCGGCGGGGAGTGGGTGCCCGCCAGCTCCGGCGAGACCTGGGACCACCGGCACCCGGCGACCGGCGAAGACGTCGCCTCGTTCCCCATTGCCGGCCCCCAGGACGTGGACCAGGCCGTGCGCGCCGCGCGGAAGGCCTTCGACGAAGGGCCCTGGCCGCGGACCCGGGCCGGCGAGCGGATCCGGGTGCTGCGCCGGATCGCGGAGCTGGTCCGCGAGCACGGCGACGAGCTGCTCGCGCTGCAGGCCCTGGACAACAGCGTGCCGCTGAGCTTCGGCTCGGTGTACGGGATGTCCGCGAACATGGTGGCCGACATCTTCGAGCATCACGCCGGCTGGGTGGACAAGCTCGGCGGGGAGACGCTGCCGCCGTTCCAGGGCGGCGATCACCTGGTGATGACGCTGCGCGAGCCGGTCGGCGTGGTCGGCGCGGTGATCCCGTGGAACGCGCCGCTGCTGCTGTTCGCCCAGAAGGCGGCCCCGGCGCTGGCCGCGGGCTGCACGATCGTGGCCAAGCCGTCGGAGTACGCCACGTTCGCGGTCCTCCGGCTGGCCCGGCTGATGGAAGAGGCCGGGCTGCCCCCGGGCGTGCTGAACATCGTCACCGGCCCGGGCGAGCCCACCGGCGACGCGCTGATCAGCCACCCGATGGTCGACAAGCTCTCGTTCACCGGCAGCCGGGCGGTCGGCCGCAAGATCATGCACGCGGCCGCGGACGGCTTCAAGCGGGTCAGCCTGGAGCTGGGCGGCAAGAGCCCGGCGCTGATCTTCGCCGACGCCGACGTGGGCACCGCCGCGGCGCTGACCATGGGCACGGTCACCCTGGGGCTGTCCGGCCAGGTCTGCCTGGCCCAGACCCGGGCCCTGGTGCACCGCGACGTGGCCGAGGAGTTCCTTGGCGTCTCCCAGGCCATCGCGGGCATGGTCAGCTACGGCAACCCGTTCGACCCGGCGGTGACCGCCTCGCCGCTGATCAACACCCGCCAGCTGGACCGGGTGCTCTCGCTGATCGAGGCGGGCCAGGCCGAGGGGGCCACGCTGGTCAGCGGCGGCACCCGCAGCGAGGGCGACCTGGCGGCGGGGAACTTCGTCGCGCCGACGCTGTTCACCGACGTGAACAACGACATGCAGATCGCCCGGGAGGAGATCTTCGGCCCGGTGCTCTCGGTGATCCCGTTCACCGACGAGGACGAGGCCGTGCGGATCGCCAACGACACCGAGTACGGGCTGGCCGCCACCGTGTGGACCGGCAACGTCAAGCGGGCGATGCGGCTGACCAAGGCGCTGCGGGCGGGCACCGTCGGCATCAACGGCTACACGCTGGAGCCGCACGCGGCGTTCGGCGGTTACCGGCAGTCCGGGCTTGGCCGGGAGGGCGGGCGCACCGCGATCGAGGCCTACACCGAGGTCAAGACGGTGTTCCTGCCGTTCACCGACGAGATGATGTGACGCTCGGCAGGGCCCGCCGGACTGGGCCCGGGGCCGCGCCGGCCCGCCAACCGGACGGCGGGCCGGCCGAGCCCACGCAGCGGGTCGGACGGCGCTGGATCGCGCTGATCGCGCTGGCCAACCTTGGGCTGTACCTGGCCTACCTCGGCCCGATCTCCGTCCTGCTCCCCAACCAGGTCCAGGACATCGCCGGGTCCGCCCACAAGGTCGCGGTGCTCGGCGTGGTGACCGGGCTGGGCGCGGCGGTGGCGATGATCGCCAACCCGGTCGCCGGGGCGCTGTCGGACCGCACCGTCAGCCGGTTCGGGCGGCGGCGGCCGTGGCTGGTGGGCGGCGCGCTGGCGGGCGGGGCCGCGCTGGCCTTCCTGGCCGGCCAGCACACGCTGGCCGGCGTCATCGCCGGCTGGTGCCTGGCCCAGGCCGGGCTGAACGCGCTGCAGGCCAGCCTCAGCGCGGCCGTGCCCGACCACGTGCCGGTCGAGCAGCGCGGCACGGTGTCCGGCTGGATCGGCCTGCCCCAGTCGGTGGGCGTGCTGCTCGCCGTCGTGCTGGTCACCAAGGTCGTCACCGGCAACGCCGGGTACGCGCTGCTGGCCGCCTGCGTGGTGGCCTGCACCCTGCCGTTCGCGCTGGGCACGCCGGATTCGCCGATGCCTGCCGGCGCGCGGCCGCCGTGGTCGTGGCCGGACTTCGCCCGGTCGTTCTGGCTGAGCCCGCGGCGGTACCCGGACTTCGCCTGGGCCTGGCTGACCCGGTTCGCGGTCAACCTCGGCAACGGGATGACGCTGCTTTACCTGCTGTACTTCCTGCGCGACCGGCTGCACTACAGCCAGCTGTTCCCCGGCCACAAGGCCGAGGACGGTCTGGTGATCCTGATCCTGGTGTACCTGGCCGGGGTCGCGCTGACCGCGGTGGCCGGCGGCGTGATCTCCGACCGGACCGGCCGCCGCAAGCTGCCGGTCACGATCGCCGGGCTGGTCATGGCGACTGCGGCGCTGCTGCTCGCGCTGCGGCCGACCTGGTCGGCCACGATCGCCGCGGCCGGGCTGGCCGGTCTCGGATTCGGGGTCTACCTGTCGGTGGACGCGGCGCTCGTCACCCAGGTGCTGCCGTCGGCCGAGGGCCGGGCCAAGGACCTGGGCCTGATCAACATCGCCAACTCCGGGCCGCAGGTGCTCGCCCCGGCGATCGCCGCGCCGCTGGTCAGCCAGCTGGGCGGGTACACGTCGCTGTACCTGACCGTCGCCGTGGTCGTGGTGACCGGCTCGGTCCTGGTCCAGCGGATCCGGTCGGTGCCCTGAGCCCCGGGCCGGCGCTGGCGCCGGTCAGGGCGCGGCCGGGGTGACCAGCTTGCGGTGGTCCCAGGAGATGATCCGGGCCGGCTGCACGAGGTAGCCGACGCGCTTGCGGGCCGCCTGCTGCACGTACTCCTCGACCACGCCGTCCGGGCCGCCGGCCATCGCGGCCGCGACGCCGCGGCCGATCTCCAGCACGCCGTCGGGGTCCTCGACGCACCGGACCGTGCCCACGACCTGCACCCCGCGCAGCTCGAAGTAGTCCTCGCCGGTCTCCACCAGGCAGGTCACCCGGGGGTCGCGGGCCAGGTTCCTGGCCTTCTGCGAGGCCCGGTAGGTCCAGAACGCGATCTGGCCGTCCTGCAGGACGTAGAACATCGTGACCAGGTGCGGCGTGCCGTCCGGGTTGAGCGTGGCCAGCTGCAGCTTGCGCGAGGAGGCCAGCAGGGCCTGGGCCTCGTCCGCCGTCATCGTCACCCGGTCGCGCTGCTTCACTGGCTGAACCCGATCGTCTCGGTGGCCAGCGCCAGCGTGTCCTCGCAGGCGAAGCCGGCCGGGGCCCCCGCTGCCGTATTCCTGAAAAGGGGTTCAAAAGCGCGCTCGACACTCTCCAGGCTCCACATGCCGTCGGCGGATCCGTGGTCGGCCGCCAGGACCGTGGCCCGGATCCGGGGCGGCTCCATGACCGCGGCCACGCCGCCGTGCACGACGAACACCTCGCCGTTGACGTGCTCCGCTTTCGGGCTGGAGAGGTACACCACCAGCGGCGCGACGTGCTCAGGGGCGAGCGGGTCGGGTCCCTGCCCGGGGGCCGTGCCCATCAGGTCCGCGGTCATCGCGGTCCGGGCGCGGGGGCAGATCGCGTTGGCGCGGACGCCGTACTTGCCGCAGCTGCGGGCCGTGGTCACGGTCAGCGCGGCGATGCCGGCCTTGGCCGCGGCGTAGTTCGGCTGGCCGGACGAGCCGAGCAGGAACGCCTCGGAGGAGGTGTTGACGATGCGGCCGTAGGCGGGGCCGCCGGCCTGCTTGCTGGCCTCGCGCCAGTGCGCGGTGGCGAACCTGGAGGTGACGAAGTGGCCCTTGAGGTGAGTGCGCAGAACCAGGTCCCATTCCGGCTCGGACATCGAGAAGACCATGCGGTCGCGCAGGACGCCGGCGTTGTTGACCAGGATGTCGAGGCGGCCGAAGGTCTCGAGGGCGGTCGCGACGAGCTGCTGGCCGGTTGCCCATTCGCCGATGTCGCCGGGGGACGACGACGGCCTCGCCGCCGGCCGCGGTGATCTCGCCGGCGACCTCCTGGACCGCGTCGCCCGGCAGGTCGTTGAGGACCAGGCGGGCCCCGGCCGCGGCCAGCGCGAGCGCCTCGGCGCGGCCGAGCCCGTTGCCCGCCCCGGTCACGATCGCGGCCCGGCCGTCCAGTGCCAGCGCGTCGGTCATGTCGCTCCTTTCGGCTTGGTCGGCCGGTCGCGCCGGTCAGTAGCCGGGGCCTGACAGCAGGCCGCCGTCGGCGATGAACTCGCTGCCGGTCGAGTAGGACGAGTCGTCCGAGGCCAGGAAGGCGACCAGCCGGGAGATCTCGGCCGGCTCGGCGAACCTGTGCCAGCGGCATCGCGTTGAGGAAGCCGGTGCCGTCCTCGTCGCCGGTGTAGTTGATGCCGCCGGTGTCCAGCACCATGCGGGTGAGCACGCCGCCCGGGTGCACGGAGTTGACCCGGATCTTGTACTCGCCCAGTTCCCTGGCCACGGCCTTGGTCATGCCCCGGATCGCGAACTTGCTGGCGCTGTAGGCGGACAGCCCGGCCGCGCCGGTGAAGCCCTCGACCGAGGAGATGTTGACGATCGAGCCGCCGCCGGCCTCTTTCATCGCCGGGATCACGGCCTTCATGCCCAGCCAGCAGCCGACCGCGTTGACCTCGAGGATGCGCCGGAAGTCCGCCAGCGGCATATCGGTGATGCGGCCGAACTTCAGCACGCCGGCGTTGTTGACGAGGATGTCGAGACGGCCGAACGCATCGGTCGCGGCGGCGACCGCGGCGGCCCAGTCGTCTTCGCTGGTCACGTCGTGGTGCACGTACCGGCAGTGCTCGTCGCCGATCCCGGCGGCGACGTAATTGCCCCGGTCGTCGAGCACGTCGCCGAACACCACGCGCGCGCCCTCGGCCACGAAGTGCCGCACGTGCGACTTCCCCATGCCCCGGGCGCCCCCGGTAATCAGCGCGACCTTGCCATCCAGCCGGCCCACAGCGCCTCCCGGGTTCTGAGATAACCGCCAGACCAACCGCTTCAACTGCTTCAACCAAACGCTTGCTTGGTGAGCCTAACAGCCGGGCGCCGGCCCGGGACAGACCCGCCGGGGGTGCGGCCGAAGGCGGCAGAAGGCTGCCGAAGGCGGCGGAAAGTCCCTGACCGAGCAAGCGCTAGGGAGGGTGAGCGGGGTTCCGTGATAATGGGACGGTGGGAACCACCAGGAAGAGCCAGGTTAGCGGCCGTGGCCGGACGGCCGCCGCCGATCCCGGGCCGGCCGGGCGCTCCGGCCGGCGGGCGCACATGGTCGTGCTGGCCGGCGAGCTGTTCGCGGAGAAGGGCTACCGCGCCACGACCGTGCGCGAGATCGCGGACGCCGCCGGGATCCTGTCGGGCAGCCTGTACCACCACTTCGACTCGAAGGAGTCGATCGGCGACGAGATCCTGTCCGGCTTCATCAAGGCCGTGCTGGCGGACTACCGGGCCGCGGTCGCCTCGGCCGGGAACCCGCGGGCGGTCATCGAGCAGATCGTCAGGACCACCAGCGAGACCCTGTCCCAGCACCGCGCGGCCCTGGCCATGCTGCAGAACGACTGGAGCTACTTCAGCACGCAGCCGCGTTTCTCGTATCTGCCCAAGGCGCTGAAGGAGTTCGAGCGCACCTGGATCACCCAGCTGGAGCAGGGCAAGGAGGCCGGGCTGTTCCGGCCGGACCTGGACGCGAAGCTGACCTACCGGCTGATGCGGGACGTGCTGTGGATCCCCGCCCAGTGGCGCCGGACCGGCGGCTACACCACCGGCCAGGTCGTGGACGGCTTCCTGCGCATCCTGTTCGACGGGATCGCGGCCCGCTGACCCCGCAGCGCCGCCCGCCCTCGAGGATGTGCCATTGAAGGCATAGAAGTCGTGAATGGCACATCCTCGGGGCGGGGCCTGTCTTGCCGGGCCAAGTGAAACCTGTTCTACTTTTGTCCGGCATACGGGCAGCCGAGGGAGGACCATGATCGGGGATTTCTTCCGTGTCGACGGCCGGGCCGCGGTGGTCACCGGGGCCGGCCGCGGGCTCGGCGCGGCCGCCGCGGTGGCGCTGGCCGAGGCGGGCGCCGACGTGGTCATCTCGGCCCGCAGCGAGGAGCAGCTGGCCAAGGTGGCCCAGGAAATCGAGGCCGCCGGCCGCCGCGCCGTGGTGGTGCCCGCCGATCTGAGCGACCTGGACGCGGCGGCGGGTCTGGCGGAGGCGGCGGTCAGCGCGTTCGGCCGGCTCGACATCGTGGTCAACAACGTCGGCGGCGCCATGCCGCGTCCCTTCCTGGACACCGCACCGCGGCACCTGAGCCGGGCCTTCGAGTTCAACGTGGCGACCGCGCACAGCCTGACCCGGGCCGCGGTCCCGCACCTGCTGGCCGCCGCGGAGAACGGCACGACCAGCGCCGTCATCAACATCGGCTCCACGGTGGGCCGGGTCGCGGGCCGCGGCTACCTCGCCTACGGCACCGCCAAGGCCGCGCTGGCTCACTACACCCGGCTGGCCGCGGCCGATCTGGCCCCGCGGATCAGGGTGAACGGCATCGCCGTGGGCGCGGCGGCCACCTCGGCCCTCGACATCGTGGTCAGCGACGACGGCCTCCGCCAGCAGCTGGAGCAGTCCACCCCGCTGGCCCGCATCGGCGACCCGCGCGAGGTCGCCGCGGCGGTGGTGTACCTGGCGGCGCCGTCGGGCGGGTACCTGACCGGCAAGATCCTCGAGGTCGACGGCGGCATCCAGAGCCCCAACGTCGACCTGGGCCTCGAGGACCTCTGACCGCCAGCCCGGCCCCGCGCTAGTGATCGATGTCCCGTCGATCGCGATAGATGCCGATCGACGGGACATCGATCACCCGCTACGGGCACCGGCGGCCGTTCGTCAGGGCTGGCCTGCCGGGGTGGTCCACACCGTGGCCGGGTCGACGGGGACGATCGTGGCTGGCGCGGCGGCGGTGACCAGGTCCGGGCCGAACAGGGCGCCCGGGGTCCAGGCGCCGGCCTGCGCTGCCGGCCTGGCCGTCCAGGATGCGGTACACGGTCTCGGCGGCGATCGCCGCGGTCACGTCCAGGCCCAGGCCCAGCGTGGCCAGGGCGGCGACCGCGTTCCCGGCGTGGTCCTGCGCCTCGGCGTAGGCGTACGAGGTCCCGTCGGTGACCGGGCGCTGGCCGGGGACCGCGAAGAACGCCATCACGTCCCCCGCCCCGCTGGCCCGGCGGGCCGTTTCCAGCTCGGCCGTGGCCGCCGGGATCATCGGCCAGGCGTGCCCGCCGAGCGTCATCAGCGTGCCGCCGGTGCCCAGCGGGGCCCGGGTCAGCTCGCCGCCGGCGTACCAGGCGGTCCCCTCGGCGGCGGCCTGCGCGGCCGTGGCCTGGATCCCGGGGGAGACCGGCCCGCCCGGCGCGCTCGGCGCGCCCGCCACCCGGACCCGCGCGGCCGGGCCGGGCAGCGTGGGCAGCAGGCGCAGCAGCATCGACTCGGTCACGGCCGGGCCGAAGCCGGCCCCGGTGACCAGCACCGTGCCGCTCGCCTTCGCCTGGCCGTCCAGCTCCAGCAGGCTCGTGGTGGCCGTGAGCTCGTTCGCGATGTCCACGTAGGCCACGCCCGCGGCCAGGCTGGCCGCGGCCAGCGCCGGCGCCTGCGAGGCAAACGGCCCGACGGTGTTCACCACCATCCGGGCCTGGCGCAGGACCGGGCCGGGCCGGGCGATGTCGGCCTCGGCCACCGCCGCGCCAAGCTCGCCGGCCAGCGGGGCCAGCGTGCCGCGGTTCCGGCCGGCCAGCGTCAGCGGTATCCCGCGCGCGGCCAGCGCCCTGGCGATCCGCTGCCCGCTCGCTCCGGACGCTCCCATGATGACCACGTTCTCGTTCACTTGCGTCTCCTCGTGATGTCCCTACACTGAGAACTCAGTGATGTGTCAACTGATGTTGTGTCATTCAATGACATGTCATTAGTATCAAGCGAAGGAGGCCGCCGTCAAGGTGGTCTCGCTGGAAGGAGAAACCGTGCCCGGATCCGAGCCCGCGTCGCAGACCGTGCGGCAGCCCGCGCGTCCCGGGCGGGCGGCCGACGAACTGCGCTACCTGATCCTCGCGGTCCAGCGGGAAGGCAGCCGCCGCCTGGCCGCCCGGCTGCGGGACGCCGGGCTCACGCCCGCGCAGGCCGAGGTCCTCGACGTGCTGCGCGACCGCGCGCCGCTCTCGCTCGCCGAACTCGGCCGCCTGCTGGTCTGCGAGACCGGCAGCCCCAGCCGCCTGGTCGACGCCCTCGTCCAGCGGGGCCTGGTCGCCAGGACCCCCAGCCCGCAGGACCGCCGGGTCGTTTCCCTCGCCCTCACCGAGGCCGGCCGCGAGGCCCAGGCCGCCTCGGCGGGCTCATCCGAGGTGCGCGACGCCATCACCAGCGCCCTCACCGGCCAGGAGATCGGCCAGCTCTCCGGCCTGCTCCGGAGGCTCATCGAGGGCACCGCCGGAGGCGCAGCCATCGCGGCCCGCTTCCCCGCCCAGGGCGCCTGAGTTCCGCCGCGCCTGGTCAGCTACGCCGGCCTGGCCCGCGCGGGCATGCCGTAATCCTTCCTGGAAGGCGTCGTGGTGACGGCGGTCAGCCTGCTGGTGCCGGTCAGCCGGAGGGCGTGGCGCCGGGGGCGGCCGCCTGGACGAGCCAGACGCCTGCGCCGAGGTGCACGCCGCCGGCGTCGGCGTGCTGGGCGAGCGCGGCGCGGACGGCGGTGAGGGCCCGCTCCGTGGTGGCCTCGTCGGCGCCGGCCAGCATGGTGCGGCCGATCGTCGCGGTGCGCAGGAATTCCGCGGTGTCGTCCACGCTGCCACCGCCGCCGACCAGCAGCCTGACCTGCTGCGGCGTGATCTGGATGTCCGTCCAGCCGGCGCCGGCCAGGATCTCGTAGACCAGGTTCTGGTCGGCGAACGCGAACATGCCCGGGCCGTCCGCGGTGCCGAAGTCGCCGGGCGGCACGTGCTCGGCCAGCGCGGCCCCGGGGACCAGCAGCCAGTCGTTAGATGCCAGGGGCTGCCAGCAGGCGAACACGAGGCGGCCGCCGGGACGGACCGCGGACCTGATGTTCGCGAACGCGGCGACCGGGTCCTCGAAGAACATCACCCCGAACCGGGAGATCACCGCGTCGAACCGGGCCGGCCCGAAGGGATACACCTGGACGTCGCCGTGCTCGAAGGCCACGTTCGCCAGGCCGGACCCGGCCGCCCGGTCCTGGGCCACGGACAGCATCGGGCCGGACAGGTCGACGCCCAGCACCGGCCCGGGCGCCACCCGCCGGGCGGCCTCGAGCGTCGTGGCCCCGTAGCCGCACCCCACGTCGAGCACCTGCTCGCCCGGCTGCAGGGCCACCGTCTGGAGGATCAGGTCCGCGAACGGCTGGAGCATCCGGTCGTACCGATCCTGGTTCCGCAGCCAGTGCGCGATCGCGTCGCCGGAGTTCCAGTGCTCGGCCTGCGCCGTGTTCGCGATGCTCATCGGTCCCCTTCCGGCCGGTGGATCCGGCCCGCGGCGTCGGCGACCGCGCCGACGCGGATCTCCTCCAGCGCGGCCAGCAGTTTGCCGCCGTTGGTTGCGGTGGCGGCCCGGCCGGCCAGCGCGGCGGCCAGCCGGTCAGCGAGCGTGCTGGCCGCCCCCTGGAGGATAAGCAGCCGGCCGCGCCGGAACAGATCGGGCAGTTCGCTGGCCCGGCCGGAGGCCGAGACCGGCTCCCAGACGGCGGTCACGATCAGCCCGGCCAGCTTGTCCGCGAGCGCGGCAAGGTCCTCGCTGAGCGTTTCGGTGAGATCCAGCATCTCGCTGAGCGGGACGCCCAGGTGCACGCCGTCGGCGACCAGCCCGAGCAGGGCCGGGCTGCGGACCAGGAAGTGGTCGTCGCCGTGCGGGCGGATGAGGCCGGACTGGCTGGCCCGGCTGAGCGCCCCGGCGTCCAGCGCGGGCAGCCGGTCCAGCAGTTCGGCCCGGGTCAGCCGCAGTGGCGTCTCGTCCAGCGGGGCCTCGCCGCCGCCGACGCCGAGCAGCGTGGTCAGGTCACTGCCGCGCTCCCAGGCGCCGAGCAGGTCGCGGATCCCGGCCAGCGAGTAGCCGCGGCGCTGGAGCGCCTTGATGAGCTGGAGCCGCTCGATGTGCCGCCCGCCGTACAGGCCGACCCGTCCCTGCCGCAGCGGCGGCGGGAGCAGGCGCATCGTGTGGTACTCGCGGATCGTGCGGACCGGGAGCTCGACCCGCCGGGCCAGGTCATCGATGGTCAGCTGATCGGGAGCGTCGGCCGGGCCAGCTGCTTCAGCCTGGGGAGCCATGGCTAGACAGTAGCATGAGACACTGTTACGGTAAATACCGTGACGGTTAACACTGATCGTTCTGGGCAGTTGCTGGATGTGCTGCGGGCCGCGGCGGGGGAGCCGGGCCTGGCGTATGACCGCCGGCCGGAGCCGATGCACGGGGGTTTCTGGGCGGAGCTGTGCTCGTTCTCGCTGGCGGAGCCGCCGGACGGGTGGCCGAAGGAGCTGGTGGCCCGGGTGATGCCCGATCCGGGGGCGGCCCGCAAGGAGACGATCGTGCAGAGCGCGGTGGCCGGGGCGGGGTTCCCGACGCCGATGGTGCGGGCGTCGGGCGGTCCGGAGGATGGCCTGGGGCGGGCGTTCATGATCATGGACCGGGCTCCCGGGGGGCCGCTGCTGGCCGGCCTGGACGGGGCGGGCGCGGTGACGTCGGGGCTGGGGCTGCTGCGGCGGATCCCGGTTGTGCTTGCGGAGGCCATGGCGCGGCTTCATGCGCTGGACCCGGATCTGGTCCGCGGCGAGCTGGTGGCGGCCGCTGTGTCGGACGGTCCGGCCGGCGGGCGGGCGCGGCGCCGGTGGCGGCGGGCGGGCTTCCTGACCGGGTGGGCTACGCGCCGGTCACGGTCCCGGGGCTGCTCGCGGGGCTGGCCGGGCACGCCGATGAGTTCGGGCGTACCGACCTGGCCGGCGCCGCGCGCTGGCTGGCCGCTCATCCGCCCGCGCCGGCCCCGGACGTGATCTGCCACGGCGACCTTCACCCGTTCAACCTGCTCGCGGACGGCGACCGGATCACCGTGCTGGACTGGAGCACCACGCTGATCGCGCCCCGTGCGCACGACGTGGGCTTCACGTCGCTGCTGCTCAGCGAGCCGCCGCTGGACGTCCCCGGCTGGGCCCGCCCGGCCGTCCGCACCCTCGGGCGGCTGCTGGCCGGCCGGTTCGTGCGCCGCTACCAGCGTGCCGCCGGGGTCAGGACCGGCGCCGGCGAGCTCCGCTACCACCAGGCGGTGGTCTGCCTGCGCGCGCTGACCGAGGTGGCCGGCTGGGTCCACCAGGGCACGGCCGGGGAGCGGCGCGGCCATCCGTGGCTGGTCAGCGGCCCGGCCTTCGCCCGCCGCCTGTCCCGCCTGACCGGCGCCCCGGTCCGCCCGCGCTGACCAGGCCAGTGCCGCTGAGCGGACGCCGGCGTGTGCACGGGTCAGTGCGCCCGGTTGCGGGCTACCGGCCGGGCAGCGACCGCGGCAGGCCGAACCAGGGCAGCACGCTGTTGTCGAACCGGGTCAGCGCGCAGATCCTGTCGCCCGACAGCGTGAGCACGTACAGCCCCGTCCCGTGCCGGATGCTGCCCGGCGCCCGCAGGTAAGCGCCGAACGCCGGCTGCCCGTTGGCCCGGGACGGGACCAGGTCGAACCGCCGGCCTGCGCCGAACAGGCCGGCGCAGAACCGCGCCACCACGTCCCGGCCCTCGTACTCGAACGGGATCGGCGGCATCGACATGAACACGTCGTCGGTCAGCAGCCCCACCAGCCCGTCCAGATCGGCCGACTCCCAGGCCCGCGTGAACGCCGCCACCAGCGCCTCCTCGGCGGCTGACCCGGCCGCCGCCGGCGGCTCCCGGTCCGCCGCCCCGGCCCTGGCCCCCGCTCGTTCCCGCTCCAGCCCTGTCCGCGCCCGCTTGAGCAGGCTGTTCACCGAGTCCACGGTCGCGTCCAGCATCCCGGCCACCTCGCTGGCCCGGAAGCCGAGCACGTCCCGCAGGATGAGCACGGCAACCTGCCGCGGCGGCAGCGCCTGCAACGCGGTCACGAAAGCCAGCGAGATCGCCTCGTGCTCCTCGTACCGGGCCTCCGGCCCGCCCGCCCCGGCGGCCCCCGCCGCTCCCAGCAGCGCGTCCGGATACGGCTCCAGCCACGGCACCTCACCCAGCCGGGTCGGCTCGGGCGGCTCGACCCGCGATATATCCCACTGAACGGCCGGCCGCCGGCTCGCCGTACGCAGAAGATCCAGGCACCGGTTGGTCGCGATCCGGTACAACCACGTGCGCAGCGAGGCGCGCTCCCCGTCGTACCGGCCGATACCCTGCCAGGCCGACAGCAGCGTGTCCTGCAGGGCGTCCTCGGCGTCCTGGAACGATCCCAGCATCCGGTAGCAGTGCACCTGCAGTTCCCGCCGGTGCGGCTCGGCCAGTTCACGGAACGCGTCGCCGTCCCCGGCCCGCGCCCTCGACAGCAGGTCCGACCTCACCGGGCTCACCCTCATCACCTTCCCCGCGCCGCGTTCGCCTACCACCCCGTACGTACGCCGCGGCGAGGCCGAACTGGGCGGTCCGCGCCCGCCCAGTTTCACGGCGCCGCGGCGTACCCATCACCAGGATCCGCACTTCGGAGGCTGACGGAGGCTGACGATGGAATCGCTCAAACCGGCGGCGCGCCCGGCGCGCCCGGCGCACCTGGCGCCCGCCGCCACCACCCCCGACCCGCGCCGCTGGGCAGCGCTCGCCCTGCTCTGCGGCGCGTTCTTCATGGTGCTGCTGGACGGCACGATCACGCTGGTGGCGCTGCCGAAACTCGGCGCTGACCTGCACTTCTCACCCCAGGGCCTGCAATGGGTGCTGAGCGCCTACGCCCTGGTGTTCGGCGGGCTGCTGCTGGCCGGCGGCCGGGCGGCCGACCTGCTCGGCCGGCGGCGCGTGTTCATGACCGGCGATAGCGCTGTTCACGGCCGCCTCGCTGCTCTGCGGTCTGGCCTGGACCCCGGCCGCGCTGCTGGCCGCCCGCGTGCTCCAGGGTGCCGGCGCGGCGATCATGACCCCGACCGCCCTGTCCATCATCTCCACCACCTTCACCGAGGGCGCCGAGCGCAACAAGGCCCTGGGGATCTGGGGCGCGCTCGGCGGCGTGGGCGCCACCACCGCGTGGCTGATCGGCGGCCCGCTCACCGACGGCCCTGGCTGGCGGTGGATCTTCTTCATCAACGTCCCCGTGGGCCTGGCCGCGCTCGCGCTGTCCCGGCCGCTGCTGCGGGAGAGCCGGGCCGCCCTGGCCACGGCCCGGCGCAGCTACGACCCAGCCGGCGCGCTCACCAGCACCGGCGCGCTCGTCCTGCTGGTGTACGCGGTGGTCACGGCACCGCAGGCCGGCTGGGCCAGCGTCCGGACGGTCGGCTCGCTGGCCGGCTCCGTCCTGCTGTTCGCCGCGTTCGCGGTGATCGAGTCGCGCCATCACGCCCCGCTGGTGCCGCTGCGCATCTTCCGCAACCGGACGCTCGCCACCGCCGACGCGATGACCGTCCTGATCGGCACCGTCGCGGTCGGCCTGCCGTTCGTGCTGACGCTGTTCGCGCAGCAGGTGCTCGGCTACTCGGCCCTGCGGTTCGGGATCAGCTCGGTGGTGCTCGCCGCCGGGGCCACGGCCGGCGCGATCACCGGCCAGGCCGCCGTGCTCAAGGCCGGGTTCCGCCCGGTCGCGCTGACCGGCCTCGCGCTGATGGGCGCCGGATCGCTGGTGCTCACGCAGGTCTCCGCGGGCGGCGGCTACTTCCCGGTCATCTTCACCGGGCTGCTGCTGTGCGGCCTGGGGATCGGCCTGGCGTTCGTGACCGCCACGGTCGCGGCGCTCGCCGGGGTGGCCGAGCACGACGCCGGGCTCGCCTCGGGCCTGTCCAACACCGCCCTGCAGATCGGCACCGCGCTCGGCGTGGCGATCGCCACCACGGTGGCCACCTCCCGCGCCCAGGCGTACCGGTCGGCGCACCACCTCGCCAGACCCGCTCGCCGGGCTCACCGCGGGCTACCGGGCCGCCTTCCTGGCCTGCGCAGTACTGGCCGCGATCGGCCTGGCCACGGCGCTGCTGCTGCCCGGCCGCCCGCGGGTCGCACCGTAACAACCACAAGGAGATTCACATGGGAAAGATCATCGTTAGCGAGAACGTGACGCTGGACGGCGTCGTCCAGGACCCGGCCGGTGACGAGGGCTTCCGGGCCGGCGGGTGGATCGGGCTGATCAAGGACAGCCCGCAGATCGGCAAACTCGCGCTGGAAGAGGCCCTGGCCGCCGAGGGCTTCCTGCTCGGCCGGCGGACCTACCAGTGGTTCGCGGCGCGCTGGCCGTCCCGCACCGGCGCGCTCGCGGACCGGCTGAACAGCATGCCCAAGTACGTCGTGAGCTCGACCCTCGGCGAGCCCTCGTGGAGCAACTCAACAGTGCTCAAGGGCCAGATGGATTACGAAGTCTCACAGCTGGCCGCCAGCCTCGACGGCGATCTCGTCGTGGCGGGCAGCTTCCAGCTCGTCCGTGCGCTGCTCGAGCACGACCTGGTGGACGAGCTGCGGCTGAAGGTCTTCCCGGTCGTGCTCGGCACCGGCGGGCGGATGTTCGGCCAGGCCAGCGGCAAGAAGCCGCTGCGCCTCGTAGACGTCCAGACGATCGACGGCGGCATCGCCTGCCTGACCTACCAGCCGGTCAGAGCGGCCTAGGAAACCGCTGGGTGCCCTCCTTGCGCAAGGAGGGCACCCAGCGGTGTCTGGGCGCGATGGGACGGGCGTGGCATGCGGGTGGTGGAGCGAGCGCGATGCGCCGGGGCGGTGGGGCCGTCGCGGGATGGCGGGCGCGGGCGAAACCGGCCGTAGGCTAAGGGCCGTGGCCGAGCCGTACCCCTCGTCGGACCGGGTCAGGTGGCCGGGCGCCCGGTTCGTGGTCCGTACTGTGCGTCGCACGCTCGCCGAATCGCTGTACCTGCTCATCGCGCCGGTGATCATCACGGCCGCCCTGCTGGGGGCGCTGGCCGGCCGCCCGGGAGGCGCCGGGCCCGGTCCGCGGCGCTGGGCTGCCGTGGCGCACGCGCTGCTGGTGCTCCCGGTCGCCCTGGTCACCTGGGTGGTGACGGCGCTGTGGTGGTTCGCCGGCTCGGCCGCCGCCACGGACGTCGTGCGCAACCCGCTCACGCCCAAGTCTGTCGAGGGGACCGCGCTCGGCCTGGTCCTGCTGTGCGTCCTGCCGCTGGTGACCCGGTTGTGCGTCGCCGTCCTGGTCGGCCTGGGCCCGGCGCTGCTCGGGGAGGCCGCCGCGCTGCACCGCCGGATTGGCTGGCCGGGACCCGCCGCTCTGCCCGCCGACCCTGGGCCCGCCGACGCTGGGCCTCCCGCGCTGTACCGCCGGATCGGCCTGCCGGGACCCGGCCCCGGTCCCGCCCCTGGGCCCGCTGCCGCGGTCACGGCCGATGCGGCCGCGCTGCGCCGGCTCGAACGCGACATCCACGACGGGCCGCAGCAGCGGCTGGTCCGCCTCGCGATGGACCTGGGCCGCGCTCAGCACCACCTCGCGAGCCGGCCGGAGGCGGCCCAGGCGGTGCTGGCCGACGCCATCGCCCAGACCCGGGAGACGCTGGACGAGCTGCGGGCCCTGTCCCGCGGCATCGCCCCGCCGGTCCTGGCCGACCGCGGCCTGCCCGCGGCGCTCGCCGCCCTGGCCGCCCGGTCCACGATCCCCGCCGGGCTCGACGCTGGCCCGCCGGGTCAGCAGCTGAGCCAGCGGCTGGACCCGGCCGTCGAGACCGCCGCGTACTTCGTGATCGCCGAGGCGCTGGCCAATGCGGCCAAGCACAGCCACGCCCGCCGGTGCGTGATCGGCCTGCGGCACGGCCACCGGACCCTGCGGGTCTGGCTCACCGACGACGGCGTGGGCGGCGCCGCCCTCGTCAAGGGCCATGGGCTGCGCGGCCTGGACCACCGGCTGCACGCGGTGGGCGGCCGCCTGACCGTCACCAGCCCGGCCGGCGGCCCGACCACCGTCGCCGCGGAACTCCCGTGCTGCTGACCCCCGGCGAAGCCGGCGCGCGGACCGTGCCCGGGCCGCCCGACCCGGACCCGGGTCCCGGCCCGGAGCCGGGCCCGGACCGTGCGCGCCGGCCGTTGCGGGTCGTCGTGGCCGACGACGCGGTGCTGCTGCGCGAGGGCCTGGTCCGGCTGCTGGCCGAGGACGGCCACCACGTAGTGGCCGCGGTCGGGGACGGGCCGGCGCTGGTCAGCGCCGTGCTGACGCACCGTCCTGACGTGTCGGTCGTCGACGTGCGGATGCCGCCCACGCACACCGACGAGGGGCTGCGCGCGGCGATTGCCATCCGATCGCGGCTGCCCGGCGCCCCCGTGCTGGTGCTCAGCCAGTACGTGGAGGTGTCCTACGCGGCCGACCTCCTCGCGGACGGTGCCGGCGCGGTCGGCTACCTGCTCAAGGACCGGGTCGCCAGAGTGGGGGAGTTCCTGGGCGCCCTGGACCGGGTGGCCCGCGGCGCGGTGGTGCTCGACCCGCAGGTCATGTCGCAGGTCCTGGCCGGGCAGCGGCGGGACAGTGCGCTGGCCGCCCTGACCGCGCGGGAACGGGAACTGCTCGCCCTGATGGCCGAGGGCCACTCCAACACGGCCATCGCCGAGCGGCTCGTGGTCTCGGCCAGCGCGGTGGAGAAGCACATCGGCAACGTGTTCGCCAAGCTCGGGCTGCCGCCCGGCGACGCGAGGCACCGCCGGGTGATGGCCGTCCTCGCCTACCTCCAGGCGGGGTAGGGCCTGCCCCACCCCCAAGTGTCCGGCCCGCTCCGGTGACCCAGCGGCGCCGCCGCCGAACGATGGTCGGCATGACCATTGCCGTACACCGCGCCGCCACGGCGGCCCTCGTTTCCCTGGCCCTGGCCGGCCTGGCCTGCACCGCCGCCCCGCCACCCGCCGCGACCGCCGCGGCGGCCAGCCCGGCCCGGACCACCCAGGACCGGACAACGCCCGCACAGGCCCGCCTGGTCGACCGGGTTCCCGCGCCCGTCCTGCACTGGCGGACCTGCCGGAAGACCGCCCAGTGCGCCACCGCCAGGCTCCCGCTGGACTACCGCCACCCGGACGGCGCGAAGATCCGGATAGCCCTGCTGCGGATCCCGGCCAAGGACCCCCGGCACCGCCTGGGCACCCTGTTCGTCAACCCGGGCGGGCCCGGCGATTCGGCCCGCGACTTCGCCTTCTCCGCCACGGTCCCGCCCGCCGTGCCCAGGAAGATCCTCGACCGGTTCGACATCGTCGGGGCCGACCCGCGCGGCGTCGGCGGCAGCACGCCGATCCGGTGCTTCACCAGCCAGGCACAGCGGGCGCGGGTCGAGGGCCCGCTCACCGCCACCCCGTTCCCGGTCACCGCCGCGGCGCAGCGCACCTGGATCGGCGCCGCCCGCGCCCTCGGCCGGGCCTGCTCCACGACCGCGCGGCCCATCGCGTCCGCGATGTCCACCACCGAGGACGCCCGCGACATGGACGTGCTGCGCCGCGCCCTGGGCGACCGCAAGCTGACCTTCCTCGGCGTGTCCTACGGTTCCTACCTCGGGCTGGTCTACGCCAGCATGTTCCCCGACCGGGTCAGGGCGATGGTGCTCGACGGCATCGTCAACCCGCGGGCCTGGGCCGGCACGCCCGCCACCGCGGGCGTCCCGCAGCTCGACCGGCTCGGCGCCGCGGCGGCCAGCGACCGCGTGCTGAGCAAGCTGCTGGCGCTGTGCCAGCGAGCGGGCCGGCCCGCGTGCCCGTTCGCCGGCCCGCACGGCAGCCCGGTCGCCGCGACCCGGTTCGCCCGGCTGGCCGCCCGGCTCCGGGCCCACCCGCAGCGGCTGGCCGCCCCCGGGATCCGGGCGGTGACCTTCACTTACCAGAACCTGATCAGCGACACCGGCCAGTGGCTGCGCGCGCCAGCTGGCTTCCGCGGCCTGTTCCCCGAGCTGGCTGGCCTGGCCCGGCTCACCGCACCGGGCGGAGGCGGGCCCGGCCGCGCCGCCGTGGTCCGGCAGGTGCTGCGGCTGCACGCCGCGCTCCAGCCGGGCAAGGTCCCCTTTGACCACGTCGCGGCCTCGTCAGGCGTGCTGTGCACGGACGGGTTTCACGCGGCGGACGCCGCCGCCTGGCCCGCCGCCGCGGCGGCAGCCAGCCGCAAGGCCAGGTACTTCGGCGCGGCCTACGCCTGGGACACCGCCCAGTGCGCCACCAGCACCTGGACCGCGCAGGACCCCAACGTCTACCGCGGCCCGTTCAGCCCGCGCACGTCCGCGCCGGTGCTGCTGATCGGCGCCCGGTGGGACCCGGCGACCAGCTTCGCCAGCGCCGTCGAAACGGCCCGGATGCTGCCTGGCAGCCGCCTGGTCGCCAGCGACAGCTGGGGTCACACGGCCCTGCTGACCTCGGCCTGCGTGGACAACACGGTCTGGAACTACCTGCTGCGGCCGCTGGCCCCGGCGCCGAAGATCACCCGCTGCCGCGGCGACGTCCAGCCCTTCGCGCCGGGGCCGGCCACGGGCTAGCGGCCTAGCGGCCCGCCCGGGCCCGTGCCGTCCGGCGCCGCCCGGATCGGCCCGGGCCCGGCTGGCGCACGCCTTCCGGCGCAGAAAGGTGGGTCGCCTGCCCTGGAACGCGGCAGGCTTCACGATCGAGGCGGTCGAGCACCACGGGATCCGCCCGGTGCCGTTCCGGCCCGCGCTTACCCACATCCGCGGCACGGCCCACTGGCCTTGCTCAGCTGCGGTAGGCGAGCGTGGCGAAGTCGTCCGCTGAGGCCGTTCCCGGGCTCCGTCCGGTCACGAACACCCGGCCCCCGGCCGGGCTGGCTACCACCGCAGCCGGGAGATCGTCGCCCTGGCCGGGGCCGTTGTAGCGGCGGGCCCACAGCCAGGCGCCGCTGGCGGCGCGGTAGGCGACCGTGGCGAAGTGCCCGGCCGTGGTGATCCCGGTGACGAAGACCGTCCTGCCGCCCGGGCCGGTGGCGACCGAGATGCCTGCGGCGCCGTGGCGACCGGGGCCGGCGTAGCGCCGCACCCAGAGTCGCGAGCCGGCCGCGCTGTAGGCGACCGTGGCCATATCCGAGGTTTCCGCGGTCCGGCCGCTGACCCCGGTGACGAACACCATGCTCCCGGCCGGGCTGGCGGCCAGCGAACTGGCGTCGTCCCAGCCATTGGCCGGGCCGTTGTAGCGCCTGACCCACAGCGGGGCGCCGCTGGCGGCGCGGTAGGCGGCCGTGGCGTAATCGTTCTGCGGGGCTGCGCCCCGCCGGTCGCCGGTCACGAACGTCACGAACACCCGGCCCCCGGGCGGGCTGACGACCACCGACCGGGCCCCGTCGGTGACGTTCGCGGCGCCGTGGAAGCGTGTGGCCCACCGCTGGGCGCCGGTGCGCGCGCGGTAGGCCACGGTGGCGTAGTCGTCCGCCGAGACGCCCTGCCCGTTCACGCTGCGCCCGGTCACGAACAGCGTCGCCGCACCGGGGCTGAGGGCCAGCGAGGTCGCACTGTCGAAGCCGTGGCCGGGACCGTCGTAGCGGGTCACCCAGAGCCGGGTGCCGGTGGCGGCGCGGTAGGCGACCGTGGCGAAGTCACCCAGGCTGGACCCGGTGACGAACACCCTCCCGTCCCGCCCGGCGGTCACGGCCGAGGCGCCGCCCGAGCCGAACCGCCGGACCCAGAGCCGGGCGCCAGTGGCCGCGTTGTAGGCGATCGTGGCGTAGTCGGAGACCAAGCGGCTCCGCATGCTGGAACCGGTGACGAAGACCATGGTCCCGCTCGGGCTGACCGCCACGGAGGTGGCCAGATCGGTGCCCTTGCCGGGGCCGTTGTAGCGCCTCGCCCACAGCCGGGCGCCGGTCTGCGCGTTGTAGGCCACGGTGGCGTAGTCGCCGAAGTCGCCGGGCGCATGGCCATCGGTGAACCCGGTCACGAACACCCGGCGGCCGCCCGGGCTGACGGCCATCGAAGCCGGGGCGTCGGAACTGCCCGGGGCGCCGCTGAAGCGGCTGAGCCACAGCCGGGTTCCTGGACCCGCCGCGGCGTGCGTCGCGCCGCCCGCGGAACCAGTTCCGGCCGGCGCCAGCGCGCAGGCCGCGACGGCTGCCGTCACGGCAGCGAGCAGGCGCGCACTGTACTTGCCCATCGGCAATCCCCCCAGCATGGTTCGGGCGACTTTCCCCCGTTCCTGCAGCTTACCGCTACGGGAAGTTACTTCTGCCGGGGTCATCGGCGACGCGTGAGGGCCGTGGCTCAGTGGCCGGCCGCCTCGGCGGCGCTGAGACGGGCGTTGATCGTGAGCAGCGCGACGAGGGCGCCGGCCGCGACGATGATGGCGCCGGCCAGCCAGGCCGGCCACGTAGCCGTCGGTCAGCGCCGCGGCCGTGGTGTGCCCGGGCAGGCGGTTCCTGGTCACGATCGAGGCGACGGCGGCCAGCGCGGCCAGGCCGAGCGCGTTGCCGGTCTGCAGGCTGGTGTTGAGCAGGCCGGCCGCGACGCCGCTGTCGCGCGGGGCGACGCCGTGCATGCCGGTCGCGGTGCAGCCGACGAACGTCAGCCCGGCGCCGACGCCGTTGGCCAGCATGGCCGGGACCATCACCGCGAAGTAGCCCGAGGTGGGGGTCAGCGCCGCCGCGTACCAGGCCAGGCCGCTGGCGAAGAGGATCATCCCGGCGGCGATGACGGCCCGGGCGGGCAGGGCGGCCAGCAGCCGTGGCCCGAGCCCGGCGGCCGCCACGCTGACGCCGGCCACGACCGGCAGGTACGCCAGGCCGGTGTGGATCGCCGAGTAGCCCCGCACGAGCTGCAGGTAGAGGGTCAGCAGGTAGAACATGGCGAGCATGCCCGTACCCAGCAGCAGCATCACGGCGCTGGCGCCGCCGCGGTTGCGGTCGGCGATCAAAGCGGCGCGGCAGCACCGGCGCCCGGCTGGCCCGCTCGATCGGCACGAAGGCCAGCAGCAGCATGACCGCGGCGGCGAACGAGGCGAGGGTGCCGGGGTCGGTCCAGCCGTTCGTGCTGCCGCGGGTGAGCGCGTAGATCAGCGAGCCGGTGCCCAGCGTCGCGGTGACCGCCCCGGGCACGTCGAGCGTGCCGTGCTCGCGCTCGCCGGCGACCAGGACGCCCGTCCCGGCCAGCACCGCCACCGCGATCGGGACGTTGATGAACAGCACCCAGCGCCAGCTCAGGTAGGTGGTCAGCGCGCCGCCGAGCAGCAGTCCGGCCACCGAGCCGAGCCCGGCCATAGCGCCGTAGACGCCCAGGGCCCGGGTCCGGGCCGGCCCGGCCGGGAAGGTGGTGGCCAGCAGGGACAGTGCGCCGGGCGCGGCGAGCGCGGCGCCGCACCCTTGCACGATGCGGGCGGCCAGCAGCGCCGTACCGTCCGGGGCGAACCCGCCGGCCATCGAGGCCAGCGCGAACACGATGATCCCGGACCGGAACATCCGCAGGCGGCCGAACAGGTCCCCGGCCCGGCCGCCGGCCAGCAGCAGGCCGCCGAACGCGAGCGCGTAGAAGCTGGCCACCCAGTTCAGGTGCGGCGCGGCAATGTGCAGCGAACGCTGCATGTCCGGCAGGGCGACGTTGACGATCGTGTCGTCGAGCACCAGCATCAGCTGCGCGGTGGCGATGACCAGCAGCGCAAGGCCGAGCCGGCGGCGGGCGGCGGCCGGCGCTGCAGTGGCCGGCGCCGTGGTGGCCGGGATCACCGCGGCTTTCTCCGGGTCGTGGACTGACATGGCGTTCCCCTAGCCCTCGTGCCCGGTGTGCTGGGGCTCCGGCTCGCGGGCGGCGGGCCAGATCGTCTGGGCGGCGTAGGCGGGCGCCCACTGCTCGCGGTAGGCGGTCAGCAGCGGCGGGGGGAACTTGCCGAGGATCGCGTCCAGGACCTCCGGGCGCGCCCCGGCCAGCAGCCAGGGCATGAACCGCGACGCGTCGGGCAGGTTCCGCTCGCCGTGGACCTGGGCGAAGCGCTGCCACTGCGCCGGGGTCAGGGAGGCGTCGATCAGCGGCAGCCCGTCGGCCTCCTCGTGGGCCAGGTGCGCGTTCAGCCTGGCCGAGAGCTCGTCGACGATGTCGCCGAACCGCTGGTAGCCGTAGTCCGGGTCGGCCGCGGCCGCGTCGATGGCCGCCAGCAGCGGATCGATGACGCCGTGCTCTGCCTCCAGCGCGTCGACCAGCGCCGCCCGCTCGGGCCGCCCGGCCACGCTGGCGCGCAGCGGCGGCCACAGGACGTCGTCCTCGGTCTGGTGGTGGACGGTCAGGAACTTCTTGAACAGCTCCCAGCCGAGTGCGGCGCGCAGCAGCGTGCCCGGGTTGTCGTCTCGCCCGCTCGCGATCCGCCCGACCTGCGCCAGCTCCCGGCGCAGGGCGTCGTGCATCGCGAACATCATGCTCATGTCCAGCTTGTAGTCCATGGCCAGATTCTGGCACTCAGTCTTATTAAATATCAAGCCCTAAAAAGTTTTCAGTTCCGTTAGGTTCTGAGTGCCGTCTGGGGGAGTAGGATGCGGGGCATGACCACCGCCCGCCCGCCGCTCGACCGCTCCCTGCCGCTGCGCGAGCGCAAGAAGCTGCGGACCCGCCGCGCGCTGGCCGACGCGGCGCTGCGCCTGTTCACGCAGAACGGCTTCGACGCGACCACGCTGGAGGAGCTGGCCGCGGAAGCGGAGGTCTCCAGGAGCACGTTCTTCCGCTTCTTCCCGGCCAAGGAAGCCGCGGCGATCGACGCCGAGGCCGAGCTGTGGACCGCTCATCTGGCCGGGCTGTCCGGCCGCGAGCTGTCCGGCCCCGTCCTGGGCGAGCTGCACCAGGCGCTGGCCGCGGCCGTCACCGGGCTCGGCCCGGACTGGGACGAGCGCTTCGTCGCCACCCGCCGCCTGATCGCGGCCGAGCCGGCCCTGCTCAAGTACGTCGAGCACTACCGCGCCGGGGTCAAGGACCAGATGACCGCCAGCCTGGCGGGCAAGCTCCGGCTGGACGCCGATGACCTCCGGCTGCACATCCTGGCCGAGCTCACCACGACCGCCTTCAGCCTGTCCGGGCGCGACTGGGTCCGCCGCGGCGGCCGGGGCGGCCGCACGGCGCTCCTTCAGGGCTTTGACCGCGCCGTCCAGGCGATCCCCGCCAGCCTCGGCCTCTCCGCGCCCTGATCGCGGCGCTCCCGTCCGGAGCGTGCTCCGCGCCCCCGCGGCCGTACAGCATGAATGTCCGCCCGCATCGGCGCGGGAGGCTCAACCGCGGCCGGAAGCGCCTACGGCCGCGGCTGAGCCCCGCCCGGGCCGCCGCCGGCCGGGGGCGGCGGCGAGCGGGCCGTGCTAGGCCGCGTCCCCCAGCTGTGACGGCGCGACGACCGTCTCGACGAGCCCGGTCCGCACGTCGTAGACGAGGCCGGACACGATGAAGCCGGCCGGCAGGAACGGATTGGCCTTGATCTCGGCGACGTCGACGGCGACGGCGGCGCGGGGGTCGCCGACGGCCTTGCCCGGCAGGTCCGCGGCGTCGATGCCGAACGCGCCGGCCACCAGGTCGGGCCGGCCGCCGAGGCGGGTGATGCCGCAGTCGGTGTGCTGGAGCACGACGAGGTTCCACCCCGCCCCCGGCACCCCGCCCTCGGCCTCGGCGATCGCGCGCAGCGTCGCCATCGTCTGCAGGGCGCCCGGGGTCCAGCGCCCGCCGATGTTGCGGATCACCAGGGCGTCCCCGTCGGCGAGGCCGAGGACCTGGGCGGGGTCGACGCGCGGGTCGACGCAGCCGATGACCATCGTCCGGAGCGCCGGCATCATCGGCCGGCCCGGCACGAAGCTGTGCCGCGCGAAGCGGGCGTTGCGGGCGGTGAGCGTGCTGACTACCTCGTTCACGGGAATTTCCTCCGTCTGGCTATGTGGACACTGTCCACAATAATCCTTCATGTGGACAGTGTCCACTTAATTGAGCTGCGCGAGCCCGGCGACGTGTACGCTGTCCACCATGCGGAGGCCACCATGACCGCCGCGCCGCCGCGACCGTCCGGGCGCAGGCCACCGGGGCAGGTCCGCAGCGCGCTGATCGCGGCCGGGCTGGACCTGGCGCGGGCCGGCGGGCCCGACGCCGTCGTCCTGCGCGAGGCCACCCGCCGGGTTGGGGTTGCGCCCAACGCCGTCTACCGGCATTTCGCCGATCTCGACGCCCTGCTGGCCGACGTGGGTGCCGCGGCCATGGGCGAGCTGGCCCGGCGGATGCGCGAGCAGGTCGCGGCGGTGCCCGTGGGCGGCGACCCGAAGGAGACGGCGATCGCCAGGCTCGGCGCGCTGGGCGAGGCCTACCTCGGGTTCGCGACGGACGAGACCGGCCTGTTCGAGACGGCCTTCGCGGTGCCCAGGCACCTGGAGTACGCCGCGGGCACGGCGGGCGAGGGTCCCGGGCCGATGCCGTTCCAGCTGCTCGGCGCCGCGCTCGACGATCTCGTCGCGGCCGGGGTCCTGCCCGCCGGGCGGCGGCCGGATGCGGAGTACCCGGTCTGGTCGTGCGTCCACGGCCTGGCCGTGCTGGTCACCCGCGGGCCGCTGCGGGACATGCCCGAAGACTTCGTCCGCCACGTCGGCGACCAGCTGTTCGCGTTCATCACCCGCGGCCTGTGACGGCCTGCGCTTCGGCCCGCCGCGAGACGAACCTGGCGGCGCGGGCGTCGAGGGCGGCCAGGGCTGCCGCCAGCTCCTGCCGCGCCTGCTCGCCGTCGGGGGTCAGGCCCCCGATCTCGAAGACCCGCCAGTAGCGCAGCAGCGGCATGATCACGTCGTCGTGGTGGATGCGCAGGTCGTAGACACCGGCCTGGGCGATCTGCGCGGCCTTGCGGGCGAAGCCGGGAATGACGCTGCCCGGCATCGTGAAGCCCGTGACCTCGTCGGTGATCGCCCGCATGGTGCGGCTGGGCGCGATCTCGAGGGCCGCTGCGACGAGGTTCCGGTAGAAGATCATGTGCAGGTTCTCGTCCATCGCGATCCGGGCCAGCAGCCGTTCCGCGACGGGATCGCCGCAGGACCGGCCGGTGTTGCGGTGCGCGACGCGGGTGGCGAGTTCCTGGAAGGCCACGAAGGCACAGGCGTGCAGGGGCGGCTTGCCGCCCGAGGCGTACCCCGCCTGCAGCGTCGCCATCCGGGAGCGCTCCAGCTGCGCGGGGTCGATCCCGCGGGTGACCAGGAGATAGTCACGGATGCAGGCGGCGTGCCTGCCCTCCTCGGCCGTCCACCGGTTGACCCAGGCGGCCCACGCTCCGTCCCGGCCGAACGTCCGGCTGAGCTCGGCGTGGTAGCTGGGGAGGTTGTCCTCGGTGAGCAGGTTCACCTCCAGGGCGGTGCGGGCGGCCGGCGAGAGCTTCGACTGCCCGGCGGACCACGGCTCGCCGCCGAGGGCGGCGAAGTTCTGCCCCTCGCTCCACGGCACGTACTCGTGCGGCATCCAGTCGTCGGCCGCGGCCAGGTGCCGGCCGAGGTTCTCCTCGACGACGGCCTCGAGCTGCGCCAGGTCGCCGGTTCCTGTTGTCGTCATCGCCGTCCTGCCTCGCCGTTCGCGGGTCCCGGGGCTGTACCTATTTTCACAGCTCACCGGTAGGTCTAGTGTTGTTCCTCTGCCTGGAGGGGGACACGGGATGGATCTCGGCCTGGCGCTGCGCGAATCAATCGTCAGGATCTGCGGGGTGCCCGCCGATCAGGTCTCACCGGACGCGACGCTGCAGGACCTGGGCGTCGACTCGCTCACCGCGGCCGAGATCATCACCGACGTCGAGATCCGCACCGGGATCGAGCTGCCGATGGATGTGCTCCGCGGCCTGAGCACGCTGCGGACCGTCGGTGAGGTCGCCGCTCACCTGGAAGCCGGAGCCGGGGCCGGGAGCCCGCCTGTTTTCAGCGAGCCATGACCAGCTCCGCCCGGCTGGCCGCGATGGGCACGTCGCCGCGCGCGATCATGCACCACTACGACCTGTCCGACGATTTCTTCCGGATCTGGCTGGGCCCGGAGATGGTGTACTCCTGCGGCTGGTGGGACGCCGCGGACAGCCGGGATTCGCTCGCCCGCGCCCAGGCCCGCAAGCTCGACTTCTTCGCGGACCGCCTCGGGGTCGCCGGGGGCCGCGTGCTCGACGTCGGCTGCGGGTGGGGCGCGCTCCTCGACCGGTTCGCCCGGGTGCACGGCATGGCCTCGGGTGTGGGTCTTACGCTCAGCCCCGCGCAGGCCGACTACGCTGCGCGGCGACTCGCGCCCCGGATCTCGTACTCAATCCAGAACTGGGTTGATCATGAGCCCGGCCAGCCTTACGACGCGATCACCTGCATCGAGGCAACCGAGCACTTCGCGTCCGACACGCTGAGCCCGGACGAGAAGGTCGAGGTCTACCGCGCGTTCTTCGAGCGGGCCGCGTCCTGGCTGCAGCCCGGCGGGAAGATGGGCCTGCAGCTGATCTGCCTCGACAACGTGAGCCACGCCGGGAGCCGGGCGGGCCGCGGGCCGTTCTCTGATCTGATCCTGCGCGACATCTTCCCCGAGTCCATGCCCGCGTCGCTGTCCGAGCTCGTGCTGGGCTGGGAGACGCATTTCGAGCTGGCTGAGTTCCTCGACCACCCGTCGCACTACCAGCGGACCTTCCGCGCCTGGACGCTCGCCTACCGGGAGCAGGAGGCGCTCGCGCAGTCGCTCGTCGGCCCGGGAACCTGCCGCACCTGGGCCCGGTACTTCGCGGCCGGTGAGGCCGCCTTCCGGATCCGCGAGCACTCGCTCTACCGCGTGATCCTCACCAAACGGCCCGAGCCCAAGAGCTGGGCCGTCGTGGTGCGCCCGAGCGACATCCAGGAGGCGCCGGATCCGGTCAGCGCGTCGGCGGCCGCGGTTCGCTCCCACTACGACGTGTCCAACTCGTTCTACGCGCTGTGGCTGGGCCCGTCGATGATGTACTCCTCGGGCATGTGGGACGGCGCCGGGACCGGGGGGACCGGGGCGGATCTCGAGCGGGCCCAGCAGCGGAAGATCGACTTCTTCGCGGACCGGGTGCTGCCCGGAACCGGGTCCTGGCGGGTCCTGGACGTCGGCTGCGGCTGGGGCGGGACCATGCGCAGGCTCGCCGGGGAGCACGGGGTCACCAGCGTCACGGGCCTGACGCTGAGCCGGGCGCAGTTCGCCTACCTGGCCGAGCATCCCGTTCCTGGCGGCGAGGCCCGCCTGCAGGACTGGAACGACCACGACCCGGCTGAGCCGTACGACGCGATCTTCTCGTTCGGCGCGTTCGAGCACTTCGCCCGGGACGGGACGACGGGCCCGCAGCGGATCGCCGGCTACCGCCGCTTCTTCCGCTCGTGCTCGCGGTGGCTGGCTCCCGGGGGCCGGCTGGGGCTCGAAACGATCGCCCACGACGGCGCGCCGGACACCGCGGCGCCGCTGGGCCGGGGACCGCTGGGCGACTTCGTTCTCAGCCTGTACCCGGAGTCCCTCTGCCCACATCTGGGGGAGCTCGTGCTCGGCTTCGAGCCCTGGTTCGAGGTCGAGCTGCTCCGCTCGGATCCGGGTGACTTCGCGCGCACCTGCCGGGCCTGGCTCACCGGGCTGCGCGACCACGAGCGCGAGGCGGCGGCCATCGCCGGCGAACTGGCCGCACGGCAGTTCCGCCGCTATCTCGCCGCGTCAGAGATCCAGTTCCGGGCGCGGGTGGTCACCAACTACCGGGTTGTCCTGCGCCGGCGGCCAGAGCCGCGCTTCTAGGTTCGCGAACTTCGCACAACAGGGACCGCCGCCGGCGGTCATCAGGCAGGAAGGGGAGCGGGAATGTCTGATCTTGACCCCGACGGGGCGAACGAGCCCAGCGCCCAGGCGGATCAGCCTGCGCGGCAGTCAGGAGTTTCCCGGCGGAGGGCGATGACCATCCCGGCGGCGGCGGTGGCCGGCGTCGGCGCAGGCGTGGGCCTGGCGGCCGTTCCCGCGGACGCGGATGCCGCGGCCAGCGGGGCGGTGTCGCTGGGCAAGCCGGGGACGACGACGGTCGAGTTCCGTGGCCGGGTCATCCAGTCCGGCCCGTCCGGCCACACGTTCACCAGCTTCGGCTACCTCATCCGCGTGAGCGGCGCCCGCCGGAGCGGCCTGTTCCACGGCACGCAGCTCAGCGAGGGGACCGCACTGCTCACCGCGTACGCGACGGGCGAGCTCCACGCCCGCACCGTCGACCAGGCCGTCCATTCCCTCGACATCGTCGGCACGATGACCGTCTACCAGCGCAAGTCGCCGGGGGCCAGCTTCAATCACCCGGCGTCGTTCCGGGTCGGGACGCCGGTGGCCCGCTACCACATGACCCTTCAGGACATCCTGACGGTGTTCGCGCCGGACACGGGCCTTCCCACGCTCACCGGCGACATGGTCCAGACGGCCGCGCACGCGCTGTCCGGCCCGCTGGCCGGGAAGACGTTCGGCCGGGTAGGGACGCGCCTGCGGTTCTTCGCCACCGGGCTAGGGCACCGCAGCGATCCCGCTCCGCACGCGCAGCTGGAGATCGCCGGGAACTGGTCCATCGAGTAGCGGCGGCACGATGACGTCCCACGGGCGGGGCCCTGGCCCCGGCCCCGTCGCCATCGCCGTCATCGGGGCCGGGGTGAAGACGCCCGCCGGGAACCAGCCCGGCGAACTGTGGGCGAACCTGTGCGCCGGCCGCCCGTCGGCCGAGGTCTTCGATGACGCCCGGCTGCCGCCGGGGACGGCCGCGCTGGTGTGCCGGGTGAACGGCTTCGACCCAGCCGGCTACCTCACGCCTGCCGAGGCGCGGCGGCTCGACCGGTCCCATGCCCTCGCCGTCGGCGCCGCGGCGGACGCGCTTGGCCAGTGCACCGGCTTGCCCGAACCCGCCCGGCGGGCGGTGGTCTGCGGTGTCGGGCTCGGCGCCGCGTCGACCTACGAAGAGCAGGCGTCCGGGCTGCTGCAGCGCGGGCTGCGAGGGGTCAGCCCGCTGACCATCCCCGTGGTCATGCCGAGTTCTGCCGCCGCCCACCTGTCACTCCGGTTCGGGTTCCAGGGACCGTGCCTGACCGTGTCCGCGGCCTGCGCGTCGGGCGCAGCCGCCCTCGCCGAGGGCGCTGAACTGCTGCGCCGGGGAGCGGCCGACGTGGTGCTGGCGGGCGGGGTTGACTCCCTGATCGGCTACGGCGCGATGTGCTGCTTCATCCGGCTGGACGCGATGAGCCGCAACGTGGGCTGCCCCGGGCTCGCCTCCCGCCCCTTCGACGCGGACCGCGACGGGTTCGTCATGGGCGAAGGGGCCGGGTTCGCCGTGCTTCAGCGGCTCGAGGACGTCTCCCCGTCGGGACCCGGGCCGCTCGGCCTCATCCTCGGGCATGCCTCCACCGCTGACGCCCACCACCTGGTCGCGCCGAGCCCGGGCGGCGAGGGCGCGGTGCGGTGCATGACCCTGGCCCTGGCGGACGCCGGCGTCCGGCCCGGCGATATCGCGCACGTCAACGCCCACGGCACCAGCACGGTGCTCAACGACCGGGCCGAGGCAGCCGCGCTGCGGACCGTGTTCGGTGACTCGTGCCCGCCGGTGATGGCCGTCAAGGGCTCGACCGGGCATATGGTCGGCGGCTCCGGGGCGGTCGAGGCGATCGTGAGCCTGATCTCCCTGCGTGAGCGCGTTGTCCCGCCGGTCGCCGGCCTCCGCGCCATCGGCCCGGACATCGGCCTCGACGTCGTCCGGGATGCCCCGCGGCCAGCCGGGCCCGGCTATGCGCTGTCCAATTCCTTTGGCTTCGGCGGCGCGAATACCTCGCTGGTCCTCGCGGCCGGGGGATCAGCGGGCTGATCCTGCTCTCCGGCCAGCAGTTTCGCGGCGCTCATCAGGCTGAACCGCACGGGTGCCCGTGGCTCGTTCCAGTGCGTCCGCGGCGGCCCGAGTACCTCGAGCCGCAAGCCCAGCAGGCCCACCAGGCTGCGGGCCTGAGCCGACATCATCCCGCACGCGACGCGGAAGCCGTTCTCGCGCATCGCCTGGTACAGCCGGCACATCAGGCCGATGAAGGCGGCGTGCTCCAGGCTCTGGTAGCCGCGGGCCACGCACATCCGGCCCACGTCGACCACCTCGCCGCGGGGCTCCACGACGATCCCGCAGGCCTCCTCGGTCGGCAATCCCGGCGGGAGCACCACCCGGCCCGTGCTCATCGGGACCTGGCCGTCCCAGCCGATGACCTGAATGGCACGGTCGTCATACCCGTCGCGCTCCATGCCGTCCGGCAGGTCTGCGGGCGTGCACCAGCCGCGGTCCAGCACCGCCTCAGCGCGGAGCCGGTACGCGATCTCGCGTTCTGAGTCGTCAGCGGCCACCCGGTAGTCGAAGGGAGACCTCGACAGCATCCGGCTGACCAGGGCATCGAGCGGCAGGCCATCCATGGCACGGTTAGCCTAGGGCGTCGTCACCGCCGATGCCGCCGCCGGCGATGGCTATCCGGGCGGGGTGGTGAAGCGGTAGCCCGCGCCGCGCACCGTCTGCAGGCTTCCGGCACGGTCACCCAGCTTGCGGCCTGCCGCCCGGCCCCGCGAGCCGCGGCTTCTAGGGCAGGACGGCGAAATGCCCGTCCTGGGGTATCCCGTTCACGCCGTTGGTGGGGGCCATGTCCTGCGGGCAGGCCGAGAAGACGAGGATCAGGTCCAGCTCCGCACGGAGGACCACGAAGTCGCCCGGTGCGGACACCGGGGGAGCGATGACCTGCCTGCCGTCCGGCTGTACCTGGGAGTTCTCCCAGAGATTCAGCGGACATGGCGTGCTGACCAGGCCCAGGCCCGCCGCCTGCATGGCCGCGGCGAGGTTGTCCGTGCAGTTCCGGTGGTAGCCCCTGGCCCCGAGGCGCTCGTACCGGTAGACGTCGCAGGCGGCGAAAGTCGTGTCGTGCACGCCGGGGGAGGTGTCCTGCAGGAAGGTGAGGATCGGCCGCCGCCGGTTCGTGTAGAGATGATCACCGGGGCGGGGGGACACCCGCTCGATCTCCACCCTGGTGTGCTCCATCGACATGAACTCACGCGTGTCGGCAAGCGTGAACGCCCAGCAGTCGATCACCTGGGTGCCGGACGTGTTGATCACCTTGATGAGCTGGCCGGCGCTCAGCCGCTGGGTTGCGCTTCCCCCGGCCGGCACGACCTGGACGCCGTCGCTCATCATGCACCGCCGGGCTCAGACATGAAGCTCTCCGGTGAGGATCGGCCGCGCGCTGCCGGTGATGGACACGACCCGGTCGCCGGCCGGTGCCTCGGCCGAGATCACACTTGGCCGCCCGAGCTCGTCGCCCTGAGTGATGACGTAGACGCGCGTTCCGCCGCTGGCCGTCGCTGGCGGCCAGCCGTGCCGGGCCAGGAAATCCGCGACGGCGGCGCAGGTGGTTCCGCTCGCTGGTTCCTCCAGGTCGCCAATCGGGGCGCACAGATCGCGCAGATGGATGCGTGTTCCCCCGTCGAGCGAGACCAGCCCGATGGTGTCTACGCCAAACACCCGGCCGAGTTCCTCGGCCGCAGCCCGGTGCGGCACGTAGGCCCGCAGTGCCGCGGCGTCGGCTACCGGGACGACGAGGTGGCGCAGTCCCGTGGACACGATCTCCGGCCGGTACTCACCGAGCAGTTCCAGCCCGGTCAGCTGCTGCACCAGGCCGGCGTCGACCCCCGCCTCATGTCCCAGGACCTTCACCGCCAGGCGTACCGGCCGCGGGGACCCGCCGTCGGGTGCCCCGAAGGCCAGGTCGTACGTCCCGCCCGGGGCGACGATCCGGTAGCCGTCGCCGCGGCCGGACCATACGCCGAGGTCGGCGAGGGCCGTCGCGAGGGCAATGGTCACGTAGCCGCAAGCGCCGATCTCCTGGCGCACGGTGAAGAACCGGGCCCCCAGGATCCGGGTAGCTTCGGTGGCCGGCTCGCTCACGGCGATGAAGCCGGTGGTCGGGGCGGCGAAGTCGGCGGCCACCCGCTGCATGACCTCTGGTGCCAAGGGCGTGCCGGTGATGACCACGCCGGCCACCCCGCCGCCCGCTCGTCCCCTGGCGAACGAGCCGTACAGTCCGCCGAACGCCTGGTTCCTGCCGAGTGGTTCCACAAGCGGCACGCTACCCTCGCCCCACAGCACGCATCCCCGCGCCGCAGCACCACTGCCGCCGGGTCAGGCTCGTTCGGCGGTCCTGGTTCGCGGCGGCGCCGTCAGTCCGATCTTGAACTCCGGATCTCCGCGGGAGCGCGGAACCAGTTCCACCCCCCGGCCTGGCCGGCGACCCGACAGTCCGAGGTGCAGCTCTGGCGCGGCACGCTGCTGGCGCCGGCGTGCATCGATTTCCTCGAGGACTCCGCAGAGCCTGCGTACCAGCCGCACGCGCGCCTGGGAGTCCGGGCTTCGCTGCGCTCGCCGGGGGAGTGAGAACGACGGCCGGCAGCCGGTTCGGGAACAGGAACGATGTTGCTAGCGCCGGCAGGCGTGCCTGCCGGCCCGGGCGGCAGAATCAGCTCTCTCCGGCGAGGTCGTCCGAAATATCACGGTTGCCGTAGCCCTCGGGCGCGGCCACCTCGACAACGGGCTCGGGACGGTCGTCGAACTCCAGCCGCAGCGCCCGCGCCATGGTCGCATGCATGTCGTACATGCAGGTGATGTATGTGAGCTGCAGGATCTCCCGGTCGGAAAGGTGCTGCTTGAGTCGTGCGAAGACCTCGTCTGGCACCCGGCCGCCGTCCAGGACGAGCCCATCGGTGTAGGCCAGGACGGCCCGTTCCAGCGGCGAGTAGCAGTCGGCCGTCTGCCAGTGCGGAATGGACTGGATCCGTTCCTCCGTCATGCCCAGGGCCCGCATCTGCTTGCAGTGCTGCGAGAAGACGAACTGGCTGCCGCGCGCCCAGCCGGCCCGGCACTGCCCGAGTTCGCGGAGCACCGGGTCCAGGGCGGCGTTGCGGTACAGAGCGAAGCCGTGGACGGCATGCCGGAACACGTCCGGGGACTGGGCGAAAACCGTCCACCAGTCGCCGGGCGAGCCGGTCGCGGTGCCGTGGTCGACGGCCGGGTCGCGGTCGGGCGCGAACAGGCGGTCGTAGAAGTAGAGGATGCGCTCGTCGGTGACCTCGGCGCGGGGGACCTCACGCAGGCGCGGCATGCTTCTCCTTTGCGGCGGTACGGTCGGCGGACGTCTTCGGCTGGTGGGCGACGTCCGCGCCGGTGAAGGTCCGCATCCAGCAGGCGAACTCCAGCAGGATCCCGTCCGGGTCCTGGAAGTAGAACGACCGGACGAACACCCCGTCGTACATCTCGCGGGACACGCCGGACGGGCTGTCGTCGTGGTTGAGGATCGGGCTCACCTCGACGCCCTTCTCCTTGAGCCTGCGCCGGTACTCCTCGAACCTGGCCGCGGGGACATGGAAGGCGACATGGTTCATCGAGCCGACCGCGCTGAGCAGCTCGCCCTGTTCGGGCCGGGTCTTCGGCGCGGAGACGCCCGGGACGCCGTCGGGCGCGTCCGGGAACCAGAAGAACGCCAGGCAGTCGCCGCCGCCGCAGTCGAAGAAGAAGTGCTGCCCCATGCCGTTCGGCAGGTCGAGCGTCTTGATCAGCGGCATGCCCAGGACGCCGGAGTAAAAGTCGATTGTCTGCTTCATGTCGGACGAGACCAGCGCGAGATGGTTGATCCCGCCGAGCTCGAATTCGGTATTCGTCACGGACCCTCCCTGGCGGGAACGCTGCCGTCTCCCTCGAAGTTGACTTGACAGTCATAGCAAGGATATGACGCAGCACCCCCTCGTCCCCGACGCGGGACCGGAGCCCGCCGCCCGCATCCGCCGCGCCAACCGCGCCTACTACGAGTCGTACCTGCGCAACGCGAAGATGATGGCGATCATCGAGCAGGTCGCGACGTTCAACGAGGAGTTCCAGGAGATGCGGCGCAAGCACCGCGCCGCATCCGTCGGGCGCTCAGCCAGAGCGATCGCGCGCTGGCAGCGGGCGGGGCTCGTCCCCGGGGACCTCGATCCCGAGATGACCGCCCGCGCGCTGGCGGCGATGGTCGACCATTCCCTGTACCTCTGGCTCGTCCAGGGCGACCCTCCCGGCACCGAGCGCCTCCTGGACACCCTGGACGCCCTGAGCATCAGGGCCCTCGGCCTCCCGGCCGCCTCCTGACGGCCAGCCTTCGCCGGCTTCGGCGCGCGGGGGCTTCCTGCTGGCCGCCCGGTTGCCGTGCAGAACCCGGATAACGCGGTCCGGGCGCAGCAGAGTTTGCGGGCGGTCCTTGAGCCCGATAACCCTGACCAGTGCGGTCGCCAGTGTGTCGTCGCGGGTGGCGGCGTGGTGCAGCCGCGGCAGGTAAGAGTTGATCAGCCGCACCTTCGCCGGGCGCGGGCCGGGAATCTGGGGGAACGCTAGGTCGGCGCCGACCGCGATGTCCCACGGCACATCGATCGCCGCGGCGATGGCGCGGAAATAGCGCCGGGCGTCTGGCACGGCGGGCCGGGTGAGCAGGCGGCGCAGGGTCATGGCCTGCACCGCGGCGACGGTAATGCCCTGCCCGTAGACCGGGTTGAAGGAGCATACGGCGTCGCCGATCACCAGCAGCCCGGCCGGGAAGCGGGTGAGCCGCTCATAGCGGTGGCGCACGCTGGCCGGGAACCGGAACGGCACCGGGTTGTCCAGCGGCTGGGCACCTGCGATAGCGGCGGCGATGTCGGCGGTGGGCAGCGCGGCGACGAAGGCGTCGAATCCCGCGGGGTCGGCCGGCGGGTGGTCACCGCTGATGCCGGCGATGGTCAGCATGTGGCGGCCGCCCTCGGTGACGGCCAGCACACCGGTGCGCGGGTTGGCGGGGGTGGCCGCGGTGAGGATCATCTGGTCGCCGGCCATGGCGCCCGGGCGCAGCCGGTAGGTCCGTGTGGCGTAGCCGAGACCGATCTCGACCCGGTCCTGGGCTGGCTGCGGGTAGCCGAGCTCGCCCAGCCAGACCGGGGTCCGCGAGCCCCGCCCGGTAGCGTCGAGCACCAGGCTGGCGGCTATCCGCTCCGGCTCGCCGCCGGCGGCCGGGCGGACCTCGGCACCGGTGATCGTCTTCCGGTCCGGTGTGGTGGTGAGGCCGCAGATCGAGCGCTGCTCGAGAATGCGGACCGCGGGCAGGCGCTGGACCATGGCCCGGACGTGGCCCTCCAGGAAGGGGCGGCTGGCGAACAGCGCCGGCAGGCCGATGGCCGCTTGCCGCAGCTGGTGCCCGGAGAGCTGCCAGCGCAGATCGCCCAGGATGTCGCAGCCCACCGCGCCGTCGGCGATCAGTGTTTCGGTGAAGCCGGGGAACAGCTCGTCGAGAATCTCGCGGCCGCGCGGGTGCAGGCCGTGCAGGTGCCGGCCGTGCGGCACGCCCCGCCGGTGCTCGCCGATCTGCGGCAGCGGATCCCGCTCGACGACCACCACCCGCTCGAACCGCTCCGCCAGCACCCGCGCCGCCAGCAGGCCCGCGATGCTGCCGCCCAGGATAAGAACCTGATCACCGTTGCTGCCGGGCATTGGCTTACTCCTTCTCCTTGCGCTTCCAGGCGCCGATGAGCAGCGGCCACAGGACCGGGCGGTCGGCATGGCGGATGGCGTCGCGGCCGATCGCGGCCAGTGCCGCGTCGGCGTCCGTCTTCGTGGTGATGCCGGAGGCCAGGGCGGCCGGCAGGACACTACGGAAAGTGCTCTCGAACAGGGCGCGGCCACTGGCCAGTGGCTCGATCCGGCCGGCCACGTCGGTGCCGTCCGGGCTCCCGGCGCCGGCCTGCGCGAACAGCTGCGCAAGGTGCGCACCGGCGTGCACGTCGCAGCCCGCCGCGGTGAACGCGGCAGTGATTACCCGGAGCAGTTCGCTGACGCTGCCGAGGGCAGGCAGCACACCGGCGCTGCGGATGTCGTAGTCCTGGACGACCAGGTGGCCGCCTGGGGCGACCGCGTCCCAGAGCCGGGCCAGAACGGCGACGCGCTGCGGAAGGTGGAACAGCAGCAGCCGCGCGAAGACAACGTCGAACGGCCCGCCAGGGACCGGTCCGCCGGCGGCGAGATCGTACTGGATGAAGCGGCCGTTGCGGTGCCCCGTGCCGTGCAGCATGGCCACGGCCGCGGCGCCCAGCGTGCCGTCCGCATCGATGCCGAGCACGTGGCCCGCTGGCCCGGTCCGCTGGGCCATCAAGCGCATCGTCTCGCCGGGCCCGCAGCCAGCGTCCAGGCAGCTGGCCCCGGGGGCAAGGCCGATCTGGTCCAGCAGCCGTCCGGTCGCGGCTTCCCAGATCCGCGCCTGGGCGCGCAGCCGCTCTTGCTCGGACGGTGAGTGCCCCAGCGCATAGCGGCCCTGCCGTGGTACGGCTTCGGTCGTGCTCATCGGTGCCCTTCGCGTGCGATCTTTGCTCGTGCTGGTCTCTGCGACCGATGCTCGCCGGGGGCCGCGGCAGCCGCATCGTGGGACGGGCCACGAGGTTTTGCGGTTTGCGCCAGGCCAGCCGGGCAAGCGCTTGCGGTGCCCGCGGGGCGGCGTTAGCTTCCTGAAAATGGGGGCGTTGCTGGACCGTGACGCCGAGCTGGGCGAGCTCGGCCGCCGTCTCGCCCAGGCGCGGCTGGGCTCGGGGCGCGTGATCGTGGTGGCGGGCCCGGCCGGCATCGGGAAGTCGACCCTGCTGGCCGCGGCGGCCGCGACCGCGCGGGCCGGCGGAGCGGTGGTGCTGCGCGCCCGGTGCAGCCCGCTGGAGCAGAACGCCGCCTGGGGGATGGCTCGTCAGCTATTCGACCCGCTGCGCACCCGCCCGGACTGGGCCGAGCTGACCGCGGGCGCCGCGGGACTGGCCGGGCGGGTCCTCGCGCCCGAGGCGGGGGAGCCGGCCCACGCGGGCGACGCCATGCATGCCGCCGTCCGCGGGCTGGTGTGGCTGGCCAGCAACCTCGGCGACCGCGGCCCAGCCGTGTTCGCCATCGATGATGTCCACTGGGCTGACGCCCCGTCCCTGCGCTGGCTGGCGCTGCTGGCGCAGTCCCTTGACGAGGTGCCGATCGGCGTGCTCTGCGCGGTGCGCTCGGGTGAGCCGGCGGCCGCGCCCGACCTGCTCGCCGAGCTGCTGGCCAGCGCGCCGGAGGCGCCGGTGCGCCCGCGGGCGCTGGGCCCGGCGGCGGTGCAGACGCTGGTGCGCGAGCGCCTGCCAGCGGCCAGCGCCGGATTCGCCCAGGCCTGCCACGCCGTCACCGGCGGCAACCCGTTCCTGCTCGGCGCCCTGCTGACCCAGCTGACCGCCGATGGCATCGCCCCTGACGATGAGGCCGCGGCGCGGCTGGGGACGTTCGGGTCCGAGCAGGTCGCGCGGGTCATCGACCGTCAGCTCGCCCGGCTGCCCGGCGGTGCCGGGCCGCTGGCCCGCGCGGTGGCGGTCCTCGGCTCCGGCACGCCGTTGCGGCACGCCGCCGTGCTGGCCCGGCTCGAGGCGACTGACGCGGCCCGCGCCGCGGACGCGCTGCGGGCCGCCGGGCTGGTCGAGGACGGCCCGGAGCTGGTGCTCGCGCATCCGCTGATCGCGGGAACGCTGTACGCGAGCCTGCCCCGCAGCGAGCGGGCGCTCTGGCACGCTGCGGCGGCGGCCCTGCTGTCAGCCGAGCGCGCCGGCCCGGAGCGTATCGGGCTGCACCTGCTGCGCACCGAGCCGGCCCGCGAGGCGGCCACCGTCGCGACCCTGCGCGAGGCGGCCCGCCAGGCCAGCGCGCGCGGCGCACCGCAAAGCGCTGCGGCCTACCTGCGCCGCGCGGCCGCCGAACCGCCACCGGATGCCGCCGGGGACGCGGACGTGCGGCTCGAGCTCGGCCTCGCGCTCGCGGCGTACCTGCAACCGGATGCCTACGACCTGCTGCACGAGGCAGTCGCCGTCGCCGCCACCCCGGTCCAGCGCGGCGAGATCGCGCTGAGCGGCGCGCGGGCCCTGGGCCTGATCGGGCGTTTCGGCGAGGCCGTCGCCCTGTGCCGTCAAGCGCTCGGCCAGTCCGGGAGCTATCCGGCGGAACTACGGGAACGGCTCGAGGCCGAGCTGGTGCCCAACGGCCTGGTGGACGCCTCGACCATCGCGGAGGCCCGCCGCTACGCGCACGAACGCCCGCCCGGATCATCGGCGCTGGAGCTGTGGCGGGCAGCCGCGGCGATCGTGGGCGGCATAATCGATAACCGCCCCGCGGCCGAGACCCAGGCGCTGCTGCGTCCGGCGCTGGAGCAGGATGCGCTGGCCGCAGAGCCCGGCTCACTGCTGGCCACGGTGGCCACGCTGCAGCTGATCCTGGACGACGAGCTGGCGACCGCGGTCGCGCAGTGCGGCGCGCTCATCGACGTCGCGCGCCCCCGCGGCTGGCTGATCGCACTCGCGCACGGCTGCATGCTCCGGGCCATGGCGCTGGTCCGGGCGGGCCAGATACGTGACGCCGAAGCGGACGCCCGGCTGGCGTTCGACTACAAGCTTCCCGTGGCACCTGCGCCGGCGATGCTGTGGTGCCTGTCGTTCCTCCTCGACGCGCTGGTGGAGGCAGACGACCTGGCCGGGGCCGACCTGGCGCTGACCGCCGCGGGCCAGCAGGGCGAACCGCCCGCTGGCGCGCTCGCCGCGCTGCTGGTGCTGCAGAGCCGCGCGCGGCTGCGGCTGGCGCAGCACCGGCCCGAGGATGCGCTGGCCGACGCCCGGATGGCGGCGGCCCGGGCCGCCGAGTTCGGCGTCCGCCATCCAGTGCTGGCCAGCTGGCGCGCTGAGGCCGCCGAGGCGCTGGTCATCCTCGGGGACAGCGCGCAGGCCCAGCGACTGGCGCGGGAGCAGCTCGAGCTCAGCGACCAGCTCGGCACGCCGGGCGCCCGCGGCGCCGCCCTGCGCCTGCTCGCCCGCACCACGGCCGACCCGTTCCCCCTGCTGGAGCAGGCGGTCACCATCCTGGCTGGATCGCCGGCCCGGCTCGAGCACACCCGCGCCCTGCTCGCCCTGGGCTCCGCGCTGCGCAGAGCCAACCGGCGGGCCGAGGCCCGCGCCCCGCTCCGCCGGGCCCTGGAACAGGCCGACCAGGGCGGCATGCTGCTGCTGGCCCGCCGCGCGCACCAGGAGCTCAACGCGGCCGGCGCCCGGCCACGGCGCAGCGCACTCAGCGGCCCCGGCGCGCTGACGCCGGCCGAGCACCGCGTCGCCCAGCTGGCCGCCTGCGGGCACGGCAACCGCGCCATCGCCGAGCGGCTGTACGTGACACCCCGCACCGTCGAGACGCACCTGACCCACGCATTCCAGAAGCTCGGCATCCGCTCACGCGCGCACCTCGCAGCCGCCCTCGAGGCCCAGCCCGCGCAGGACGCCTCCGCGCCGCCGGGGGCCATGCGCCGGACCTGAACGCTGCTGGCACCTGGTGCTGGGCGCGATGGCTTTGATCATGGTTCAGCTTGCTGTCGTCCGGCCGTTGGCTAGCGCGCCACGCCAACCGATCCCGGAGCGGTGGCCGACGCAGGCGGGCCAGGCCGCTGCTCAGCCGGCCCAACGGCAGCCTCGACGGGCACGTTCGCGCCGGCGGCGCGGTCACGGCACCTCTCGGCCCGATCGCTTGGGTTAGGGCAGGACCGGGACGGCACTCATGCGCCGGGCCCGAGAGCGTTCAGGAACCTGGCGATGATCGGTCCGTTAACCGGGCCGCCGTTGGCGCCGCCCGTGTTATGGGTCACGATGGCAAACGCGATGTCGCCGTGGTAGCCCATGAGCCAGCCGTCGATCTTCAGCTTGCTCTCCGGCCCGGTGCCGTACTCCGCGGTGCCGGTCTTCGCGTGGGTGCCGGCCGGCAAGCCTGTCCCCGCCGCGGTGCCCCTGGTCACGACACCGGCCATCATCTCGCGCAGGTCATGCATGATCCCGGCAGGCAGCCGGGATGCGGGCACCCGGTCGTCGGGCGCACCGGCGACCAGGCGCGGTGCACGCACCACCCCGCTGTCGATCGACGCCGCGACGGTCGCCATCCCCAGCGGGGAGAACGTCACACGGCCCTGGCCGATTGCGTCGGCGGCAAACTCCGTCTGGCTGGCTGGCCTGGGCACATTGGCCGCGAACGCCGGGAGCCCCAGCTGCGGCGTGCGCTGCAGCCCGTAGAACCGCGCGGCCGCGACGAAGTCCGATCCGGACAGGTTCTTGGTGGCAAGGCCGAGGAAGGCGGTGTTGCAGGACTCGGTGAACGCGGCGTTCACCGTTGACACGGGATGGTCGCCCTCGGCGTTGTGAAAGGTCTCGCCGTCAACCGTGAGCGTCGGGGGGCAGCTGGCCGGCGAGCCGGGCGCCAGCCCGTGCCGGAACAGCGCTGTCGAGGTGAGCACCTTGAACGTCGAGCCTGGCGGGTAGGCGCCTTGCAGCGCAGTGTCGTAGCTGGAGACCGGATCAGCGGCGATAGCCAGTACCTGGCCGGTCGAAGCCCGGATTGCCACCATCGCTACGTCCCGGTGCGCTGAGGTGGCGAGCGCCGCTTCGGCGGCCCGCTGTACGCGCGGATCCAGGCTCGTGCGCACGGCCGTGCCGGGATGCCCCGGGAACGTGGTCAGGTGCCTGACCGGGATTCCGGCGGCGTTGCGGACGTCGACGCGGGTGGCCGGCGTGCCGGCCAGCGTGCGCTCCTGCGACGCCTCCAGCCCGGTCTGCCCGACGATGGCCGTTGCGTCGTACGGCGCGCCCAGGGCGTGCAGCTGCTCGGCGGTGACCGGGCCCAGCGAGCCGATCACGTGAGCGCCAAGCTGGGCCGTAACCGCCTCCTCGCCAGCCGAGCGCTGGAACTCGGTACCGCGCACCCGGTACACGTTGCCGGGCCCCGGCGCAGCCTTGAGCTGGGCGAACCGGGCGGAGGAAACGGTGAAGACCGGCTCGAAGTAGTCCGGGTGAGCCCGGGCCTGCGCCAGCGCGTGGCTCACCTCCGCGCCGGTCGCGCCAGCACCCCGCAGGTCCGCGCGAACGGCCCTCGGATGGGTAATGCGGCTGCCGACGACGCCGACCACGACGTGGCTGACCGTCCGGGTCAGCGGCACGCCGCCCGCTCCGAGCACCGGTGCGCGCGGTGGCCACACGCGCGTCACCGCCATCGTGTCCCCGGCGCCGAGGGAGGGGCTGATCGTGGCCGGTGACCAGACGACACGCCACGTGCCGTTGCGATTGGCCAGGTGCACCGTCGTGACCGGGTTCCAGGCCCCGGCCTGAGGCAGGTCAAAGTGCTCGGTGACGCGGGCGCTGGCCGTTTTCCCGGAGGAAGCGGTGATCGTCGGCCCGGCGGTAAAGGACGCGTGCGTGATGCCCAGCGCTTTGAACACCCCGGAATTGACCGGCACGAAGCCGGCCGGTGTGCCGGCCGTCAGCCGCTGCATCGCCGCCCAGTCGCCCTTGCCCCAGGCCGTGAGGTAATCCGAGAGGACGTCCTTCGCGGACGGTGCCGAGGGGCCGCATCCGCTGAGCGCTGCCGTGAGCCCAGCCACGAGCACGACCGCCACGGCCAGCCATCTCCGGCGAATCATGAACTTCCCCTCATATCGGCATGAACTGACCGCATCCATGGCGTCCGAGCCTATGCCACGAAGATATGAAGAGCTTCTGCCGAAGTGACCCGCTAAGCCGCCTATCCGGATTGTCCGTACTTGGTCAGCGTGGGGCCGGAGTGTAGATGAGCTTCTTGTTCACGAACTCGTCGATGCCGAGCGAGCCGAGTTCCCGGCCGACGCCAGAGCGCTTGGTCCCGCCGAACGGCAGGTCGGCCCACGAGCCCGTCGGGTTGTTGATCCACACCATGCCGGTGTCGAGCAGCGCGGCGACCTCGGCGGCCCGGTCGGGGTCCGCGCTGTAGACGGCGCCGCCGAGCCCGAACGACGAGGAATTGGCCAGCTCCACCGCCTCGGAGGCGTCGTCGACCCGGTAGATGACCGCCGCCGGGCCGAACAGCTCCTCGTGATAGGCCCGCATCTGCGGGGTGACGCCGGTCAGGACCGTAGGCTCGACGAACGCGCCGGGCCGGTCGAGCCGCTTGCCGCCGGTGAGCAGCGTGGCGCCCTTGTCCACGGCGTCCGTGATCTGCCCCATCAGGCGCTCAGCGGCCGCCTCCGAGGACAGCGGGCCGAGGTCCGAGGCGGGATCGGTGGGATCGCCCGGGCGCAGGGCGGCCATCGCGGCGGTGAACTGGTCGGTGAACTCGTCGTAGAGATCACCGACGACGATCATCCGCTTGGCCGCGGTGCACGCCTGGCCGGCGTTGCCCATCCGGCCGGCGACCGCGTCCTTCACGGTCTTGGCCATGTCGTCGCTGTCCAGCACGATGAAGGGGTCAGAGCCGCCGAGCTCGAGGACGACCTTCTTGAGATTCCGGCCCGCCACCTCGGCGACGGCCGCGCCGGCCCGCTCGCTGCCGGTCACCGACACGCCGGCCACCCGCGGGTCGGCGATCATGTCCGCGACCTGGCTGTTGGACGCGAAGATGTTGATGTAGGCGTCCTGCGGCAGGCCGGCGTCACGGAAGATCTGCTCCATGGCCAGGGCCGACTCGGGGTCCTGCGGCGCGTGCTTCAGGATGATCGTGTTGCCCACTATCAGGTTCGGGGCGGCGAAACGGGCCACCTGGTAGTAGGGGTAGTTCCACGGCATGATGCCGAGCAGCGCGCCGATCGGCTCCTTGCGGATCACGGCCTGCCCGCCCGCCTGCGGGCTCAGCGGGGTGTCCGCGAGAAGCACAGGCCACTGCTCGGCGTAATAGCGGTAGATGGTCGAGACCAGCCAGATCTCGCCCTTGGCCTCCCGGGTGGGCTTGCCCATCTCCCGGGTGATCAGCGCGGCCAGGTCGTCGGACCGCTCCGCGTACAGGTCGGCTACCCGCAGGAGGATCTTGGCCCGCTCGTCTTTCGAGGTTGTCCGCCAGGACCGGAAGGCGCGGTCCGAGCGCTCCAGCACCTGCTGGACCTCCGCGTCGGTAGCGGTGGCGAACTCCCGCTCGGTCTGGTTCGTGGCCGGGTTGACGACCTTGTACTCGCTCACGCTGACATCCCTCCAGCTTCGCTGCCGTGACTGCCATGCAGGCATTGCCCGCCTCCCGCGTTACGTCTCAGTATGACTACCAGGGCGGCGGGCCAACGAAAGGGGAGCCATGGCTAGTGACCGGGGCTTGCTCATCGCCGGTGCGGCCGGGGCGTACCCGGATGTGCTGAGGACCGGAGATGAACGTGGAGGGCAGCCACTCGGTCTGGCCGGCCTTCTGCAGACCAGGCAGACGGGTGAGAATCTGGCGGAACATCGCCTCGATCTCGACGCGCGCGACCTGCGCGCCGAGGCAGAAGTGCTGCCCTCCGCCGCCGAAGGCCACATGGTCGTTGGGCGTCCGGGTGACGTCGAAGCGCTCTGGCTCGTCGAACGCGCGAGGATCGCGATTGGCCGCCCCGTAGTACATGACGACCTTCTGGCCGGCCTCGATCTGCCGGCCGCCCAGTTCGGTGTCTGCCGTGGCGGTCCGCCGCATGTAGATCACCGGGCTTGTCCAGCGGAGCATCTCCTCGATGGCGGCGGGAAGCAGCCCGAGGTCCGCGATCAGTCGCTCCCGTTCGGCGGGGTGCTCGAAGAGCGCGTCCATGCCGCCGGCGACCAGGTTGCGCGTCGTGTCGCCGCCGGCGTCGACGAGCAGGAGGAAGAAGAGGTTGAAGTCGGTCTCGTCGAGCCGGTGCCCGTCCACCTCGGCGGTCACGAGCGCGGAGGCGAGGTCGTCTCCGGGGCGGGCCCGCTTGGCGTTCCAGACGCCGCGGGCGTAGCTGAACATCTCGAGGACGGCGGCAAGCCCCGCGCCCGCGGGCTGGCTCGCGGGATCGGCGTGGATCGTCTCGGTCAGCCGGTACAGGCTGACTCCGTCCTGGCGCGGGATGCCGAGCATCTCGGCGATGACGTACGAGGGGAGCAGGCCGGCGACGTCCTCGACCAGGTCGAACTCGTCCCGGTCAGCGACGCCGTCGATGATCTCGGCGGCGAGCCGCTCGATCTCGGGACGCATGCGGCCGACGGCCCGGCGGAGGAACCGGGGCGCCACGAGTTTGCGGTACTGCGTGTGCCGGGGCGGATCCATCGTCAGCATCATCGTGTGGTCGCCCAGATCCATCGCGCTGCCGTCGTCGATCATGATGGTCGGGCGCGAGGAGAACAGCGCGGTGTTCCGGCTGAGGGCCTTGACGTCCTCATACCGGGTCACTGCCCAGAAGCCGGGTCCATCTGGCTCGGAGTGCCAGTGGACGGGGTCGTTGTCCCGTAGCCACGCGTACTGGTCGGTGGGATGGCCGTTGGCGTAGGAGGTCGGCGAGAACAGGTTGATGCCACCGATCATTCCGCAAGTATGCGGTTGTAGACCTGCCTCGTACAGGGGCCCTCCGGGGCGGCCGGCGCGGTCCGGCGTCAGGCGAAGAAGGGGTCGCGCTGGCCGGTTTCGGCGTACCTCTTGAGGGCCAGCATCTTGGTCGCCCAGCCGATCGTCCACGCCCTGGCGCCGTCGATCGTGGCGAAGTCGTTGTGGTCGAAGTTCAGGACGACGCCGCCCTCGGGGCGGTCGACGATCTCGTAGATCATGGTCGTTGCCTCCCATTCCGGCGGCCCTGCCTGGACTGACAGGGTGAGGCGCCGGATGGGGCGAGAGTCCTCGATCCGCAGGTCCCAGGGAGCGGGCATATCCGGGAAGCTCAGCAGGTGGTGACCGCCGGCGCTGCTGTCGATCTCGGCGTGGGCGGTGAACCAGCCGGTGACGCCGTCAGGTGTGCTGATGGCTTGCCATACCGTCGTGGCGTCGGCGTCCATGTTGCAGGACATCACGATATCCGGCATTGAGACTCTGCCTCCTTCGGGTGCCGCCGGGCGGGCAGGCCGCCGCGACAAAACTAAGCTAGTTGGTTTACTGTTAGCTGTATGGTTTAGCATTGCTGTCATGATTCCGTCAACGGCAACGCCGGGCCTGCCGGCCGACGATGACCAGCTTGACCGGGTGTTCCGGGCACTGGCCGACCGGACCCGGCGGGCGATCCTGCGGCGCCTGCGCGCTGGCAGTGCCACGGTCAGCGAGCTGGCAGCACCGTCCGGCATGAGCCTTCCGGGGATTTCCAAGCACCTGACGGTCCTTGAGCAGGCGGGGCTCGTTATCAGGACCGTCGACGGCCGGGTGCGACGGTGCTCGCTGCAGCCGGAGCCGCTGCGCGAAGCAGACAGCTGGCTGACCGAGTACCGCTCGTTCTGGGAATCCGCCCTCGACTCCCTCACCGGCTACGCGGCCACCGAACTCTAGGGACAGGCATGCGGCCCCAGGACCCCAGCGGTTCGCTCACTCTCGTCGTTCGCCGTGTCATCCCGGCCTCCCCCGACGCCGTCTTCGCGGCCTGGACCGAGCCGGCGCATCTGCTGAAGTGGTGGGGGCCCCGCGGGGTCAGCCTCGCTGCCGCCGAGATCGACCTGCGCGTGGGCGGGCGGTACCGGCTCGCCAACCAGTACCAGGACGGCTCGGTGCTGTGGATCAGCGGCGTGTTCGAGGTGATCGAGCGCCCGCACCGCATCACCTACACCTGGGCGCACGAACCTGTCGGCGACAGCGCCGAGCACACGCGGGTTACGGTGCGGTTCGAGGACCGCGGCGGTGGCACCGAGGTCATCGTCGCGCACCAGGGATTCCAGTCGGGCCACTCACGCCGGACCCACCGCACGGGCTGGGCCGAATGCCTGGACAGCCTGGCCGCACTGACCCCGGCCGACGGGGCGACCTGACGGAAGCTCCGCCCCGGCTTATGAAACAGGCCCTAGCTTGACTTTTAACCCGTAGCGGCGGGATCGCCGGCCGGTTGTCAGCACGAAGCCCTTGGCCGATCATTGGCCGTGCTGGTGGTGACGACGTGCACGTCGTGGCGGGTGGCGGGGCGGCGGTTGCGTGATCCTGGTGGCCGGCCTGGGCCGGGCTTGCCGGGTTTCGGTGCCCCGGCTGGCTGGGCTGCTTTCGCGCGGATGTTCTGGAATCCGCGCCGGACCCGGGCGGGCGTGAGCCCGCCCGGCGGGGCGGGTGGCTCCCAGGGGCGGCGCAGGTCGGCGGCCAGCGCGCGGGCCAGGCGCAGCTGGGTATAGGCGGCCAGGATCAGCCAGGTCCAGGTGTCGGCGGCTTCGGGGTCGCGGATCTTCGGGCAGGTCCAGCCGAGGGTCTGCTTGAGCATGCGGAAGGTGTGCTCGATGTCGAACCGGCGCAAGAAGGCGTGCCAGAGCCGGTCGACCTCGGATGCGGGCAGGTCCGGTGCCGGAGTACCACAGCCATACCGGCCTGGGGATGGCGCCGCTGGGCAGCCGGGTGACTTCCAGCCGGATCACGGTGCCCTCGATCACCGGCAGCGGCCCGCCCTGGCATACCCAGGCCGAACGGCGGGTCAGCCGCGGGTGCAGCCGGTCCCAGGACCGGGCGGTCGCCGGGCCATACAGGCGCGTTGCGGTCGTGGTGGTCACCTGCGGGGCGCCCCACGTGCCCGGGTCACCGAAGACGAACTCCCCGCCATGACGGCGAGGCCGGCCCCGGCGGCCGCCGGCTGGCGATCCGGCCGCGCGGCGAAGGACCCGGTCACTGCGCATCCGGCCCAGCACCGCCACCGGCAGGTCAGCCAGCAGATACGCCAGCCGCGGCGCGTCGTAGCCGGCGTCGGCCACGATCAGGATGTCGGGGTCGCCGGCCCGCCACTGCCCCGCGCTGATCAGGGCGGTCGACCACCTGGCGCACCTGGGCGGCGGTGACCTGCGCGGCGTCCTCGCCCGGCGCCAGCGGCGCGCGTCCAGCGGCGCGGTCCACGAGCTGCGGCCCGGTTCCAGCGCGCAGATCACCGAATAGGGCCACCCGGGGATCATGATGCGCTGGTCCTTGCCCCGCCCGTAGGTATGGCACAAGATCCGCTGCGCCGAGGTATGCGCCTCCGGGCGCAGCCAGCAGGTGATATCGACCGCCAGCACCAGCCGGCCATCGGCCGCGCGCGGCAGCGGCAGCCCGGCCAGCACCCGGCGCAGCTGGCCGCATCCACCCGGCCCCGGGCCAGCGCCGCATACAATCTGCCGTGGCCACGGCGGTGCTCACCAGCCAGCGACAGCTCCACCAGCGACCGCACCGGCCCCCCGGCACACAGCACCGCATCGGCCAGCTCGAACAGCGCATCGGGCCGCCGGGACAGGCACCGGTAAACTCCTGGCGGAACCCGCACAGATCCCTGCGCGCACCGGCCAGGCCAGCATCAGGCACACTAATCACCGAAGCCCTTGGCGAGATCATCCTTCTGTCGCAAGAGGAATGATCGGCCAAGGGCTTCGTTCATGATCAACCGGGGGCCGCGATCCGCCCCACGGGTAAAGCGCTAGTCCGGCAAGGGCTCGGGCCTCATCTGACGAGCTGCCGATCTCGCGCGCCAGTACGAGCGCCTGCTGGTGACGCACTGCGGCGAGATCTGGGTCACCGCGGACCCGGAGCAGCATTCCGAGCCTGGGGTGTTTGTTGCCCCCGGCCGCGGCTCATCATGAAAGCCCTGCCGGTGACCCGGACTTTCACTTGCCGCTATAGCGGCTCGCTGACCCACTGCCAGCCGCGTGACTCGTCACGCACGGGCCGCACAATGCTCGCAACTGACGGATCGCTTAGCTGGGCCATGACCCGAAGCAGTTGACGGTGCAGATCGCCGGGCCTGTCCTCGTCATGATGCGTCCGGTGCGCGACCAGCGTCACGACCGTGCTGTCGTGGCCGGCCAGCCGTGCCGTGACGGTGCCGCTGTAGTCGAGCCCGACTGCGGCGATTTCCCTGGCCCGGATAATCTCGGTCCCGTCGTCGTTGGCCACCCACACATTTGGCGCCTCCATGTGTGCCTCCTAGTTCACTATCGCACTGCCGCGCCGGCTGCGCCCGGTCCGCTGTGCTGGCTCTCGCGGAGGCCATCTTCGCGCCGCTGGTCATCGCCGCGTATGTCGATGAGCAGGGCGCCTTCGGCCTGGGCGCGCAGTGCCTGGGAGGGCGAGGGGCGGTGCGGCAGCGTGACCCGGGCCTGGGCGAGAAGCTCATCAACCGTCATCGCGATGCGTCGCGGGCCACGCCGGGCCTCCTGGGAAGGTGGTGCCGTCCCGCTCAGCCTCGGTGGCACTCCTTGCAGCTGGCTTGCAGCCCTGCTGAGGTGCAAGGGCTCCGGGTTCGGCCGGAGGCCTGCTCCCTCCGGTATCTTGACATCGGAGCATCGGTTAGGAGATTCTAACGGTTAGTGATCGCTAACCGAGATGATGAAGGCTGGGGTGCGCTGGCCGACGGCACGCGCCGCGCCATCGTGGCGTCCCTGGCCGAAGGCCCGCAGGCGGTCGGGCAGCTGGCCGCGGGACTGCCGGTGACCCGGTCGGCTGTGTCCCAGCATCTGAAAATCCTCAAGGACGCCGGCCTGGTTGAGGACGTGGCCGCAGGAACACGCCGGATCTACCGGCTCAACCCGGTCGCCCTGGCGGCCTTGCGGGATCAGCTCGACACCTACTGGCAGCGGGCGCTGGCCGGATACGCCGACGCCGCGGAAGCACCGACCGAGGAGGCTTGATGGCCCAGACCGAGACCGCGACGGTCCGCAAGCACATCGTCGTGGACGCCCCGATTGAGCGGGCTTTCACGGTATTCACCGACCGTTTCGGGGACTTCAAGCCACCGGAGCACAACCTGCTCGGAGCGCCGATCACCGCGACGGTGTTCGAGCCCCGGGTCGGCGGCAGCATCGTCGACCGGGCCGCGGACGGCAGCGAGTGCCGGTGGGCGCGGATCCTGGCCTATGACCCGCCTGACCGGGTGGTGTTCAGCTGGGATATCAGCCCGCAGTGGACGATCGAGACCGACCACGCCCAGACCAGTGAGGTCGAGGTCCGGTTCCACGCCGAGACGCCGGCCTGCACGCGGGTGGAACTGGAGCACCGGCATCTCGACCGGCATGGTCCCGGATGGGAAACGGTCACCGACGGCGTCGACGGGCCGCAGGGGTGGCCGCTGTACCTGGACCGCTACGCCGCGCTGCTGAAGGAGGGCCACTGATATGCCACCTATCGTGACAAGCGCCGAAATCGGGCGTCCCGGCTCGGCCTGCCGCGCAACGCCATCTACAAGGTGGTATCGACGCGCGGGCGTAAGATCCGCCGGGCCGTGACCGCCAACGGGTATCTGGAAGAACCGGGCTTGGAGCAGCGATGAGCGACCTGGAGAGGCTGGAGCGGTTCCTGCGGACCGACCCGTGCGACGTCGGCAGCGAGGAGGCGATAGCCATCCTGCACGGTTACCCCGGCCTTGTGGCCGCCGGCCGGGACGCGGCCGGGCGGGACCCGGGCGTGGCCGCCCACCTGGCGGCCTCCGGCCCGTACGGCGAGGGTGTCAACGGGCTCCTGCTGGCGATCACCCGTGGCTGACGCGGGCGAAGACCCGGACGGGGCGGCGGCGAACCGCGAGGTTCTGGCGTTCGACCTGTACGGGACGCTGGTCGACCCGATCGCCATCGCCGGCGAGCTTGGCCGGCTGCTCGGCGAGCCTGCCGGTCTTGAGGCGGCCCGGCTCTGGCGGGCCAAGCAGCTGGAGTACTCGTTCCGGCTCACGGCGATGGGCCACTATGAGGACTTCCGCTGGGTGACGTCCCGCGCGCTCGACTTCGCCCTCGCCTCCCTGGGGGCGCGCCTGCCCACCGGGCAGGCCGGGCGGCTCGCCGAGCTGTATGACCAGCTGCAGCCGTTCCCCGATGCCGTGCCCGCGCTGCGGGCGCTGACGGGCCTGGGCTACGAGCTGGCGGTGTTCTCCAACGGGACCCCCGCGATGATCGGGAACTGCCTCGCAAGCAGCGGCCTCGACGGCTTCTTCGACGAGCGGATCAGCGTCGATGAGGTCCGGGTGTTCAAGCCGTCGCCGGTGGCGTACCGGCACGCGGCCGGGCGGCTGTCCTGCCCGGCCGGGCGGGTCCGGCTGGTCACCAGCAACGCGTTCGACTGCGTGGGGGCCAGCGCCGCCGGGATGCGCACCGCCTGGGTGAACCGCTCCGCCGCCCCGTTCGACACGATCGGCCGGCCGCTGGACGTCACCGTGGCCGCCCTCGACCGCCTGCCGGCGGCGCTGGCCGGCTGACACCGCACGGGAACGGCGGCACCGCTGCGGGTCGTCGGCATGGCCGCCCCGGGTAAAGGGCGGCTGGGCGTCAGGTGCCGACGCCAGCGCTGCTGGATCACCTCTCGCCGTGGTAAGCGCCGCTGGCCGCTCCGCCCGATTTCACTCTGCGTACAACCATCGGAAGGGACTCACTGGGTGCGCTGACCGGACCCCGCCGACAAGATCCGGACTGACGAGCCAACGTGGAGCAACCACGGCCGGGAAACGGCCGCCGACCAGGGTAAAGGGATAGCAAAAAAGCCAGGTCAGTACGGGTGCGCCGCCAGGGACTCGAACCCCGAACCCGCGGATTAAGAGTCCGCTGCTCTGCCAATTGAGCTAGCGGCGCTAGGAACGCTGCGAAGCTTAGCAGCATCAGGCAGACCGTGCGAAACGCTCATGATCACTGCGGCGGGCGGGTGCTGCGGGTGTGCTGTCAGTGGCCGAGGAACCGGCCGAACAGGTCCGCGGCCCGGGACGGCCGCCCCGTGCGGGACTCGTGGCGGTCGGCGAAACTCATCAGCTGGAGCCCGGCGTTGGCCCCCAGCCAGCGCAGCGGCTCGGTCTCCCAGCGCGGCGACCGGTGGCCGACCCACGGCAGGCGGGTCAGCGGGGTGTCCTGGCCCAGGACCAGGTCGGCTAGCGTGCGGCCGGCCAGGTTCGTGGTGGCCACCCCGTCGCCGACGTAGCCGCCGGCCCAGCCCAGGCCGGTCGCCGGGTCCAGCCCGACCGACGCGCACCAGTCCCGCGGGATGCCGAGCGGCCCGCCCCAGGTGTGCGTGACCTTGAAGTCGGCCAGCACCGGGAACAGCTCGGCCAGCGTCCGGCGCAGCGCCGCGTGCACCGCGGGCACCCGGTCGTACGCCGGCCGGACCGACGAGCCGAGGTGGTAGGGCGCGCCCCGGCCGCCGAACGCGAACCGCCCGTCCGCGGTGCGCTGGCCGTAGATGATCATGTGCCGCAGGTCGCCGAACGTGGGCCGGGCGGCCAGGCCAATGTGCTCCCACACCGCGTCCGGCAGCGGCTCGGTGGCGATCATCAGCGAGTACACCGGCATCACCGTGCGGTGCTCGCCCGGCAGCTGCGGGGTGTACCCCTCGGTGGCCCGGATGACGTGCCGGGCCCGGACCGTGCCCGCCGCGGTGACCAGCGCGCCGGGCTCGATACGGGTGACCGGGGTGCTCTCGTGCAGCGCCACCCCGTGCCGGCGGACCGCCTCGGCCAGCCCGCGGGCCAGCCGGGACGGGTGGATCGCCGCGCAGTGCGGGGTGTACACGCCGCCCAGCACGCCGTCCGCGGCGGCGATCGCCGTGGCCGCGTCCCGGTCGAGCAGGTCAAGATCCTCCGGGCCGAACCCGAACTCGCGTGCCTCGGCGATCTCGGCGCGGGCCCGCTCCAGCTGGACCGCGGACCTGGCCAGCTGCACGGTGCCGCCCTTGGCCCAGTGACAGTCGATGCCCTCGGCCGCCGCGGCCGCGCCGACCTCGTCGACGGTCTGCTGCATGGCCCGGTACATGGCGATCGCGGCGTCCCGGCCGCCCATCCGGTCCAGTTTGCTCAGCGACGCCGGGAACAGGGCCGAGCACCAGCCGCCGTTGCGCCCCGAGGCGCCGAAACCGGCGATCTCCCGCTCGCACACCACGACCCGGAGTTCCGGGCGCGCCTTTTTTAGGTAATACGCAGTCCACAGGCCGGTGAACCCGGCCCCGGCGATCGCCACGTCCGCGTCACAGTCGCCGTCCAGCGGATCTTGGGGCTCCAGCGATCCTGGCACCGTATCGTGCCAGAACGACAGCTTCCGGTAGGCCAGCGCACCAGGCATGGCGTCCATGGTGACAGCCCGCGGCCCGGGCCGGCCAGCCCTGGCCGGGCTGGCCCGCACACGCCGCCGGATCAGGCATCCTGGGGGGATGCCCGACCATGTGGCCGTCCGGGGCGTGCCGCCCCAGCCCCGCAACGCGAACGGCACCTACCGGATCCTGGCCGTCTGCCTCGGCAACATCTGCCGGTCGCCGACGGCCGAGGCCGTGCTCCGCGCGGAGCTGACAATGGCCTGCCTGACCAGCGCGGTCGAGGTGGAGAGCGCGGGAACGGGGGACTGGCACCTGGGCACGGGGATGGACCAGGGCGCCCGCGCCGAGCTGGCCGGGCGCGGTTACGACGGGTCCCGGCACCGGGCCCGGCAGCTGAACGGATCCTGGCTGGGCCGGTTCGACCTGATCCTCGCGATGGACCGGTACAACCTGGCCGACCTGCACGCGATGGCCACCGACGACGAAACCGCGGGCTACCGGATCCGGCTGCTGCGCACGTTCGACCCGGACACGGCCGCGGACGGCGCGGCGGACGTCTCGCGCCGACCCGTACGAGGGCGAAGTGCCCGACCCGTACCACGGCACGCTGGAGGACTACGCGCTGTCCTTCGACCTGATCCGGGCGGCGTGCATCGGCCTGGCCGCGCAGCTGACCCGGCTGCTCGGCGAGCGCCCGCGCAGCCCGATGGGCTAGCCCGCGGTGCCGCCCGCCGGGGACCCCGGCGCAGCTGGCGGCCTGGCGGCGCGGGTGGCCGCGGTCACCGGCGCGCCGCCGCGGCGGGTCCAGCCGGCCGGGGGCCAGCACCGGTGGCAGCACTGCCGGGTCACACTGGCCACCGGGGAGCAGGCGTTCGCGAAGGTGGCCGCCACCGGCCTGGACGGGGTGTTCGAGGCCGAGGCCGCCGGGCTGCGCTGGCTGGCGGACGCCGGCGCGGTCCCGGTCCCGCAGGTTCTCGGCGCCGGCCCGGGCGCGCTGGTGGTGTCCTGGGTGGACGGCGAGCCTGCCAGCCCAGCCGCGGCCGAGCGGTTCGGCCGGGACCTGGCCCGGCTGCACGCGGCCGGCGCGGACAGCTTCGGCGCGCCGTGGGCCGGGTTCATCGCCAGCCTTCCCCTGCCCAACGAGCAAGACGAGCCGGGCGGGTCCTGGCCGGAGTGGTACGCGGCCCGCAGGCTGCTGCCGTTCGCCCGCCGGGCGGTGGACGCCGGCGCGCTCGGCCCGGACGGCGCCCGGCTGGTCGAGGAGGTGGCCGGCCGTGACGGCGCTGGCCGGGCCCGCCGAGCCGCCCGCCCGGCTGCACGGCGACTGCTGGTCCGGCAACGTGCTGTGGTCCGGCGGCCGCGGGGTGCTGATCGACCCCGCGGCGCACGGCGGCCACCGCGAGTCCGACCTGGCCATGCTGGCCTTGTTCGGCGCGCCGTACCTGGACCGGATCCTGGCCGCCTACCACGAGGTGGCGCCGCTGGCCGAAGGCTGGCGCCAGCGCGTGCCGCTGCATCAGCTGCACCCGCTGCTCGTGCACGCCTGCCTGTTCGGCGCGGGCTACGCGGGGCCGGTCCGGGACGCGGCGCGGGCCGCGCTGGCCGCGGGCGGCTAGCTGGCTGTCGCGGGATTCACCGGGCCGGGTCCGGTCACCGCGTCCGCGCTCGGGCCGTCCGCGCCCCCGTCGCCCGCCCCTGTGCTATCTGCGGGCGGGGCGTCCTCGGACGGGATGTCATGGTCGACGACCTCGGGGGCCAGCGGCAGGACGATACGGAAGGTCGCGCCGCCGCCCGGGGTCGGCTCTGCGGTGACCGTGCCGCCGTGCGCGGTGACCAGCGCGGACACGATGGCCAGCCCGAGGCCGGTGCCGCCGGCCTGCCGGGTCCTGGCCTGGTCCGCGCGGTAGAAGCGCTCGAAGACCCGATCGGCCTGCTCCGGGGTCAGCCCCGGGCCGTGGTCGGCCACCTCCACCTGGACCGTCGGCCACCGGCGGGGGGCGCCAGGCACCCCGGAGCGGGGGGCGCTCGCCTGGCCTTGCGGCGCTGCGCCGCTCGGCACGGGCGGTCCGGCGCGCTCCCCGTCCGGGGTGCCCGGCCGTATTCGGACCTCGACGGGCGTGCCGTCCGGGGTGTGGACCAGCGCGTTGCTCATCAGGTTGCCGATCACCTGACGCAACCGTACGTCGTCGCCGAGCACGATGGGAGCGGCACCCAGCTCGACGGTCAGGTTGATGCTGCGCTGCGGGGCCATCACCCGGGCGTCGTGCACCGCGTCGGCGGCCAGCGTGAGCAGGTCCACCGGCCGGCTGTCCAGCGGGCGCTGCTGGTCCAGCCGCGCCAGCAGCAGCAGGTCCTCGACTAGCACGCCCATCCGGGAAGCTTCCTGCTCCAGCCGCCGCATGATCCGGTCCAGGTCGGCCCGGGGGATGCCGTTGGCGCCGTTCTCCAGGCCGCCGCGCTGCCGGTACAGCTCGGCGAAGCCGCGAATCGTGGTCAGCGGGGTCCGCAGCTCGTGGCTGGCGTCGGCGACGAACTGCCGCATCCGCACCTCGGACCGGCGGGCCGCCGCCTCGGAATCGGCCCGCTCCCGG
>CAVYPM010000020.1:0-151830 GCA_963770375.1 uncultured Actinomycetes bacterium | reverse complement strand
GGTGTTCGGGGCAGTTTGCTGTCGGCGGGGTCAGGCCGCCCGGCGGCGGACCAGCCAGATGGTCGCGGCGATGAGCAGCGCGGAGAGGCCGAGCAGGCAGCTGCCCTCGATCCACTGGAACGGCCAGAACCGGCTGGCTGGCTGGTAGCTCACCCAGTACTGGTAGCCGTGCTGGGCAACGTAGCCCACCGGGTTGACGAATGTCTGAGACGAGTTCGGTCCGGTCTGCTTGGCGGCGGGGTGGTAGCCCTGGAGGATCTGGCTGATCGCCGCCTGGCTGAGCGGCTTTCCGTTCCGCCCGGTGTACCACTGGCTGATGAGCCAGGCGGAACCAGGCAGGTTGGGGCTGTGGGCGACCAGCGGGGCCAGGTAGTGCTGGCGCAGGAACAGCCCGGCGGCGAGGGCCAGGCCGGCCCACGCGGCCATGGTCGCGGCGATCGCGGGGACGACCCGGCGGATGAGCATGCTGGCCAGGGCGCCGATCGAGAAGGCGGCCAGCGTCCAGGCCGCGAACGCCACCCCGTGCAGGTCGAACACCAGGGGAGCCAGGGGAGGCAGCCGGGTCTGCAGTCCCTGGTCGGCGAACGGGGCGAAGTACCAGGAGAACAGCACGCTGAACGCCCCGGCGGCGGCGGCCACGGTGACGGCCAGCGGCACTAGCTTGGCCAGGGTCCAGCGGGCCCGGCCAAAGCCCTGGGTCCAGGCGTACCGGAAGGTGCCGGTCTCCAGCTCCCGGGCCAGGATCGGCGCCGCGGCGAACGCCCCGATCAGCGCCGGCACCACCTGCAGCAAGACCGCCATGGCCTCCACCGTGGACCAGTGCGCATTATCGAAGTCATCGATTGCGTTGCTGCAGGCCAGCGAGCCCGCAGGGTGGCATGCGGCCACGGCGGCGTAGGCGTGGTGCATCGGCAGGCCGGTGAACAGCAGGTACGCTGCCAGCGCGCCGAGCAGCCCGGCCACCCCGGCCAGTGTGAAGCGGTGCTGCCGCCAGGTGACCCAGGCCATCCGCCGCCACGGCACTGGCCGTAGGGCGGTGTCGTTCCCGGGCCGGGCGGATATGGTTAGTGCGGTCATTTCGCCACCTCCGACGTTTCGTCATTCTCAACCGACAGGGCCGTGACGCCTGGCCCGCGCAGGTAGGCCAGGGCGAGTTCTTCCAGGCCGACCATGCGATGGCGGGCAAGCAGGTCACCGGCCTTCCCGGCCATCTGCACCTGGCCCCGCGACAGCAGGATCAGGTAGTCGGCTACCCGCTCCAGCTCGGCCAGGACATGCGAGGACAGCAGCACCGACACGCCGTCGGCGGCCACCGCCGTCATCACCGTGGCCATGAAGTCGTGCCGGGCCACCGGATCGAGATTCGCCAGCGGCTCATCGAGCACCAGCAGGCGTGGCCGGCGGCCCAGGGCCAGGGTCAGCGCCAGCTGCGCCTGCTGCCCGCCGGACAGCTTTCCGGCCTTGCGCTTCAGCGGGATGCCCAGCTCGCCCAGCCGCGCCCGCGCATAGCCCATGTCGAAGTGCCGGTTCAGGTTGCGGGTCAGGTGCAGCAGGTCCGCGGCCGGCAAGTTCTTGTAGACCGGCGTGTCCTGGGCGACGAACGCGATGCCATCCAGCGCGGCCCGGGATCCGGCGGGCCGGCCGCCGAGCACCGTCACGGCGCCCGCGGACGGCGCGGCCAGGCCGACCGCGAGGTTCAGCAGCGTGGTCTTCCCCGCGCCGTTCGGGCCAACCAGCGCGGCCACGTGACCGGCCGGGATGGCCAGTGTGCACTCGCGCAAGGCCCAGGTGCCGCGGTAGTGCTTGCCCAGGCTCTTGGCTTCGATGACGTTCATCTGTTCTCACCATTCATGACGTGTCCTCTCGGATAGAGGTAGGACCACAAGCGCGGTACCGGTGAGGAACTCTCGCTCATGGCGGCTGACGCTAACGGCAGGCCGGTAACACTGCCGTAACGCCGGATCGGGGCCGTCCGCGCTGGCCGCGGGCCGTGTTATCAGGGCGTTACGCGTAGCCGGGCATTATGAGAGCATGCGCGTGCTGATCGTGGAGGACAACGAGGTGGTGGCCCGGGCCGTCGCTGCGGGCCTGCGTGACCAGGGAATCGCCGTGGACGTGGCCGGCGACGGCGGGGCCGGGCTGGACAAGGCCGGGCTCTCGCCTTATGACGTCATCGTGCTCGATCGTGATCTGCCGGTGGTGCACGGCGACGAGGTGTGCGCGCGGCTGGCCGGCCGCTCTGGGGGTGCCCGGATCCTGATGCTGACCGCGGCGGGCGCGCCCGATGACCGGGTCGGCGGGCTGAATCTGGGCGCGGATGACTACCTGGCCAAGCCGTTCCACTTCCCGGAGCTGGTCGCGCGGGTCAACGCGCTCTGCCGCCGGGAGCCGTCCGCGCCGCCGGTGCTGCGCCGCGGTGAGCTGACGCTGGACCGGCCGCGGCGGCGGGCCAGCAGGAACGGGCAGCTGGTGCCGCTGACCCGCAAGGAACTCGGCGTGCTGGAGGTGCTGATGTCCGCCGACGGCGCGGTGATCAGCGCCGAGCAGTTGCTGGAACGGGTCTGGGACGAATACGCCGACCCGTTCACCAACGCCGTCGCGGTGACCGTGATGCGGCTGCGGCGCAAGCTCGGGCAGCCGCCGCTGATCGAGACGGTCACCGGTTGCGGGTACCGGCTGCCATGAGGGTCACCCCAGCCCCGCTCAGGCCGTGGCGCAGCAGCATCCGGGCGCGGATAGTGATCGCCTGCGCAGCGCTGTTCCTCGTGTTCGGCGCCATCTTGATCGGCGCCGCCTATACCCAGGTCGGCCGCGTCCTGGTGATTCCGTCCGGCCCGCGGGGCGAGGTCGTCGAGCCCGGGAACAACCCGCAGATCAGCCGCGACGATAGACGCCTCGAAACGCAGCGGTTTCCTGGAGTTCACACTGGCCGGGCTGGGCCTGGGCACCTTGCTGGCAGCCGGGCTCGGCTGGGCGGTCAGCCGCCGCGTGCTGCGGCCGCTGACCGCCGTCACCACGGCGGCGCAGGCCGCCTCCCAGGAGAACCTGGGCCAGCGGCTGGCACTGGCCGGGCCGCCCGATGAGCTGAAGGAACTGGCCGACACCTTCGACGCGATGCTCGCCCGGCTGGAGGCGGCGTTCGCCAGCCAGCGCCGGTTCGTGGCCAACGCCTCCCACGAGCTGCGCACGCCGCTGACCGAGATGCGCACCCTGATCGACGTCACCACGGCCAGGCCAGCCGCCTCCGCCGCGCAGCTGGAACCGGTGCTGGCCGCGATCGGCGCCGCCGTGGACAGGTCCGAGGAACTGATCGAGGCACTGCTGACCCTGGCCCGCTCCGACCGCGGACCAGGCCCGGCCGAGCTCGTCGACCTGCCCACCGCGGTCGAAGACGCCATCGACCTGATCGGCCCGGCCGCCACCGCCAGGCAGATCCAGATCAGCACCGCGCTGCAGAACGCCCAGGTCACCGGGGACCGGGTCCTGCTCGAACGGCTGGTCAGCAACCTCATCGACAACGGCGTCAAGCACAACGTAACCGGCGGCTGGGTACTGGCCAGCACCAGAACCGACGCAGGCACCGCCGAACTCACTATTGCCAATAGCGGCGAGCACATCCCCGCCGACCAGGTAACCGGGCTGTTCGAGCCGTTCCGCCGCCTCTGCGGCCGGACCGGCAACCGCCCAGGCACCGGCCTCGGCCTGTCCATCGTCGCATCGGTCGCCAACGCGCACGGCGGCCACGCCCAGGCCCACGCCAGGCCAGACGGCGGACTGGACGTGCAGATCACGCTGCCGGCCACGGCAAACGGGCACAGGCCCCCCCACCAATTGCAGATCACAGAGCAGAAGAGCGGCTCCTGACCAAGAGATCTGATGCCTTCGGGCCTGGCGGGCAAGGACTCTGGCTGCGCATGGCCGCCGGAAAGCAGCCGCGCTACGCTTGACCTGCATTGTGCGAGCGGGGAGGTGCCGGTGATGACCGGACCGCAAGACCCGGCAGCGGCGGGCCGCGGCCGGCTCAGGGCGGGCCACGCCGACCGCGAACAGGCGATCGACACGCTGAAAACCGCGTTCGTGCACGGCCAGCTGACCAAGGGCGAACTCGACGCGCGAGCGGGCCAGGCGCTCGCCGCGCGGACCTACGCCGACCTGGCCGCGCTCACCGCCGACATCCCGCCCCGCCCGCCCGCAGCCCGGCCGGCGCGCCCGCCCGCCCCGGCCCGCCGCCGGCCGCTGGCCAGGGCGGCCGCCAAGTCGGGCGTCTGCCTGATCATCGCGGCCGCCGCCATGCGGGTCTTGGCTTTCCTCGTTTCGGCCGACGGCCACTACCACGGCATCCCGGGCGCCAATCCTTCCTATGAGTCCTGGGCTCCCCTGGCGCTTCTCCTGGCCTTTGCCGCCGTATGCACGGCAATCGGCATCCTGGGGGGCGCGGTGGTCACCTCGCTGGAGCAGCGGCGCTCCCGAAGGCAGCCGCCGCCCCGGCCGGGCGGCCACGCCCCGGAAGCCGGGCGGCGCGGCGGCACCGGCCATGGCCCGGTTCCCCCCGGCCCCCGCACCGACCAGGCCCAGGCCGACCTGCGGGCTCACAAGCCACGGCAGCGCCAACGGCATATTCCCACCGGGCGGGCCGGGCATCCCGTGACGTGAGGCCGACGCCAGGCACGATCTGACGCCGGCAAACCAGCGCCGGACCGGTGCTCCCCGGTTGTCCAGGCCAGGCCGTCTGGCCATCGGCGGCCACAACCTCCTGCCTGCGCGGCAAGGATTCAGGTCATGAACGCCAGCTGATGCCTGGCCAATACATGATCGGCTCCCACTCAGCTCCCAAAATCGGACATCTGGTGAGCGTGAGGCCGGACCAGTTGTCCTGGCCCGGCCTCGTGACCTGCGGTTTCCGTTGGGGTGAGTGACGGGATTCGAACCCGCGACATCCAGGACCACAACCTGGCGCTCTAACCAACTGAGCTACACCCACCGTGGCTGACCGGGCCTCGCGGCCGGTTCAGCTTCAGGAATCATACCGGCCCGCGCGGCGTGGCGCAGACGAGATCATGGGGCAGGCGGCGCACCCGCAGCCGGGGCCGGCGAAGCCGGGGACTCCGGCGGCGGGCTGCCGTGCCGGGCGGCGATCTGCCGGGCCGTCGCGGTGTCCGGCCCTGGCAGCGGCACGAACACCGCGTCCCGGTAGTACCGCAGCTCCTGCACGCTCTCCCGGATGTCGGCCAGCGCCCGGTGACCGCCGTGCTTTTCCGGGCTCGCGAAATACGCCCGCGGGAACCACCGCCGCGACAGCTCCTTGATGCTGGACACGTCGATCATCCGGTAGTGCAGGAACGAGTCCAGCTCGGGCATGTCCCGGGCCAGGAACGCGCGGTCGGTGGCGATCGAGTTACCGCACAACGGCACCCGCCGCGAGTCCTTGATGTGCCCCTTGATGTACGCCAGCACCTGCTCCTGCGCCTGGTCCAGCGTGATCCCCGCGTCCAGCTCGGCGAGCAGGCCGGACGTCGTATGCATCTGCCGGACCAGCTCCGGCATCGTCTGGAGCGACTCGGCCGGCGGCTTGATGACCAGATTGATCCCGTCGTCCAGGATTTTCAGGTCGCCGTCGGTCACCAGGCAGGCGATTTCCACCAGGGCGTCCCTGGATAGGTCGAGCCCGGTCATTTCGCAGTCGATCCAGACGAGCGGGTCAGTCATAAGCCCAGACTAGGCCCCGTCCGGCCGGCTCACGAGTTTGACGGGTTACGGCTACCTGGCGTGAACCGCCGCGACATGGCCAGCACATGCGGGGGGACGGCAATTCCTGGCCGCAGCAGAGGGTCATCCTCAGGCGGGCCGAACGCCAGCCGGGCCGGGACGACCCCGGCCCACGTGCTGGTCTCGTAGTCCTCCGGTTCGTCCCCGGGCGGGCCGGTGCGGATCTTGACCGAGGCCTCGGCCAGCGGCAGGGACAGCACCGCGGTGGCGGCCAGCTCCTTGCGGTTCGGCCCGCGGGTGGCGTCCCACTGGCCGGGGACGAGCTGCTCGGACACGATCCGCAGGGCGGCCAGCTTGGCCGCGTCCTCGGTGACCGTCCGGGCCTCGCCGAAGATCACTGCGCTGCGGTAGTTCATCGAGTGGTGGAACACCGAGCGGGCGCAGACCAGGCCGTCCAGGTGGGTCACGGTCACGCAGATCTGCTGCCCGGCGGCGGCCAGCAGGGCCGCGTTGGCCGACGAGCCGTGCAGGTACAGCGTGTCGCCGTCGCGGCCGTACCCGGTGGGCAGCACCACCGGCGAGCCCTTGACGATCACCCCGAGGTGGCAGATCAGCCCGGCGTCCAGGACGGCGTACAGCTCGGCGCGGTCGGCCCGGCCGCGCTCGCGGAGGCGGCGTATCCGGGTCCGCTCGGTGGAGGACAGGCGTTGGTGGCGGGCACGGCGAGGTCAGCGCTCATGCTGTTCTACGGTACAGAGGAAGTGGACTTGCTCCGATAGCCACTTTCGAGCGAAACAGGGAAACCACTTGTCGCGTCACGCCATCGAGCTGCCGGTCACCGCGGACCGGGCGGCGGCCGAGCCGCTGTCCGGGCAGATCTCCGGCCAGCTCCGCGCGGCCATCGCCAGCGGCCGGCTCCGCGCGGGGGAGCGGCTGCCGGCCAGCCGGGCGCTGGCCGCCTCGCTCGGGGTCAGCCGGACCGTCATCACCGCGGCCTACGCCCAGCTGTACGCGGAGGGCTGGCTGGACGGCCGCCACGGCTCGGGCACGTTCGTGGCCGACGGTGTCCCTGACCACGCCGTCGCCGCCGGTCCCGTCCCCGCGGGCCATGCGGCCGCCGCACCCCAGCCAGGTGACGCGACCGCCCCACCCGCCTCTCGGTCCTCAGAAACACCATCAGTCACAGCAGACTCTGGCCGCCCCCTGGCATCGGCGGTCACGCCCGAGGGGGTGATCGACCTGTCGCCGGGCATGCCGTGGGCGGCCGGGATCGACCCGGCGGCCTGGCGGCGGGCGTGGCGGGCGGCCGGGGCGGCGGCCCCCGCCGGGCAGGCCGGGCCGCTGGGGCTGCCCGCACTGCGGGCCGGGCTGGCCGCGCAGCTGCGGCGGCACCGCGGCCTGCTGTGCGGGCCGGACCAGATCCTGATCACCAGCGGGGTGGCCAGCGGGCTGCGGCTGGTGGCCACCGCCCTGCTGCGGCCCGGCGACGCGGTCGCGGTCGAGGAACCGGGTTACGAGAAGGCCCGGGCCATCTTCACCGCCTGCGGGGCACGGGTGGTGCCGTGCCGGGCGGACGAGGACGGGCTGGTGATCAGCGCCCTGCCCGCCGGGGCCCGGCTGGTGTACACCACGCCGGCGCACCAGTACCCGCTGGGCGGCCGGCTGCCGGTGCCCCGGCGGCAGGCGCTGATCGGCTGGGCCCGCTCGGCCGGGGCGCTGATCGTGGAGGACGACTACGACAGCGAGTTCCGGTACGACGTGGCGCCGCTGCCGGCCCTCGCCGGGCTGGCCCCGGACCTGGTCATCCACCTGGGCACGACGGCCAAGACGCTGACCCCGGCGCTCGGCGTGGGCTGGCTGGCGGCCCGCCGGGACCTGGTCACCGCCCTGGCCACGGCCGGCGCCGCGGCCTCGGAACGCACCTGCGAGCCGGCTCAGCACGCCCTGGCCGCCCTGCTGGCCAGCGGCGACCTGGACCGGCACGTGCGCCGGATGAGCCGGGAGTACGCCCGCCGCCGGGCCGCGATCGTGGCCGCGCTGGGCGGCCTGCCCGCCCCGGCCCGGCTGCTCGGCGGCACGGCCGGCCTGCACGTGGTGCTCGAGCTGCCGCCCGGCAGCGCGGCCCCGGTCGCCGCCGCGGCGGCCGCCCGCGGCATCCGGGTCGACACGCTGGATCACTACTTCGCCGGGCCGCCCGCCGTCGAGGGCCTGGTCCTCGGCTACGGCGGGGTGACCCTGCGCCAGGCAGAAACCGCCTGCCGCGCCCTGCGCGAGGTAGTCACCAGCATCATCTAGCCAGCCGGGACCACCGCGATGGCCTCGATCGAGATGAGCAGGCCGCGCGGCAGCACCACGCTGGCCGGCGCCGAGCGGGCCGGCGGCGGGTCGGGCATGAAGCGCTCGTAGACCGCGTTGATGACCGGGAAGTCCGCTACGTCGGTGTAAAAAATGGTGGTCTTCACCAGGCCGGACAGCGACGAGCCGGCCTCGGCCAGGATCGCCCCGAGATTGCGCAGGGCCAGCTCGGTCTGCGCCTCGACGCCGTTGCCGGGCACGCCGGTGGCCGGGTCGATGCCCACCGTGCCGGAGCAGAACACGAACCCGCCGGCCACGATGGCCTGGCTGTAGGGGCCGAGCGCCGCCGGTGCGCCGGCCGTGGAGACAGCTTTCCTGATCATGTGTCGCTCATTTCTTCCGTGCGGGTGGTTAGGTGCGGGTGCAGCGGTACGGCGGCCGGGCCGAGGAGCCGCCTCGCTTCGCGGAGGCCGCTGGCCATCGCGCCGTCCGCGTAGGCCAGCCGGGCGCTCTGGGTGTGCTCCCCGGCGAACAGCAGCCGCCCGCCGATGGGTTCGCCCAGCAGGTCAGCGTCGGCTGGCTCGGCTCCCGGGGGGATATGGGTGTAGGCCCCGCCGGTGAAGCGATAGGCCGCCCAGGCGGTCACGGCGGCCTCGGCGGGGGCCGGGCACGGCCGTCCGGTGGCCTCGGCGACCAGGCCGAGGGCCCACTGGACCGCCTCGTCCGGGGTCATGCCGAGGAGCTGGCCGGCGGCGCTGTGGAAGACATGGAGGACCAGCACCGGGCCGCCGCCAAACGCGTCCTGGCCGAACCCCCAGACCGCCGGGTCCGCGGGATCACGGGGGAAGATCATCAGGTGCGGGAAGCCCGCGTCGCGCCAGAACGGCTCCGCGAACCGCATCGCCACCTTCTCGTAGCGCCCGAACCCGAGCCGCCCGATGGCGGCCCGCCGGCCCGGCGGCAGGGCGGGTGAGAACCTCACTCCGCCCCGCTTGAGGACCCCCAGCGGCACGGTCACCACCACGTGCGAGCCTTCTTCCACCCGGCCGTCAGCGCAGCGGACGCGCACGCCATCCGCGGAGCAGGCAATCTCGGTCACCTCCACGCCCAGGCGCAGGTCGAGCCCGGCGGCCAGCGCTTCCACCAGGCGCCGGTAGCCGCCCACGGGCACGTCGCCGAAGTAGTCCCCGCCGTATTCGCTCTCGTGCCACATCCAGCGCAGCGACTGGTCCGCGGTCGCGCTGGCCGACTCGGCCTCGATGAGCGCGTGCAGCGCCTGCCGGGCCCGCCGCGCCGGGCCCGGGGCCAGGCCCGCCTGGGCCACAAAGGCCTCGATCCCGTCCGCGGCCGTCGCGTCCGGCCCGAGTTCGGCGAGCAGCCGGTCCTGTGCCGCAGGGAAGCCTTCCATCTGCAGGTCGAGGCTCGCCGCCACCTCCGCGGCGGACAGCCGCCGTCCCTCCGCGCAGTCGAAGGCGGCCACCTCAGGCAGCGGGTTCGCGCTGCGCCTGGGCACGCCGGCGAGCTCCGCGAAGGCACTCAGCGGGTTCCCCGCCGGGGTGTGGATCCACGACCCGCCCAGATCGGTCGGCCAGCCGCCCAGATCGGCCGTGTACAGCCGCCCGCCGATCCGGTCACGGGCCTCCAGCACCACGACCTCCACCCCAGCCTGGGCCAGGGCATTCGCGGCGGTCAGCCCGGCGATCCCCGCCCCGATGACCAGCACCCGCCGGGCCGGGCCAGTTATCCCGGCCGGCCCGCCCGTGCTCCCGTCATCGAAATCCATGGGTGTCATCTCCGGTTATCTCCTCGCCCGTGCCGGGCCGCCGGGCCGGGCCGCGGCGCCGCCAGCCGCCCCGGCCGTCCCGGCCACCGCCACAGCGGCGCTGGCCGGCTGCCGGCCGGTGCCGAGCCCGGCCAATGCGGTGGCGCCCGCTGTGATCACGACAACGAGCCAGGCCCGGTTCAGCCCGGCCAGGCCCGCCGGGCCGCCTCCGGTCACGCCGCTCCCGGTGACGGCCACGAAGATCGCCACGCCCAGCGCCGAGCCCAGCTGCCGCGCGGCGCCCAGCACCGCTGACCCGGCGGCCAGCTCGGCCCGCGGGGCCGCGTCCGCGCAGGCGAACAGCGACGGCTGGATGAGCCCGTTGGCCACCCCCCACAGCAGCCCGGCCGGCAGGGCGACGGCCGCGTAGGCGGGGTGGCTGCCCGCGCCGGCCAGCAGCCAGGCCCCGGCCGCGGCGAAGGCCGCCGCCCCCGCCGCGACCGTGGCCGCGCTCCCGGCCCGGGCCGCCAGAGGGCCCGCGACCAGGGAGACGAGTCCCGCGGTGGCCGGGCCGGGCGCGATGCCCACGGCCGCCTGCAGGACAGAGAAGTGCCACTGCGCGGTCAGCAGCAGCGTCATGCTCAGAAGCATCGCGGCAAACCCGGTGTAGTAGGCCACGAGCCCGGCCGCGCCGGCCCGGAAGGCGGGCGCGGCGAACAGCCGCGGGCTGACCAGCGCGTCGGGGTGCCGGCGGATCCTGGCCACCAGCGCGGCGGCCAGGACCAGCCCGGCGGCCAGGGCCAGCCAGGTGCGCGACGCCGGCCACCGCGACGACTGCGTCAGGGCCGTGCACACCAGCCCCACCGCGCCCATGACCAGGACCGTTCCCGCCAGGTCGGTGCGTCTCCCGGCCCGCGGGCCGGACGGCGCAGCGTCGCGCCGCGGCAGGATGGCCGCCCCGGCCGCCAGGGCGGCCACGATGACAGGCAGGTTGATCAGGAAGATCCAGCGCCAGCTCGACTCGACCAGCAGGCCGCCGATCACCGGGCCGCTGCCCGCGGCGACCGCGCCGACCCCCGACCAGATGCCCACCGCGGTGCGCCGCTGCTCAGGCGGGAACACCGCCAGGGCGAACCCCAGCGAGGTGGGCATCACCACCGCGGCCCCGGCCGCCTGCCCGATCCGGCTGGCGATCAGCGCCGCCAGGTCCGGGGCCACCGCGCAGCCGAGCGACGCGACGCCGAACACCGCCAGGCCGGCCAGGAAGGCGGCCCGCCGCCCGGTGCGGTCAGCGACCCGGCCGGCCGGCACCAGCAGCGCGGCCAGCACGATCGCGTACGCGTCGAGAATCCACGCGACGTCCGGCAGGGCCGCCGGCGCGAAGTCGCGCTGCAGGGCCGGGAGCGCGATGTTGACGACCCACAGGTCCAGGATGATCAGGAACTGGGCCGCCGACACCACCGCCAGCACCGCCCACCGGCGCTGGCCGGCGTTATCCGGCCCGGCCCGCAGCGCAAGCACCGTAATCCTCACTTCCTCGTAGTTACCGATGTCAGGCGGTTACGGCCGGGCCTCGTAGACGATGTTGAACGGCGTCTCCGCCACCCGCCGGAAGCCGGTGAACCCGGCGTCGGCGGCCAGCCGCCGGACCGGTTCCTCGCCGGCCTGCGCGCCGAGGGAGTAGCCGCCGTCCTGGGAGAGCGCGTTCGGGACGCAGAGGAAGGTGGAGAACGAGTAGTAGACCCGCCCCACGGGGTTGAGATTGTCGGTCACGCTGCCGCCCGCGGCGGGCTCGACGATCATCCAGGTGCCGTCCGGCGCGAGCTGCTCCCGGATGTTCCTGGCCGCGCCCAGCGGGTCGCCCATGTCGTGCAGGCAGTCGAAGCTGGTCACCAGGTCGTAGGGGCCGCCGGCAAAGGTCTGCGCCGACGCGACGTCGAACCGCACCCGCTCGGCCAGGCCCGCCTCGGCGGCCTGCTTGCGCGCCGCGATGACGGACTCCTCGTGATAGTCGGAGCCGGTGAAGAAGGACCCCGGGTAGGCGCGGGCCATCAGCGTCGTGGAAGCCCCGTGGCCGCACCCGACATCGGCGACCCGGGCGCTGGCCTGCAGCTTGGCCTCGGCCCCGTCGAGGGCCGGGATCCAGGCCGCGACCAGGTTGGCCGCGTACCCGGGCCGGAAGAACCGCTCACAGCCCGAGAACACGTCCTCGTGGTGCTCATGCCAGCCGACGCCGTCGCCGCTGCGGAACGCCTGGGTGACCTTCTGCTCCGACCGCAGCGCGCCGAGCGCCAGCTCGAACGCGCCCGGCGCGAAGACGGCCCCGTCCGGGTCGGTCAGCGCGAAAGCCTGCTCCGGGGTGAGCGAGTACGCCCCGGTCTGCGGGTCGTACTCCACGTAGCCGCCCGCCGCCTGGCCGCGCAGCCACTCGTCGACGTAGCGGGTGGCGGTACCGGTCCGCTCGGCGAGTTCGTGGGGCAGCATGGGGCGGTCGGCGAGCGCGCGGTACAACCCCAGCCGGTCACCGACGAGCACGTTGCCCGCGGCCATGGTCGCGCCGAGGTCTCCCACGAACTTGTGCAGGAAATCCATCAGCTTGTCCTGGTCGATCGTCATCAGGTCCTCCGTGGAGTGGCCTGACCAGAAGCACGGCCAGGCGCAGGGTCTTTCGTCCTGCCTCCAAGAGGTATGCCGCCGGGCCGCAGCCGGGCATCGGTAACCGGTACCGAGATCAGCGGGCCGGATTACCGGTTTCGGGGCCGAGAACACCGAGCTCGGCCGCGCAGGCGGCGGCCTCGTGCCTGCTGGCCGCGCCGAGCTTGCCCAGCACGGCCGCGACATGGCTGTCCACCGTGCGCACCGAAACCACGAGCTGGCTGGCGATCTGGGCGTTGGTGCAGCCCTGGCCGAGCAGGCGCAGCACGTCGACCTGCCGGGCGGTCAGGCCCGCGGGGTTGACCCTGGTCTCGTCGCGCGGCCCGCGCGGGATGCGGGTCATGCCGAGCGCGCGCAGGCGCCTGCGGACCACGGTGGCGAGCGGCCGGGCGCCCAGCTCGTCGAGCGTCCCGAGCGCGGTCAGCAGATCCTGCGGGTCGTCGCTGTCGGCCAGCGCCGCGGCCTGCTCGTAGGGGCAGCCCGCGGCCTCCCACGCGGCCGCCGCCTCCCGCCAGCGACCTGCGGCCGCCATCGCGTAGGGGTAGCCGCTGGAGCCCGGGTCCGCGGGCTGCCCGGCGCGGGTCAGCCAGTAACTGAGCTCCGCCTGGTGCACGTCGTCACCGAGCCGGACCGCTTCGGCGTAGACCGGCCCGGCGATGTCCCGTGCCCGGGCATGGTCGCCGCGCAGCCACGCGTCCTCGGCGCGGGCGGCCGCCACCGGGGCGAGCCGCTGAAGCTCGTCGATCTGCACCGCCAGCTTCCAGGCGGCGGAGAGCAGCCGGGGTCCCCGCGGCTGGCCGCGCCGGGCCCGGACCCGTCCGGCCACGGTCAGCGCCACGCAGCTGGCCGGCTGGAACGTGTCGAACTCAGCCTCGGCGATGCGCACGGCCTCATCCCACGAGCCCCGCGCGGCTTCCAGCCGGGCCCGCTGGACCTGCATGTAGGAGAGGATCCCGAAGGACTCGGACTCCTCGGCGAGCTTGATGGCCGCGGCGAGATACCGGTCGGTCTCGTCGAGGCGGAACCGGTCGAGCAGATTCCAGACGAGGCACACGTAGGCCCGGCAGGCGTCCTCGGTGGCGCCCGCCGCCAAAGCCACCCGGAGGGCCTCGTCGAGGACGGCCTGGCCGCCCGGATCACCGAGCAGCCAGCGGCAGCTGCCGATGTTGGTCAGGGCGTGCGAGGTAATCGCCGCATCGCCGGCGGCCCGGGCCAGGTCCACGGCGCGCTCGCCGTACTCGACGCCCTCGGCCAGACGGTGCGCGAGCATGCACAGCTGGGCTTCGTTGCTCAGGGCCAGCGCGAGCAGCCTGCTGTCGCCGGACTGTTCCAGCACCTTGATCGCCTCCCGGCCAGCATGCTCGGCGCTGGCCCGGTCGCCGGCCATCCAGGACATCCGCGACAGCCACCGCAGGCAGCTGCCGAGCCGGCGCAGGTTCCCCAGCGAGCGGTTCAGCTCGACCGCCTGCTGCCCGGCGCTGATCGCCCGGCTGATCGCCCCGATCGTGTAGCACTCGATCGCGTACTCCTCGAGCAGCACGGCGCGCTCAGCGGGGGCGAACTGCCCGGCGTGCTCGAGCACGAGGGCGTAGTGGGCGACGGCCTCGCGGCGGGCACCGGCCCGGGCGGCGTCCCTGGCCGCGGCCGGCCCGTACGCGATGATCGCGTCCTGGCTGCCTGCCTGCTTGGCGTGATGGACGATCTGGGCCATATCCGAGCCGTCGTGGCGGGTAAGGGCCTCCAGGACACGCTGATTCAGGGCGATGAGCCGCGCCGCGGGAACCGAGTCGGCGATGGCCCGCCGGGTCAGCTCATGCCGGAAGGAGATCTTGCGCGGGGACACGGTGAGCAGGCCACGCTCCTCGGCGGCCGCCAGCGCTGCTACCCCGGTCGGCCCGGTGCTGGTCACGAGCGCGTCGACCAGCCAGCGCTCCAGCGCCGACGGGACGACAGCCAGCAGCTCGAGCACGTCCTGGGTCGGTGCGTCCAGGCTCCTGACCCGGGCCAGCACGGCGCCGGCGATCGTCGGCGGGACCGCCTGACCCTGCGCGGAGGCGAGCAGCTCGTGAACGAAGAACGGGTTCCCTGAGGTCAGCGCGTACAGGTCCTGGGCATCGACGGAGCTGCCCGCGCTGAGCTGCCGCACGGCCTGCACCGACAGCCGGGTCAGCGGCAGGTGCCGTACCTGGTCGCTGCGGGAGGCCTGGCCCAGCAGGCCGTGCAGCGGGTGCTCGCGGGTCAGCTCGTCGTCGCGGTAGGTCAGGATGAGCACAGCCGGCAGGCTGGCGATCCGCCTGATCAGGTAGCGCAGCGCGTCGAGCGTGGCGTCGTCGGCCCAGTGCACGTCCTCGATGACCAGTACGGTCGGGTGCTCGGGCCAGGTCAGCTCCGCGCGGAGGGCAGCGAGCACCCGGTCCCGGTCGCTGCCGTCCGCAACGGCCTGGCTGAACTCGGTTCCGACGCTGCCGGCCAGATCGCGGAACGGGCCCAGGGTGCGCGGGGTCGCCAGGTCGTCGCAGTAGCCGACGAGCAGCCTGCCCTCGGCGGGCAGGTGCGAGCGCAGCGCCTCGACCAGGCTGGACTTGCCGATGCCCGCCTCGCCCATGACCAGCACGACGGACCCGCGCCGGCCCGCGGCCGCGCGTACCGCGTCGGCCAGCACCGACAGCTCGGCCTCGCGCTCCAGGATCCCCCGCGTCACGCCCTGATTGTAAAGGGGCGGCAAATCCGGGTCCGGGCCGTCAGCTGGGCCCTTCCTGCCGGAGCAGCGGGATCTCGTAGACCAGGGTGGCGGCCTCGCGGCGGACGAGGGCCGCCCCGGTGGTCCGCACCAGCGCGGTCATCGCCACGTTGTCGGCTCCCACCAGAGCGGTGAACCGGCGGATGCCTTCCGCCCTGGCCCGCTGCGCCAGCTGAGCCAGCAGCTCGGTGCCGAGCCCGCGGCGCTGCCACTCGTCCACGACGGTGACGGCGATCTCGGCGGCCTGCGCATCCTCGAAGGAACGGACGTAGCGGGCCACCCCGACGCCGAGCCCGCTGGCCGGGTCCACCGCACCCAGCGCTTCGTGGTCGTGATGGTCGATCTCGGTGAGGTAGCGCAGTTCCGCCGGGGTCAGCTGCTTCTTGGGGCCCAGGAACCGCAGCTGGCGTGACCTGGCACTCAGCCGGGCGAAGCCGTCGGCCAGGAACGGCACATCGGCCGGCCCGACCGGCCGGATCAGCACCTGCGACCCGTCGCGCAGGACGGCCGGCTGGTCCTGGCCCGCGGATCGCCGTGCAGACCGCCGGCCGGGCCGGGGCCGGCGCGGCCGTCCCAGCCTGGCCCGGCGGTAGTTCTCCGCGTCGGCCAGCATCTGGCGCTGCCGCTCGGCCACCGCCCTATACCGGTAGTCGTAGACCATCTGAATGCTCCTCAAAGCCAAGATCGCAGACGGCGGTTTGCCGCCGGATCCAACCTGAGGCAGCGGGGGACCGGCCGGCATCGGCAATGGCTACCGATCCCGGGGACGGCGGCTACCGGTACCGGAGGGCCGCATTGCGGATCACGACCCAGCGGGCCGGATGGCGCTGCGGCACAGCAAAGCGCCCGGGCCGGCCGGCAGGCAGGCCGGCCCGGGCGCCGTGAATCAGGCCCGGGAAGGGATCAGGCGAGTTCGTACCGGTCCAGGTCCATTACCTTCGCCCACGCGGCGACGAAGTCGTGCACGAACTTCTCCTTCGCGTCGTCGCTGGCGTAGACCTCGGCCAGCGCGCGCAGCTCGGAGTTCGACCCGAAGACCAGGTCGGCCCGGGTGCCGGTCCACTTCACCGCGCCGGTGGCGGCGTCCCGGCCCTCGAACGTGTTCGCGTCACCGTTCGGGTGCCAGGTCGTGCCCAGGTCGAGCAGGTTGACGAAGAAGTCGTTGGTCAGCTTGCCCGGCGAGCTGGTGAACACGCCCGCCGGCGACTGCTGGTAGTTGGCGCCCAGCACCCGCAGGCCGCCGACCAGCACGGTCATCTCCGGGGCGCTGAGCGTCAGCAGGTTGGCCCGGTCGAGCAGCAGGTACTCGGCCGGCAGCCGGCTGCCCTTGCCCTGGTAGTTGCGGAAGCCGTCGGCGGCCGGCTCGAGCACCGCGAACGACTCGACGTCGGTCTGCTCCTGCCGCGCGTCCCCGCGGCCCGGGCGGAACGGGACCGTGACGCTGAAGCCGGCCTGCCGGGCCGCCTCCTCCACGCCGGCCCCGCCGGCCAGCACGATCAGGTCGGCCAGCGAAACCTGCTTGCCGCCGGACTGGGCGCTGTTGAACGACTGCCGGATCCCGTTCAGCGTGCGGAGTACCACGGCCAGCTGGTCGGGCTCGTTGATCTCCCAGCCGGACTGCGGCTCGAGGCTGATCCGCCCGCCGTTGGCCCCGCCGCGCTTGTCGCTGCCGCGGAACGTGGAGGCCGACGCCCACGCGGTGGACACCAGCTGCCGGACGGTCAGGCCCGAGGCCAGAACCTGGCTCTTCAGCGCGGCCGCGTCCGCGTCGCCGATGAGCTCGTGCGTCACCGCCGGGACCGGGTCCTGCCAGATCAGCTCCTCGGCCGGGACCTCGGGGCCGAGATACCGGACCTTCGGGCCCATGTCGCGGTGGGTCAGCTTGAACCAGGCCCGGGCGAACGCGTCCGCGAACTCGGCCGGGCTGGCCAGGAAGCGCCGGCAGATCTGGTCGTAGACCGGGTCCATCCGCAGCGACAGGTCCGTGGTCAGCATCGTCGGCGGGTGGCTCTTCGACGGGTCGTGCGCGTCGGCCACCGTGCCGGCCCCGCCGCCGTCCTTGGGCTGCCACTGGTGCGCCCCCGCGGGACTGGCGGTCAGCTCCCACTCGTACCCGTACAGGGTCTCCAGGAAGCTGTTGTCCCAGGTCACCGGCGTCGGCGTCCAGGTGCCCTCGAGGCCGCTGGTGATCGCGTCGCCGCCGGTGCCGGTGCCGAAGCTGCTCTTCCAGCCCAGGCCCTGCTGCTCGATCGGGGCGGCCTCGGGGTCGGCGCCGACGGCGGCCTCAGGGCCCGCGCCGTGGGTCTTGCCGAACGTGTGGCCGCCGGCGATCAGGGCCGCGGTCTCCTCGTCGTTCATCGCCATCCGGCGGAACGTCTCGCGGATGTCGCGGGCCGCGGCCAGCGGGTCCGGGTTGCCGTTCGGGCCCTGCGGGTTGACGTAGATCAGGCCCATCTGGACCGCGCCGAACGGCTCCTCGAGCTCGCGGTCGCCGGAGTAGCGCTCGTCACCGAGCCAGACCGACTCCGGGCCCCAGTACACGTCCTCGTCCGGCTCCCAGACGTCCGCCCGCCCGCCGGCGAAGCCGAACGTCGCAAAGCCCATCGTCTCCAGCGCGACGTTGCCGGTCAGCACCAGCAGGTCCGCCCAGGACAGCTTCTGGCCGTACTTCTTCTTCACCGGCCACAGCAGGCGGCGGGCCTTGTCCAGGTTGGCGTTGTCCGGCCAGCTGTTCAGCGGGGCGAACCGCTGCTGCCCGGACCCGGCGCCGCCGCGGCCGTCGCTGATCCGGTAGGTGCCGGCGCTGTGCCAGGCCATCCGGATCATGAACGGGCCGTAGTGGCCGAAGTCGGCCGGCCACCAGTCCTGCGAGGTGGTCAGCACCTGCGCGATGTCCTGCTTGACCGCCGGCAGGTCGAGGGTGCTGAACGCCTCGGCGTAGCTGAACTGCTCACCCAGCGGGTTGGCCACGGCCGGGTTCTTGGCCAGGATCTTCAGGTTGAGGCGGTCCGGCCACCACTGGCGGTTCCCGCCGCCCTGGGTCGGATGCGGGGCTCGTACCGGGCAGGCGCCCTCATCGGGCGTCGCCTCGCCGACGAGCGGCTCATGCTGCTGGTTCTCGGACATGGAAATCCCTCCCGGATGAGGTGGATCACGGTGCGCGGGAACTACGGTCTGGTGGAGCAGGAGGGGCACAGGCCCCAGTAGATGACCTCGGCCTCGTCGATCGAGAAGCCGTGGTCGTCGGCCGCGGTCAGGCAGGGTGCCTCGCCGACCGCGCAGGCGACGTCGGTGACGGTCCCGCACGAGCGGCAGACCAGGTGATGGTGGTTGTCCCCGATGCGGCCCTCGAACCGGGCCGGGCTGCCGGCCGGCTCGATGCGGCGGATGAGGCCCGCCGCGGTGAGCGCATCGAGGGCGTCGTAGACAGCTTGCAGCGAGACGTGGCCGATGCGGTCCCTGACCCGGGTGGCCAGCGCCTCGACCCCCAGGTGGTCGCCGTCCCTGACGGCCTCGAGCAGCGCCACCCGGGCCGCCGTCACCCGCAGGCCGGCCGCGCGCAGCTCAGTGGCGGCGCTGGCCGGGGCCGGTGCTGCGGTCATGGCGCCCAGCCTAACGACATAAACACGAATGCTCCAAGAATACGAATTATCCCAGTCTAGACCCTGGGCAGGGCCCGTGAGATCGCACTTTGAGACAGTGCAGCCGGAAGCACAGCAGCGCCCGGCCGGCGCGGCAGGAGCGGGCCGGCCGGGCCGAGCTCGCAGCAAGCACAGCGCTAGGGCACTGGGGTCAGGCTGGCCGCCGGGGTGGCGCCCGCGCTGCCGAGCAGGCCGTCGAGCACCGCCAGGCCGTCGGCCGGGTGGCTGGCCTCCCGCGGCAGGACCCGGCTGACCGGGGCCGGGGCCGGCTGGCCGGACAGCCGCTCGATGTCGATCTGGCCCGGGCCCGCGGCGTGCCAGCCGGGGACCTGCGACGCGCCGAAGTGGCCGCCCCGGGCCCACAGCCGGCGGCTGCCGCCGGCCGCGTGGCCGTGCGGGAACGCGGCCGGCCGGCCCGCGGGCCAGGTCCGGGCCACGCCCCACGAATCGAGCCAGGCCATGATCGCGCCGAGGCCGTTCAGCGGCCCGTCGGTAAATGGCTCCCAGGGCCAGGCGACCACGCAGATCTGCGCGCAGACCCGGCCCTCGGAGTTGGTCACGGCGGGTGGCCCCGCGGGGGCCGGGGCCGGCATCGGCCAGCCGCCGTCGGTTCCGTCCGCGGCCGCCGGGCCCCACGAGACCAGGTTCTCCGGCGCGCCCAGGCAGCGGCCGGCCCGCAGGACCGACACCAGCTGGATGATCTCCCCGCTGACCGGGTTCCAGACCAGGTGGCTGGCCCGGCCGAGCTCGCACAGCCGCTGCGCGGCCGACATGGCCGACACCACGCCGGGGTCAGCGCCCAGCGCCTGCCAGACCGCCCGGGGGGCACCGCCGTTCAGATGCCCGCCGTCCGCGGCCGCCCGCAGGTGCCCGACACCCGGCATCCATGCCTCACTCACTCCGTGTCCTCCTTCGAAGGGTCTAGACCACCCGCTTGGCCTAGCCCTTCTCACTGCCTATGTCAGCGCGCGGCAATAGTCCAGACCTCGCCGTGGAGGTAAAAGCCGCACTGGGGGCACGGCGGGCTGGCCCTGGAGACCGGAAAGGGCGGAACATTACACTCACGCCAACGCGGAGCGGCCGGATGCGGCACAGACAGGCGAGGTGCGAATGACAGCGGACATCAGCGTCCCTGGAGTCGAAGACGGAGCCCGGCTGGCCCGGTGGATCGAGGGCCAGAAGACCACCCTGCCTCCGGGTGCGGCGCTGACCGGCGTCAAGCTGATCGCCGGCGGCCGGTCGAACCTGACCTACCGGCTGGACTTCGGCGACCAGCCGCTGGTGCTGCGGCGGCCGCCGCTCGGCCACGTGCTGCCGACCGCGCACGACATGTCCCGTGAGTACCGGGTGCTGACCGCGCTGCACGGCACGAACATCCCGGTGGCCAGGCCGGTCGCCTACTGCGCCGACACCGAGATCATCGGCTCGCCGTTCTACCTGATGGAGTACGTCGACGGCCTGGTGCTGCGGACCCCGCAGGACGGCGCGCAGGTCAGCCCGGACCAGGCCCGGCTGCTGTCCGAGCTGCTGACCTCGATGATGGCCGCGATCCACGGCACGGACCTGCCCGCGGTGGGCCTGGACACGTTCGGCCGCCCGGAGGGCTTCATGGCCCGCCAGCTGGCCCGCTGGCAGAAGCAGTGGGAGCTGTCCAAGACCCAGGATGTGCCCGGCTACGACGACCTGGTCCGGCGGCTGTCCGACGGGCTGCCGGCCAGGGCCGAGGGCACGCTGGTGCACGGCGACTACCGGCTGGACAACATGCTGGTACGGCTGGACGGCCAGCCGCGGATCGCGGCCGTGGTCGACTGGGAGATGGCCACCCTCGGCGACCCGCTCGCCGACCTGGGCCTGACGCTCATGTACTGGGCGGACGCGGCCGACGACGAACGCTCCCAGCTGAGCGTCGGCGCCGGGGTGACCCGGCTGCCCGGTTTCTACAGCCGGGCCGGGGTGGCCCGCCGGTACGCCGAGCTGACCGGCCGCGACGTGTCCGGGATCGGCTACTACATGGCCTTCGGCTGCTTCAAGCTGGCCGTCGTGCTGGAGGGCATCAACGCGCGCTACCAGCAGGGCAAGACCGTGGGAGAGGGCTTCGAGCGGGAGGGCACGATGGTCGCCGCGCTGGTCGAGCGCGCGCACCGGATGCTGGATACTGACCCGCTGACCGGGGCGGCCACTACGGTCTAGGACCGTCCCGCACACCCCGGCCAGCGGAAGAAAGTGAGGCCCGGCGCCCCGCTCTCGCCGGGCCTCGTAAAGATGACGCGCCACCCGGCCAGGTGGTTGACACGTCTGGCCGGACTATCTGAGGAAACCTGAATCCGGTCCTGGCGCGGGCCGGAACGCCACGTCAGCGGGAAAGGGCGCGGCCGACCGAGACGAAGAAGACCTTGTTGATCTCGGTCGGGTCGGTGATGTTGAACGCCGCGCCGCCGGTGGCGCTGACCAGCCGCAGGATCGCCGGGTAGATCGGCGAGTGCCCGAACACGTCGAACAGCAGGCCGACGTGGTGGCTGGGCTTGTTCAGCTTCCGGACCTGGCTGAGCAGCTGCTCGTTGGAGATGTCGCCGGGGGCGTCGTCCTGGCCGCCGGTCATCACCACGACCGTGTTGGAGTACCGCGGGTCGTAGGTCTTGATCATGTACTTGTAGGCGGCCAGGACCGCGGTGTTCAGCTTGGTCTGAGCGCCCGGGCGCGGCGCGAAGGTCTGGTTCAGCTGCTGGATCTGCTCCCGCCGGGAGATCAGGCCGAGCTCCGCGTTCAGCGGGCCGACCGGGACCAGCACCTTGTACGGCTTGGTGCCGTCCAGGTTGTTGTTGAACTCCCACAGGCCCATGACCGTGCTCTGCGGGAACAGCAGCAGGCCCTCGCCGGCCGCGGCCACCAGCTCCTGCATCTGGGTCGGCCCGGCCGGGCTGGACCTGGTGGCCATGGAGCCGGAGGTGTCGATGATGACCAGGATGCGGATGCCGATCCTGACCCTGTCCCAGGCCTGCAGGGTGACCGTGGCGGTGTTCGGGCCGCCCAGCGGCAGGACGCTCAGCGGCTGGCTGTCCAGGCCGTACGAGTCGGGGGTGCGGGCGCCGACGTTGTCCGCGGACCGGAAGCCGGCGTAGCGGACCACAGAGGCGGTGTAGGGCTGGCTGAGGATCTTGCCGAACTCCTGGGCGGCGCGCAGCCGGGCGTTGTTCGTCGTGGTCAGCACGTACGGGTAATCCAGCTCGGGGCTGCCGTCCGAGGGGTAGCGCGCGGCCAGCGGCTTCGGGTGGGTCTGGTCGAACTGGATCACCGACTGCTCGGACGCCACGGTCACGGTCCGCTCGTTCAGCGGCGGGTTCGACAGCGCGATCAGCGAGGTCAGCGCGGCCGGGTTGTCGTACTGCTCGGTCTCGTCGGCGCCGAACGCGAACCGGGTGAAGTTCTCGCCCGCGGCCTGGCCGGTGCCGAGCAGCCGGTTCACCTCGATGACCGTGGCCAGGCCGGCCGCGCTCAGCTTCGGGTCGGGCAGCTCGACCTTGACCCCGTCCGCGGCGGGCGGCCCGCCCGCGGTCTGCGGCAGCAGGAAGTTCCAGCCGATCGACTTGGCCACCGGGCCGAGGCTGGCCGCCACCGTCTGCGGCATCACGATCATCAGCGGCGACATCGCCACGTGCACCCCGGTCGGCTGCACGACCTGAGCGCCCTGCGGCATCGCGCGGGCCTGGTTCACCCACAGGGTGGAGTCCGGGATCCAGGCGTCGATCGGCGGCATGCCGTGCTGCGGCTCCGTGCCGTCGATCTGCGCGGCCGCGGTGGCCGGCAGCTCCTCGGTGACCTGGACCACGGCGCAGTGCCCGTTGATCTCCCGGTGCAGCCGGTTGAAGTACTGGGCCGCCTTCTGCACGGCGGGCGCGATGTCGTTGGACACCGCCACGTTGGCCAGCACCGGGTGCTCGGCGCAGTCCGAGCTGGCCATGATCGCCTGGGTGCTGAGCACGGCCATCAGCCCGGCCGCGACCACGATCGCCAGCGCGACCAGCAGGGAGGTGGTAAGGCCGCGGCGCATCCCGCCGCGCCCGGCTTGTCCGGCGTGTCCAGTGCTCACCGCAGACCTGACCTCGCTCACCCCCGCCGCGGCGCCCGGCATGGCCGCGGGCGGCACGACTCTATCGGACATTAAGCCCCAGAACCGCCCGGTTGACCTGGTTGGTCCCGTGCTCAGCGGGCCCGTGCGCACCGGCGCACAGCGCTGCCAGACTGGGCGGGTGCCGCCCGTGCTGACCATCACCGACCCGGCCGACCCGCGGCTGGCCGACTTCACCGGGCTGACCGACGTCCGGCTGCGGCGCAGCCTGGAAGCCGAGCACGGGCTGTTCATCGCCGAGGGTGAGAAGGTGATCAGGCGGGCCATGGCCGCCGGGTACCCGGTCCGGTCGCTGCTGGTCCCGCAGGACCGGCAGGCCGCGCTGGCCGATCTGATCGCCGCCTGCCCGGGCCCGGTGCACGTCATCCCGCCGGACGCGGCCGCCGCGCTGACCGGCTACCAGGTGCACCGCGGCGCGCTGGCCTCGATGCTGCGGCGGCCGCTGCCGCCGCCCGCGCAGGTGCTGGCCGCCGCCCGCCGGGTGGTGGTCTGCGAGGACATCGTGGACCACGGCAACCTGGGCGGGATCTTCCGGTGCGCGGCCGCGCTCGGCATGGACGCGGTGATCCTGGCGCCGCGCTGCACCGACCCGCTGTACCGGCGGGCGGTGAAGGTGTCGATGGGCGCGGTGTTCGCGGTCCCGTACGCCCGGCTGGCGGACTGGCGCGGCGGGCTGTCCTTGCTACGGCAAGCCGGGTTCCGGCTGCTGGCGCTCACCCCGGACCAGTCGGCCACGCCGATCGGCGCGGCCGAGCCGGGGGAGCGGGCCGCGCTGCTGCTCGGCACCGAGGGGGACGGGCTGTCGTCCCGCTGGCTGGCCGAGGCCGACGAGGCGGTGTGCATCCCGATGGCGCCCGGCGCGATGGCCGCCGGGGTCGACTCGCTCAACGTGGTCGCCGCCGCGGCCATCGCCTGCTGCCTGCTGCGCCGGCCCAGCTGGCCGCAGCGCGGCCGCCGAGCGGGCGGGCTAGCCGCCGGGGAGCGGGAGGGAGCAGCGCGCATGCGCCCGCGAGCGAGCACAGCCACCATCCCTAGCGGAAGAACATCTCGCGGCCGTGCCGGAACCTGGCCACCGCCCACGGCGGCAGCACCGGCCCGGCCCCGGTGGAGGGGTCGGGCTCGAGCTGGCTGGTGAAGCAGCCGATCGCGGCCCGCTTGCGCTGCGCCAGGATCGGGCCCAGGTACAGCACGCAGGCCCGCGGCCAGGGCACCCGCGGGTCCCCGGGTGCGGCCCAGTGCCAGGCCCAGACCGGCGCCTCCAGATGGCGGGCGCCGCGGCCGCGCGCGGCCAGCGCGGTGGCGTACCCGGTGGCCTCGTGATCGGGGTGCCCGTCGAACCGCCACGGTGAGACCACCACGTCTGAGGCCATGAGCAGGCCGGCCAGAGCGGTTGTCAGCGCGGCGGTCCTGGCCGCCACGCCGCCGTCAGGGAAGCTGAGCCGGCGCACCGCGGCGGCGCCCGCGCCGAGCACCTCGAGCGCCTCGGCGGTCTCCCGGCGGCGCTGCGCGGCCAGCTCGGCTTCGGGCCATTTCCCCGAGCCCGGATGGCTGGCCTGCCCGTCGGTGACCGCGACGAGCAGGATTTCCCGGCCCGCCCGGGCGGCCGCGGCGAGCAGGCCGCCCGCGCCGAGGATCTCGTCGTCGGGATGCGGGGCGACCACCACCAGGCGGCTGCCCGGCGGGACCAGCTCGGCCGCGCCGGTCACCCGCAGGCCGGACCAGCCCGGCCAGCTCAGCCATTGCGCGGACGTGGTGCCCTGGCCCCTGATCACGCGGTCCTGCGGGGCACCCGGATCGGGATAGGCGGCCACGGCCGGGCGGCGCTGGCCCGTGCCATGCTGCTGCGTGCTGCGCGGTGTCAGGGCAGTGACCTCCCAGCGGGCGGTGCCCGGGTGGCCCCGGGCCGGTCACCCCGCTACCCGCCGGTAGCCCCCGGCAAACCTGCCCGGGCTCAGGCCTCCTGGGAGGACCGGAAGAACTCGCTGGACGGGCGCCGCCACAGCAGGATCGTCGCGGCCAGGCCGGCCAGCCACAGCAGCAGCACGAGGATCAGTCCCAGCGCGGTCGCGGACAGGGTCAGCGCGGTGTAGAGGGTGTTCACCCCGAACAGCGCGGTGGCCACGATCCGGGTCCACGGCTTCCCCGACCGGGTCGCGAACGACATCCACAGCCACAGCCCGACCGAGATCACCCCGACGAATATGAAGAGAAAGGCCTGGCTGCGCTCGGCGCTCTGCACCTGGGCCGCGGAGTAGGCCGGATGCACCTTCAGGATCGCGGTGCGCAGGCTGCTGACCGTGGCCGCCGCGACAACCGCGCTGACCGCGCTGAGCGCCGCGCCGATCCACATCAGCCGGATGGCCATCTGCACCGGCGGCGGCAGGGCCGGACCCGACGGCGGGGGCACCTTCGCACCGGACGGGTACGGCTGCATAACTGCTCTCCTCAGTGGGTACGGGTCGGGCGCGAGTGAGGGGCCCGTGCCCGGATGATTCCAGTGTGACGCGCAGAGTGCCAACGGCGCACGGGCATGGCCGGTAGCATCCTGTGTGCTTCCAAGGCGCCGGTTGTCCGGAGTTTGTGCGCCGCACCAGGTCCCCGATCCCCGAGAGGTGCACCGCTGATGGAGATGGCACATTCCACCAGGGATGTGACAGGCGACGAGGCCCAGATCCGGGGTGACCGCGATATCCAGCGCGACGTTCTGGTCGCCCTCGCGGAATGCCGGAATCACCGGAAGTGGTTCGCCGGCTTCGCCAAGCCCTACCTCGGGGACAGCCCGATCGAGATCGGCAGCGGCCTGGGCGATTACGCCCGGGAATGGATCCCGCTGGTCAGCAGCTTCACCGCGACCGACGCCGACCCGGTCACCGTGCTCGAGCTCAAGCAGGCCATGTCCGGCTACCCGCAGGTCAGCGTCAGCCAGGTGATGCTGCCCGCCGAGGACCGGGCCGGGCACTCCTGCCTGATCGCCTACAACGTGCTGGAGCACATCGAGGACGACACCGGCGCGCTGGCCAGCATGGGCCGCCTGGTCCGCCCCGGCGGCCACCTGGTGCTGGTCTGCCCGGCGTTCCCGTTCGCGATGAGCCCGGTGGACATCGCCACCGGCCACGTCCGCCGGTACACCCGCAAGACCATGCGCGCCGCGCTGACCGCGGCCGGGCTGGACATCGTCGACGTGCGCTACGCCAACTCGCTCGGGCTGATCTGCTACTACGTGTTCACCAGCCTGCTCCGCCGGACCCCGGCCGAGGGCGGCACGATGACCTTCTACGACCGGCTGGTCGTGCCGCTGGTCCAGGGCCTGGAGAAGCTCATCGGCCGGCCGCCGTTCGGCCAGTCGGTGCTGGCCATCGCGAAGGTCAGGGACCGCGCCTAGGGCGTGACCGGGCCCGCCCCCACGGGGCGGTACACCGCTACGCCGCTGACCGTGTAGTCCAGCCGGAACCCGGCCCCGGCCAGGAACCGGCTGACCTCCGGCGTGCGCGGCTTCCAGTCGACGACCCAGCCGACGTGCATGCGTCTCGCGTCCCGCCGGGCCGCGGCCAGCTGCCGCGGCGTGCTGTCCCGGCCGTGCTGGGCCGCGTTCAGCCGGGCGTAGAACGGGTGCGCCCGGATGCCCGCGGTGGTGTGCCTGGGCACCCACGAGGTGTACGAGATCGCCCGCGGGTGGCCGTCCGCGGTGGCCATGAGCAGGGACCGCGCGTTGACCCCGGACCCGTACAGCGGGATCCCGCCGCGCAGCCCGAACGGGATGTCCACCACCACCGAGCTGGAGAAGTCGTCCGCGATCGGCAGGTCCAGGTCCGGGTAGGCGGCGGGGATCGTCGTCCGGTGCGGGAACCCCGACCAGCCCATTTCCAGCACCGCGACCAGGGCAAGCACGGCCGCGGCGGCCAGCGGCGCGCTGGCCCGCAGGCCGGCCCGGCGCTCGCGCACTGCGCGGGCCAGCCGGTCGGCGGTGAAGCCGGCCAGCAGCGCGGCGGCGGCCAGCCCGGCCAGGGCCAGCCGGTCCGCCTCGCGGAACGCGGATAGCCCGGGCACCCGGACCAGCCAGGTGTACGGCATGGCCAGCGAGACCTGGACGCCGTGCCAGGCCTGGGCCAGCGGAACGTACGTGCGGGTGCCCAGGCGCAGGGTCGGGCCCAGGGCCAGCGCCGCGCTGCCCAGCCACCCGGCGGCCAGCAGCCACGCGGTACTGCGCCGCCACGGCGCGCGGCCGCCGGGGCGAACCGACAGGATCAGCCCGGCCAGCGCGGCCAGCGTCAGCGCCAGCCCGAAGGCCGGGACGCCCTCGGCGGCCTGCGGGTAGTGATAGCCGGACGCCAGCCAGGACAGCCCCGCGCTGCCCAGCCGCGGTGACGGCCCGAACAGGCCGGGCAGCTGCGCCCCGTACAGGAGATAGGTGCCGGCCAGCTCGGCCGGCCGGGCGAACGCGCCGCCGGACCGGGCCTGCTGGGCCATCGCGATCAGCTGCGGGCTGGCCACCACCAGAGCCACCGCCACGGCCAGCCCGGATACCGCGAGCGAGCGGGAGGGCCGCGGCGCTGTTTTCCCGACGAGCGACGCCGGCGCGACGGAGGAGCGCCGAAGGAGCGAGGAGGGAAGGCAGCGCCTCCTCAGCGGCCCGGGAGCGAGCGAGCCGGCAAGCACTGCCAGCCAGCCGGTGGCCACCGCTGCGATCAGCACCGCCCCGGCGATCGCCCCGGCCAGCAGCGCGGTCTCCTGGTTGATCAGCACCGAGACGCCGAGCACCACGCCGAGCAGCACCGCGTCGCGGCGGCGCCCTGAACGCCGCAGCCGGACCGCCGCGCCCAGCGCCGCGGGCACAGTGAGCATCCCGGCCGCGATGTTCAGATGGAACCAGACCTGCCAGTCGAGCATGGCGGCCAGGCCGTACAGCGCCCCGGCCGCGATCGCGCCGGGCCGGCCCAGCCACAGCCGCGCCGTCAGGTACATCACGTAGCAGAGCAGGCCCGGCAGGACGATGGTGATCAGCCAGAACGCCGCGGCCGGCCCGGCGGTCAGCGTGACCGGCGCGAGCAGGACGCCAAGGAGCGGCATCGTGGTGTCGTAACCCAGCTGGATGCCGACCGGGGCGGCCATCGACCCGGTGAACCACGGGTTGGCCAGGTGGACCGCCTGGTGCGCGACCCACCACAGGGCCCAGACGTAGCTGCTGATGTCCCGCACCGCCGGCACCCGGCCCGGCCCGGTGGCCACCCGCGGCCAGGTCACCGCGATCCCGGCGGCCAGGTAGGCGGCCAGCACGGTCAGCTCCCCGGCCACGGCCCGGCGGCGCCGCCGCACACCGGGCTCCGGCGGGCCCTCCTGCGGCGGCTGCGCCGCGGGAAGCTGCTCCGGCGGGCGTACCTCCTGGTCACGCAATGATCTGCCCTGTCCTCCCGATGGCCTGCTGAGCCTCCCGGCGCAGCCCGGTGGCCGCGCGGCACAGACCTTTCTACCGGCTAAAGTCCAGACGTGGCCGTGCAGGAGGACGAGACCAGCGTCAGTCTGACACCCAGGCGACTGATCGGCTGGGAGATCTTCGTTGTCTTTGCCGTCTCCCTGGGCGCCAGTGGCGTCAGGGCGCTGGTCGAGCTGATCGGCTCGCTGACCGCACCGCAGGCGCTGAGCACTCAGCAGGCCCTGCTGGTCGGCACGCTGGCCCCCGGCCGCCCCTGGCTCGACCTGGCGCTGCAGCTGGTCAGCCTGGCCCAGGGGCTGGCCCCGGTGGCGCTGGTCTGGTATCTGCTGGCCCGTTCCGGGGAGGGCCTGTCCGACATCGGCGCGGACCTGTCCCAGCCGGCCAGGGACGGGCTCCGCGGCGCGGCGCTCGCCGCGCTGATCGGCGGCACCGGCCTGGGGCTCTACCTGATCGCATTCCACCTCGGCGTGAGCCTCAACGTGGTGGCCGAGAGCCTGCCCCCGGTGTGGTGGCGGATCCCGGTGCTGGTCCTCAACGCCGCGCAGAACGGCATCCTGGAGGAGATCCTGGTCCTCGGGTACCTGCTGCGGCGGCTCGGTCAGCTGGGCTGGTCACCGTGGCAGGCGATCGTGTTCAGCGCGGTCCTGCGCGGCTCCTACCACCTGTACCAGGGGTTCGGCGGCTTCCTCGGCAACGCCGCGATGGGCCTGATCTTCGGCTACCTGTTCAAGCGGTGGGGCCGGGTAATGCCGATGATCATCGCGCACACGCTGATCGACACGGTCGCCTTCGTCGGCTACGCCGTGCTCCACGGCCACGTGTCCTGGCTCCCCTGACCGGCGCGGCGGCGCGCTAGCGGCCGAGGCCCTCGATCACGGCGGCGCCGGGGAGGCGGGTCAGCAGCGCGCCGGGCACGGTCAGCTTGGACCGGCGCACGCCGCTGCCGATCACGACCCGGTCCGCCGCGGCGACCACGGCGTCCACGTACACCGGCCAGTCCGCGGGCAGCCCGACCGGGGTGATCCCGCCGTACTCCATGCCGGTTTCCGCCACCGCCACGTCCACCGGCGCGAACGACGCCTTGCGCACGTCCAGGGCCCGGCGCGCGGCGCCGTTGACGTCGGCCCGGGTGGTGGCCAGGATCACGCAGGCCGCGAACCGGGCCTCGCCGTCCCGCTTGCCGGTGACCACCACGCAGTTCGCCGACACGTCCAGCGAGACGCCGTACTGCTCGCAGAACGCCGCCGTGTCGGCCAGGTCCGGGTCGATCTCCGCCACGCCCACCTCGGCCGCGGGCAGCGTCCCATCGTCGTTGGCCAGCGCCTTGGCCACGCTCGGCGCCAGCAGGTCCGGCCGGTCCAGCGCGGCGACCGCGTCCAGCCGCCCCATGCTCATCGTCATCCGCGGAAGTCTATGCGTGGCCTTATCCCCGGTTGACGTGCGGTAGAGTCCGGGTCCGTCAGTGATGCATCCCGGCCTGGCTTCGCACGGCTGGCCGGTGACGGGATGCCCAGCAGCTGACCTCCCAGACGGGGCCGCGCTTCCGGCCCGGAAGCCCACCCGGCAGCGAGGAGAACCGACTTCCCCGGGAAGTGACGATGTACGCCGACCTGACCCGCGCCCTGCTGGCGGCCGTCGGCGCCGGCGTGCTTCCCGGCATCTTCTGGGCCCGCTTCCTGCGCGCCGAGCGCGGCTGGGGCCTGGCCTGGTCCACCGCGCTGTCCATGGCCACCGTGCCGGTGCTGGCCCTGGCCGCGGCCCGGATCCTGCATCAGGGCGTGTCGCTCAAGATCGCGGTGGCCGCCGCCGCGGCCGTGCTGGTCAGCGGCTGGCTGGCGCTGATCGCCCGCGGCCGGCCGGGCCGGCGCGGGCTGGCCGGCCTGGCCCGCGGGCGGCGCCCGGAGGGCGGGCCGCTGCGCCCCGGCGGCCTGGCCAGCGCCAGCTACCCGGAAGGCGGCGGCCGCTTCGCGCACGGGCCCGGCCCGGACGGGACGGCGCCAGGGTCCGCGGGCCAGCCGAGCCCCGACCCGGTGCCCGCGTTCCCGCGGCCCGGCGGGGCCTCCGGGCCCGGTGGCGCTCCCGCGCCCGCGGCGTATCCCGGCCCGGGCGGCTTCCCGGGGCCGGGCGGGCTCCCCGGGTTCGGCACCTTCCCCGGGACGGGCGGAGTGCCCGCGTCGGCTCTGCGGCGCCGGCGCGGCAGCGGCATCCCCGGCGGGGTCGGCCCGGACGGCGCGGTGCTGCCGCTGCCCGCCGTTGACCAGGGCTGGTGGGTATCCCTGCTGATCGCGGCGGCCGGCGTGATCGCGCTGATCTCCCTGTCCACCGGGCAGACCCCGGGCTGGCAGATCATCGCCATCCTCGCCCTGATGGCCGTGGCCGGCCTGCTGGTCACCGCCTGGCCCGTGCTCCCGGCGGGGGTGCGGACCGGGACCGGCGCCCGCCGGGCGGGCGCGGTTGCGGCCGGGACCGCAGACCCCGCGGCCGCGGTACCGGGCCCGCGGGCCGCCGCCCCGGCCACCGAGGCGGACTGGGCCGCGCTCCGCGCCCGCGGCAAGCTGCCCTGGCACCGCCGCGCCTGGGTGCGCCGCTCCCTGCTCACGCTGGTCCTGCTGATGATCGCGGTGCGGGACTACGCCGGGCCGGTCGGCTACGACTGGCCCTACCTGCGCGGCAGTGACCAGTTCTCGCACGCGGTCATGGCCCAGGAGGTGCTCGCCCACGGCGCGTACGGCTCGTACCTGGTCTACCCGCCGGGGTTCGCCTCGCTGAGCGCGGTGATCTGCCGGTTCTCCGGGCTGCCGCCGCTGCGGCTGTACCCGGTGCTGGCCCCCGCGCTGCTGGTGCTGACCGCGGTGGCCGCGTACGCCCTGGCGGTCAAGCTGTGGGGATTCTGGCCCGGCCTGGCCGCGGCGTTCCTGTCCGGCCTGGTCCTGTCCGGCTCGTACGCGAGCTTCGCCGCGGGACGCTACCCGGACCTCACGGCCGCGTACTTCCTGCTCGTGATGGCGGTGGCGGCGCTGGTCACCCTCTACCAGCAGCCGTCGGTGCGGTCCGTCCTGCTGGTCACGGTGCTCAGCGCGTCGGTCGTGTTCTACCACTCGGTGGCCAGCCTCTACATCGCGCTCGTGCTCGCCGTGGCCGGGCTGGCCGGGCTGGTCTGGCTGGTGATCGCCCGCGGCGGCGGGGCCGCGCAGCGGCTCCAGGCCCGCCGGCTGACCGCGGCCCTGGCCGGCGCGCTGGCCTGCACGGCCGTGCTGGCCGCCGGTTACGCGGCCTATACCTATCTGCACGGCAACGCGGCCGGCGGGCAGTCCGCCACGTCCACCGCGGTGAACATCGCGCTGAACAGCCAGCCGGCCTACGGCGGTGCCACGATCCTGGACACGCTCGGCGCGCCGGTGGTCTGGCTCGGCGTGCTCGGGCTGGCCGCGCTGGCGGCCGGGCTGGTCCGGCTGCGCCGGCCGGGCCAGGTGATGACCGCGGTCACGCTGCTGCTCTGGTGCGTGGTCATGTACCTGGGCAGCCGGTTCGCGTTCGACGGGTTCCCGGTCCGGTTCGAGACCGACCTCGGCGGGCCGCTGGCCGTGGTTGGCGCGTTCGGCCTGGTCGTGGTGCTGCGCTCGCTGGCGGGCCTGGCCCGGTGGCGGCCGGCCGGCCGGGCGCTGGCCGCGGTGCTGTCCGTGGTGGCCGCCGGGACCCTGCTCAGCACGGCCGGGCTCCAGGTCACCGAGGACGCCCAGGCGGACATCGCGCCGGTGCCCGGCGGCATCCTGATCAAGGAGGTCGCGGACGCGGGCGCGTTCCTGCGGCGGCACAACACCGGCGGCACGATCATCACCACGCCGGGGATGAACGCGGGTATCACCAACCGGGCCGTGCTGGCCATGGGCGGCTACACCGGCCTGCAGTCCTACTCGGCGTACCGGACCGAGCATCCCCGGTCGCTGCCCACCGCCGGGCTGGTCCCGCTGCTCGACTCACGCGAGGTCCTGCACAACCCGCTGAGCTGCCGGACCGCGACGATCATCACCCGGCAGCACGTGAAGTTCATCGTCATGTACCGGCCCGGGCACATCGACGAGCTGCTCAATTTCCGCCAGGACCCGTCCCGCTACCGGCAGGTCTTCAGGAACGCGTACGTGGTCATCTTCGCCACGCCTGAGCACCTGCCGCCGTGCACCGGGCCCTAGGACCTGTCCCGGCGCGGAACGGCCCGCCGGCAATTCTGCGGAAAGGCGGATTTCCGGTCTTGCCTGGGCGCGCCTGGTCATTATTATTTGATCATGGAATCTGCTGGCTGGGCGCACGAGAACATTCCTGGGACCGGCATAAGCACCGGTACGGTCACGGTCAGCGCGCTGCAGCAGGCGCTGGCCTCGGGGCAGCTCACCTCGGCCGCGCTGACGGGCTTCTACCTCGGCCGGATCGAGCGGCTCAACCCGGAGCTCCGGGCGGTGATCGAGGTCAGCCCGGACGCGGCCGGGGCGGCCGCCGCCAGCGACTGGGACCGGGCCGCGGGCGGTGGCCCGGCCGGCCCGCTGGCCGGGATCCCGGTCCTGATCAAGGACAACATCGCGGTCGCCGGGCAGCCGGCCACCGCGGGCTCGCCCGCGCTGGCCAGCGCCGAGACCGGGGACGCGTTCCTGGTCGGCCGGCTGCGCCAGGCCGGGGCGATCATCCTGGGCAAGGCCAACCTGTCGGAGTGGGCCAACTTCCGGTCCACCCGGTCCAGCAGCGGCTGGAGCACCCTCGGCGGCCAGGCGGTCAACCCGCACGGCACCGGCCGCAACCCGTCCGGGTCGAGTTCCGGGTCCGCGGTGGCCGTCGCCGCGGGGCTGGCCCCGCTGTCGGTCGGCACCGAGACCGACGGCTCGATCGTCAGCCCGGCCAGCGCGTGCGGGATCGTCGGGCTGAAGCCGACGCTCGGCCTGGTCAGCCGGTCCGGCATCGTGCCGATCACGCCCGAGCAGGACACCGCCGGGCCGATGACGATGTGCGTGGCCGACGCGGCCGCGCTGCTCGACGGGCTGGCCGGCAGCGACCCCGCGGACGAGGGGACCCAGGCGGCCGGCCGGATGCCGGGCCCGGACGGCGGGTACACGTCGCTGCTGGACCCGGGTGCGCTGGACGGGGCCAGGATCGGGATCTGGCGGGACGGGTCAGCGGCCGCCGGGCCGGCCTCGGTGGCCGTGCTCGACGCCGCGATCGCCCGGCTGCGGGCCTGCGGCGCGCAGGTCACCGACCCGGTGGAGCTGCCCGACTACGCCAAGATCGGCGAGCCGGAGTTCGCCTCGCTGCTGCACGAGTTCAAGGTCTACCTGAACGCGTACCTGGCCGCGGCGCCGGGGGAGCACCCGGGGACGCTGGCCGAGCTGATGGCCTGGAACACCAAGCACGCCGCGACCGTGCAGGCGGTGTTCGGCCAGGAGCTGTTCGAGCAGTCCGAGGCGACCAGCGGGGACCTGGCCGACCCGGCGTACCAGGCGGCCCGCGCGGACGCGCGGCGGATCGCCACGGCCGCGCTGGACAGCGCGCTGGTGGGCGCCGGGCTGGACGCGGTGGTGGCGCTGAGCAGCAGCCCGGCCTGGCTGACCGACCACATCCTGGGCGACCATCACGTGTTCGGCACGGCCGGGCCGCCCGCGGTGGCCGGCTACCCGTCGGTGACCGTGCGGGCCGGGTGGGTGTCCGGGCTGCCGGTCGGGGTCACGTTCATGGGCCCGGCCTGGGGCGAGGCCCGGCTGCTGGCGCTGGCCTACGCGTTCGAGCAGTCGGCCTAGGGCGCAGGCTGGGCCAGTTACGCCAGCTGGGCCAGTTACGCCAGCTAGGCGGCCGGCGCCGGGGTGATGCGGGCCGCGGTGATCGTCTCGCAGTCCGCGGCGAACTCGAACTCGGCCTCGATGCGCTGGCCGGCCAGCACGTGCGGGAGCCATTCCCGGGCGTCGTTCCACATCTGCTCGTACGGCACGCCGTCGACCGGGTACCAGGCCGGGGTGAGCTCCTGCGACGGAGCCAGCTCGCCGTGCCAGCGGGTGGCCACGAACACATCAACGCGCTGATCCCAGGACGGCCGGGTCGGGAAGTGGTGCCCCACGCTGGCCCGCCGGCTGGCCGACGTCGGGTCGACGATCAGGCCGGTTTCCTCCTTGACCTCGCGGACCGCGGCGGCGCGGGGGTCCTCGCCGGGCTCGACGTGGCCGCCCGGGCCGACGACCTTGCCGGTGCCCATGCCCTCGTGCTTGCGGCCCAGCAGGACCTCGGTCCGCCCGTCCAGGGTGGGGCGCAGCAGGAAGCACAGGCACATCGGGATCGGTGGCATCCGCCTATCCTGCCGCACCTGCGGGGTTGCCCTGGCCTGCCGCACGCCGCGATATCGTGAGATATCAGAGCGATATCGCTGACGATCTTCGTGCCCTGGGAGCTCAGATGACCGCTGACCCGCCCAACCCGCCTGAGCCGCCCGAGGCGCCCGGGCCGGCCCAGCAGGACCCGGTAGCGCTGCTCGTCCAGGCGGTCGGGACCCTGCCCGACGACCAGCGTGATCTCGTGCTGGCCTGGCTGATCCGGCAGCGGCCCCTGGGCTACGGGCATGAGGCCCTGCGTGGCTTCGCTGAGACCCGCCGGGTGCTGGGCGGGGAACCGCTGGCCAGGCCAGCGTTCGATCCGGTCCTCGAGCCCATCATGGGCACGGGATCAATGCGGGCAGCCGGGGCGACCGGGCAGCAGGTCGTGCCGGTGCGGTTCCCGGCCGAGCAGCATGCCCAGCTGCGCGAGTGGTGCGCGGAACACGGATTCTCGATGGCCACCGTGATCCGGGGGCTGGTGGCCAGGTTCCTGGACAGCCAGGCCGCGGTCTAGGCGGGCGGCCCGCGCCGCAAATCCCGTATCCCTATCTGAATTTCAGTGGGCACGGCGGGACCGGTCGCGGTCGGCGGGACGTGGGGCGACCGCCCCGGCTCTGCCTTATCAGGGCGGGCAGAGCCGGGGCGGTCAGGCGGTTCGGTTCGCTAGTGGTGGATGCCGAAGGCGAAGATCGTCGTGGAGTTGTACACCTGGCCCTTGCGGAGCGTGGTGGTCGGGAAGTTGGGCTGGTTCGGCGAGTTCGGGTAGTGCTGCGTCTCGAAGGTGAACCCGGCGCCCTGCCGGTAGATGTGGTTGCTGATGCCGACGAGCGTGCCGGTCAGGAAGTTGCCGCTGTAGAACTGCACGCCCGGCTGGTCGGTGAAGACCCTGATCTCCCGCCCGCTGCGCGGGTCCCAGGCCGCGGCCGCGAACGTGAGCTGACCCGGCTTGGCGCCGCCGCGGTTCAGCACCCAGTTGTGGTCGTAGCCCTGGCCGATCAGCAGCTGCCGGTTGGCCACGTTGATCCGCGAGCCGATCGTGTGCGCGGTGCGGAAGTCGAACGGCGTGCCGGCCACCGGGGCGAGGCGCCCGGTCGGGATCTGCGTCTTGTCGGTCGGGGTGTAGCGGTTGGCGTTGATGATCATTTCCTGGGCGTAGACCGTGCCGGACGCCTCACCGGCCATGTTGAAGTAGCTGTGGTTGGTGGGGTTGAAGACCGTGTCCTTGCTGGTCGTGGCGTGGTAGTGGATGGCCAGGTCGTTGCTGTTGTTGAGGGCGTAGGTCACGGTCAGCGTCAGGCGGCCGGGGTAGCCCATGTCGCCGTCCGGGCTCACGATGGTCAGCGCCACTCCCGCGCTGCCGGCGGTATGCACGATGTGGGACTTGTAGACGTGGTTGCCGAAGCCGACGGTGCCGCCGTGCAGGCTGTTGCCGTTGTTGTTGATCGGCAGGTGGTAGCGGACGCCGTCGAGGACGAACGTGCCCTTGGCGATGCGGTTGCCGTACCGGCCGATGGTCTCGCCGAAGTACGTGCCGCCACCCTGCGGCGGGCTGTCCTTCGTCACGTAGTCGTTGAGGGTGCGGAACCCGAGCGCGATGTTGGCCAGCTTGCCGGTGCGGCCCGGCACGACGATCGACTGGGTGGTCGCGCCGTAGGTGATGATCCTGACCTGCATGCGGTGGCAGTTCGACAGTGTGTAGCGGAAGACCGGCAGCTTCTTGTTGAAGTACGAGTCGAAGGCCCGGCCGAAGAACTGCTTGGTGACGGTCGGATGGCCGCACGCGGCGGGCGCCGCGATGGCTGGCGCGGAGCCCAGCGCCAGCACCCCTGTCGTTCCGAAGGCCACCGCGGCGGCGGCGCCCGCACGGATGACCTTCCGGGAGGAAGTCCGGGCGGCGGAGAGTCTGGGGAAGGACGGAGGGCTGAACGAAGTGTGCATGCTAGATCCCTTCGTTGGTTTCCGTCGGGGTGTGTCGGTATTCCGCCAGGAACCGGCGCCACCCCATCAAGGGGCATTGTGAGCGCTAACATGAGGAAAATCACCCCCTCCGCGGGGCGGAAACATGCGGTGGCTTTGGCGGCTCCTGCCCTGGTTATCCTGCCGTGCGGCGTTTTCCCAGCTAGAAGGCAAACGCCGGGGGGCCGGCCGGGCGGGCTTACCTAACGGGGACACAAACCTTCCCCCGGGGCCGGCGGGGCGTCGCCTGAACAACCGCTTACCGGCGGGCGCGTGGCATACCACGGAGCCGGTGTCTGTCCAAGACAGGTTTCTGTACCTGTGGACGTTTTGCGGTTATCCACAGCCTGCGGGAAATGCCTGAGCGGGCCCTGGGCCGGTCCCCGGAGGCTTGCTTCATGGAGACCAACGCCGCGTTCAGCCCAGCCCCTTCCAGCCCCGCTGCGCCGCATCAGGGGCCGTCCGGCCCCGTTCCGCCCGGGCCCGCTGCCGCACTCAAGCCCGGCACGCAGCCATCTGCACCACCCCCGGCTCAGCCGGCCGCCGTCCAGCCGCCTCCATCCGGGTTACCCCGGCCGGGCGGGTTCCGGCCGGAGTCGGTCAGCCCACCGCGTCCCGTTCTGTCGGCCGTGCTGCGGCTCCGGTCTGCGGCCTTGCCCGGGTCCGCCGGGCCGGGACAGCCGCCCGGTGACCAGCAGGGCCCGATGGCGCCGGCCGCGCCTGCCCCGGCAGACGGGCCGGGTCCGGGTGCTGCGGATCCGGGTCCGGCCGCTCAGCCCCGGCCGGGCCGGAGCGTGTCCTCCCCGTCTGAGCGTTGCGCGGGGGAGCCGGCGAAACCCCCGGCTGAAGGGCCGGCGGAGCCCGGGGCGGCCGGCGTGGCGGCAGCCGGTGCGGCGAGCCCTGGCGCATCGCTGGGGCCGGCGCCTGAGCGGGAGGCGCAGCGGATCAGGGTGGATTCGGCGGCCGGCCTGCTCGCGGTGATCCCGCATCTGATCGGGTTCCGGCCGGACCGGAGCATGGTGATACTCGGGATCGCCCCGCCGCGGGAGCGGATCAGGCTGGGCTTCCGCTACGACCTTCCCGACCCGCCGGACGCGGAGACCGCCGCGCACATCGCCGGGCACGCGGTGGGCGTCCTGGCCCGGCAGCAGCTCAGCCTGGCCGTGCTGGCCGGGTTCGGGCCCGGCCAGCTGGTCACGCCGGTGGTCGACGCGCTGCGGGCCGCGACCGCCGCGGCCGGGATCGGGCTCCGCGAGGTGCTCCGGGCCGACGAGGGCCGGTACTGGTCGTACCTGTGCCACGACCCGGCCTGCTGCCCCGTCGAGGGCAAGCCGTACGACACGCTGGCGCATCCCGCGGCCACCGCCCTCGCCGCGGCCGGGCTGGCCGCCTACCCGGACCGGGACACGCTGGCCGCCACGCTGGCGCCGGTGACCGGCCTGGCCGCCGAGTCCATGCGGCAGGCCACCGACCGTGCCCTGGACCGGGTCAGCGAGCTGATCATGGCGCGGCAGGCGTCCGGCCGCGGCGGCGACCTGCTGAGCTCGGTGGTCGATGCCGGGCTGGGCGCAGTCCAGAGCGCGATCGCGGCCTACCGCGGCGGCGGTCAGCTGACCAGCGACGATGACCTGGCCTTCCTCAGCATGGCGCTGTCCGACCTGCGGATCAGGGACGACGCCTGGGCCCGGATGGACCCCGAGCACAGCGCCGCGCACCAGCGGCTGTGGACCGACCTGACCCGCCGGGCGTGCCCGCAGTACCGGCCGGCGCCGGCCTCGCTGCTCGCGTTCACCGCCTGGCAGGCCGGCGATGGGGCGCTGGCCGGGCTGGCCGCGCAGTGCGCCCTGGACGCCGACCCGCAGTACTCGATGGCGCTGATGCTTGCCGACTTCCTCGGCCGCGGCCTGCCGCCGTCCCTGGCCCGGCTGCCGATGACCCCCGAGCAGGTCGCGGAGAGCTACGCCCAGCCCGGCATCCGCCGTCGCCACTCCCGCCGGTCCCCGTCCCGTGGCCGCCCGCACTGACCGGGCGCGCCCCTGGCGCGTGCGGTTCCGGGCCCGGGTCCCCGGCCGCGGGGTAGCGCGGGCGGGTCCTGCCATGCGAAGGGCCCGGCGCCTATCCTGGCCGGGATGGCGCACTGGGGCCGCAGTGCTGGCCCGTGACTATGGGAGGCACCGTGGCGCGAGTGACTGGCCGGGGCGGCCCAGCCCGCCGGCTGCTGCAGCTGAGCCCGGCTGCGGCCGCGGCCCCGGCCTGGACCGTACCCGTCGGGAACAGCCGGCCCGCGAGATACCGGGCGGCCGTCGACCGGTTGCAGGCGGAGTACGCGGCGATCCCGCCGGGGCAGCCGGTCCGGCTGGCCAAGCCCACCTCGAACCTGTTCCGCTTCACCCACGCGTCCGGCCGGGCCTCCGTCCCCGGGCTCGATGTGTCGGCGTTCAGCCAGGTCCTGTGCGTCGATCCCAGCAGCCGTACCGCCATTACCGGAGGCATGGTGACGTACGAGCACCTAGCCGACGCGACCCTGCGCCACGGGCTGATGCCGATGGTTGTCCCGCAGCTCAAGACGATCACCATCGGCGGCGCGGTTTCCGGGCTGGGGGTCGAGTCCACCTCGCTGCGCAACGGGATGCCGCACGAGTCGGTGACCGAAATGGAGATCCTCACCGGCGACGGCCGGGTGATCACCGCGGCACCGGGCGGGGAGCACGACGCGCTGTACCGCGGTTTCCCGAACTCGTACGGGACGCTCGGCTACGCGCTGTCCCTGACGATCGAGCTCGAGCCGGTCCAGCCGTACGTGCACCTGCGTCACTTCCGGTTCGGGTCGCCGGAGGAGTGCATGGACGCGGTGGCGGCGATCGCCGCGGACGGGGCGCTGCGCGGGCACCGGGCCGACTTCGTCGACGGCACCATGTTCGCGCTGGACGAGCTGTACCTGACCGTGGGGTCGTACATCGGGCAGGCGCCGTGGCTGAGCGACTACACCCGCGGCCAGATCTACTACCAGTCCATCCGCGGGCCCCGTGAGGACTTCCTGACCATCCGGGACTACCTGTGGCGGTGGGACACCGACTGGTTCTGGTGCTCCCGGCCGTTCGGGGTGCAGCGGCCCGTCGTCCGGCAGCTGTGGCCGCGCCGCTACCGGCGGTCCGACGTGTACCGCAAGCTGGTCGCGCTGGACCGCAAGTACGGCCTGTCCGGCTCGGTCAACCGCCGCCGCAACCTGCCCCAGCAGGAGGACGTCATCCAGGACGTGGAGATCCCGGTGGAGCGCGGCGCCGAGTTCCTCCGCACGTTCACCGAGCGGGTCGGCATGAGCCCGGTGTGGATGTGCCCGCTGCGGCTGCGCAGCGAGCAGCCCTGGCCGCTGTACCCGATGAAACCTGGCCAGGCGTACGTGAACTTCGGATTCTGGGGAACTGTCCCGTTGCCGCCGGGCCGTGGCGACGGCTACTACAACCGCATCGTGGAGGACACCGTCACCGCGCTGACCGGGCACAAGGGCCTGTACTCGACATCCTTCTACACCGAGGATGATTTCTGGGCCCGTGTACAACGGCCCGGCTTACACGGCGCTGAAGGCCAGCTACGACCCGGCGGGCCGGCTCGCCGGGCTGTACGAGAAGTGCGTCGGCAGGCAGTGACGAAAGGACAGGGGCAATGGCACTGGCGGAGGTTTTCGAGCAGGTAGCGGGCCCGGACGCGCCCGTCCGGTTCCGGGCCTACGACGGCAGCAGCACGGGGGCCGCTGACTCGCCGGTCACGATCACGGTCCGTTCGCCGGTCGCGGTGGCCTACCTGGCCCAGGCGCCCGGCAGCATGGGGCTGGCGCGCGCCTACGTGTCCGGGCACCTGGACGTCGACGGCGACATGTACACCGCGCTGGCCCGGATGATCCCGGCCCAGCGGACGGACCTCGGCCTGGCCGAGCGGCTGGCCCTGCTGCGCCGGCTGGGCGGGCCAAGGGTCCTGCTGCCCCGGGTCGCGCCGCCGCCGCAGGAGGTCCGGGTCAGCCGGCGCAGGCTGACCGGCCGGCGGCACTCGCGTGGCCGCGACGCGTCCGCGATCTCGCATCACTACGACGTGTCCAACACGTTCTACGAGTGGGTGCTCGGCCCCTCCATGGCCTACACCTGCGCGTGCTACCCGACCCCGGACGCGACCCTGGAGGAGGCGCAGGCGCACAAGTTCGACCTGGTCGCGCGGAAGCTGGCGCTGCAGCCGGGGATGCGGCTGCTCGACGTCGGCTGCGGCTGGGGAAGTATGGTGATGCACGCCGCGCGGGAGTACGGGGTCCGCGCCCTCGGCGTCACCCTGTCTGCCGAGCAGGCCAGCTGGGCCCAGCGGGCCATCAAGGAAGCGGGCCTGTCCAGCCTGGCCGAGGTCAGGCACCTGGACTACCGGGACGTCACCGAGGACGGCTTCGACGCGGTCAGCTCGATCGGGCTCACCGAGCACATCGGCAAGGCCCAGCTGCCCGGCTACTTCGCCTTCCTGTACGGCAAGCTGCGGCCGCAGGGCCGGATCCTCAACCACTGCATCACCCGGACGGTCAGCAGCGAGCCGAACAGCCGCCCCGACGGGTTCATCTACCGGTACGTGTTCCCGGACGGCGAGCTGGAAGCGCCCGGCCTGCTGATGACGCTCATGCACGACGCCGGGTTCGAGGTCCGGCACACCGAGAACCTGCGCGAGCACTACGCGATGACGCTGGCCGGCTGGTGCGCCAACCTCGACCGGCACTGGGACGAGGCGGTCAGCGAGGTCGGCCAGGGGACGGCCCGGGTGTGGCGGCTGTACATGGCCGGCTCGCGGCTGGCGTTCGAGCGGAACGAGATCCAGCTGCACCAGATGCTCGGCGTCCGGCCGGGGCCGGCCGGAGAGGCCGGCATGCCGCTGCGGCCGGACTGGGAGCCGCCCGCCCGCCCCGGCTGGCTGTAACGCGCCCGCGGGCTGGTCCACGGGCCGGGGGCGCGGGCGCGGGGTGGCCCGCGGGCGCGGCCCGGGTCAGGCCGCGGGGCGGCGGTACATCTCGGCGACCATGAACGCCAGGTCCAGGGCCTGGCTGCGGTTCAGCCGGGGGTCACACGCGGTCTCGTAGCGCTGGTGCAGGTCGTCCGCGCCGATCTGGTAGCTGCCGCCGACGCACTCGGTGACGTCGTCGCCGGTGAACTCGATGTGGATGCCGCCGGGATGGGTGCCCAGGCTGCGGTGCACCTCGAAGAACCCGGCCAGCTCGTCCAGCACGTCGTCGAACCGGCGGGTCTTGTGGCCGCTGGGCGCCTCGAACGTGTTGCCGTGCATCGGGTCGCAGACCCACGCCACCGGCGCGCCGCTGGCGGTGACCGCGCGGACCAGGGCGGGCAGCTCCGCACGGATCCGCGCGGCGCCGATCCTCGTGATCAGCGTGAGCCGCCCCGGCTGGCTGGCCGGGTTCAGCGCGGCGATCAGCGCCAGCACCTCGTCCGGGGAGATGCCCGGGCCGAGCTTCACCCCGACCGGGTTGCAGATGCCGCGGGCGTACTCGACGTGCGCGCCGTCCAGCGCCCGGGTCCGCTCGCCCACCCACAGCAGGTGCCCGGACGTGCCGTAAGGCCGGCCGGTCCGCGAGTCGATCCGGGTCAGCGCCTGCTCGTAGTCCAGCATCAGCGCCTCGTGGCTGGAGTACAGCTCCACCGACCGCAGCTGGTCCGGGTCCGCGCCGCAGGCCCGCATGAACGCCAGCGCCTGGTCGATCTCGCCGGCCAGCCGCTCGTACCGCTGCCCGGCCGGGCTGCGGCCCACGAAGTCCTGGTTCCAGGCGTGCACCCGGTGCAGGTCCGCGTACCCGCCGGTGGTGAACGCCCGGCACAGGTTCAGCGTCACCGCCGCGCAGTGGTACGCGCGGATCATCCGGCCCGGGTCGGGGGTGCGCTCCGCCGCGGAGAAGCCGAGCCCGTTGATCGCGTCCCCGCGGTACGCCGGCAGCTCGATGCCGTTCCGCCGCTCGACGGCCGAGGACCGCGGCTTGGCGAACTGGCCGGCCATCCGGCCGATCTTGATGATCGGCACCCGGGCGCCGTAGGTCAGCACCACGGCCATCTGCAGCAGAGTCTGCAGCTTGCCGCGGACCGCGTCGGCCGTGGAGCCCTCGAACGTCTCGGCGCAGTCACCGCCCTGCAGCACGAACGCCTCGCCGCGCGACACCGCGGCCAGCCGCTCGGTCAGCGCGTCGCACTCGCCGGCGAAGACCAGCGGCGGCAGGCGGCTCAGCTGGCGGCCGACCTCGTCCGCCGCGGACTGGTCCGGCCAGCCGGGCAGCTGCGCGGCCGGCCGGTCCCGCCAGGACGGCCGCCCGTTCGCCGGGCTCAGCCCCGGTCCCGGCAGGCCCCCGGGACCGGCCGGTCCCGCCAGGCCGCCGTCCAGGCCCGGCCCGGATCCGGGCGGCATCGGGGCGGTCATCGCACTCGTCCGGCAGGCGGCAGGCAGGCGCAGATCACCGTCCTACGCTAGCGGCCCACCGCCAGCAACGGAGCCAGGCCGGGCACGGGCCGCGGGCCAGGGCGGCAGCTACCGGCGCTGGGCCGGCGGGGCCTGCCGCCGGCGGAGCCCGGCGGGCTGACGGTCACGTCGGCTGACGGTGACGTCGGGCTAAGCAGGGCAGCCGGGACGCGGGCAGGGGAGAATGGCACCGTGCAGTCAGCCCAGGAGCCAGCTCAGATGGTCACCAGCCCCGCCAGCCCCATGAGCCCTGCCCGCGCAGCCAGCCTCGCCAGCGCAGCCACCGCCGGTCCCGCCAGCCCGGCCACGCCCGGCCAGCCCGCCGGCCTCAGCCCGGCCGCGCCCGGCCAGCCCGCCGGCCTCAGCCTGGCCAGCCAGACCGCCGCGACCCCCGCCCCCGGCCAGCGGCCGCCCCGCCGCGACATCGTCCTGCTCGGCTCGACCGGCTCGATCGGCACCCAGGCCGCCGACATCGTCCGCCGCAACCCGGGAAGATTCCGCATCACCGGCCTGGCGGCCGGCGGCAGCAACCCCGCCCTCCTAGCCTCGCAGGCCCTCGAATTCCGGGCCCGGACCGTCGCCGTCGCCGACCCCCGCGCCCTCCCGGACCTAGAGCAGGCCATCACCGCCCAGGCCGCCACCCTCGGCCTGCGCCCCGGCCAGCTCCCCAGGATGCTCGCCGGCCCCGAAGCCGTCGCCGAACTCGCCGCAGCAGACTGCGACGTCGTCCTCAACGCGGTCACCGGCGCGGTCGGCCTCGCCGCCACGCTCTCCGCCCTCGACGCCGGACGCATCCTCGCCCTGGCCAACAAGGAATCCCTGATCATGGGCGGCCCGCTGGTCCAGGCCCGCGCAACGCCCGGCCAGATAGTCCCCGTCGACTCCGAGCACAGCGCCATCGCCCAGTGCCTCCGCGGCGGCACCGCCGACGAAGTGAAGCAGCTGGTCCTCACCGCCAGCGGCGGCCCCTTCCTGCACCGCAGCCGTGACGAACTTCACGACGTGACGCCCGACCAGGCCCTCGCCCATCCCACCTGGAATATGGGCCCGGTCATCACGATCAACTCGGCGACCCTCGTCAACAAGGGCCTCGAGCTCATCGAGGCCCACCTCCTGTTCGGCGTCCCCTTCGACCGCATCGAGGTCGTCGTCCACCGCCAGAGCGTCATCCACTCCATGGTCGAATTCACCGACGGATCGACGATTGCCCAGGCCAGCCCCCCGGACATGCGCATCCCCATCGCCCTGGCCATGGCCTGGCCGCAGCGCGTCCCCCAGGCGGCCGCCCCCGTCGACTGGACCGCCTCGCACCAGTGGACGTTCGAGCCGCTGGACGAGAAGGCGTTCCCGGCCGTCGCCCTGGCCCGCGAAGTAGGAATGGCCGGCGGCGGCGCCCCCGCCGTCTACAACGCCGCTAACGAGGAGTGCGTCAGCGCGTTCATGGCGGGCCGCATCCCGTTCACCGGCATCGTTGACACGGTCGCCCAGGTAGTCTCTGAGCAAGGCGGCACGGGGCGCGACATCGGGGAAATCGCCGACGTGCTCGCGGCCGACCGGTGGGCCAGGGACCGGGCCCGCGAGCTGACCGGGCTCGCGGGGACAGGAATCTCGTCCCGGGCTTGAGGCCACGGCGGGACACGGAGTAGGAAGGCGGCCAGAGCCAGATGAGCCTGCTGATCGGCTGGATCATCTTCGTCGCGGCGCTGCTGTTCTCGATCATGCTGCACGAGCTCGGCCACTTCGCCACCGCGAAGTGGTCAGGCATGAAGGTCAGCCGGTTCTTCCTCGGCTTCGGCAACACCGTCTGGTCGTTCCGGCGCGGCGAGACCGAGTACGGCGTCAAGTCCCTGCCGGTGGGCGGCTTCGTCAAGATCGTCGGCATGACCTCGCTCGACGAGGTGGACCCCGCCGACGAGCCCCGCTCGTTCCGCAGCAAGCCGGCCTGGAAGCGCATCATCGTCATGGCGGCCGGCTCGTTCATGCACTTCGCGCTGGCGTTCTTCCTGCTGATCGTGCTGGCCGCGAGCGTCGGCCTGGTCAACCAGAACACCACCACGATCGGCGCGGTCTCGACCTGTGTGCCGGTCAGCGCCAGCGCCCTCAAGACCACGAACCCGTGCTCCGGCAGCCACACCGCCGCCCCGGCGCAGCAGGCCGGCATCCGCCCCGGTGACAAGATCATCGCGATCGGCGGCACGGCGGTGCACTCCTGGGCCGGGCTCGGCGACGCGATCAGGGCCCAGCCCAACGGCCAGCCGGTGGCGGTCACCGTCCTGCGCGACGGCAAGCAGATCACCCTGCACGCCACGCCCGCGCAGATCCCCGGCCGCAGCGGCAGCTACCTGGGCATCGAGGCGGCCAACGTCTTCCAGCGGCTCGGCCCGCTGGCCGCCCTGTCCTACGCCGCGAACACCTTCGGCGACGTGCTGACCGGCTCGGTCACCGCGGTCGGCCACCTGCCGAGCGCGGTCCCCGACCTGTTCGCCCGCGACCGGGCCCAGACCCCGGCGGGCCAGGTCTCCAGCGTGGTCGGCGTCGGCGGGATCACCGCCCAGGTCGTCGCCGCCAACGACGGCTGGCAGACGAAGGTCCAGCTGATCCTGTTCATCATCATCTCGCTGAACATCTTCGTCGGGGCCTTCAACCTGCTGCCTTTGCTGCCGCTCGACGGCGGTCACCTGGCCGTCATCTTCTATGAACGGATACGTGCCTGGCTGGCCCGGCTCCGGGGCCGTCCGGATCCGGGCCTGGTGGACATGCGTAAGCTGATCCCAGTGAGCGTCGGGGTGTTCGCGTTGCTGGTGGGATTCGGGTTGCTGCTGATCACCGCCGATATCTTCAATCCCGTCAAGTTCGTACAGTGAGGCGATCCTCGGTATGAGTGTTGATCTTGGCCTGCCACAGCTGCCGCCGGAACCACTCGCGCCCCGCCGCAAGTCCCGTCAGCTCATCGTCGGCAAGGGGAAGCACGCCGTCCCCGTCGGCGGCGACGCCCCCGTGTCCGTTCAGTCGATGACCACCACGCTGACCGCGGACGTCAACGCCACCCTCCAGCAGATCGCCGAGCTCACCGCGGCGGGCTGCCAGATCGTCCGGGTCGCCGTGCCCTCCCAGGACGACGCCGAAGCGCTGCCCGCCATCGCGCGCAAGTCGCAGATCCCGGTCATCGCCGACATCCACTTCCAGCCGAAGTACGTGTTCGCCGCGATCGACGCCGGCTGCGGCGCGGTCCGCGTCAACCCCGGCAACATCAAGGCGTTCGACGACAAGGTCGCCGACATCGCCAAGGCGGCCGGCGACGCCGGCATACCGATCCGCATCGGCGTCAACGCCGGCTCGCTGGACAAGCGCCTGCTGGCCAAGTACGGCAAGGCCACCCCCGAGGCCCTGGTCGAGTCCGCGCTCTGGGAATGCTCCCTGTTCGAGGAGCACGGCTTCCGCGACATCAAGATCTCGGTCAAGCACCACGACCCGGTCGTGATGGTCAACGCCTACCGCCTGCTCGCCCAGCGCTGCGAGTACCCGCTGCACCTCGGCGTCACCGAGGCCGGCCCGGCCTTCCAGGGCACGATCAAGTCGGCCGTCGCCTTCGGCGCCCTGCTCTCCGAGGGCATCGGCGACACGATCCGGGTCTCCCTCTCCGCCCCGCCGGTCGAGGAGGTCAAGGTCGGCAACGCGATCCTGGAGTCCCTCGGCCTGCGCGCCCGCGGCCTGGAAATCGTGTCCTGCCCGTCCTGCGGCCGCGCCCAGGTCGACGTCTACAAGCTCGCCGACGAGGTCACCGCCGCGCTCGACGGACTCGAGATCCCGCTCCGCGTCGCGGTCATGGGCTGCGTGGTCAACGGCCCCGGCGAGGCCAGGGAAGCCGACCTGGGCGTCGCCTCCGGCAACGGCAAGGGCCAGATCTTCGTCCGCGGCGAGGTCATCAAGACCGTGCCCGAGTCGCAGATCGTCGAGACCCTGATCGAGGAAGCCATGAAGCTCCACGCCGAGATGGTCCCCGCCGAGGACTGACCCGCACGTTCCGCCAGGCGGGCCCAGCGCCCGCCCGGCACCAGCCCCACAACCATTCAGGATTACGCATGGTTGCGGGGCGGGCCCCGCACCCCGACGCCAGTCCCGGCACGGCGCGCCCGGGCAGCGGCCGTACCCGCCAGGCCGGTCCCGCCTGGCCGCCCCAGCACCCAGGCGGCCACCCCAAGTGCTTCCGGATCATGAAGGGCGCCCGCGGCTGCGGGTTTGCGGGTGGCGGGGTTAGCGGCCTGCGGTGCCGGCTATCTGGGCGTCGTCGCAGATGACCAGGCGGCTCACGCGGTCCGACAGCAGTGCCCGGGCCTCGGGCGGCATGTCGCTGTCGGTGATCAGCGTGTCGATCTCCTCCAGGTCGGCGAACGAGCTGAGGCCGACGATTCCCCACTTCGTGTGGTCGGCGATGACCATGACCCGGCGGGCGGAGCGGACGAACACCCGGTTGGTCTCGGATTCGGCCAGGTTGGGCGTGGTCAGCCCGGCGACCGGGTCGATCCCGTGGCAGCCGAGGAAGAGCAGGTCGAAGTGGAGCGACCGGATGGCCAGGTCCGCGATCGGGCCGACCAGCGCGTCGGAGGGGGTGCGCACGCCGCCGGTCAGGATCACCGCGGGAAGGTCGGGGCCGCCGCCGCCGGCCGGGCGGTCGTCCTCGAGGAGGTTCGCCACCCGGACGGAGTTCGTCACGATCGTGAGCCGCGGGATCTCGCGGAGCTGACGGGCCAGTTCGAACGTGGTCGTCCCGGCTGACAGGGCGATCGCGGTCCCCGGCGTGACCAGCGCCGCGGCGGCCCGCGCAATCGCCTCCTTCTCGGGGCGCTCCAGCACGGACTTGGCCTCGAACCCGGGCTCGTGGCTGCTCGGCACGCCCGGCAGGACCGCGCCGCCGTGCACCTTCTCGATCAGCCCGGACCGGGCGAGAACCTCGAGATCGCGGCGGATGGTCATATCGGAGACGCCGAGCCGCTCGGTGAGGTCGCTGACCCGGGCACTGCCGGTCCGCCGGACGTCCTGCAAGATCAGCGACTGCCGGTGCTTGGCGAGCATTCCTGGTCCTCCGCCTGCGGCGCTGCGGCTGGACCGGCCCGGGCGGCAGCCCCGGCTGGTCCTGGTCTTCCAGGGCCGGCCCGGACTGTTCCCGTCCAGTCTGGCGGCGCCCGCCGGGGAGGCAGGTGCCGGGGTCGCAATGTTCTGGTCGGGGCGCCCGCCGCGAGCGGGCGCTTAGCTACATGATCACCGAGCCCGCCGCGCGGCAGGACGCCGGGTCACCTGGTCCGGTTCGTGATCGCCGCCCGGCGCGATGAGGGCTGCGGTCACATGTTCGTATCTGGTCGGAGTTGTTCATTGACGTCAATCTCTGTCTGTTCTAGCTTATGGCAACACAGCCTGGCCGTCCCGGTCAGGGCGAAGCGTTAGCGCTAACATCGCTGACGTGCCTCCCTGGCCAGACAGCTCTGCCGCCAGCAGAGCCGCCTTTCTGCCCCTCGGGCAGCGACCGGGCACCGGAAGTCCGTCGCCGCCAGCCTCAGGCCAACGCCCGACGGACCGCCACGAGACAGGGAAGTCAGGTGGCACATGGAGTGGCGGCGTTCCCGCCCGGATGGCACCGGCCCGGGCCGGTGCCCGGTATCCGGCCGTCACCCGGTATCCGGCTGGCCGTCAGTGCCCGCCTGGTCTCCGGTGCCCGCCCGGCACCGCGGGCCAGAAAGGCACCCGGTGCAAGGCCGGCGCTGCGGGCCGCAGTATCCGCGATGAGGCCGCCAGCGTCGCGCGGCCAACAGCCTGGCATGGCAAGGGGGGGCAGCGTCTTGCCCCGAGGACACCATCCGGAGGACTGAACATGGACAGAATCGACCCCAAGGTCGACGAGGCAATCCAGACCCTCAACATGAAGGACGGCACCACCCGGCGCCGTCTGCTGAAGGGCACCGGGCTGGTCAGCGCTAGCGCGGCGGCGACGGCGCTGCTGGCGGCCTGCTCCTCGTCCGGCGGCGGCAGCACCAGCGCGGCCGCGGACACGGCCGGGAACTTCCCGAAGACGCCCGCATGGCAGTTCTGGTTCGTGAACCACGTGACCACGAACCCGTTCTTCGTGCCGACCCAGTACGGCTTCCAGGACGCGGCCGCGCTCCTTAGCATCCCGGTGCCCAAGTTTGGCGGCTCGACCACCTCGAGCGTGCCGCAGATGGTCCAGTACATGAACACCGCGATCTCCGGCAAGGCCGACGGCATCGCCGTCGCGGTGATCAGCGCCACCGCGTTCACCACGCCGACCAGCAACGCGCTGTCGGCCGGGATCCCGGTGGTGTCCTACAACGCGGACGGCACGGTGTCGCCGAGCGGCGTGGCTGACCACCGGCACCGACCGGCTGGCCTACTACGGGCAGGACCTCTACGGGTCCGGCGTCGCGCTGGGCAACAAGATCGTCGAGCTGATGGGCGGCGGCGGCGACGCGGTCGGCTTCATCGCCACCCCGGGCGCGGGCAACATCCAGCCGCGCATCGACGGGGCCAATGCCGCGATCAAGAAGTCCGGCAAGAACATCAATCTCAAGCAGATCACCAGCGGCGCCGAGCTGCCGGCCGAGAACACCGCGATCAACGGCTACGTCCTGTCCCACAAGGACACGCTGAAGGGCATCTTCGCGGTCGACGCCGGGTCCACCCAGACCGTCGGCCAGATCGTGGGCAAGTACGGGCTGGCGGACAAGGTCGCGTCCGGCGGCTTCGACCTGACCCCGCAGACGCTGCAATCGGTCAAGTCGGGCAACCTGGACTTCACCATCGACCAGTCGCCCTACCAGCAGGGCTTCCTGCCGGTCATCGGGCTCTACCTGTTCCAGCTGTCCGGCGGCCTGGTCTCCCCGTCCACCACCGAACACCGGCCTGACCTTCGTGGACAAGAACAGCGTCGATCCGTACATGCAGACCACGAGCCGGTTCGAGGGCTCCACCAAGGAGCAGAAGCTGATCAAGCGGTCCGGCGCGATCTGCGGCGCCGTGACCGGGAGTGGCCATCGCCGGGCCCGCGCCCGGCGATGGCCACGTCCGTGCCCGGCCACTGCCGCCGCTGGCGCCCCCGTCCCCCGATTGGGGGCCCGGGGGCTGCCGGCGGCGCGGTGCTGTGCCTAGCATCGGGAAGAAGGACAGGAGGGGCGACGTGAGCGAGACAGCAGAACGCGCGCCAGCCAGCGGCCCGCCGGCCGACCCGGCCGCTCGCGCCCGGGCAGCCCGGGGCCAGGGCCAGCTCGGCTGGGCCGGATCGGGATCAGGCTCGTACAGCAGCGCGAGGCGACGGTGTTCGTCGTCGCGGTCGCGCTGGTCATCTACTTCAGCTCGGTCAGCTCGTCCTTCTTCACCCGGGACGACCTGGTCAACCTGTCCCAGATCATCGCCCCGCTGGCGATCATCGCCTGCGGCGAGGTGTTCCTGCTGATCTGCGGCGAGCTGGACCTGTCGGTCGGCTTCGTCTACGGCTTCGCGCCGTTCCTGATGCACTACCTGATCGACTTCTACAGCGTGCCCGCCATCCCGGCGATGATCCTCTGCCTGGTGTTCGGCCTGGCGTTCGGCTACATCAACGCGTTCATCACGATCGCGCTCGGGGTCCCGTCGTTCATCGCCACGCTGGGCACCGGGCTGATCCTGCTCGGCTTCACGCTGATCACCTCGAACGCCTACCCGGCGCTGATCCCGGACAGCGCGGCCGGCCCCGGCCACTGGATCGGCACCTACGCCTGGTCCATGATCACCTGGGCCATCGTGCTGGTGATCTTCTTCCAGATCCTGCTCAGCCGCACCAAGTGGGGCCTGCACACCGTCGCGGTGGGCGGCAACATCCTGGGCGCCAGCGAGGCCGGCATCAACGTCAAGCGGATCAAGTACGGCAACTTCATGATCACCGGCACGCTCGGCGCGTTCGTCGGCCTCCAGGTCGCCTTCCAGACCAACAGCATCGACCCCAGCTCCGGCGGCTACCAGCCGATGTTCTACGCGATCGCGGCCGCGGTCATCGGCGGCACGGTGCTGTCCGGCGGCTCCGGCACGATCGTCGGCGCCTTCCTCGGCGCGGTCGTGCTCGGCATCCTGCAGGGCGGCTTCACCCTGATCGGCATCAGCGCCAACCCGCTGAGCATCATCTTCGGCGGCGCGATCCTGGTCGCCATGATCGCCAACGTCCAGTTCACGCGGCTCAGGAACGCGGGGAGGACCTGATGACCACTCCGGCCAACGGGCAGCCGGCCGAGCCCGGCGGGCGCTCCGTCCGGCGCGGGCGGCACCGCCACCGCGGCCCCGGACGTGCTGCGGGCCGAGCACATCAGCAAGCGGTTCGGCGCCGTCACCGCGCTGCGGGACGTGAACCTGCACCTGGCCCAGGGCGAGGTGCTCGGCCTGATCGGCGACAACGGCGCGGGCAAGTCCACGCTGCTGAAGATCCTCTGCGGGTTCCAGCAGCCGACCACCGGCCGCATCCTGCTGCACGGCCAGGAGGTCGCGTTCAAGTCGGTGGACCACGCCCGGTCGCTCGGCATCGACGCGGTGTACCAGGACCTCGCGCTGATCAACGAGCTCACCGTCTACCACAACATGTACCTGAACCGGGAGCATGTCCGCTGGACGTTGCTGAGCAACCGGTCGATGCGGCGTGAGGCGCGCAAGCACCTCGACGAGATGGGGATCCAGATCCCGTCGGTGGATGTCGCGGTGGCCAAGCTGTCCGGCGGACAGCGCCAGGCCATCGCGGTGGCCCGGTCGGTCTATTCGGACGCGAAGATCCTGCTGCTGGACGAGCCGCTGGCGGCCATGGGCGTCAAGGAAGGCGCCATCATCCTGGACCTGGTGCAGGACCTGAAACGCCGCGGCGACGTCTCGGTGATCATCATCGCGCACAACTACGGTCAGGTGCTCGAGGTCTGCGACCGGGTCAACCTGGTGCAGCACGGCGAGATCACCCTGGACAAGATGTCCAGGGACACCTCGGTGCAGGAGCTCACCGAGCTGGTCGTGGCCGAGTACCGGAAAGCGATAGAGGCTCGTCAGCGTAATGACTGACCGCGCCGCGCCGGCCGCCGCTGGCCAGCTGGTCTGGCGGGGCAGCGGCCGGCTCGCCGACGGGCGGGAGATCATCTACTACGACGAGTCGCCGGGGAGCGGACGGGTCTCGGTCCCGGACACGAGGGACCTGACCGCGGAGGAGCGGCCGGTCCCGGGGCCGGAGTCCGGGCTGCGCTGGGACCCGCTGACCGGCGAATGGGTGATCGTGGCCGCCCAGCGGCAGGGCCGGACGTTCCTGCCGCCGGCCGAGCACTGCCCGCTGGACCCGTCCCGGCCGGGCCGGCCCACCGAGATCCCGGCGCCGGACTACGACGTGGTCGTGTTCGAGAACCGCTTCCCCTCGCTGTACGGCGCGACCGCCCCGGGCGAGGATGCGCCAGGCGGGGCGGGGCTGGCCGGCGGGCAGAACGGGTCGCGGGCGCCGGCGGTGGGCTGGGCGCCGGCCAAGCCGGGCCAGGACGGCCTGATCAGCACGGCCCGGCCGGCCTTCGGGCGGTGCGAGGTGGTGTGCTTCACGGCTGAGCACGAGGGGTCGTTCGCGGACCTGCCGCCGCGGCGGGTGCGGACCGTGCTGGAGGCGTGGGCGGACCGGTCCGCGGCGCTGGCCGCCATGCCCGGCATCGCGCAGGTGTTCTGCTTCGAGAACCGCGGCGAGGAGATCGGCGTCACCCTGCACCACCCGCACGGGCAGATCTACGCCTACCCGTTCGTCACCCCGCGGACCGCGCAGTTGCAGGCCCGGGCGTCGGCCCACGCGGCGGCCGGGCGCGGCAACCTGTTCGACGACGTGCTGGCGGCCGAGGTCGCGGCCGGGACCCGGCTGGTGGCGGGCAACGGCCAGTGGACCGCGTTCGTCCCGGCGGCGGCCCGCTGGCCGTACGAGATCCTGATCTTCCCTGACCGCCGGGTGCCGGACCTGCCGTCCCTGGACGAGGACCAGCGGTCCGCGTTCGGGCCGCTGTACACCGACGTGCTCGGCCGGCTGCGGGCCCTGTTCGACGGGCTGCCGCCGTACATCGCGGCCTGGTATCAGGCGCCGGCCTCCGGCGGCCAGGACCGGGACCGGTTCGCGCTGCACCTGCGGGTGATGTCAGTGCGCCGGGCCCCGGGCAAGCTCAAGTACCTGGCCGGCAGCGAATCCGCGATGGGGGTCTGGATCAACGACGTGGTCCCGGAGACCGCCGCCCAGCGCCTCCGCGACGCCCGATGACCGGGCGGCTGCCGGTGGCGCGGGCGGCGGCGTGGTTCCGGGACTGCTACGGCTCGGATCCGGACGGCGGCTGGCTGGCGCCGGGACGGGTCAACCTGATCGGCGAGCACACCGACTACAACGACGGCTTCGTGCTGCCGTTCGCGCTCAGCCGCGGCACGCTGGTGATGGCCGCCCGGACCGGCGACGGCCTGCTCCAGGTACGGTCCCGGCAGGTACGCGGCGATGCAGGCGGCGGCGGCGGTGGCCGGGCTGCGGCCCGGGTCGGTCGCCGGGCTGGGCGGCCTACCCGGCGGGCGTGGTCTGGGCCCTGCGCGAGGCCGGCTACCCGGCCGGCGGGGCCCGGCTGGTGATCGACTCCGACGTGCCGCGCGGGGCGGGCCTGTCCTCGTCCGCGGCGCTGGAATGCTCGGTCGCGCTGGCGCTGGCCGACCTGTACCAGCTCGGCATCACCGCGCCCGGCGCTGGCCGCGGCGGCGCAGCGGGCGGAGAACGACTTCGCCGGCGTGCCGTGCGGGATCATGGACCAGTCCGCGTCGCTGCTCTGCGAGGCGGGCCACGCACTGCTGCTCGACTGCCGCTCCGGCGAGACCAGCCAGATCCCCTTCGACACCGCCGCGGCCGGGCTGGAGCTGCTGGTCATCGACACCGCGGCCAGGCACGTCCTGGCCGACGGCGACTACGCGAACCGGCGGACCGAATGCGAGCAGGCGGCGGCCGCGCTCGGCGTGCCCGCGCTGCGGGACATCACTGACCTGGGCGCACTGGCCGGGCTCGCCGACCCGGTGCTGCGGCGCCGGGCCCGGCATGTTGTCACCGAGAACCAGCGGGTGCTGGACACGGTCGCGGTCCTGCGGGCGGGGCGGCTGGCGGAGGCCGGCCCGCTGCTGACGGCCTCGCACGAGTCGCTGCGGGACGACTTCGAGATCTCCTGGCCGGAGGCGGATGCGGCGGTCGATGCCGCGAATGGTGCGGGGGCGCTGGGGGCCCGGATGATCGGCGGTGGGTTCGGCGGGTCGGTGATCGCGCTGGCCCCGGCGGCCAGTTGCGGGCGGGTCCAGGCGGCGGTGCGGGCCCGGTTCGCCGGGGAGGGCTTCAACCCGCCGCGTTCCCTCGGTGCCGTCCCCTCGGCTGCTGCGCACCGCGTGGCGTGACCTCAAACGCCCCGCACCAGCCCCATCGAAGTGCCGTGCCGGATAGGCCGTGCACGGCACTGATCGGGAAGGTCTGTTCCTGGCTGAGCTGGGCTGGGGAGGGAGGGGCGGTTACGGGGAAGCAAAGTTGTGGGGGAATGCGGTGACGGGCGGTGGAACGGGCGGTGCTGGCAGGGGTGGAGCGGGGATGACTGGGATGAGGGGTTACTGTGACCCCTGGCAGAGCGTGACGGCGCAGCCGGGCCGCGTCGGGATGATCCGGGCAGGTCAGGCGGGGCGGGCGCGGCGCGGGTTGCGGAGCGAAGGGGCAGCACAGTAGGCGCGAACGGGTGCTGTGAGACCGGGTCCTGGCGCGGCCGGGGGGCGGGTGCAGGTCTTGACCGACCGTTTGTTAGCGATAACAATGCACCGAACGCCGGTCGGCCGGGCTGGTGGGCGCGGCCCGACGGCGGGGACTGAGGAGGGGCGTTGGCGTCAGCTCAGAGCCGCCGCGGCCCGGCCGGGGACGCGCTGCGGCCGCCGGTGATGGCTGACGTGGCGCGGCTGGCCGGGGTCTCCCACCAGACCGTCTCCCGGGTGCTCAACTCGCACCCCAACGTCCGGCCCGCGACCAGGGAGAAGGTGCTCGCCGCCATCCGTGAACTGTCCTACCGGCCGAACGCCGCGGCCCGGACGCTGGTCACCCGCCGCACCCACACGCTGGGCGTGATCAGCTTCGACACCACGCTGTACGGCCCCGCCTCGATGCTGTACGGGATCGAGCAGGCCGCCCGGCACGCGTACTTCGTCAGCATCTCCAGCCTGCCCGCGCTTGACCACCGCGGCGTGCTCGACGCGGTGGACCGGTTCGTCGGCCAGGCGGTCGAGGGCATCATCGTGATCGCCCCGCAGACCTCGGCCGTCGCCGCGCTGGTGGGCATCCCCGACCTGGTCCCGCTGGTCGCCGTGGGCTGCGGCACCGAGGCGCCGCTGGCCCCGCTGCCCTTTGTCGCGGTCGACAACACCGCGGGCGCGGCCCGGGCCACCCGCTACCTGCTCGACCTCGGCCACCGCACCGTGTACCACGTGGGCGGGCCCGGCTCCTGGCTGGACGCCAGGGAGCGGACCCGCGGCTGGTCGCAGACCCTGGCCGAGGCCGGCGCCGAGCAGCCCGAGGTGCTGGCCGGCGACTGGTCGGCCAGGTCCGGCTACGAGATCGGCCTGCAGCTGGCCCGGCGGCCCGAGGTGACCGCCGTGTTCTGCGCCAACGACCACATGGCGCTGGGCCTGCTGCGCGCGCTCGGCGAGCAGGGCCGGCGGGTGCCCGAGGACGTCAGCGTGGTCGGGTTCGACGACATCCCGGAAGCCGCGTTCTTCCGCCCGCCGCTGACCACGGTCCGGCAGGACTTCGGTGAGCTGGGCAGGCGGGCCCTGCGGCTGCTGGTGGACACCATCTGCGACCATCATTCGGCGGGCTCACCGCTGCCGGTCGACCCGGAGCTCGTGGTTCGCTCCAGCGCCGCCCGGCCGCGCGCCTGACCAGCGGAGGCACTAACGGTGAGGAGGCACACCGGCGATGACCGTTAGCGCTCACAACAGCGGGGCACCACCCGGTCCCGACGCCTGCGTCGTCGGGGTGGACTTCGGCACGCTGTCCGGCCGGGCGCTGGTCGTCCGGGTCCGGGACGGGGCCGAGCTGGGCACCGCGGTGCACGAGTACGCGCACGCGGTGATGGACGACGAGCTGGCCGCCACCGGGGAGAAGCTGCCGCCGGACTGGGCGCTGCAGGACCCGGCCGACTGGCTCGACGTGCTGCGGCACGCGGTGCCCGCCGCGCTCCGCTCGGCCGGGGTCAGCCCCACCCAGGTCATCGGCATCGGCACCGACTTCACCGCGTGCACCGTGCTGCCCACCGAAGCGGACGGCACGCCGCTGTGCCAGCTGCCCGGGCTGGCCGGCGTCCCGCACGCCTACCCCAAGCTGTGGAAGCACCACGCCGCCCAGCCGCAGGCCGACCAGATCAACGCGCTGGCGCACGAGCGCGGCGAGCCGTGGATCGGCCGGTACGGCGGGAAGATCTCGTCCGAGTGGCAGTTCGCCAAGGGCCTCCAGCTGCTGGCCGAGGACCCGGAGATCTACGCCCGCGCGGAGCGCTGGATCGAGGCCGCGGACTGGATCATCTGGCAGCTCACCGGCACCGAGACCAGGAACGCCTGCACCGCCGGGTACAAGGGCATCTACCAGGACGGGCACTACCCGTCCCAGGAGTTCCTGGGTGCGCTCGACCCGCGGTTCGCCACCTTCGCGGCGGACAAGCTCGAGCACCCGATCATGCCGCTGGGCGCCCGGGCCGGGTCGCTCACCGGGCCCGCGGCCCGGTGGACCGGGCTGCCCGCGGGCATCGCGGTGGCGGTGGGCAACGTGGACGCGCACGTCACCCCGCCCGCCGCGGCCGCGGCCGGGCCGGGCCAGATGGTCGCCATCATGGGCACGTCCACCTGCCACGTGATGAACGGCACCCGGCTGTCCGAGGTGCCGGGCATGTGCGGGGTGGTGGACGGCGGCATCGTGGCCGGGCTGTGGGGCTACGAGGCCGGGCAGTCCGGGGTGGGCGACATCTTCGGCTGGTACGTGCACAACGGGGTGCCGCCGGAGTACGCCGAGCGGGCCGCCCGGCGGCACATCTCCGTGCACGAGCTGCTGTCCGACGAGGCCATGGCCCAGCCGGCCGGCGCGCACGGGCTGATCGCGCTGGACTGGATGAACGGCAACCGCAGCGTGCTGGTCGACCACCACCTGTCCGGGATGATCGCCGGGCTGACCCTGGCCACCCGGCCGCCGGACATCTACCGGGCGCTGGTCGAGGCCACCGCGTTCGGCACCCGGGTGATCATCGACGCGTTCACCGCGGCCGGGCTGCCGGTCACCGAGCTGGTCATCGCCGGGGGGCTGATGCGGAACGAGGCGGTGATGCAGATCTACGCGGACGTGACCCGCCGGCCGCTCAGCCTGATCGGCTCCGAGCAGGGCCCGGCGCTGGGCTCGGCGCTGCACGCCGCGGTGGCCGCGGGTGCCTACCCGGACGTGCCGGCCGCGGCCGCGGCGATGGGCCGCAAGACCGACCGGGCCTACCTGCCCGACGCGGACAGCGCGGCGGTGTACGACGACCTGTACGCCGAGTACCGGACCCTGCACGACTACTTCGGCCGCGGCGGCAACGACGTGCTGCACCGGCTGCACGCGATCCGCGAGCGGGCGGTGCGGCAGCACGCAGGTGGCCGCCGGTGACCGCCGCGGCCCCGTCCGCGGGCGGAAACCCCGTGACCTCGGCGCCTGCGCGAGGAACTCTGCGAGCTGCACCGCCGGCTGGTCTCGTCCGGCCTGGTCGCGTGGACCTCGGGCAACGTCTCGGCCCGGGTGCCCGGCACGGAGCTGATGCTGATCAAGCCGAGCGGGGTGGAGTACGAGGACCTGACCCCGGAGTCGATGGTGCTCTGCGACCTGGACGGCCGCCCGGCCGCCGAGGGCAACGGCCACGGCCTGTCGCCGTCCAGCGACACCGCCGCGCACGCGTACGTGTACCGGCACATGCCCGGGGTGGGCGGCGTGGTGCACACCCACTCGGCGTACGCCACCGCGTGGGCCGCCCGCGGCGAGCCGGTGCCCTGCGTGCTGACCGCGATCGCCGACGAGTTCGGCGGCGAGATCCCGGTCGGGCCGTTCGCGCTGATCGGCGGCGACGACATCGGCCGCGGCATCGTGGAAACCCTGACCGGGCACCGCTCCAAGGCCGTGCTGATGCGCAGCCACGGCGTGTTCGCCATCGGCCGCGGCCCGCGGGACGCGGTCAAGGCCGCGGTGATGTGCGAGGACGCGGCCCGCACCGTGCACCTCGCCCGGGCGCTCGGCACCCCGCAGGAGATCAGCAAGGAGCACGTCGACAGGCTCCACTGGCGCTACACACACGAGTACGGCCAGCGCTGACCGGCCGTGGACGGGCGCACCCGCGCCGCAGAAACCGTAATAAATAACGAAAGGTCGTCCTATGACGGACCGCAAGCCGAGGATCGGGATCCTGGGCATCATGCAGGATCTCTACGACGACATGATCCCGGGCATCGCGCAGCGGCAGGCCGGTTACGCCGCCGAACTGGCCGCGGCGCTGGCGGACGTTGGCGAGTTCGTGCCCAGCGAGCCGATCAAGTACCGGGAGGACGCCGAGCGCGAGATGCGCAAGTTCGAGGCGGCCGGCCTCGACGGGGTCCTGGTGGTGATGCTCACCTACGGCCCGGCGATGCGGGTGGCGCGGCTGCTGTCGGAGTCCCGGCTGCCGATCTGCCTGGCCAACATCCAGCCGGAGCCGAACGTCACGCCGCAGTGGGACATGGCCGACATGACCTACAACCAGGGCGTGCACGGGGCGCAGGACACCGCGAACGCGATGGTCAGGGCCGGGCGCCGGTTCGCGGTGCTGACCGACGACTGGCGGAGCGCGGGGTTCCGCGCGGACGTGGGCCGGTGGGCCCGGGCGGCCGCCGCGATCACCGCGTGGAAGAAGCTCAAGGTCGCCATCTTCGGCTACGCGATGAACGACATGGGCGACATCCGGGTGGACGAGAGCGCGCTGGTCCGCTCGCTTGGCCCGGAGATCCTCGCGGTGGCGCCCGGTGACCTGATCCGCGGCATGGAAGCGGTCACCGACGCGCAGGCGAACGAGGTCATCGCGTTCGAGGACGAGCGGTTCGAGATCGACCCGCGGCTGTCTGCCGAGGAGCGCGCGGACCACGCCCGGATGCAGGTCGCCATCGAGCAGATCCTGGAAAGCCGCGGGTTCGGCGCGTACACCGCGCACTTCGACGCGATCGGCGAGGACGGCCGGTTCGCCCGGCTGCCGCTGGCCGCCGCGTCCAGCCTGATGGCCAAGGGCTACGGGTACGCCGCCGAGGGCGACGTGCTGACCGCCTGCATCGTCTCGGCCGGGCACGTTTTGATCGGCGACGCGCACTTCACCGAGATGTACGCGATGGACTTCCCGTCCGACTCGGTGCTGATGAGCCACATGGGCGAGGGCAACTGGAAGATCGCCCGCCGGGACCGGCCGGTGAAGCTGATCAAGCGGCCGCTGGGCATCGGCCGGCTGGAAGACCCGCCCACGTTCCTGTTCCAGTACCAGCCAGGCCCGGCGACGCTGGCCACGCTGGTGTCGCTGGAGGGAGAGCGGTTCCGGCTGGTCGTGGCCGAGGGGGAGAACCTGGACAGCCAGGAACTGCCCGCGCTGGAGATGCCCTACGGCCAGTTCCGCCCGGCGTCCGGGGTGCGCACCTGCCTCAACGGCTGGCTGCGGGCGGGCGGCCCGCATCACGAAGTGATGAACCTGGGCCACCACGCGGCGTCCTGGCGGGTTTTCTGCGAACTGGCCGGGATTGAGTTCGTGCAGGTCTGACGGTGCGAGGCCGGCCGCGGCGGGCGCGGTGCGCGCTGCCTGGCCCTCCGCGGGCCGCGCCGGCGGCGCGGCCCGGGCCGCCCGCCACGGCTGGCGCCGGCCAGTGCCCGGTACCGGGCACTATGTGTCCATGAAACGACCCCTGACCGCCGCCGCCGCCCTGCGCCGCAGGCCCGGCGTGCCCGCTGTGCTGGCCGGCCTGGCCGCGATGGCCCTCGGGCTGTCCGCCTGCTCCGGCAGCGGCGCGGTGTCCGGCGGCTCCGGCGGGGGAGGGGGCGGCGGGACCGCCCAGCCGTCCGCACCGGCCAACCCCGGCGGGCTGGTCCAGCCGGCCGGCAAGCTCAGCTGGCACACCTGCCCGGACGTGCCCGCCCCGGCCCGCTGCGCCCGGCTGGCCGTGCCGCTGGACTACGCGCACCCCGGCGGCCGGACCATCACGCTGGCGCTGAACGAGATCCCGGCCACCGCGCCGGCCGGGCAGCGGCTCGGGCCGCTGCTGGTCAACCCGGGCGGCCCCGGCGGCAGCGGGCTGAGCCTGGCCCTGTACGTGGCCGGCGCGCTGCCCAGGGACGTCTCGTCCCGGTACGACATCATCGGGTTCGACCCGCGCGGGGTGGGCGACTCGGTGCCCGCGCTGCACTGCGACCCGTCCTTCTTCAGCGGCGTCCGGCCGGCCTACGACCCCGCCAGCAAGGCCGCCGAGCAGGTGATGGTCAGCCGGGCGAAGGCGTACGCGGCCGGCTGCGAGCGCCGGTTCGGCTGGCTTCTGCCGCACATGACCACCGCGGACAACGCGCGCGACATGGACGCCATCCGGGCCGCGCTGGGCGCGCCCAAGATGAGCTACTTCGCCTACTCCTACGGCACCTACCTGGGCCAGGTGTACGCCACCCTGTTCCCCGGCCACGTCCGCCGGATGGTGCTGGACAGCACGGTCGGCCCCGGCGGCGTCTGGTACCAGGACAACATCAACCAGGACTACGCGTTCCAGGGCCGGGCCAACGCGTTCTTCGCCTGGGTCGCACAGCACGATGACGCCTACGGGCTCGGCAGCACGCAGGCGCAGGTCGCCGCCCAGTACCAGGCGGCGCTGCGGGAGCTGGCCGCGCACCCGGTCAACGGCCCGGACGGGCCGCTGGTCGGGCCGGCCGAGCTGACCGACACCATGCTGCAGGGCGGCTACAACAACGGCTACTGGCCGGAGCTCGCCACCGCGCTGGCCGAATACCGGCGCGGCATGTCGAATGACGCGCTGACCCAGGCGTACCAGCAGCTGGGCGTCACCCACGAGAACGAGTTCGCCGTGTACAACGCGACGGAGTGCAGCGACGCGGCCTGGCCGCGGAACTGGGCCCGGTGGGACGCCGACACCCGGAAGGTCAGCAGCGTCGCGCCGTTCGAGACCTGGGGCAACGCCTGGTTCAACGCGGCCTGCGCGTTCTGGCCGGTGCGCGGCCCGGCCCAGCCGATGAAGATCGGCGCCGCCGGGCTGCCCGGCATCCTGATGCTGCAGGGCACGCTGGACGCGGCCACCCCGTACGCCGGCGCCCAGCAGGCCCGCCGGGCCCTGGGGACGGCCCGGATGGTCGTCGTCACCGGCGGCGGCAACCACGGCCAGTCGCTGGCCAACCCGGCGAACACGTGCGTGAACGGCTACCTGGCCCGCTACCTGGCCACCGGCGCGCTGCCGGCCGGGACCGGGGCGGTGGCCGCCACCTGCCCGGCGCTGCCCCCGCCGCCCGCGCCTGACCCGGGCCGGACCGGCGGCCGGTCGGCCCCGGCGCCGGCCTCCGACGCAGCGTGAGCGCACGAGGACCCGGGACAGCGGCAGGCCGCGCCTTCCAGCGGCCCGCAGCGAGCCAGCCAGCACAGCCGTTACCCTGGAGGGGTGCTGCGCACCAGGACGTGGAAGTCGTCGTCGCTGCGCCTGCTGAACGAGAGCGACCGTGACGAGGCGCTGGCGATCTGCGACCGCGACCCGGTCGCCAACGTGTTCGTCAGCGCCCGGCTGCGCAGTTCCGGGCTGGACCCGGGCCGGCTCGGCGCGCAGCTGTGGGGATACTCCGACAGCGGCCGCCTGACCTCGCTGTGCTACTCCGGTGCCAACCTGGTCCCGGTGGAAGCCACCCCGGCCGCGATCCTCGCCTTCGCCGGGCGGGCCCGGCTGCAGGGCCGCCGCTGCTCCTCGGTGGTCGGCCCGGCCGAGGTGGTCACCGAGCTGTGGGGGATGCTGGCGCCGTACTGGGGCCGGCCGCGGGAGATCCGGGCCCGGCAGCCGGTGATGACGATCTCCGGCGAGCCCGCCGTCCCGCCCGACCCGCTGGTCCGCCAGGTCCGCCCGGACGAGCTCGACATCCTGCTTCCGGCCTCGGTCGACATGTTCACCGAGGAGGTCGGCGTTTCGCCGATCGGCCCGGACGGCGGGGCGGCCTACCGGGCCCGGGTCCTGGAGCTGATCCGGGCCGGCCGGTCGTTCGCGCGGATCGAGAACGGCCGGGTCCTCTTCAAGGCCGAGGTCGGCTCGGTCACCCCGCACGCCTGCCAGGTGCAGGGCGTCTGGGTGCCGCCGGACCTGCGCGGCCGGGGCATCGCGTCGCGCGGCATGGCCGCGGTCGCGAAGATCGCGCTGGCCAGCATCGCGCCGGTGGTAACGCTCTACGTGAACGACTACAACGCGCCCGCCCGCGGCGCGTACCTGCGCGCCGGGTTCACCGAGCAGGGCACGTTCATGTCCGTGCTGTTCTGACCAGCCCCTGTTGACCAGCCCCGCAGAAGCGTGAGCCCGGCCTGCGCTGCCTGGCGGCATTCGGGCAGCGCAGCCCGGGCTCCCGGCCCTGCGCGGTGCGGAGCGACAAGGGCCGGACGAGGCGGGGGCCCGCCACTTGCGCAGCGGGCCCGCCCCCCTACTCACCTGGCAGCCGGATAGCCAGCGTGGCGGCGGCCCTGATGACTGGCCCCGGTTTGCACCGGGCCCTGCCCTGCCAGCCAGCGTGACCTAGGCCGCCGCAGGCCCCGGCGCCAGCTGAGCAGCGCACCCGCAGCCGGCGTTCCCGCCGTCCGCGTGCGCGCCCCTCAAAAGTGAGCCTGCGCCCGTAAAGTAGCCATCAAATGTCGCAGTAAGTTCGCACAGGACGGACACGAGACCGTGACCGACGCGCCTTCCGAATTCGGCCGCCGGGCTGCCGCAAGCTACCTGCGGGAGTTACTGCTCCGGCCGGGCCGCTACCGCCGCGTGTGGGAACAGCACGCGGTGCGGCTCCGCCCGGGCGCGATCAACCAGCTGGCCGTGGCCGAGGCGGTCGCCCAGCACCTGTGGAACCACCCCCGCGCGGCCGGGCCGTCCGACGTCGTCGCGCACCAGCTGAAGGACACCGTCGCGCGGGCCCTGTCCGGCCGCCTGGTCAGCCGGTCCGCGCTCCAGCTGCTGATCGACACCTTCGGGCTGACCGGCCAGGAGCAGGAACGGCTGTGGCGGCTGTGGTCCGGGTCGCGGTCGATCAGCGTGCTGGCCGGGGACAACCCGCTGTCCCCCGAGTCGTTCTCCGCGGTGGCCAGGGTGATGGGCCCGCGCCGGCACCAGACCCTGTCCATGCACGACCACGTCTACGTCGGCCCCGACGGCCGGCTCGCCTCGACCAGGACCACGCAGGTCATCGAGGCCATCGCGGACGACGTCGACCACATCCCGTACCTCTACGACACGAGCATCGTCACGCTGGAGACCGGCCACGGCTGCGGCGAGGTCTCCGGATCGCTGTACAAGATCAGCAACGGCATCTACGGGGTGGACATCCCGCTGTCCAAGACCCTGGCCCTGGGCGAGACGCTCACCCTCGAGTACTGGACCTCCTACCAGTACCCGGGGAACCTGGACGACCCGCAGGAGCGCCAGTACCGACGGGCGGTCATGCGCCGCCTGGAGAACCTCGACCTGCGGGTCGAGTTCCACCCCGGCATGCTGCCGCAGACGCTGTGGTGGGCCGTGTGGGACGGGGTCGACGGCGACGTCGTGGAGCAGGACGAGGTGACCCTGGACCGGGAGCACTCGGCGCACCGGTTCCTGCGCTCGCTGGAAAGGGCCGTCGCCGGTTTCCACTGGCAGTGGAAGCCCGCCGCCGCCCCGCCTGCTCACGATTCTTAAGGGTTACGGTGTTTGGGGCCCACTCCCGATAACCAGGTGACTCATCACCGGCGGTGAGCTAGGCTCTTGGCCCTTGTGCCGACTCCCCACGCCATAGAGGTGATGCCCCATGCCCTCGGCCAGCGGCACCGGCCCCGACCCAGATCCCGCTGCTGACCCAGATTCCGTGCTCGCCGCCGAGCGGGCCCACCTGACCGCCGCCCGGGAGTTTCTCCGGCTGATGCGCGAGGACGTGCTCTCGCTGCGCGCCCTGGGCGGCGACCCGGTCTCCGAGGAGTACCTCAAGGCCGCCCTCTACCACCGGGCCGCGGCCCTGACCGACCTGCCGGACACGCCACTGTTCTTCGGACGGCTCGACTACGACCGCGCGCAGGGCGGCGAGTTCGGCGGCGAGCAGTTCCACATCGGCCGCCGCCACGTGCACGACCCGGACGGCCACCCGGTCGTGATCGACTGGCGGGCCCCGGTGTCCCGGCCGTTCTACCGGGCCAGCCCGGCCGAGCCGATGGGCCTGGCGCACCGCCGCCGGTTCGGCTTCTCCGGCGGGGAACTGACCGCGTTCGAGGACGAGGACTTCACCGGGCCGGCCGCCCCCGGCGCGGGCGCGGTCAGCCAGATCCTGCTGAACGAGATCGAGCGGCCCCGGTCCGGCCCGATGCGCGACATCGTCTCCACCATCCAGCCCGACCAGGACGACATCGTCCGCGCCGAGTCCGACCAGACGGTCTGCGTGCAGGGTGCGCCCGGCACCGGCAAGACCGCGGTGGGCCTGCACCGGGTCGCCTACCTGCTGTACGCGTACCGCGAGAGGATGAGCCGCGGCGGCGTGCTGGTGGTCGGCCCGAACCGGGCCTTTCTCTCCTATATCGGCAACGTGCTGCCCGCCCTCGGCGAGCTCGACGTGGCCCAGTCGTCGGTCACCGACCTGCTGGCCAGCGTCCCGGTGCGGGCCGCCGATCGAGCCGGCCGCGGCGCGGATCAAGGGCGAGGCGCGGATGGCCGAGGTGCTCCGCCGGGCGCTGTGGGAGCGGCTGGCCGAGCCCGCCGAGGCACTCGTGCTGGCCCGCGGCTCGCGCCGGTGGCGGGTCGGGTCCTGGCAGCTCGCCGAGCTGGCCGCGGAACTGCGCGAGCGCGGGGTCCGGTACGGCACCGGGCGGGAGATGCTCTCCCACCGGATCGCGCACGTGGTGCTGTCGATGATGGAAGAGGCCGGGGAGAGCTGCGACGACCGGACGCACGAGGCGGTCCGGCGGACCCGGCCGGTGCGCGCCGTGGTGGACCAGATGTGGCCCAAAGCCGACCCGGTCCGGCTGGTGTTCAGCCTGCTGTCCGACCCTGAGCTGCTGGCCCGGGCGGGGGACGGGCTGCTGGACGCGGCGGAGCAGGACGCGATCCGCTGGCCGGTGCCGCCCCGCGGGCCCGGCTCGGCCCGCTGGTCACCGGCCGACGCGGTGCTGATCGACGAGGCCAGGGACCTGATCGAGCGGACGCCGAGCCTGTCGCACGTGGTGGTGGACGAGGCGCAGGACCTGTCCGCGATGGAGTGCCGGGCGATCGGCCGCCGGTGCGCCACCGGGTCGGCCACAGTGCTCGGCGACATCGCCCAGGGCACCACCGCGTGGGCCACCGCCAGCTGGCAGGAGCTGCTGTTCCACCTGGGCAAGCCCGCGGCCTGGCGGCGGGAGCTGACCGCCGGCTACCGGGTGCCGCGGCAGATCCTGGACTTCGCCAGCCAGCTGCTGCCGCTGATCGCCCCCGGGCTGGCGCCGGCCAGCTCGGTCCGCCAGGAGCCGGGGTCGCTGGCCATCACCGCAGTGCCGGCGGCTAGCCTGCCGGCCGCGGTCGCGCAGGCCGGCGCCCTCGCGCTGAGCCAGCCGGGCTCGGTCGCGGTGATCGCGGCCGACGACCAGATCGGCGTGCTGAGCGCCGCGCTGTCCGCCGCCGAGGTGCCGCACGAGGTGCTGGACGGGGGCATCACCGCGCAGCTCACGCTGGTGCCCGTCACGCTCGCCAAGGGCCTGGAGTTCGACCAGGTCATCGTCGTGGAGCCGGGCCGGATCGCGGCCGCGGAGGCCCGCGGGCTGCACCGGCTGTACGTCGCGCTGACCCGGGCGGTGTCCCGGCTGACCGTGCTGCACAGCGCACCGCTGCCGGAGCCGCTGCTGGCCGGCCGCGCGGCCGCCTGACCCGCGCCCGCCTGACTCCGCGCCCGCGCCCGGCCCGCTACAGGTCCTTCAGCACCGAGGTGATCAGCGCGGCGGAGTCGTCGAAGGACAGCGCGGTGGCCCGCAGGTGGTTGAAGAACACGTTGTACCGGTCCACCTCGTCGGTGTCCTCCAGGTAGAACGCGCTGGTCAGGTCCTCCAGGTAGACCACGTCCGGGTCGACCCGCTCGGGAAAGACCAGGATCACGAACGGCCGCCCCATGGCCGGGTGCGCGCCCGCGCCGAACGGGATCACCTGCAGCGCCACGTTCTGCAGGCTGGCCAGCTCCAGCACGTGCTCGAGCTGGGCCCGCATCAGCTCGGCCCCGCCGACCCGGCGGCGGAGCGCGGCCTCGTCGAGAACGGTCCACAGCAGCGGCGGCTCATCCCTGGTCAGCGCGGGCTGGCGGGCCATCCGCAGGGCCACGCTGCGCTCGGTGCCGTCGCCGGTGCCGTTCATCATCCCCGAGGTGATGATGGCCCGGGCGTAGTCCTCGGTCTGCAGCAGGCTGGGGATCAGGCTGACCTCGTAGACCCGGATCTCCGAGGCCGCGCTCTCCAGCCCCACGTAGGTGCTGATCTGCGGGTTGAGCGGGTCGCTGTACGCGTGCCACCAGCCCTTCTGCCGGGAGTCCCGGGCGAGCTGGACCAGGCTGTCGCGCTCCTTGCCGGTCACCCCGTACAGCTCCAGCATGTCCCTGACGTCCCGGGGCGAGACCGAGACCCGGCCGGTCTCCACCCGGCTGATCTTCGACGCCGAGCATTCCAGGTGCTCCGCGACCTCCTCGCAGGTCAGCCGGGCGGCCTCGCGGAGCCTGCGCAGCTCCAGTGCGAGACGGCGGCGGCGCACCGTCGGGCTCTGCTCGGTTGCCATGTACCACCCCCCGGGCGGGCCGGGCCGGCCCGTTACGTTCCGCCGGCACGGTGTCGTGCCAGCCCTGGATCATGCATGCAGCACTGTGCCGTGCCAGCGTGCTGGAGTGGCGCGCGGCCGCCGGCGGACGTCAGCAGTACCCCGTGTGCCCCCGTGGCCGGCAGCCGTGGGCCCAGTGTGGCAACGGGATTGCATGGCGTCCAGCGACGGCCAGATTAGCTCACCAATTACCTGATGCATGTTGCAATCCGCAAGCGCGGCGGGGAGGCAGGAACCAGCCCTGTTCGCCGGCTGATCAGCTGAAGGCGCTGGGCGGGAAGCCGGGGAAGGCGACCGTGCGGCCGCGCCAGGAGGCGGCCCGGCCCGCCGCGGCGGCCATGGCCCGGGCCCCGAACTGCCGGACCGCCGGGTCGCTGACCGCTACCACGCCCAGGTAGGCCGCGGTCACCCGGTTCTCCAGCAGCACGGCCAGCGCCGTGGCCGAGACCGGGCCGTTCACCTTGTGCGGCAGCTGGTAGGCCGGGGCCGCGGCCACCGGCTGGGCCCCGGCCTGGCGCAGCATGGCCTCCAGCGTGTCCCTGGCGACCTGGTGCGCGTTCCAGTCCGCGGTCGCGGTGGTCTTGGCCGGGCCGTCCAGGTAGGCGCCGGCCACCCCGTACCCGTACACCGCGGCGTGCTCGGCGGCCAGCGCCGCCTGCAGAGCGCTGACCGTCCCCGGGCCGACGGCGGTCCCGCTCATGACATCCGCCCGCGCCTAACCCGCTGCGGACCGCAGCACGGCGACGTGCGTGCTCTCCGAGGCGGCCACGCTGGCCAGCAGCTGGGCCAGCGAGGGCGGCACCGCGGGCAGGCCGCGCAGCAGCGCGGCGGCCGCGCTGTCCTCGGCGGTCTGCAGGAAATCCAGGGCCGCGGCCTGGCCGGCCGGCAGCGCCGCGGCGGCGCCCGGCGAGCCCGCCGGGCGGGGCGAGGGGCTGGTGAAGCCGCTGCGGTACGGGCTTCCTGGCGGGATGACCAGCCGGGTGCGCAGCTCGGCGAGGTGCAGCCGGTGCTCGGCGCGCAGCCCGGTCAGCGTTTTCGCCAGCCCGGGGAACCGTGTGATCGCGGTGCCGTACCGGGCGATCATGGCCTCCTCGGCCGCGATCGCGGCGCGCAGTACGCCGACGTCAGGGCCCGGCCTGGGCGGCGGGGCCAGCGCGCCGACGCCCTTGCACCCGGACACGGCCAGCAGCGGCAGGCTGGCCGCCGCGGCGAGCACGCCGCGCCGGGTCCGGTCCGCCACTGTGCCTCTCCCTCCGGTTGGCGAGTTCACCGTAGTGCCCGCCGCGACCCGGCGCGTACCTGGCCTCGGGTGCGCCCGGCCGGCCTTCGGTCTACTGCGCGGCCGACTGCGGGCGCCTCGCGGCGTTGTCGTCGTCGCCCATAGCTCCGCTATGGACTCCTCCTCCGCCTTGCGATGCATCCCGCAGTCGGCCGCTCGCGACGACCAAGGCCGGCCGGACGCACCCACAGGCGGTCATGGGCTGATCAGGTCCCCGACCGCCACTAGGCTAGATGGACCGGACAACAGCACAGGTCACTGGCGAGGAGGTCGTCATGAACGCTAGCTCCCGTCACAGCCCGCCGCGGGCTGGCACGCGGAATGCCCCAGCCGCTGCGGGCCCCGCGGACGCCACTCAGCTCGCCAGCTTGCTCCGGCCGGTCGTCACCGCGGCCGGCCTTGACCTGGAGAACGTCCGGATCACCGCGGTCGGCCGGCGCCGCCTGCTCAAGGTCGTCGTGGACGGCGACGGCGGCGTCACGCTCGACGCGATCACCGAGGTCAGCCGGGCCCTGTCGGCCGAGCTCGACGCCAACGGCGCAATGGGCGAGGCCCCGTACACGCTCGAGGTGTCCTCACCGGGCGCGGAACGGCCGCTGACCGAGCCCCGGCACTGGCGCCGCGCGGCCGGGCGGCGGGTCCGGGTGCCGCTGGCCGGCCGGTCCCGGGCCGGCGACACGCCGAAGGGGCCAGCCGCGGTGGAAGGCCGGGTGCTGACCGCGAGCGAAACCGGTGTGGTCCTTGAAGTGGCCGGTCAGAGGCGTGAATTCGGCTACGCCGAGCTTGGCCCGGGAAAGATACTCCTGGAGTTCGGCCACGTCACGGCCGATGCGGACGGGGGAGACAGCGATGGACATTGACCTGGGCGCGCTGCGCAGCCTGGAGGCCGAGAAGGACATCTCGATGGAGCTCGCCATCAAGGCGATCGAGGATGCCCTGCTGATGGCCTATCACCGCACCGACGGCACCCCGCCGCACGCCCGCGTGGAGATCGACCGGGGCAGCGGCCACGTCACCGTATGGGCCGCGGAGACCGGCGAGGACGGCACGGTCCTGCGCGAGTTCGACGACACGCCGGCCGGGTTCGGCCGGATCGCCGCAACCACCGCGCGGCAGGTCATCCTGCAGCGGCTGCGCGACGCCGAGGACGAGCTCACGTTCGGGGAGTACGCCGGCCGCGAGGGGGACATCGTCGCCGGGGTGATCCAGCAGGGCAGCGACCCCCGCGCGGTGCTGGTCGACCTGGGCAAGCTCGAGGCCATCCTGCCGCCCACCGAGCAGGTGCCGGGCGAGCGGTACGTGCACGGCGAGCGGCTGAAGTGCTACGTGCTGCACGTGCGGAAGGGCTACCGGGGGCCGTCGGTCACGCTGTCGCGGACCCACCCGAACCTGGTCAAGAAGCTGTTCTCGCTGGAGGTGCCGGAGATCGCCGGGGGCGCGGTGGAGATCGCCGCGATCGCCCGCGAGGCCGGCCACCGCAGCAAGATCGCGGTCATCTCGCGCCAGCCCGGGGTCAACGCCAAGGGCGCGTGCATCGGCCCGATGGGCAGCCGGGTCCGCAACGTGATGGCCGAGCTGCACGGCGAGAAGATCGACATCGTCGACTACTCCGAGGACCCGGCCCAGTTCGTGGCGCACGCGCTGTCCCCGGCCCGGGTGTCGCGGGTGGACGTGGTCGACGCGCAGGCCCGGGTGGCCCGGGTGATCGTGCCGGACTACCAGCTGTCGCTGGCCATCGGCAAGGAAGGACAGAACGCCCGGCTGGCCGCGCGGCTGACCGGCTGGCGGATCGACATCCGGCCGGACAGCGGCCCGGACGGCGACGAGGCCGGCCAGCCCGCGACCGGACGCGCCGCGCCGGGCGGTCGCCCCACGCCCCGCGGCAATGTAGGATTAAGAGCGCAATGGCCAGGCAGCCCCCGCTGCGCCGTGCGCTGACCCCGGTAATCCGGACATGCGTCGGGTGCGGGAGCCGCGCGGCCAAGTCCGACTTGCTTCGCCTGGTGGCCTCCGGGGATGAGATCGTCCCCGACCCTCGGGCCGTAATGCCTGGCCGGGGCGCGTACCTGCATCCCAGCCAAGGATGCTGGGAGCGAGCACAGCGGCGCCGGGCGCTGATCCGCGCGCTGCGACTGCCGGGTCCGCTGGGGACCGGCGGGATCGCCGGGTATCTTGAGGCATTGACGTCCGGTGGGCCACCACCAGACCAGGCACGTGCAGGAACGGGAACAGTGCCACGGAAAGCAGGCTGAGATGGCAATGAGCGCCCGATGAGCATGCGGCGATGAACAGAAGAGGCTGACGCCGGACGGAGCACGCGCTGCCCCGGGCCGGCTGACTGGTCCGGTTAAACCGGACCGAGTAGAGGGAGCGCAGTGGCGAAGGTCCGGGTATACGAACTCGCGAAAGAGTTCGGCGTAGAGAGCAAGGCCGTTATGGCCCGGCTCCAGGAGATGGGCGAATTCGTTCGCTCGGCGTCCTCGACGATCGAGGCGCCCGTTGTCCGCAGGCTCAAGGAAGAATTCGGGGCCAAGCAGGCTCAGCCGGCCAAGGGCCGGGCGCCGCAGCGCGCCGAGCCGGCCCCGGCGGCCCCCGAGGCCACCAACGGCCGGGCCCCGGCACAGGCCCCCGCCCCGGTGCAGGCTCCTGCCCCGGTGGCCCCGCCAGAGCCGTCCCCGGCCGCGCAGGCCCCGGCCGTACCGGACAGCAGCCCGGCGGCCCATCCTGCCAGCACGGGTCCTGCCAGCACGGGTCCTGCCAGCACGGGTCCGGCCAGCACGGGTCCGGCCAGCCCGGCTCCTGCGGTCCCGCCGGTTCCCCCCGCGTTCGGCCCCGGCCAGGAGGCCGCGGCGTCGGCCGCGCCGCCCGCCAGGCCCGCGCCCGCGCGGCCGTCAGGTGCGCCCGCTCCCGGGCCGCGCCCGGGTGCGCCGCGGCCCGGCGGCGGCCAGGGCCAGGGCCCGCGCCCGGGTGCCTCGTCACCCCGCAACGCGCCGCGGCCCGGTCCGCGTCCCGGCAACAACCCGTTCAGCTCCACCGCCAGCGGCATGGGCTCGTCCCGCGGCCCGCGCCCCGGCCCGGGCCCGTCCGGCCCGCCCGGGACCGCGGCGCCCGGCGGGGCTGGTCCGCGCCCGTCCGCGCCCGGCCAGCCCGGCTCGCGGCGGCCCGGTGACTTCACGCCGCGGACCGGCGACGGTGCCCGTCCCGGCGGGCCCCGGCCCGGCGGCCCGCGGCCCAGCCCGAGCAGCATGCCGCCCCGCCCGGTGGGCGGCCGTCCCGGCGGCCCCGGTGGTGGCGGCCCCGGTGGTCGGCCCCGGGGTGGCGGCCGTCCTGGCGGCCCCGGCGGCGGCCCCGGCACCCGTCCCGGCGGCCGGGGTGGTCCCGGTGGTGGCGGCGGTGGCCGTCCCGGCGGTCCCGGTGGCGGTGGCGGCGGCGGCGGTCCGCGTCCCGGGATGGGCCCGGCGCGGCCCGGTGGCGGCGGCCGTGGCCGCAGCGGCACCCAGGGCGCGTTCGGCCGGCCCGGCGGACGGCCGTCCCGCGGCCGCAAGTCCAAGAAGCAGCGCCGTCAGGAATTCGACAACATGCAGGCGCCGTCGATCGGCGGCGTGTCGGTCCCGCGCGGCAACGGCCAGGTCATCCGGCTGTCCCGGGGCGCGTCGCTGACCGACTTCGCGGACAAGATCGGCGTCAACCCGGCGTCGCTGGTGCAGGTGCTGTTCCACCTCGGCGAGATGGTCACCGCCACCGCCTCGGTGAACGACGACACGCTGCAGCTGCTCGGCGCCGAGCTGAACTACACCGTCCAGGTGGTCTCCCCGGAGGAAGAGGACCGGGAGCTGCTGGAGGCGTTCGACATCGAGTTCGGTGAGGACGAGGGCGACGAGGCCGACCTGATGGCACGGCCGCCGGTGGTCACCGTGATGGGCCATGTCGACCACGGCAAGACCAAGCTGCTGGACGCGATCCGGAACACCAACCTGGTCGCGCACGAGGCCGGCGGCATCACCCAGCACATCGGCGCCTACCAGGTCGACACCGTGGTGGACGGTCACGACCGCAAGATCACCTTCATCGACACCCCGGGTCACGAGGCGTTCACCGCCATGCGGGCCCGCGGCGCCGAGACCACCGACCTGGTGATCCTGGTGGTCGCCGCGGACGACGGCGTGAAGCCGCAGACGACTGAGGCGCTGAACCACGCCCAGGCGGCCGGCGTGCCGATCGTGGTGGCGGTCAACAAGGTCGACAAGGAGGGCGCCGACCCGCAGCGGGTGCGGGCCCAGCTCACCGAGTACGGGCTGATCGCGGAGGAGTTCGGCGGCCAGAACCTGTTCGTCGACGTGTCCGCGCGCAACGGCACCGGCATCAGCGACCTGCTCGAGGCCGTGGTGCTGACCGCCGACGCCGAGCTCGACCTGCGGGCCAACCCGAAGCAGCAGGCCCAGGGCGTGGCCATCGAGGCGCACCTGGACAAGGGCCGCGGCCCGGTGGCGACCGTGCTGGTGCAGCGCGGCACGCTGCGGGTGGGCGACTCGATCGTCTGCGGCGAGGCCTACGGCCGGGTCCGGGCCATGCTGGACGAGAACCTGGACCAGGTCGGCGAGGCCCCGCCGTCCCGCCCGGTCGAGGTCCTTGGCCTCACCGGCGTGCCCGGCGCCGGCGACAGCTTCCTGGTCGTCGACGACGACCGGGTGGCCCGCCAGATCGCCGAGCGGCGCGAGGCGCGCGAGCGCAGCGCCATGTTCGCCCAGCGCCGCCCGCGGGTCACGCTGGAGGACCTGGAGTCCGCGCTCAAGTCCGGTCAGCGCGAGGAGCTGCTGCTGATCATCAAGGGCGACGTGTCCGGCTCGGTGGAGGCGCTGGAAGACGCCCTGCTGAAGATCGACGTCGGCGAGGACGTGGTGCTGCGGGTGATCGGCCGCGGAGTCGGCGCGATCACCCAGGACGACGTCAACCTGGCCATCGCGTCCGAAGCGGTGATCCTCGGGTTCAACGTTCGGCCCGCGCCCCGGGTCGGCGAGCTGGCCCAGCGCGAGGGCGTGGACATCCGCTACTACTCGGTCATCTACCAGGCGATCGAGGAGATCGAGGCCGCGCTCAAGGGCATGCTCAAGCCCGAGTTCGAGGAGATCCAGCTGGGCACCGCGGAGATCAGGGAGATCTTCCGGGTCCCGCGGATCGGCAACGTGGCCGGCTGCATCGTCCGCAGCGGCACGATCACCAGGAACAGCAAGGCGCGGCTGGTCCGCGACGGCGTGGTCGTCCAGGACAGCCTCACGGTCGACTCGCTCCGCCGGTTCAAGGACGACGCGACAGAGGTCCGCGAGGGCTTCGAGTGCGGTATCGGCGTCGGCTACGGCGACATCAAGGTCGGGGACGTGATCGAGACGTTCGAGATGCGCGAGAAGCCCCGCGCCTGACGCCCGCCGGGAGCAGCGGTGTACGTGGGGGCGCTGACGCTGGACGTTCTGCTCGGCGACATCCGGTCGCTGAAGCAGAAACGGTCGGCGGTGCGCCCCCTCGTGGCCGAGCTGCAGCGCAGGTTCCCTGGCACCTCGGTCGGTGAGACCGGGCACCTGGACCTGCACCGGCGGGCCGAGATCGGCGTGGCCGTGGTGTCCGCCACCGCGGCGCACGCCGTCGGGGTGCTCGAGTCCTGCGAGCGGCTGGTCGCGGCGCGGCCGGAGATAGAGCTGATCTCGCGGCCCGGCAGCGGGTGTTCAGCGAAGAGGAGTGACACAGCAATGGACCAGGCCAGGGCACGCAAGCTCAGCGGCCGGGTGGCCCAGATCGTGGCCGAGATGCTGGAACGGCGGATCAAGGACCCGCGGCTGGGGTTCGTCACGATCACCGACGCCCGGATGACCAACGACCTGCGCGAGGCCACCGTGTTCTACACGGTGTACGGCACCCCGGAGGAGCGGGCGGGCACCGCCGCGGCGCTGGCCAGCGCGACCGGGGTGATCCGGGCCGAGGTGGGCCGGCAGACCGGGCTGCGGCACACCCCGTCCCTGGAGTTCCAGCCCGACGTGCTGCCGGACAGCGCCAGGAACATCGAGGAGCTGGTGGCCCGGGCCAAGGAGGCGGACGCCGCGGTGGCGCAAGTCCGCGAGGGCGCCCAGCCGGCCGGCGACGCGGACCCGTACCGGGTGCCCGCCGAGCGCCGGGACGGCGATGACGAGGACGACGAGGAGGCGGACGGCGGTGCCGCCGGGCGGCCAGGCGATCTACATGAAAGCCCGGTGGCCGGCGAAGACCGCGCGGGATACTCGCCGTCGTGACAGCCGAGCAGGTGGCCGGACAGGCCGCCGCCCTGGCCGCGGGTAACGCGGCGGACGACGACTGGGCCCGGGCCATCGAGATCATCGGCAGCGCCGCGCAGGTCTGCCTGGCCTGCCACATCCGCCCGGACGGTGACGCGCTCGGGTCGATGCTCGCGGTGGCGCACGCACTGACGGCCCGGGCCGCGGCGGGCGGCCGGCCCGCCGAGGTGGTCGCCTCGTTCGGCGACCGGCCCTTCGAGATCCCGCCGATCCTGCGTTTCCTGCCCGGCACCGGGCTGCTCCGCCCGCCGGAGGCGTACCCGGCCCGGCCCGAGGTGATGGTGACCTTCGACGCGTCCAGCGCGGACCGGCTCGGCCTGCTGGAAGGACCCGCCGCGGCCGCGGGCGAGCTGATCGTGCTCGACCACCACGCGTCCAACACCAGGTTCGGCACGCTGCACCTGGTCGACGCGGCCGCACCGGCCACGGCGGTGCTGGCCTACGACCTGATCACCCGGCTCGGCCTGCCCGTCACCAGGGATGTCGCGTACGGCCTGTACACCGGGATCGTCACCGACACCGGGTCGTTCAAGTACCCGGGCACCTCGCCGCGGATCCACGAGCTGGCCGCGCAGCTGCTGCGCACCGGCATCGACCCCAGCGCGGTGGCCACCGAGCTGTGGGACCGGGCCCCGTTCGGCTACCTGGGCCTGCTGTCCCTGGTGCTCGGCCGGGCGGTGCTCGAGACGGCCGCCGCGGGCGGGCACGGGCTGGTGTGGACCACGGTCAGCCGTGCTGACCGTGCCGCCTACGGCCTGCCCTACGACGTCACCGAGCCGGTCATCGACGTGCTGCGGCGCACCGACGAGGCGGACGTGTCGGTGGTGTTCAAGGAGACCGACGACGGCGCGTGGCTGGTCTCGGCCCGGTCCAAGGGCAAGACGGACGTGGGCCGGGCCTGCACCCTGGCCGGCGGCGGCGGGCACGCCTTCGCGGCCGGCTTCACCGCGGCCGGCGGGGTGCAGGACGCGCTCGCGGTGCTGCGCGCCGGGCTGGCCGGCGAGGCCAGCTGCTCGCCGTGACCGCGCCCAGCGGGCTCGTCGTTGTCGACAAGCCCGGCGGGCTGACCTCGCACGACGTGGTGGCCAGGATCCGGCGGCTGGCCGGCACCCGGCGGGTCGGGCACGCCGGCACGCTCGATCCGATGGCCACCGGGGTGCTGCTGGTCGGCGTGGAGAAGGCCACCCGGCTGCTCGGCTACCTGGCGCTGACCGAGAAGGAGTACGCGGCCACCGTCCGGCTCGGCCAGGCCACCGACTCCGGTGACGCCGACGGGCAGGTCACCGCCACCGTCCCGGCCCGCGGGATCACCCGCGACCAGCTGGCCGCGGCGGCGGCCGCGCAGACCGGCGAGATCGACCAGGTGCCGCCCGGGATCAGCGCCATCAAGGTGGGCGGCAAGCGGGCCTACCAGCTGGCCCGGGCCGGGCAGGCCCCGGAGCTGGCCGCCCGCCGGGTCACCGTCCGCGAGCTGGCGATCGGCGACGTCCGGCCGGACGGCGACCGGCTCGACGTGGACATCATGGTGACCTGCTCCAGCGGCACCTACATCCGGGCCATCGCCAGGGACCTGGGCGACGCGCTCGGCGTGGGCGGGCACCTGACCGCGCTGCGGCGCACCCGGGTCGGGCCGTACCGCATCGGGGAGGCCCGCACCCTGGACGAGCTCGCCGCCTCGTTCGCGCTCACCCCGCTGCCGGACGCCGCCGCGGCAGCGTTCCCGCGCCGGGACCTGACCGCCCAGGAAGCAGACCGGGTGTCGCACGGGGCGCGGCTGCCCGCGGCCGGCACCGGGACCGCGCCGGTCGCCGCGTTCGGCCCGGACGGCGCCCTGATCGCACTGCTGACCGAAGAGGCCGGCCAGGCCCGCTCGCTGGCCGTGTTCGTCCCCTAGTCACCGTCCCGCGCCCCGCCAGCCGGCCAGGGCCGGCCGGGCATGCCCTAAGCTGCCGGCGCAGTGGTGCATGGCAGGCTTGGAGCACCGCCGGACACGGGGAAGCGAAGCAGGAGGCAACGGCGCATGCAGCGGTGGCAGGGCCTGGACGAGGTGCCGGGGGACTGGGGCAGGTCGGTGGTCACCATCGGGATCTTCGACGGTGTGCACCGCGGCCACCAGGCCATCGTGGCCGTGGCCGCCCGGCAGGCCGCCGCGGCCGGCCGGCCGCTGGTGGTGGTCACCTTCGACCCGCATCCCGACGAGGTCGTCCGGCCGGGCACCACCCGGCTGACGTTCCTGACCACCGCCCGGCGGCAGGCCGAGCTGCTGGCCGGCCTGGGCGTGGACGCGGTCTGCGTGCTGCCGTTCACGCTGGAGTTCTCCCGGCTCACCCCGGACGAGTTCGTCCGGGCCGTGCTGGTGGACCGGCTGCACGCGCTCAGCGTGGTAGTGGGGGAGAACTTCCGGTTCGGGCACAAGGCCGCCGGGGACGTGGCCCTGCTGGCCGAGCTGGGCGCCAAGTACGACTTCACCGCGGAAGGCGTGCCGCTGCTGGCCGACGCGGGCCGGACCGTGTCCTCGTCGGAGATCAGGGAGCTGCTGGCGGCCGGGGACGTCGCCGCCGCGGCCCGGGACCTGGGCCGCCCGCACCGGGTCGAGGGCATCGTCGCGCGCGGCTACCGCCGCGGCCGCGGCCTCGGCTTCCCCACCGCCAACCTGGCCATCGCGCCGCGGACCGCGATTCCGGCGGACGGCATCTACGCGGGCTGGCTGACCCGGCTGGACCCGGACGGCCACGAGGAGGAGCGCTGGCCGGCCGCGATCTCGATCGGCACCAACCCGACCTTCGGCGGCAAGGACCGCACTGTCGAGGCGTACGCGCTGGACCGCGACGACCTGGACCTGTATGGCGCGCACGCCGCGGTGGACTTCACCGCCCGGTTGCGCGGCACGGTCCGCTTCGACTCGGTGGACGACCTGGTCCAGCAGATGCACCAGGACGTCGCCGAGGTCCGGCAGCAGCTGGGCCTCGGCGGCTGATAGTCAAAGCTGCTCGCCTCGGGCCGTAGCCGCTAACCCCGTGAGAGGCCGGCGCCATGAGTGTGTGCGTCTTGCCGCGTGGTTGCCCTCAATCGTAACGATCCGGTAACACCGTGCTGGCTGGCTCACTCGCTGCGCTCGCTCGGGGGGCCGGACCGGCGGCTGGTGCGTGCTATCCTTGCCCGTGGCCAGTTTCTGGCCCTGTCAGCTGTGCCCTCAATACGGCTGGCTACCCCAGGAGGCATCCGCAGGTAACTGCCCCCGCCTCCGGCCTTAGCCCGTCGGCCCACTGCGGTCGGCCAATGGCTCCGAGCAGTTCGAGATGAAGAGGAATCTACGTGCCGCTGAACAACACGGTGAAGAAAGAGATCATCGCCGGGCACGCGACCAGTGAGGGTGACACCGGTTCGCCGGAAGTCCAAGTCGCGCTGCTGACCAGGCGGATCAACGACCTGACCGAGCACCTCAAGGTGCACACCCACGACCACCACAGCCGCCGTGGGCTGCTGCTGCTGGTCGGCCGCCGCCGCCGGCTGCTGAAGTACCTGCAGCGCGAGGACATCGAGCGCTACCGCGCCCTGCGGGAGAAGCTCGGCCTCCGCCGGTAACCCGGTTCCGGCAGGTAGCGTAGACGGACATGGGCCTGCCCCGCCGCGGCGGGCAGGCCCGCGACGACAACTGAACATCACTTAGGAACGAGTCCCGCGGCCCCGTCCCGGAGCGCACAGGGCGCCAACGGGCCGGTCCTCGGTAGTGGTTCCCGGGCCGTGGCCCGCCGCGCTGCGCGCGGCAGCCAGGACCGGGAGCTTCGATCGAAGACCGGCCAGCCGGCACGGCTTTCTGCCCCTGCTGGCGCTCTACTGGCGGCGGGCCACTGACGCGGGACCTCAGTCAAGGAGGTCACCCGTGGAGGGTGCGTATTCCGCCGAAGTCGCCATCGACAACGGCGTTTTCGGCGTGCATAAGATCCGGTTCGAGACCGGCCGGCTGGCCCAGCTGGCGGCGGGCTCGGCCGTGGTTTACCTGGACGACGAGACCATGGTCCTGTCGGCCACCACCGCGTCCAAGAAGCCCAAGGACAACCTGGACTTCTTCCCGCTCACCGTGGATGTGGAAGAGCGGATGTACGCCGCGGGCCGGATTCCCGGCTCGTTCTTCCGGCGCGAGGGCCGGCCGTCCGAGGACGCCATCCTCACCTGCCGGCTGATCGACCGGCCGCTGCGCCCGTCGTTCGTGAAGGGGCTGCGCAACGAAGTCCAGGTCGTCGAGACGATCATGGCGCTGCACCCCGAGCACCTGTACGACGTGATCGCGATCAACGCCGCGTCGCTGTCCACCCAGCTGGCCGGGCTGCCGTTCTCCGGCCCGATCGGCGGTGTGCGGGTCGCTCTGATCAGGGGCCAGTGGGTGGCCTTCCCGACCCACCCGCAGCTGGAGGAGGCCACCTTCGACATGGTGGTGGCCGGCCGGGTGCTGGCCGGACGGTGACGTCGCCATCATGATGGTCGAGGCCGAGTCCACTCCGAGCACCCTGCGGCTGCTGGCCGACTCCGGGTCCGGGCGCGGTCGGCCCGACCGAGGAGACCGTGGCCGCGGGCCTGGAGGCGGCCAAGCCGTTCATCAAGGCGCTGTGCGAGGCCCAGCAGGCCATCGCCGCCCACGCGGGCAAGGAGACCGCCGAGTACCCGGTGTTCCTGGACTACGAGCAGGACGTGTTCGACGCGGTCGCGGCCCAGGTCACCGATGACCTGTCCCGGGCGCTCACGATCGCGGGCAAGCAGGAGCGGGACGCCGAGACCGACCGGGTCAAGGCCCTCGCCAAGGAGAAGCTGGCCAGCCAGTTCGAGGACCGCGAGAACGAGATCAGCGGGGCGTTCCGGGCGCTGACCAAGAAGCTGGTCCGGCAGCGGATCATCGCCGAGGGCAAGCGCATGGACGGCCGCGGGCTGACCGACATCCGGCCGCTGACCGCCGAGGCGCACGTGCTGCCCCGGGTGCACGGGTCCGCGCTGTTCGAGCGGGGCGAGACCCAGGTCCTCGGCGTGACCACGCTGAACATGCTCCGGATGGAGCAGATGATCGACACGCTCAACCCCGAGCGCACCAAGCGCTACATGCACAACTACAACATGCCGCCGTACTCGACCGGGGAGACCGGCCGGGTCGGCTCGCCCAAGCGCCGCGAGATCGGCCACGGCGCGCTGGCCGAGCGGGCACTGCTCCCGGTGCTGCCGACCCGCGAGGAGTTCCCGTACGCGATCCGGCAGGTCTCCGAGGCGATCGCGTCCAACGGCTCGACCTCGATGGCCTCGGTCTGCGCGTCGACCATGGCGCTGCTGGACGCGGGCGTGCCGCTGAAGGACATGGTCGCGGGCATCGCGATGGGCCTGATCCACGAGGGCGGCGAGTACGTCACGCTGACCGACATCCTGGGCGCCGAGGACGCGTTCGGCGACATGGACTTCAAGGTGGCCGGCACCCAGGACGTGATCACCGCGCTCCAGCTGGACACCAAGCTCGACGGCATCCCGGCGTCGGTGCTCGCCGCCGCCCTGAAGCAGGCCCGCGGGGCCCGGCTGACGATCCTGGACGTGATGCGCGGGGCGATTTCCGCGCCCGGCGAGATGAGCCTGAACGCGCCGCGGATCATCACGGTCAAGGTCCCGGTGGACAAGATCGGCGAGGTCATCGGCCCGAAGGGCAAGATGATCAACTCGATCCAGGACGACACCGGCGCCGAGATCACCATCGAGGACGACGGCACGATCTACATCGGCGCCACCGACGGCACCTCGGCCGAGGCGGCCCGGGCCGCGATCAACGCGATCGCCAACCCGCACATCCCCGAGGTCGGCGAGCGGTTCCTGGGCACGGTGGTCAAGACCACCACGTTCGGCGCGTTCGTGTCGCTGCTGCCCGGCCGGGACGGCCTGCTGCACATCACCCAGATCCGCAAGCTGCACGGCGGCGCCCGCATCGACAACGTCGACGACGTGCTCAAGGTCGGCGAGAAGATCCAGGTCGAGATCCGCGAGGTGGACGACCGGGGCAAGCTGTCGCTGGTGCCGGTCGAGGTCGTCGAGCGCGAGGCCGCGGGCGAGGACCTGGGCGGCGGCGGTGACGACCGCCGGGGCGGCGGCCGCGACCGGGACCGGGTGACCGGGGTGACCGGGAGCGCGGCGAGGGCGGCAGCCACCGGACCCGGGAGCGCAACCGGCCGCGCCACAACTCATGAGCGGAACCCAGCGCACGGGTGCGGGCGCCGAGTCGGACGTCGCCCGCACCGTGCTGCCCGGTGGGCTGCGGGTGATCACCGAGTCGCTGCCCGCGGTCCGGTCCGCCGCGTTCGGCATCTGGGCCGGGGTCGGCTCGCGGGACGAGCTCCCCGGCCACATCGGGGCCACCCACTACCTGGAGCACCTGCTGTTCAAGGGCACCAGGCGGCGGACCGCGCTGGAAATCTCGGCGGCCATGGACGCGGTCGGCGGCGAGCTGAACGCGTTCACGGCCAAGGAGTACACCTGCTACTACGCCCGGGTGCTGGACGCCGACCTGCCGCTGGCGATCGACGTTCTGTCGGACATGGTGACCGGCTCGCTGCTCGAGCCGAAAGAGGTGGACGCCGAGCGCGGCGTGATCCTCGAAGAGATCGCCATGAACGACGACGACCCCACCGACACCGTGCACGAGGCGTTCGCCGCCCAGCTGTTCGGTGACACCCCTCTGGGCCGGCCCATCCTGGGCAGCGTCGACTCGATCAACGCGATCACCAGGGACCAGATCGCCGCGCACTACGCGGCCAAGTACACCCCGGACCACCTGGTGGTGGCCGCGTCCGGCCGGGTGGACCACGACGAGGTTGTCGAGCTCACCAGAGCGGCGTTCGAGCCGGTGCTGACCGGCGACGCGCAGCCGGTGCCGCCCCGGCTGGCCGGCGAAGAGCCGGACCGGGGCCCGCTTGGCACCGGCGTGCGGCTGGTCTCGCGCACGATCGAGCAGGCCAACCTGGTGCTCGGCTGCCAGGGCCTGGCCCGGACCGACGACCGCAAGTACGCGCTCGGCGTGCTGAACGCCGCGCTCGGCGGCGGCATGTCGTCCCGGCTGTTCCAGGAGGTGCGGGAGAAGCGCGGGCTGGCCTACTCGGTGTACAGCTTCAGCTCGCAGCACGCCGACACGGGCGCCTGGGGCGTGTACGTGGGCTGCCTGCCGGCCAAGGCGGACGAGGTGCTGGCCATCTGCCGGGACGAGATCGCCAAGGTGATCGACGGCGGGCTGACCGACGCCGAGCTGGACCGCGGCAAGGGCCAGCTGCGCGGGTCGATCGTGCTCGGTCTCGAGGACCCATCGTCCCGGATGAGCAGGCTCGGCAAGTCCGAGCTGGTCTACCCGAACCTGGAGCCGGTCGACGAGATCCTGGCCGCGATCGAGGCGGTCAGCCACGACGAGATCCGCGCGATCGCCGCCGACGTGCTGGCCCGGCCCAAGGCGCTGGCCGTGGTGGGCCCGTTCGACGACCCCGGCGCGTTCACCGCCTGACAGCCAGGACCGCCGGAGGCTGCTGATGATCAAGGTAGGGGTGCTCGGGGCCAGGGGCCGGATGGGCACTGCGGTGTGCCAGGCCGTCGAGGCCGCCAGCGACCTCGAGCTGGCCGTGACCGTGGATCAGGGCGACGACCGGCAGGCGCTGGCCCTGTGCGACGCCGTGGTCGACTTCACCGCGCCCGGCGAGGTCCTCGGCAACCTGGAATGGTGCATCGGCCAGGGCCTGAACATGGTCGTGGGCACCTCGGGGTTCAGCCCGGAACGGCTGGAAACGGTCGCCGGGTGGCTGGACAAGGCCCCGGACGTCCGGGTCATGATCGCGGCGAACTTCTCCGTGGGTGCGGTGCTGATGATGCAGTTCGCCGCCCAGGCGGCCGGGTTCTTCGAGTCCGCCGAGATCATCGAACTGCACCACGCGAACAAGGTGGACGCCCCGTCAGGGACCGCGGCCCGGACCGCGGACCTGATCAGCGCGGCCCGGGCCGCGGCCGGCCTGGGCGAGGTCCCTGACGCCACGACGACCGCCGCCGAGGGGGCCAGGGGCGCGCTGCAGGAGGGCGTGCACGTGCACTCGGTCCGGCTGCCGGGACTGGTGGCGCACCAGGAGGTGCTGCTCGGCGGGCACGGCGAGACGCTGACCATCCGGCACGACTCGCTGGACCGGGCCTCGTTCATGCCCGGCGTGCTGCTCGCCGTCCGGAAGCTGGCCAGCCTGCCGCCCGGCCTCACGTTCGGCCTGGAGAACCTCCTCGGCTTGACCTGACCGGCCGCGGGCGGCGGGTCCGGGTGGATGGCCCAGGCGATGGTTCTGACGGCGCGAACGACGGCGTCAGTGTGAACGTCGGGCCCGGCGACGGGGTCAGCGTGATGACCGGGACCGGGCCGCCGACCGGGCTCTGGTCGGTGGCCAGGTAGCGCTGGATCTGCGCGGCCGTGCCGCCCAGGCCCGCCACCGTGATGTCGTCCCAGGCCTGGAGCTTGCGGGTGGCGCGGTCGAAGTAGAGCACCGAGCACTCGATCGGGGTCGGCGGCTGGGACTGCAGCGCCCGCAGGCCGGCCCCGCCGGTGGAGCCCTGCACGAACACCCGGGTGCCGCCGGGCAGCAGCCAGGTCACCCGGCGGTGGATGTGCCCGGCCAGCACCAGCGGGACCACCCCGTCGAACGGCGCTGCCTCCACCGGGTCATGGACCACCGCGATGTCCGGCGGCGGCCGGGTGGCGGCGGCCACCGCGGCCAGCCGCTGGCCCGCGGCGGCCACCACGTCCTCGCCGGACACCTCCACCGACTGGTCCGGGGTGAACCGCGGGTCGCCCATCCCGATGATCCGCAGCCCGTCCACGGTTGCGATCTGGCCGTGCAGCACGACCGCGTTCGGCTGCCTGGCCACTACCCGCGCGGTGGCCAGCGAGTCGTGGTTGCCGCGGATGAACACGTACGGCACCGCGAACGTGCGGATCTCCCTGGCCAGGCTGTTCTCCGGGGCGGTGCCGTGATCGGTCAGGTCGCCGGAGTCGATGATGAAGTTCACCGCGAACTGGCTGGCGATCGAGTGCATCACGTTCCACGCGGCCGGGTTGTCGTGGATGTCGGAGACGTCGAGCACCCTGATCGTGTTCGGGTCCGGATGGAACACCGGGAGGTCCGAGGTGGCCGCGTAGAGCCGGGTCACGTTGCTGACCAGCCCGGCCAGTTCCCGCCGGTACAGGCCGAACCGGATCGCGATGTCCTGCACGTTGCCGACCAGCGACGGGGCCCCGGCCAGCAGGCCGGTGTAGCGCGGCTCGAAGATCGACCGCGGGTTCCAGGTCGCCGCGGCGATCCCGCCGCTGGCGGCCAGCACGGCCAGCGACACCCCGGCCGCGGCCAGCGCCCGCCAGATCCGCCGCCGGAACACCACCAGGCCGAGCAGCAGCCCGCAGGCCGCCACCGCGATCGCCGAGCGCACCGCCACCGTGATCAGCCCGTGCCGCAGGTCGCGGGCGGCCCGCGCGGGCAGCCCGGACAGCTCGCCCGGGTCGGCGATCAGGTGCTTGACCGCCTGCTCGCTGAGCTGCTGGACGTCCACGGTCAGCCGGAGCGGGCCGTGGTGGCTGGCCAGGTCCAGCGAGCCGAGCGGCGGGACCCGGACCACGGTCTCGCCGGCCAGGGCCGGCTGGATAGCCATCTCGGTGCGGACCGGGCCGATCTGGGCGGCGGCGTGCCCGCCCAGCTGAAGGCCGAGCCAGGCGCCGGCCAGGCCCACCACCACGATCAGGGCCAGCCCGCCGGTGCGGCGCACCCAGGGCCGGTGCCGGGCCCCGGCAATCGCCCGCCAGTTCCGCCACGGCCCGGTCGTCACCAGGCAAGCCCTTCCCGCTGGGACGCTCCGTATCCCTAAATCAGCGCCCAGCGGCCGGCCCGGTGCACCATGGCGGTTCGCGCCGGCCCGCTGACCTGGCCTATCGTCGGGGCTATGTGCCGGAGCATCAAGACGTTGCGTGAGCCCTATACGGAGCAGGTAACCGAGGCCGACATGCGCGCGGCCGCGCTGCAGTACGTGCGGAAAGTCAGCGGGTTCCGCGCTCCGGCGCGGCACAACGCCGAGGCGTTCGACCACGCGGTGGACGTGATCACGGAGGCCACCCGGGCGCTGCTCGGGTCGCTGGAGGTCCGCGGCGGCTAGGGCCTGCCCTAGGCCGTCCTGGTCTCGCTGGCCGCCTGCAGGCCGAGTTCGGAGATAGACGTCTCGCGCATCTTGTACTTCTGGATCTTGCCGGTCACCGTCATCGGGAACTCGGTGGTGAGCCGGACGTACCGCGGGATCTTGTAGTGCGCGATCTTGCCGGTGCAGTACGCGCGGATGTCCCCGGCGGTCAGCTCGGCGCCGCCGCGGACCCGGATCCAGGCGCACAGCTCCTCGCCGTACTTCTCGTCCGGCACGCCGATCACCTGCACGTCCTCGATCTGCGGGTGGCCGTACAGGAACTCCTCCACCTCACGCGGGTAGATGTTCTCGCCGCCGCGGATGACCAGGTCCTTGATCCGGCCGACGATGTTCAGGTAGCCGGCGTCGTCCATCACCGCGAGGTCGCCGGTGTGCATCCAGCGGGCCGCGTCGATCACCTCCGCGGTCCGCTCCGGGTCGTCCCAGTAGCCGAGCATCACCGAGTAGCCGCGGGTGCACATCTCGCCGGGCGTGCCGCGGGGCAGCACCCGCCCCGTCTCCGGGTCGATGACCTTCACCTCGACGTGCGGGTGCACCCGGCCGACCGTGGACACCCGGCGCTCGAGTTCCTCGTCGGCCCTGGTCTGCGCGGACACCGGGGAGGTCTCGGTCATCCCGTAGGCGATCGTGACCTCTTCCATGTGCATCTCGCTGACCACGCGCTTCATCACCTCGACCGGGCACGGCGAGCCGGCCATGATGCCGGTGCGCAGCGACGAGAGGTCGTAGCTGGCGAAGTCGGGCAGGGCCAGCTCGGCGATGAACATCGTCGGCACCCCGTACAGCGACGTGCACCGCTCCTGCTGGACCGCGCGCAGCGTGGCCGCGGGCTCGAAGCCGGGCGCCGGGATCACGATGGCGGCGCCGTGCGTGGTGCAGGCCAGGTTGCCCAGCACCATGCCGAAGCAGTGGTAGAACGGCACCGGGATGGCCACCCGGTCGGCCTCGGTGTACCGGCAGTACTCGCCGATGAAGAAGCCGTTGTTCAGGATGTTGTGGTGGGACAGCGTGGCGCCCTTGGGGAACCCGGTCGTGCCGCTGGTGTACTGGATGTTGATCGGGTCGTCGAAGGCCAGCGTGGCCTCCCGTGCGGCCAGCGCGTCCGGCTCGTCCCCGGCGGCGGCCGCGTCCGCCGCGGCCACCCCGGCGGCCAGCAGCTTGTCCCAGCCCTCGGTGCTGATGAAGATCACGTCTTCCAGGCCCGGCAGGTCGCCGCGGACCTCGCCGACCATCGCCCGGTAGTCGCTGGTCTTGAAGCTCTCCGCGCTGACCAGCAGCTTGATGCCGGCCTGGCGCAGCACGTAGGCCAGCTCGTGGGTGCGGTAGGCCGGGTTGATGTTGACCAGGATCGCGCCCATCTTGGCCGTGGCGTACTGCAGCAGCACCCACTCCGGGCAGTTCGGCGACCAGATGCCGACCCGCTCCCCGGTGCCGATCCCGGCCGCCAGCAGGCCGCGGGCGAGCGTGTCGGTGTCCGCGTCCAGCTGCCGGTAGGTCCACCGGCGGCCGGACGGCACGTCGACCATGGCCTCCCGGTCGCCGAAGCGGGCGGCGACCCGCCGCAGGTTCCCGCCGATCGTCTCGCCGATCAGTGCCTGGCTGGACACCCCGTGGCTGTACGAAGGCTGCGCAGTAGCTGGCATGATGCCGTCCCTGAATGCTCGGGTCCCCCCATCGTGCCCGATCGGCTGGCGCGTGAAAACCGCGACTGACCTGAGATGCGGCGGTAACCGGGCGGGGTTACTGTCGTTCTACGACGAGTGCCCGTTTCCCCTCCGGAGCCGCCATGGCGATCTGGATCATCTGGCTGATCGTGGCCGTGGCCCTGGGCGTGGCCGAGATGCTCACCATGACGTTCTCGCTCGGGCTGATCGCGGTGGGCGCCGTGGCCGCGGCCGTGGTGGCTGCCGCAGGCGGAGGGGGCCTGCTGCAGCTGGGCGCGTTCGTGCTCGCCGCACTCGGCGGCCTGGTGGTGGTCCGGCCTATCGCGCTGCGCCACGTCCGCCAGCCGCCGCCGCTGCGTACCGGCGTCGCGGCCCTGGTCGGCCGCAGCGCCATCGTCGTCGAGGAGGTCTCCGCGCACGCCGGCCAGGTCCGGATCGGCGGCGACCTGTGGTCCTCGCGGCCCTATGACGAGACGCTGACCATCCCGGTCGGGGCCACCGTCGACGTCATGCTGATCGAGGGCGCGACCGCCCTCGTGTATCCCCGGGAGTAGCCGTGGAAATCGCCGTGCTCATCGTCGTCGCCGTCGTTGTCGCCCTCGTGGCCGTGCTGGCGACCCGGACCGTGCGGATCGTGCCGCAGGCCCGCGCGCGAAACGTCGAGCGGTTCGGCCGGTACCGCAAGACGCTGGAACCCGGGATGAACTTCATCGTCCCGTTCGTCGACCGGGTCAAGCCGGCGATCGACCTGCGCGAGCAGGTGGTGTCGTTCCGGGGCCAGCCGGTGATCACCGAGGACAACCTCGTCATTTCCATCGACACGGTGCTGTTCTTCCAGGTCACCGACCCGCGGGCGGCGGACTACGAGATCGTCGACTACATCCAGGCGATCGAGCAGATCACCGCCACCATGCTGCGCAGCGTGATCGGCAGCATGCACCTGGAGCAGACGCTGACCTCGCGCGACAAGATCAACGCGATGCTCCGCGGCGTGCTGGACGACGCGTCGGGCAAGTGGGGGATCCGGGTCACCCGGGTGGAGATCAAGGCGATCGACCCGCCCAAGAGCGTGATCGACGCGATGGAGAAGCAGATGCGCGCCGAGCGGGAGAAGCGCGCCGCGGTCCTGACCGCCGAGGGAGTGCGGCAGTCCAGGATCCTCACCGCCGAGGGCGAGAAGCAGGGCGCGATCCTGCGCGCCGAGGGGGAGCGGCAGAGCGCGATCCTGCGCGCCGAGGGCCAGGCCCAGGCCATCGAGACCGTGTTCGGGGCGATCCACCAGGCCAACCCGGACCCGATGGTGATGGCCTACCAGTACCTGCAGACCCTGCCCCAGCTGGCCCAGGGCGAGGGCAACACAGTGTGGATGATCCCCAGCGAGGTCACCTCGGCGCTGAAGATGGTCAGCCGTGCGTTCGAGGGGTCCGCATCGTCGCCGGGCGATGGGCCACCGCCCGCCGCCAGCACTGCCCCCGCCAGCACCACTGCCGCCAGCACGGAGCCCGCGGCCCTGTCGGGACCCGCGGTGACGCCCAACGGGCTGCCCGCGCCGGCCGGCGGGCGGCAGGGGTCAGAACCGGATGGCGAGGCCGAGGGTCAGTAGCGCGCCGAAGGCCAGCTGCAGCCGGCCCGTCTGGCCCAGCACCGCGATCAGCTGCGGGCCCGCCGCGCCGCCGCGGACCCGCCGGACCGGCGCCACCGCGAGCGGCAGCGCGGCCAGCGTGACCAGGACCAGCGGCCGGGCCGGGGCGATCGCGACGGCGACCGCGAACGGGGCCAGCGCGCAGGCCCCGTACAGCAGCCGGGTCCGCTGGTCGCCGGCCAGCACGGCCAGCGTCCGCTTGCCGGACACCGAGTCGGTCGGGATGTCGCGCAGGTTGTTGACCACCAGCAGGGCGCAGGCCAGCAGGCCGACCGGGACCGCCGCGGCCAGCGCCAGCCAGGTCAGCGTGCCCTGCTGGACGTACGCGGTGCCGGCCACCGCGGCCAGGCCGAAGAACACGAACACCGACAGCTCACCCAGCGCCCGGTAGCCGTAGGGCCGGTCCCCGCCGGTGTAGAACCAGGCTGCGGCGACCGCCGCGGCGCCCAGCAGGAGCACCCACCAGGAAGTCAGCGCGGCCAGCACCAGGCCGGCCGCGCAGGCGGCGGCGAAGCTGGCCAGCGCCGCGGCCAGGACCTGCCGGGGCGGGGCGAGGCCGGCCGCGGTCAGCCGCAGCGGGCCGACCCGTTTGGTGTCCGTGCCGCGGATCCCGTCGCTGTAGTCGTTGGCGTAGTTCACGCCGATCTGCAGGGCCAGCGCGACGAACAGGGCCAGCGCGGCCCGGCCCGGGCTGAACCGGCCGTACCCGGCGGCCACGCCGGTGCCCACGGCGACCGGCACGATCGCGGCCGGCAGGGTCCGCGGCCTGGCCCCAGCGACCCAGTCCCGAGCTGACGCCACGTTCCCCTCGTCCACCCTCGACAATGACCGGAAGGTGCACAGCCTAGCCGTGGCTGGTCAGCGGCCTCGCGGCGGGCTGTGGTGCCGGTCAGCGCGCGGCGGGAGTACCTTCCCGGCGACGGCGATGATCTCGGCGACCTGGTCGGGATCGAGCCGCTCGGAGGCCTTGGCCCGCTGCCTGGCCTCCTGCTTGAGGTACTTCTTCAGCCGGTCGCCGGCGAACACGTCCACGCCGAGCATCCGCACCACGATCCACGGCACCTTGGGCCCGTACAGCACCATCGCCGGGTGGACGTGGACCCGCTTCCGCAGCGCGGAGCTGACCAGCCGGGTCGCCTGGGCCGCCTCCCACTGGGCGTGCTCCAGGCGCTCGGTCTGGCTGTACGGGCCGTGGTACAGCTCGCGGCCGGTGCCGCCGGTGCGGATCGGCAGCCGCTTGTCCCACAGCTCGGAGTCGACCGCGAACACGCCGCCCGGGCCGACCAGGAAGTGGTCGATCTCCTGGTCGCTGCCGGGGATGGAGCGGTTGTTCAGCGTCTGCCAGCCGGACTTTTCCAGGCCCCGCAGCGTCCGCCGGGTCTTCCGCTGCGCGGCGGCCACCCTGCTCTGCGGCAGCATGATCCGGGCGTGGTTGTTGCGCATGAACGTGTCGAAAATGGCCACCAGCGCGGCCGCGGTCACACCGAGGCGCCAGTCCAGGAAGATCGTCACCACGAGGAACGCGATCACGCAGAAGACGCCGCGCCAGATCCAGCCCCGTACCTGGGGGTTCTCCGGCATCCTCGGGGGCAGCCGGCTGCCGGGGCCGGTCGCGCGCACGGCGGCCGCCGTGCGGCTCCTGGCGGTGGTGGCCGGGGCTCGTGGCTGGGCCCCGGGTGCCGGGCCAGCCGGGCCGGGCGGGGTGCCGGACGGGCTAGCCGGGCGGGCCGGGCGTGCGGGTACGTCGGCCCGGCGGGGCGACCGTTCCATAACCTGAGCGTAACTGATTGGGCACGGCATACCAGGGCGGCGCGAACCAGGGTTTACCGCGGGTGGACCGGGCGGCGCGGTGCCGTCTACGGTTTGGCACGTGAGCGACATACATGACCTGACCGTGACCGAGCAGGCCGCCGCGGTGGCCAGCGGGCAGCTCTCCCCGGTCGAGCTGACCGAGCACTACCTGCAGCGGATCGACCGGCTGAACGCCCGGACCGGCGCGTTCTACACGGTGACGCCCGAGCTGGCGCGGGATCAGGCCGCGGCGGCCGGGAAGGCCGTCGCGCAGGCCGCGCGGAACGGCGGCACCGGCGGCCTGCCACCGCTCACCGGGATCCCGATCCCGATCAAGGACCTGAATCAGGTGGCCGGGGTGCGGCTCACGTTCGGCTCCGCGGTGCTCGCCGACAACGTCGCCGAAGAGGACGACTACGTGGTGGTCAAGCTGCGCGAGGCCGGCATTGTGATCACCGGCAAGACCGCGACGCCCGAGTTCGGCCTGCCCTGCTACACCGAAACCGCGATCGGCCCGCCCGCCAGGACCCCGTGGGACCTGAGCCGGTCCGCCGGCGGGTCGAGCGGCGGCGCCGCGGCCGCGGTGGCCGCCGGGCTGGCCCCGGCCGCGCAGGGCAGCGACGGCGGCGGGTCGATCCGGATCCCGTCCAGCGTGTGCGGGCTGTTCGGGATCAAGCCGACCCGCGGCCGGGTGTCGCAGGGTCCGCTCAACCCGGACCTGGCCGGGCTGTCCACCAACGGGCCGCTGGCCCGCAGCGTGGCCGACGCGGCGCTGCTGCTCGACGCGATGGCCGGCAACTTCCCCGGCGACATGTACACGCTGCCGCCGCTGCCCGCAGGCGAGTCGTTCAGCGCGGCCGCCCGCCGCGAGCCCGGCAAGCTGCGCATCGGCCGGTCGCTGCAGCACGCGATCGAGGGCGCCGAGGTGCACCCGGACTGCGTGGCCGCCTACGAGGACGCCAGCGCGCTGCTGGCCAGCCTGGGCCACGAGGTCGAGGACGTGACGATGCCGTTCGGCCCGGACGTGGTCCCGTACTTCGAGACCCTGTGGTACTCGATGTCGACGCTGGCCCCGATCGACCCGGCGCGCGAGGGCGAGCTGCTGCCGCTGACCCGCTACCTGCGCGAGCGCGGCCAGGCGGTGAACGCGCCCACGCTGCTGTTCGCCCAGGCCTACCTGCAGGCCATGGTCCGGGCCGGGCTGGCGGTGCTGAACCAGTACGACGCGGTTCTCAGCCCCACGCTGGCCCTGCCGCCGGTGCCGGTCGGGTACTTCGACGAGGTGGACCCGGCCGGGAACTTCGAGCGCCAGAAGGGGTTCACGCCGTTCACGGCGCTGTACAACATGTCCGGGCAGCCGGCCGTCAGCGTGCCGCTGTACTGGAACGAGGCGGGGCTGCCGATCGGCGTGATGCTGGCTGGCCGGATGGGCGGCGAGGCCACGCTGATCTCGCTGTCCGCCCAGCTGGAGGCGGCCCGGCCGTGGCGGGACAAGCACCCGGCGATCTGGTCGGAGTAGGACGGGGCGCCGGCCGGCCTGCGGCGGGCCGGCCGTCAGCGGCGGGCCGGCCGGTCAGCGGACCCCGGCGCGGTACAGGTCGCGGAGCGCGCCGATCTCGCCGCCGTGGTGCATGGCCTCCCGGCTGATGTGCACGATCAGGGCGGCCATGGAGTCCTCGGCGTAGGGGCCGCCGCGGACGCCGAGCGGCTCGCGCAGCGTCGCCTCGTCCAGCGCGGCGATGCTGTCGTGCCAGCGGCGGTAGGCGTCCTCCAGGAAGGCCGTGCCGCCCGCCGCGGTGCCGGGCAGGTCCGCGGGCAGGAACCGCGGGTCGAACATATCCAGGTCCGCGGCCGCGTCCTTGTCGCCGAAGAACGCCTGGTACTTGGGCCAGAAGCAGCCCGCGGCGATATGCATCATCCGCCACGCGATCGTGGTCACCGGCGGGCTGTCCTCGTCTGGCGCCGGGCCGCCGTCGAGGTCGTAGCTGCCGTCCGGCTGGCGGCGCAGGTTCCAGGCGCCCGTGACCGGCTCCCACAGGTACTCCTCGTCGGTCAGCCCGTCGAGCCGCGGCCGCAGGTGCACGTCCCAGTAGAACTCCAGCTGGCCGACGATCAGCCGGCCCCAGTCGAATTCCATGCTGCCCATCCTGGCGTCCTACCCCGGCAGCCCGGCCGGGCACGCCTGCCGGCGAAGATAGCAGGATGCCGAGCACAGTGACCGGGACCGGTGATGACCGCGGGGTGATCTCGCCGCGGGCGGTGTGCCCGTTCACCGTGGACGACCCGGTCATGACGCAGCGCTGGGCCCGGCTGACGTTCCTGCACTGGTCGTTCGAGGTGGACGCGGTGCAGCGGCTGCTGCCGGCCGGGCTGACGGTGGACCCGTGGGACGGCCGGGCCTGGGTGGGCCTGGTGCCGTTCTTCATGCACGTGGGCATGCCGGGCGGGCAGCGGGTGCCGTGGGTGTCGAACTTCTGCGAGACCAACGTGCGAACCTACGTGCGGGACCGGGCGGGGCGGACCGGGATCTGGTTCTTCTCGCTGGACGCGGGCCGGCTCGGCGCGGTCGCGGTGGCCAGGACCGCGTACCGGCTGCCGTACTTCTGGTCGGCCATGCGGGTGGCCAGCCGGGACGACGAGATCGCCTACACCTGCCTGCGCCGCTGGCCGGGGCCGCGGTCGGCGACGAGCTTCGTGCGGGTCCGGATCGGCGCCCCGTACCAGCCGTCCGAGCTGGACGACCGGGATCATTTCCTGACCGCCCGGTGGATGCTGTTCAGCGTGGCCGGGCGGCGCTACTACCGGTTCGCGCGGGCCTGGCACGAGCCCTGGCCGCTGCACCGCGCCGAGCCGCTGGCCGTCGATGACCACCTGATCGCCGCCGCGGGCCTGCCGCAGCCCGCCGGGCCGCCGCTGGTCCACTACTCGCCGGGCGTCGACGTCCGCATCGGCCGCCCCCAGCGCCCGTAAACACAGCGCCCGTAGAAACACAGCGCCCCTGATCGCTGCGGTCCTGCCGCGGCCGCCCTCGCATCTGAGCGCGGAAGTGACTGAAGTTGCTGATGTGACTCTTGTGATGAATTTCGAATATGTGTTCTAATATGAGGGAGGGCAGGCGGGCGGCGGGGAGCGATGGTGCGGGCAGCGGGGGACGAGGTCAGGCTGGCGATCATTACCGGGACCGCGGTCAACCATGCGCGGTGGCGGCCGCTGACGGCAGACGAGGAGGCCGCCGCGGTGGCCGAGCTGGCCAGCGTCGCGGACGGGCGGGCCGACCTGCTGGCTCAGGCGGCCGGGCTGGCGCTGGGCTTTCACGCCGGCACCCTGGATGAGCCGCGTCAGCGGCAGGCGGCCGGGCTGCTGGTCAAGGCGGGCGCCGACGTGGCGCTCATTCCTGCCTGGGAAGCCGAGGGCCGCCGCCGGGCGCGAGGTGCTTGATCATGATCAGGCAGGGGTTTTCTGGGTCCCACACGCCGTGGATCTCCTCCAGCGGGGTGAAGCCGACCGCCGCGTAGAACTTCCTGGTGCGCTGGTATCCCTCGTCCGGGTGGCTCGGGCCCAGGGTCTTGACCTGGAGGAACTCCACGCCGTCGGATACCAGGCTGGCCTGCGCCGCGGCGACCAGGGCCCGGCCTGCCCCCTGGCGGTGGTACGCCGGGTCGACCGCGAGCAGGCAGATCTCCGCCGCGCCGGGGAAGTGCCGCTCCAGCAGCAGGACCCCGGCCGCGCCCGCGTCGCCGTCCGGCCTGGTGGGCGCCGTCGCGGGCCAGGCCAGGCAGGCGGGCAGGCGACGGGCTTCCTCGACGTAGGCGGCGTTGGACGACTCGATGCCGAACCACTGCGGCAGCGCCCGCAGCAGCCGCTCCACCGTCTGCGGCGCATAGCTGCCCGAAGTGACCCGCCAGGACATCACAGAGGGCAAGCTAGCCCCGCGCCGGGCCGCTGCCAACGTGTTTACCCGCCTGGCCCCGCTGCGAGCTGGCTGGCGACCAGGGCGCGCAGCCGGGCCGGGTCGCCGAGGGTATCCACGCCGTCCACGAACTGGTCGACCGTGCCGCACGGCGGCAGCGCGGCCACGGCCGGGTCGCGGATCTGGGCCCGGAGCGCGTCGCTGAACCGGTCCGCGCCGAGGACCAGGAACGGGCGGGAGTAGTACGGCCCGGTTCCGGTGGGCAGCGGCGCGGTCAGGCCAAGCTCGTTGTGCCGCCGTGCCGCGGCCTGGCAGGCGCCGGTCAGCAGCCGCTCGCGGTCCGGCCAGCGCGCCGCGGTGAGGGCGCCGTGCAGCAGCGGCGCGATCCCGGCCGGCCCGGCCGCTGTCAGCGCGCGGCCCAGCCATTTGGAGTACGGAGGGTAGCGGCGCTGCATCAGAAGCCATAGGCGGATCAGGTGCCGCGCCTGCCGGGCCACGATGATGATCGAGCCCAGTTCGTCACCGGCCTCCGCGCTGCGGCCGGCGAAGGCCTCCTCCTCGGCCAGCCGGGCCCACTGGCACGCGAGCACGTACCGCCAGACGTCCGGCGGATACCAGCCCAGCGCTTCCCGCGCGGCCGCCAGCCCGCCCGGCGCCTGGCCGCCGGCCAGCCCGTCGTGGGCCAGCCCGTCGTAAAACATGGCGCCCCCGGTGACCTCGGCCAGGCGCTGGGTGGGCGTGGCCAGCCAGTCGGGAAGCGTCACACCGTGGCGCGGGTCGAAGCCGAGGGCGCCGGTCAGCCACGTTCCCAGCCCGGTCACCTTGACCCAGTGGCGCACCCCGTGCCGCCCCGAACTGTCGTCGAACGCGACCGGCCAGCCCCGGAACGTCTCCGGCAGCCGCTGGCCGAGCAGTTCAGTGATCTCCCCGGCCAGCCCGTCATCGGCCAGGAACAGCTGGAGCCGCGGGCCCCAGTCGTGGTCGGTGGACCGGGCCGAATCGAAGCCGAGGACCTCGGACCCGGGCCCGATCAGCGCGGCGGAGTACCGGAGCCCCGGATAGGCGGAATCCAGCAGCGGCCGTACAGCCTCGGCATACAGCAGACGGGACAGTTCCAGCCCAGGAATGAACTCAGCCACCACCCGAGCCTGCCGCACGCACCACCGCACCGGGGCGCCGGATGAGGTGAAACGGCCGCGGGCGGCCGCCCAGCGGCCCGGTCTCAGATCGCGCGGATGGCACCGCCATCGACCGGGATCATTGCGCCGGTGGTGTAGGACGCGGCGGGGGAGAGCAGGAACGCGGCCGTCCGGCCGAATTCCGCGGGCTCGCCGTACCTGCGCAGCGGGATGCGTTCGGACAGGCGGGCGCGCACCTCATCGGGATCGCCGCTGAGGGCATCGAGTTCACGGACCCGGTCGGTGGCAATCCGGACGGGCAGGATCCCGTTGACCCGGATCCCGGCCGGGCCGACTTCGTCGGCGAGCGTCTTCACCACGCCGGCCAGGCCCGGGAAGAGCCCGTTGGAGATGGCGAGCTCCGCCAGCGGCACGCGCACCGAGGAGGCCAGCACAAACACCACCGAGCCGCCCGTCCCGGCCAGCGAGCCGGGCCCGGCGCGGCCACCCAGATCTGCCGCCAGAGCCCGGGCCAGCCGCACGGCGCCGAGGAAGACGCTTTCGAACGCCGACCGCCACGCCTCATCAGTGGTGGTCGCGACGGTGCCTGGGGGCGAGCCGCCCACGCTGATCAGCGCACCGTCCAGGCGGCCAAAACGGTCCCTGGCCGCCGCCATCAGCAGGCCCGGAGTTCCCGGGATCGGCATTGTCGGCCACAACCCAGGTGACGGCACCGGCCGCGGCGCCGTTGTCCGCGAGGCGGGCCGCGGCCGCCGCGGCCGTAGCCTCATGCGGGGCGCTGAGCACCACCCGGGCACCCTCGCCGGTCAGCGCCTGGGCCGCAGCGAACCCAAGACCGCGGCTGCCGCCCGTCACCAGGTACACCCTGCCGCGCAACCCCAGGTCCATCCGGCCATTCTGCCCGAGCGCCAGCCACCGCCGGGGCGGGCGCGCGAGCAGCGTGCTGGGCGGCGGCCAGCCCTTCATGATCATGGAATCCAGAGAGCGGGGGCCGCCGCCGGGCTCTGCGGGACTTCATGATCACGGAGGATTTCGCACCGCGGGGGTTGCGTTCCAGTCCGAAATGCCTGACCAGCCGCCAGTCGCCCCGCCGGCTGGTCATCGAGTGGACCACCAGCTCTGATGCCCGGGCCAGCGCCGCCGCCCACGGGGCGGCGGTCTCAGATCGTCAGGGTATGCGACCGCCCAGACTGCGCTAAGCCTGAGCTGATCCTGAGAAGCTGGCTTCTAGGTCGGCGCCGCACAGACGGTGCGGGCCCAGGCGAGGTCATGCAGAGCGGTCATGGCCCGCAAAGACCATGGCTATTGCCTGAGTGGGCAGGTGCTCCATAGCACGACGGCGGATCATGCGGCGCGTGCTTACTTATCCAGGCGATCGGGTGAGCTGGTGCACGATCCAGCGGCGCGGGGCACCCGAAAGTGCCAGCTGCGGCAGCACCGGGGAGCGCGCAGGAAAACTGCACCGTGGACGGCCAGGCTCGCCGGAGACGGCGACCCGGCGGATCGGTGCTGCAGCCGCGCGGAGGCGCGAAATCGAAACCAGGGGATTCCCCGGCGTGGCCAGGAAGGGCGTGATCGCCCGGCAACCGCACGGTGGTTCTTCGGAGCCGCGGGTCGCCGTGGCGGGGGACTGTGCGAGCTGGGAGTGGCCGGCGGCGTGGTCATCGTCCCGGTGCTGGCTCGTCGATGATCTGGTTGACGCGGTGGTGCACCTGCACCACCTTCCCGCAGTACCGCAGCATCTCCCGGTCGAAGTAGAGGCCCCGGTTGCGGTAGTTGCTGTTCAGCGTCTTCTCAATCTCCTCGGCCGATTTCACCCGGACCCATTCGCCCGGCTGCAGATCGAGCTTCTCCACAGGGCCCTTGGTCGCGGTCCCGAACAGGAACGGATAGCGGTTGCCGCCGCGGATCCGGAGCCGGGCCGGGAGCTTGAGGGAGAGGTCCTGGAACTGGTTGAAGGCACCGACGAGGATCCCCCGCACTACGCTCCAGACCGACGCGTTGCCGTAGCGAACGTCGTCAACGTACTGCCTGGCGTCGTGCATCGGGATGACCCGGCCGACGGCCCGCGGAAGCTCTGTGGCCTGACAGGAGTAGAGCGTCTCGCCGGCCTCCGCGTGCTCGGCCGCGGGCCGGCAGCCGCCGTGGGCCACCTCCGCCAACCGCTGCGGCGTGCATGCGGCCCGCGGCGTGGCCTCTGGTTGCGTGACCGCGGCGATCGGCAGCGTCCGCAGGCCCGGCGCACCGGAGCCGGCGCTGTCGCCGGTCGCCGGCTTGAGCCAACTCGTCTTCCAGTAGATGAGGCAGCCCGCCTGGCACCCCCCGTGGGCCTGCCCGTCGCAACGCACGTCGGCCAGGTGGACCGTGTTCTGCATCTCGCGCATGCCGGACCAGTTGACCGTGTCGCAGGTCTTGCCGGCGATCTTGTCGATTCGGAACGTCCGGCCGCAGTACTGCAGCATCTCCGGCATGAACTGCAGGGAGTCGTGTTCGCCGCGCGAATCCAGCCCGGCGAGGATCTCCTCGGCGGACCTGATCTCCACGAGGTCACCCAGCGCGAACCCGTCGACCGTTTTCGGTCGATTTCCAACCACCACCGCGCACTCCTTGTCGGTTCGAGATGTCGCACTCGCGTCCGCGTGGGACGGAGCACATTCCTGATCGGATCGGGCGGCAGCTCAATGAAGGGCCACGCCGGCCGTTCCCTGTTGCCGGGCCCGGTACCGGGCCGGAGCGGCGTGGGTGGCGATCCACCCGAGATAGGTCCAGTAGCAGCGCGCCCTCTGCAGGCGGCTGAGCGGCGCCCGGTGGATCGCCCGCGGGAAGGACAGCAGGTACTCGGCCACCAGGCGGACCTTACTCCTGGACCCGGCTTTGAAGGGGCGAATGGCGTGGCCCCTGTGGCGACGGGCCCCCAAGTCCCCGGTCGGGTGCCTGGCACGCGCCGTGCCGGGCCAGCCTCTCGACCGCACATCAGCCGCACAGCGCCCGGCCATAGCAGCGTCCCCAGGCCGTTGTAGGCCTACCACATGATCTGCTCGCCCCCACCTGCGCCCAGTCGCAGACCGTAAGAACAAGGCCTAAAACAGGATCAAAGAGCAGCGGAGGACACCACCGGGGACACCGCTCCCCAGAGCCCCGTGGTTCCCCCAGAGGTATCCCCGCACCCCCACCCTTACCCCCTCCTGGCCCACCCCATGGCCCGCTACGCGGGCTAGGACCACGGCGGTACAGCCAGTCATCGGAACAACGGGAAGACCTAGCCGCGCAGGCCAGGGCTATAAGCCGACTGTCGCGCGCGCCCCGTCCTGGGCCGGTTGGACTCAGCTGCCCAGGCCATGCGGCGACCGTCACCCAGCCCGACCTCGCGCAGCACCGCATGGCGCCGACGGGCGGCAGGAAATCCTCCGCGATCATGGGCGGGGTGGTGGCTGCTAGGCGGGGATCAGGTTCGCGGGGGCGGAGACCGGCTCGGCGGGGGACTGGCGGGCGCGGCGGAGGAGCCGGGATGCGGTCCAGATGGGGCCGGCCACGGCGAGGATCAGCAGGATCAGGCCGAGGGTGATGACCAGCCAGGGCGGGAGGCCGATGCCGCCGGAGGTGGTGCAGTGGGTCGCGGCCTGGTGCACGTTCTGCTGGGCGGCGCCCACCGGGGCGACCACCTGCGCGACGGGGCCGCCCACGCAGGTGGTCACCGAGGTCGCCAGCAGGCCGGCCGCGGCGCCGGCTACCACCAGCAGGGCGGGAGCCAGCAGGCCGCCGGGCCAGACCAGGGTTCCCAGCAGCTTGTCCCTGGTCGTCCAGCGCGGCGACATCCACAGCAGCACCACGCCGACAACCCAGCCGAGGAACGGGATCACGATCCCGCCGAAAAGCAGGAACAGCACCGCGGCCATTTCCAGGGCGCCGGGCCGGCCAGGCTGGGCGGCCGCCGGGTAACCGACGCCCGAACCGGCTGCGGCGGACCAGGCTGGGCCGCCTGGTGGAGCGTCCGCGGCCGCACGGACGATGTCGGCCGGGTCGCCCAGCCGGTCCAGGATGTTCCGCACCGCCAGGGGCGAGCCGTCCGACTGCCGGGCCTCGGCGATGTGGGCGGTGATCTCCTCGATGAGCTCGTCGCGGCGATCGGCGGGCAGCCCCTGGGCCGCGATATGGAGTTCCCGCAGGTAGTCCTCGACCAGCTGGTCGTCGTCAGTGCTCATGGTGCTGGCCTTTCTTGGAAAGGGTTCTCGCCGGAACTGGCCAGCAGATCGTCGACGCTGTCGCGGAGCCGTCGCCACGAGCCGGTGAACTCAGCCAGGGCCTCGCGGCCGGCCGGGGCGATCCGGTAGTAGCGGCGGGGCGGGCCCGCCGCGGATTCACGCCAGGTGGTCTCGACCAGTCCCTGGCGGCGGAGCCGGGCCAGCAGGGGATAGATCGTCCCCTCGCCGGTCACCATGCCGTCGATGCTGGCCAGCGACTGGACCAGCTCGAAGCCATACCTCTCCTTGTCGCGGACCATGGCGAGAACGCAGTACGGCAGCACGCCGCGGCGCATCTGCGCCACCAGGTTCCCGGCATCGCCAGCTATCATGCACCACATAGTAGCTGGCGATGACAGGCCGGTCAATCGGCGGGCAGAGCATGCTCTCTCGCCGCATTTCCGGGGTCAGAGCACCCGAAATGGTGCGAGATCGAGCGGGGGTCCGGGTCCGCTGCGGGACTGGCGGCCGGGGCGGGCCATCATGGTCCGATGGCTGACCCCGATCTGACCCCCGATCTGATCCGCCGGGCCAGGGCGGCCGGGATCGCGCCGTCCTACCGGGACTCGGACCGCGAGGAGGTGACGGTCAGCGCGGAGACCCTGACCGCGATCCTGGGCGCACTCGGCCCGGCGGCCGCCGGCACCGGCACCGGCGACGGCCAGCCACCCGCCGCGGCCCCGGTGCCGGAGGAGGTCACCGCGCCGCAGGTGCGCGAGCGGTCCTGGGGGTTCGCGGTCCAGCTGTACTCGCTGCGGTCGCAGGGCTCGTGGGGGCACGGCGACCTGCGGGACCTGGCCGACCTGGCGGCCTGGAGCGCGCGCGAGCACGGCGCCGGGTTCGTGCTGGTGAACCCGCTGCACGCGGCCGAGCCGGCCCCGCCGGTCAGCGCGTCGCCCTATCTCCCCATGACCAGGCGGTTCACCAGCCCGCTGTACCTCCGCATCGAGGACATCCCGGAGTACCAGGAGCTCGCCGACGCACAGCGGTGGCGGGTGGACGCGCTCGGCGCCCCGCTCCGCGCCCGCAACTCAACCAGCGACCTGATCGACCGGGACGAGGTGTGGCGGGCCAAGCGCGCCGCCCTGGAGATCATCTACACGGTGCCGCGGAGCAGCCGCCGCGAGACCGGCTTCCGGCATTTCCGCGAGCGCGAGGGCGACGCGCTGGCCCACTGGGCGGCATGGTGCGCGCTCGCGGAACGCCACGGACCCGACTGGCGCAGCTGGCCTGACCCGCTCCGCGAACTGCGTACCGCTATCGACGTAGCGGCGGGAGGGGACTACGGCGGGTCAGCGGAATTCCACACCTGGCTCCAGTGGGTGGCCGACGAGCAGCTCGCCGCGGCCCAGCAGGCGGCGACCGAGGCCGGAATGGCCATCGGGGTCATCCACGACCTGGCCGTCGGGGCGCACCCCGGCGGGGCGGACGCGTGGGCCAACGCGTCGGTGATGGTCCGCGGGGTGAGCGTGGGCGCGCCGCCGGACCGGTTCAACCAGCTGGGGCAGAACTGGGGGCAGCCGCCCTGGCACCCGCAGCGGCTGGCCGCGGACGGCTACCGGCCGCTGAACGACCTGCTGCGCGCGGCGCTGCGGCACTCCGGCGGGATCCGGGTGGATCACGTGATGGGCCTGATGCGGCTGTGGTGGGTGCCGGAGGGGATGAGCCCGGCGGGCGGGGCGTACGTCCGCTACGACCACACCCAGACGGTCGGCGCGCTGGCCGGCCAGGCGGCGCAGGCCGGGGCGGTGGCGATCGGCGAGGACCTGGGCACGATCGACCCGTGGATCAGGGACTACCTGGCCCGGCGCGGCATCCTGGGCACCACCATGCTGTGGTTCGCCCGGGAGCCCGACGGGTCGCCGCTGCGGCCCGGGCACTGGCGCCGGGCCTGCATGGCCGCGGTGGGCACCCACGACGTGCCGCCGGTCACCGCGTTCCTGACCGGCGAGCAGGTCACCGTGCGGGCCCGGCTCGGGCTGCTGGCGGTGCCCGAGGAGACCGAGCGGCGCAACGCGGAGCAGATGATCGCCCGGTGGCAGGAGATGCTCGTCGCCGAGGGCCTGCTTCCGGACGGCGCGGCGCCGGGCCCGGAGGAGTTCACCGTGGCGCTGTACGCGTTCCTGGCGCGGACCCGGGCCGAGCTGATCAGCGTGTCGCTGGCCGACGCGGTCGGCGACCGGCGGGCGCAGAACCTGCCGGGGACCAGCACCGAGTACCCGAACTGGCGGATCCCGCTGTGCGGGCCGGCCGGCCGGGCCGTGCTGCTGGAGAACCTGCCGGGATTGCCGCTGGTCCGGGCGGTGGCCGCGGCGGCCCGGCCGGTGCCGCGGCGGCCCTGAGCGCCGCGGCGGCCTGAGCCGCCGCGGCGCGGCCGCCGTCGTCAGCCGGCCGCGGCGTCCCGTTCGCGGCAGCGCAGCGCGCGGGCCACGTCGTCGCGGCCCTCGGTGAGCAGGCGGCGCAGCGCGGCGGGCGGGTTCGTCCTGGCCACGTAGTCGTCGGTCATCGCGATGGCGTCGGCCGTGACCACCCGGCGCGGGTAGGCGACCTCGGCGAACCGCTGGGCCATGTCCGAGCTCCAGGTCTGCCACAGCTCGCCGACCACGGCGTAGTAGCGCTCCTGGTACGGGGCGAGCAGCTCGTCCTGGTCCAGGTCGCCGAAGCCGTCCAGGATGGCCCGGAACAGCGCGTTGGTCAGCTGGCCGCCGGTGATCAGGGCCCAGGCCTCCTCCTTGGCCGCCGGGTCGGGCAGCGCGGCCCGGCAGGCCGCGGCGTGCCGCTCGCCCGCGTCGGTCCGGTCCGCGTCCAGCTCGGCGTCGATCGCGTCCTCGCCGGCCTGGCCGCGGCTGACCAGCCGGCGCAGCAGCTGCCAGCGCAGCTCGGTGTCCACGGTCAGGCCCTCGACCGCCACGCTGCCGTCCAGCAGCCCGGCCAGCAGGGCCAGGTCGTCGTCGCTGGTGGCCACGCTGGCCAGCGCCTGGGCGAAGGTCAGCTGCCGGTCCGAGCCGGGCTCAGCGCTGTTCAGCAGCTCGCGCAGGCGCGCGGCGAGCTGGCTGAGGCCGGCCGCCCGCCAGGACGGGTCGGCGAACCGGCGGGCCGCCGCCGCGGCCTGCTGGAGCACGGACTGCAGCACCGGGATGTCGGTGACCGAGGCCGCGCCGGACATCACCAGCGCCACGTACTGCCGGGCGGGCAGCTCGGCGTCCCGGCACATGTCCCAGGCCGCGGCCCAGCACAGCGCGGCGGGGAGCGACTCGGTGAACTCGCCGATCGCCGCGGTCAGCGTGGCCAGCGAGCCGCTGTCCAGCCGGATCTTGGCGTAGGTCAGGTCATCGTCGTTGACCAGCACCAGATCGGCCCGGCGCTGGCCGGCCAGTTCGGGCACGGCCGTCCGGTCCCCGGCGATGTCGGTTTCCACCCGGCGGCGCCGGACGAGACCCTGATCCGTGCGGTCGTACAGCGAAACCGCGATGCGGTGCGGGCGCAGCACCGGATGGCTCTCCGCCGCTTCCTGCAGCACGTCGAAATAGGAGTACGCTCCGTCGGCGCCGGTCCCGAACTCCGGGCGGAGCGTGTTCACCCCGGCGGTTTCCAGCCAGAGCTTGGACCACGAGGTCAGGTCCCGGCCGGACGCCTGGGTCAGGGCGCCGAGCAGGTCGGCCAGGGTGGCGTTGCCCCAGGCATGCTCGGCGAAGTAGGCGCGGACGCCGGCCAGGAAGTTGGCCCGCCCGACGTAGGCGACCAGCTGCTTGAGCACGGCCGCGCCCTTGGCGTAGGTGATGCCGTCGAAGTTGACCTCGACCGTCTCGATGTCCGGCGCGTCGGCCGCGATCGGGTGGGTGGAGGGCAGCTGGTCCTGCCGGTACGCCCACGCCTTCCAGTCCTGGGCGAACGTGGTCCACGCGTCCGGCCAGCGGGTGGCCTCGGCCTGCGCGACCGTGCCCGCCCAGGTGGCGAACGACTCGTTCAGCCACAGGTCGTCCCACCAGCGCATGGTGACCAGGTCGCCGAACCACATGTGGGCCATCTCGTGCAGGATCGTCTCGGCGCGGGTCTCCCGCTCGGACTCCGTCACCCGGGACCGGAAGATGTAGTCCTCGAGGAACGTCACGCAGCCGGCGTTCTCCATCGCGCCGGCCTTGTACTCCGGCACGAACAGCTGGTCGTACTTGCCGAACGGGTAGCGCACCCCGAAGTTCTCGTGGAAGTAGTCGAAGCCCTGCCGGGTGACCTCGAAGATCTCGTCCGGGTCCAGGTAGGCGGACAGCGACTGGCGGCAGTAGATGCCCAGCGGGATGCCGTCGTGGTCGGCGGTCACCCGGTGGTAGGGGCCGGCCGCGATCGCGGTGATGTAGGTGGACATCGGCGGGGTCGGCGGGAACACCCAGCGCTCGGTGCCCGGGCCGGCCGGGGCAGCGGCGGTCACCGGCGCCATGTTGGACACCACCAGCCAGGTGTCCGGGCAGGTCACCGTGAAGCTGAAGCGGGCCTTCAGGTCGGGCTGGTCGAAGCAGGCGTAGATCCGGTGCGCGTCGAACGTCTCCAGGTCGGAGTACAGATAGACGCCCTTGTCCGCCGGGTCGGTGAACCGGTGCAGGCCCTCGCCGGTGCGGGAGTAGGCGCAGTCGGCGACGACCTGGAGGACATTGCTGCCCTCTTTCAGGCCGGTGAGCAGGATCCGGTCGCCGACGGCGGCTGTCAGGTCTACGGGGGCGCCGTTCAGGGTGATTTCCCTGACCTCCGGCGCGACGAGGTCGGCAAAGGTGGCCGCGCCGGGCTGGGCCGCAGTGAAGGTGATCGTGGTGTCGGACCGGAACGTGATCTCGCCTCCGGTCAGGTCCAGGCTGATCTCGTACGACTGCACGGTGATCAGATCGGCCCGGTCACGCGCCTCGTCGCGGGTGAGATTGTTCGCCACAGCCGGGGGCTCCTTGTCTACGGTCCGTTCCGGCATGATCGCACGGCGCGTACCGGAATGCCCTGCCCGGCCGGCCGGTTGCTGACGGTTGGCGAGACAACCGAAGGAGATGTGCATGCCCGAGCAGGAGCTCACCCCCGTTGATTTCTGGTTTGACCCGCTGTGCCCGTGGGCGTGGATCACCTCGCGGTGGATGGTTGAGGTCGAGCAGGTCCGGCCGGTCCGTACCCGGTGGCACGTGATGTCCCTGGGTGTGCTGAACGAGAAGAAGGAAGACCTTCCCGAGAGATACCGGGAGGCGATGGCCAAGGCGTGGGGCCCGGTGCGGGTCTGCATCGCGGCCGAGCAGAAGCACGGGACGGAGGTGCTGGGCCCGCTGTACACCGCGATCGGCACCCGCTTCCACCACGACAAGGCCGAGCGGGACAAGGCCACGGTCGAGGCGGCGCTGGGCGACGCGGGGCTGCCGGCCGAGCCTGATCGAGGCGTATGACTCCACCGAGTACGACGACGCGCTGCGGGCCTCGCACGAAGAGGGCATCGAGCGGGTCGGCTACGACGTGGGCACGCCGATCATCTCGGTGGGCGAGCTGTCGATCTTCGGCCCGGTCGTGTCCCCGGTCCCGCGCGGCGAGGCGGCGGCGAGGCTGTGGGACGGCCTGCTGCTGATCGCGGGCACGGACGGGTTCTTCGAGCTGAAGCGCAGCCGGACCCGGGACCCGATCTTCGACTAGTGCTTGCTGGCTCGCGGGAGGCCGCTATGCGCGCTGCCTTCCCGGCGAGCGCCGCTCACGGTACGAGGGAGCGCCGACCGCTCGCCGGGAAAACAGCGCCGCGGCCGCCCGCGAGCTTGGCCGGCTTCGCCGGCCGGTCAGGAGTAGCTGGTGACGGCCAGGTGCCAGGCGCACGCGGTCCTGATACGCAGGGCGTGCTGGCCGGGGTCATGATCGGCCCAGGCGACCCCGTGGCCGGACGCGCTGGAGCGGGTCACGGTGAGGCCGGACGCTGCCGGGCCGGCCGGAGCCGGGGCCTGGCGGATCGTGAGGCCCGGTGCCTGGCCGCCGCAGTCGTAGGACCAGGCGACCTTCCACCGGCCGGACCCGCCGATGACGAACGGCGTCGTGTTGGCGCTGCCCTGGCCGGAGAACACCAGGCTGGTCACCGCGGGCCGGGCGGGCTGGATGGCGCGGGCGTGCGGCGCGGGCTGGCCGGCCTGGCTGGCCTGGCCTGCCTGGCCGGACGCGCGGCCGGCCGCGGCGCTGGCGGTGAACCCGGCGCTGGCCGCCTGGCCGGTGCGGGCGCTGGGCGCGGTGGTCATCGCCACCATCGCCACCGCGATCACCACCACGGCCAGGCCGGTGACCCAGACGCTGGCCACGGCGGCGAGCTTGAGCGCGCGCCGGGCGCGGAAACGCGCGGGCAGCTTCCCCGGCTGGCCGGTGTGCTGCGGCGCGCGGGCCGGCGGGGACGGCCAGGCGTACGGGGACTTATGAGTCATCCGGAACCTTCGGGTCTTCGTCGGCAGATCATCCGGCCGTTCCGTCGCGACGTGACGGAGCTGCGACGGCCGCTAACCGGGCGCGGCAAGCTAATCAATTGCGCCCCGGTCATTAGCGGATTATGCCGCTGATTGGCCCGCGTGTTTGCGACTTCCCGGCATTGACCAGCCGCGGTGCGGCGTATTTAACCCCGGTGCGCCGGGTAGCCGCAAATTGACAGTTTGCTACGGGTAGCTGTTTACGCGAAGTAATTAGCGCACCTGGCGGGGGCCGGCCGGGCCGGCCCGAGGCGGTGGCCGGGCCGGCCGGGGTGCGCGAGGATGAGCGCCATGCGCAGGAACTACGTGGCGGGGACGTGGGTGCCGTCGGCCAGCGACGAGGCCGTCGACGTGATCAACCCGGCCACCGAGGAGGTCATCGACCAGGTGCCGGCCGGTCACCCGGCCGACGTCGACGCGGCGGTGGAGGCGGCCCGGGCGGCGTTCGGCGGCTGGGCGGCCACGCCGGTGGCGGAACGGGCGCGGTACCTGGAGGCGATCCGCCAGCGGCTCGAGGACCGGGCCGTGCCGCTGGCCGAGGTGATCACCGCGGACCTGGGTGCGCCGCTGGCGTTCTCCCGGGACGAGCAGGTCGGCACGCCGATCGCGGTGCTCGCCAGCTACGTGGAGCTGCTCGGGTCCTACAACTTCGGCGGCGACCGGGTGGGCAACTCGCTGATCGTGCGCGAGCCGGCCGGGGTGGCCGGGGCCATTACGCCGTGGAACTACCCGCTGTACCAGATCATCAACAAGATGGCCGCCGCGCTGGCCGCGGGCTGCCCGATGGTGCTGAAGACCACCGAGGTCGCGCCGCTGGCCGCGTACGAGCTGGCCAGCATCGTGCACGAGGCCGGGCTGCCGGCCGGGGTCTTCAACCTGCTCTGCGGGACCGGGCCCGTGGTCGGCGAGGCCCTGGCCCGGCACCCGGGCGTGGACCTGGTGTCGTTCACCGGCTCGACCCGGGCCGGGACGCGGGTGGCGGAACTGGCCGCGGCTACGGTCAAGAGGGTCTCGCTGGAACTCGGCGGCAAGTCGGCGAACGTGGTGCTGCCCGACGCGGACCTGGGCACCGCGGTCGAGCGGGGAATGGCCCGGGCGTTCGCCAACTCTGGCCAGGGCTGCAGCGCGCTGACCAGGATGCTCGTGCCGGCCGGGCGGTACGCCGAAGCGGTGGACCTGGCCGTGGCGGAGGCCGGGCGCTACCCGGTGGGCGACCCGCTGAGCGAGGGCACCCGCCTGGGCCCGCTGGTGTCCGCCGTCCAGCGGGACCGGGTCCGCGGCTACATCGAGCGCGGGGTGGCCGACGGGGCACGGGTGGTGACCGGGGGCGCGGAGCCGCCGCCCGGGCTGGAGACCGGGTACTACGTGCAGCCGACCGTGTTCGCGGAGGTCACGCCGGGGATGGCGATCGCCCAGGAGGAGATCTTCGGCCCGGTGCTGTCCGTGATCGGGTACTCCTCGGAGGACGAGGCCATCCAGATCGCCAACGGGACGCTGTACGGCCTGGCTGCGGCGGTCTGGTCGGCCGACCAGGACCACGCGGTGGCGGTGGCCAGGCGGCTGCGGGCCGGGCAGGTCGAGGTCAACGGCGGGGCGTGGAACATCCTGGCGCCGTTCGGCGGGTTCGGCCGCTCCGGGTACGGCCGGGAGCTGGGCGCGGCCGGCCTGGAGGAGTACCTGGAGGTCAAGTCGCTGCAGTTCTGACCTGGGCGGCGGCTGCCTGCGGCGGGGGCGGGTCTGCCAGACTGGCCCCCGTGCGCGTATACATCGGGTCCGATCACGCCGGGTTTGAGCTGAAGGCCGCGATCGTCGAATGGCTGGCCGGGGCCGGGCACGAGCCGGTGGACTGTGGCCCGCCGTCCCTGGACGAGGCGGACGACTACCCGCCCTACGTCATGCGGGCGGCCGACGCCACCGTCAGCGACCCCGGCAGCCTGGGCGTCGTCATCGGCGGGTCCGGCAACGGCGAGCAGATCGCGGCGAACAAGATCCGCGGCGTGCGGGCCGCGCTGGCGTGGAACCGGGAGACCGCCCGTCTGGCCCGGCAGCACAACGACGCCAACGTGCTCAGCCTCGGCGCCCGCGAGCAGCCCATCGCCGAGGCGGTCGGCTTCGCGGAGGTGTTCGTGGCGACGCCGTTCTCCGGCGAGGCCCGCCACGCCCGGCGGCTGGCGATGATCGCCGAGTACGAGGCGACCGGCAAGCTGCCGCCGCTGCCGGGGCAGCTAGGGACGCCCGGTCAGGAACGCCGATCTGCCCCGGCGCGGGCCGGGCCTAGCGGCGCCGCCTGCGGCGGCGGCCTTCGGCCGGGCGCGGCGGGCGAGGGGTGGGCGGGCTGCTGACCGGCGGGCTTCCGCCCGCCGGGCGCGCTTCGGCGGGGCTGTCGGGGGCGCGGCCGGCCGGGTGAGTGCTGCCCGCTGCGGCGGCGCCCCCGCTGCCCGGGCCCTTGCTGCTGGCACCCGGGTTGCTGGCGGCGGGCGACGGGCCGGGTTGCGGGCTGGCGGCGGCCGGGCTGCGGTCCCGGCCGTTGCCGCGGGCCCGGCCGGCCGGGACCCGGGGCGCCCGGGCCGACGTGGCGTCGGCTTCCTCGGCCTGGGTCAGGTCGCCGGGCTGCGGCCGCGAGACATCCCTGGCCCGCATGGCGGCGGACAGGGTGATCTTCATGGCCATGGCTGCCTCCCCGGCCAGTGTCGCATGCCGGGCCGGCGCCGCCGGGCCGCGGCGGCCCGGGCGGTCCTGCGGGCGGTCAGAAGATCACGGGGCACCAGGGGGCGGGGTCCCAGGAGAAGGCGGCGGACACCGCGGCGAGGCGGCCGGGCCGCAGTTCGGCGACCTGGCCGGCCCGGGCCAGCACGGCCAGCGGGGTGCCGCCCAGGTAGGCCGCGCCGAGCGCGGCGACCGGCAGGGCCAGGTCGGCCGGCTCGGTCGTGCGCTCGCAGCGGGCGCTGCCGCCGGCCGGGCGCCGGCCTGCAGGTGCCAGCGGCCGGAGTTGGCGGGCAGCAGGCCGTCGGTGACCTCGAGAACCACGTCCACCGGGCCGGAGTACTGCCGCCGGGACAGGGCCTCGCCGACCCTGACCAGCCGCACCCACAGCCCGTCGGACTGCTGGGGCCGGAGCCGGCGCAGGTCGGAAGCCAGGTACAGGAGCGGGTCATCGGCCGGGCGGAGCCGGGCGGTGACCTCGCCGACCAGATCCCGGCTGAGAAGGTCGGACCAGAGGGCGGCGGCGGCCCGGGCGTCGGTGGCCATCAGCTCCCTGATCCCCAGGGAGGAGTCGGGCAGCGCGTCGCTGTCCCAGGACGGCTGCACCGAATAGGTGGCGAAGCCGCACGGCCCGCCGTCGTCCTCGGCCAGCACGCAGCGCAGCGGTGTGCGGCTGCCGCGCCAGTACGCGGAGTCGTACAGAACGGACTGCCACCACCGGTCGTCCCGGGCGAACAGGCCCGGCCGGGTCGGCAGGATCTGGTCGTAGACCTTGGCCAGGTCGGCCGGGGGCGGGTCCAGGCTGACCTCGCGCAGCCGGACCGGCCCGCCCGGCGGCACCGCCCCTGGCGGCACGCCGGAGCCGACCGTGATGTCCCCGCGGCGGACCCGGAACCGGTTGCTCAGTGAGGCCAGGCCGTAGCCGAACCGGCCGTAGATGCCGGGCTCGGAGGCGAACAGCGCGGCCACCGGCTCCCCGCCGTCGGCCAGGCCGGTCAGCTGGTGGGCCATCATCGCGGACAGGATGCCGCGCCGCCGGTGGGTGGGCAGCACGCTGACGAACGACACCCCGGCCACCGGCAGCGGCCCGCCGGGGACCGTCATCCGGAAGCTGTAGGCGCAGGCCGTGCCGACGATCTCCGCGCCGTCGAAGGCGGCCAGGCTGCGGTCGAACTCGAACACCAGCCGTTCCCGGTCCAGTTCCTCGTCGGGCGGGGCGGAGTTATTAAAGGCCTGCGCGGACACCGCGTTGTACGCGGCCCAGTCGGCTTCGGTGATCGGGCGGATCGGATAGGCACCGGTCATGCTGGCATTCGTACCCCAGGCACCCGTCCGCGGGCGACTGGTTAATGGGGCCGCTGGTGACCGCGGCGCCAGGGTGACGCCGGTTGCGCCCGGCTGGGCAGGGTTCGCGTTGCGTACGTGCCGTATCTGCGTGATGACGATACAGTCGGCGAACATGGTGTCCCCGCTACCGCACTCGCGGCTGCGCACTGTGCGTGCCGCGGCCGAGCGGCTGCGCGGTCTGGCCCGGCGCCAGTTCATCACCAGGAACCGCCGCCTCGGCGCGGCGCTGGCCATGCTGACCGTCGGCGTCGGGGTCGCGGCCGTCCACGTGTCGCAGAGCTGGTTCGCGCCCGGCGTGATGATCCTGCCCATCCTGGCCGGGGCGCTGCTGCTGTGGCCCCGGGCGCTGCTGATCCTGTTCGGCGTGGTCGCCGTCACGCTGGCCTACGACGCGTTCCACGGCAAGGTCGGGCCCGGCATCATCACCACCATCGTGGTCACCGCCGCGTTCGCGTTCGTGCTGGCCCGGACCCGGGCCAGGCTCGGCATCCAGGGGCTGCGCGGCGACCAGATGCTGATCGAGCTGCGGGACCGGATCCGGGACCAGGGGCGGCTGCCCAAGCTGCCGGGCGGCTGGCAGGCCACCTCGGTGCTGCAGCCGGCCGGCGGGTCCTCGTTCGGCGGCGACTTCGTGGTGTCCGCCTTCGACGGCAAGACCCTCCAGGTCGGGCTGGTGGACGTGTCCGGCAAGGGGATCGACGCGGGCACCAGGGCGCTGCTGCTCTCCGGCGCGTTCGGCGGGCTGCTGGGCTCGGTGCCGGACGGCGACTTCCTCGGCGCCTGCAACGCCTACCTGCGGCGCCCCCGGCCACCCGGCGGCCCGCGGGCCGAGGTCCGGGCCGAGGGTTTCGTCACCGCCGTGCACCTGTCGCTCGACCTGGTCACCGGGGAGTACACGGTAGGCTCGGCCGGCCACCCGCCCGCCGCGCAGTTCGACGCGGGGGCCGGGACCTGGCGGATCACCGAGGCCCGCGGCATCGTCCTGGGCGTGGTATCCGATCTGCGGCTGATGCCCGCGCAGGGGGTGCTGCGGCCCGGCGACGCCCTGATGCTCTACACCGACGGCCTGATCGAGGCGCCGGGCCTGGACATCGACGCGGGCATCGACCGGCTGCTGGGCGAGGCCGACCGGCTGGTCACCGGCGGCTTCGGGGCCGGCGCGCAGGCGCTGGTGCAGAGCCTGCAGCCGGGCGGGGCGGGCTCGGACGACTGCGCGCTGGTGCTGATCTGGCGCACCTAGCGCCGGTCCCGGCCGCCTCTGGGCGCCTCGCCTGAGCGTCCGCCCCTGTCAATATGACAATGACGTCAGTATTTAATCGTGCAGCTCCCCGGGGATTTTCCGCGATTACGGCCCGGAACCACACAGAGGGAGCCGCCCGGCGTATTAGGATCCGGTGAACCGGCGCGGGTGCAGTCGCCGTTCAGTAGGTGCAACACCGAGGTCAAGCTAAGTGCGACGCCGGTGTCAGATGACGCAGATGTCATTTTTGCAATTCGTTCAGAACTATGCAGAAATAGGGACCGTGACGCGCGATGGCACGCGAATGACGAGCGAGCCTGAACCAGATACGGCGGCCACGGTCGATACCGTCGCACAGACGGTGTCGGCCGGGGGTGGCCGTAACAGCACGCCAGCTTCCGGCCCGGCCGGGCCCGCCGCGGGCGACAGCGTCGCCGCGGCCATGCAGGAGCGCTCCACCGGGGAAAACTTCCCGGTCGCGCTACGCGCTCTGCCGGCCCGCTACCGGCAGCACCTGATGGCGGTTTACGGCTTCGCGCGCACCGTCGATGACATCGGCGACCGGGCGCCGGTCCCGGACCGGCCGCGGCTGCTGGACGAACTGGAAACCGACCTGCGCCGCCTGTACGGCGCGCCCGGCGAGCCCCGGTCCCAGGTCATCACCGCGCTCGCGGCGACCGTGGGCCAGTGCGGCATCCCGGCGCAGCCTTTTCTCGACCTGATCGAGGCGAACCGGCAGGACCAGGTCGTTAGCCGCTATCCGGGCTATGCCGATCTCCTCGGCTATTGCGAGCTGTCGGCCAATCCGGTGGGCCGCATTGTGCTGTACGTGTTCGGGCAATTCAGCCCGGCCCGCGCGGTGGCCTCGGACCGGGTGTGCACCGCGCTGCAGCTGGTCGAGCACTGGCAGGACGTGGCCGAGGACTACCGGGCGGGCCGGATCTACCTGCCCGGCGAGGACCTGGCCCGGTGGGACGTGGCCGAGGTCGACCTGGCCGCGCCGCGGGCCACCACGGCGCTGCGCTCGCTGATGGCGTTCGAGTGCCAGCGGGCCCGGTCCCTGCTCACTGCGGGCGCGCCGCTGGTCGGGTCGCTGCGCGGGTGGGCCCGGGTGGCGGTCGCCGGGTACGTGGCGGGCGGCCGGGCCGCGCTGGCCGCGATCGAAGCGGCCCGGTACGACGTCCTGCGCGCCACCCACACGCCAGGCAAGGCGGCCACCGCGCAAGCGGCCCTGCGCGCCTATGTGACGGGGCGGTGAGCCCGGTGACCAGCCGACCCGGCCCGGACGCGGTGCGGGCCGCCTACGAGCAGTGCGAGCAGATCACCGGCTCGCAGGCCAAGAACTTCTCGTACGGCATCAAGCTGCTGCCAGCCGCCAAAAGGCAGGCCCTTTCCGCGGTTTACGCTTTTGCGCGCCGGGTCGACGACATCTGCGACGGCGACCTGCCCGCGGAGCAGAAGGTCACCGAGCTGGCGGAGGCCCGCGCCGTGGTGCTCGCCCTGGCCGGCCCGGGCGCTGACCCGGGGGACGACCCGGTTCTGATCGCGCTGCACGACGCGGCGGGCCGGTTCCCGATCCCGCTGGCCGCGTTCGGCGAGCTGGTCGACGGCTGCGAGGCCGACGTCCGCGGGACCAGCTACACCACGTTCAGCGACCTCGAGTGGTACTGCCGGTGCGTGGCCGGGTCGATCGGCCGGCTGTCGCTCGGCGTATTCGGCTGCGCCGACCCGCAGGTGGCCGAGCCGCTGGCCGACGCCCTGGGCATCGCGCTGCAGCTGACCAACATCCTGCGGGACATCAGGGAGGACTACGGCACCGGCCGGGTCTACCTGCCCGCCGAGGACCTGAAACAGTTCGGCACCACCCTGGTCGCCGGCGGCACCGAGCTGCCGTCCGACGACCGCCTGCACGAGGTGATCCGGTTCGAGGCAGACCGGGCCCGGGGCTGGTACGCCACCGGGCTCCAGCTCCTGCCGCTGCTCGACCCTCGTAGCGCCGCATCGGCCGGGGCCATGGCCGGCATTTACCGGCGGCTGCTGGAGCGCATTTCCGCCCAGCCCGCGGCAGTCCTGCAGACCAGGCTGTCGCTGACCACCAGAGAGAAGGCCATGGTTGCAGTACGGTCCCTGGCCGGGATGACCCGCCCGGCCACCCGGATGCGGCAGGTGATGCCGTCATGAGCGAGCGCCGCGTCATCGTCATCGGCGGCGGCCTGGCCGGGATCAGCGCGGCGATCGCGCTGCGCGAGGCCGGCGCCGCGGTCACGCTGCTGGAGGCCAGGCCCCGGCTCGGCGGGGCGACCACCTCGTTCCGCCGCGGCGAGCTGGCCATCGACAACGGCCAGCACGTGTACCTGGCCTGCTGCACCGCCTACCGGGCGCTGCTCGACCGGCTCGGGGTCAGCGCGTCCGCGCCGCTGCAGGACCGGTTCGACGTCACCGTGCTGGCGCCGGGGCGGACCGCCCGGCTGCGCCGGACCCAGCTGCCCGGGCCGCTGCAGCTGGGCAAGGCCATGGCCACGTACCGGCACCTGTCGCTGGCCGAGCGGGCCGGGGCCGCCCGGGCCACGCTGGGCATGCGGTTCCTGAACCCGGAGGACCCGGCCACCGACGAGAAGCGCCTGGGCGACTGGCTGGCCGCGCACGGGCAGGGCGAGCACGCGCGCCGCGCGCTGTGGGACCTGTTCACCGTGTCCACCATGAACATCGCCGGGGACGACGCGAGCCTGGCGCTGGCGGCCAAGGTCGTGCAGACCGCGCTGATCGGCAAGCGGGACGCGGCCGACATCGGCTGGGCCGGGATCCCGCTGGGCGAGCTGCACGGCACCGCGTCGGCCCGGCTGCTGGCCCGGCTCGGCGCCGAGGTCCGGCTGGCCACCAGCGCGGTCGCGGTCACGCCCGCGGCCGGCGGCGGGCTGACCGTGCGGGCCGCGTCCGGCGCCGACCGGGAGGAAACCGACCTGGCCGCGGACGGCGTCGTAGTGGCGCTGCCGCCGGCCGCCGCGGACCGGCTGCTGCCGCCCGAGGCCGGGGAGCGGCCGTGGGCCGCGCTGGGCACCTCGCCGATCATCAACGTGCACGTCATCTACGACCGGCAGGTCACCGACCTGCCGCTGGCCGCCACGGTGGACTCCCCGCTGCAGTGGGTGTTCGACAAGACCGCGGTGGCCGGTGTCCCCCACGGCCAGTACCTGGCGGTGTCGCTGTCCGCTGCGGACCGCTACATCGACGTGCCGGCCGCGCAGCTGCGCGAGCAGTTCCTGCCCGCGCTGACCGAGATCTTCCCGGCGGCGAGCCGGGCCCAGGTCACGGACTTCTTCGTGACCAGGGAACGGCACGCGACGTTCCGCCAGGAGCCCGGCGCCGGCCGGCTCCGCCCGGCCGCCCCGACCAGGCTGCCCGGCCTGGTGCTGGCGGGCGCGTGGACCGCAACAGGGTGGCCGGACACGATGGAAGGAGCCGTGCGGAGCGGGCTGACCGCGGCACGGGAACTCAGACGGGGCCTCGCCTGGCCGCCTGCGACGGGCCAGGGGGCCCAGGCTGGCGCGCTCGAGCAGGCCTGGGCAGGAGCGCCGACATGACCGCAACCATCCCTGCAGGCGTGGAAACCGCCCGTGACCTGGTCGGGCCGGCCATCGCGGCGGCCGTGGCCACGCTGAGCCCGGACGTCCGGGCGGTCGCCGCCTATCATCTGGGCCTGGCCGACGCCGACGGCACGCCGAGCGCGGCGGTGCCGTCCGGCAAGGCGCTGCGCCCGGCGCTGGCCCTGCTGTCCACCCGGGCCGCGGGCGCGTCCCCCGAGCAGGGCGTGCCCGCCGCCGCCGCGGTCGAGCTGGTGCACAACTTCTCGCTGGTGCACGACGACATCATGGACGGCGACACCGAGCGGCGGCACAAGCCCACCGCGTGGACGGTGTTCGGGGTCGGCGCGGCGATCCTGGCCGGCGACGCGATGCTGGTGCTGGCCCAGGACATCCTGCTGGAGGGCCCCGCGCCGAACAGCCTGTGGGCGTCCCGCTGCCTGTCCGCCTCGGTGCAGCGGCTGATCGCCGGGCAGGGCGCCGACCTGGCCTTCGAGCGCCGCGACGACATCACGCTCGAGCAGTGCCGGCAGATGGCCGGGGACAAGACCGCGGCGCTGATGGCCTGTGCGTGCAGCATCGGCGCGATCTACGTGGGCGCGCCCGCCGATCTGGCCATGGGCCTGGCCGGGTTCGGCGCGCACGCCGGGCTGGCCTTCCAGCTGACCGACGACCTGCTGGGCATCTGGGGTGCCCCGGAAGTCACCGGCAAGCCGGTCCGCGCGGACCTGCGGGCCAGGAAGAAGTCGCTGCCCGTAGTGGCCGCGCTGACCAGCGGCACCGCGGCCGCGGACCAGCTCGGCGCGCTGCTGGCCAGCCCGGACCCGCTCAGCGAGGACGACCTGCTGCGTGCCGCCGCGCTGGTCGAGGAGGCCGGCGGCCGGGCCTGGGCGGAGACCGAGGCGGACAGCCAGCTGGCCGCCGCGGGCCAGTGCCTGTCCGACACCCAGATGCCCGCTGACGTGCGCGCGGAGTTCGCCGGGATCGCCGAGTTCATCACCGCGCGGCAGAGCTGACGCCATGACAACCACGGAAGCCAGTCCGGCCGGCCAGCAGGATCAGGCCGTGCCGGAAGTGGCGAGGGAAACACTGGACCGGGCGGTCGGGCATCTTCTCGGCCGGCAGCATGAGGACGGCTGGTGGCAGGGCGAGCTGCAGACCAACGTCACCATGGACGCCGAGGACCTGCTGCTGCGGGAGTTCCTGCGGATCAGGACGCCGGAGGAGACCGACGCGGCGGCCCGCTGGATCAGGTCGCAGCGGCGTGCCGACGGCACCTGGTCGAACTTCGCGGGCGGCGAGGCCGACCTGTCCACCACCGTCGAGGCGTACGTGGCGCTGCGGCTGGCCGGGGACGCCCCGGACGCCGGGCACATGGCGGAAACCGCGGCGTGGATCAGGGACCGGGGCGGCATCCCGGCCACCCGGGTGTTCACCCGGATCTGGCTGGCCCTGGTCGGCCAGTGGTCCTGGGACGACCTGCCGGTGATGCCGCCGGAGCTGATCTACCTGCCCGCCTGGGCGCCGTTCAACGTGTACGACTGGGCCTGCTGGGCCCGGCAGACGATCGTGCCGCTGACCGTCGTCGGGTCGCTGCGGCCGTCCCGGCCGCTGCCGTTCGAACTGCCTGAGCTGTACCCGGCGGGCACGCGTCCCGGCCCCGTGCCGGCGCGGACCGCGGACGGCTGGTCCGCGGTGTTCGAGCGGCTCGACAAGGTCCTGCACCGGTACGAGGGCGGTCCGGCGAAGACCCGGCCCATGCGGGCGGTGCGCACCGCGGCGATGCGCCGCGCGGCGGAGTGGATCATCGCCCGGCAGGAGCGGGACGGGTCGTGGGGCGGAATCCAGCCGCCCTGGGTGTACTCGCTGATGGCGCTGCACCTGCTCGGCTACAGCCTGGACCACCCGGTCGTAGCCCGCGGCCTGGCCGGGCTCGACCGGTTCACGATCTGGGAGGACACCCCGGACGGCCCGGTCCGCCGGCTCGAGGCCTGCCAGTCCCCGGTGTGGGACACCGTGCTGGCGATCATCGGCCTGGCCGACGCGGGCCTGCCCGCTGACCACCCGGCGCTGATGAGGGCGGCCGGCTGGGTGCTGGACGAGGAGATCAGGGGCCCGGGGGACTGGCAGGTCCGGCGGCCCGGGCTGGCCCCCGGAGGCTGGGCGTTCGAGTTCGACAACGACGGCTACCCGGACGTGGACGACACGGCCGAGGTGCTGCTCGCGCTGCGCCGGGTGGCCACCGCGGCGACCCCGCGGTCGGCCGCGGCCGTGCAGCGCGGCGTGACCTGGCTGACCGGGATGCAGTCCAAGGACGGCGGCTGGGGCGCCTTCGACGCGGACAACGTCAAGCGGCTGGTCACCAAGCTGCCGTTCTGCGACTTCGGTGAGGTCATCGACCCGCCGTCGGCGGACGTCACGGCGCACACGATCGAGGCCCTCGCCGCCGAGGGGCTGGCCGGCAGCAAGGCGGTGCGCCGCGGTGTGGCCTGGCTGCTGCGGGCGCAGGAAAGCGACGGGTCGTGGTTCGGCCGGTGGGGCGCGAACTACATCTACGGCACCGGTGCGGTGGTGCCCGGCCTGATCGCGGCCGGCGTGCGGCCGGGCAAGCCGTGCATCCGCCGGGCGGTGGCGTGGCTGGAAGCGCACCAGAACCCGGACGGCGGCTGGGGTGAGGACCTCCGCTCCTACGACGACCCCAGCTGGGCCGGGCGGGGCGAGTCGACCGCGTCGCAGACCGCCTGGGCGCTGCTCGCGCTGCTGGCGGCCGGGGACGGGGACGGCGCCGCGGCCGAGCGGGGCATCCGCTGGCTGGCGCAGACCCAGCGCCCGGACGGCGGCTGGGACGAGCCGCAGTTCACCGGCACCGGGTTCCCCGGTGACTTCTACATCAATTACCACCTGTACCGGGTGGTCTTCCCGGTCAGCGCGCTGGGCCGCTACCTGGCAGGCCGCCGGTGATGTGGCAGCAACCCGGCGTTCCCGCCGGGACATCAGGAGGACGCCGATGAACCGGCTGCTTGTGTGCGCGCCGCTGCGGATCGAGGCCCGCGCGGTGCGGCGCGGACTGGGCCCGGCGGGGGATGTCCGGCGCACCGGATACGGCCCGTCGAGAGCCGAGTCCGCCGCCGCAGAATTGCGTACCGCTTCCTTCGGGATGCTCGCGGTAGCAGGGACCGGCGGGGGACTGTCGGCCAGCCTGCAGCCCGGGGACCTCGTGGTCGCGTCGCGGGTCACCGGCGGGGCGGCGGAGATCAGCTGCCCGTCGGCACCGCTGCTGGCCGGGGAGCTGCGGCGGGCCGGGCTGCGCGCGGTGGCCGGGCCGGTGGTGAGCACGCCGCGGCTGGTCCGCGGTGCGGGCCGGGAACGGCTGGCGGCCGGCGGCGCGCTGGCCGCCGACCTGGAGTCGGCCGGGCTGCTCACGGCAGCCGCGGACCGGCCCGCGATCGTGGTCCGTGCGGTGTCCGACACCGCGGCCCGGCCGCTCGGGCCGGCCACGCTGGCCGGCGGGGCGGCGGCGCTGCGCTCGCTGCGGCAGGCCGGGCCCGCGCTGGCCCGGTGGGCCGCGGCGGCCGGGCGGCGGAAGGTGATCCTGGCCGGGCCGCGGTCGTTCTGCGCCGGGGTGGAACGGGCCATCGAGATCGTCGAGCGGGCGCTCGAACGGCACGGCCAGCCGGTCTACGTGCGCAAGCAGATCGTGCACAACTCCCGGGTGGTCGCCGACCTGGAGCAGCGCGGCGCGATCTTCGTGGACGAGCTGACCGAAGTGCCGGACGGCGCGCCGGTGGTGTTCTCCGCGCACGGGGTAGCGCCCGCGGTGCGGGACGAAGCCGAGCGGCGCGGCATGGGCGCCATCGACGCGACCTGCCCGCTGGTCTCCAAGGTGCACGCCGAGGCGCGGCGGTTCGCCGCCGACGGCTACCTGGTGGCGCTGATCGGGCACTCCGGCCACGAGGAGGTCGAGGGCACGCTGGGCGAGGCGCCGGGCTCGACCGTGCTGGTGGAGAGCGGCGCCGACGTGGCCAGGCTGAAGCCGGACGACCCGGCCAAGGTGGCCTACCTGATGCAGACCACGCTGTCGGCCGAGGAGGCCGACGGTGTCGTGGGCGAGCTGCTCGAGCGCTTCCCGGCCGCGCGCGGCCCGGGCAGCGACGACATCTGCTACGCCACCACCAACCGGCAGCTCGCCGTGCGGGCTATCGCGAGCGAATGCGACCTGGTCCTGGTGGCCGGGTCGGCGAACTCGTCGAACTCGCGCCGCCTGGTGGAGGTGGCGGAGCGGGATGGCACGCCCGCATACCTGATCGACGGCCCGGAGGACATCGAGCTGGGCTGGCTGGCCGGGGCCGGCACGATCGGGCTCACCGCCGGGGCCTCCGCGCCGCCGGCGGTGGTCGAGGAGATCGTCTCCGCCCTCCGCGGGCTCGGCCCGGTGGAGGTAACCGAGCGCGTCGTCGCCACTGAGAACATCCGTTTCGGCCTGCCCAAGGAGGTAAGGCAAGCATGAGTATGCCGTTGCGCCAGAGCATCCGGGTGGGCACCTACCTGTTCCGCCAGAAGCTCGCGCGCCGTTCCAAATTCCCGCTGCTGGTCGAGCTGGAGCCGCTGTTCGCGTGCAACCTGAAGTGCGCGGGGTGCGGCAAGATCCAGCAGCCGGCCAGCCTGCTGAAGCAGCGCATGCCGGTCGAGCAGGCGCTGGCCGCGATCGACGAGTGCGGCGCGCCGATGGTGTCCATCGCCGGCGGCGAGCCGCTGATGCACCCGCAAATCGACGTTCTCGTCGCCGAGCTGATCAAGCGCAAGAAGTACGTGTTCCTGTGCACGAACGCCTTGCTGCTGCCGAAGAAGCTGGACAAGTTCACGCCGTCCCGGTATCTCGCGTTCGCGGTGCACATCGACGGCCTGGCCGAGCGGCACGACGAATCGGTGTGCAAGGAAGGCGTGTTCGACGAGGCGGTCGAGGCGATCAGGGAATGCCAGCGGCGCGGCTTCCGGGTCACCACGAACACCACGTTCTTCAACACCGACACCCCGCAGACCGTCATCGACGTGCTGAACTACCTGAACGACGAGCTGAAGGTCGACGAGATGATGATCTCGCCCGCCTACGCTTACGAGAAGGCGCCTGACCAGGAGCACTTCCTGGGCGTGACGGAGACCACGGAGCTGTTCCGCAAGGCCTTCGCGGACGGCAACCGGAAGCGGTGGCGGCTGAACCACTCGCCGCTGTTCCTCGACTTCCTCGAGGGCAAGGCCGATTTTGGCTGCACAGCCTGGGGAATTCCTTCGTATTCGCTTTTGGGATGGCAAAAACCCTGCTATCTCATGTCGGACGGCTATGTAAAGACATACCGTGAGCTCATAGAGACAACGGACTGGGACGCCTACGGGCGCGGCAAGGACCCCCGGTGCGCGAACTGCATGGCTCACTGCGGTTATGAGCCGTCGGCAGTGCTGGCCACCATGGGATCCCTGCGCGAATCGATCCGGGCTGTCCGGGGATCCTGATCGCGGCGGTGAATTCGGTCTAATCCCCGGCTGGCGTCCTGCGGCCCGTGCTTGGCTAGTTCCGCGCTAGGTACAGCAACGTGCCAGGAGGATGCCAGGGATGACCTTGCCGGGCGGGAACGCCTCAGCCGGCGGGTCGCCGGAGCCAGGGACGGCAGGGCCGGGGGCGGCGGAGCCGCCCGCGGCGGCCGTGCCCCCTGTTCCCGCGGCGCCGCCGGACGGCGGGCAGGCAGGAGGGTCCGGGCAGGCCGGGCAGTGGGGCAACGGGTCACGTCCCGGGCCGCGCGCGTCCGGCCCGGCCTTAGCCGGCCACCTCGGGGGCCGGGCGCAGGAGGCCGGGACCCCGTGGGCGGAGGGCCCGGCCTGGCCCGGTGACCCGGCCCGGCCCGCCAGCGCGGCCGGTCCCGGCGATCTGATGGCCCGGCCCGGCGCGGGGTGGGCCCGCCCGGCCTGGGACGCCCGGCCGGCCGCGCCGCCCCAGCCGGGTTCCGCCGGCCCGCGCCCTCAGGACCGGCGCTCGACGTGCCGGTGCTCGAGGTGCCGGTGCTCGACGTGCCGGCGGTCGGGGTGCCGTCCACGTCCCCGCCTGCGGCCGGGGCCGAACCGGAGCCTGCGGCTGCACGGCCGGCCCCGCCGGGCGGGCGGCGCAGGCTGCGCCGCTGGCCGTTCTGGGAACTTGCGCTGCCGCCGCTGCTCACGCTGGCCGTGGTGACCTGGCAGATCCAGGGCCCGTCGTACTGGCGGGACGAGGGCGCGACGCTGTCCGCGGTGACCCGCCCGGCCGGTGACCTGCTCCGGATGCTGGGCCACGCGGACGCCGTGCACGGCGTGTACTACCTGATGGTCTGGGCGGTCGTGCGGATCTTCGGCACGGCCGAACTGGTCACCCGGCTGCCGTCGGCGGTGGCCATGGCGGTGGCCGCGATCGCGGTGGCCGGGATCGGGCGGCGGCTGATCTCGCGCCGGGCTGGGCTGCTCGCCGGGCTGGTGTTCGCGGCGCTGCCCGAGGTCAGCCGGTACGGCCAGGAGGCCAGGTCGTACGCGACCGTGAGCGCGCTGGCCGCGGTGGCCAGCTACCTGCTGGTCCGGGTACTGAACGAGGCCGGGCCCGGGACCGGGGAAAGCCCGGCCCCGGGCGGGGCGGACGGGCCGGGGCGGCCGCCGGAGCGGCGGCGGTGGCTGATCGGGTACGGGGCGGCGGTAGCCGCGCTCGGCGTGGTCAACATCTTCGGCCTGGTGATCATCCCGGCGCACGGGCTGACCGTCCTGCTGGCCAGCCGGCGGGCACGGGCGGCGGGGCCCGGGCCCGGGGGCGTCCCCGGCGCCGGGGCCGGCGGGCGCGGGCTGCGGCGTGGCTGGCTGGCCGCGATCGCCGCCGCGGTCGCGGTGGCCAGCCCGGTGCTGGTCTACGCCTGGCAGCAGCAGGGCGCGCAGGAATGGCTCAAGCCCCCCAGCCTGAGCATGCTCGCGAAACTGCCCAACCTGATCGGCTCGCCGTTCCTGGCCGGTGCGCTGCTGCTGGTGATCATCGGCGGCGTGGCCACCAGCCGGGCGGCCGGCCGGACCGCGGCGGACTGGCCCGCGCGGCTGCCCGCGCTGTGCCTGCCGTGGCTGCTGATGCCGCCCGCGATCCTGATCCTGCTGTCGTTCATCCATCCCGTGTACACGCTGCGCTACGTGCTGTTCTGCCTGCCCGCGGTGGCCGTACTGGCCGGGGCCGGGCTGGCCGCGCTGGGCTGGCGGACCGGGCTGGTGGCGCTGGCCGTGGTCGTCGGCATCGCCGTCCCCGGTCAGCTGAACGCCCGGCGGCCCGCCGCGCACGGCGACAACATCCGGCAGGCCGACCGGATCATCGCGGAGAACCGCCGGCCCGGCGACGCGGTGCTGTACACCGGGCGGGACGCCAGGTACATGGCCGCCGCCTACCCGTTCGGCCTGCCTGAGCTGCGCAACGTCGCGCTGAAACGGACCAAGACCGCGTCGGCCACGCTGGCCGGGACCTACCTGCACGGACCGCACCTGCGGCACCGGCTGATGACCAGGGTTCAGCGGCTGTGGGTGGTCTCGGTCGGGGCCAACCGGCAGCACCTGCGCATCATGGCCGGGCTCGGCTACCGGCTGGTCCGCGTGTACCAGACCAGCGACCTGTGGCTGTCGCTGTACGTGCACCGGAGCCCGCCAGCCAGCACGGGTCCGCCCAGCACGGGTCCGCCCAGCACGGGTCCGCCCAGCACGGGTCCGTCCAGCACGGGACGCGGGTCCGCGCGATGACCACCCGGCCCGGCCCGGCCGGTCTCGGCAGACGCCAGATCAGCGGGTCGGGCCCGGCCGGTCCCGCGGGCACAGGTGCGGGCACGGTCGCCGCCCGGCGGCCGCCGCCGGCCCGGACCTGGCTGGCCGCGGGGCCGCCGCTGCTCACGCTGTCGCTAGGGCTGTGGGGCATCACCGGGCCGTCCTACTGGCGGGACGAGGCCGCCACCCTGGCCGCGACCGGCCGCCCATTCGGCCGCATGATCGCGATGCTGGGCCACGTCGACGCCGTGCACGGCGCGTACTACGTGCTGATGTGGCCGGTGGTGCGGCTCGGCGGCACCGGCGAGCTGACCACCCGGCTGCCGTCCGTGCTGGCCATGGCCGCGGCGACGGCCGGGGTGGTGGCGATCGGCCAGCGGCTGGCCGGCCGGGCGGCCGGGCTGGTCGCCGGCCTGGTGTTCGCGGTGCTGCCGGAGGTCAGCTGGTTCGCGCAGGACGCCCGGTCCTACGCCATCGTCACCGCGCTCGCGGTGGCGGCCAGCTACCTGCTGCTCCGGGTGCTGGACAGCGGCGGCCAGCGGCGCTGGCTGCTGGCCTACGCGGCCGGGCTGGTGGTACTGGGCCTGTTCAACATCTTCAGCCTGCTGCTGGTGCCGGCGCACGCGGTCACGGTGGCGCTGACGGCGCGGCGGCGCCGCGGTGAGCCCGGCTGGGCGAAGCGGCCCGGCGGCCGCGGCCCGCTGCTGGCCCGCTGGGCGGCCGCGGCCGGGGCCGCGACCGTGCTGGTCAGCCCGCTCATCGTGGCGGGCTGGGCGCAGCGGCAGCAGATCAGCTGGATCCGGCCGGCCGGACTGCGGGGCGCGCTGACCATACGGCTGCTGATCGGGCCCGAGCCGCTGACCATCACCACGCTGCTGATCACCACCTGCGCGGTCGCCGGGGCGGCGGCCGGCCCCGGGCGGCTGCGCGCCTGGTGGCCGCCCCGGCTGCTGAGCCTGGCGCTGCCCTGGGCGCTGCTGCCGGCCACGGTGCTGGTGGCCGTGTCGCTGGTGCATCCGGTGTGGCTGTTCCGGTACGTGCTGTTCTGCATCCCGGCCGTGGCGCTGCTGGTCGGGGCCACGGTGACCTCACTCGGCCGTCCGGCCGGTGTCGCCGCGCTGGCCGTCATCGTGCTGCTCGGGCTGCCCATGCAGGTCACCTCGAGGCAGGAGCTCGGCCACGGGGACGGCATCCGCGGCGCGGACCGGGTCATCGCCGCGCTCCGGCAGCCCGGCGACGGGGTCTACTGGGCCCAGGACGGGATGCGCACGGCCGCGGTGGCCTACCCGTACGGGCTGGCCCAGCTGCGGGACGTGGCCCGGGGCCGGACCGCCACCGCCGACGGGCAGCTGTTCGGCAGCAACGTGACCGGCCCGCAGCTAGCCCAGCGGCTGAGATCGGCCCGGCGGCTGTGGGTGCTGGAGATCCACCAGGACGGCCCGGTCCCGCTGCTCGGCCAGCTCGGCTTCCGGCGCACCGGAACCTGGCCCGAGGGCGACCTGCTGCTGAGCCTCTACGCCCGCCCCTAGGGCACCGGCAGCGGGTGGGCCAGCGCGGACAGGGTCAGCAGCACGATCGCGTCGGTCCAGGCCAGCGGGGCCACCGAGACCGGCTGGCCGCGGGCACCGACCTGCTCGGGGACCTCGCCCGCGGTGGTCCGGTGACCGGCCAGCCAAGCCAGCCAGCGAACCGCCGCGGCCCGGTGGCCGCTGGCCGCGTCGGACAGCGCGAAGAATCCGGTTGACGGCGTCCACGCGGTGGTCCGGCTGCCGTGCCAGGTGGTGCCGGGCAGGATCCCGCCGTTGGGCAGGGTCAGCGCCCGGGCCGCCCGGGCGATCGCCGCGCTGACCACAGGGTCCGGCGCGGCGAACGGCGGGCCGAGGAACGTCACCGCCGAATCGGGGCCGTTGAGCACGGACAGCGCGGCCGTCCCGGCCTGGCCCTGGCCCGGCCCGGTGCCGAACAGCGCGACGTAGTCCGCGGGCCCGCCGAAGGCGGCCGGGTAACGCGGGAAATCGGGGCCGAACGCGGCGGTGATCCCGCGCCGCAGCCGCGCCGCCGCGGCCGCGAACCGGCCGCCGGCCGCGGCCGCGCCCGGCCCCGCCACCCCGGCCAGCCGCGCCGCCGCACGCAGGCCGGCCAGCAGCGGCGCCGCGGTGCCGATCGTCGGCTGGCTGGCCCGCTGCTCCCAGTAATCCGGTGACGGCGACGGCAGTCCATCCGGGCCCAGCGACGCCATCGCGTAATCCGCTGATCTTGATACGGCCGGCCAGAGGGCGGCCAGCTCGTTGCGAACGGCGGCGCGGCCGGCCGCGACCCGGCCCGCCGCGTCCCGGCCCGCCCCCGGACCGGTCGCCGACGCGTACCACACCCACACCGCCCACGGGAACCAGCCGTTGTCGTCCAGCTCCGGGGCCAGCCCGGTCCACACCGGCGCCCCGGACAGCTGGTAGCGGGCCGCGAACCGGCCGGACAGGGTCACCCCGCGGGCCAGGAAGCGCAGGATGCGCAGCGCGGTTGCGCTATGCCCGGTCACGGTCAGCGCGGCCGCCACCCAGCTGGCGTCCCGCGGCCACGCGTACTTCCACTGGCCGTACCAGGCCGCCGCGACCGCGCCGTCAGGGCGGGTGAGCAGCCGCAGGTCAGCCAGCGCGGCCGCAGCCAGCTGGCGCTGCCAGCGCGTCTGGCCGGGCACGGTCCCGGCGGCCAGGAAGCGGCGCTGCGCCGGGCTGAGCGCGGCCGGGCCGCCGCCCGCAGGCAGGCCAGCCGGGCCGGCCAGCCGTCCGGCCGGCCCGCTGGGCACCGGCAGCGCCCGGATCCCGTCCGGCGCCAGCCGGTCCGCGGCGATCCCGTTCATCAGCAGCCGCGGTGGCGGGGCGGCACAGCCCGCGGTGAGAACGATCAGCAGCCCGGCCAGCAGCAGGCAGGCGGCCCGCAGCAGAAGGAGGGCCCGCACCCAACGCGCCGGCGGGCCGCAGTTCAGTCGTCCCCGTCGCCGGCGTGCGGCAGGGCCTGCTCGCACCAGACCACCTTGCCGGTTGCGGTCCGGCGCGCCCCCCACCGCTGCGCGAACTGGCTGATCACCTGGAGGCCGCGGCCGCGCTCGTCGTCCTCGTCCGGGTGCCGCAGCCGGGGCAGCGCGGCCGAGTCGTCGGTGACCTCGACCACCAGGCCGCCCTCGAGCACCAGCCGCAGCCCGATCATGCCCTGGGCGTACCGGACCGAGTTCGTGACCAGCTCGGACACCAGCAGCTCGGTGACCGGGATGAGGTCGGCCAGGTTCCAGCGGGTCAGCGGGCGGCGGATCAGCCCGCGGGCGCGCCGGGCCGAGGTCAGCTCGGCCGGCAGCGTCCAGCTGATGTGGTTGTCCGCGGGAATCCGGCTCAGCCGGGCCATCAGCAGCGCGATGTCGTCGCGCTGCTGGTCGGAGTACACCCCGGCCAGGGTGGCCCGGCACAGGTCCTCCAGCGGCCGGGCCGCGGCACCGGGCCCGAAGATCTCGCTGAGCAGCCGCAGGCCCACGTCGATGTCCCGGGTCCGGTTCTCCACCAGGCCGTCGGTGTAGAGCACCAGCAGGCTGCCGTCGGTGACCGGGACGAACTTGCTCTGCACCGAGCCGGAGCCGATGCCCAGCGGCGGCGCCGGGGTCAGGCTGAGGAACTCGTTGGTGCCGTCCGGGCCGACCAGCAGCGGCGGCAGGTGCCCGGCCGAGGCCACCTCCAGCATGCCGGTCACCGCGTCGTACACCGCGTACACGCAGGTGGCGAAGTGCGGCTCGCGCGCGCCGAGGTCGCCCATCAGCTCGTTCAGCTGCTGAAGGGTCTCCGCCGGGGACAGCTCGAGCATGGCCAGGGTGTGGATCGCGGTGCGCAGCCGGCCCATGGTCACCGCGGCCCGCACACCGTGCCCGGCCACGTCCCCCACGACCAGCGCCACCCGCGCGCCGGGCAGCGCGATCGACTCGTACCAGTCGCCGCCGACCTCGATCAGCTTGCTGCCGGGCAGGTAGCGGTGCCGCACCTCGACCGACGACGGCTTGGACAGCCCGGTCGGCAGCAGGCTGCGCTGCAAGGTCACCGCGGTGGCCCGCTCCCGGCTGTACCGGCGGGCGTTATCGATGAAGATCGCCGCCCGGGACGCGAACTCCATGCCGATCTCGGTGTCGTACGCGTCGAAGGCCCGGTAGCTGTCCTTGCGGGTGCAGACCACGAAGCCGAGCGTGACGTCGCGCGCGGCCAGCGGGAGCAGCAGCAGCGAGGTGTTGGCCAGCAGCTGGGCCACCGGCCGGCGCAGCCACGAGGTCGCGATCCGCGCCGCCTGGTCGCTGCCCATCTTCAGGCGCACCGGCTTGCCGGTGGCCATGCATTCGGTGTACGGCGTGCCCGGCGGGTAGCGCAGGATCTCCCCGGTCGGGAACACCGCGTCCCAGGCGGAGTTGCTGTCGTCGTAGGCCACCGCGAGCCGGCGCAGCAGCTGGGAGCCGTCCGGGCTGTCGGCCGGCAGCTCCTCCCCGGCCACCAGGCTCTCCAGGATCGCCAGCCCGGCCGTGTTGCAGAAGTGCGGTACGGCGATGTTGACGAATTCGCGGGCCAGCTGGTCGATGTCCAGCGCGCCGCCGATCCGCTTGAACGCGCCGTCCAGGAGCGCGTGCCGCATCACCGCCGGGTCCAGGAAACGGCCCTCGGACGGCGGCGGGATCCGGATCAGCACCAGCCCGATCAGGCTCGGGTCCGAGGAGCGCATCGGCTGGATGGTGACCACAGAATCCAGCGGGTCGCCGTCCCGGGTCCGGAACGTCAGCACGGCCGTGCCCTCGCGGCCGGACAGCGCCGCGCTCAGCAAGCCCTCCAGGGCTATCGTGTGCGACGAGGGACCCGCCAGCAGGCTGCTGAGCTCAGTGCCGAGCAGGGCGTCACCGGGATAAGCGAGCATGTCCGCGGAATTCCGGTCGTGCTGGAGGACCCGGCCGGTTTTGTCGATACCGAGGGTCAGCGTCCGCGCCGAGGCGTTGGACAGGAGGGCGGAGATCTCCGTGGTCGCGTCAGCAGTCACGGGTAGCCCCTCCTTCCTGCGTCGACCCTGCGTCGCACCTGCGGCGTTGCGCTCACGCCGGGTGGTGCCGGCCCGCTGGGCGAGCCCCCGGCCAGCGGGATGTTCGCCCAATTATGGAACAGCTTCGCTCAGATTGAGAAAGAACGGTAGCTAACTTAGCGTGACGACAAGACTAATGTCCGAGCGGCTGCAAGATCGCGCTGCGCGGGCCCAACGGGCGTGGCCGGCGTGCCGGGCCCTTCCGCAGGCCCCGGCGCAGGTGAGGGCATGGCCGGCGCCGGCACGGTGATCGTGGTCGGCGCCGGGCCGACCGGCCTGGCGCTTTCGGCCGAATTGGCCCTGGCCGGCGCCCAGGTGCGGGTGCTCGACCGGCGGTCCGGGCTGCGCGCCGATTCCCGTGCTATCTGCCTGCACGCGCGGAGCATGGAAATGCTCGACCTGCGCGGCCAGGCGGGCGCGTTCACCGCGGCCGGCCTCCCGGTGCCGTCGTTTCCGCTCGGGCTGAAGGGCGCGGCCATTAACTTTGGCCGGCTGGATTCTGATTTTCCCTACCTGCTGGACATCCCGCAGAGCCAGATCGAGACCCTGCTCCTGGACCGCGCCACGAGCCTGGGCACCACCCTGCGCTGGTCCTGCGAGGTCACCGGGATCGAGCAGGACGACCACGAGGTGCGGGTGCGGCTGGCCAGCGGGGAAACCGAGCGGGCCGACTACCTGGTGGGCTGCGACGGGCTGCGCAGCTTCGTCCGGCAGGCGGCCGGCCTGCCGTTCCCCGGGGCGCCCAACCCCGGCTCGGTGCTGCTGGCCGACCTGCACCTGGACGGCCTGCCGATGACCGACGCCTACGGTGACCTGTCCGACCGCGGCATGCTGCTGGTCTTCCCGTTCCGCGACGGGTCGTGCCGGACCGTGCTGTACGACTACGCCCGGGCCGGGGCCGGGGTCAGCGAGCCGGTGACGCTGGACGAGATCAGGACCAGCCTGATCCGGGTGACCGGCCAGGACTTCGGCCCGCGGGACATGACCTGGTCCGGCCGTTACCGCAGCGAGAGCCGGCAGGTGCCGCAGTACCGGGCCGGCCGGGTACTGCTGGCCGGCGACGCGGCGCACACCCACTCCCCGGCCGGGGCCCAGGGCATGAACACCGGCCTGCAGGACGCGGTGAACCTGGGCTGGAAACTCGGCGCAACGGCGGCCGGCCGGGCACCGGGCTGGCTGCTCGACTCCTACCACGACGAGCGGTATCCGGTCGGCCGGGCGGTCCTCGCGCTGACCGGCCGCCAGTTCCGGCTGAACACGGCCCGCACGGCCCGGCGCCGGGCGGTCCGCTGGGCCGCGCACCGGATGATCGCGCCGCTGCCGCCGGTGCAGGACTGGCTGGCCGCGACCTACTCGGGGGTGGCCATCCGGTATCCGCCGGACAGGGCCGGCCCCGTCCCGGACCCGGCCCTGGGCCCGGTGCACAAGCTGGCCGGGGCGCGGCTGCCGCGCGGCACGCTGGACCTCGCCGGCGGCGGCACCGCCCGGCTGTACGGCCTGTTCGGCGAGGGCCGGTTCGCGCTGCTGGAAGCGGCCGGCCAGGACGACAGCACGGGCGCCGCTGACTGCGCCGGCCCGGGCGGTGCCAGGCCCGGGCGGCGCAGGCACCGCGGACCTGGTGCGCCGGGTGCGCTACCGGCGGTGCCAGGGAGCCCGGCTCCCGGCCGCGGTGCTGGCCCGGCCGGACGGCTACATTGCCTGGGCATCGGATGAGCGGGACGCCAGCCTGCGCACCGGGCAGGCCCGCGCCGCGGTGCGGGCCTGGTGCGGCTCCGCTTGAAGCGCCGCCCCCGCTGAAACACCGGCCCGCCTGAGCACCGGAGGTAGCCATCACCACCCAGCCCCGGCTGGCCGTCCTGGGCAGCCTGAACATGGACATCTCGGTCTCGGTGGGCAGGCTGCCGGGCCCGGGGGAGACGATCCTCGGCGGCCAGGCGGTGATCGCCCCGGGCGGCAAGGGCGCCAACCAGGCGGTCGCGGCGGCCCGGCTCGGCGCGGACACCGCGATGGCCGGCTGCGTGGGCGAGGACGAGTTCGGCGGGCCGATCCTGCTGGCGCTCGCCGCCGAGGGAATAGCCCGGGAAGGAGTACGGCGGGTGCCCGGCGCGGCCACCGGCCTTGCGCTGATCACGGTGGACGCAGCCGGCGAGAACATGATCACGGTGGCGCCCGGCGCGAACGTCGAGTGCGGCCCGGCTGAAGCGGCCGCAGCGCTGGCCGGCCCACCGGGGCTGCTGGTCATCTCGGCCGAGATCCCGTCCGCCGCGATCGCCGCGGCCCTGGCCGGCGCGGCCCGGCGCGGGGTGCCCACCCTGCTGAACCTGGCCCCGGTGCCCGCGGACGCGGAGGCGGCCGTGCAGCTGGCGGCCCGGGCGGACTGGCTGGTGGTCAACGAGTCCGAGGCGGCTGCGCTGCTCGGCCGTCCGGTGGCCGGCCTGGCCGGGGCGGCGGAGGCGGCCGCGGCCCTGCGGGACCTGCTGACCGCCGCGGCCAGCCCGGGTGCCAAGGAGGCCGGGCACGCCGCGGCGGACCGCGGCTACGCGGTGGTCACCGCCGGATCGCACGGCGCTGCGCTTGCTGGCCCGGGCGGCGCCGAGCAGGTGCCGGGTTTTGCGGTGGCCAGCGTGGATGCCGTCGGGGCGGGTGACGCATTCGTGGCCGCGCTGGCGGTGGGCCTGGCGGCTGGCGCTGCGCCGCCGGTGGCGCTGCGCGCGGCCTGCGCCGCCGGGGCCACCGCCACCACCCGGCGCGGCACCCAGACCGCGCTGCCCCGTCCGGCCGGCGTCTTGGCGGCGACCGGGGTGGCTGGCCCGTGGCCCGCTGGTGACTGACCGCCCCCGCCTCCGCTTCCTGGCACCCTGATCAACGAATGCTGATCAAGATTCATTGATCAAGATTTATGAATTACGGAATCGGGGGCGCGGGCCGGCCGTCCCGGGCGGGCTCGTAGTGGTGTGCGACGGCTGCAGGGGCGCGGGTCAGCTGTCCTTGGCGGGCTCGCCGTGGCTGGCGTTGGCCTTGCCGCGGCCCCAGTAGGCCTTCGGCGAGACCTGGCTGCCCGGCAGCCCGCGGTCGGCCATGACCTCGCGCAGCCGGGATACCACCCGGGCCTCGCCCAGCAGGTATACGTGGCCGAGGCCAGGTGGCAGCGGGACATCGGCGGCGGCCGCGGCAAGAGCGCCCGGTTCGCCGGCCGGCCCATTCTGGCGAGGCAGCCACCGCAGGCTGACGCCCGCCTTGGCGGCCAGCGGCTGCTCATCAGCCGCCTCCGGGATCTCCAGCAGGATCACTGCCTGCCGCTCCGCCGGGAGCGACTCGGTCATGACGAAGATGGCCGGCAGCGCGGACTCGTCCCCGACGAACAGATGCCAGTCCGCGTCCGGTGACGTCGTGATCTTGCCGCGCGGGGCGATGCCCTCGATCGCGTCGCCCGGCTGGGCGGCGCTGACCCACTGCTCGCCGGGGCCGTCGCCGTGCCGGACCACGTCCAGCGTGACGCTCTGGCGGGCGGTGTCGAGGTCCCTGATCGTGTAGCGGCGCCGGACCGGGCGGTTTCCCTCCACGCCGACCAGCAGCATCATGTCCTGGCCCGGCAGATAGCGCAGGCCGGCCAGTTCCGGCGCGGTCAGCTGCAGCCGGTGCATGTGCGGGGTCAGCGGGCCGGATCCGGTCACGGTCAGGGCCAGCCGGGTGGTGCCGGCCAGCGACCCGGTCAGCACGGCGAACGGGTCGTCAAGGCCGGCCGGGGGGAGACCAGACGTGGCGTCGGCCATGAGCAGTAAGCCTTTCGTGTCGCGGCCGGCCGTGGCCGGCCAGCTCTGCGAACGCCCCCGGCCAGCATCGCAGGACGCTGGCCGGGGGCGATTCGAGGCCGGTGCGAGGTCGCCTCTCGGCGAGTGGCGCACCGCGGCTCCAGCCGGACGGTATTCCGCGGCGGCAGTAGTTGAGGCCCGGGGGACACAACGCACCGACGGGTATCAGAACGTCGCTCCCGGGCCGGCCTATTCCCCGCGGGGCATCGGCTTACGGGCGCCGCGGAAAGGGCAGGATCCGGCGGGGATAGGGCGATAATGGGTGCATCCACCTCTGGGGTGCTTGAGGAGCGGCGGCCTGTGCCTCGGGAATCAGCCCTGATCGGCAGCATCGGTGTACTCAGCATCGGTACCCGCGGGCCCGACGGCCCTGGCGAGGTCATGGTCCGGATCCGCGGCGGGACCGAGTGTTACATCGCCTGGTCCCCGCAGCCCCTGCCCCGGGGTGCCACCGTGCTGGTCATCGATTCGCGGGGCGGCCGCACGGTGGATGTCAGCGAATGGGCGGACCCAATCGGCCCGCCGCCAGAATGATCACGTCCCGCGGGACGGCCGGGCTGGCCCGGCCGTCCCGCGGCCAAAGACGCGGCCGGACCGCCACGCGGCCCAGGGCCGTCACCCGGATTGCAGCTACTGACGGGGCAGTGCCCCGCGTATTCAGGGAGAGTCCAGATGTTCGGCTACCGAGTTCCCGCGCCTGACCAGGCCATGCTGATCTCCGGCGCGAGGTCCGGCCGCAGCGGCGCGCCGTTCCGCGTGGTCACCGGCCACGGCGCGTTCATCCTGCCGTTCTTCCGCAAGGTCAGGTTCCTCACCCTGGCCATGTGCGAGGCCGAGGTCGCGGAGACCTGCGTGACCCGGCAGGGCATCTCGCTCAACGTCCGCGCGGTGATCGCGTTCAAGGTGGGCAACGACGAGGAGAGCATCGTCAACGCCGGCCAGCGGTTCCTCTCCGACCAGGACCAGATGTCCTTGCTGACCGGGCGGATCTTCGCCGGCCACCTCCGGTCGATCATCGGCTCGATGACCGTGGAGGAGATCGTTACCGAGCGGCAGAAGCTGGCCATCGAGGTGCTCGACGGCTCGAAGGCGGAGATGCTGAAGATCGGCCTGATCGTCGACTCGCTGCAGATCCAGTCCATCGACGACCTGAAGTCCGGCTACATCGACGCGATGGCCGCGCCGCACAGCGCCGCGATCCAGCGGCAGGCCCAGATCGCGCAGGCCCAGGCGACCCAGGCCGCGTCCGAGGCCCAGCAGGAATCCCAGCGCAAGCAGGCCGAGTACGCCCGGCAGACGTCGGTCGTGCAGGCCTCGTATAAGGCCGAGGTGGACAAGGCCCAGGCCGAGGCCTCCCAGGCGGGCCCGCTGGCGCAGGCCCAGGCGCAGATGGGCGTGCTGGCCGCGCAGACCGAGCTGGCGCACCGCCAGGCCGAGCTGCGGCAGCGCCAGCTGGTCGCCGAGGTGGTCCGGCCGGCCGAGGCGGAAGCCGCGAAGGTGCGCATCCTGGCCCAGGCCGACGCGGAGCGGGTCAAGCTCCAGGCCGAGGCGGCGGCCTCGCATCAGCGGATCGCGCTGGACCGGATGCTGATCGAGCAGCTGCCGCAGATCGTGCGGGAGGCGGCCGGCGGCCTGGCCGGCGCCAACGTGAGCGTGCTCAACGGCGCCGACGGGCTCAGTGAGGTCGCGGCCGGCCTGGTGAGCCAGGGCATGGCCATCCTGGACTCAGTGAAGAAGGGCATGGGGGGCAACTCCGAGCAGCCGCTCCGGCCGGCCGCCCTCACCCGCGCGGAGCCGTCTGAGGATCAGTAAGACCAGATCGCCCCGTCCTGCCGCCGGGCCGGCCGCATCGGCGGCCGGCCCGGTCCGGGTTACATCCCGTTATCAAATCGGGATCTTGGACCGTGGCGAAGATCCAGTCCACGGCCCGGCAAGAGCGGACAATGGGGCACGGGCGGCATCTCGACGCCGTCCTGCACCACACGGCGGCCTGTCCGGCGCCGGTGCGGTGTGGCGGAAGATGTGCCGTGCTACGGCAGAGCTCGCGAACCTCCGGTTCCATGGTTCTCCGCGGCACGAACTTCTGCGTTGGCTGTCCTGATTGCGAAGGAAGCGAAGAAAGGTCCGGTCTGTGCGGATTGATGGGGATCCTGCCGGGGGCGTATACCGCCCAAATCCGGACATATCTCCGTTCAATCCCGTACCGGCAAAATTTCTTCGACGAATTTGCCCAGACCGGTCAACCGCTTCCGCCGGCCGCACGTCATGTTCATGTGAATCTGGCCAGTCGAAGGTTCGCCGGGGCCTGGGGGACGCAGACGAGAAATCGTCAGCAGTCTGCCCATGGCAAGGCGTTTGCCACTGACTGACAGGGCGGAATCACAGCAAGTTACGCGCAAAGAACAACAGCAGTCAGTAGCGGCCGGCCAGAGCTTGACCGCCCAGGCCACCCTCCGGGGTGGCCGGCCCAGTATCCACAGGAAGGGATCACCCATGCGGAACCGCTCCATCAGGGGGCTGTACGTGCTGGCGGCGTCTGTTGCCGTGAGCACGGCCCTCGGGCTGGCCGGCGCAACGGCCGCCTCTGCGGGCGTGCACGTCAAGCCGCACGCGACCACGGTGTGTGACAACAACCCGGGCACCGTGTCCCCGGCGCTGCACCAACATCTCCAACCTGCTGCTGAACCAGGACAACGGCCCGACGTTCATCCAGAACGCCACCCAGAAGGGCGTCAAGGCCCCCAGCCTGTACCAGAACCGCATCGTTAACCTGCGGCAGGCCAGCAACACCCGGACGAACGAGGACTTCATCATCCGGTTCGTCGGCATCCTGGGTCAGCTGTGCGGCACTGGTGGCGTCAACTCGATCGACCCGACCTCGTACGCGTGCCTGAACTACCCGAGCTTCTACCCGGTGTACCAGGGCCAGTTCGCTCCGAACTCCAACGAGAGCGGCTTCTGCGTTGGCGCGATCAGCGCGACCGAGGGCTTCAAGGTTCGCCTTGAGCGCTGTGGCACCCCGCGGACCTTCTGGGTCGCCGACCTGGCCGCTGACATCCAGATCACGCTCCCGGGCATCAAGCCGCTCGTCCTGGTTTACTTCCCGCTCGAGTTCGCGGCTGACACGTCCGCCAGCAACCCGCTGGTCATGACGCTCAACCCGAACAGCAAGAACCCGAGCAACCTGCTCACCCTGCAGCAGGAGAACTTCTCCGGTGGCACGGTGCCGGACCGGCAGATGTTCACCCTGACCGGCCCGGCTGGGATCCTCTAATCAGGTGACCTGACCGGCTAGTCAGAACCGAGTTCTGACGGCGGCCCCCCGGCTTCGGCCGGGGGGCCGCTGTTTTGTGCGTGCCCGGGGCCGGCGTTCAGCCCGCGCCGGGCCAGGACCGCCAGCCGCCCCGCCAGCAGCACGGGGGCCGCCAGCGCGAGCGAGGCCATCGCCCAGGTCAGGCCCAGCCGCTGGGCCGCCGCGCCGACGGCCAGCGGCCCGGCCGCGGCGGCCAGCGCCGCCGCGCTGCTCAGCGTGACCGCGACCCCGCTGCGCCCGGGCAGGGCGGCGTACAGCCGGGCCTGCAGCACCGGGTACAGCGGCGCGGTCACCATCGACAGCGCGGCCAGCAGGACGAGCTTCGCCCAGAACCCGGGCACCAGCAGGAACGCCGGGTACAGCAGCAGCGCCGCGGCCGCCCCGGCCCGCAGCACGGCCAGCCCGCTGGCCCGCTCCAGGACCAGCACCAGCAGCAGGTCCCCGGCCAGCCCGGCGACCAGCCGCACGGTCACCCCCAGCGCGGCCTGGCCCGCGGTGGCGTGCACCACGTCCACCAGGTACACCGCGAGAAAACCGGTCAGCACGTCCAGCAGGTAGTCGGCGACCTCGATGAGCACGAGCAGCCGGGCCACCTCGCCCCGCCGGGCCGCCGCCGCGGCCTCCCGCAGGCCGGCGGACCAGCCGGCGGCGCCGTCGGCCTCACCCGGGCCCTCCGGCGGCGCCGCGATCAGCGCACGCCCGGACCGGGCCAGGATCGCCCCGGCGGCCAGCGCGGCGGCGGCCAGCAGCAGGTAGGCCACCCGCCAGGTGCCGCCGGCCGCCAGCACCGCGATCAGCAGCAGCGGCCCGGTCACCGCCCCGGCCGACCCGGCCAGGTTCCACCGGGCCATGTGCTGTTCCTGCCGGGCCGGATCGGCGGCCATCAGCCCGGATTGCGTCAGCCCGACGAACGCGCCGGAGGCCGGGAAGAACACGGTCAAGGCGATCAGCAGCCCGGCGAACGACCTGGACAGCGCCGTGGCCGCCAGCGCGGCCGCGAACAGCCCGCCGCCGGCCAGCACGGCGATCCGCTGACGGCGCCCGTGCCCGGCCAGCAGCCCCATCGGCAGTTCCGCGAGGCTGCCGATCAGCACCGGAACCGAGGCCAGCAGGCCCAGCTGGGTGTAGCTGAGCCCGAGATCATGGCGCATGAGCGGGAGCGCTGCGCCCTTGGTGCCGTCCACGAGCTCGTCGATCAGCTCGACGGCAAGAGCCGCCGCGAGCACCGCCGCGCTGACGGCGGCGGGCGGGCGGCCCGGTCTGGTGCGTGTCACGTGGCTTCCTTCCGTGTCCTCACCGGCCATGGGTCGATGAGCGGAAGGCGGGCCACGGGCCGCTCAGCTCAGGTCACAGTCAAAGGAAGCTCATGGGCAGATGCTACGGGCCAGGTCAGCGGCCCGCCACTGACTATCCTGCGTCGCCAGCCCGGCTGGTAACGGCTAGCCGGGCCGCCAGCCCGGGTCCTGGCGGGCCCCGGGCAGCTCGTCGCGGAAGTCCGAGAGCGGGCCGAGGTGGCCGAGCTTGCCCGGGGCGATGATGGACCGCACCGCGGCGATCGCGCCGTCGCTGATGTCCAGCACCATGGCGCTGATCAGCCGCCCGGCCCGGTCGTAGAACAGCGCCCCGGGCTGGCCGTTGATCTGCACCCGGCGGGACGTGGCGCCGAGCACGCTGCCCTGCCGGGCCAGGCCCGCGACCAGCCGGAGCACGTTGTCCCGCCCGTGGATCGGCTGCGGCCAGGACGGCTTGGTGCCGCCGCTGTCGCCGTACACGGTCACGTCCTCGGCCAGCAGGCCGACCAGGCCGGACAGGTCCGCGTCGCCCTCGACGATGGCGAAGAACCGGCGGGCCAGGTCGTCCCGCCGCCGGGCGGAGGCGTCGAACCGGGGCTTGTGCTCGGTCACGTGCTGGCGGGCCCGGTGCGCGACCTGGCGGCAGTTGGCCTCGGTCAGGCCCACGATGCCGGCGATCTCGCCGTAACCGAACCCGAACACGTCGCGGAGCAGGAACACCGCCCGCTCGGCCGGGCTCAGCCGCTCCAGCAGCAGCAGGAAGGCCATGGACAGCGACTCGTGGTGCTCGGCCTGATCGGCCGGGCCCGGGGCGGCCGGGCCGGGCGCGACCGGGTCGGTCAGCACCGGCTCGGGCAGCCACGGCCCGATGTAGGCCTCCCGGCGGACCCGGGCCGACCGCAGCTGGTCGATGGCCAGCCGGGTGACGACCGCGGACAGGAACGCCTTGGGTGACTCGACCGCGGGGGAGGAGGCCAGCGCCCGGTGGTAGCGCAGGAACGCTTCCTGGACGATGTCCTCCGCGTCGGCCACGCTGCCGAGCATCCGGTAGGCGATGCCGAACAGCAGCGGGCGCAGCTGCTCGAAGGTCTCCGCCGCGACGGCGTCAGCTGTGCCCACCACTGTCCATCCCACCACTGTCCATCCCACCACTGGCCTTCCCGGCCGCCCGGGCTGCCCCGGCCGGCCCGCCGGCCCGCTCGGCGGCGTCCACCGCCAGGAACCCCTGCCGCCAGCTCGCCCAGGACGGCACCCAGTCAAGCTCGGCCCGCGCCTTGGCGTTGGACGACCCGCGGATCTGCGTCAGCACCGATACTGCCACCTCGCCGGCGGCCAGCCGGGCCAGCCAGACCGGCAGCCGCATCGGCGGCTTGGCGCCCAGTTCCCGGGCCAGCCAGGGCAGCCAGTCGGCCACCTTCGCGGGCTCGTCGTCGGTGATGTTGTACACGCCGGGCCGGCCCCGGGTCAGCGCGGCCACCGTGGCCGCGGCCGCGTCGTCGGTGTGCAGGAACGACCAGACCCCGCCGGCCTCGCCGACCAGCGGCAGCTTCCGCTGCCGGGTGAACCCGAGCACCTCGTTCGCGGTGCCGGGACCGTACAGCGCCCCGTACCGCAGCACGATGCCCTCCAGGCCGGGCGCGCCGGTCACCGCGTTCTCCAGGTAGCGCAGCGCGGCCAGGGTCTGCCGCTGGTTCGCGGGCGGGTCCGGGTCCAGCGGGTCCTGCTCGGTCTTCACCGGGCCGCCCGACCGGATGTTGGACCAGCCGGTGAAGCCCTGCGCGATGAACCGGCGGGCCCCGGCCGCGGTGGCCGCGGCCAGCAGGTGGTCGGTGCCCTCGGTGCGCAGCCGGTTGGTGACCGCGAAGCTCCGGTCAAAGTGCCGCAGGTCGGTGCCGGCGGCCAGGGCGGTCATCTGGTGGATGACCACCTCGGGCCGGGCCCGGGCCACCGCTTCGCCGACCGCGGCCGGGTCCAGGCCGTCCATGACCGCAGGCTCGGCGCCCATGGCGCGCAGCCGGGCCTGGCCGTCCGGGCGGCGGGTGCTGGCGGTGACCTGATGGCCGGCCGCGACGAGCTGGGGGACCAGGCGCTGCCCGATGGCACCAGCCGCGCCGGCCACGAAGATCCGCATAACGACGACTCCTTTCGCCGCCCGCACCCCAGTGGGCGGGCGCCATTTCCGTTGCCGCCAGCTGAGACGAGAGACCCCCTCCGCCTGTGACAGTGCTTGCTGGCGCGCACCGCGATGATCGGCGGATGCAGGCCGAGGTGCTCGCGGACCGGGCAGCGGACGCTGTTATACCTGCCCGGGGCAGCGAGATGATCGTCAAGGCGCTGGCCGCGGGCAGCGGGGGTGACGCTGTCGCTGATGGAGCGGACCCTGCCGCGGGCGGCGGCAGCCGCCGCCGCACCGGCACACGAACTGCTCCGAGGCCTACTTCGGGCTGGACGGGCTGGTCACGGTCACCGTCGAGGGCGCGGAGCTGACCCTGGGCCGGGAGGACTTCGTGCTGGTCCCGCGCGGCACCGGGCACACGTTCGGGAACCGCTCGGGCGAGCCGGCCCGGCTCCTGGTCATCCACGCCCCGGCGATGGACGCCTACTTCGCCGCGCTGCACGACCTGTGGAACGGGCCGCAGCCGCCGGAGCCTGCGCAGGAGCGGGAGCTGATGGCCCGGTTCGGCATGGAGCGGGCAGGTCCCGCCTGACCTGGCCGCCGACCCGCACCGTCCGGTGGCGGACTGGCTCAGGCGTCAGGATTGGATACGACTAGCCGGAGCGAGCCTTCGAAGAACGGCTGATCCCGCCACCGGCCGTACCGCTGCTGCCAGGCCCCGGAGTCCAGGTCGGCCCGCAGCCGGGCGACCGCTGCGCCCTGCTCGGCCGCGGTCACGAAGCCCCACGCGGACTGGGCGCCGCGGGCCGCCGGGTCGAGGAACTTCTCCGGCCGGGCGTAATAGGCCTCGGTGAACCCATCGGTGCAATCCGCGGGCACCGGCACCACGCTGACCTCAGCGGATCCGCCCAGAGCGGCGCTGATGGCGGAGATCGCCGGGTAGCGGCGGCGTTCCGCGTCCATCAGCTCCGGGCTGTAGTCCGCCAGCCAGAACCGGTCCAGCGCGTCCCCGTCGAAGGTCATGATGACCACCGGGCCGCGGGTCACCCGGCGCATCTCGCGCAGCCCTCGTCCGGCGTCCGGCCACTGGTGGATCGTGATCATCGCCATCGCCGCGTCGACGCTGCGGTCGTCCAGCGGCAGCGACTCGGCCACCGCGTCGATGGCCGGGGCCAGCGACCGCGGCCGCTGCGCCCGCATCACCGCGGACGGCTCAACGGCCAGCACGTAGCGGCCCTCCGGCTCGTACGAGCCCGCCCCGGCGCCGACGTTGAGCACGGTCCGCGCCGGGCCCAGGGCCCGGTGCACCTGGGCCGCGATCCGCGGGTCCGGCTGCCGGTAGACCGTGTAGCCGTGACCGTGCCGCTCGTAGTCCCAATCCCCGGCCGGGGCCCTGACCATGCGTTACCTCCGTCGCCGTCGGGGGCGAGGCCGGACGTCTCACCCGTCTTCACGATGATTTCAGCAGGTGCGGGGTCGGAATCTGGGCATGAGATGCCTACAGTGAGTACTGGCGTCAATCTGTGCTCTCTAGCCCCAGAAACGTGATCAGCAGAATCGAGCCGAAGGATGCGTCATGACTGAACGTGACCGCAGACTTCATGTTGTGATCGAGGACGGCAACCGCCGGGCCGCCGCCGCTGACGTCATCACCCCGGCGCGGGCCGACGGGACGGTCCGGGTCTCGCTCCGGGCCGAGTCCGGCCACATCACGCCGGGCACCAGGTCCAGCCTGGTCGACCTGGTCCTCGACCTGCCCGGCGTACGGGACAGCGCCCGGCTGGAGGCGGTCGTCCCGCTCGGCGACCACGAGACGCTGCACCGTCTGCGCGAGCGGTGCACGGACGTCCGGGTGCACGCCGCCGGGTCGAGCGCGCTGGTCGACGCCTGGCTGCGCCAGCCCACCGCCGTCACGCCGGACGCCTGATCCCGGTCAGCCGGACGGCGCCGCGGCCGGCGTGCTGGCCGTCGGCGCCGGCGTCGGCGTGGAGGAGGGCAGCGGGGTGCTGCCCGGCGTCGACGGCGCGGGCGTGGGCGCCGGGCTGGACCGGCGCGGGCTGGGCGAGGACGGCGTGGCGCTCGGCGACGGCGAGGACGGCGACGGCGACGGCGTCGGCGAGTGGCTCGGCGAGTCCGGCGGGTTCGTCGCCTGCTGCCCGGTCTGCGGGCTGTCCTGGCCCGTGGTGCTGGTCGCAGCGGTGTCCGGCCGGACCCAGAAGTAGAGCACGAGCAGCCCCACGAAGAGCAGGATCAGCACCGCGGTCGAGGTGCGCATCGGCAGATGCAGCTTCTGCTGGATCGTCATCCTGCGCTCCCGGTGGGCTCGGCGGCGTTCAGGCTGGCGTGCAGCGTGATGCCCTCACGCAGGAAGACCAGCGTGATCCGGGCCCGCAGGGCCCGGCCGACCTCGAACTGCTTGCCGGGCAGGGTCCTGGCCACCACCCGCAGGTTGAAGTGGTCGACCTCCAGGCTCTCCACCCCCATCACGCTGGGCGGGTCGAGCAGCAGCGGCCGCATCTCCTCCTCCTCGTACAGCTCGCGGCCGACCTGGCGGAGGATGCTGGTCACGTGCCCGACGTCCACCCGGGCCGGCACCGGCACGTCCACCACGACCCGCGCCCAGTCCCGGGACAGGTTCGTGACCTGCACGATCTGCCCGTTAGGGGTGGTGATCACCTCACCGCTCAGGGAGCGCATCCTGGTCGTCCGCAGGGTCACCTCCTCGACCGTGCCGGTGGACAGCGCGTTGTTGCCGGTCACGGCCAGCGTGATGATGTCGCCGTAGCCGTACTGGCGCTCGCTGACGATGAAGAACCCGGCCAGGATGTCCTGCACCACCCGCTGCGCGCCGAAGCCGATGGCCACCCCGACGATCGACGCGGGGGCGACGAAGCTGGAGACCGGGAGGCCGAGCAGCTGAACGATCAGCACGGCCACCACGCAGTAGATGATCACCAGCAGCGACCAGGTGACGACCTGGGTGACCGCGTGCCGGTGCTTGAGCGTCTCGGACCTGACGAGCTCGTCGGAGTCGCTGGCCTGGGCGTCGATCCGGGCCAGGTACCGGCCGGCGGCCCAGGAGGCGAACCGGGTCAGCAGGATCGTCCCGATCACCAGCAGTACCATCAGGATCAGGTTGCCCCGGGCCCACGCGGTGACATCAGACAGCCGCGCTGCCGCGAGCATCATGGGGAATGTCCTCCGTATCTGGCTGTTCGGGGGCCGGAACTCCAGTGGCCCAGGGTACGAGCGTTCCGGACTGCTCTGCGACGCCGCAGCGGCGCCCGCCGGTTACTACTCGACGCAGAACTCGTTGCCCTCCGGGTCGGCCATCACGGTCAGGTCCGGCCCGGCGTCCAGAACGGTCGCGCCCAGGCCGGTCAGCCTGGCCACCTCATCGGCCACCGGGCCGGGCGCGCGCAGGTCGAAGTGCACCCGGTTCTTGGCGATCTTGGCCTCTGGCACCCGGACGAACCACATGTTCGGGCCACCCCAGCCGGCCGCCTCGACGAAGGCCCGGTCCGGGGCGGATTCCTCGTCCACGTCGGTGCCCAGCGCCGCGGCCCAGAACCGGGCCACCCGCAGTGCGTCCGCACAGTCCCAGGTCACGGTCTTGATGTACGACGCCATCTGGGCAGGCTACGCCGCCGGCCGGCCCGGGCGTGCGGTGGTTTTGCCAGACTGGGGGCATGGATCCCGGGCTGCGGCGGCTGCTGACCGCGGCCGCGGAGCCGGGCCGGCCGGCCGCGGTGGTGCTGGTCGAGGGGGCCAGCGACCGGGCCGCGCTGACCACTGCGGCCCGCCGTCAGGGTCACGACCTGGCCGCGGACGGGATCCGGGTGGCCGAGATGGGCGGCGCCACCAACCTCGGGCATTTCCTTGAGGTGCTCGGCCCGGCCGGGCTCGGCGTCCCGCTGGCCGGCCTGTGCGACGCCGCCGAGGCGCCGGTCTTCCGCCGGGCGCTCGACCGCGCCGGGCTGGCGCCCGGGCTGACGCTGGCCGGGCTGCCGCGGGCCGGGTTCTTCGTCTGCCACGCCGACCTGGAGGACGAGCTGATCCGGGCGCTCGGCCCGGCCGGGGTGCAGGACGTGATCGAGGCGCAGGGCGAGCTGCGGTCGCTGCGCCGGTTCCAGGACCAGCCCGCCCAGCGGGACCGGGAGCTGACCGCGCAGCTGCGGCGCTTCCTGGGCACCCGGTCCGGGCGCAAGGCGCAGTACGCCCGGCTGCTGACGGAGGCGGTGGAGCTGGCCCTGATGCCTGCCCCGCTGGTGGGCGTGCTCGGCTACGCCCGCCGCGCGGCTACGCCGGCTTAGGCGGCACGGCCCGCGCGCCCGGCACCGTAATCCTTAAGAATCATCGTCCGGGCCGAGCGTGGCCTGCCCTGCGGAGGTGATCAGCGGGCGGCCGGGACCCCGGTCAGGCCGAGCTCGGCGGCCCTGATCGCGGCGGCGTGCCGGGTGGGGGCGTCCAGCTTGGCCAGGATGGCCGAGACGTGGTGCCCGGCGGTCTTGACCGAGATGAACAGCTGCGCGGCGATCTCGGCGTTGCTGAGCCCGGCGCAGATCAGGCCGAGCACCTCGCGCTCGCGCTGGGTCAGCCGCAGCGGGTCGGCGCGGGTGGCCGCCCGCGGGCCGGCCGGGATCGACCGGACGCCGAGCGACCGCAGCCGCTGCCGGGCGATCTGCGCCGCGGCCTCGGCACCGAGGCCGGTCAGCAGATCAAGCGCCGTGCGCAGGGCAGCCTCGTCCGGCGCGTCGAGCAGGGCCAGCGCGGCGTCGTACGGGCAGCCGAGGTCCAGCCACTGCTGCGCGGCCGCGGCCCAGTCCCCGGCCAGCTCGGCCTGGTACGGGCCGGCCAGCTCGCCGCCGCGCGGCGGCCGGCCCGAGCCGGTCCGCCGGAGCCAGCAGGTCACCGCGCCGAGGGTCCAGCTGTCGGGATGCCCGCTCTCTTCGTCGGCCCGCTCGGCTTCGGTCCGGGCCTCGTCCCGCCGGCCTTCCAGCCAGTAGGCCTCGGTTCTGGTCAGCCGGACCGGGCCCGCCTCGCCAGTGCCGTCGGCGGTGGCCATCGCCTCGTCGAGGTGCTCCCAGGCCCCGGGTTCGCCGCGGCGGGCCCGGATCGTGCCGATCCGGTTCAGCGGGCAGAGCCGGATGATCGGCGACGGGCCGCCGCGGCGCAGCAGGTCTTCCGCGACGGTCAGGGCCTCATCCCACCGGCCGGTCTTCTCCAGGGTTACGGCCCGCTCGCTGCGCAGGAAGATCGAGAAGGTGGGGATGTCGTGGTCGTCGCAGTACGTCACGCCCTCGGTGTAGTACCGCTCGCCCGCGGCGAACTGCCGTTCCGCGCAGAAGCCGCTGTACAGGTTGATGTAGGCCCGTCCGGCCTGGGCTTCCCGGCCCGCCGCCAGCGCCACATCCAGGGCCTGCTGCAGCTGGCCGGCCCACGGCCGGCCCGCCCGCCGGGCCATGCAGGCCTGCGTGTTCAGCGCGTCGCTGAGCACATCGGGGAGGTCAAACTGGCCGGCCAGCCGCTCAGCCTGCTGGGCCAGCCCGGTGGCCCGGTCTTCGCCGTGCTCGTACGCCAGCATCCGCTGGCCGGCCAGATGGACACAGGCCCGGGCCAGCTCGGGGCCGGGACCCAGGGGCTCGAGGATGGCGATCGCCGCCTCTGCGGTGGCCATCGCGTCCGCGCCGCGGCCCAGGTGCCAGGCGGCGATGGACAGCAGGCGGGTGGCGTCGCCCGCACGGAGCCGGTCGCCGGCCGCCCGCCACAGCTCGAGAGAGCGCGTGATCGCGCGCTCGGCCTCGGCCCACCGGTCAGCCAGCGACAGCTCCCAGGCCAGCTCGCCGTGCAGCCCGGCGGCCAGCGCCGGGCCGGTGCTGTCGGTGCCGTCGGCGTCGGCCACCCGCAGCGCCCGGGCGAACTGCTCGGCTGCCTCGCGGTGCGCGGCCAGCCGGGCCGCCCGGCGGCCGGCCCGCGGCGCGTACTCCAGCACCGCCGCGGCGTCGCCGGCCGCCTCGGCGTGGAAGGCCAGCCGGGCGTCGTCGGTGCTGCCGCTGGCCCGCAGCGCGGCCAGGATCCGGCCGTGGATCTCCGCGCGGCGGTGCGCCGGCACCGCCTGCGCGACCGCCAGCCGGGCGATCTCGTGCCGGAACCGCAGCCCGCCGTCGTCCGCGGTGAGCAGGCCCGAGGCCAGCAGCTCGTCGAGCACCGGCGGCGGGCAGCCGGTGACCGCGGTCAGCAGCGGCAGCTCGACCCGGGTGCCGGTGAGCGCGGCCACGTCCAGCACCTCGCGGGTGCCGGCGGGCAGCCGGGCGGCCCGGGCCAGCACCGCGTCCCGCGCCGAGGTGGGTATCTCGCTCATCCCGGCGGCCAGCACCTCGGTCACGTAGAACGGGTTGCCGCCGGTCAGCTCGTACAGCCCGGCGGGCTCGAGCCCGCTGCCCGCGGCCAGCACCCCGACCGCGTCCCGGGACAGCGGGCCCAGCGAGATCCGCCGGATGGGCCGCTGGGTGGCCAGGTCGCCCAGGGCGATGCGGAGCGGGTCGGTGGCGGTCAGGCCCTCGTCCCGGTAGGTGACGACCAGCAGCACCGCGGCGTCGCGCAGCCGCCGGCCGAGGTAGCGCAGCAGGTCCACGGTGGACTCGTCGGCCCAGTGCACGTCCTCGATGATCACCAGCTGCAGCGGGCCCGGCCCGGAAAGCTGCTGCAGCAGGGCGCGGAACAGCTCGTCCCGCCCGGCCCCGGCCTGGCACAGCCGGGCGAGCTCGCCGCCGAGCTGGCTGGCCAGGTCGAACAGCGGCCCGAGCGGGCGGGGGGTGAACAGGCCGTCGCACGCTCCCCACGACCACCGGGCGTCGGGCAGGTCCCGGCGCAACTGGTCGACCAGCGCCGACTTGCCGATGCCGGCCTCCCCGGAAACCAGCACCAGCCGGCCGGAACCGTTGCTGGCCTCGCGGGCGTAATCGGCCAGGGCTGCCTGCGCCGCCTCCCGTTCCAGCAGCATGCCCTCCATTGTCACGCACATTCCGGTCACCGCCGCGCAAGGCCCGTGGCGGGGTGCCCCAGATAGCAGTTGCGGGCCAGGCCGCGGCCCACGGCGGCGTAGAACCGGGTCATGTGCTGCTGCGACGCCCGGTCATCACGGGCCGCCAGGGCGTTGTCGCGGGCGGCTTGCGCCGCGGCCGCGGCCCGGCGCAGAGCCAGGGCGGCGTGGTAGTGGCCGCCTGCCGCGCCGGTGATGGCTGCGCAGGAGCCCGCCGGGCCGGCCGGGGCCTGGGCCTGGGCCGGGGCCGGCGGCAGGCCGAGCATCGCGACGGCCGCCGCCGCGGTGACGGCCAGGGGGAGGTGTTTCATTGCCGCTCGTTTCTGGGTCTGTGCCCGGCTTGGCTGGCGCCGATCAGCACGATGGCCATCGAGCAGGGGGTGCCGCTTCGGTTCCGCCAGGCGTGCCGGGTGCCGTTCTGCACGACGCAGTCGCCCGGGCGGAGGTGGATCTCGCCGTCGTCCAGCTCGAGCCAGATCTCCCCGGACAGGACGCAGATCAGGTCGAGGGTCGGGGTCCGGTGCATCCCGTCCTGGCCGGCTTCCATGTACCGCGACCGGCCGGGCAGCACTCGCTCCAGTTCGCGCCCGGCCTCGGCGGTGCGTGCCGCGGCCGGGCCGGTTCCCTGGGGCGGCACGGTGAAGACGGTGAACCGCAGGCCGCCCGGCGGCGGGAAATGCGCCTGGCCGTGGCCGGGCGGCGGGCCATCCTGGCCTTCCGGGCCTTCCGGGCCGGGCCGGCGGCTGGTCCAGGCTCCAGATCCGGTGCCAGGAGTAGCCGGGCAGGGCTGCGGCCACGACCGGCTCGACGAGGCAGTCCTCGGCGACCGCCGACCGCGGGCCGCTGCGGCCGGTGACCACCCGCCGGACTCCGTTTCCCGTCATGACCTCTGCCCTCCTTGCCGCCCGCCCGGTCAGGCGAGGCTGTTCACTTCGTGCACGTCGCCGCAGGGGACCCCGAGCGCGGCGTGATGCTGGCGTATCGCGTCCTCATCCGGCCCGTCGAGCAGGCAGTACACGATGCCGTCAGCGTTGTGGTAGAGCTCGACCTGGCGCACGCCGAACTGGTCGGCCGTCGCGTTGCGGGTGTCGGCGGCGATCTGCTCGATCGCCTCCCCGGGCAGCTTCAGGTCCTGGTGAAAGTCCATGTACCTGGGCATGGCAAGTCCTCCTGTCGGGAATCACGGATCCGCCGCCAGACGGCGGGGGATGCCGGGCGGCGTCCCAGGGCCGGGGGTGTCACCGCCCTGGCAGCACCGCCCGTCGCCGCCGCCCGGCCTCCCTGCCCGGCCTCGCGTCCCTTCGGCGATGCCGGGTGCTCTCACTGTCGCGCGAACGGCGGCGCCTGGCGTCCGTGCCCAGCACGGACCGCAGGCTCCCGGGCACGGATTCCCGGCACGGATGCCGGTCAGCGGACACGGATGCCGGCCGTGGTGACGGGCCCGGTGCTGGCGCCCACGGAGCTGCCCGGGTTCCCGGGCCGGCCGTTACGCGGCCGCTACCCGGCCGGCGGCCAGGCCATGGCTGCCGCGCCCAGCCCGGCGAGCACGGATTCGCCCCGCTCCCGGTCCTCCCCGCCGAGGAACACCAGGGTCCGTGCCCACTGGTAGCGGAACCCGGCCGCCCGGAGCGCAGCCGCCGCCCGGGTCAGCCCCGCACGATCGCCGGGCAGCGCCGCGGCCCGGCCGACGATCGCCGACGCGGCCGGGTTGTCCCTGGTCATCTCCTGGGCTGCCGCGATCCGGGCCGCCGCGTCCCCGCGGCCGGCCAGGACTGCGGCCTCCGCCCACAGCGCCGCGTGCCACGGCTGCCACATCCCGTTGTGCCAGGCCAGGCCGTCTGGCTCCGGCGCCGTGTCGAGAACCTGCCCGGCCTCCTCGGCACGGCCCTGGTGCAGGAGCAGCCACGCGTCGAGGAACTGGCCGAACCGGCGTCCGCGCCAGGGCTTGCCCGCGATCGCTACCGCGTCCGCGATCTCGAGCCAGGCGTCCCGCGCCGCCTGGTTGCCGCGCAGCCCGTGGATGGTCGCCGCGGCGTACGATCCACGGGCAACGCTGCCCGCGCTGGCCCTGGCCCACGACGCCCCGCGTGGCCGCCCGGTCAGCTCCCATTCGTCGCGGAAGCGCGCGGCGCGCAGCAGCGCCTCGTCCCAGTCTCCGGCCAGAGCGGCCACGACGATCAGCCGGCAGGCAGCCTGATGCCCTCCATCGCGGTGGAAGGGCAGGTCCGCCAGGCGCCCGGCCAGCGCCCGTGCCGTCGGCAGGTCGCCCGCCGCCAGCGCGCACTCCTCCGCCATCATCAGGGCGTCGGGGAACTCGAACCCCATGCCGGGCCGCGGGCGCAGCGGGCCCAGCAGCTCGGTGCGCCGCCAGGAGATTGCGGCCGCGGCCCTGACCTCGCCGCGGACCAGCTGGATGGAGGTCAGCAGGTCGAGTGCCGAGCTTTCGGCGAGCACGTCGCCGGCCTGGCGGGCGATGGCCAGGGCCTGCTCCGCGAGGCTGGCGGCGGCCGGGTCGGTCTCCGGGCGGCGGAACCCATCCGCGGCCAGGATCCTGGCTTCCGCGGCGGGGCTGACCGGCCCGAGCGCCCGGGCCTCGGCGATCAGCTGGTCGGCGGCGGTGACGTCCGGCGGCGTCTCCCACAGGCCGGGCAGGCGGATGATCAGCTCGGCGGCCCGGGCCAGGTCGGCCGCGGCGCCGGCCCGGTCCCCGGCCTGGAGCTGCGCGATCCGGCGGCCGCGCGGCGCAGCCGCAGCGCATCGTCGCCCTGGTAGCGGAACTCGGCGGCACCCGCGGCGCCGCGCAGGGCGGCGGCCGCGTCCGGGTCGGCGTCGGCCAGTTCCGCGGCCTGTTCGTACCGGTCCTGTGCCTCGCCCGGCAGCCCGCGGGCAAAGCTCAGCTCCGCCAGCCTGACCGCCAGCTGGTACGCCACGCCGCGGAGCCGGGCCTGGCCAGCCGCCCAGCCCAGCGCGGCCCGCAGCTCGTCGGCCGCCAGGTCGAAAGCCACCCGCCAGGCCCCCAGGCCGCCCCCGCCGGGCAGGTCAGTGGCAGCGGCTTCGCCCAGGAACCAGCGCAGGTGGCGGGCGTGCGCCTCGTCCTGCTCGCCCGCCTCGGCCAGCCGGCCGGCACCGTACTGCCGGATTGTCTCCGGGACCCGGTAGCGAGTGGCACCGTCATCCGGGGCCGCGACCAGCAAGCTCTGGTCGACCAGCCCGGCTAGGACGGCGTGCAGGAGGCCACCGGGCACGGGCGGCCACCCGGAGGCCACCGCCCCCACCGCCGCGGCGGTGAACGGGGCGGCGAACACCGAGACCCGGCGCAGCACGGCCTGGCTGGTCTCGTCGAGCAGGGCGTAGCTCCAGTCCAGCGTGGACTGGAGCGAGCGATGCCGGTCCGCGACCCGTGACCCCCCGGTCAGCAGCCGCAGCCGGTCGGCCAGCCCCGCCTCGAGGTCGTCGAGACCGAGCGATGTCACCCGGGCCGCGGCCAGCTCGATCGCCAGCGCGATGCCCTCGAGCTTGCGGCAGATGACAGTGACCCGATCCTGGTCAGCGGGGCCAAGCTCGGCCCCGCCCGCGCCGGCTCGCTGGCAGAAAAGCTCTACCGCATCGCCCGGGCCGCCGCCGTCCGCCGCGAGCGAGAGCCCGGGCACCGGGAACACCCACTCGTAGGCCACGCGCAACCGGGCCCGGCTGGTGATCAGCACCCGGAGCTGCGGGCAGCCCGCGAGCAGGCGCTCCACCACGACAGCCACGCCGTCCAGCAGGTGCTCGCAGTTGTCGAGCACCAGCAGGGTCTCCCGGACGGCAAGCCAGTCGGCCACGGTGTCGTCAGCTGACCGCGCCTCGTCCTCGCCCAGGCCCAGCGCCGCCGCGATGGCTGGCGCGATCATCGACGGGTGGGCGATCGGCACCAGGTCCACGAACCACACCCCGTCCGCAAACTCGCCGGCCAGCCCGGTGAGAACGCTCAGTACCAGGCGCGTCTTGCCGACCCCGCCCGGCCCGACGGCGGTGACCATGCGATGGCCGCGAACCACTGAGGTGAGAGCGGCCCGCTCGGCGGACCGTCCGATGAAGGAGGTCAGCGGCGCGGGCAGCGGCACCATGATCTTGCCGGTATCCCCGGGATCCGCGGCGGGCAGCCGTGCCGCGATCGCGGCCAGCGCGCGGCGGTCCTCGACCTGGAGCTTCCTGAGCATCGAGGAGACGTGGCTCTCCACGGTGCGGACCGAGATGAAGAGCCGCGCCGCGATCTCAGCGTTGGTCAGGTGCTCCCCGATAGCAGCGAGCACCTCGGCCTCGCGGGCCGAAACACCGACCTCGTGTGCTGCCACGTGGCCCGTCCTCCCACGCCATGGACGGCGCTGACCTGCAGCGATGGTCGGGGTGGCCGGATACAGAACCCGCAGCCTCCTGCTCCCGGAGCAAGCGCGCTACCCAAGCTGCGCCACATCCCGTTGGGTCCCCGAAGCGTACCCGCCGGGCCCGGTCATCGATGTCTAGGCCGCGAGACCGGCCAGGAACGCCAGCACCCGCTCGGTCAGCAGCGCCGCCGCGGCCTCGTCGTAGGACGGCAGGCTGCGGTCGGCGAACAGATGCTGGTCGCCCGGGTACAGGAACAGCTCCGCGTCCGCCGCCGACTTGACCAGCTCCCGCGCCGCGTCCAGGTCCCCCTCGCCCGCGAAGAACGGGTCGTCCTGCATCCCGTGGACCTGCACCGGGACACCCGGTGGCCAGCCGGTCCCGAACTCGGCCGGCGGCACGCAGGCGTGGAACAGCAGCGCGCCCCGCGCCCCCGGCCGGGTCTGGGCCAGCGACTGCGCGGGCAGCACGCCGAGCGAGAACCCGGCGCAGACGAGCCCGGCGGGCAGCTGGTCCGCGGCCCGCCGGCCGCGCTCGATCAGCACGTCGAACCCGGTCTGCTGGGCGTACGCGACCCCCTCGTCCAGCGTGCCGAACGTCTCGCCGCCGTACAGATCGGGCACGGTCACCTGGTGCCCGGCGGCCCGCAGCACGCCGGCGAACTCGCGCACGCCGTCGGTCAGGCCCTGCGCGTGGTGGAAGAGGATCACGTCGGTCATCGCACTCCCTCGCTCAGCGGGTCGGCGGCCCCCGGTTGGGGACGGCCAGTGCCCTACCCGCCGGCGGCTGCTCTACCCGCCGGCGGCGGTCCCTACCGCAGCCGGATGACGTTGCCCGTGATGAGCCGCGCCGCGTCGGAGGCCAGGTACGCGATGACCTCGGCGACCTCGGCGGGCGAGGCCACGGTGAACAGCACCGTGCTTTCGGCCACCATCTGGCGGACCGCGTCGTTGACCCAGCCGGTGTCGGTGACCCCCGGGTGAACCATGTTCGCGGTGACCCCGTAGCGGCCCAGTTCCGACGCGGCCGACATCGTGTAGTTCGCCTGCGCGGCCTTGGCCGCGCCGTAGGACACCTCCTGCGGGAAGCCGAGCTCGTCGCCGGAATGCAGCCCGATGATCCGGCCCCAGTCCGCGCCGCGGGCGATGTGCCGGCGGGCGAACTCGCTGATCAGCAGCGCCGGGGCCATCGCGTCCACGCGGAACTGCTGCTCCCACCCCGCCGCCGTGACCGGCCGCAGCCCGCGTCCGTGCCGGTCGGTGCGGGCCGGCGTGAACGTGTCGGCCAGCCACCCGGTGGCGTTGTTGACCAGGATGTCGACCGGCCCCAGCTGCTTCTCGGCCGCGTCGAACAGCCGCCCGGGCGCGGCCGGGTCGGCCAGGTCGGCTTCCACCGCCACGGCCCGCCCGCCGGCCGCCTCGATCGCGGCCACGACCTCCGCCGCGTCCTTGCCCCGCCAGGCCAGGTCGTCCTCCGGCAGTGCCCGGGCCGGCCGGGTCCTGCCCGCGCAGGTACGTGGCCAGCACGGCACAGCCGCGCTGGGCCAGGGCCAGGCAGGTGGCCGCGCCGATGCCGTGGTTCGCGCCGGTGACCAGTGCGGTGTGCCCGGTCATCCCCACTGCTTCCGCCACCGGGTCACCGCGTCCTGGATCTCCTCAGCCGTGCTGGCGGCCCGCTTGGACATGCGGAACGGGTCGGTGACGGCATGCGCCACCACCTCGCTGCCGTCGCTGCGGCTGATGACCATGCCGCGCGGCGCGGCGGTGACCCCGGTGACGCTGGCCAGCGGGACCGAACGGTCGGACCACAGCAGGTTGCGGTACTCCAGCTGATTGCCCGCCAGCCGGATGCGCAGCGCGGGCACGCTGGCCGCCTGGGCCCCGATCAGCAGGCTGAGCACGGTGACCACCAGGCCGAAGCCCAGGGTGACGGGCTTGCTGTCGGTACTGAAGATCGCCAGGTTGACGGCCGCCGCAAAGGCCAGGCAGGCCGGCGCGATGATGCAGGCCGAGACCAGCCGCGAGACCCGCTTGGGCCGCCATTCCGGCGGTGGGCTGCCTGACGGCTGCGCAGCGGCCACGGTCGCCTCCGGGAAAGTGTCCGGTCCAGCCGGCAGGGGTCATAGCAGGGGGTCACAGTCTGGCCGGAACCAGGTATCCGGACTCTATCCCCGGCGGTCCCGCCGCGCCCAGGAGCCCCGG
>CAVYPM010000019.1:0-69202 GCA_963770375.1 uncultured Actinomycetes bacterium | reverse complement strand
TACAGCAGGGGGTCACAGCCTGGCCGGGACCAGGTATCCGGACTCTATCCCCGGCGGTCCCGCCGCGCCCAGGAGCCCCGGCCAGAGCGTGGCTGCACGCCCTGACCGCAGGCGCTGACCGCAGGCCCTGGCCGCACAGCTTGATATATATCGGTAATCTACTTATTCTGTGTGCATGAGCATTCCGGTGGCTGAGATGCGGGCTCCCACCTACTTCGTGCTGGCGTCCCTGCTCGATGGCCCGCTGCACGGCTACGCCATCATCAAGCGCGCCGAGGAGCTGTCCGGCGGCCGCGTCCGGATGGCCACCGGAACGCTGTACACGGCCCTCGACCGGCTCGCCGCCGAGGGCTATATCCGGCCGGTCAGCGAGGAGATCGTGAACGGCCGGGCGCGCCGCTCCTACGGGCTGACCGGGCCCGGCACCGGCGCGCTGCACGCCGAGGCGGACAGGATGGCCGCCGCGGCCCAGCTGGTCACCAGCAGGGCCCAGCAGCAGCGCACGGCCGCCCGGCCGGGCCGCGCCGGGGGCCTGGAGGGGGTGAGCCCGGCATGACCCCGATCGAACGGCGCTACCAGCGCCTGATGCGCGCCTACCCAGGCTGGTACCGGGAGCAGCGCGGCGACGAGATGCTCGGCACGCTGATGGCCGCCGCCCCGTCCGGCCGCTGGCCGTCACGGCGCGATTCATGGGCGCTGCTCACCGGCGGTCTGCGGGTCCGGGCCGGCCAGGACCAGCGCCTCGGCACCCGGGCGAACCTGCGCCTGGCCGCGCTGTTCGGGGTGGCGCTGTCCCTGGCCTGGCTTGGCGCCAACCAGCTGACCTTTACCATCCAGCTCTCGGCGAGCGCCGCCAGCTACAGACCATCCAGCATCTTGTTCACCTACCTGGCCATGACCCTGGTTTCGGCCGCCATGGTGTGGCTCGCACCGTGGTGGGTGACTGCCCCGCTGGCCCTGACCGCCGCTGGGTTCTGGCTGGCCGGGGACGGCGGCACGGTGTTCGTGGTGCGGCCAGTGGTCCTGCTGCTCCTGCTGGCGGCCCTGGCTCGCGGCAAGGACCGGCTGCCACGGCTGTGGCTGGCCCTGGCCGGTGTCCTGGTCACCGTCAATGTCCTGCAGGTGATGGCACTGGCACCCGCGCACCAGGGCTACTACAGCGTCCTTGACATGGCCCGCTGGGCCATTCTCGGCCTGGTCGTGCTGTGGGCCGTGGTGGACGCCCGGCCTGCCCTGGCCATGGCCATCACCCTGGTCACGGTCTACTCGCTGACGGTCCTGCTGGTCTGGGCTGGCTATGGGATGCCGCCGATCCCGGCCTGGCAGGTCTGGCTGCCGGCATCGGGTGCGGCGGTGCTGGCCGCCGGGGCGCTCTGGCGGGTCCGCCGCCAGGCCGTCCTGTAGCCAGGCGGGCCAGCCGTTCAGAGGTCGTTCGGTTGGCCCGCTGTACCACGCCGTACCACGCAGCAGGACCAGAGGCTGGCCCCGGCCGTGGGTCTCGTAGTACAGCGTGAGCCCATTCACGGTCGCGTACGTCATGCCAGCAATGACCGGCCGCGAACATGATCCTCGTCGCAGGCCCTTGGGCTGGCCGGGAATGCCCAGGTAGGCTCCCGTTGAGCATGATCACCTGGCGTGGAGTGGGGAGCGGCAATGCGGTATCAGGTTGTGAACCCGGCGACCGGCCAGGTGGAGCGGGAGTACCCGACCGCCACCGACGCGGAAATCGGTGCGGTCCTGGACCGGGCCGGGCGGGCCTACCCGTCGTGGCGGCGGACCCCGCGGGCCGAGCGCGCGGACATCCTGCGCCGGGTGGCCCAGCTGTACGAGGACCGGGCCGCGGAGCTGGGCGCGATCATCACCAGGGAGATGGGCAAGACCACCGCGGAGGCCGCGGGCGAGCTGGAGTTCACCGTCGGGATCTACCGCTACTACGCCGACAACGCGGCTGACCTGCTCAGGGACGCGCCGCTGCCGTCGAACACGCCGGGCTCGGCCTGGGTGCGCAAGTCCCCGATCGGGGCCCTGCTGGGGATCATGCCGTGGAACTACCCCTACTACCAGGTCGCCCGGTTTGCCGCGCCCAACCTGATGATCGGCAACACGATCGTCCTCAAGCACGCACCGCAGTGCCCGGAGTCGGCCACGGCCATGGAGCAGATCTTCCACGAGGCCGGGCTGCCCGCGGACGCGTACATCAACGTGTTCGCCAGCAACGAGCAGGCGGCCACGATAATCGCCGACCCGCGCATCGCCGGCGTATCGGTGACCGGCAGCGAGCGCGCTGGGTCGGCGGTGGCCGCGCTGGCGGGCCAGCACCTGAAGAAGGTCGTGCTGGAGCTGGGCGGCTCGGACCCGTACATCGTGCTCGGCGGCGCCGACCTGCCCAGCATCGCCAAGGCGGCGGCCGCGGCCCGGATGGAGAACGGCGGGCAGGCCTGCAACGCGGCCAAGCGGCTGATCGTGACCGACGACGTGTACGAGGACTTCATGTCCGAGTTCACCGCCGCGATGTCGGGCTACACGACCGGCGACCCCACCGACCCGTCGGTCGCCTACGGGCCGCTGTCGTCGGAGAACGCGGCGCGGAACCTGATGGCCCAGATCGACGACGCGGTCGTCAAGGGCGCGACCGTGCACCTGGGCGGGCGCCGGCTGGACGGGCCGGGCGCGTTCGTGGAGGCGACCGTGCTGTCCGGGGTGACCCCGGAGATGCGGGCGTACCGCGAGGAGCTGTTCGGGCCGGCCGCGGTGGTCTACAAGGTGGCCGACGCCGACGCGGCGGTGGAGCTGGCCAACAGCAGCTCCTACGGTCTTGGCGGGGCGGTGTTCTGCAGCGACGAGGAGCTGGCGCTGGACGTGGCGGACCGGCTCGACGTCGGGATGGTGTGGATCAACCAGCCCGAGGGCGGCGGGCCCGAGCTGCCCTTCGGCGGGACCAAGCGGTCCGGCGTCGGCCGGGAGCTGGGCCCGCTCGGCATCGACGAGTTCGTGAACAAGAAGCTCATCCACACCGCGCCCAACGGCGAGTAGGGGAAGCGGCGTAATCCTTGCGGTTGAAGGTCTCTCTAGGAAGTGCACGCTCGATGGCGAGATGATGAACAAATAACGAACCTCTCCGGGGACGGGCAGGGGTGAGAGACGGTGCCGGATCCCCCAGAGCGCCGCTGGCGCGGATCGCCGCGGGCATGGCCGGTGCTGCAGGGAATACTGCCTATCGAGCGATCCCGGATACCCGCTGAGGTGCTGGCCGGGCTGACACTTGCCGCCCTCGGCATCCCCGCGGTTCTCGGCTACGCCAAGATCGCCGGGATGCCGCTGGTCACCGGCTTGTACACGATGCTCTTGCCGATGGCGGCCTATGCCGTCCTCGGCTCATCCCGCCACCTGGTGGTGGCCGCGGATTCCGCGACCGCGGTCATACTCGCCGCCGCGCTCACCGGCCTCGCGGCGGTGGGCTCGGAGCGGTACGTCCGGCTGGCCGGGCTGGCGGCCCTGCTGACCGCCGGGTTGCTGCTGGCGGCCAGGCTGGCCCGGCTCAGCTTCCTGGCTAACTTCCTGTCCCGTACCGTGCTGGTGGGGTTCCTGGCCGGCGTCGGCATCCAGGTGGCGGTCTCGCAACTGCCCGCCATGCTCGGGGTCACCGCCGCGGGCGAGGAAACCGTGCCCAAGCTCGTGGACACGGTCCGCGTGCTCCCGCACGTGCGCTGGGCCGACGTGGCGCTGTCGATCATGGTTCTCGTGGTCGTGGTCGTTGCCCGCTGGGTGAGCTGGCGGACCGGCCGCCGGATCCCTGGCCTGCTGATCGCGGTGATCATCGCGATCATCGGGAGCTGGGCCTGGGGTCTGGCCAGCCATGGCGTGGCCGTGGTCGGGCCCGTCCCGCGCGGGCTGCCCAGCCTGGGGCTGCCCGCTCTCGGCTGGCACGACGTCAAGGCGCTGCTGGGTGCCGCATTGTCGATGTTCGTGGTCATCATGGCCCAGAGCGCCGCCACCTCCCGGGCCTACGCCGCCAAGTACGAGGAGCCGTTCAGCGAGGCCACCGATCTGGTCGGCCTGAGCGCCGCCAACGCTGCCGCCGCGTTCTCCGGCACGTTCGTGGTCAACGGCAGCCCGACCAAAACCCAGATAGCGGACAGCGCTGGCGGCCGCAGTCAGCTGTCCCAGCTCACCGCCTTCGCTGTGGTCCTGCTGGTGCTGGTGCTGCTCACCGGGCCGCTGGCCTACCTGCCCGACGCCGCCCTGGCCGCGGTGGTCTTCGTGATCGCCATCGAGCTCATCGACCTTCGCGGGATGCGGCGCATCCTGGCCATCCGGAAACACGAGTTCGCCGTGGCCCTGTTCACGATGGCCGCGGTGGTGGTTATGGGGGTCGAGTACGGCATCGTGCTTGCCATCATCGCCTCGATCATCGACCACCTGCGGCACAGCTACCACCCGCTGAACTGCGTCCTGGTGAAGTCAGCGGAAGGGCACTGGCAGCAGGTCCCGGCCGAGCCAGGCGCCCGCACCCAGGAAGGGCTGGTGGTCTACCGGTTCGGCACCAGCCTGTACTACGCCAACGCCAGCAGGTTCCTGGAGGACGTCACGGCGCTGGTCGGCCATGGCGGCCCGCTTCGCTGGCTGGTCATCGACTGCGCCGCCATCGGGGACGTGGACTACACCGCGTCTTTGGTCCTGGCCGGGGTCGTCGAACACGCTCACCGGCGGAATGTGCGCCTTGTGTTCAGTTCCGTCCTCGGTCCGGTGCGGCAGCAACTTGACCGCTACGGCATCAGCAGCGCCTTGGGTCACGATGCCTACTTCGACACGCCCGGCCAGGCCCTGGACGCCTTCCACGCCACCGCGCGCTAGGTGAGGCAACGTAACGGGCTTGGGTTGCGTCATAGGTGCGAGCAACCTCGTCGAGGGAGGCCCGGGGCGGATGCGTTGCGCCAGCACTGTCGTGTCCCGTAGAGCGTGCTGTCTGGCAGCCGGGGTGCTTGCTGTTGCGGCGGTCTCCGCAGGCTGCGGCAGGCCCGCTACCTGGGGCCGGACGGCAAGGATCGGCATGCTCCGGACACTTTTGCGAGCAAGACGGATTCGGGGTTCATGCAGGCAACCGTGAAACCTCGCCGTAACTGTCTGCCACCTGGCGATTCCGCTTGATGCCCCATTGATGTCATCACCCGAAGGAAGTCAAGCGGCGGCGACGGAGACGGTGACCTCGTGCCACACCCCGCCATTGACGTTCAGGTCGTTCCCGGTGGCCTGCCCGGGCGCGTGGTCGCCGGCGTAGGTGTACAGAGGGTGCCCGTTGTAGGTGGCCTGCGCCGAGCCGTCGGCGCGCTTGATGGTGGCGAGCTTGCCGGTGACGCCTGCGCCCGCGGTGACCGGTCCCTTCACGGGCGGCCAGAACGTGGCACACGAGCCATTGCACTTCGACGTGGTCGCGGTGTCGGGAACGAACCAGTACAAGGTGAGGCCCTCGGCGTTGGTCACGACGGTCGCTCCGCCGATCTTGGCGGTTTTCAGCGCGCTGCTACCCGCCGCAGGCGCGCTGGAGGCAGTGCCGCCTGAGCTCGTCGAGCTTGACGGACTGCCGCAGGCAGCGATTACGAAAGCGGCGGCCAGCCCTGCTGGCACCAGCCATACCTTATTCATGACACATCGCCCCGCTAAGGCAGACAGCCGGTTACTTGACCTAGATTACATAGCTGGTCGCCTCAACCGCCGAGCCGACGATGGCAGGCTCATCGATCACGACCCGACGTTTGACCGTGGCTGACCGCTCTCGTCCCGTGGTGCTCGTGTCATGTGGCCCGTGTGTGCCCGACCCCGACCGTGCTTCACCGTGGGTCAGATCCGGTGTCCTGCCCGTGCTCCCGTCACGCGGGCTGCTCAGCTGACCGTGTGGCTGGATCGGCTCACCCAGCGAGGGTGATCAAACCGCGCCCGCTGTGGCGTTGAATTGTGATCTGACCGGCGGCCGGGCGGTCTGCCCGGATGGAGGGCGGGCGGATGGCGCTGAAGGAGTATGTGGCGGGGACGGCGTTCCCTGGTGTGGTCGGGCGGACGACTGAGGAGTCGAGTCCGGCGTGGCCGCGGCCGTTGCGGGCGGCGGCTGGTGCGCCGAATGTGCTGTTCATTGTGCTGGATGACACCGGGTTCGGGCAGCTTGGCTGTTACGGCAGCCCGATCAGCACGCCGAACTTCGACAGCTTGGCCGCTGGTGGCCTGCGGTACACGAACATGCACACCACGGCGTTGTGCTCGCCGTCGCGGTCGTGCATTATCACCGGCCGCAATCACCACGCCAATGCGACGGCGGCGATCAACGAGCTGGCCACCGGGTACCCGGGCTACAACGGCAGCATGCCGTTTGAGAACGGCTTCTTGTCCGAGATGCTGCAAACCCGCGGCTACAACACCTACCTGATCGGCAAGTATCACCTGCTTCCGTCGGAGTTCGAGTCCCCGGCAGGCCCGTTCGACCGCTGGCCGCTGGGGCGCGGTTTCGAGCGGTTCTACGGGTTCCTGGGCGGTGACACCAGCCAGTGGTTCCCGGACCTGGTTTATGACAATCATCAGGTCGAGCCGCCGCGCACCCCGGAGCAGGGCTATCACCTGACCGAGGACCTGGCGGACAAGGCGATCGAGTTCATCGCCGACGCCAAGCAAGTCGCGCCGAACAAGCCGTTCTACCTGCATTTTTGCACTGGTGCCGCGCACGCCCCGCACCACGTGCCGAAGGAGTGGGCGGACCGGTATTCCGGCCAGTTCGATGACGGCTGGGACGCCTACCGGGAGCGGGTGTTCGCCCGGCAGAAGGAACTGGGCATCATGCCCGCTAATGCGGAGCTGTCCCGCCATGACCCGGACGTGCCGGACTGGGAGTCCCTAGCACCTGACGCCCGCCGTCTGGCCGCGCGGATGATGGAGGTGTTCGCCGGGTTCTTGTCGCACACCGACCAGCAGGTCGGCCGACTGCTCGATTTCCTGAAGGAGACCGGCCAGTTCGACAACACGCTGATCATGGTGGTTTCCGACAACGGGGCCAGCGCCGAAGGCGGCCCCACCGGGACGACCAACGAGCTGCAGTTCTTCAACAACGCCCCCGAGCCGCTGGAGGACAGCATCCGGGCGATCGACGAGATCGGCGGGCCGACGACCTTCAACCACTACCCGTGGGGCTGGACCTGGGCCGGGAACACGCCGTTCCGGCGGTGGAAGCGGGAAACCTACCGGGGCGGCGCCTGCGACCCGTTCCTGGTGCACTGGCCGAAGGGCATCAAGGCACGCGGTGAGATCCGGGACCAGTACGCGCACATCATCGATATGGTCCCGACCGTCCTGGACGCACTCGGCGCCGACCCGCCTGCCACGGTCAGGGGAGTGACCCAGTCCCCCCTCCATGGCGTCAGCTTCGCCCACACCTTCGATGACCCGGCTGCCCCGACCCGGCACCGCACCCAGTACTTCGAGATGTTCGGCCACCGCTCGATCGACCATGACGGGTGGCGGGCCGTGTGCCCGTGGCCGGGTCCTTCCTTCACCGAGGCGGGCAAGCCGTTCGGGACGCCGATCACGGCCGAGACACTGACCGACCTCGACGCCCACCACTGGGAGCTCTACCACGTCGCCGAGGACCCAGCGGAGAACCACAACCTCGCCGAGCAGCACCGGGACAAGCTCATCGAGATGATCGCGCAGTGGTATGTCGAGGCCGGCAAGTACAACGTGCTGCCCATCGACGGCAGCGCGGTGCAGCGGCTGATGACCGAGCGCCCGCAGATCGCCGAAGCACGGACCAGCTACACCTACTGGCCCGGTACACAGTCCGTGCCGTTCTTCGCCGGGCCGCGGGTCCTGAACCGCCCGCATGCCATCACCGCCGACGTGGACATCCCGCCCGGCGGCGCCGAAGGCGTCCTGCTCTGCCAGGGTTCGGGCGTCGGCGGCTGGTCGTTCTACCTCAAGGACAGCAAGCTGCATTACGTCCACAACTACGTCCGCCGTGCCCTCTACCAGGTCTCAACGCCCGATGCTGTGCCACCGGGACGGCATCAGCTGCGGTTCGAGTTCGAGCCCACCGGGAAACCGGACATCGCGCAGGGCAAGGGCGCACCCGGCCGGGCGCAGCTCTACATCGACAGCCAGCTGGCCGGGCAGGCTGAGTTCCCGGTCACCATACCTATCGCCATCAGCCCGGGCGGCCTGACCTGCGGCGCCAACCCCGGCTCGCCCGTCACCCCGGACTACCAGGCCCCATTCCGGTTCACCGGCACTCTGCACTCCGTCACCGTGGACCTGTCCGGCGACCTCATCACCGACACCGAAAGCGAAATGCGGGTGGCAATGGCGAGACAGTAGCCGCGCCCGCGTGTGGCCCGCACCTTGGCCCGGCCCGGTTCCTCGAACTCTCGGCATACCTGCTACCTGGGCCGGAGCGCTGGAGCGGGCGACGGGAATCGAACCCGCATGACCAGCTTGGAAGGCTGGGGCTCTGCCATTGAGCTACGCCCGCGCGGCGGCCTGGCCGCCCCTGCGTAGCGTACCGTCCCGCGGCGCGGTCCGGGCCTGCCCGGGGTAGGCTTCGGTGACCCGACGGGATGTAGCGCAGCTTGGTTAGCGCGCCTGCTTTGGGAGCAGGAGGTCGCGGGTTCGAATCCCGCCATCCCGACCATTGCCGCAGGTCAGATGCCTGAGATGGCTCCTCTGGGCCCGCAGAAGATCTGGGTGGACCTGAGTACGGTGAGCCCGCGCGCAAGCCAGGTCATGGCCGCAAGCCCTATCGGTTCCCCGATGCTGAAGCTGCGCGCCCCTCTGGTGCTTGACCTTCCCCAGGAAGCATGGTTCGACGTAGGGCTGATGCACAAGGACGTCCGGCTAGCTCTGGCGATGGCCCGCGACCTGGGCATCCAGTTGCCTTCCACCGGCGTCGCCGACCAGATACTCACCAGGGCGGCTCAGCTCGGCTATGAGCACCGGGACATCGCCGCCCTATTCCAGGTCCTGGCCCGCACCAGCGACCATGCGCCAGACGAGGGCTGACCAGGCTCACATCGCCCGCGGATAGCGGCCGCCGCGACCTGCGCGGCCGTGTTAGCCACCACCGGCGAGGCGGCGGTCGCGCTGCTGCACCCCCAGCTCGCCGTACGGATAGTCAGAGGGCTGCGGGTCGCTCGCGGCGTTGAGCGCGGCGGTTTCGGCAGGGCCGAGATGCAGGTCAGTGGCGCGAAGATTGGTCTCCAGCTGCCCGGCTGTGCGAGCGCCGAGGATTGTCGAGGTCACCGCTGGCCGATCGCTCACCCACGCCAGCGCGATCTCGGCCATGGACACACCGCGCTGCTCGGCGACTTTCTGCACCGCGTCGATGACATCCCAGGTGCGCCGCGTGCCCCGCCGGCCGTAGGCTTCCATGCCCCGGTTGGGGTCCTCGCCCAGGCGGGTGGCGCCGGACGGCCGCTGGCCGCGCTGGTACTTGCCCGACAGCCAGCCGCCGCCGAGCGGACTCCAGGGCAGCAGCCCCAGGCCCGCGTCGATCGCCGCAGGCACGATCTCCCACTCGATCTCCCGCGCCAGCAGGCTGTACTGCGGCTGAAGCGTCACCGGCCCGGCAGCATTGAGCGCCCGGGCCAGGTGCACTGCCTTGGTCAACTGCCAGCCGGTGAAGTTCGACAGCCCCCAGTAGCGGATCTTGCCAGCACGGGCAAACCCGTCGAGGGCACGCACCGTTTCCTCCAGCGGCGTCCACGGATCGAACGCATGAACCTGATACAGGTCAACCGCCTCGACGCCCAGCCGGCGCAGCGACGCGTCCAGCGCCCGGGTCAGATGCCGCGCGGACAACCCGGCACCGTTGGGAGAATCATCAAGCGGGAAGCGGCCCTTCGTGGCCAGCACTACCGGCTCAGTGACCCCGGCCGGCGCTGGCCAGCCAGCGGCCGATGATCTCCTCCGATCTCCCGTTGCCGTAGGTATCGGCCGTGTCGACCAACGTGCCGCCCGCCTCAACGAAACGGTCCAGCTGCTCATGCGCGCCCGGCTCGTCCGTCTCCACGCCGAAGGTCATGGTCCCCAGGCCAAGGGCCGACACTGCGCAGCCGCTATGCCCCAAAGTGCGATAGTCCATGGTTTTAACCTAACGGCCCCCCGATTGCGCGCCTGTCCCAGCGAGACCCCTGGGGGGTTCTGGCTACTGGTGGAGGTCGGCGGTTAGGTAGTGGCCGGTTTGCGGCGCCGGGTCGGACAGTGCCGCGGCGTCGTCGTGGTGCTGCAGCTCGGTGCCGGGTTTGCCGCGCATCCGTGAGACGCCGCCTACTCGCCGGTGAACCGGAATTCTGCCTGCCATGGACCGTCCGCGTGGACGACCTGCCAGTAGCGTTCGGCGATGCGCTCGGGGTCAAAGGAGGTCCCGGCGGCTATCTGCCCTGCGATCGTCAGTGTGGCCACACGGATGCCGTCTGGTTCCAGGTCAGCGCCGAGCATTGTCGCGGCCGACCGCAGAGCCGCCTTGCCGAGGGAAACGGTCGCAAGGGCCGGGATCGGGTGGTCGGCGAACCCGCCCCCGGTGACGAGGATGGTCCCCGAGCCAGCGGCCCGCATGGCCGGGGCGGCCGCCTGCGCGACGACAACGGCGCCGATGACGTCGACGGCATACGCCGCCTGGAGGTGGGCGGCAGTTGAGCTCAGCAGCCGGTCTGGAGCTCCCATGACGGCGTTATAGACGATGACGCCCGGTGCGCCATGGCCGAGATACAGCTCCCTGATCCGGGCGCCCAGGCCCTCGGGATCGCTGGCATCGGCCGCGATGGTGCTGATCGGGGCGCCGGTAGCGGCCAAGGCGCCCGCCAGGCCGCGGAGGCCGTCGGTGCTGCGCGCTACCAGGGTTACCCGGTAGCCGCCCACGGCGAAGCGGCGTGCCACGGCCAGGCCAAGGCCAGGCCCCGCACCGACCAGCAGCAGGTGGCGGCCATCGACGGAGCCGGAACCCGCGGCCCCGGCGAGGTCAGCGACCGTGCTTCCCCGGTCGCCAGAGTCCGGCTGCTCGCTCGTCAGGCATGGGTGCCGTTTCCTTTCGCGTCGACCGTCCAGGACAGCGGCTCCGACTGATGGCCCAGTCGCGCCCCTGACCTCGCGGAATCACTCAGTTTGCAGACCAGGCTGCGGCCTTCCTCGTTGCACGGTTTGCTGCGCCCGAAGCTAACCGTCATAAGGGTGAGCGGCTGTCACCTGATTCTGATGATTCGCCGGGTGAGGATGGTCCGCGCTAGCCCCTAGAGCCACACCGGCCAGCTGTCCTGGATGTCTTGAGACATCTGTCCTCGATGTCCCGAGGTTCGACACCGCCATCCCGACCGTTCGTTCAGGTCAGAGGCCTGAGGCAGGCGTAGTCTGCGGGCGTTCAAGATCGTTACAGGTGGCTGAACCCGCCGGATTCCTCCTTGGTCATGGACACGGTGACCGGGTGCCTGGTGAAGTGGGCGACGGCGTCGCGGAAGTCGTCGAGCAGCAGGGAGGCCATGTCCGGCTGACGCCGAGGCGGACCAGGATGCGCTGTACCGCGATGCCGGCGGCGGTGCCGGTCAGGGTGTAGGCGGGCACCTGCCAGCCGCGGGTGCGCAGCCGGTCGGCCAGGTCGAACAGCGTGTACCCGGGGTCCTGCACCCTCGCGGATCCGCCAGGTGACCGTCGGGATGCCGGTGTCCGGGTTGCTGTCGCACAGCAGCTCGAACGGCCCGAGTTTGACGATCTCGGCGGCCAGGTACTGGCCGATCTCATACGAGGACATGTGAACCTTGCGGTACCCGTCGAACCCCAGCCGCAGGAAGTTGTAGTAGGACGCGATGATCTGCCCGGCCGGGCGGGAGAAGTTGATCTGGAACACCGGCATGTCCCCGCCCAGGTAATTCACGTGGAAGATCAGGTCCCCGGGCAGCTCGGCCACGTCCCGGAAGACCACCCACCCGGCCCCCAGCGGGGCCAGGCCGAACTTGTGCCCCGACGCGCTGATCGACTTCACCCGGGGCAGCCGGAAATCGAACGCCACCTCCGGCGCGCAGAACGGCGCCAGGAAACCGCCGCTGGCCGCGTCGACGTGAATGTCAACATCGAGGCCGGTGCCGGCGTGCAGCTGGTCCAGCGCGGCCGCTATGCCCGCCACCGGCTCATACGCGCCGGTGTAGGTGACCCCCAGCGTCGGCACCACCATGATCGTGTTCTCATCCACCCGCGCCAGCACGTCCGCCGGATCCATCGCGTAGTGCCCCGGCGACATCGGCACCTCACGCATCTCGATGTCCCAGTACCGGGCGAACTTATGCCACACCACCTGCACCGGCCCGCACACCATGTTCGGCGTCTCGGTGCCCTTGCCCGCGGCCCGGCGCCTGGCCCGCCACCGCCACTTGGCCGCCATCCCGGCCAGCATGCACGCCTCCGACGACCCGATCGCCGAGGCCCCCACCGTGTTGGCCGCCTCCGGCGCATTCCACAGATCCGCCATCATGTGCACGCACCGCCGCTCGATCTCGGCGGTCTGCGGGTACTCATCCCGGTCGATCATGTTCTTATTGACCGACAGCGCCATCAGCGCCAGAACCTCCGGCTCCTCCCACGTCTGGCAGAACGTCGCCAGATTCTGCCGCGCGTTCCCATCGAGCATCAGCTCATCAGCCACCAGCTGATACGCATCCCGCGGCAGCGTCCCCTCCTGCGGGAACGTGTACTTCGGCACCGGCCTGGTCAGATCCCGGTCGGCGAACACACAGTCCGCCATCTGGTCACGAATCACGTCACGCTCGTGCAACGCCATACTTACCATCCCCTTGATTGAGGCCACACCAGTTCTCTCTCGGCAGCGGGTGCACGCTCGTGAGCCGCTTCATGATTCGATTCCAGATCTTGCGGCCGGACGTAGCATCCCCCGTGCAGGGGTAAAAGTGGCCCGGCCGGTCTCTCCGGCCGGCAGTGGCCGGTCATGGGCCGCTGGCGGAGCCAGCGGCAGGCGCCATCACCTGGCCGCTGACCTCCTCGGTGCGTTCGGGTAGCAGCAGCACGGCACCGATGAGGAAGCAGACCGCGCCGATCAGGGTCTGCGTGTTGGCCCGTCCGGCGTTATGAACCTGGCCGGTCACCGGGTTGACGTAACCGGCCACCGCGGAAACGCCGAAGGCGACGGACCCGACCAGGTTGGCCAGGGTGATCCACCAGGACCACGACCGGGGACGCCAGGCCATCCAGCCGTGGCAGATCTCGTACCAGGCCAGCGCGCTGGAAACCAGGAAACAGACCGAGCCGATGGCATCGGGCCGCCACACGTGCCGGTGAGCGGCCTGCGCGGACAGGTTGGTCACCATGGCGAGCCCGGTGCTGACATTGAAGTACACGGTCCCGGCGAGTTGCACCGCGGTCGCCCACCAGTCGATCCGCCCGGGCTGGTAGACGAAGAAGCGCCGGTGCGCGGGATTCAGCGCCGCCGGGGCGGCGTCGACCGCCTCCCGGTAGGAAAGGAACGAGGCCGTGGTGAAAAACAGCGAGCCGATGAAGTAGGTGACCGTGTCCCCAACGACCCCGACCGCGCTGGCGTACCCGGGCACCGAGCCGATAGCGAATAGCAGCGATCCGATGGCGAACAGGATGGCGATCCACCATCCGCGTGCCCTGGGCGCCCACCACATTGAGCCGACGGCTGGCTTCTGGTGCTTGCGGTGGTGGCGGGACTCCCACCGGACGAGCACGCCGTCCGGGCGCACGCGGTCGACGAACGTCGCGGGGGCGCCGGTGCTGAGCTGCCCGTCGCCGCGGTTCCGTGTGGTCACGGCGGCCTCCTTTCCACTGGGCCCATTCTTGTTCCCGTACGGTTCGTGCCAGGGTCTGATCATGCAGCGTCAGCGGATCACGGCTGCCCGGGCGGCGGCACCCGGGGCGGCGGCCCGGTGAGGGCTTATGTCCTGCGGGGGCCGGGGGAGGGCGGCGTGGAGGACATCCCGGCGCCCGTAGCGGGGCCGGGCGAAGCTGTCATCGACGTCGAGCGGGTCGGCCTGTGCGGCACCGATACCGAGTTCTTCACCGGCGAGATGGCCTACCTGCATCAGGGGCACGCGAGCTATCCGATGCGCCTGGGGCACGAGTGGTGCGGGACCGTGCGGGCCGTGGGCCCCGGTGCCGACCCGGCCTGGGCCGGCCAGCGGGTCATGGGCGACACCATGCTGGGCTGCGGCGCCTGCCGCCGCTGCCAGCGCGGTCACCAGCACGTGTGCGCGCAGCGCACCGAGGTCGGCGTCCGCGGCGGCCGCCCGGGGGCGCTGGCCGAGCAGGTCGCGGTGCCCGTCTCGTCCCTGCACGCGCTGCCCGCCGGGATCGGCGAGACGGTCGGTGCGCTGGTCGAGCCCGGGGCGAACGCGCTGCGCGCGGCGCGGGCCGCGCGCGCCCGGCCCGGCGAGCGGATCCTCGTGATGGGCCCCGGCGCCATCGGGTCCCTGGTCGCGCTGTACCTGCGCGCGGACGGCGCCGAGGTGCACCTGATGGGCCCCCGCACGGGTTCGGCGGAGTTCGTGCGCAGCCTGGGCTTCACGCACGTCTGGACCCAGGACACCCTCCCTGACCTGCCGTTCGACGCCGTGGTCGAGGCCACCAACGCCGCGGACCTGCCGGCCCTGGCCCTCGACCTCGTCGAGCCGGCCGGCCGCGTGGTGTACATCGGGCTGGCGGGCCGCCCCAGCCTGATCGACACCCGGGTCGCCGCGCTCAAGGACGTGACCGTCACCGGGATCCTGTCCGGCTCGGGCGGCATCGACGCGGCCATCGAGGCGTTCGCCGCGCAGCGCGTCGACCCCCGGCCGCTGGTCGGCGCCACCGTCACCCTCGGCGAGGTCAGCGAGGTGCTGGCCGGCCACCGCCCGCCGGGCGCGGGCCTGGGTCCCAAGATCCACGTCGACCCGCGGGCTGGTTCATAGCCCCGCGCCGGGGGCCGGGCCAGGTGCCGCGCCGGGGTCCGTGCCGGAGCGGGCGATCAGCGCGGCGAGCTGGTGGCGGCCGGCGATCCCCAGCTTCGGGTACGACCGGTACAGGTGGGAGGCGACCGTGCGGGGCGACAGGTAGAGCCGGTCCGCGATCTCGCCGTTGGTCAGGCCGCGGCCGGCCAGGACGACGATCTCGCGCTGCTGCGGCGTCAGCGCGGCCAGGCCGCCGCCGTCCGGGGCCGTCGCGGTCACCCCGCAGGCCCGCAGCTCGGCCTCGGCCCGGCGGGACCACGGCGCGGCGCCGAGCCGCCGGAACGTCTCCAGCGCGGCGGTGAGCACGGGCTTGGCGTCGTTGATGCGGCGCTGGCGGCGCAGCCATTCGCCGTAGCCGAGCTGAGCCTGGGCCCGCTCGAACGGCCACGCCGCCCCGGCCGGGTCCGCGACGGCCGCGGCGAAATGCGGCTCGGCGTCCGCGGGCGCGGCCAGCAGCCCGCGGGCCAAGGCGATGAGCTGGGCCAGCCGCGGGCCGGCCGCCCGCCGGCCGCCGCACGCCGGGCACGCCGGCCGTGCCTGCCCCGCCGGCCGCGGCCAGCTGCGGCAGCGCGCGGTCGAGCAGCGTGCGGGCCTCGCGGCGGTGCCCGGCGCGGGCCGCGGCCGCCGCCAGGTCCGCCAGGCCCAGGTACGACACGTGATGGTGCAGTGGCCCGCCGTCCGCCCCGAACAGCAGCCTGAGCTGGTCATACGCATCGGCGTAACGGCCCTGCGCCAGGGCCGACAGGCCCGCCGCGTGCCGGGTCCTGGCCGTAAAGGCACGGTATCCGGCCGCGTCGACGGTCGCCCCGGCCCGGGCCAGCAGCGGCCGCGCCGCGTCGTGGTCGCCGCGCAGGATCAGCACCGTCGCGGTGGCCAGGTCGGCCGACGCCGCGACCGACTCCATCTTGTAGGCCGCCGCCGCGTCGCCGGCCTCGCGGGCGGCGGCCAGCGCCTCGTCCCAGCGGCCGCTGTCGATACAGGCCCACTGCAGGGCGGACAGCACCGCGCCGCTCGCGCTGCGGACCCCGGGCGCACGCAGTCTGCTGATCGCCTCGCGGAGCAGGCGGACCGCCAGCTCGGTCTCGTCGAGCAGCCAGGCGGCCGCGCCGACCAGGGAATGATCGCGCACCGCCCCGGCGGCGATCTCGTGCAGCAGCGGCCGTATCCCGGCCTGCTGCCCGGCCGGCAAGGCGCAGGCGCGGATCCACAGGCGGTGCTCGCCGGGGAAGCCCCGGGACCGCCGGCGCCGCCTGGCCGGCCGGAACCAGGATCCGGTCCATGGCCGAGAGCACGGCCTGCCGGTCGGCCGGCCCGCCGGTCTGGTACGCCACCGTGGCGGCCAGCACCAGCGCATCCGCGGCCGCCTCCGGCCACGGCCCGGCCGCGTCCGAGGCCACGGACAGCAGCGCGGCCAGCGCGCCGGCGTGCTGATCGGACCAGACCAGGGCCCAGCCGATGGACAGCCGGGCGGCCAGCCGCAGCCCCGGGTCCGCGGTGAGGGTAAGGACGCCGGTGCACAGCTCGCGCACCCAGTCGGCCTGGCCGGCCTGCCGGGCCAGCCCGGCCGCGGCCAGCAGCCGCCGGGCCCGGTCCGGCTCCGCGGGGCTGAGCTGCGCGGCCCGCTCCAGCGCCCGGGCCGCCGCGGCGGCCCCGCCCCGGCGCTGCGCCACCGCGGCGGTCTCCTCGAGCAGCGCGGCCGTGCGCTCGTCGGGTTCCAGCGCGGCCGCGGCCAGATGCCAGGCGTACCGGTCGGGCTGGTCCCGCAGCGCCCCCGCCACCCGCAGGTGCGCCGCGGCCCGGTCGGCGAACGGCACCGCGTGGTACACCGCCGAGCGGACCAGCGGATGGGTGAACTGCGGGCCGCGCCCGGCCGCCGCCCGGATCAGCCCCGCCGTCTCGGCCGGGGCCAGCGCCCCCGCGCTCAGCCCGGGCAGACCGGGCAGCACCGCCGCCCCTGCCGCCCCGGCCATCCCCGCCACCCCGCCGGGCCGGGCCGCCCCGCCTCCCGCCTCCGCCGTCGGCCCGTCCGCGCTGTCCGCCACCGCCGCGACCAGCAGCGCTTCGCGCGACGCACCCGGCAGCCCGCGGAACTGCGCGGCCAGCAGCGCGGTCAGCCGGTCGGTCAGCGGCAGCGGCTCAGCCGCCCAGCGCCGCCCGGCGGCCGGGTCGGCGGCAATCGCACGGGACAGCTCGATCAGCGCCATCGGGTTGCCCGCGGCCTGCGCCAGGACCTGCTCCCGGGCCCGCCCGCGCGGCGGCCGCGGCTGGGCGTCGAGCAGCCGCCCGCATCCTGCCTGCTCAGCGGCGCAAGCCGGAGCTCGGCGAAGTCCCGTTCGAACCCCGCGGGCGGGACCGCGCCCCGGACCCCGACCAGCAGGACCAGCCGCTCGTCCCCGAACCGCCGTGCGGCGAACGCCAGCGCGTCCAGCGAGCCACGGTCCAGCCACTGGGCGTCGTCCACGGCCACCAGCAGCGGCCGCTCCCCGGCCAGGTCAGACAGCAGGGTCAGCACGGCCAGCCCGGTCAGCAGGGCGTCGGGCGGCACCGGCTCGTCCGCCAGCCCGAACGCCCCCCGCAGCGCGTCCGCCTGCCGGGCCGGCAGGCCCGCCACCCGGCCCAGCACCGGCCGCAGCAGCTGATGCAGCCCGGCGAAGGCCAGGTCCTGCTCGGACTCCCGGCCGGCCGCCAGCCGCACCGCCAGCCCGGCCGCCGCGGCCCGCCGGGCCACCTCGTCCAGCACGACAGTCTTGCCCGCGCCCGCGTCGCCCAGCAGCACCAGCACCTCGCTGCGGGCCGGCGGCGGGTCCACGAGACCGCCCAGCCGGGCCAGCTCGCCATCCCGGCCGACCAGCCCCGTCGGCCCAGCGCGGTCACTGGCCACTCAAGGAACCCTCCACGCCGTTCGAGGTGCAGTCAACATGCGGATACCCCGCCGCCATCGGCACGGCCCAGCATGGCGGTGACCCCGCCATCCCAACCGAAGGGACACCCTGCCATGAGCGCCCCCGCCAACGTCATTCTCGTGCACGGCGCCTGGGCCGACGGCTCCTGCTGGAGCGGCGTCATCGAGCGGCTCCAGGCCGACGGCTACCACGTGACCGCACCGCAGTTCCCGCTGACCGCGCTGGCCGACGACGTGGCCCGGCTGCGGCACGTGCTCGACCTCCAGGACGGCCCGGCGATCGTGGCCGGGCACTCCTACGGCGGCCAGATCATCACCGCGCTGGGCGCGGACGCGCCCAACGTGGCCGGCCTGGTCTACATCGCGGCGTTCGGGATCGACGAGGGCGAGTCACTGGGCGCGCTGCTCGGCCAGGGCCCCCCGCCGCCCGCGCTCGAGCACCTGTTCACCGACCCGCAGGGCTTCATCTGGCTGCCCGAGGACGACTTCGTCAAGCACTTCGCGTCCGGCGTCGACCCGGTCCGGGCCCGGGTGCTGCACGCCGCCCAGCAGCCGCTGGCCGGCTCGTCGTTCACCGACGTGATGGGCACGCCGTCCTGGAAGTCCCGCCCGTCCTGGTACATGGTCGCCACCGGGGACCAGGCGATCCCGCCGGACGCCGAGCGGCTGTTCGCCAGCCGGATGGGCGCGACCACCGTCGAGGTTGACGCCGGCCACCTCGCGATGGTCTCGCACCCCGGCGAGACCGCCCAGCTCATCACCGCCGCCGCGGAAGCGCTCGGCTAACCACGGGCAGCTAACCACGGGCAGCCGTCGGCCGCGCCTGCACGGCAGGCGCGGCCGACGGCTAGCTGGCTGAACGCTGTCGGTTCAGCACGGTCTGTTCAGCACGGTCTGTTCAGCACGGGCCGGTCAGTACGGGCGGTCCGTGTAGCGGTCGGTGTAGCGGCGCTCCTCATACACCTCGGCCGGCGGCTCGCCCGGGGCGGCGCTGCGGCTGCGCCGGGTGTACATCAGGATCAGCGTGATGATCAGGCCGGCCGCACCGCCGGCCATCAGGATGTCGCCGACCACGTGGATGTCGATGCCATTGGCGGTCCAGGTCACCGCGAAGCGCAGGATGGCGCCGACCACGATCAGGATGATGCTTCCGGCGATGGTCACGACTGCGGCTCCTTCTCCGTACGGCTGCGCCGGCGCGGCAAGCCCAGGGGGACCCGGGCTGGCCGGCGCACCTGCCTCTGGTCACCCGGATGAGCCGGCCTAAACACGCCGGGCTCGGGAAATAGCCCGCCGCCCCCTACGATCGGAACCGATGATCGTAGTGGTGGCCGGGGTGTCCGGCAGCGGCAAGACGACCGTCGGCACCCTGCTGGCGGCGCGGCTGGGCTGGACGTTCGCGGACGGCGACGGGTTCCACCCAGCTGCCAACGTCGCCCGCATGCGGGCAGGCCTGCCGCTCACCGACGCCGACCGCGAGCCCTGGCTGGCCGCCCTCACCGCCTGGATGGACCAGCAGACCGCCGCCGGGCAGTCCGCGGTGCTCGCCTGCTCCGCGCTGCGCCGCGCCTACCGGGCCCGGCTGCTCGGCGGCCGGCCCGCGGCCCGGATGGTGTTCCTGCTCATCAGCCGCGCCGAGGGAGAGACCAGGCTGGCCGCCAGGGCCGGGCATTTCTTTCCCGCCGCGCTGCTGGACAGCCAGCTGGAAACGCTCGAGCCCCCGCAGCCGGACGAGGATTACGGAATACGGATGCTTGTGCTGCGGGCCGGCCAGGACCCGGCAGACATCGTCTCCGTCATCACAGGCTGGCTCTGCTAGCTGGCGCAGCGCTCCGGGCCGCTATGAGCGCTGCCTTCCCTCCTCGCTCCCTCGGCGCTCCTTCGTCGCGCCTCATCGCTCGTCAGGAAAACAGCGCCGCGGCCCTGCGCTCGCTGGCCGGCTCCGCCGGCGGCTAGCCGCTGGTGCGGCTTCGCCGGCGTTGGGGGCGATACGGTAAGACCCAGGCGCTGTGTGCATCTGCCCTAGACTGGGCGGCCGTAGCCGTGCGTGATCACCCCATTGCCCGCGCCGGGGAGCCCGTCTTCCTGGCGATAATCCGAGGAGTAGTACCGGCGTGAAGACTGACGTCGAGGAGCTGAGCCCGACCCGGGTCCGCCTGACCGTTGAGGTCCCGTTCGAGGAGCTCAAGCCGAACCTCGACCACGCGTACCGGGAGGTGGGCAAGCAGGTACGGGTGCCCGGGTTCCGGCCGGGCCGGGTCCCGCCGCGGGTCATCGACCAGCGGGTCGGCCGCGGCGCGGTGCTCGAGCATGCGGTCAACGACGCGGTGCCCGAGCTGTACGGCAAGGCCCTGCAGGAGCACGAGATGTTCGCGCTCGGCCAGCCCGACGTGGAGATCACCAAGCTGGACGACGGCAAGGAGCTGACGTTCACCGCCGAGGTCGACGTGCGGCCGAAGTTCGACCTGCCCGACATCGACGGGCTGCCGGTCACCGTGGACGACGCGGACGTCACCGACGAGCAGGTGGATGAGTACCTGGGCGCGCTGCGCGAGCGGTTCGCCTCGCTGAAGGGCACCGACCGGCCGGTCGAGGCGGGCGACTACGTGTCGATCGACCTGTCGGCCAGCGTCGACGGCAACCCGGTCGAGGACGCCCAGGCCAGCGGCCTGTCCTACGAGGTCGGCAGCGGCAGCATGCTGGACGGCCTGGACGAGGCGCTGCCCGGGATGAGCTCAGGCGACACCAAGACGTTCCGCACCGAGCTGGCCGGCGGCCAGTACGCGGGCCAGGAGGCCGACGTCACGGTCACCGTGCACAGCGTGAAGGTCAAGGAGCTGCCGGACCTGGACGACGAGTTCGCCCAGGCCGCCAGCGAGTTCGACACGCTGGACGAGCTGCGCAGCGCGACCACCGCCCAGCTGACCGCGATGCGCCGCGGCAGCCAGGCGGAGCAGGCCCGGGAGCGGGCCCTGGACGCGGTGCTCGGCCAGCTCGACCTGCCGTTGCCGGAGACCCTCGTCCGCGAGGAGACCGAGCTGCGCGAACGGGCGCTGGATGACCGGCTGCGCCGGAGCGGCCTGGACCGCCAGGCCTACCTGGAGGCCGCCGGCACCACCGAGGAGGAGCTGGACGAGCAGTTCGACACCGACGCCCGCCGGTCGGTGAAGGCCGGCTTCGTGCTGGACAAGCTGGCCCAGGCCGAGGAGCTCGGGGTCGACCAGAACGAGCTGAGCGCCTACGTGACCGAGCAGGCCTACCGGATGGGTGTCGCACCCGACCGGCTGGCCAAGGAGCTCACCGACCGGGGTCAGCTCGGCTCGGTGGTGAACGACATCCTCCGGTCCAAGGCCATGACGCTGCTCTCCGAGCGGGCCGCCATCAAGGACGAGTCCGGGCGCACCGTCGACCTGGCCGCGCTGCGCCAGGCCGCCCAGGCCGCCCAGGCGGGCGCGGGCGACGGCGAGCCGGACGACGCCGGCGAGTAGCCCGCGGACCGGCGCCTGCGCCGTCAGCGAACAGGCGCCAGCAGCGGACTAGCCGGTGCCAGGGCCGGGTTAGGGTCCAAGGACAGCACGAACATCCCGCGCCCGCAGCGGCGCGTGAGCACCACTACGAGGAGGCACCCTTGAGCACGCCGCCCCTGGCCGGAGCGCCGGCCAGCATCCTGGCGCGGACCGAGGCGCCGCCGGCCCCGATGATGGCCGAGCAGGTGTTCCAGCGCCTGCTGCGGCACCGGATCGTCGTCCTCGGCCAGCAGGTCGACGACGACCTGGCCAACCGGGTCTGCGCCGAGCTGATCCTGCTGGCCGCCGAGGACGGCCAGCGCGACATCAGCCTGTACATCAACTCGCCGGGCGGCTCGGTCAGCGCCGGCCTGGCCATCTACGACGTGATGCAGTTCGTGCCGAACGACATCCGCACCTACGCGATGGGCATGGCCGCCTCGATGGGCCAGTTCCTGCTGTGCGCCGGCACGCACGGCAAGCGGTACGCGCTGCCGCACGCGCAGATCCTGCTGCACCAGCCGCACGGCGGCGTCGGCGGCACCGAGACCGACATCCGCATCCAGGCCAGGCAGATCCTGACGCTGAAGAAGGTGCTGGCCGACCGGACCGCGTTCCACACCGGCCAGACGGTGGAGCGGATCGAGGCCGACTCGGACCGCGACCGCTGGTTCAGCGCGGACGAGGCGAAGGACTACGGCCTGGTCGACCACGTGGTCCGCAGCGCCAACGAGGTTCCCACCGAGGGACCTGTTTCCTGACCCCCGCCCTTGCGGAGGAGCACACCTCATGAGCAACCACCTGGCCCGGCCGGCGGCCCTGCGTCACGCCGCGGAGTCGCGCTACGTGCTGCCGTCCTTCGTCGAGCGGACGTCGTACGGCGTCAAGGAGATGAACCCGTACAACAAGCTCTTCGAGGAGCGGATCATCTTCCTCGGCGTGCAGATCGACGACGCGTCCGCGAACGACGTCATGGCGCAGCTGATCACGCTGGAGTCGATCGACCCCGACCGGGACATCTACCTCTACATCAACTCGCCCGGCGGGTCGATGACCTCGATGATGGCGATCTACGACACGATGCAGTACATCCGCCCGGAGATCCACACCTTCTGCCTGGGCCAGGCCGCGTCGGCGGCGGCGGTGCTGCTGGCCGCGGGCAGCGCGGGCAAGCGGATGGCCCTGCCCAACGCGCGGATCCTGATCCACCAGCCGGCCATGGAGAGCGGCTACGGGCAGACCTCGGACCTGGAGATCCAGGCCAACGAGATCCTCCGGATGCGGACCGCGATGGAAAAGGTCCTTGCCCGGCACACCGGCAGGGACGAGGATCAGGTTCGCAAGGACATCGAGCGCGACAAGTTCTTCACCGCCCAGGAAGCCAAGGAATACGGCCTGGTGGATGAAGTTCTGACGATGCTTAAGCGGAAGACCGAGGTATCGTCGGTTTAGCGGGCCGGGGCGTCCTGACCCGGCGGGCGTGACGGCGGCTCGTGCCACACGGCAGGGCCCCGAAGCGGTACCGTCGGTGAGGGACACATCCGGTTTCGCCGGCCGGCCGGGGGCCGATCCCCAGGCCGGCGTAGCCCGCGCGGCCGCGGCAGCGGCCCTGGCAAAGGAGTGGCTGGGTGGCACGTATCGGTGACGGCGGCGATCTGCTGAAGTGCTCGTTCTGCGGAAAGAGCCAGAAGCAGGTCAAGAAGCTCATCGCCGGCCCCGGCGTGTACATCTGCGACGAGTGCATCGACCTCTGCAACGAGATCATCGAGGAAGAGCTGTCCGAGCCCCCCGAGCTCAAGTGGGACAGCCTGCCCAAGCCCCGCGAGATCTACGAGTTCCTCGACGCCTACGTCATCGGCCAGGAGAACGCCAAGAAGTCCCTGTCGGTCGCGGTCTACAACCACTACAAGCGGGTCCAGTCCGGCGGCGAGCGGTCCGGCGGCGAGGACGGCGTCGAGCTGGCCAAATCCAACATCCTGCTGCTCGGCCCGACCGGCTCGGGCAAGACGCTGCTGGCCCAGACGCTGGCCCGGCTGCTCAACGTGCCGTTCGCGATCGCCGACGCGACCGCGCTGACCGAGGCCGGCTACGTCGGCGAGGACGTCGAGAACATCCTGCTCAAGCTGATCCAGGCGGCCGACTACGACGTCAAGAAGGCCGAGACCGGCATCATCTACATCGACGAGATCGACAAGATCGCCCGCAAGAGCGAGAACCCGTCGATCACCAGGGACGTCTCCGGCGAGGGCGTGCAGCAGGCCCTGCTGAAGATCCTGGAGGGCACCACCGCGTCCGTCCCGCCGCAGGGCGGCCGCAAGCACCCGCACCAGGAGTTCATCCAGATCGACACCACCAACGTGCTGTTCATCTGCGGCGGCGCGTTCGCCGGCCTGGAGAAGATCATCGAGACCCGGGTCGGCCGCGGCGGGATCGGCTTCGGCGGCGTGCTGCGGGTCAAGAACGACCGCAACTCGGTGGACCAGTTCTCCGACGTGATGCCGGAGGACCTGCTGAAGTTCGGGATGATCCCGGAGTTCGTCGGCCGCCTGCCGGTCATCACCAGCGTGCACAACCTGGACCGCGAGGCGCTGATCCGGATCCTGACCGAGCCGCGCAACGCGCTGGTCCGGCAGTACCGGCGGCTGTTCGAGCTGGACGGCGTGGACCTCGAGTTCACCGACGACGCCCTGGACGCGGTGGCCGACCAGGCCAACCTGCGCGGGACCGGCGCCCGCGGGCTGCGCGCCATCCTCGAGGAAGTCCTGATGTCGGTGATGTACGAGGTGCCCAGCCGCAAGGACGTGGAGAAGGTCGTCATCACCGCCGACGTCGTGCTGAAGAACGTCAACCCGACCCTCGTGCCGCGTGACGTCTCCCGCCGCACGCCGCGGGAGAAGTCCGCCTGATCCAGCGGCCCGTGCCGGGCTGTGCTAGCTGACCTAATGGGCGCAGAGCCTGCGCGGAGCCAATAAACTCATCGGTCGTGACCGAGACCGACCCCCGTCAGCTCCCTCCCCAGTACGCCCCCAGCGAGGTAGAGGCACGCCGCTACGCGCACTGGGAAGCGGCGGGCCTGATGCGTGCCGACGCCAAAGCCGTGTCGCCGTCCGCGCCCGCCTTCGCCATGGTGATCCCGCCGCCGAACGTGACCGGCTCGCTGCACATCGGCCACGCGCTGGATCACACGCTGATGGACGCGCTGGTCCGCCGCCGCCGCATGCAGGGCTACACCGCGCTGTGGCTGCCGGGCATGGACCACGCCGGGATCGCCACCCAGAACGTGGTCGAGCGGGAACTGGCCAAGGAGGGCCTGTCCCGGCACGACCTGGGCCGGGAGAAGTTCATCGAGCGGGTCTGGCAGTGGAAGGCCGAGTCCGGCGGGAAGATCCTGGGCCAGATGCGCCGCCTGGGCGACAGCGTCGACTGGGACCGGGAGCGGTTCACCATGGACGCGGGCCTGTCCCGGGCCGTGCAGACCATCTTCAAGCGGCTGTTCGACGACGGGCTGATCTACCGGGCCGAGCGGATCATCAACTGGTGCCCGCGCTGCATGACCGCGCTGTCCGACATCGAGGTCGACCACACCGAGGACGAGGGCGAGCTGGTCTCGATCCGGTACGGCGACGGCGACGACTCGATCGTGGTGGCCACCACCCGGGTGGAGACCATGCTCGGCGACACCGCGGTGGCCGTGCACCCCGACGACTCCCGGTACAGCCACCTGGTCGGCCGCGAGATCGAGCTGCCGCTGTCCGGCCGGCGCATCCCGGTGGTCGCCGACCCGCACGTGGACCCGGAGTTCGGCACCGGCGCGGTCAAGGTCACCCCGGCGCACGACCCGGACGACTTCGAGATCGGCCGGCGGCACCAGCTGCCCAGCCTGATGATCATGGACGAGCGCGGCGTGATCACCGCGCACGGGCCGTTCGTCGGCCTGGACCGGTTCGAGGCCCGGCCCGCGGTGCGCCAGGCGCTGCGCGAGGAGGGCCGGATCGTCGCCGAGCGGCGGCCCTACCTGCACGCGGTCGGGCACTGCGGCCGGTGCGGCACGACCGTCGAGCCGCGGCTGTCGCTGCAGTGGTTCGTCAAGGTGGGCCCGCTGGCCAAGGCGGCCGGCGACGCGGTCAGGGACGGCCGGGTGGCCATCCACCCGGCCGAGATGTCCGGCCGGTACTTCGACTGGGTCGACGACATGCACGACTGGTGCATCAGCCGCCAGCTGTGGTGGGGGCACCGGATCCCGGTCTGGTACTCGTCCAGCGGCGAGACCGTCTGCGTCGGCCCGGACGAGGACCCGCCGGGGGAGGGCTGGACCCAGGACGGCGACGTGCTGGACACCTGGTTCTCCTCGGCGCTGTGGCCGTTCTCCACCCTGGGCTGGCCGGACGACACCGAGGACCTCCGCGCCTTCTACCCGACCAGCGTGCTGGTCACCGGCTACGACATCCTGTTCTTCTGGGTCGTCCGGATGATGATGTTCGGCCTGTACGCGATGTCCGCGGCCGGCCCGAGCAGTCCGTGCCGTTCCGCCACGTGGCCCTGCACGGCCTGGTCCGCGACCAGTACGGCAAGAAGATGTCCAAGTCCCGCGGCAACACCGTGGACCCGCTGGACTGGATCGACCGGTTCGGCGCGGACGCCACCCGGTTCACCCTGGCCCGCGGGGCCAGCCCCGGCGGCGACGTGGCGATCAGCGAGGACTGGGTCGCCGGGTCCCGCAACTTCTGCAACAAGCTGTGGAACGCGGCCCGCTTCGCGCTGCTCAACGGTGCCGACGCAAGCGCCGCGCGCCCTGACCCGGCCACGCTGGGCACCACCGACCGGTGGATCCTGTCCCGGCTGGCCGCGGTCACCGCGGCCACCGACGACCTGCTCGAGCAGTACGAGTTCGGCAAGGCCTGCGAGGGGCTGTACCACTTCGCCTGGGACGAGTTCTGCGACTGGTACCTGGAGCTGGCCAAGCCCGCGCTGGCCAGCGGCGACGAGGGCACCGTGGCCGCCACCCGGGCGGTGCTCGGGTTCGTCCTCGACCGGCTGCTGCGGCTGCTGCACCCGGTGATCCCGTTCGTCACCGACGAGCTGTGGCGGGCGCTGACCGGCGGGGACAGCGTGATGACCGCGCCGTGGCCGGGCCAGCAGGCCAGCGGCAGGCCGGCTGAGGGCAGGCCGGCGGCGACCTGGCCGCCTTCGCCGACGCGGCCGCCGAGGCCGAGATCGGCGCGCTGATGCAGCTGGTCACCGAGGTCCGCCGGTTCCGCTCGGACCAGGGACTGCGGCCCACCCAGCCGGTTCCGGCCGCGCTGACCGGGATCGGGGGCACCCCGCTGGCCGGGCACGAGGCCGCGATCCGGGCCCTGCTCCGGCTGACCGCGCCCGGCGAGGCGTTCGCGCCCACCGCGTCGGTGCAGGCCTGCGGCGTGACCGTGGAACTGGACACGGCGGCCACCATCGACGTGGCGGCCGAGCGGCGGCGGCTGGAGAAGGACCTGGCCGCGGCCCAGGCCGACGCCACCGCGACCGAGCGGAAGCTGGCTACGCCGTCGTTCGTGGAGCGGGCCCCGGCCGCGGTGGTGGCCAAGAGCCGGGACCGGCTGGCCGCCGCGCAGGCCGAGATCGCCCGGCTCACCGGCCGGCTGGAAGCGCTGCCCCCAGCCAGCCGGTAAGCCCGCCAGTCAGTACGTGACACCAACCAAGTTAGTTTGTGTCACCAACTAGATCGCCCGGGCTGGTGCGTGCGCCAGCGGGGAGGGTCGGGCCGCAGACCAGCGGGCAGTAGGCTGCCAAGCGTGATTGCAGCAACCTGTATGGCGCCGTGACCGCCGACGTAACCGGACGGCTGCGGGAGATCGAGCGGGCCATCGTGGCCCGCCGGCCCGAGCATTCCATCGACCCGTCCCTGGACCGGATCCGGGCCCTGACCGAGCTGCTCGGTGACCCGCAGCACGCCTACCCGGTGATCCACCTGACCGGCACCAACGGCAAGACGTCGACCGCCCGGATGACCGAGACCCTGCTGCGCGCCCGCGGGCTGCGCACCGGGCTGTTCACCAGCCCGCACCTGTCCGCCATCACCGAGCGGATCTGCCTGGACGGGGTGCCGCTGTCCGCCGAGCGGTTCGTCGGGGCGTACGAGGAGATCGAGCCCTACCTCGACCTGGTCGACGCAAGCCAGCCGGCTGTCGCTGTCGTTCTTCGAGGTGCTGGTCGGCATGGCCTTCTCGGTCTTCGCCGACGCCCCGGTGGACGTCGCCGTGATCGAGGTCGGCATGGGCGGGACCTGGGACAACACCAACGTCGCCGACGGCGTGGTGGCGGTGGTCACGCCGATCGCCATCGACCACGCCCGCTACCTCGGCAACACGGTCGAGGCGATCGCCGCGGACAAGGCCGGGATCATCAAGCCGGGCGCAGTGGCGGTACTCGCCCAGCAGCCGGCCGGCGCGGCCGAGGCGCTGCTGCGCCGGGCCGCCGAGGTCGGCGCGACCGTGGCCCGGGAGGGCCTGGAGTTCGGCGTGACCAGCCGGGAGCTGGCCCTCGGCGGCCAGTTGCTGTCCGTGCAGGGCCTGCGCGGCCACTACCAGGAGCTGTTCCTGCCGCTGTTCGGCGCGTACCAGGCCGGTAACGCGGCCTGCGCACTGGCCGCGGCCGAGGCGTTCACCGGGCCGGCCGGCGGTGACGCGGCCGACGCACAGCCGCTGGACGAGGACCTGGTCCGGGACGCGTTCCGGCAGATGTCCTCGCCCGGCCGGATGGAGGTCGTCCGGCGCAGCCCCACGGTCATCGTGGACGCCGCGCACAACCCGGCCGGGATGGCGGCCAGCCTGGACGCGCTGACCGAGGCGTTCAGCTTCACCGGCCTGATCGGGATCCTCGCGGTCAGCGAGGACAAGGACGTGCCCGCGATCCTGGATCAGCTCGAGCCGGTCGTCACCGAGCTGGTGGTGACGGCCAACTCCTCGTCCCGGTCGATGGCCCCGGCCAAGCTCCTGGAGCTGGCCGGCCCGGTGTTCGGGCCTGACCGGGTGCGCGCCGCGGACCGGCTCGACGACGCGATCGAGATCGCCGTCGGGCTGGCTGACGAGGGGGTGACCGACTCCGAGGGCGGCCTGGGCAGCACCGGGGTCCTGATCACCGGCTCGGTGATCACCGCGGGCGACGCGCGGGTGCTGCTCGCGGCCGGCCCGGGCAGCCCGGGGGGCGGCGCGCGGTGAGACGGCTGTGCGCCACCGTGCTGATCATGGAGGCGATCGTGATCGGGCTGGCCATCCCGGTCGCGCTGACCGTGGAGCACGCGTCCCGGCGCCCGGCCGCGCTGGCCGGCGGCGTGCTGGTGGCGGCCGCGGTGCTGCTCGCCGTGCTCGCCGCCCGGGGACCGCTCCGGCTGGTGCTGGCGGGCGGTAGCCTGCTGCAGGTCCTGGTGCTCGCCGCGGGTGCGGTGGTGCCCGCCATGTACTTCCTCGGTGCGGTATTCGCCCTGCTCTGGGGCACCGGGATCTGGCTCGGCCGCCGTTTCGGGCAAGTTCCCGGAGCCCGGTAAGCTGCGGCCCCGCGGAAGGTAAATTCCTGCCGGCTCTGTGACAAAGGGCCGGCAGTTCATCGCTGTAGGTAAGGAGCGCGGCTTATAATGTCGGAACGCAGCCTGGTTCTGGTCAAGCCTGATGGGGTACGCAAGGGCCTGATCGGTACGGTGGTATCGAGAGTCGAGCGCAAGGGCCTGCGTGTCGTGGCACTGGAGTTGCGGACGCTAGAACGCGGCGTAGCGGAGGTGCACTACGCAGAGCATGAGGGTAAGCCGTTCTATGAGTCGCTGCTCGACTTCATTACCTCCGGCCCGGTCGTGGCTATGGTCATCGAGGGGCCGCGGGCGATCGAGTCGTTCCGCGCCCTGGCCGGCGCCACGGACCCGCTCAAGGCGGCGCCCGGCACCATCCGCGGCGACAACGCGTTGGAGGTTGGAGAGAACATCGTGCACGGGTCGGACTCGCCGGAGTCGGCCGCCCGGGAGATCAAGATCTTCTTCCCTGATCTTGCCTGAGCAGCCCGGCGGGGCCTGCCTGGCGCGGTAGGTACGGAACACGACCGCGTCCCGGCGCGGTCGCGAACAGCCCGGCAGGCAGACCCTCGGGAAGGTTTTCGTTCGGAATGAGTAACGCACTGGGCTTTCTGGGCCGTGACATGGCCGTCGACCTGGGCACCGCGAATACCCTGGTTTATGTCCGGGGCCGGGGGATCGTGCTCAATGAGCCGTCGGTGGTGGCACTCAATACCAATACCGGCCAGATTGTCGCGGTGGGGGCCGAGGCTAAACGGATGATTGGCCGGACGCCGGGCAATATCGTGGCGGTCCGCCCGCTGAAGGACGGCGTAATCGCCGATTTCGACGTAACCGAGCGGATGCTGCGTTATTTCATCCAGAAGGTGCACAAGCGCACCCACCTGGCCAAGCCCCGGGTGGTGGTGGCGGTGCCCAGCGGCATCACCGGCGTGGAGCAGAGCGCGGTCAAGGAGGCCGGCCACCAGGCCGGCGCCCGGCGGGTGTACATCATCGAGGAGCCGATGGCCGCGGCGATCGGCGCGGGCCTGCCGGTGAACGAGCCGACCGGCAACATGGTCGTGGACATCGGCGGCGGGACCACCGAGGTGGCGGTGATCTCGCTGGGCGGGATCGTCACCGCGCAGTCCATCCGGGTCGGCGGCGACGAGCTCGACCAGGCGATCATCTCGTTCGGCAAGAAGGAGTACTCGCTGATGCTGGGCGAGCGCACCGCCGAGGAGATCAAGATCTCGATCGGCTCGGCCTACCCGTCGGCGGACGAGCCGACCGCCGAGATCCGCGGCCGGGACCTGGTCAGCGGCCTGCCGAAGACCATCGTGATCACCGCGGACGAGATCAGGAAGGCCATCCAGGAACCGGTCTATGTCATCGTGGACGCGGTGAAGTCGACCCTGGACAAGTGCCCGCCGGAGCTGTCCGGCGACGTGATGGACCGGGGCATCGTGCTCACCGGGGGCGGGGCGCTGCTCCGCGGCCTGGACGAGCGGATCCGCGAGGAGACCGGCATGCCGGTGCACATCGCGGACAGCCCGCTGGACTCGGTGGCGCTGGGTACGGGCAAGTGCGTGGAGGAGTTCGAGACCCTGCGCCAGGTGCTGGTGCCGGAATCCCGGCGCTGACCGGGCCGCTCGGCGGCTGCGGCCCGCCGCCCAGCGTCAGGACGAGGTGATCGCGTTGCACGACAGCCGGCGAACCCGGGTGCTGCTTGCCGTGCTGCTCGTCGTCGCGCTGCTGATCATCACGGTGGACTACTCGGACAGCACCGCGGCGCCGGTGCGCGCCCTGCGCAGCCTCGGCAGCGCCGTGTTCGGCGGGGCCGAGGCGGCCACCGCGACCGTGGTGCGGCCGTTCGCGGACCTGTTCGCCGAGGACGGCGGGCAGCCGGGCAAGGTGGCCGCGCTGCAGGCCCAGGTGACCAGGCTGCGCATGGAACTGAGCCAGGCCCAGCTCGACCGCCAGCAGAGCGACCAGCTGAACCGGCTCCTGCGGACCGCGGGCCAGGGCCAGTACCGGATCGTGGTGGCCAACGTCGTCGCGGTCGGCCAGCCCTACCAGGCGGCGGTCACCCTGGACGCCGGGTCGGCCGACGGCATCCGGGCCGACCAGACCGTGCTCAACGGGGCCGGGCTGGTCGGCACGGTGACCGCGGTGAGCGCGCACAGCTGCACGGTGCTGCTCGCGTCCGACACCACCGCGGTCAGCGGCGTGCGGGTGGCGCCCAGCGGCCAGCTCGGCTACGTCACGGGCACCGGCCGCAGCCACGGCGGGTCCGGCCTGCTCACCCTGCAGATGCTCACCAGCGCCGCGTCGCTGCAGGTGGGCCAGCAGCTGGTCACCGCCGCGTCGGTGAAGCAGCGGCCGTTCGTGCCCGGCGTGCCGGTCGGCGTGATCACCGCGGTGCTCGGCCACGGCGGCGGGCTGACCGAGCGGGCCCTGGTCCGGCCGTACGCCGACTTCAGCTCGCTGGGCGTGGTCGGCATCGTGGTCGCACCGCCGCCGCGCAGCCCCCGGTTCAGCGTGCTGCCGCCCACGCCCACCCCGACCGTGACCCCGCCGGCCGGCCCGCCGCAGCTGGGAGGCTGACGTGCGGCGGCTCCTGCTGGCCACGGTGGCGGTCATGGCCGCGCTGCTGCTCCAGCTCACCCTCGTGGACCGGCTGCCGTCCCCGGGCGGGCCGCCGGACCTGGTCCTGCTGGTCACCGTCGCGCTCGGGCTGACCTGCGGGCCCACCACCGGGCTGCTGACCGGGTTCTGGGCCGGCCTGGCGCTGGACATCGCGCCGCCCGCCAGCGCGCTGATCGGCGGCCGGGCCCTGGTGTTCTGCCTGATCGGCTACTGCTGCGGGCTGCTACGGCCGCTCGCGTCCCGGTCCGCGCTGACGACCCTCGGCGTGGCCGCGGTCGCCGCTGCTACCGGCGAGGCGCTGTACGCCGCCGCCGGGCTGATGCTGGGCAGCCCCGGCATCACCTGGCCGGCGATCCGGGCCGTGCTGCCCGCCTCGGTCCTGCTCGACGTGCTGATCAGCCCGTTCCTGGTCTACCTGGTGCTGCTGGCGGCGGCGTCCGCGCACCCGGAGGCGGAGAGCCCGCTGGCGGGCGCCGCGCCCGCCCCGGCCCGGGTCCGTTCACCGCGCGGCCTGATCCGGCCGGTCTCCGGCCGCCCGCTGCGGCTGCGGCCGGGCCCGGGTGAGGCGGGCGCCGGGGCGGCCGGAGGGCTGGCCGCGCCGCCGCCGGCCCGGGCCCCCCGGCTGCGGCTCAGCGGGGCCACACTGCCCGGCGGGTCCGCGGCGGGCCTGCGCTCCGCCGCCACTCCTTCGCACCGCCCCGCCAGCCCGATCCCGGCCCGGCGGCTGCACGTGGGCCGGCACGCGGGCGGGGCCGGGCACGCAGCGCCCGGGTCGGCCGCCGCGCTGGCCGGCCGGACCCTGCCCGCACCCCGGACCATGGCCCCCCGTGGGCTATCCGCCCGGGCCTTCAGCAGAGGCGGGAAGACAGCGATACCGCCCCGGCGCAGTGTGAGCCCGCCGCGCGGGCTGTCCGCCCGGGGGCTGAGCAGCGGGTCTGGCCCGCTTCCGGTCAGCCGCGGCCCTGTGCCCCCGCGCGGCCTGTCCGCCCGGGCGCTGAGCAGCGGGAAGGGCCCGCTCCCGGCGAACCGGGGCCTGCTTCCTGCGCGCGGCCTGTCGGCCCGGGCGCTGACCAGCGGCGGCAGCGCGGCCCGGGTGCTCAGCCCGGCCAGCCCGCTGGACGGGCTGAGAGTCGGCCGAGTGCCGACCCGCGGGTTCGGCGGCCGCGGCCGGTCCTGCCCTGGCCCCGCACGGCGTTACCCAGGGCTTCAGCGGACGGGTCCGCGCCCCGCGCCGGTTCGGCTTCGGCGGCCGGGTGCCCGCCCGCCAGCTGGGCTTCAGCAAGTGGCGGCGGCTGCTGCCGGTCTGGGCCCGGGGGGCCACCCGCCAGGGCTCCTGGCGCGGCAGCGGCCCCGGCGGGGGTGCACGATGACCCCGGTGGCGCGGCGGCGCCTGATCGCGCTGCACGTGATCATTGCCTCGCTGCTGGCCGTGCTGGCCGGGCGGGTCTGGTATCTGCAGGTCCGGGCCGGCGCGTCGTACGTCAGCCTGGCCCGGCAGGACCAGGTCAGGAAGATCATCGTGCCGCCGGTGCGCGGCATGATCACCGACAGCACCGGGGTGCCGCTGGTCCGCAACCGGTCCTCGCTGGTGGTTTCGGTGAACATGGCGGTGGTGAACGACCAGCCCGGCGGCGGCAAGGACGAGCTGCGCCGGCTGGCCGGCCTGCTGGGCATGCGCGACAAGCTGCTGCTGCAGAAGACCCGGCTGTGCACGGCCGGGGTGTCCCGGCCGTGCTGGGCCGGGTCGCCTTACCAGCCGATCCCGGTGGCCGAGGACGTGCCGCAGCGGATCGCGCTGCAGGTGCTGGAGAGCCACCGGACGTTCCCCGGGGTGTCCGCGCAGGTCCAGCCGGTCATCCAGTACCCCAGCCCGGCCAGCACCGCCGCCGCGCAGACCCTGGGCTACCTGCAGCCGATCACCCCGCAGCAGGTGGCCCAGCGGCACCTGACCGTGACCGGCTTCTCCGGCGTCGACCTGGTCGGCCAGTCCGGGCTCGAGCAGCAGTACGACCGCGAGCTGCGCGGCCGGGCGGGCAGCCAGGAGGTCTCGGTCAACGCCGCGGGCGACGTCACCGGGACCATCAGACGGACCGCACCGGTGGCCGGCGACACGCTGGTCACCAGCCTCAACGCGAAGATCCAGCAGCTCACCCAGAACGCGCTGGCCACCGCCATCCGCAAGACCCAGGCGGCCGGCAACCTCGGCGCTACCACCGGCGCCGCGGTGGTGATGACCACCACCGGCCGGGTGGTCGCGATGGCCAGCTACCCGACCTACGACCCGTCGGTGTGGACCGGCGGCATCACCAAGCAGGAGTTCTCCGCGCTGTTCGGGGCCCGGGACTCCGAGCCGATCCTGAACCGGGTCACCCAGGGCCAGTACGCGCCCGGGTCGACCTGGAAGGTGACCTCGACCGCGGCCGCGGTGGCGGCCGGCTACCCGCTGAACGGCCTGTACGGCTGCCCCAGCGCGCTGACCATCGGCGGCACGGTGTTCAACAACGACTTCCCCAGCTCTGGTGACATCAGTTTCCACCAGGCCCTGGTGGAGTCCTGCGACACGGTGTTCTACCAGCTCGCCTACGACATCTGGCAGCACGACAACCGCCAGGCCAACGTCGTGACCAGCGCCCGGGCGCCGGTGCAGAAAATGCAGAAGATGGAGCTGGGCTGGGGCTTCGGCAAGCCGACCGGCGTCGACCTGCCCGCCGAGAGCTCGGGCTCGATCCCCACCCGGGCCTGGCTGTACGGCTTCTACCAGCAGTACAAGCACTACTGGTGCTCGCACGGCAAGTCCGGCGGCACGTACATCCAGCAGATCAACTACGACGACTGCCACGCCGGCAACATCTGGACCCCCGGGCAGGCGGTGAACGCGTCGATCGGCCAGGGCTACGTCACGGTCACCCCGCTGCAGCTGGCCCGGGCCTACGTGGCGCTGGCCAACGGCGGCACGCTGTACGAGCCGCGGATCGGCGAGGCGCTGGTCAGCCCGTCCGGCAAGGTGGTCCGGAGGATCACCCCGCCAGTGGCCGGGCACCTGCCGGTGGCCAAGTCCACGCTGGCCTACATCCGGGCCGCGCTCGGCGACGTGCCCACCCAGGGCACCGCCGCGCCAGCGTTCGCCGGGTTCCCGTTCGGCAAGCTCAAGGTGGCCGGCAAGACCGGCACCGCCCAGGTCCAGGGCAAGCTGGCGACCTCGGTGTTCGCCTCGTTCGCGCCGCTGAACCACCCGAAGTACGTGGTCGTCATGATGATCCCGAACTCCGGCTACGGCGCGGACGTGTCCGCGCCCGCGGTCCGGCAGATCTGGGACGGCATCTACGGCCTGGAAGGCCACAAGGCCGCCGTGCCGCACGGCAAGCTGCCACCGGTCCCGCACGTCGGTGAGAACCTCCCGGCCGGCGAAGCCGGCAGAGCGAGCGTAGATACCGCCGGCGCTGTTTTCCCGACGAGCGACGCCGGCGCGACGAAGGAGCGCCGAAGGAGCGAGGAGGGAAGGCAGCGCCTCCCAGCGGACCGGAGCGAGCCAGAAAGCACAGCCTGGGGACGGGGGGAACGGGATGAGCCAGTCCCGGCCGTCAGGGCGCGGCCTGATAGCCCGCCCGCCGCTGATCGGCAGCAAGTCGCCGTCCGGGCCGTTCCCCGTGCCACGTCTGGCCGCCGGGCCAGGGCGCGGCTGGCTGCGCACCGTGTTCGGCCGGGACTCGCAGCTGCGCCACCTGGACTGGGTGCTGCTTGCCGCGGTGCTGTCGCTGGGCCTGATGGGCACCCTGCTGGTCTGGTCGGCGACCCAGCCCGGGCTGCGTGCCGCCGGCGGCGACCCGTACGGGTATCTCAAGAAGCAGCTGCTGAACCTGGGCATCGGCATGGTGCTGATGCTGGCCGTCGCCTGGGCTGGCTATCCCCGGGTGCGGGCCGTCGCGGTGACCGCCGCGGTCGCGTCCACCCTGGGCCTGCTCCTGGTGCTCACCCCGGCCGGCAGCACGGTCAACGGTGCCCGGTCGTGGATCGCGCTGCCCGGCGGCTTCCAGCTCGAGCCGTCCGAGTACGCCAAGATCGGGATCATCGGCGTGCTCGCGATGATCCTCGGGTCCGGCCCGCGGTCGGACCCGGTCGCCGCCCTGGACCGCGCCCGGGGCGGCCCGCCGCTGCGCGCGGTGGCGGCCGCGCTGGGCTTCGCCGCGATCCCGCTCGCGCTCGTCGCCGCGCAGCCCGACCTGGGCGTGATCGTGCTGATGCTGGCCCTGGTCCTGGGCCTGCTCGCGCTGTCCGGGATCCGGCTGAGCTGGCTCGCCGGGCTGACCGCGGCGGGCGCGCTGGCCGCGGTGGCCGCGCTCCAGCTGCACCTGCTCAAGGCCTACCAGCTGGGCCGGCTGACCTCGTTCCTCAACCCGTCCGCGGACCCGCAGGGCACCGGGTACAGCGCCGCCCAGTCCAAGATCGCGATCGGCTCGGGCGGGCTGCTCGGCCACGGGCTGTTCCACGGCCCGCTGACGGCCGGCAACTTCGTCCCCGAGCAGCACACGGACTTCATCTTCTCGGTCGCCGGGGAGGAACTCGGTTTCGCCGGGACGGCGATCATCATCGCCCTGCTCGCGCTGGTCATCCTGCGCGCGCTGCGGATCGCGGCCCGTGCCGAGGAGCCGTTCGGCACGCTGGTAGCCGGCGGGGTCGCGGTCTGGTTCGCCGTGCAGGCCTTCGTGAACATCGGGATGACACTGGGCATCATGCCGGTCACCGGCCTGCCGCTGCCCTTCGTCTCCTACGGCGGCAGCTCCATGTTCGCCGACATGATCGCCATCGGCATGCTGATGGCCGTGCGCTGGCGCCCGCCAAGGTTCGTCTGAGCTGTGTTAGCTGGCGAGCGCAGGGCCGCCATGAGCGCTGCCTTCCCTCCTCGCTCCCTCGGCGCTCCTTCGTCGCGCCTCATCGCTCGTCAGGAAAACAGCGCCGCGGCGCTGCGCTCGCTGGCCGGCTCCGCCGTGCGGCTCGCCGGGCTGCCTTCGGCAGCCAGTACCCTAAGGGCATGTCTGCTGACTCGGTGTACAGCCGGCTGGAGCCGCTGCTTCCCCTGGTGCGGAAGCCGGTCCAGTATGTCGGCGGCGAACTGAACTCCGTGATCAAGGACTGGGACGCGGCCGACGTCCGGTGGGCCCTGATGTACCCCGACGCGTACGAGGTCGGCCTGCCCAACCAGGGCATCCAGATCCTCTACGAGGTGCTGAACGAGCAGGATGGCGTGCTCGCCGAGCGCACCTACAGCGTGTGGGAGGACCTCGAGGCGCTGATGCGCGAGCACCGGGTGCCGCAGTTCACCGTGGACTCGCACCGCCCGGTCGGCGCGTTCGACCTCTTCGGCGTTAGCTTCGCCACCGAACTCGGCTATACCAACCTGCTGACCGCGCTGGACCTGGCCGGGATCCCGCTGGACGCGGCGGACCGGGACACCAGCCACCCGGTGGTGCTGGCCGGCGGGCACGCCGCGTTCAACCCCGAGCCGATCGCCGACTTCATCGACGGGGCCGTGCTCGGCGACGGCGAGCAGGCCGTGCTGGCCATCACCAGCCTGGTCCGGGAGTGGAAGGCGGCCGGGCGGCCCGGCGGCCGCGACGGCCTGCTGCTGGCCCTGGCCACCCGCGGCGGCGTCTACGTGCCCCGTTTCTACGACGTCAGCTACCGGGCGGACGGGACCATCGGGCGGGTCGCACCGAACCGGCCCGGGGTGCCCAGGGCGGTGGCCAAGCACACGGTCAGCGATCTGGACTCGTGGCCGTACCCGGCGAAGCCGCTGGTGCCGGTGGCGGAGACCGTGCATGAGCGGTACAGCGTGGAGATCTTCCGCGGCTGCACCCGCGGCTGCCGGTTCTGCCAGGCCGGGATGATCACCCGGCCGGTCCGCGAGCGGTCCATCACCACGATCAGCGACATGGTCGGCCGCGGGCTGGCCGCCAGCGGGTTCGGCGAGGTCGGCCTGCTGTCGCTGTCCAGCGCCGACCACAGCGAGATCAACGAGATCGCCACCGGGCTGGCCGACCAGTACGAGGGCACGAACACCAGCCTGTCGCTGCCGTCCACCCGGGTCGACGCCTTCAACGTGACGCTGGCCAACGAGCTGAGCCGGAACGGGCGGCGGTCCGGGCTGACGTTCGCGCCGGAAGGCGGCACCGACCGGATCCGCAAGGTGATCAACAAGATGGTCACCGAGGACGACCTGATCGAGACCGTGCGCACGGCGTACGCGAACGGCTGGCGGCAGGTCAAGCTGTACTTCATGTGCGGGCTGCCGACCGAGACCGACGAGGACGTCCTGGCCATCGCCCGGGTCGCGCGCCGGGTCATCCAGGCCGGCCGCAAGGCCACCGGCCGGGGTGACATCCGCTGCACGGTGTCCATCGGCGGGTTCGTCCCCAAGCCGCACACCCCGTTCCAGTGGGCCGCGCAGTGCGGCCACGAGACCGTGGACGCCCGGCTCCGCGCGCTCGGCGCGGAACTGCGCGCGGACCGGTCCTACGGCAGGGCCATCGGGTTCCGCTACCACGACGGACGCCCGTCCATGGTCGAGGGCCTGCTGTCCCGCGGCGACCGCCGGGTCGGCGCGGTGATCCGGGCCGTCTGGCAGGACGGCGGCCGGTTCGACGGCTGGAGCGAGTACTTCTCCTACGACCGGTGGGTGCGCTGCGCCGCGGACGCGCTGGCCGGGACCGGCGTGGACCTGGACTGGTACACCACCAGGGAACGCGGCTACGACGAGATCCTGCCCTGGGATCACCTGGACTCCGGTCTCGACCGGGACTGGCTCTGGCAGGACTGGCAGGACGCGATCGACCCGGCCGGCGCGGCCGAGGTCGACGACTGCCGGTGGACGCCGTGCTTCGAGTGCGGGGTCTGCCCGGCGATGGGCACCGAGATCGAGACCGGCCCCAGCGGGGTGAAGCTGCTGCCGCTGGAAATTGTGCGAAGCGGGCCGCAATGACCCGCCAGGTCCCTACTGGGCCGCCCCCCGCGCCTGTCGCCCAGAGACTCGTCATCCGGTACGCTAAAAGAGGCAGGATGCGGTTTGCGAGTCACCGGGATACCGCTCGGGTGGTTGAGCGGGGGGTCAGAAGGGCGCAATTGCCCATCGCCTACTCGGCTGGTTTTTCGCCGCACCTGCGAATTTCTTATGTAGGGGGAGCGCCGACGGGAACTGCGAGCGAGGCCGAGTACCTCGAACTCGCCCTTACCGAGCCGTGGGACGCCGCGCAGGTGCGGAGCCGGCTCGGCGCTGCGCTACCCGCGGGGATCGATGTAGTGGACGTTTTTGACCTGGCCGACGCCCCGCTCCCGGGGCCGGTCGGCCGCGAGCAGGACCCGGGACGGGCGCAGGCGCCCGGCTCCGGCGCACCGCCCGCCGGGCGCCTCGGCGCCCTGCGGCTCGAGGCCTCCCGGTGGGAGGTCGAAGTGCCCGGGGTGACTCCCGCCGCTGCAGCCAGCGCGGTCGCGGAGTTCCTCGCCGCCGCCTCAGTCGAGGTCGAGCGGCTGACCAGCAAGGGCCTGCGGCGGATGGACGCTCGCGCCGCAGTCGTCACGCTGGAGGCTGGCCCGCGCGGCACGGACGCCGCCGGGGCCGCATGTGCGACACTTCGGATGGTCGTCCGGCATACCACCCCTGCCGTCCGGCCCGATGACATCCTGACCGCGCTCCGGCAGCTCACGGGCCTGGTGCCGTCGTCACCCGCGATGGTGACCCGGCTGGCCCAGGGCCCGCTCGAGGCCGACGCCCACGCCGGCCGGACGCCCGCGGATCAGGACAACGAAAAGACAGCGCGCCTGGCAGCGGAGGCGGCCCCCGTGGCAGCCCCGCCAGTGAGCGCGAACGACCAGCTCCCGCGCGGCGAGCAGGGTCCGGGGACGGACCAGCGCGCCCGGGAGCCTGACGGGAGATTGCCCGAATGCTCGAGACCGAGCCCAACGATAGAAACGCCCCGACCGAGGCCGGCGCAGCCGGCCAGTCCGGTGCACTAGCAGAAACGACCCCGGCTCCGGCCGGGGAACCCGCTGGCGGCGGCCGCAGGCTGCTCCGGCGAGCCCGGCGTGCGGTGAGCAAGTCGGCCGCCGCGACAGGGGATTCCGGGGACAGCCCGGCGGACAGCGGGACGGCACCGGCCGCCTCCGTGCCTGCCGGCCGGCCGGCTGAGAACGCGGCTGGCTCCGGCGCGTCCGGGGCCGGCAGCGAGCCGCCTGCGGGCGGTGCGCCGGCCACTGGTTCCGGCGGTTCCGGCCGCCGCGCCCGTACGGCCCGGAGCGTGCCGCCGGTGGTCATGCCGCCGGCCATGCCCGCGCCCGAGCCACCCGCCGCGGCCGGGCCGCCGGCCGCCGTGCCCGTCGCCGCCTTCCAGGCCCCGGTGGTGATCTTCCAGGCGCCCGACCTGGCGGCCGCCCCGGCTCCGGCCCGCAAGGCCGCGCCGGCGTCCGGCGGCGAGGACGGCGCGGACCGGTCCGAGCGGGCCGACCGGAGCGACCGTGCCGACCGGGGAGACCGTGCGGACCGGGGAGACCGGGCGGACAGCGCGCCGCGGTCCGGTTCCGCCGACGGCGAGGATGGTGACGGCGAGCCGGGCAGCTCGCGCAGCCGGCGCCGCCGCCGCGGCAAGGGCAGCGGCGGGGGCGGCGACGACACCGCGAGCCGGGACGGCGAGGACACCAGCGCCCAGGCCAGCCCGGCCGCGGACGCGGACGGCGAGACCGGGGCGGACTCCGGCGACGGGCCGGCCGCCGACGGTGACGAGGACGGCGCAGCCGGGGGCGACGGCGACGAGTCGTCGCCGAGCGGCCGCCGGCGCCGGCGCCGCCGCCGCAGCGGGTCCGCGGACGCGGACGGCACGCAGAGCAGTGACGACCCGCCGAACACGGTGACCCACGTGCGCGCCGCCCGGGCCGCGGACGGCGCGGCGTCGGGCGACGTCAAGTCGATCCGCGGGTCCACCCGGCTGGAGGCCAAGCGGCAGCGGCGGCGCGAGGGCCGCGAGTCCGGCCGGCGCCGCCCGCCGATCATCACCGAGTCGGAGTTCCTGGCCCGGCGCGAGGCCGTGGACCGGGTCATGGTGGTCCGCCAGCACGACGACCGCACCCAGATCGCGGTGCTGGAAGACGGCGTGCTCGTCGAGCACTACGTGGACCGGGCCAGCCACCAGTCCTACGTCGGCAACGTGTACCTCGGCAAGGTGCAGAACGTGCTGCCGTCGATGGAGGCCGCGTTCGTCGACATCGGCAAGGGCCGCAACGCCGTGCTGTACGCGGGCGAGGTGAACTTCGACGCCAGCGGCCTGGAGGGCGAGTCCAAGCGGATCGAGTCCGCGCTGAAGTCCGGCCAGTCGATCGTGGTCCAGGTCACCAAGGACCCGATCGGGCACAAGGGCGCCCGGCTCACCAGCCAGGTCAGCCTGCCCGGCCGGTACCTGGTCTACGTGCCGGGCTCGGGGATGACCGGGATCAGCCGCAAGCTGCCGGACACCGAGCGGTCCCGGCTCAAGCAGATCCTCAAGAAGGTCATGCCGGAGAACGCCGGCGTGATCGTGCGCACCGCCGCCGAGGGCGCCTCGGAGGAGGAGCTGTCGCACGACGTGTCCCGGCTGTCCGCGCAGTGGGAGGCGATCGAGGCCAAGACCAAGACGGCCAGCGCGCCCGAGCTGCTGTACTCCGAGCCGGACCTGACCATCCGGGTGGTCAGGGACATCTTCAACGAGGACTTCAGCGACCTGGTCATCTCCAGCGACGGCGACTGGGACATCGTGGACGAGTACGTGCGCTACGTGGCGCCGCACCTGTCCGAGCGGATGACCCGCTGGGACGGCGACCAGGACGTGTTCGCCGCGTACCGGATCGACGAGCAGCTGGCCAAGGCGCTGGACCGGAAGGTCTGGCTGCCCAGCGGCGGGTCGCTGGTCATCGACACGACCGAGGCCATGACGGTCATCGACGTGAACACCGGCAAGTTCACCGGCTCCGGCGGCAACCTGGAGCAGACCGTCACCAGGAACAACCTGGAGGCCGCCGAGGAGATCGTCCGCCAGCTGCGGCTGCGGGACGTCGGCGGCATCATCGTCATCGACTTCATCGACATGGTCCTGGAGAGCAACCGCGAGCTGGTCATGCGCCGGCTGATGGAGTGCCTGGCCCGGGACCGGACCAAGCACCAGGTGGCCGAGGTGACGTCGCTGGGCCTGGTCCAGATGACCAGGAAGCGGGTCGGGTCCGGGCTGCTCGAGGCGTTCTCCGTGCCGTGCGAGCACTGCAACGGGCGCGGCGTGCTGATCTCGATGGAGCCGGTGGACCACTCCCCGGGCGGCCGCGGCCGCGGCGACGACGGGCACGGCAACGGGCACGGGGACGGCCAGGGCTCGCGGCGCCGCAGCCGCAGCGGCGGCCGGGGCCGCAAGGGCGACCGGGACGAGGCGGCCGGGACCGGGGAGAACGGGAACGGCAACGGGTCCGGGCAGGAGCCGGACAGCGCGCACCGCGACGCGGTGGCCGCGATGGCCGGCGCCTTGGCGTCGCGAGATGCCGCTGACCTCCCGGCGGGCGAGGACAGCGTGGCTGAGAACAGCGTGGCTGAGAACAGGGCGGCTGAGAACAGGGCGGCTGAGCCGCCGGCCCAGCCCGAGCCCAGGCGGCCGGCCGTGACCGTCGGTCCGGTTGTCACGGTGGGGCCGGTGGTCATCCCCGGTCACGCCGCGAGCAGCAAGGCCGTGGCGGATCCCGCTCCGGCCGACGCGGCGGCCCCGGCGGGCGGGAACGCAGCGGCGAGCGCGGCGGCCCCGGCGGGCGGGGACGCACCGGCCAGCGGGGACGGCGCGGCGAGCGCAGACGCCCCGGCCGAGGCAGGCAGCGCGGACGGTACGGACGGCGCGGCCAGGCCCGCGGCCAAGCGGACGGCCACCAGGCGGCGCCGCAAGCCGGCCAGCCAGGACGATGCGCAGGCCGCCGAGCCGGTCAACGGGACCGTGCTGGAGGGCGCCAGCGAGATCACGGAGGCGCCGGCCGCCACGAGCTGACCGGGCCAGCGGGCGCTGGCGCAGCCGGCGGGATGGGAGCGTGGCTGGCGGACCTGGCCGCGTCTGATAATCTGTGTCGTCGGTGCACCGGATACTCCAGCGGCGCTCAGCCGCGGACGGTGACGTGTGCAGGACAGCAGCCCGCTCGCATCGAAACCGAGTGTTGTCCGCGGAAGCCGCGGCGGGCTCATGACGGAGAGAGAGATCTCGGTGTACGCGATCGTGCGCTGCGGCGGCAGGCAGGAGAAGGCGTCGGTTGACGACGTCCTGACCGTCGACAAGCTGGCCGGTGAGCCCGGCTCCACCCTGACCTTGCCCGCCGTCCTGGTGGTCGACGACGGCAAGGTGATCAGCGACCCGGCCGCGCTCGGCGGCTACCAGGTCACCGCGGAGATCCTCGGCCCGGTCAGCGGCCCGAAGATCAACATGATCCAGTACAAGAACAAGACCGGCTACCGGCGCCGTCTTGGCCACCGGCAGAAGTACACGCAGCTCAAGATCACCGGTATCAGCACCGGCAAGGCCCGGGCGGCCAAGAGCAGTGCTGCCAAGAGCGGCGCTACCAAGAGCAGCTCGGCCAAGGCCAGCGCAGCGAAGAAGGACTGAGATGGCACACAAGAAGGGCGCCTCGTCCAGCCGGAACGGCCGCGACTCCAACGCCCAGCGGCTCGGCGTCAAGCGCTTCGGCGGCCAGCTGGTCGGCGCCGGCGAGATCATCGTCCGTCAGCACGGCACGCACTTCCACCCCGGCGTGGGCGTGGGCCGCGGCGGCGACGACACCCTGTTCGCGCTGACCGCGGGCCACGTCCAGTTCGGCACCCGGCGCGGCCGCCGCGCGGTCAGCGTGATCCCGGTCGCCGAGGCGCAGGCCTCCTGACCTAGACGCAGGCAACGTGAGGGCGGGCCGGGCATCCCGGCCCGCCCTTCGCGCGTCCGGGGCCGGTCCGCGTTGAGGGCCGGGGCCCGCCGCGCAAACACCGTAATCCGGAATGGTTGTAGATCTAAGGCTAGGGAGGTGCGGGATGGCCGAGTTCGCGGATCAGGCTGAGGTGCGCGTGCAGGCGGGGGACGGCGGCCACGGCTGCGCCTCGATTCACCGGGAGAAGTTCAAGCCGCTCGGCGGCCCCGACGGGGGCAACGGCGGCCGCGGCGGCAACGTGATCATCGAGGTCGATCCCGGGGCCGCGACGCTGCTGGAGTACCACCGCCGGCCGTTGCGCCGGGCGACCAGCGGGAAGCCGGGCACCGGGTCCAACCGCAACGGCGCGGAAGGGTCCGACGTGGTCCTGCGCGTGCCCGAGGGGACCGTGGTGAAGGCCGCGGACGGTTCCGTGCTGGCCGACCTGACCGGCGCGGGGACGAGGTTCGTGGCCGCGCAGGGCGGCCGGGGCGGGCTGGGCAACGCCGCGCTGGCGTCCACCAAGCGCAAGGCCCCCGGGTTCGCGCTGCGCGGCGAGCCGGGCGAGTCTGCCGTGCTGCTGCTCGAGCTCAAGACGGTGGCCGACGCGGGGCTGGTCGGCTTCCCCAACGCGGGCAAGTCCTCGCTGATCTCGGCGCTCTCCGCGGCGCGGCCCAAGATCGCCAACTACCCGTTCACCACGCTGACCCCGAACCTGGGCGTGGCCGAGGCCGGGGAGACCCAGTTCGTCATCGCCGACGTGCCCGGGCTGATCCCCGGGGCCAGCCGCGGCAAGGGCCTGGGCCTGGACTTCCTCCGCCACGTCGAGCGGTGCACGGTGCTGGTGCACGTGCTGGACTGCGCCACCGAGGAACCGGGCCGGGAGCCCCTCGCCGACCTGGACGTGATCGAGCAGGAACTGGCCGCGTACGAGGAAGCGACCGGGGCTGACCTGTCCGGGCGCCCGCGGGTGGTGGCGCTGAACAAGATCGACGTGCCCGCGGCGCGCGAGCGGGCGGAGGCGGCCGCGCCGGTGCTGGAGTCGCGCGGGCTGACGGTGTGCCTGGTGTCGGCGGCCACCCGGGAGGGCCTGCGGGAGCTGGCGTTCGCGATGGCCGACGCGATTTCGGCGGCACGGGCGGCGCGGCCCGCGCCCGAGCCGACCCGGATCGTGCTGCGGCCGGAGCCGGTGGCCGGCCCGGAGTTCGAGATCGTCAGGACCGGGGAGAACGCCTTCCGCGTGCGCGGCGAGAAGCCCCGGCGGTGGATCCTGCAGACCGACTTCAGCAACGACGAGGCGGTGGGATACCTGGCGGACCGGCTGGGGCGTCTCGGCATCGAGGAGGCCCTGGCGAAGGCGGGTGCCGAGCCTGGTGCCGAGGTCCTCATCGGCGACGAGGACGATTCGGTCGGTCTTCGACTGGGACCCGGACCTGCCCGCGAACGCCGGCTTCGGCCCCCGCGGCAGCGACCGCCGCCTGCCCGGCTGACCGGCCGGACGCTTCGGCGCGGGCCGAAGGGTGGGCTGCCTACAGTGGGCCCATGACCGGATCGCGGATCGCTGAGCTGGGCGCGCTGCTGGGTGACCCGACGCGTGCGGGGCTGCTCAGCCTGATGATGGACGGGCGGGCGAGCACGGTCGGGGAGCTGGCCCGGGCCAGCCACGTGGCGCTGTCCACGGCCAGCGAGCACCTGACCCGGCTGAGCGAGGCGGGCCTGGTCGTGGCCGAGAGGCAGGGCCGCTACCGGTACTACCGGCTGGCCGGGCCGCAGGTCGCGGGCCTGCTGGAGACGATGGACACGCTGCCGCTGGCCAGCCAGAACGGGCCGGTCCCGGCGGCCGGGGCGGTCGTCAGCCGGACGCCGCACGAACTGCGGTTCGCCCGCAGCTGCTACGACCACCTGGCCGGCGCGCTGGCGGTGGCCCTGCATGACCGGCTGATCAGGGATGACGAGGGTCAGCTGCGGCTGGCGCCGGGGGCGGCCGAGGCGCTGGGCCTTCTCGGTGTGGACCCGCAGGAGGCCCGGCCCGCGGGCAGCCGGCGGCCCCGGCTGCGCAACTGCCTGGACTGGTCCGAGCGGCGGCCGCACCTGGCCGGCGCCACCGGCGCGGCGCTGCTCAGCGAGATGCTCGACCGCCGCTGGGTGACGCGCCGCAGTACCCCGCGGGCCCTGCGGCTGACCCGGGACGGTCGCGAGGCTCTTACCGGTGTCTTCGGCCCGGATCCCTGCTGGCAGCCCGCCGCCCAGTCGGCCGGCCTCCGCAGCTGATCCCCTGCGGCTGATCCACCCCGCAGCCGGGCCCCGCTCCAGGCAGGCACCGGTCCTCTGCCGGCGGGAGAGCCGCCCGGCGAGACGGCTATGATCGCCTACCTATCCGCGTGTTTCCTCAGCCGTCAGCAAAGTAAGTTAGGTTCGGGCTCGCGGATTTCTTATGAGCCGATAGCGAGGAGTTCCCGATGACCGGCGACCATTCCGGGGCGAGCCAGCAGCCACCGGACAAGATCGATGTCACGGTCCCGCATTCGGCCCGGATCTGGAACTACTGGCTGGGCGGCAAGGACAACTATGAGGTCGACCGTACGGTCGGTGACCAGGTCGCGGAGCTGTACCCAGGCATACGCGCGACGGCCAGGGCCTCCCGTGCCCTGCAGACCCGCGTCATCGGCTACCTGGCTGCCGAAGCGGGGATCCGCCAGTTCCTCGACGTAGGCACCGGCCTGCCGACTGCGGACAACACCCATGAGGTGGCGCAGCGGATCGCGCCGGAGTCCCGGATCGTTTACGTGGACAACGACCCCATGGTGCTCATGCACGCCCAGGCGCTGCTGACCAGCAGCCCCGAGGGCGCTACGGACTATGTCGACGCGGACCTGCGCGACAGCGACCGCATCATGTCCGAGGCCGCCAGGACGCTGGACTTCACCCAGCCGATCGCGCTGATGCTGAACGGCATCATCGGGCACATCGAGAACGACGACGAGGCACGGGCGTGCGTGCGCCGGCTCGTGGATGCCCTGCCACCCGGCAGCTACCTGGCCATGTCGGACGGAACGGACACGCAAAGGACCGCCGTGCGCTCCTCGGAGCGGTACAAAGACAGCGGCGCGGTCCCCTACCACATGCGCAGCCCCGCCGTGTTCGTGAGCTTCTTCGACGGCCTCGAGGTGGTCGAGCCCGGGATCGTACCCCGGCAGGACTGGCGCCCGGATTCCGCAGTGAGAGCGGCGGCCTCCAACCTCCCCAGCCTCCCCAGCCTCGCCGGGGTCGCCCGCAAGCCGTAACGGTGATCCGTAGTTGATCGCTACCGGAGCGGGGGGATCAGGGCTGGGGGGAAGCCGGTCCAGCGGAGCGGGGCGGGCAGGTGGCCGGTCTCGTTGTAGCTCACCAGGCTGGCTGGCGCGGCCGTGCGGTAGTGCAGCACCGTGATCCCGCAGTGGCACTGGTTCAGTCCCAGCCAGCGCCACGCCGGGCCGTCCAGCGCGTGCCGGACGAACCAGCCGATCAGGAAGTTGTGCGTGACGATGAGCTCGCTGCTGTCGGTGTCCCCGGGGATGGCGTACCGGGCCAGCGCCGCGCTGGCCAGTTCGGTCCCGTCGGCCCGCTCGTCCTCGGTGAAGCCCTCCAGGAAGCTGGCGTAGGCCCCGGGCAGCCCCGGTGATCCGTCCACCGGCGGCGGGTAGTCGCCGAGCAGCCCGGACGGGCCCATCGGCACCCCGGGCTGGAAGCTGGCGATCAGCTCCGCGGTCTGCTCGGCCCGGGCCAGCGGGCTGTGCCTGATCGCCCGGAACCGTACCCCGCGGAGGTGCTCCCCGGTCGCGGTGGCCTGCTGCCGCCCGGCCTCGGTGAGGAAGCCTTCGTCGCCGGCTTCACCGTGCCGGACCAGGTAGAGGAATCGGCTCGGCACGGGGGGTCCTTCCTGGCAGCGCCCGGCGCCGCACGGGGAGCCGGGGAGACCGTGGTCAGCGGGGGAGCGGCGCCCGGGGGCCCGGGCGCCGGGACAGATCAGGGCAGGGTCAGGATCAGCGGCCCGTCCGCGGTGATGGCCACCGTGTGCTCGAAGTGCGCGGCCCGGCTGCCGTCCGCGCTGCGGAGCGTCCAGCCGTCGTCGTCGATGCGGTAGCCGTCCCGGCCGCCGGCCATGAACCACGGCTCGATGGCCAGCACCAGCCCGGGCCGCAGCGGGAGGCCGCGGCCCCGGCGCCCCTCGTTCGGCACCGACGGCTCCTCGTGCATGTGCTCGCCGATGCCGTGCCCGCCGAAGTCGGTGTTGATGCCGTACCCGGCGGCCCGGCCGACCGTGCCGATCGCGTGCGCGATGTCACCGAGCCTGCCGCCCGCCTGGGCCGCGGCGATGCCGGCCTCCAGGGCCCGCCGGGTGGTGTCCACCAGCCGTGCGTCGGACGGCCCGGCCTGGCCGACGGTCAGCGTGACCGCCGCGTCGCCGGCCCAGCCGCCGATCTCCGCGCCGCAGTCGACGCTGAGCACGTCACCGGACCGGAGCGGGTAGCCGTCCGGGATGCCGTGCAGCGCGGCGTCGTTGACCGAGGCGCAGATCACCGCGGGGAACGGGACCGAGGCGAACCCCGGCTGGTAGCCGAGGAACGTGGACCGCGCGCCGTGCTCGGCGAGTACGGCCCGGGCCCGCTCGTCCAGCGAGCGCAAGGTGACCCCGGGCACGGCCGCAGCGGTCACGTCGGCCAGAACGGCGGCCACCGCCCGGCCGGGCTCGCGCATCGCCGTGATCTCGGCGGGGGACTTCAGCGTGATCATCAGGTAGTACCTCCAGCGGTAGCTATCGTGGCGCACCCGCGAGACGGCGGGCCGGCGGCTCGCCGGTTCAGCGCCGGGCACCCGCGGCCCGGGGCGGCCAGCGTCCCTTCGTGACCGGTCCTGACCGGTGCGCGGGCCGCCTACGATGGCTCTATGACCAATGCGCCGGATCGCTCCCGGGTACGGCTGCCCGGTATCAGCTCACGCGCTTACGAGCACCCAGCCGACCGCTCCGCGCTGGTCGCGCTGCGTAAGCTGACGGGCTTCGACGTGCTGCTCCGCCGCCTCGCCTCGCTGTTCAGCGACCGCAGCCTGCGGCTGATGTTCCTGGCCAGCGGGGTCAAGGCGTCCCAGGAGCAGTTCCCGCAGCTGTACCAGACGATGCTGGACGGCTGCTACATCCTGGACCTGCCCAGCGTCCCCGAGCTGTTCGTCACCAGGACCCCACGGTCAACGCGATGGCACTGGGCACGGACAAGCCGTTCATCGTGGTGACGACCGGCCTGCTGGACCTGATGGACGCCGAGGAGACCCGGTTCGTCGTCGGGCACGAGCTCGGCCACGTGCTGTCCGGCCACTCGGTCTACCGGACCATGCTGTATCACCTGATCCTGCTGGCCAAGCGGATCGCCTGGATGCCGCTCGGCTACCTCGGGCTGCGCGCGATCATCTGGGGCCTGGAGGAGTGGTACCGCAAGTCCGAGCTGTCCTGCGACCGGGCCGGCCTGCTCGCCGGCCAGGACCTGTCGGCCGGCCGCCGGGCCCTGATGAAGCTGGCCGGCGGCTCGCGGATGTCCGAGCTGAGCCCCGACGCGTTCCTGGAGCAGGCCCGCGAGTACGACGCGGTCCCCGACGTGCGGGACGGGCTGCTCAAGCTCCTCCAGCTGGAGGGGAACACGCACCCGTTCGCCGTGGTCCGGTTCGCCGAGCTTGACCGCTGGGCGGGCGAGGGCGAGTACGCCGCGATCCTGGCGGGCCGCTACCCGCGCCGCGATGACGACGGCAGCGCCTCGGTCACCGACGAGATGCGCAACGCGGCCAGGTCGTACCAGGAGTCGTGGAACCGCACCGCGGACCCGTTCGTCGGGCTGGTGCGCAACGTGGCGGGAGGCGCCGCCGACGCGGGCGGGCGGCTGTTCGACGGCCTGCGCAGCCGGCCCGGCAACGGCAACCGCGACCGCGACGACAGCTAGCTGATCTCCGCGGCCGAGGTGAGCCCGGCCAGGCCGCGGAGCAGGGACGGCGGCTCGCCCGGGTGCACGACGCCGAGCCGCTGCGTGGACCGGGTCATGGCCACGTACAGGTCGCTGCGCCCGCGCGGCGACTCAGCCAGGATCAGCCCGGGGTCGGCGATCAGCACGCTGTCGAACTCCAGGCCCTTGGCCTGCCGGGTGCTCAGCACGACGACCGGGCTCTCCAGGTCGACCTCGTCGCCGGACGCGACGGCGGGCAGCGCGGCGGTGACCGCCTCGGTCAGCTCGGCCAGCCGGGACGCGGGCACGATCACGCCGAGCCGGCCGTCGCCGGTCAGGCCGGCCAGCTTCGCGGCGGCCGCGGCCAGGGTCGTGGCGAGCCCGTCGCTCTGCTGGCCAGCACGGGCGTTCCCGCGGGCCGCGGCCAGCCGCCACGGCGGCAGGCCGGACTCGCGCACCGAGCGCGGCGGCTCGAGGCCGGGGCCGATCGCGGTCAGCAGGCCCGCGGCGACGTCCATGATCTCGGCCGGGGTCCGGTAGTTGATGGTCAGCTCGGCCAGCCGCCAGCGGTCCCGCAGGTACGGGGCGAGGGCCTGGGCCCAGGACCCGGCCCCGGCCTGGTCGCCGGTCTGCGCCACGTCGCCGACGATCGTCATCGACTTGGCCGGGCAGCGGCGCATCAGCATCCGCCAGCCCATCGCCGACAGCTCCTGCGCCTCGTCCACGATCACGTGCCCGAACGCCCAGGTCCTGTCGCCCGCGGCGCGCTCCGCGGCGGTCAGGTACTGCTCCTCCTCGGCCCTGGCCGCCAGCCGGGTCGCGTCGACCAGGTCCGCGCCCATCAGGATCTCCGGGTCGTCCTCGTCGGTACGGGACATGATGTCCAGCACGCCCTGGGCGTAGCTCTCCCGCTCCCGGCGGGCGCGCTCGGCCGCGGCCCGGATCGCGCTGTCGTCCTCGCCGAGCAGCTCGGCCGCCTCGTCGAGCAGCGGGATGTCGGCGGGTGTCCAGCCGCCGCCCGGCTTGCGCAGCAGCAGGTCCCGGTCCGCGGCGGACAGCCCGGACGCCGCGCTGGCCAGCCGGTCCTCGTCGGTCAGCAGGTCCTCGAGCAGCTGCTGCGGGGTGAGCAGCGGCCACAGCCCGCTGACCGCGGCGCGGACCGCCGGGTCAGCGCGGACCTCGTCCCGCAGCTCCTCGAGGTCGCCCTCGCTGAGCAGGTTCGGGCCGCCGAGCACGTTGGCGCCCAGCCGGGCCGAGGCCTGCTCGGCGATCGCCGTGAACATCTCCCGGGCGAACACCTTCCTGGCCTGGTTGTGCGGCCGCCGGGACCGGCGGGCCTTCTCCCTGGCCTGCGCGATGCTCGTCTTGCGGAGGACGAACGTGTCCCGGTCGAAGATCACCTCCAGGCCGGCGTCGGGGACGAGCTGGCGGTCCCTGACCGCGCTGGCGATGACCCTGGCCATCACGGCGCGGCCCTTGACCAGGGCGGTCTCCGCGGACTCGGTGGCGGTCGGGGTGATCCCCGGGTACAGCCCGTCCATGGTGGACAGCAGCACACTGGTCTCGCCGAGCGACGGCAGGACCTGGCCGATGTAGCGGAGGAACGTGGCGTTCGGGCCGACGACGAGCACGCCGCGGCGGAGCAGCTGACGGCGGTGGGTGTAGAGGAGATAGGCGGCGCGGTGCAGCGCGACGGCGGTCTTGCCGGTGCCCGGGCCGCCCTGGACGACGAGCACGCCGGGCAGCGGGGACCGGATGATCCGGTCCTGCTCGGCCTGGATGGTCTCGACGATGTCGGACATCCGGCCGGTGCGGCTCGCGGTCATCGCGGCCAGCAGGGCGGCTTCGCTGGTCAGCCCGTCGCGGCGGTCCGGGTCGGCCGAGGCGAGGTCGAGGATCTCGTCGTCCAGGCTGGTGACGACGCGGTCCCTGGTCTCGATATGGCGGCGCCGCCGGACGTTCTCCGGGGACATCGCGGTGGCCAGGTAAAAGGGCCGGGCCGCGTCTGCCCGCCAGTCCATCAGAAGCTGCTGGTAATCGTCGGAGTCGGCATGAATTCCGATCCGCCCGATATACCGGCGCTCGCCGTCGGTGAAATCGAGGCGGCCGAAGCACAGCCGGTTCTCCGCCGCGTCCAGCTGGGCGATCTGCTGGCTGTACTGCAGGCTGAAGACCTCGCGCTCGGTCCGCGCCTGGTGCGTGCCGCCTTGCTGGCGGAGCACCCCTGCGAGCCGGCGGGAGGCTCGCTCGCGGAGCTCGTCCAGACGGCCATAAAGCATCGAGATATAAGTCTGCTCGGCGGCGATGTCCTCGTTTGACAACCAAGGCCCTTTCGCATAAAATGTAAACGATAATTCTATCTGGCCACTGTTAGGGCCCGTCCAGGTTTGGTCACCTTGTTTTGACCGTACCGACGATGCTAACAGCGCCAATACGCGCTAACAAATGTAGCGCGTATTTTTATTGCCCAGCGCCAGGGCGCTGACCAGGGGCCGGTGGCGGTGTGCCGAGGGCCCGCCTGGGCTGTGGCCGGCGGTTGCCTGCGGTGGCGGGGTCCGGCCCTGGGCTGCGGGGCGGGCGGGTGTGGCTTGCGTGCTGGGTGCTGGCCTGGGACCGCGGGGCCCGCTTGCGGCAGTGCGTAATCCTCAATTGCGGGTCCGCTGCGAGATGCGGGCGTGCTGGCGGGCGGTGAGCCGGGTGGGTTTTCCGTGACCGGCGGCGTTAGCGGGTGCGGCCGGTGACCCAGTCGTAGCGGACGTCCTCGTCAACGACCGGGCCGGGGGCGGCGCGGCCGCCAACGTTGGCGCCGCCGTCCACGTGGTGGACGCTGCCGGTGATGTAGCTGGCGCCGGCCGAGCAGAGCCAGAGGACGAGCTGGGCGACCTCGGACGGCTCGCCGGGGCGGGCGAGGGGCAGTTGCGGGATGCGGCGGCTCAGGCTCTCCGCCATGGACGGGGGGAGCGGTTTCGGCTGGGTGTCGATCAGGCCGGGGCTGACGCAGTTGACCAGGATTCCGTACGGGGCCAGCTCGATCGCGGCGACCCGGGAGAAGGCCTCAGTCGCGGCGCGGCTGCTGGCGTAGGCGGCAGCGCCGGCCGAGCCCCGCGCGGCGACCCCGGAGGAGAAGTTGATGATGCGGCCGCCGTGGCTGGCGTTGATCATCGCGAGGGCCGCGGCCTGGGTCATCAGGAACGTGCCGCGGCAGTTGACCGCGTAGACGGTGTCCCAGACCTCGGCGCGTTCCTCGAGCAGGCCGGCGTGCGGGGCGACGGCGGCGTTGTTGACGCAGAAGTCGAGCGTGCCGAATTTCGCGACGGCGGCGCTGACGATCCCGGCGGCGCCTTCCGCGGTACGGATGTCGGCCGTGATGCCGCTGACCTGGGCGGGGTCATGCGCCTGGCAGGTCACGGCCAGGCCGTCCGGGTCCCGGTCGGCGGCCAGCACACGGGCGCCGGACGTGGCGAAGGCGGCCACCAGGCTGCGGCCGACCCCGCGGGCGGCGCCGGTGACGATCGCGACCCGGCCGGTGTAGTCGAAGCTGACGTCCATGGGGCCACCGTCCGTAAGTCAGTCTGGTCGATTGTCGACAGCCGTCATCCTGTGTCTGCTGGTGGCGGGCTGTCAACTGGCGCGACCTGGCCCGATACGCTCACTGCATGGACGCTGGGGAAGCCGGGGGGACGGCCGGGTCAGCCAAGCGGATCGGGGTCATGGGCGGCACGTTCGACCCGATCCACCACGGGCACCTGGTGGCGGCCAGCGAGGTCGCGCATTTCTTCGCGCTGGACGAGGTGGTGTTCGTGCCCACCGGCCAGCCGTGGCAGAAGAGCGACCGGCGGGTGTCGCCGTCCGAGGACCGGTACCTGATGACGGTGATCGCGACCGCGTCGAACCCGCGGTTCTCGGTGAGCCGGATCGACATCGACCGGCCGGGACCGACCTACACCATCGACACCCTGCGTGAGCTGCGGGAACTGCGGGGGCCCGCGGCGGAGCTGTTCTTTATTACCGGTGCTGACGCGCTGCGCCAGCTGATGTCGTGGCAGGACGCTGATCAGCTGTTCGAGCTGGCGCACTTCGTGGGGTGCACGCGTCCCGGGCACCGGCTGAGCGGGGCCGGCCTGCCGGTTGACCAGGTCAGCCTGGTGGAGATACCGGCGCTGGCGATCTCGTCCACCGCGTGCCGGGAGCGGGTCGCGAAGGGCGAGCCGATCTGGTACCTGGTCCCGGATGGGATTGTGCAGTACATCGCGAAACGCAGCCTGTACCAGCGGGGGGATGGCTGAGCGGCCCAGCCGGGATACCCTGAATGCGCCAGGAGTCGCCCACCGAGGAGGACGAGCAGCGCACGTGACCGCGACTGACAGGGCCGTCGAGCTAGTGACGCTCGCCGCAACGGCCGCAGCAGACAAGCTAGCGACCGATCTCATCGCCTACGACGTCAGCGAGCAGCTCGTCATCACCGACGCGTTCCTGCTCTGCTCGGCGTCCAACGACCGCCAGGTCCGCTCCATCGTGGACGAGATCGAGCTCGTGCTGAGCCGGGCCGGCGCAAAGCCGGTTCGCCGGGAAGGCGAGCGCGAGGGACGCTGGGTGCTGCTCGACTATCTCGATGTGGTCATCCACGTGCAGCACGCCGAGGAGCGGGTGTTCTACGCGCTCGAGCGGCTGTGGAAGGACTGCCCGCAGATCGCGCTGCCTGAGCCTGCGAGGTCAGCCGCGCCAGGCGGTGCCGGGCGCGGGGGGTCCAGCTGAGCGCGGAAGCCGGGCAGGGCGCTGTTCCTGGACCCGATGCGGGCGGGGGCGAGGAGAGCGGGCCGCCGAGGCCTGCGGATGAGACCGTCAAGCTGGTGCTGTGGCGGCACGGTCAGACGACGTGGAACGTCGAGCGGCGGTTTCAGGGGCAGAGCGATGTTCCGCTGAACGACGCTGGCGTGGCCCAGGCGGTGGCGGCGGCGCGGCGGCTGGCTTCTTTGGGGCCGGTGGCGATCTTCAGCTCAGACCTGAGCCGGGCCTCGCGGACGGCGGACGAGCTGGCGCGGCTGACGGGGCTGCCGGTGCAGTTCGATAAGGATCTGCGAGAGCGCAACGGGCGGCAAGTGGGAGGGGCTGAACGACCGGGAGATCCGGGAGCAGTACCCGGCCGAGCACGCCGCCTGGATGCCGCCTGACGGTGAGTCGGTTACCGCGGTCGGCGAAAGGGCGGCGGCGGCGTTCGAGCGGGTTGCTGAGGGGCTGGCGCCGGGTTCTCTGGCAGTTGTTGTGAGCCATGGGGCGGCGATCGGGACGGGGTTGTCGCGGCTTCTCGGGTTGTCTGAGCAGGACCGGGTGCTGGGGGCGCTGTCGAACTGCTGCTGGTCTGTTGTCGGGCGGCGGGGCGGGAGGTGGCGGCTGCTGGAGCACAACGTTGGGCGGCTGCCGGAGCCGGTGCCGGACGAGGTCAGGGCTCAGGGAGTTTTCTAGTACACTGGCGTGGCGCCAGGGGCCGGGAGGCTCTGGTGCTCCCGCGGGGCTATAGCTCAGTTGGTAGAGCGCTTGCATGGCATGCAAGAGGTCTGGGGTTCGAATCCCCATAGCTCCACCTCGCAAAACTCCCCGGTCGTGATCTTGGATCCGGCTGCTGACCACCACAGTTGACCACAGTTGGCGGCGTTACTGGCCGCCGCTGAGCAGCTCGTTCAGGCCGGTCAGCGCATCGTTGCGGGCTTCCTCGTCGACGTGGGTGTAGATCTGCATCGTGGTTGAGATGTGCGCATGTCCGAGGATCATCTGGGTGTCACGCGGCGGGACCTTGATCTTCTTGAGCAGTGATGCGGTTGTGTGCCGCAGGTCGTGGACCTTGATCCCCCGGAGCTTGTGCTGGTCGCAGATGCGCCGGAAGGAACGGAGCAGGTTCCGCGGCTCGATGGGCAGCGCCGCTGCGGGTGGTGAAGACCAGGCCGGTGTCCTGCCAGGCCCGGCCGAATGCTTCCCGGTCATCGGTCTGCTGTGCCTGGCGGGCGAGCAGCGCGGCGCGGGCCAGGCCCGGGATGGGCAGGTCGCGGCTGCCTGCCCGGGTCTTGACTGGACCAGTCCGCAGTTCACCGTGGACGCGCTGCAGCTGCTGGCGAATAGCCAGTCGGCCGGCGTCGAGATCCACGTCTACCCAGCGGAGCCCGAGGACTTCACCGCGGCGCATTCCATAGAGCATCAGCAGGACGAACGCGGGGTAGAGCGGGTCGGTCCGGGCGGCGCCGAGGAAAGCCAGCGCCTCCTCGGAGGTCCATGGGCGACATCGCCGGGTTCCCAGGGAGGCAGCTCTATCAGGTGAGCGACGTTGCGAGTGATGAGTTCCTCGCGGACCGCGCGGGTCAGGGCTGCACTCAGGACCTGGCGCATCATGTGCACGTTGCGGTTGGACTGGCCTTCGGCGAGCTTGCCGTTAAGGAAGGCCTGGACGATCGGAACCGACAGCCGCCGCAGGTTGTGCTGGCCGAGCCCGGGCTTGAGGTATAGCCGGGTGATCGTCTCGTACAGGGCGTGGGTCGCGGGCCGCCGCGATGGCTTGATCACGGTCTCCAGCCAGCGATCCAGGTAGGCGCCGAGCTTCCACGATTCGGCGGCAACCGGGATCCCTCTGCATCACTTTTGGCCTGCGCCTCTACGAGCTTGTCACGGGCCTGCATCCCAGGTCCGGCCGTAGACATAGACCCGCTTGTAAGTGCCCGCGGTGGTCGGGGCGTAGAACGCGCCGACGTAGCGGCCGTCCTTGCGGGGACCGGAGATGGTGCCCTCGCCGTTGTGGCGTCGACGGCCCTTGGGGGGCTTGCCTTTGGCGGCCATCACGCGGCTCTCAGCTTCGGTTTCGAGCATGTGGACGTAGGCGGCCAGCGCGTCAGCGGTGATGAACCGGGCGCGGCCGTCCTTGACGGAGGTGATTCGCCCGGCGCGCATCAGGTCATACAGCTTGTCGCGGCTGATGCCCAGCACGGCGGCGGCTTCCTTGGGCCGGTACAGCAGTTTGTCCATACGGTGATCGGTTCCTTTGCTGGTGGTCAGGCGGACAGGAGTTCCTCGCGGGCGATGCGGTCGTGCTCGCGAGCGCGGGCTGCAGCCGCGAGGGCGAGCTGGCGTTCGGCGGTGCTGGCGTAACCGGTCCCGGCATAGGCCCAGGTGGCCATGACCAAGACGGTGGTGTCGTCTAGATCGCGGCCCCAGGGGTCTTTCTCGCCGTCAGGATGGTGCTGGGTGCGGCGGTAGTCCGTGCGGGCGGAGCGGAGCTGGCCGAAGGTAACCGAGTACCGGCGCGATTTGGTCAGGAAGTGGCCGCGGTAGCCGAGCATGTGCGTCCAGCGGTTCAGCGCCAGCTGGGCAGTGGCGGGCCGTTTGCCTAGTTCCCAGCAAAGAGAGATGAGCCGTCTGTGGTGGGTGCCGCAGCGCAATGCGTGCGATCGCGGCGGGGCCCTTGATAGGCCGGTCGGGAAGTCCTGCCGCGCCTGGTGGTTTTGGTGGCGTATTTGGCGATGTAGTTCGCCACTGCCTGAGCCGACAGGCTGCTGCCGGTGCCGGGAAGGCCGCTGGCCGGGCGGATGGCTCCGGGTGTCGGTCTGGGTCCCGAACCCGACGATACGCCGCAGGCTGTGGTCAACGGGCGGAAGCGCGGCGGTGTTGCCGGGATCCACTCCGGCGAGCCGGGGCGTTGACGGTCCAGGTAAGCCCAGGCATCGAGAAACCGCGAAGGCAGCCTGGCGGATGGCCTGCCGCAGTAAGGCCGCGTCAAAGCGGGCCGGTGGCGGCTGGTAGCCACCTGCAGCGGCGTCGAGACGGATGATGGCGTGGTAGTGGATGACGCCGCGGGCCTGATATTCGGCCACTTTGACGAACCGCACGCTGACACGGATGCGCGACGATTGTGGGTGAGCCGGCCGACGGGCCGGCGGCGGAGACGATGGTGGTGAACCGGCGCCATAGTTCCGGCGCCAGGGCGTTGCCAGAGACGTGCCGCGGTGTAGTCGTAGCAGTCCGCGCACATGGGCCGCCCCAGCGCCGGGTCGTCGGGCTGGTGGGTGCCGAGGGCAGCAGATATCCGCGGCCATGCGGGCAACGTCGGGAGCTCGCGTCTTGCGACGGGGCCGGCAGTGCGCCAGACATGCCCGCGTCTGCCGATGCGGGGGTGTGGACAAGCCCGAAGACTGGGGCGGTGAAGGTGGCGAACACGGCTGGATGATCGCGACCGGTTCGGGGACGCCCTTGCCGCCGTCGAGCCCGGCGCGGATGAGCTGGTAGGCGTCGCGCCTGTAGACGGCTGAGCGTGACGGACAGACGATGCTCGCGGCGGTCTCCGCAGGCATCAGCAGGACATGACCGGGTTCAGTGTCGGTGTCATACATGTTCCGGGACTGGCCGGTAGCCCGGTCGATCACCTCGATCCGGCCCGCCAGCGGATAGCGGCTGAGCAGTCGCCAGTAGCCGCGAGCTGGCTTCGCCGCGATGGAAGTCGCCGCTGGTGCGAGCTGCAGTGCATGCGGCCGTACCCCCACCCCCAGGCCGGGTTCGGTCCTGGGGGTGAGAGACGGCCGGACGGTCAAGCGCTGGCCATCCCGTTGTGCTGCCGAGTGTGAGCCATTCGGCATCCCCGGGTAGTGCAGTGCGTCGTGCTGCGCGGCCGGCAGTCTCAGCCTGCCGGGCAGGTGCGGGTTCTGGTGTGCTGCCGCGCCGGGTCGCCTTCGCGGTGGTCCAGCGCACCGGCTGGTGCCGATGGTGACGGCCGTGGTAGCGGTCATGCCGCGGTGATCTCGCGGACGAGGAACGGGCCCGGTGCTTGAGCGGCTCGGGCCGGATCAGGGTCCGGTTGAGCCGGGTTTCCCAACTGTGGGCAGTCCGGACGTGGTTGAGGTACTCGCCCGGCGGCCTGGACCAGGCCGTAGCCGGTGCCGGCGATCTGCTCGTTGGTAGTGGACTCGAACAGCAGGCGCACGGCGCTGCGGGCTTCATCGACGTTGCGGGCCACCCGGTCGGTGACCAGGCCCTCGGGCGGCATGGGGATGAACTCCGTGATGAACAGCTCCCGCTGTCGCCGGGTGATCGGGATGGCGAGCAGTTCCGCGGGCGAGCTCGCTGTAGCGGTGCATCTCGGGCGGGCGCCGGTGAAGCGGCCTGGCGCGCTTCGTCGATCCGGTTGCGCCAGCTGGACTTGTGGACGAAAGAGAAGGTGGCGCCGGTGCGCTCGCCTTCGAGTTCGGCGGCGCGGAAGGTGTTGGCGCACACGATGCGGACCGCGGTGGCGCGCAGCGCGCACGCGGCGGTGCCATCGTGCCGGTTGGTGATGGCCAGGTAAGGCAACGTCGGACTGGCGTCGCCGGGCAGGCGTGATCGGCTCGTCGAGCAGGGCCAGGCACCAGACGGACCGGCCGCGGTCGAGGACGCCTGCGGTTTCCCATTTCACGTCGGGCTGGGCGAGAACGGCTTCGACGATCTCGCCCATCTCGCCGTGGTCGATGATGGTGTAGGTGTCGCGGTTCAGCGACAGGACCGCGCCGTTGTCGGAACGGCGATGGCTTTCCAGCCTGCGATCGGCTCGTAGTGCGGGCTGCCCTCGTCATTGAGTCGGTCACGGCGTAAACGTCGGTGGCGACGGGTTCCCAGTCCAGTCCGGCGAGCCTGCGGGCCTCGGCCCAGTCGCCCGGGTAGTCGGCCACGATGGTGCCTCTCGGTGCCAGGGCATCTGGCGGACCGAGAACATCGATTCGACGTTTGCTGGCATGACAGTTTCCTTTCGGATGGAACGGGTTTCTTACTGTGGTGGCCAGATGGCCGAAGGCGCCCGGCGGTGTGCCGTGGCGGTTTATGCCTGCTGCTGGTCGTGGCAGTCGTTGCATTCACCCGGGACCGGGGGATGCAATAGGACTTCTCAATGCCGCAGGACGGACAGGTCCGGCGGGCAGCAAGTGCTTTGCCAATAGCAGCCAGTTGGGCCGCGGTTGCCTGCCGTTTCGGCTTGGCGTCCTGGATTCGGTAGAGGTAAGCGACCCGGCGGTGCTTACGGTGCCGCCATAAAATCTGCGCGACGATGTCCTGACCGCCAGGACGCAGGCCCTTAGCCCGGAGCTGGCGGATTGTCAGCAGGCCATCAGGGGCCAGGCGGTAGGGATAGGTCGGCAGGCCATAACGACGACCGTCAGGGTCATAGAACTCAGGTTTGATATTCCGGCTCCGCAGGCCATCCAGGTAGGGAACCCTGGTAGTCATGCGGCATCATCCTTGCGGGAAAGCGGGATGACGTTGCCGCTGTCATGACTAGCTGCCCTGGTACGTGCGGTGGCCGCATGCTCGGCCAGGGTGATGATCTGGTCATCGGAGAGATAGGCGGCCTTGACCTTGCGGGGGAAGCCGTCCTCGGCGCGCAGCCAGGACACCCCGCGGGCCTGGGGGTCGATGTCCTCGGCGGTGTAGCCCTTGGACGGCCCAGCCGTGCCCGAGGATGGTGTCGGAGATGGCTTCGGTGGAGCAGCGGAACGCCCACCGGTAGCCGAACAGGTCCCGCAGGGACGTGGGGATGATGTCGGCCGAGGGCCGCTGGGTGGCCTCGACGGCGATGATGCCCGGGGCGCGGCCGCGGGCGACCACGTCGCGGTTGGCGGCGTTGAACTCCTTCTGCTGGACGGTGGTGCCCTTGGTGGCCGAGAAGTAGGCGACCTCGTCGACGGGCATCAGGTAGACCGGGAACCCCAGGTCGCGGGTGATCTTGCGCTCTTCGTGGTCGAGCAGCCATTCGGTGCGCTCGTCGATCATGTCCTGCAGCCAGTGCATGGTCTCGATCGCGTCATCGAGCGACGGGCCGATGAACCGGGTCGCGCAGTCGCGCCACAGTCCGAGTTCGACCCGCTTGCCGTCGACCAGGATCAGCTCGCAGTCCGGCGACAGGGCGCCGTGCGCGGTGATCAGCTGCAGGGCGACGGACTTGCCGCCGCCGGGTTCGCCGCCGATGAGCATGTTGCGCTCGGCGAGGGTCACCCGCACCGGGCGGCCCATCTCATCGGTGCCCAGGTGCACCGGGTGCCAGATCGACAGCGGCGCGGCGGGCAGGGTCGGGTGCCATGGCCTATCACGTCCCTTCCGGAAGCCAGGCGTCCTGCATGGGTGGGGAGTGGGGGAAGCCCCCGGGGCCCAGGCCGTGTGCGGCCAGGGCCCGGGAGCATCCCGGACAGGAGCCGCGCTCAGGCGGCTGTGGAGGTGGTATCGCCGGACCTCGGGCACCGGCAGCGGTGCCAGCCCGGAGGCGATGACGGTGCGGGCCGCGAGGGTGTCGCGGCGCACGATGTGAACGGTGACCAGCTGCGCCCACCGCTTGGATTTCTCGACGCGGGCTTCGCGGGCGTAGCAGGCCGCGGCGAGTTCGCCGGTGTGGGCTTCGAGGTCCTCGAAGCAGATCCCGGCGCGGCACCAGATCAGCGCCGTCTCACCCGACCTGGGTCGGGCGGATCCACAGGACCAGCGACAGGCGGCCGGACCGTGTGTGCATGCGGGTTTCCCAGAACACCCGCTGGATACGGTGCCGCGAGATCACGCACCAGGCCCGCCGGGTAATGAACCGGCGCGACGGAGGCGCCACAGCACCGCGGTGACGATGACGGCCAGGACCACGGCCGCGGAGATGAACGACCCGGACAGGGCCCGGTACAGCCCGAAGTACGCCCCGCCGAGCACGGCGAGGACGGTCACTTCGGAGCGCAGCCGCCACAGGGAACCGGCGGCGCTGGTGTGCAGCTGGGCGGCGAACCCGTCCAGCACATAGGGGTTGTTGCGGTGGTTGCGCGGGCTGGGCTTGGCGGCCATCACGGCCTCCCGGTGTCCGCGCGGCCCTGCGATGCCGGCCAGGGTCTGGCCGCTGGCGGTGAACACGCCGGGCTGGCCGGTCGCGGGTCCAGACCGGGACCGTGGCCCAGGCGGCTGGATGCGATCGGTGATCGCGGTCTGGGTCCAGGACGGGACCAGCGGGGAGGCGATGCCCTCCACGGCCCGGTTGTCGATCGCGATCGCGGGTCTTGTCGTCGCAGTGCTCGCAGCCCGAGCGCAGGCCTTGCCGGTCCATGGCCAGGTCGGTGAACCGCGGGTCGCGGTACTCCCACGTGCCGCGGGAGACCTGGACGGCCGTCCAGCCGTGCCAGGAGGCGGCCTCGCTGATGCGGCCGTCACGGATGGGCTCGATCCGCCGTGCTAGGCGGGCCAGCGCCGCGCTGATAACGTGAAACACGCCACGTACCCCTTTCTGATTGAGCAGTTGGGATGGGTTTTCGGTGGCTGGCCGGGCCGGAGGATTGCCGTCCTCCAGCCCGGCGCTCGCATCTAGAACGGCGGCTCTCCCGGGTCCTCCGGGTCGCCGTCCTGCTCGGAGCGGTCCTGGGTCTCGGCGCGCTCGTCGAGGACGCTGCCGAGCATCCGCAGGTAGTGATCGGTGGTTTCCAGGCAGGTCAGCGCCTCGCACAGGCGGTCCTGCAGCTGGGCGGCCGGGGACTTCTTGCTGTCCCGGTCGTAGATGGCGTCGAACATGTCATGCGCGACAGCTGACGTTGTGCGGTTGGCCTCGCAGACCAGAGCCGATGAGGGTCTTGGCCTCGTGGTCACGCAGGGCAGCCAGGTCCTGGCGCCGGGGCGCAGGACCGCGCTGGTGGTGCCGTTGCCGTCGCTGACGGCCTTGATCTTGGTGGTGCTGCTGGTCATCGCAGCGGTTCCTTTCTGCTGGTGATGCCGAGTGACTGCCGGTAGGTGTGCCTGCCAGAACAGGCAGGGCGGGAGAGATGCGCGCTGGGCTCAGGCGGCGCGGGACTGCTGTGCGGGGTGGATGGCCGCGGCCCGGTAGGCCACGCCGCCCTTGCCGTTGTTGTTCCAGGCGATCGCCTCCAGGGCCTCGAAGCGCACGGACTGGCCCGGGTTCACCTTGGGCTGGTCACCAGTCACCGTGATCCGGATCACCTCCCCGCGCTCGGTGTCCTGGGCGAGCACCTCCACAACCCACTGCGGGCGGCCGCTTTCGCGGTCCACCTTCTGCACGTCCTTGCCGAAGTCCTTGCGCGCCTCCGCCGCCCGGGTCACCTGGAACGTCACCGCCGACGTGTCGAGCATCAGACGCATGACAACCACTCCTTCTGTGGCAGCCCCTCTGTGGGGCTAGTGCTGTGAATGGCCGGATTGGCCACGGTTCCAATCTGGCCGCGGCGGGCGGGACGCCGTAACTCCCACAAGGACCGGCTAGGACGAGTTACTGTGGTCCAAGTCAGTCCCTAGACGTCCCTTAGAAGGATCAGCCATGGCGAACGACCGGCTCCGGGACGCGCTCATGGCAGCCCGCGTCACCCCTGAGGACCTAGCGGCAGACCTGGGCGTGAACTCCAAGACAGTCGAGCGCTGGGTCACCCAGGGCCGAACTCCGTATCCGCAGTTCCGGCACCGGATCTCGGTGCTGGTGCAGAAGGACGAGGGATGGCTGTGGCCCGATGGCTACTCACGCAAACGGCGCAGCGAGATCACAGAATCGGAGATCGTCCAGATCTACCCCTACCGGGCCGACGTGCCCGACGACCTGTGGGCCAGGCTGTTCGAGAACGCGATCGACAACATCGGCATCCTGGTCTACTCGGGGTTCTTCCTTGCCGAGCAGCACTCCCGCAAGATCGAGCTGCTGAAGAAGAAGGCCGACGAGGGAGCTTCCATCCGCATCCTGATTGGTGACCCGGACTGCCCCCAGGTCGCGCTGCGCGGGCAGGAGGAGGACATTGGTGATGCGATCGCGGCGAAGATCCGCAACGTCCTGCTGGCTTACTACCGGCCCTTCGCCAGCCATCCCGGCATCCGGATCAGGCTGCACTCTACGACCCTGTACAACTCGATCTACTGGTTCGATGACGACATGCTGGTCAACACCCACGCCTACGGGGTCCCTGCTCACTTCGCCCCGGTCCTGCACCTGCGGCATCTCAGTTCGGGAACCGTGTTCCAGACCTACGCCCGCAGCTTTGACCGTGTATGGGACCAGACCCGCAAGGCCTGGACCGGCCAGAAGGTGGTCATAGATGGGTGAGCGGATCGACTACCTCGACGACCCAGCGGCACCAAAGGCCAACAGCATCGTCCCCTCCGCCAACGTGATCGTGGTCAACGATCCCGGCGAGATCCTGATGATCCGCCGCACCGACAACGGCAACTGGGCAGTCCCGGGCGGCGGCATGGACCCCGGCGAGTCGATCACCGACGCAGCCGTCCGCGAAACCCAGGAAGAAACCGGGATCACCTGCACGATCACTGGCCTAGTCGGGATCTACACCAACCCCCGCCACGTGATCCTCTACACCAGCAACGGCGAAGCCCGGCAGGAGTTCTCGGTCGTCTTCACCGCCCGGCCGGTTGGCGGGAAGCTGCAGCCGAGCAGCGAGACATCTGAGCCGCAATGGGTCCACCCAGACGCCATCCAGGCCTTGCCGATGCACCCGTCGATGCGCCAGCGCATCCAGCACTATCTGGACAAACGACCCGAGCCCTACCTGGGCTGAGAGGGCAGCATCTCTTCAACGCGCGCACAAGTGGCCAGGATCTCCGAGGCAGCCCGCGCCACGAACCGCGTCACCTCGTGATCGGGACCGTACCGGCCGCGGATCTCCACCAGCCGCTCAGCAGGCCGCACGTAGCCGCCATCAGGCCCGGTCGTCATATCGCAATAGAGCAGACCATCAGCCAGCAACGAATCAGCTGGAGCGAACTCCGACGCAAGCTCAGCACCCAGCCCCCGGACTTCAGCCTCGATCTGCGCACACGAGTGGTAAGCCACCAGGCTCACAACCTGCCCATCCACACCCACACGACGGAGATAGCGCGCCCCATCCAGGGGATGAAAACCAGTCTCTGCCAGTTCGGGGGCATACCCGATGTCGTGCAGCCACGCCGCCGTCACCAGATCGTCGGGCAGCGCCAGCTCCTTGGCAACCCACCTAGCACGCCGAGCCACCGACCGGACATGCCGCCACCGCCGTGGAAGCGACTCAGCAAGCCGCTCTTCAGCCAGCCGTGCCGCATCGTCCGTGGTCATCACAGCTCGACAGTACCCAGAACACGCTGCCGCACCGACGAGTGTCCACACCACGACGGCGCGTGCGCAGGCAGCGCGAGCGCGAACGATGTTGAGGTCCGACATGGGTGTCCGCCGCATGAGTTGATGGGACAGCGGCGGCCAGCGAGGCCCGGCGGCGGAGTGGCAGCCCTGAGCATGCTGGCGACGGCGCCGGAGCCGTATTCCTCGTCCTCAATGGCCCAGCTCACAGTCAACGCGGCATTCCGAATCGGACTTAGGCTGCCCGTTGGTACGGTGGGGCCGTATCTACGATCAGGAGCGCTCTGTGTCACGGCTGACCGACCTTCTTCGCCAAGCCCGCCAGGTGGACCCGCAACTGGGCGCGGACCTGGAGTCGGAGATTGCTGCGCTGACCAAGCGGCGCACTTTCGGCCTGGTCTTCGAGCGGCACCAGCCCGAGGCTGTGGAACTTCCGGGACGACCCGTACGCCGTGGTGACAAAGTGCGTGTGCTTCCACCTCGCGGTAGTGCGGAGAGAGCGGATCAGCGACTGTGGCGTGTCGTCAAGATCGCGCCGAGCGGGATCGGCAGAGTGGCTGACCTGGAGGAGTTGGACCAGGACGAGCCGGAGACCAAGGCAGTGTCGATTGACGATCTCGTCGTGGTCGCTGAGTTCAAGGACACCATCTACCCCGGCCTGGTAGAGACCGGCAGGGTGCAGCGCGGCGGCGACAAGCCGTTCCACACGGTCATCAACGCTGAGAACTTCCACGCCCTGGAGTTGCTGACCTACACCCACCGTCATGCTATCGACGCCATCTACATCGACCCGCCGTACAACACGGGTGCGAAGGACTGGAAGTACAACAACAACTACGTCGAGGCCGACGACGACTACCGGCACTCCAAGTGGCTCGCGTTCATGGAGCGACGGCTGAAGATCGCGCGCGAGCTGCTCAACCCGGATGACTCGGTGCTCATCGTCACGATTGACGAGAAGGAGTATCATCGGCTTGGGCTGCTGCTGGAGCAAATATTTCCTGATGCGACATACCAGATGGTTACTATCGTGATCAACCCGAGGAGTCACACGTATCCGACGACTTCGCGCGAGTCGATGAATATGTCTTCTTCGTATTTTTTGGCGAAGCGGGTCCAGCGTCTGACACCTGACGATCTACTTACGGGAGATCCGGAAGACACGTGGCGCTGAAGCCGTCCGATGGGAGCGTCTGCTGCGAGCGGCAACGAAGCTCGGCGAGAGCGACCGACCGAATCAGTTCTACCCAGTGTTCGTGTCGATAGCCGCAAGAGCCCATCTTCGAGCGTTGGTGCACCCGCTTCGGCACGATGATCACGCGACAGCGTCGAGCCTCCCGGCGGCCTGCGTGGCCGTATGGCCCCTCGACCGAGGGACGGACGGAGAAGCGATGGCAGGTTGGCTCTGAAGCCCTGCGCGCCTGATGGCGCAGGGATGCGCGAAGGTCGGGTGCCTGATGACAGAGGAACGATCCCTGAGATCTTGTACCTCAACCGGGGCCAGTTGAGCGCATCGAGACAGGGCAGCATTCGCCGTTGCGGGCCAGGGACACTAACGGGGTCCATTGAGCTTGAGCAGGTCGACACGACCGCTCGTCGCTGCCGGAACGACAGTGTGGAATCGCGCCGCACGATGCTGGCGACTCACGGTTCCGGCGTGTTGACGGCGTCTGATGCCGGGCCGCAAGTTTCCCTTCCCGAAGTCTCTCTACGCGGTCGAGGACACGCTCCGCTTCTGTCGTCGCGGATAAGCCGAGTGCCATCGTCCTGGACTTCTTCTCGGGCTCGGGCACCACGGCTCACGCGGTCATGCGCCTCAACCGGCAGGATGGTGGTCGCCGTCAATGCATCTCGGTGACGAACAACGAGGTGAGCGCGGACGAGCAGGCCGGGCTCCGCAAGACGGGGCTGCGCCCCGGCGATCCCGAGTGGGAGGCGCTCGGCATCTGCGACTACATCACCAAGCCGCGCATCACCGCTGCGATCACGGGCAAGACCCCACAAGGCGACCCGATCAAGGGGGACTACAAGTTCACCGACGAGTTCCCCATGAGCGACGGGTTCGAGGAGAACGCGGCCTTCTTCACCCTCACCTACGAGGCATCGCTGTCCGTTCGACACAACCGGGCGTTCGCCAGGATCGCTGCCATGCTGTGGATGCGGGCCGGGTCCGAGGGCCGGATCATCAGCGACCTGGGCGAGCAGGGATGGGACGTGGCGGAGACCTACGGCGTGCTGGCAAACCTGGACCACGCCGAGGCGTTTCTGAGCCGCCTGTCGCAGGCTAAGGGTGTGCGCCTGGCGTTCATCGTGACCGACGATGACGGGGCGTTCCAGATGGTGTGCCGTGATCTGCCGGAGGCGGTGGTGCCGGTGAGACTGTACGAGTCGTACCTCCAGAACTTCGAGATCAACACCGGACGGACCCTGTAGATGCGCTACACGCTGAAGGACTACCAGGTCGATGCGGTCCGGGATGTGCTGAAGAACCTGGCGCAGGCCCGGGACATGTACCACCGCTACCGCTCGCTGACCCAGTTCTCGCTGACTGCTACGACTGGTGCTGGCAAGACGGTCATGGCGGCTGCGGTCATCGAAGCGGTGTTCTTCGGCAACGACGAGTTCGACTTCGAGCCCGACCCAGGAGCGGTCGTGCTGTGGTTCTCCGATGATCCGTCGCTGAACGAGCAGTCACGGGCGCGCATCCAGGCGGCGTCGAGCGAGTTGGATGCCCGCCTGCGCGTGGTCGAGTCCACCTTCTCGGAGCCGTCGTTGCGGCCGGGCTACGTCTACTTCCTCAACACGCAGAAGTTGAGCAAGAACTCGCGTCTGGTCAAGGGCGACCCAGGACCGGCGAACGGTCAGACGACGCTGTTTGAGCCGCGTCCTGACGAGGTGCAGTCTTCGATCTACGACACGATCACGAACACCATCCAGAACGAGGACCTGACGCTGTACTTCGTCCTGGACGAGGCCCATCGGGGCATGGGGACGACGAACAAGGATCGCACCACCATCGTGCAGCGGCTCATCAACGGGCAGGGCTCAGTCCCGCCGATGCCAGTCGTGTTCGGCATCTCGGCCACGGTGGAGCGCTTCGAGAAGGCCATGAAGGATGCCAAGGGCCGCGCGGCGCTGCCGTCCGTGCTCGTGGATTCGGCCCTGGTGCAGGCATCAGGGTTGTTGAAGGACGACATCGCTCTGTCGATCCCCACCGAGGACGGCGTGTTCGACACGGTGCTGCTGACCGAGGCCGTCAAGAAGGTCCGGGCATCGAGCGCCGCGTGGGAGCAGTACGCGCAGGAGCAGGGCGAGACGGAGGTTGTGGTTCCGCTCCTGGTCGTGCAGGTGGGTGACAAGCCATCGCAGGAGACCCTCGTGCGGACGCTCGACACCATCTACGAGGCGTGGCCGGGCCTAGCGCACGACGCCGTGGCCAACGTCTTCGGCGAACACCAGGACCTGACCGTGGGCCAGCAGATCGTTCCCTACATCGAGCCGCAGCGGGTCCAGGACGCCAAGTACGTCCGGGTCCTGCTGGCCAAGAGCGCGATCTCCACGGGCTGGGACTGCCCGCGTGCGGAGGTGCTGGTGTCGTTCCGTCCGGCGAAGGACCGCACTCACATCACCCAGTTGCTCGGCCGGATGATGCGCACCCCGCTCGCGCGACGGATTCCCGGCAACGAACTGCTCAACTCGGTGGACTGCCTCCTGCCCCTGTTCGACCGGAAGACGGCTGTCGGGGTAGCGGAGATGCTGATGAAGGGCTCGACCACCAAGGACGAGGCCGACGATGGCGAGGACGCGGGCGGTGGACAGGGGCGACGGGTCCTGTTCGACCCGGTCCCGCTGTATCGCAACCCGGCTATCGAGCAGGCCGTCTGGGACAAGTTCGAGGACATTCCCTCGGTGACGATCCCGAAGAAGAACGTCAAGCCGATCCGCAGGCTCACTGCGCTGGCTACCGCCCTGTCGAAGGACGGGCTCGTGACCGATGCCGTCGAACAGGCGCACCGGCACCTTCACGGAGTGCTCGACGGACGGGCGGTGCAGTTCGCCAAGAAGGTGGCGGATGCCCGCGACGACGTGCTCACCATGGAGGGCGAGGAGGTCCGGGGTCGCGTAGGCGGTGGATTGTCCTACAAGGCATTTGCCCTCAGTGCCGACCCGAGGGCAATCGAGGACTACTACCGCGCGGCGACGCGGGTGCTCAGCCCGGCGCTGTGCTCGTCCTACGTGGACCATCTCGTCGGCCCGGGCGGGGACGATCGACGACCTGCTCGAAGCCCACATCACCGTGGCGTCCCTGGCCCGCGTTCCCGAGATCGGGCAAGCACTGGACACCGAGGCCGACAATCTCGCCCGGACGTGGCTGGGCCAGACCCGGGTCGCCCGCAAGGGACTCACGGACGAGCAGCAGGCCGAGTACGACCGGCTGGAAGGCATGTCCACCCAGCCAGAGCGGATCACCCTGACGACACCGAAGACCGCACAGGCTGATACGAAGGTGCGCCACGCGGACGGGACCGAGACGGACCTTCCCACCCGGACTCTCCACGTCATGGCAGCCGAGGACGGCACCTACCCCATCGACCTCAACGACTGGGAGCGCAAGGTCGTGGACGCCGAGGCCAAGCAGCCCGGCTTCAAGGGTTGG
>CAVYPM010000018.1:0-147866 GCA_963770375.1 uncultured Actinomycetes bacterium | reverse complement strand
CACCTGCGGGCCAGCGACGCGCCGACGGAAGGCTTCCGCGGGTTCACGCTGTCCCTCACGGTGTCCCAGCCCTCGGCCGTCAGCAGTCTCATCGATGCCGCCCTGGAGGCGGGCGCCACGTCTCTCAGGCCGGTGGCGAAGTCGCTGTGGGGCTACGGCGGCGTCGTTCAGGCCCCGGACGGGACGATCTGGAAGGTCGCCACGTCGGCGAAGAAGGACACCGGTCCGGGCACCCGCCAGATCGACAAGATCGTGCTGCTGCTCGGCGCCGCCGACGTGGCCGAGAGCAAGCGCTTCTACACCGGCCATGGGCTGGCCGTGGCCAAGAGCTTCGGCCGCAAGTACGTCGAGTTCGACACCGGGCCCGGTCCGGTCAAGCTGGGCCTCTACGGGCGCAAGGCCCTGGCGAAGGACGCCGGCGTCGCCCCGGACGGCACCGGCTCACACCGGATCGCGATCAGCGCCGAGGCCGGGCCGTTCACCGACCCGGACGGTTTCGCGTGGGAGGGCGCGGCGAGTTAGGCGAACGCCCGGGCGACCGGCGGCCCGTCCTCCCGGCCGGCCATCGGCGGCGGCTACTGATGTGACCCAGGGCCGTGAGCGGTGCGCCGGGGGAGGATGGGACCCATGGAGGATGACCGGGGGCGTCATGACCTGCGGGCCGTATTCAACCGCGCGGCGGAGGATTACCAGTGCAGCAGGCCCGTCCTGCCGGCCGGGCTGTTCGACGACCTGATCTACCTTGCCGGGCTCCGCCCGGGAGACCGGGTGATCGAGATCGGCTGCGGGACCGGGCAGGCGACCGTGCCGCTGGCCGAGCGCGGCCTGGCTGTCACCGCGGTCGAGCTGGGCGCCGAACTGGCGGCCATCGCCCGGCGCCGGGTGGCCGGCTTCCCGGCCGTCGAGGTGGTCACCAGCTCGTTCGAGGACTGGCGGCCGCCGCCCGGTGCCCCGGCCGCCGCCGTGGTGGCCGTCAACAGCCTGCACTGGATCGACCCGGAGCTCCGCTACGCCAAGCCCCACGGCCTGCTGCGCCGCGGCGGCGCCATGGTCGTTGCCGGATGCCTCTGGGCCCGCCCTGCGGACGCCGGGCGCTTCTGGTCCGACGTGCAGGAGGACTACCGGGCCGCAGGGATGGAGGGCACCCCACCGCCGCCTCCCGAGCAGATAGGCTCCCAGCACCTCCCGCCCCGGGCAGCGAGGTACTTCACCGAGATAGCGGCCCTGCGTTACCCCTTCCAGCTCCGCTTCAGCGCCGGGGACTACCTGGCGAACCTGGGCACCCAGTCGGTCACGCAGGCCCTCGGCGAGCCCCGGCGCACAGAGTTCCTCGCCCGCGTCCGGCACCGCCTGGAGTCCCTCAACCTCTCCCACCTCACCGCCACGTTCGTCGGCTACCTGACCATCGGCCGCCGCCGCGACTAACTCGGCCGGCCACCGGCGGCCAGCCGGTAGCCTGGGAGCGGGCGCGCAGGCCGTGCATCAGGCGGCGGCCGCCTGCCGGGGCTGGCGAGCCGGGGCTGGAAGGCGGCAGCACCGATGAGCGAATCTCCGGCCGGCGCGGCACTGGCCGTCGTCGACATGGCCAGGAACGGGCAGTTCGCTGAGCTCTGCGAGCGGTTCGCGCCGCCGCTCCGGCCGATGGTCTCGGCCGACGCGCTGCGGGCGGAGTGGGAGGGTGAGCTGGCCCAGCACGGGCCGGTCACCGGGTGGGCACGCCGCTGACCGAGCCCGCCGGACCCGGCGTGACCACCGCCAAGATCCCGCTGACCTTCGAGGGCGGTGAGCTGGTCATCGCGATCGGCCTCGCGGGAGAGCAGAACTGGATCATCGGGATCCAGTTCCTCCCGCCGGCGCCGCCGAACCGGCCGCGCCGTGGGAGCCGCCGCCGTACGCCAACCCCGCCGCGTTCACCGAGACCGGGGTCACTCTCGGCGACCCGCCGCTCGCCGTCCCCGGCACGCTGAGCGTCCCCCGCCCGGCGCCCGGCCGCGAAGGACCCGGCCGGCCGTCCTGCTGCTGTCCGGCTCCGGCCCGCACGACCAGGACGAGACCATCGGCCGCAGCAAGCCGCTCAAGGACCTCGCCTGGGGCCTGGCCAGCGCGGGCATCGCCGTGCTCCGCTTTGAGAAGGTCACCCACGCCCACCCGGCCGAGTGCGCCGCCCGCCCGGCGTTCACGCTCACCGACGAGTACGTCCCGCAGGCGCTGGCCGGCCTGCGCCTGCTGAGCGAGCACCCGGCTATCGACCCGGCCCGCCTCTACCTCGCCGGGCACAGCCTCGGCGGCTCGGTGGCCCCCCGGGTCGCCGCCGCCGCCGCAGCGGGCCCAGCCGTCGCCGGGATGATCATCCTGGCCGGGGGAGCGGAGCCGCTGCACTGGTCTGCGGTCCGCCAGTTCCGCTACCTGGGCACCGTCAGCCCCGGCGGCCCGGCGGCCATCCAGCCGGCCCTGGACGCGATCACCGCGCAGGCAGAAGCCGTCGATGACCCCGGCCTGTCCGCCGCCACACCACGGGAAACGCTGCCGTTCGGTATCCCCGCGCCCTACTGGCTGGACCTGCGCGGCTACGACCCGCCCGCCGCCGCGGCGGCGCTTCCCACCCGGATGCTGATCGTGCAGGGCGGCCGCGACTACCAGGTCACCACCGGCGACGACCTCTCCCGCTGGCAGGCCGCCCTGGCCGGCCGCAAGGACGTCACCATCCGCGTCTACGACGCCGACAACCACCTCTTCTTCCCCGGCTCCGGCCCCTCGTCGCCCGCCGAGTACGAGCCCGCCCAGCACATGGATCCTGAGGTCATCGCCGACGCCGCGGCCTGGCTCCGCGGGCCGGGTACGGCCCTTTGCTGAACCTGGTTCGGTTCTGAGCCGTGCTCCCTTACGGCGGTGCTGGCCACCGTAGGCAGTGACCAGTAGCCGCACCTAGGGAGTGAAGGCATGCCGGGAACGACCGGAAGGCACGCGGAACGCGGGCACAGGACGGGGAGGACGGCCTGGCCTGGCCGGGTGGGCGGGGTACTGGCGGCCGGGGCCGCGGCGGCGCTGGCGCTGCCCGCGGGGACCGGGCTGGCGTCGGTGCACCCGGGCGCGCCCCAGCCGTACAGCAGGACCGACCTGGTCTCCAGCAACCCGAAGCTGACGCCGACGGCGGACCCGAGCACGGTTGACCCCTGGGGCGTCTCCGAGTTCCCGCAGGGGCCGCTCTGGGTCTCCAACGAAGGCCGCGGAAACACCACCCTGTACGGCGGCGCGGACCCCGGTGACCCCCATCAGAAGCTGAACCCGGTGCCGCTAGTGGTGTCGATCCCGGGCGGCCACCCCACCGGCCAGGCCTTCAACACCACGGTGACCGGGGGCAGCCCCAAGTTCACCGTGACGGACGGCAAGTCGAGGGCCCCGGCGGTGTTCCTGTTCGCCACCCTGAAAGGCGTCATCGCGGGCTGGGCGCCAACCGTGGGCGGCACCCAGGCCCACCCGGCCACCGCCGCCCGGGTGGGCGCCAGGGTGCGGGGCGCGGTCTTCACCGGGCTGGCCCAGCAGGGAGACCGGCTGTACGCGGCCGACGCCGCGCACCGCAACGTGGACGTGTTCGGCCCCGGCTTCCACCTGCTGAAGACCCCGGGCCGGTTCCGGGACCCGCTCATCCCGCGGAGCTTTGCGCCGTTCAACATCGCGGCGATCGGGCCCGCGATCGTGGTCACGTACGCCGCGCCCCGGGCCCACCTGGGCGCCGGGTTCGTGGACGTATTCTCGCCCGGCGGCATGCTGCTCAAGCGCCTGATCCGGGGCGGCATGCTGGACCAGCCGTGGGGGGTCGCGCTGGCGCAAGCCGGGGACTTCGGCCCGTTCGGCGGTGACCTGCTGATCGGCAACCACGGCAACGGCCAGATCAACGCGTTCGACCCGCGCACCGGCCGGTTCCTGGGCACCCTGCGGCTAGGCGACGGGAAGCCCTTTGTCGCCCCCAACCTGTGGGGCCTGATTTTCGGTGACGGGCCATCACCCACCGGCAACCCGCCGTCGGCAGGCTCGCCCAGCTCGCTGTTCTTCACCGCGGGCACGTTCCGCGGAGCGCATGGCGTGATCGGCGAGATCAACGTCACCAATTAGCCAGTACGCCGGCGCGGCCCTCTAGTCACCGCCCCGGCCCGGGAGTACCCGGGCCGGGGCGGATCCAATCCGCTACCCGCCGCGCGCCGCCGCCACGGCCGCCCCGCTGATCACTCTCAGTAACCTACGACAGACGAGCCTGGTCCAGGCCCCAGCCGGCTGCGGAATCCATTGCCAAAAGATTTACAAACCGCCGCATCTCCGGCAGGCCCGGCCGCCTAAAGTCGGAGACGGCACGCCCGGGGCGGGCCATGTCATATCGAGATAAATGCCCCGCCCGGGGCCCCACTGTGGCAAGGAGCAGATCTTGCTTCAGCTCGGACGCCTGCCCGTCCGCGTGACCGTGCTGGCCGTTGCGATCCTGGCCACCGCGGCCGGCGGCTCCTGGTTCGCGATGAACCACGACCGCGCCAGCGGCTCGGCCGCGGCCGGCCGCCACGCCACCACTGGCCAGAACAGCAGCGGCCAGGCCACCCAGGCCGCCGCCGTCCCGCTGCAGGTCGTCTCGGTCACCCCGGCCCGGCACACCCAGCACGTCAACGGCGCCGCCCCGGTCACCATCGCGTTCTCCACCCCGCTGGCGCCCGATTCGCCGACGCCGGAGATCACCCCGGGCGTCCCCGGCCACTGGAGCCGGCCCAGCGCCACCCAGCTCACGTTCACGCCGGTGGCCGGGTTCCACCCGCTCACCCGGGTCACGGTGCGGATTCCCGGCGGCAGCGACGGGGTCAGGTCCGCCGCCGGCGGCCTGCTCGCGCACCAGGTCACCACCCGCTTCCGGACCGGCGCCTGGTCCCTGGTCCGCCTCGACCAGCTGCTCGCCGAGCTCAACTACCTGCCGCTGACCTGGGCGCCCGCCTTCGACGAGACCAGCCCCGCCGCGGCCGACGCGGCCGGGCAGCGGTCCGCCGCGTTCGACCCGCCGGCCGGGAAGTTCACCTGGAACCACGGCTACCCCCGGGAGCTGCGCACGTTCTGGAAGGTGGGCAGCGCGGACAGCCTGATCGTCAAGGGCGCGGTGATGGCCTTCGAGAACGACCACGGGATGACGATGGACGGGGTCGCCGGTCCTGCCGTCTGGCGCGCACTGTTCCGCGCCGAGGCGAAGGGCCAGGCCAACAAGGCCGGCTACACCTACGCGCGGGCCACCAAGTACAGCCCGGAGACGCTGACCATCTGGCACAACGGCCACCAGGTGTTCCACGCGCTGGCCAACACCGGGATCCCGGCCGCGCCGACCGCCAGCGGCACCGCACCGGTCTACCTGCGCTACCGGTTCCAGATCATGCGCGGCACGAACCCGGACGGCAGCAAGTACGCCGACCCGGTGCAGTACGTGGCTTACTTCCAGGCCGGCGAGGCGGTGCACTACTTCCCGCGCGGGTCCTACGGTTTCCCGCAGAGCCTCGGCTGCGTGGAGCTGCCGCTCGGCGACGCGGCTAAGGCGTGGCCGTTCCTGACCTACGGCAGCCTGGTCACCGTCACGAATCCCTAGCCAGGCCTGCCCATGCCCCGCAGTCGGTAGCATTCGGGGATACCCCGGCCGCACCGCGGCCGTACCGTGCCTAGGAGCCCGCCCGTGCCTGACGGCAAGCTGCACATCACCCTCGCCGGCCGCGAGTACGTGGTGGAAGCGGGCACCACGGCCGGCCAGGTGCTCGACGCCCACGCCGATGCCTTTCCAGACCATAGGGATACGGTGATCGCGGCGCGGGTCGCCGCCCACGACACCACCCCCGGCCAGCTGCGTGACCTCACCTGGCCGCTGGCCGACGGCGACCGGGTGGACCCGGTCCCGCTGGACAGCCAGGACGGGCTGATGATCCTGCGTCACTCCACCGCGCACGTGCTGGCCCAGGCCGTGCAGCAGCTGTTCCCCGAGGCCAGGCTGGGCATCGGCCCGCCGGTCGAGAACGGCTTCTACTACGACTTCGACGTGCCCACCCCGTTCGGCCCCGACGACCTGAAGGCCATCGAGCAGCGGATGCGCCAGCTGGTCAAGCAGGGCCAGCGGTTCGGGCGCCGGGTGGTCACCGACGAGCAGGCCAAGGCCGAGCTCAGGGACGAGCCGTACAAGCTGGAGCTGATCGGGCTGAAGGGCGCGGCCGCCGACGAGGAGGCGGTCGAGGTCGGCGGCGGTGAGCTGACGATCTACGACAACACCGACCCGCGCTCCGGCGAGCTCTGCTGGAAGGACCTGTGCCGCGGCCCGCACCTTCCGACGACCCGGCAGATACCGGCGTTCAAGCTGCTCCGCTCGGGCGGCGCGTACTGGCGGGGCAGCGAGAAGAACCCGCAGCTGCAGCGGATCTACGGCACCGCGTGGCCGTCCCGCGAGGCCCAGGACCACTACCTGGAGATGCTGGCCGAGGCCGAGCGGCGGGACCACCGCAAGCTCGGCACCGAGCTGGACCTGTTCTCCTTTCCCACCGAGATCGGCAGCGGGCTGGCGGTTTTCCACCCCAAGGGCGGCACGGTCCGCCGGGTGATGGAGGACTACTCGCGGCAGCGGCACGAGGCGGCCGGCTACGAGTTCGTCAACACCCCGCACATCACCAAGGAAGAGCTGTTCCAGATCTCCGGCCACCTGCAGTGGTTCGGCGAGAACATCTTCCCGCCGATGGAGTTCGAGGGCGCCAGGTACTACCTGAAGCCGATGAACTGCCCGTTCCACATCCTGATCTACCGGTCCCGCGGCCGGTCCTACCGCGAGCTGCCGCTGCGGCTGTTCGAGTTCGGCACCGTGTACCGGTACGAGAAGTCCGGCGTGGTGCACGGGCTGACCCGGGTCCGCGGCCTGACCATGGACGACTCGCACATCTTCTGCGCCCGTGAGCAGGCCTCGGCGGAGCTCAAGCGGCTGCTGTCGTTCGTCCTTGACCTGCTGCGCGACTACGGGCTGAGCGACTTCTACCTCGAGCTGTCCACCCGCGACGACGAGAAGGAGAAGTTCGTCGGCAGCGACGAGGACTGGGCGCAGGCCACCGCGGACCTGGAGGAGGCGGCCCGCGAGTCCGGGCTCGAGCTGGTGGCCGACCCGGGCGGCGCGGCGTTCTACGGGCCGAAGATCTCGGTCCAGGCCAAGGACGCGATCGGGCGGACCTGGCAGCTGTCCACCATCCAGGTCGACTTCCAGCTGCCCAAGCGGTTCGGCCTGGAGTACCAGGCCGCGGACGGCACCCGGCAGCAGCCGATCATGATCCACCGGGCGCTGTTCGGCTCGATCGAGCGGTTCTTCGGCATCCTGGTCGAGCACTACGCGGGCGCGTTCCCGCCGTGGCTGGCGCCGGTCCAGGTGGTCGGCATCCCGATCACCGAGGCGCACGTGGGCTACCTGGAAGGGGTCGCGGAGCAGCTGCGCGAGCGCGGCATCCGGGTCCAGGTCGACACCAGCGACGACCGGATGCAGAAGAAGATCAGGAACGCGCAGCGGCAGAAGGTGCCGTACATGCTGCTGGCCGGCGACGACGACGTGGCCGCCGGGGCGGTGTCGTTCCGCTACCGCAGCGGCGAGCAGAACAACGGGGTGCCGGTCAGCGACGCCATCGCCGAGATCGCCGCCGCCATCGCCGAGCGACGCCAGGTCTGATGCCCGCGGCAGGAGGCCCCGTGACAGGAGGCCCGACGGGCCCGCCGTCCAGCAGGGCGTGGGCGTGCCGGATGCGCTGCAGCGGCTGTGGACGCCGCACCGGCTGGCCTACATCAAGGGCGAGGGCAAGCCGCCCGGCACCGGCCAGGGCGACGGCTGCCCGTTCGACCGGGTGCCCGGGCTGCCCGACGAGGACGGGCTGATCGTGGCCCGCGGCGAGACCGTCTACGCGGTGCTCAACCTGTACCCGTACAACGCCGGGCACCTGCTGGTCTGCCCGTACCGGCACGTGGCCGACTACACCGAGCTGACCCCGGCGGAGACCGCCGAGGTGGCCACCTTCACCCAGCGGGCGATGACCGTCATCCGGTCGGTGTCCGCCCCGCACGGGTTCAACATCGGGATGAACATGGGCCACGTGGCGGGCGCCGGGATCGCCGCGCACCTGCACCAGCACGTGGTGCCGCGGTGGGGCGGCGACGCGAACTTCATGCCGATCATCGGGCACACGAAGGTGCTGCCCGAGCTGCTCGGCGACACCCGGGCGCTGCTGGCCGCCGCCTGGCCGGCCCGCTGACCACCGGGGTCAGCGGGCCGGCCAGGCCGTGCGGCCCGTGCTTGGTAGTACCGGGCCCGTCAGCCGGGCTTGGACTCGGCCGCCACCTTGTCCGCCAGGTGCGACGGCAGCGGCTCGTAGCGCAGGTAGGACCGGGTGAACGAGCCGGTGCCGTGCGACATCGAGCGCAGGTCGATGGCGTACCTGGTGATCTCCAGCTCCGGGATCTCGGCCTTGACCAGGGTCCGCCCGTTGCCGATCGGCTCGGTGCCGAGCACCCGGCCGCGCCGCGAGGACAGGTCGGACATGACCGCGCCCACGTAGTCGTCGGCGACCAGCACGGACACCTCGTCGACCGGCTCCAGCAGCAGGGCCTGGCACTTGCTCACCGCGTCCCGCAGGGCAGCCCGGCCGGCCTTCTGGAAGGCCATGTCCGAGGAGTCGACCGAGTGCGCCTTGCCGTCGAACAGCGTGACCTTGATGTCCACCATCGGGTAGCCGGCCAGCACGCCGGCCTCCATCTGGGACCGGACGCCCTTCTCCACCGACGGGATGAACTGCCGCGGCACCACACCGCCGACGATCTTGTCGACGAACTCCAGGCCGGTGCCGGAAGGCGTCGGCTCGACCTCGATGTGGCAGATGCCGAACTCGCCGTGCCCGCCGGTCTGCTTGACGTTCCGGCCCAGGCCCTGCGCCTTGTTGCCGACCGTCTCACGCAGCGGCACGCGCAGCGGGACGGTCTCCACGGCCACCCCGTACCGGCTGCTGAGCCGGTCGAGCAGCAGGTCGGAGTGGGCCTCGCCCATGCACCACAGCACCAGCTGGCGGGTCTCGGCGTTGTTCTCCAGGCGCAGCGTCGGGTCCTCGGCCACCAGCCGGGACAGCGCCTGGGACATCTTGTCCTCGTCGGCCTTGGACTTCGCGGTGATGGCCACCGGGAGCAGCGGCTCGGGCATCTCCCAGGACTCCATCAGCAGCGGCTTGTCCTTGCCGGACAGCGTGTCGCCGGTCTCTGCGCTGGCCAGCTTGGCCACCGCGCAGATGTCGCCGGCCGCGCAGTGCGTCATGCTGCGCTGCAGCTTGCCCAGCGGCGAGGTGACCGCGCCGACCCGCTCGTCCTGGTCGTGGTCGGCGTGCCCGCTGGCGGCCCGGCCGTGGCCGGACACATGGATCGAGGCGTCAGGGCGAAGCGTGCCGGAGAACACCCGGACCAGGCTGATCCGGCCGACGTACGGGTCCGAGTTGGTCTTGATCACCTCGGCCACCAGCGCGCCGTCCGGGTCGCAGGTCAGCCCGTCCACCGCGGTGCCGTCGATGGTGGTGACGGCCGGCATCGGGTGCTCCTGCGGCGACGGGAACGCCTGCGTCATCACCTCGAGCAGCTCGTCCAGGCCGATGCCGTGCGGCGCGGAGGAGGCCAGCACCGGGTAGAAGCTGCCGCGCGCGACGGCCTTCTCCAGGTCCTCGATGAGCACCTTGGCGTCGATGGCCTCGCCGGACAGGTAGCGGTCCATCAGCGACTCATCCTCGGACTCCTGGATGATCGCCTCGATCAGCTCGCCGCGGGCCTCCTCCAGCCGGTCCGCGTCGGCCGGGTCCGGGTCGCGCTCGGTGCGGGCGGCGCCGGAGTAGTCGTACAGCCGCTCGGAGAGCAGCCCGATCAGCCCGGTGACCCCGCCGTCCGGGCCGGCCACCGGCAGGTACAGGGGCGCGACCGAGCCGCCGAACGCGTCCCGGCAGGCCGCCAGCGCCTCGTCGAACTCGGCCCGCTGGTGGTCGATCTTCGTGATGACCACGGCGCGGGGCGTGCCGGCCGCGGCGCACTCGTCCCACAGCATGCGGGTCAGGCCGTCGACGCCGTCAACCGCGGAGACGGTGAACAGGGCAGCGTCCGCGGCGCGCAGGCCGGCCCGCAGGTCGCCGGTGAAGTCGGCGTACCCGGGTGTGTCCAGCAGGTTGACCTTGACGTTCCCGTGCATCACCGGGGCCAGCGTGAGGTTGACCGAGCGCTGCTGGCGGACCTCGACCTCATCGAAGTCGCTGACGGTGGTGCCGTCCTCGACCCGGCCGGCCCGCTGGATCGCGCCGGTGCGTACCAGCAGCGCTTCCACCAGCGTCGTTTTCCCTGCCCCGGAATGCCCGACCAGCACTACGTTCCGCACGCTGTCCGCCTGGCCGGCCGCGGGCGTGCGACCTGCGGCCCCGGAGTTCGCTGTCCTGTCTGCCATAGTGGCGCCTCCCGAAAATAGGTCCGCCGGCTGCCCTGCCAGGAACAGCCTTAACCTCCCGGCTACCGGATCACAAGACCCAGTTCGCAATCCCTTGCCCAGCCCAGGCCCCTGCGCTCGCCACCGGGCCGGGCCCGCCGCGGCCGCCAGTAAGATCGGGTCGCCATGCTGAACGTCCTGCGCCCGTTCTTCACCCGCTTGCTGACGCCGGTCAGCCAGTGGCTGGCGCGTACCCCGGTGACCCCGAACATGGTGACCGTCGTCGGCACCCTCGGGGTGTCCGGCGGCGCGCTGGCGCTGTTCCCGACCGGGCACCTGCTGGCCGGGGTGATCGTGTGCACGGTGTTCGTGTTCGCCGACATGCTGGACGGCACGCTGGCCAGGATCAAGGGCAGCAGCGGGGCGTGGGGCGCGTTCCTGGACTCCACCCTGGACCGGATCGCGGACGCCGCGGTGTTCGCCGGCCTCGCGGCGTATTTCGTGAACGGCGGGGATTCCCGCATGATGGCCGGGGTGGCCATCTACTGCCTGGTCACCGGCTCGCTGGTGTCCTACGCCAAGGCCCGGGCGCAGAGCCTGGGGGTGAGCTGCGACGTCGGCATCGCGGAGCGGACCGAGCGCCTGCTGATCGCCCTGGTGGCGGCCGGGCTAGCCGGGCTCGGGGTGCCGTACGTGCTCCCGGCCGGGCTGTGGATCCTGGCCGTGCTGACCACGATCACGCTGGGGCAGCGGGTCTGGGCGGTCCGCGAGGGCACCGCCGCGGCGGCGGGGAAAACGGCCGGTGCGCCTGCGCGCGACGACGGGGCCGACCGGGCCGGCCAGGGCACGAGGCCCGGCGGGGGCACCGCCGGGCAGGCGAAGGGGTAGCCAAATGCCCGCAATCAAGGACCGGATCGCGGACACCGCCTACCAGCTGGGCTGGTCGGTGGTGTGCCGGCTGCCGGAACGGTGGGCCGCCGGGATGTTCCGGTGGTTTGCCGACGTGGCCTGGCGGCGGCAGGGCCCGCGGGTGCAGACGCTGGAGGCGAACCTGCGCCGGGTGCTCGGCCCGGACGCGGACGGCAAGGAGCTGCGGGCCGTGTCGCGGGAGTCGATGCGGTCCTACGCCCGGTACTGGCTCGAGGTCTTCCGGCTGCCGGTGATCCCGGTCGAGCGGCTGGTCAGCGGCATGCAGGAGGAAGGCGAGATCGAGACCACGCTCGGCTACATGAAGGCCGGCCGGGGAGTGATCTTCGCGCTGCCGCACATGGGCAACTGGGACCAGGCCGGCGCGTGGATCATCGCCCGGGGCGCGGGGTCGTTCACCACCGTGATGGAGCGGCTCAAGCCCGAGTCGGTGTACGAGCGGTTCGTCGCGTTCCGCGAGGGACTGGGCATGGAGGTGCTGCCGGCCAGCGGCGGGAACAGCCGGTTCGGCGTGCTGGCCCAGCGGCTGCGGGCGGGCAAGGTCGTCTGCCTGCCGGCCGACAGGGACGTCACCGGCAGCGGCATCGAGGTCGGCTTCTTCGGCGAGAAGGCACGGATGATGCCCGGGCCCGCGGCGCTGGCCGTGCAGACCGGGGCGGCGCTGGTCCCGGCCATCCTGTGGTACACCGACGACGGCTGGGGGGTGTACTTGTACCCCGAGATCGAGGTGCCGGCCGACGGGGACCGCAAGCAGAAGGCCGCGGCGATGACCCAGCAGCTGGCCGACGTGTTCGCCGAGGGAATCAGGAAGCACCCGGCGGACTGGCACATGCTGCAGCCGGTGTTCACCGCCGACCTGGACCAGGAGCGGCTGGCGGCGTCCATCGCCCGGGCCCAGCGGGCCGGGGCCGCGCCGGGCGAGCCAGGGGAGCTGGGCGAGCCAGGGGAGCCGGGGGCGGCGTGAGAGTCGGCCTGGTCTGCCCGTACAGCTGGGATGTGCCCGGCGGTGTCCAGGAGCACATCAGGGACCTCGCCGAGACGCTGATGGACCTCGGCCACCAGGTCTCGGTGATCACCCCGGCGGACGACGACACCGTGCTGCCCGCCTACGCGGTCTCGGCCGGCCGGGCGGTGCCGGTGCCCTACAACGGCTCGGTGGGCCGGGTCGCGTTCGGTTTCCTGTCCGCCAGCCGGGTGCGCCGCTGGCTGAAGGAGGGCCAGTTCGACGTGCTGCACGTGCACGAGCCGGCCGCGCCCAGCCTGTCCCTGCTGGCCGCCTGGTCGGCCACCGGGCCGATCGTGGCCACGGTGCACATCGCGAACCCGCGGTCCCGCCTCCTGCACGCGGCCACGCCGATCCTGGAGTACGTCGGGGAGAAGATCAGCGCCCGGATCGCGGTCTCCGAGGCGGCCAGGACCACGCTGGTCGAGCACCTGGGCGGGGACGCGGTGCTGATCCCCAACGGGGTGACCGTGCGCCGGTACGAGAAGGCCGACCCGCTGCCGGGCTGGCCGGGCCCGGGCGGGGCGCTGGGTTTCCTGGGCCGGATGGACGAGGCGCGCAAGGGCCTGGCCGTGCTGCTGGCCGCGTTCGGAATCCTCGGCCCGCAGCGGCCGGGGCTGCGGCTGCTGATCGCCGGGCCCGGGGACGCCGAGGAGGCGATGGAGAAGGTGCCGCCCGCGCTGCGCGACCGGGTGGTGCTGCTCGGGCAGGTCAGCGAGGAGGACAAGGTCCGGGTGTACCACTCGGTGGACGTGTTCTGCGCGCCGAACACCGGCGGCGAGAGCTTCGGCATCGTGCTGGCCGAGGCGATGGCCGCGGGTGCCCCGATCGTGGCCAGCGACCTGGACGCGTTCCGCATGGTGCTGCGCGGCGGGGAGGCCGGCGAGCTGTTCGCCACCGGTGACCCGGACGCGCTGGCGCAGGCCGCGGCCCGGCTGCTGGATGACCCGGCGCGGCGGGCCGAGCTGTCCGCGGCGGCCCGCCGCGCGGTCCGCGCCTTCGACTGGCCCGCGGTGGCCCGCGAGGTGGTCCAGGTCTACGAGACGGTGCGGCTCGGCGGCGGGTCGGTGGGGGTGAGCGGCCGGTGACCAGGATCATCGTCATCATCGCGGTGGCCCTGCTGGTCGGGGTGTACATCTCCTGGCGGGCCGGCCGCCTGGACCGGCTGCACACCCGGCTGGACACCGCCCGCGCCGCGCTCGACGCGGCGCTGCTGCGGCGCAGTTCGGTGGCACTGGAGCTGGCCTCCTCCGGCCTGCTCGACCCGGCCACCAGCCTGCTGGTGGCCGGGGCCGCGCACGACGCCAGGACGGCGGCGCCGGGCGACCAGGAGCTGGCCGAGAGCGACCTGACCCGGACCCTGCGGGCGGCCTTCGGCCAGCCCGACTTCCGTGCCTCGCTGGCCGGCCGGGCCGGCGCCGCTGAGCTGCTGGCCGAGACCGAGGCCGCGGCGCACCAGGTGTTCCTGGCCCGCCGTTTCTACAACAGCGCGGTGACGACGACCCGCACCGCCCGGCGGCGCTGGCTGGTCCGGCTGTTCCGGCTGGCGGGCAGCGCCGGCCCGCCGCAGTTCTTCGAGATCGACGACTCGCTGGTGGCCCCGGGCAGCGACGAGGCGGCCCCGCCCGGGGTCTCCCGGCTGGCGGGCTGACCGGCCGTTTAGCGGGCTGCCGGCGGACCGCCTACCATGGAGATCAAGCCAACTGCAGCCCTAAGAGAGGTTCCCGTGTCAGTCCACAGTTCTCCCGCCAGCACCGGCAGTCCCGGCAGTACCGCAGGCGGTTCCGCGGCCGGTGCCGCCCCGGCGCCGGGGACCGGGACCGAGCGGGTGAAGCGCGGCATGGCCGACATGCTCAAGGGCGGCGTGATCATGGACGTGGTCACCCCGGAGCAGGCCAAGATCGCCGAGGACGCCGGCGCGGTCGCGGTGATGGCGCTCGAGCGGGTCCCGGCCGACATCAGGGCCGAGGGCGGCGTGGCCCGGATGAGCGACCCCGACATGATCGACGGCATCATCGCCGCGGTGTCCATCCCGGTCATGGCCAAGTGCCGGATCGGGCACTTCGCCGAGGCCCAGGTGCTCCAGGCGATCGGCGTCGACTACATCGACGAATCCGAGGTGCTCACCCCGGCCGACGAGGCGCACCACGTGGACAAGTGGGAGTTCACCGTGCCGTTCGTGTGCGGTGCCACGAACCTCGGCGAGGCGCTGCGGCGGATCACCGAGGGCGCCGCGATGATCCGGTCCAAGGGCGAGGCCGGCACCGGCAACGTGGTCGAGGCGACCCGGCACATGCGCGGCATCCTGGCCGAGATCCGCACCCTTGCCGCGCTCAACGCCAGTGAGCTGTACACCGCGGCCAAGCAGCTGCAGGCGCCGTACGAGCTGGTCGCCGAGGTGGCCGCGGCGGGCAGGCTGCCGGTCGTGCTGTTCACCGCGGGCGGCATCGCCACCCCGGCGGACGCGGCGATGATGATGCAGCTCGGCGCCGAGGGCGTGTTCGTCGGCTCGGGCATCTTCAAGTCCGGCGACCCGGCCGCACGGGCCGCGGCGATCGTCAAGGCGACCACCTTCTACGACGACCCCGACGTGGTGGCCAAGGTGTCCCGCGGGCTCGGCGAGGCCATGGTCGGCATCAACCTGGACACCCTCGCCCCGGAGCAGCGGTACGCCGGCCGCGGCTGGTGATGAGCCCGGTCATCGGGGTCCTCGCCCTGCAGGGGGACGTCGCTGAGCACCGGCGGGCGGTGACCGGAACGGGTGCGACGGCCGTCGCGGTGCGCCGTCCCGCCGAGCTCGACGCGGTCGACGGCCTGATCATCCCGGGCGGGGAGTCCACCACGATGTGGAAGCTCGCCGACGTGTTCGAGCTGATGGAGCCGCTGCGCAAGCGGATCGCCAACGGCCTGCCGGTGTTCGGCTCCTGCGCCGGGATGATCATGCTGGCCACCGACCTGCTGGACCGGATCGAGGGCCAGGAGACGCTGGGCGGCCTTGACGTCACCGTGCGGCGCAACGCGTTCGGCCGCCAGGTCAACTCGTTCGAGTCCGACATCGACCTCAGGGGGGTGGACGGCCCGCCGTTCCGCGCGGTGTTCATCCGGGCCCCGTGGGTCGAGCAGGCCGGGCCCGGCGTCGAGGTTCTGGGCACCGAGCCGCGCACGGGTAGGATCGTCGCGGTCCGCCAGGGGCCCGTGCTCGCGACGTCGTTTCACCCGGAGCTGACCAGGGACGGGCGGATCCACCAGCTTTTCACCGAGATCGTAAGGGAACGTGCATGAGCGGCCATTCCAAGTGGGCGACCACGAAGCACAAGAAGGCCGTCGTCGATGCCCGGCGCGGGAAGCTCTTCGCCAAGCTGATCAAGAACGTCGAGGTGGCCGCGCGCACCGGCGGTGCGGACCTGGCCGGCAACCCGACGCTCTATGACGCGGTGCAGAAGGCCAAGAAGAGCTCCGTGCCCAACGACAACATCGACCGGGCGGTACGGCGCGGGGCCGGGCTGGAGGCCGGCGGCGCCGCGTACGAGGCCATCACCTACGAGGGCTACGCGCCGGGCGGGGTCGCGGTGCTGGTCGAGTGCCTGACCGACAACCGGAACCGGGCCGCGGCCGACGTGCGCGCCGCGCTGACCCGCAACGGCGGGTCGATGGCCGACCCCGGCTCGGTGGCCTACCTGTTCGCCCGCAAGGGCGTGGTGATCGTGCCCAAGGGCCCGGGCGCGACCGAGGACGACGTGCTCGCGGCCGTGCTGGACTCCGGCGCCGAGGAGGTCAACGACCTCGGCGAGTCGTTCGAGGTGGTGAGCGAGGCCACCGACCTGATCGCGGTGCGCAACGGGTTGCAGGAGGCCGGGATCGAGTACGACTCGGCGGAGGCCGCGTTCCTGCCGTCGGTCGAGGTGCCGCTGGACGAGGAGCAGGCCAAGCGGGTGTTCCGGCTGATCGAGGCCATCGAGGACTCCGACGACGTGCAGGACGTGTACGCCAACTACTCGGTGCCCGACGAGATCATGGAAAAGCTGGGCTGACAGGCCCTATGGCGGACGGTGCGGTGCACGTCCGGCCGCTGCACCGGGGCGACAGCTACGCGGCGGCGGACCTGGACCTGGGCCGGCGGGCGTTCGGGCCGTTCCCCGCGGACGAGGGGGAGCAGCGGCTGGCCAGCGTCCGGCTGTCGGTCGACGGCGGCCGGTACTTCGGCGCCCTGCGCGATGGCGCGATAGCGGGCACCGCCCGGTTCCTCGAGATGACCCAGTGGTGGCACGGCCGCGCGGTGCCGATGGCCGGGGTAGCCGGGGTCAAAGTGGCGCCCGAGGCCCGCGGCGGCGGCGTCGGCCGGGCCCTGACCGCGGCGGTGCTGGCCGAGATCGAGGCCCGCGGCTACCCGCTGTCCGCGCTGTACCCGGCCACCGCACCGCTGTACCGGTCGTTCGGCTACGAGATCGCCGGCGGCCGGTACCAGGTCACGCTCCCGTCCCGGTCGCTGAGCCGGCTGCTCCCGGCCGAGGCCGGACCGGACGGCCAGGACGGCAAGGACGCTCTGCGCCGGGCCGGACCCGCCGACGCCGCGGAGATCAGCGCGGTCATCGACCGGGCGTACGCGGCCGCACGGGCCTGCGGGCCGGTCAACTACGACCTGGCCACGTCCGCGCTGCTGATCGACGACGAGGACCTGTACTGCTACCTCGGCGACGACGCGTTCGTCTGCTACGGCTGGTCCGGCCGCCGTGAGATCACCGTGTATTTCGCCGTCGCCTGCACGGCGGCCGCCACCCGGGCGGTGTGGTCGCTGCTCGCCTCCCACGTCTCGATCGCGCAGACCATCCACGCCACCGTGGGCCCGGCCGACCCGCTCGGCTGGCTGACCGCCGAGCCCGATGTCCGGCTGCGCCGCACCGAACAGTGGATGCTGCGGGTGATCAGTGCCCCGGCGGCGGTCGCGGCCCGCGGTTTCCCGGCCGGCCTGCGGGCGTCGGTCCCGCTCACGCTGGCCGATCCCCGGTTCCCGGCCAACACCGGGACCTGGTGGCTGACGGTCGGCGACAGCCGCGGCACGCTGACCCGCGGCCCGGAGGAGCCCGGCGCCGCGCTGCGACTCGGGCCGCGGGGGCTCGCCGCGCTGTACGCGGGCACACCGGTGGCCACGCTGCGGATGGCCGGCCTGGCCAGCGGGGGAGACCCCGGCACGGACGCCGCGCTGGACGCCGCCTTCGCGGCGCACCCCCTACATGCTCGACCACTTCTAAGCCGGACGGTCCGGCCTCGGAGCCCTGTGCCATGCTGCCGTAGAGCGTACCGAGCTGAGGTGACACTGCAGCGACACGCCGGGGCCAGGGCGGGGACGGGCGGGTCCTGGCCGGTAAGGTCGCAACCGAACAGGTGTTCGCGATGCCGGGGTGGTGACAGGATGCGCGTGCTCGGCGTCGACCCCGGGCTGACCCGCTGCGGGGTGGGCGTCGTCGACGGCGCGCCCGGCCGGCCGCTCACCATGGCCGCCGCCGGGGTCATCATGACCTCGCCCGAGCTGGACGTGGCCCGGCGGCTGCTGGCGCTGGAAGCGGGCCTGGAGGAGTGGCTGGACGCGCACCGGCCGGACGCCGTCGCGGTGGAGCGGGTGTTCAGCCAGCACAACGTGCGCACGGTGATGGGCACCGCGCAGGCGGGTGCGGTGGCCATCGTGTGCGCCGCACGCCGCGGGCTGCCGGTCGCGCTGCACACCCCCAGCGAGGTCAAGGCCGCCGTGACCGGCTCGGGCCGGGCGGACAAGGCCCAGGTCACCGGCATGGTGACACGGCTGCTGCGGCTCGGTGACCCGCCCCGGCCCGCGGACGCGGCGGACGCGCTGGCGCTGGCCATCTGCCACCTGTGGCGCGGCGGCGCGCAGCGCCGCCTGGCCGAGGCCGCCGCGCTGGCCGCACAGTGCCAGACAGCACGGGGCCGCCCGGGCACCGGAGGGCCCCCGTCCTCCGGAGCAGCACAGCCCACGGGGGGAATGGCGTGATCGCGCACCTGGAAGGCACCGTCAGCGCCGTGGCCCCGGACGGCGCGGTGATCGACGTGGGCGGGGTCGGGCTCCAGGTGACCTGCACCCCGGGCACGCTGGCCGGGCTGCGGCTTGGTGAGCGGACCCGGGTGGCCACCTCCCTGGTGGTCAGGGAGGACGCGCTGAGCCTGTACGGCTTCGCGGACAGCGACGAGCGGAACACGTTCGAGCTGCTGCAGACGGCCAGCGGGGTCGGGCCCCGGCTGGCGCTGGCCATGCTGGCCGTGTTCAGCCCGGACGGGCTGCGCCGGGCGGTCGCCACGGAGGACCTGGCCGCGCTGATGAAGGTGCCCGGCATCGGCCGCAAGGGCGCCCAGCGGATCGTGCTCGAGCTGGCCGGGCGGCTCGGCTCGCCCGGCGACGGGGGGGTGCCCGCGGCCGCCGCCGGGGCGGTGCCGGCCGCCGCGGCCAGCTGGCGCGACCAGGTCCGTACCGGCCTGGTCAACCTGGGCTGGCAGGCCCGCGAGGCGGATCTGGCCATCGCCGCGGTCGAGCCTGGTCTGGCCGGGCCGGACGGCGAGAGTGCCAGGGACGTCGACGTGGCCGTGGCGCTGCGCGCCGCGCTGCGGGTGCTGGGGCGGCCGTGACCGGATCCGACCAGGCCGGATCTGACCAGGCCGGAATTGACCAGGCCGGAATTGACCAGGCCGGAATTGACCAGGACCGTGTGGTCTCGCCGCTGGCCGACGCGGACGACCGGCTGATCGAGGGCGCGCTGCGGCCCAAGCGGCTGGCCGAGTTCGTCGGCCAGAGCCGGGTCCGCGAGCAGCTGTCGGTGGTCCTGGAGGGCGCGCTGCGGCGCGGCCGGGCCCCGGATCACATGCTGCTGTCCGGCCCGCCGGGCCTGGGCAAGACCACGATCGCCATGATCATCGCGGCCGAGCTCGGGGTGCCGCTGCGGCTCACCAGCGGGCCGGCCATCGAGCGGGCCGGCGACCTCGCGTCGGTGCTGTCCACGCTGAGCGAGGGCGAGGTGATGTTCATCGACGAGATCCACCGGGTGGCCCGCCCCGCGGAGGAGATGCTCTACCTGGCCATGGAGGACTTCCGGGTCGACGTGATGGTCGGCAAGGGGCCGGGCGCCACCGCGATCCCGCTGGACATCGCCTCGTTCACGCTGGTCGGCGCGACCACCCGGGCCGGCCTGCTGCCCGCGCCGCTGCGCGACCGGTTCGGCTTCACCGCGCACCTGGACTTCTACGAGCCGGACGAGCTCGGCGTGATCGTGCGCCGGTCGGCCGGGCTGCTCGGCGCCACGCTGCGCGACGACGGCGCCGAGGAGATCGCCGGCCGGTCCCGCGGCACCCCGCGGATCGCCAACCGGCTGCTGCGCCGGGTCCGCGACTTCGCCGAGGTACGCGCCGACGGCGTCATCACCCGGCAGGTGGCCAGGGACGCGCTCGAACTGTACGAGGTGGACGAGAACGGCCTGGACCGGCTGGACCGGGCCGTGCTGTCCGCGCTCGTCAGCCGCTTCGGCGGCGGCCCGGTCGGGCTGTCCACGCTGGCCGTGGCGGTGGGCGAGGAACCCGAGACGGTCGAGGTCGTGGCCGAGCCGTTCCTGGTCCGGGCCGGGCTGATAGCCAGGACCCCGCGCGGCCGGGTGGCCACCGCCGCGGCCTGGCCCCAGCTCGGGCTGCCGCTGCCCGGCGGCCCGCCCGGCCCCGGTGGAGCGGGCCTGGGCGGCCCGGGAACGCTGTTCGACAGTGCTGGCTAGCTCGCTGCGGGCCGCTGGAGCGCGCTGCCTTCCCTCGTGCTAGCTGCTCGCTGCGGGCCGCTATGAGCGCTGCCTTCCCTCCTCGCTCCCTCGGCGCTCCTTCGTCGCGCCTCATCGCTCGTCGGGAAAACAGCGCCGCGGCCCTCCGCGAGCTAGGGGCCGGCTCCGCCGGCCCAGCGGGCACTAACCCCGCGGTCTGACCGTTGTTTCCTCTGCGGGCCGGCTGACCTGCGGCGGGTTTCAGCGATGTCACGATCGCATGGCTTAACCCGTAGCCTGTTGGAGCGCTCCCGGCGCGCCGCTACACTTCGGCAGTTGGTCTACGACGGCCGCCTGGTGCGGCAGACCGGCCTGGCGGGGACAGCCCGGCCGGTTTCGGGACCCACTGTGACAATCAACGGAAGGAACCCCGGCCATGGGGACCATGTTCCTGGCGGCATCGAGTACGACTCAGCAAGTCCGGGTCGTTCACCCCCATCCTGATCGTCGTCGTTATCGGTGTCGCGGTCTACTTCCTGATGATGCGGCCGCAGCAGCGGCGGCGGAAGCAGATGGCGCAGGTCAGCAACGAGCTCTCAGCCCGGCCAGCGGGTCCGCACCACCGCGGGGATCTACGGCACGATCGTGGCGGTGGACGGCCAGGACCTCGATCTGGAGATCGCGCCCGGCGTGGAAGTCCGGATCATGAGGCGGGCCATCATGGACGTGGTGCCCGAGGACGGCCCGGACGACGGCTACCCCGCCGCCGACGGCCCGGACGGCAGCCACGAGGACATCCCGGCCGAGGAGGCAGCCGCCCACGAGGAGGCGAACCGCCAGGCCGCGGAGGACGAGGACGAGGACGGCGACGGCGAGGCCCCGGACGGCGAGCGCCGGGACCGGGACCCGCAGGACCAGACCCCGTAACCTGGCGGAGCTGGCCGCACTGACCGAAGGACAGGCTGGAAGTGGCACCCCCAAGCACAACCAAATCGAGGCCCGGCCGCGCCCTGGCGACGCTGCTCGTCCTGATCGTCGCCCTGCTGCTGTCGATCGTGGGCAAGAACATCGCCTCGCCGGGCGACTGGCAGCACGACTTCAAGGTGCAGCTCGGCCTTGACCTGTCCAGCGGGACGACGGTGACGCTGCGCGCGGACACCCCGACCGGCCAGTCGCCGAACGCGTCGGACATGACCACGGCCATCTCCATCATGGAGAGCCGGGTCAACCACGCGGGCTTCAGCGGCGCCACGGTCCAGCAGCAGGGCACCAACATCATCACGGTGTCGGTGCCCGGCAAGGGCTCGACCGAGGTCGTGAACCTGGTCGGGACCACCGCCCAGCTGCGGTTCCGGCAGGTCCTGCTGCTGGCGCCGAACACCTCCGTCCCGGGCGCCACCTCCCCGACGGCGCCCACGACGCCCACCCCCACCCCGACGCCCTCGGCCAGCGCCAGCGGCAAGGGCAAGGCGAAGGCCAAGGCCTCGCCCAAGTCCAGCGGGCAGACCCAGGCCCTGGGGGCCAGCCGGATCGGCGCGAAGGACTCGCCGTCGCCGCCCCTCGCCGTCGGCCAGCCCGTCACCCTCGGCCAGCCCGTCACCGTCGGCCAGCGCCCCGCCGGCGTCCAGCGCGGGCAAGCCTGTGCTGTCCACGGTGGCCGACGCCCAGGGTGACCCGACCAAGGTCAGCAAGCCGGTGCAGGCCCAGTTCGACAAGCTGAACTGCGCCGACCCCAACTGGCAGAAGGTCATCTACAACAACCAGCCGAGCAAGTGGGACGACCCCGGCAGCCAGATCGTGTCCTGCGAGAACATCCCCGGCCAGGGCCTGGTCAAGTACGCGCTGGACAAGTCCCTGGTACTGGGCACGATGGTGACCAAGGCGAGCGCCTCGCTGAACCCGCAGTCGGCCAACGCCTGGCAGGTCAACCTCAACTTCAACAGCGAGGGCGCGAAGAAGTTCAGCGACCTGACCTCGCAGATGTACACCCAGTACACCAGCGGCGGCCAGCCCACCTCGGTGCTCGACCAGTTCGCGATCGTGCTGGACGGCAAGGTCGTGTCCGCGCCGACCGTGAACGGCCTGATCCCCGGCGGCCAGGCGCAGATCACCGGCACGTTCACCCAGGATCAGGCCACCCAGCTGGCCAACGTGCTGGCCTACGGCGCGCTGCCGCTGACCTTCACCAAGCAGTCGGTGGAGTCCGTGTCGCCGCAGCTGGGCTCCTCGCAGCTGAAGGCGGGCCTGATCGCGGCCGGGATCGGCCTGCTGCTGGTCGTCCTGTACTCGTTCCTGTACTACCGCGGCCTGGCCATCGTGTCGGTGCTCAGCCTGATGATCGCGGCGCTGCTGTCCTACCTGTCGGTCGTCGCGCTGAGCACGTACTACGGCTTCTCGCTGTCGCTGTCCGGCGTGGCCGGCCTGATCGTGGCCATCGGCATCACCGCGGACTCGTTCGTGGTCTACTTCGAGCGATTGCGCGACGAGGTCCGCGAGGGCCGCTCGCTGCGGGCCGCGGTCGAGCGCGGCTGGACCCGGGCCCGGCGCACGATCCTGGTCTCGGACACCGTGTCCTTCCTGGCCGCCGCGCTGCTGTACTACTTCGCGATCGGTGACGTGAAGGGCTTCGCGTTCACCCTCGGGCTGACCACGGTCATCGACGTCGTGGTGGTCTTCCTGTTCACCAAGCCGATGGTGACCCTGCTGGCCAGGACCAGGTTCTTCAGCAGCGGCCACCCGATGTCCGGGCTCGACCCGGTCCGGCTGGGCGCCCGCAACCCCTGGCGGGGCGGCAAACGGGTGCCCGCCAGGACGGCCGCGGGCGGCGCCGCCGCTTCGGCCACCGCCACCGGCCGCACCGCGCAGAAGGAGGCCTGATGTCCGCCCTCGCAACATCGGCGGCCGGCTGTACCGGGGCGAGGTCTCGGTCGACTTCGTCGGCCGCCAGAAGCTCTGGTACACGATCTCCGCGGTGATCCTCATCATCAGCATCGCCGCGCTGGTGTTCCGCGGCCTGAACTACAGCGTCGAGTTCAAGGGCGGCTCGGTCTTCCGGTTCACCGACAACGGCGCGACCACCACCGAGATCACCAACGTGGTCACCGGGGCGGGCGCCGGCAGCGACGCGATCGTGCAGAAGCTCGGCTCGGGCAGCAGCCAGACCTGGCAGGTGCAGACCGCGAAGGTGCCGTTCAGCACGCAGACCAAGATCCAGGATGCGCTGACCAGCCACTTCAACCTGAAGAGCGACGCGGTCAGCGTGAGCTTCGTCGGGCCCAGCTGGGGCTCGCAGATCTCCGCCAAGGCGCTCCAGGCGCTGATCGCGTTCCTCATCGTGATCGTGATCTACCTGTCGATCGCGTTCGAGTGGCGGATGGCCAGCGCGGCGCTGATCGCGCTGCTGCACGACATCGTGATCACCATCGGGGTGTACGCGCTGACCGGCTTCGAGGTCAGCCCGGCCACCATCATCGGCCTGCTCACGATCCTGGGTTACTCGCTGTACGACACGGTGGTGGTGTTCGACAAGGTCAGGGAGAACACCGCCGGGCTGCTCGGCACCAGCCGCAGCACCTACAGCCAGGCCGCCAACCTGGCCCTCAACCAGACCCTGGTGCGGTCCATCAACACCTCGCTGATCGCGCTGCTGCCGGTCGCCGCGATCCTCGTGGTCGGCGTCGCGCTGCTCGGCGCCGGCGAGCTCAAGGACCTGGCCCTGGTGCTGTTCGTCGGCATGCTGTCCGGCACCTACTCGTCGATCTGCATCGCCACGCCGGTGCTGTGCGACCTGAAGGAACGCGACCCGCAGTACAAGGCGCTGGCCAAGCGGGTGGCGCTGCGGGAGTCCGGCGGCCGGGCCGCGCAGCGCCGGGCCAAGGCCGCGGCCAGCAAGTCCAGGACCGCCCAGCCGGGCGGCCCCGCGGCCACCGCGGCCGCCGGGCCCGCGCCGGACGAGGCCGACCTGGACGACGAGACCACGGCCGACGAAACCGTAATCCATGAACCAGACACGGACGAGGAATACGACCAGGATCAGCCGGATGACCGGGTGCCCGCCGCCCGTCCCGCCGCAGGCAGCCCCGCGGCCCGGGGGCCCGCCGCCCGGTCAGGACCGCGCCAGCAGCCCCGTCGCACCAGCGCGGCCAAGCGCCGCCCGGCCGGCAAGAAGAAGCGGCGCTAGCGGTGACCGCCGGCCAGGAGGCGCCCGCCGCGGGGGTAGCCGGCCTGATCGCCCGGCTGGTCAGGGACGTCCCCGACTACCCGCAGCCGGGCATCCTGTTCAAGGACATCACCCCGCTGCTGGCCGACGCGGGCGCCTTCGACCAGGTCGTCGACGCGCTCGCGGCCGGGCACGGGCCGGTGGGCAAGGTGGCCGGCATCGAGGCCCGCGGCTTCATCCTGGCCGCGCCGGTCGCGCTGCGGCTGCAGGCGGGCTTCGTCCCGGTCCGCAAGCAGGGCAAGCTGCCCGCGGCCACTTACGCGCAGAGCTACGACCTGGAGTACGGCACAGCCACGCTGGAGGTGCACCGGGACGCGTTCAGCCCGGGGGAGCGGGTGCTGATCGTCGACGACGTGCTGGCCACCGGCGGGACCGCGCGGGCCACCGCGGAACTGGTCCGCCGGGGCGGCGCCGAGGTGGCCGGGATCTCGGTGCTGCTCGAGCTGGGCTTCCTGGCCGGCCGGTCCCGGCTCGAGGGCCTGGACGTCCGCTCGCTGCTGGTCGTCTGAGCTGGCTGTCCGGGCGACCGGGCCAGGACCTGGGCCAGCCTGGCCACCTGCTGCTCCGCCCGCCGATAGACTGGGTGTTTCGGCGGAGGGACAGGAGCGTATGTGGCCGGTGACGTGAGGACGGCCGGTTCGGCCGGATCCGAAGTCACGCAGGCCGCCGGGGGGCAGGAACAGAAGCCAGCGGCGGTCCAGGCCACCGCGCCCGCCGAGCCTGCCACCCCACCAAGCACGGGCCCACCAAGCACGGGGCCGGCCAGCACGGGCCCAGCCAGCACGGGCCCAGCCAGCACTGCTCCGTCCAGCACGGGCCCGGCCAGTACCGCCCCCGCCAGCGCGGTCGTCCGCCGCCGGCTGGCCCGGCTCGGCGCGTCCCGGGGCGCCGCGGTCAACCCGGTGCTCGAGCCGCTGATCAAGACCGTCCGGGCGACCCACCCGAAGGCCGACGTGCGGCTGGTCGAGCACGCCTACGACATCGCCGCCGGGCAGCACGCCGGCCAGATGCGCAAGAGCGGCGACCCGTACATCACCCACCCGCTCGCGGTCGCCACGATCCTGGCCGAGCTGGGCATGAACCACGAGACGCTGTGCGCGGCGCTGCTGCACGACACGATCGAGGACACCCCGTACACGCTGGCTGAGCTGCGCCGTGAGTTCGGCTCGGACATCGCCGAGCTGGTCGACGGCGTGACCAAGCTGGACAAGGTCAAGTACGGCGACGCGGCCCAGGCGGAGACCGTCCGCAAGATGGTCGTAGCCATGTCCAGGGACATCCGGGTTCTGGTCATCAAGCTGGCCGACCGGCTGCACAACATGCGGACGCTGCGCTACCTGCCCCGGCCCAAGCAGGAGCAGAAGTCCCGCGAGGTGCTGGAGATCTTCGCGCCGCTGGCGCACCGGCTGGGCATGAACACGGTCAAGTGGGAGCTGGAGGACCTGGCCTTCGCCACCCTGTTCCCCAAGCGGTACGACGAGATCGCCCGGCTGGTGTCCGAGCGGGCCCCGCGCCGCGACGTGTTCATCCAGGAAGTCATCGAGGACGTGTACGCCGACCTGCGCGGGGCCAAGATCAAGGCGAGCGTGACCGGGCGGCCCAAGCACTACTACTCCGTGTACCAGAAGATGATCGCCAGGAACGTCGGCTTCGACGACATCTACGACCTGGTCGGCATCCGGATCCTGGTCGAGTCGCTGCGCGACTGCTACGCCGTCCTCGGCACCGTGCACGCCCGGTGGAACCCGGTGCCCGGCCGGTTCAAGGACTACATCGCGATGCCGAAGTTCAACATGTACCAGTCGCTGCACACCACCGTGATCGGCCCCGAGGGCAAGCCGGTGGAGCTGCAGATCCGCACCTGGGGCATGCACCGGCGGGCCGAGTACGGGGTCGCGGCGCACTGGAAGTACAAGGAAGAGACCGTGCTCGGCGGCGGCGGCGACTCGGACATGCCGTGGCTGCGCCAGCTGGTCGACTGGCAGCGGGAGACCGCCGACCCGGCCGAGTTCCTCGAGTCGCTGCGGTTCGACCTGGGCACCGCCGAGGTGTACGTGTTCACCCCGCGCGGCCAGGTCATCGCGCTGCCGCAGGGCGCCACCCCGGTGGACTTCGCCTACGCGATCCACACCGAGGTCGGCCACCGCTGCATCGGCGCGCGGGTCAACGGCCGGCTGGTGGCGCTGGAGTCGATCCTGAACAACGGCGACACCGTGGAGATCTTCACCTCCAAGGCGGTGGACGCGGCGCCGAGCCGGGACTGGCTGGGGTTCGTCAAGAGCGCCCGGGCGCGGAACAAGATCCGGCACTGGTTCTCCAAGGAGCGCAGGGAGGCCGCCGCGGAGACCGGCAAGGCGGCGATCGCCCGGGCCATGCGCAAGCAGGGCCTGCCGCTGCAGCGGATGGCGCTGGGCGACGCGCTGCTGACCATCGCCCAGGAACTGCGCTACACCGACCTGTCCGCGCTGTACGCGGCGGTGGGCGAGGGGCACGTCAGCGCCCAGTCGGTGGTCGGCAAGCTGGTCCGGTCCGCGGGCGGGATCGACGGCGCGGAAGAGGACCTGGCCGAGACCACCGTGCCGACCCGGCCGCCCAAGCCGCCGCCCGTTGGCGACTCCGGCGTGGTCGTGGAGGGCTCCGCGGACGTGTGGGCCCGGCTGTCCAAGTGCTGCACCCCGGTGCCCGGCGACCCGATCACCGGCTTCGTGACCCGCGGGCACGGCGTCTCCGTGCACCGGACGGACTGCGCGAACCTGGCCCACCTGCTGGAGTCGCAGGGCGAGCGGCTGGTCAACGTGCGCTGGTCACCCAGGGAAGGGTCGCTGTTCCTGGTCGGCATCCAGGTCGAGGCGCTGGACCGGACCGGGCTGCTGTCCGACATCACCAGGGCGCTGTCCGACCAGCACGTCAACATCCTGTCCGCGTCGGTGACCACGACCCGGGACCGGGTCGCGTTCAGCCGGTTCACGTTCGAGATGGGCGACCCCAAGCACCTGGGCGCGGTACTGCGCGCGGTGCGCTCGGTGGACGGCGTCTACGACGTGGTCCGCGTCAACAGCTAAGCAGGGCAGTGCTAGCCGCTCGCTGCGGGCCGCTATGAGCGCTGCCTTCCCTCCTCGCTCCTTGGCGCTCCTTCGTCGCGCCGCGTCGCTCGTCGGGAAAACAGCGCCGCGGCCCTCCGCGAGCCAGGGCCGGCTCCGCCGGCCTCGCTGACTGGGCTTCAGCTGGAAAGTTCGGCGAGGGTTCGCTCGGCTTCGGCGAGCCAGGACCGGCGGGCGGTGAGGGCTTCCTCGGCCTGCTGGGCGGCCTTGTCGTTGCCCTGCTCCTTGGCCCGGGCCAGCTGCTTCTCCAGCTGGCTGATGGCCGCGCGGATCTGCTCCACGGTGCCCTTGGCGCGGGACAGCGCCTCGGGGTTGGACCGCCGCCAGTGCGTTTCCTCGCTGCGGCGGACCGCGTCCTCGACCTTGCGCAGGCCGCCTTCCAGCCGCTCCTGGGAGTCCCTGGGCACGCCGCCGATCTGCTCCCAGCGCTCCTGGATGCCGCGCAGCGCGGACCGCGCCTGCCGCGCGTTGGTCACCGGCAGCAGCTTCTCGGCCTCGGCCAGCAGCGCGGCCTTGGCGTCGGCGTGCTCGCGCAGTTCGGCGTCCTTGGCCGAGAGGATCTTGGCGCGGGCGCCGAAGAACGTGTCCTGGGCGGCCTTGAACCGCCCCCACAGGTCCTCCTCGGCGGCCCGGTCGGCGCGGCCCGCTTCCTTCCACTGCCGCATGAGGTCGCGGTAGGCCGAGGCGGTGGGGCCCCAGTCGGTCGAGCCGGACAGGGCCTCGGCCTCGGTGACCAGCTGCTCCTTGCGGGTCCTGGCCGACTCGCGCTCGTCTTCCAGGCTGGCGAAGTAGGCCTTGCGGCGCTTGGTGAACGCGTTGCGCGCGGCCGACAGCCGCTTCCACAGCACGGTCTCCGTCGCCCGGTCGGCCCGCGGCGCGGCCTTCCACTCCTCGAGGAGCTGGCGCATCCGCTCGCCGCTGATCTTCCAGTGGGTGGCCTCGGCGGCGATCCGCTCGGCCTCCTCGACGATCTTGGTCTTGCGGTCCTGCGCTTCGCTGCGGGCCTGCTCGCGGGCGGCCTTGTTCTCCTCGCGGCGGTGGTCGACCAGGCCGGTCAGGGCCTCGAGCCGGCCGCGCAGCCCGTCCAGGTCGCCCACGCAGTTCGCGCAGGCCACCGACTCCAGCAGCCGGGTGATCGTCGCCCTGGCCTGCGCGGGGGACAGGTCGGTGGTGCTGATGCGCTGCTCGAGCAGGCTGACCTCGGTCTCCAGCGACAAGTACTTGCGCTGGAAGAAGGCAAGGGCCTCCGCGGGGCTGCCCGCCTGCCACGAGCCCACAACGCGCTCGCCCTCGGCGGTCTTCACGTAGACGGTCCCGTCGTCGTCTACCCGGCCCCACGGATCGCTGGCGGTGGTCACCGCTAACCTCCTGCTCAGAACCTGCCCGGCTTAGCGCCTGCCAGTCAGGTCTTCTTGATAGTCACGCTCTTGATGACGACTTTCTCCTTCGGGTGCCCGCCTCCGCCTTGGGCGGCGAAGGCGTTGTCGCTGCCCGCCTTGGCCACATTCTGAACGATTTTAAGCCCGCTGACGATGGTTCCGAACGGGGTGTAATTAGGCTGCAACCCAGGCGTGTTCTTGTACACCAGGAAAAACTGGCTGCCATTGGTGTTCGGCCCTGAGTTGGCCATGGCCAGGGTGCCCGCCGGGTACTTCGCGCCGGCCAGGTTCTCGTCACTGAACTGGTAGCCAGGGCCGCCGCTGCCGGTACCCGTGGGGTCGCCGCATTGCAGCACGAAGATGCCGCTCGTGACGAGCCGGTGGCAGCTGGTCTGGTTGAAGAACTTCTGCGAGGCCAGCGAGACGAACGAGTTCACCGTGCAGGTGGCCTTGCTGTTCAGCAGATTGATCACGATATTGCCGCGGTTGGTGCGGATCGTGGCCTGGTAATGGGCCCGGAAATCGGGGTGCTTGGGCGGCAGCGCGACCTTGCGCGAGGCTGTGCCGCTCACGTTGTAGGCGCAGGTATGCGCCGGCTCGGCGACGGGGACCGCGGCGGACGGTGACGGGCTGGCCGACGGCGTGCTCGCCGGCCGGCTCGGGGCGGCGGCCGCGGGGTGGTGCGCTGGCCCGCCGCCGAACAGGAAGAAGCCGCCCACGCCAAGGCCGGCGACGAGCAGGCAGGCCAGGGTGATCCCGGTGATCCGGCGCGCCCGATCCTGGTGCGCGGCCCGCCGGGAGAGATTGCGCTCGTAGCGCTCCCGGGCGAGCCTGCGCTGGCGTTCCTTCTTCCCCGCCACCTCTGCTGCCCTCCTGTTACGACACTGGGACCCGGACTGGCCGGAACGCTCTGATTAGCACACCGGCCAGCAAACCTGCGAATCGTATCCGCAGGCCGCCCGGCGGCGGAACATTCGTTACCGCTTCGAGCCTTGCCCGCGGCCGGCGCGCCACCTGAGCCCCTGCCCTCCGGGGCGGGCCTGCAGCCAGCGGTGCACGGCCGGTTCCCCATCCTCGGTAGCCTGTACCGGTCACGTCAGCCCGCTGGGCCGCCATTCCGGCAAAATCTTCGGAAAAGAGGGACGCCGTGCTGATCGCCGGATTCCCGGCCGGCTCGTTCGCCGCGAACTGCTACCTGATCGCCGCCGGGCGGGGCGAGCCGTGCCTGATCGTGGACCCGGGCCAGGACGCCGAGCCCGATCTGAAGGAACTGCTGCGCAAGCACCGGCTGGAGCCGGCCGCGGTGCTGCTCACCCACGGCCATATCGACCACATCTGGTCGGTCGCCCCGGTGTGCGCGGGCAGCGGCATCCCGGCCTACATCCACCCGGGCGACCGGGCGCTGCTGTCCGACCCGGCCCGCGGGCTGTGGCCGCAGGCCGGCGGGGCACCTCTGCTGGCCGGGCTGACCTTCACCGAGCCGGACGAGGTGGCCGAGCTCACCGACGGCGCCGTGCTGGACCTGGCGGGCCTGACGCTGACCGTGGACCACGCCCCCGGGCACACCCCCGGCTCGGTCGCCTTCCGGCTGCCGCCGCCCGCGGATACCGCGGACCCCGGCGTGCTGTTCACCGGCGACCTGCTGTTCGCCGGATCCATCGGGCGGACCGACCTGCCCGGCGGCAACTATGAAACGATCCTGGACAGCCTGGCCCGGGTGTGCCTGCCGCTGCCGGACGACACGGTTGTGCTGGCCGGGCACGGGCCGCAGACCACGATCGGCGCGGAGCGGGCCGGCAACCGGTTCCTGGCCGGCCTCGCGCCGCGCCCGGGCCCGGGCCGCGGCCTGTAGGCACTGGCCTGTAAGCACGGGCCGTCAGGCACGGGCCCTCAGGCACGGGCCGTCACGAGAGGAAGAGACAACGCGATGATCCGCACCCATGAGGCGGGCACGCTGCGCACGTCCCACGCGGGACAGCAGGTCACGCTGGCCGGCTGGGTCGCCCGCCGGCGCGACCACGGCGGCGTGGTGTTCATCGACCTGCGGGACGCCAGCGGCGTGGCGCAGATCGTGATCCGCCAGGATGAGCTGGCCCACGACCTGCGCGCGGAGTTCTGCGTCCGGGTGACCGGCGAGGTCCGCCGCCGCCCGGCCGGCAACGAGAACCCGGACCTGCCCACCGGCGAGGTCGAGGTGGCGGTCAGCGAGCTCGAGGTGCTGGCCGAGTCCGACCCGCTGCCGTTCCCGGTAGAGGGCGCCGGCGAGCTGAGCGAGGACGTCCGGCTGCGCTACCGCTACCTGGACATCCGGCGCACCGAGATGGCCGCCGCGCTGCGCGCCCGGTCGCAGGCCGCCTACCTGGTCGGCGACGTGATGCGGGAGCACAGGTTCGTCAACGTGGAAACCCCGTACCTGACCAGGTCCACGCCGGAAGGGGCCAGGGACTTCCTGGTCCCGGTCCGGCTGCGGCCCGGCAGCTGGTACGCGCTGCCCCAGTCGCCGCAGCTGTTCAAGCAGCTGCTGATGGTGTCCGGCCTGGAACGGTACTACCAGCTGGCCCGCTGCTTCCGGGACGAGGACTTCCGGGCCGACCGGCAGCCCGAGTTCACCCAGATCGACATCGAGATGTCCTTCGTCACCCGGGCCGACGTGGTGCAGGTCGCCGAGGACCTGGTGGCCCGGCTGTGGGGGGAGATCGCCGGCTACCAGGTGCCGCGGCCGATCCCGCAGATGACCTACGCCGACGCGATGGCCAGGTTCGGCTCGGACAAGCCCGACCTGCGGTTCGGGCTCGAGCTGACCGACCTGACCAGCTACTTCTCCGGCTCGGAGTTCCGGGTCTTCCAGGCCCCCTACGTGGGCGCGGTGGTGATGCCGGGCGGCGCCGGGCAGACCCGGCGCGAGCTGGACGGCTGGCAGGAGTGGGCGAAGTCGCGCGGCGCCCGCGGGCTGGCCTACGTCCTGGTCGGCGCGGACGGCGCGGTGACCGGCTCCGGGCCGGTGGCCAGGCACCTGACAGAGGCCGAGCGGGCCGGGCTGCCCGCGGCGACCGGCGCCGGGGCCGGCGACTGCGTGTTCTTCGCGGCCGGGACGGCGAACGCCGGCCGGTCCCTGCTCGGCGCGGCCCGGCTGGAAATCGGCCGCCGCTGCGGGCTGATCGACGAATCGGCGTGGGCGTTCACCTGGGTCGTGGACGCGCCCATGTTCGAGGAGGACGGCGAGGGCGGCTGGACCGCGGTGCACCACCCGTTCACCGCGCCGCTGCCGGAGTGGGAGGGCAAGTTCGCGGCCGAGCCGGGCGGCGCGCTGGCCGACGCCTACGACATCGTCTGCAACGGCACCGAGATCGGCGGCGGCTCGATCCGGATCCACCGCGGCGACGTGCAGCAGCAGGTGTTCGACGTGATCGGGCTGTCCCGGGCCGAGGCGGAGTCCCAGTTCGGCTTCCTGCTGGACGCGCTGCGGTTCGGCCCGCCGCCGCACGGCGGCATCGCGTTCGGCTGGGACCGGCTGATGATGCTGCTGACCGGCCGGGACTCGATCCGCGACGTGATCGCGTTCCCCAAGGCCGCGTCCGGGCTCGACCCGCTGACCGGTGCCCCGACGCCGATCACCGCCGCGCAGCGCAAGGAGGCCGGCATCGACGCCAGGCCCGCGGCGGCGGCGCGCCGGCCGAGACGGCGCCGGCGTCCGCGGGATAGGGCGAGTCTGTCCGGTACCGGCGTCCCGGCCAGGGCGGATGGTGCCGGCCAGATAATGTCTAACTGTGGCCAGGACCGAGCCCTCGCAGCGGGATTCGCTGTTCGACGCGGCGGGGGAGGAAGCGGCCGCCGCATCCGCGCCGCTGGCGGTGCGGATGCGGCCGCGGACCCTGGCCGAGGTCATCGGCCAGCGGCACCTGACCGGCGAGGGCACCCCGTTCCGCAAGCTCGCCGACCACGACGCGGCCATGTCGCTGCTGCTGTGGGGCCCGCCGGGCACCGGCAAGACCACGCTGGCCCAGGTCGTCAGCCACGTCACCCGGCGCCGGTTCACCGAGCTGTCCGCGGTCACCGCCGGGGTGAAGGACGTCCGCGCGGCGATCGACACCGCCCGCCGTGACCTGGGCCTGACCGGCACCGGCACGATCCTCTTCGTCGACGAGGTGCACCGGTTCAACAAGGCGCAGCAGGACGCGCTGCTGCCCGCGGTGGAGAACCGGTGGGTGTCGTTCATCGGCGCGACCACCGAGAACCCGTTCTTCTCGGTCGTCGGGCCGCTGCTGTCCCGGTCCCTGCTGCTCACCCTGGAACCGCTGTCCGACGCCGACATCCGGGCCGTGATCGAGCGGGCGGTAGCCGACGAGCGCGGCCTGGCCGGCCGGATCACGCTCGCCGACGGGGTCACCGACCTGCTGATCCGGCTGGCCGGCGGGGACGCCCGCCGGGTGCTGACCTACCTGGAGGCGGCCGCGCTCGGGGTCCCGGACGGCGGCGCGGTGGATGTCACCGCGGTGGAGCGGGCGGTGGACCGGGCCGCGGTCCGCTACGACCGGGGCGGCGACCAGCACTACGACGTGATCAGCGCGTTCATCAAGAGCATCAGGGGCAGCGACGCCGACGCCGCAGTGCACTACCTGGCCCGGATGATCCAGGCCGGGGAGGACCCCCGGTTCATCGCCCGGCGGCTGATCGTGCACGCCAGCGAGGACATCGGCCTGGCCGACCCGACCGCGCTGCAGGCCGCGGTGGCCGCGGCGCACGCGGTCCAGTTCGTCGGGCTGCCCGAGGCCCGGATCAACCTCACCCAGGTGGTCATCCACCTGGCCCTGGCCCCGAAGTCGAACGCGGTGATCAAGGCCATCGGCGCGGCCGAGGCCGACGTGCAGGCGGGCCGGATCGGCTCGGTGCCCGCGCACCTGCGCGACGCGCACTACCGCGGCGCGGACCGGCTCGGCCACGGCAAGGGCTACGTGTACCCGCACGATCTGGACGGTGCGGTCGCGGCCCAGCAGTACGCCCCGGACGAGCTGGCCGGCCGCCGGTACTACGAGCCGACCAGGCACGGCGCCGAGGCCAGGTTCGCCGAGCGCTACGAGCGCATCCGGGCCCTACTGGACGGCGAGCCCGGGTAGGGTCGGGCAGGGCGAGGGCCGGTATCTGGCTGGCCACCTGCGGCGGCGGAGGGCGGCCGGACATGAGCACCGGGCAGCTGGCAGAACTGATCGCGGCCGGATTCTTTGCCATCGGCGTCGGCGTGGCCTGCTACGTGCTGCTCCGGCTGGCCCGGCTGATCACCTCGGCGACCGAGGCGGTGGCCGAGTACCGGGCCCGCGCCGACTCGGTGCTGGCCGGCGCGCAGGCCGCGGTGGACCGGGCCGGCGAGCAGCTGGCCCGGTCGGACGCGATCACCGCCAGCATGGACGACGTAACCAGCAACATGGCCGAGCTGTCCGGGCACGTGTCCGCGCTGGCCGGGCTGGCCCGCGGGATCGCCGGCGGCCTCAGCGGGCCGCTGCTGCGGGTCGCCGCGGTGACCTACGGGGTGCGCCGGGCGACCGGGCGGCGGCTGACCCGCCGGGCCCGCGCGCTGGCCGGCGGGGACGGCCAGGGCCTGCCCCGGGCGCTGCCCGCGGAGCCTGCCGCTGGACGGCGGGCGGCCCGGTGATCCGCCGTCTGCTCTGGCTGCTCGCCGGGGCGCTGCTGGGGGTGACCGGCTACCGCCGGGCCACCCGGCTGGCCCGCTCGCTGCGGCCGGGCACCGCAGCCCGGCCCGCGGCCCGCGCCGTGGCCGCCGTGCTCGGGCCCGGCCTGGCCCCGGCCCGGGACGGCGTCGGGCCGTTCCTGGCCGACGTGCGGGACGGCATGGATGAGTACCTGGATCGCCATGCCCCCCGGACAGGGCCTACCCTCGATGCTCAGCCGGCGGCCCGACCGCCGCTGGCTTCCCCTCCTGACCCGCCCCGGGGCAGGCCGCAGCGCGGCCGTTCCCGGTTCGACCACGCAAAGGATGGCCGATGATGGAATCGGCTCAGATCGCCCGCCGGTTTCTCGGCTTCTTCGAGCGGTACGGCCACACCGTGGTGCCGTCGGCCAGCCTGGTCGCCGACGACCCGACCCTGCTCCTGGTCAACGCCGGGATGGCGCCGTTCAAGCCGTACTTCCTCGGCCAGCAGGTGCCGCCGTTCCGGCGGGCCGCCACCGCGCAGAAGTGCGTGCGCACCCCGGACATCGAGGAAGTCGGCAAGACCACCAGGCACGGCACGTTCTTCCAGATGCTGGGCAACTTCTCGTTCGGCGACTACTTCAAGGAAAAGGCGATCCCGTACGCCTGGGAGCTGCTGACCGGCTCGGAGGCGGACGGCGGCTTCGGCTTCGCCGAAGACCGGCTGTGGGTCACCGTGTTCCACGACGACGACGAGGCCGCGGACATCTGGCACCGCGACGTCGGCGTTCCGCTGGACCGGATCCAGCGCCGCGGCATGGCCGACAACTTCTGGTCGATGGGCGTGCCCGGGCCGTGCGGCCCGTGCTCGGAGATCTATTACGACCGCGGCCCTGAGTACGGCCGCGAAGGGGGACCGGTCGCCGACGAGGACCGCTACCTGGAGATCTGGAACCTGGTCTTCATGCAGTTCGTCCGCGGTGAAGGGGCGGGCAAGGAGGACTTCCCGATCCTCGGCGAGCTGCCCAGCAAGAACATCGACACCGGGATGGGCCTGGAGCGGATGGCCGCGCTCCTGCAGGGCGTGGACAACATCTACGAGATCGACACCATGTGGCGGGTGCTGGACCGGGCCGCCGAGCTGACCGAGCAGAAGTACGGCCACGAGCAGCGCACCGACGTCGCGCTGCGGGTCGTCGCCGACCACGTGCGCACCGCGGTGATGCTGGTCGCCGACGGGGTGCTGCCGTCCAACGAGGGCCGCGGCTACGTGCTGCGCCGGATCCTCCGGCGCAGCGTGCGCAACCTGCGGCTGCTGGCCGGGTCGCAGCGCGGCGGGTCCGGCGGCTCGCAGGACCGCGGCGGGCACGGCGAGCACTACCTGCACGAGCTGGCCAGCTCGGCCATCGACAGCCTCGGCGACCAGTACCCCGAGCTGCGCCGGGACGCGCCGAACATCCACACCGTGATCGACGCCGAGGAGGCGGCCTTCCTCGGCACGCTGCGGACCGGCACGGCGATCTTCGACGCCGCGGTGGAGGAGACCCGCCGCCGCGGCAGCCAGGTCATGGCCGGCGGCCAGGCCTTCCAGCTGCACGACACCTACGGCTTCCCCATCGACCTGACCCTGGAGATGGCCGCCGAGCAGGGCCTGGAGGTCGACGAGGGCGAGTTCCGGCGGCTGATGGCGGAGCAGCGGCAGCGGGCCAAGGCGGACGCGGCCGGGAAGAAGACCGGCAACGCGGACATCTCCGCGTTCGCCGCGGTGCTGGAGAAGTCCGGCCCGGTCGTCTTCACCGGGTACGACCAGGTGGCCGGCGAGGCGGTGGTGACCGGGCTGCTGGCGGGCGGGGCCGGGGTGCCGGTGGCCACCGCGGGCACCGAGGTCGACGTGGTGCTCGACCGCACCCCGTTCTACGCCGAGGGCGGCGGCCAGCTGGCCGACACCGGCACGATCACCGCGGACGGCGCGGTGGTCGAGGTGCTCGACGTGCAGCGGCCGGTGCCCGGCCTGATCGTGCACCGCGGCCGGGTCACCCAGGGCGAGATCGGGGTCGGCGCGCCGGTGTACGTGGAGATCGACATCGAGCGGCGGCGGGCCATCTCCCGCTCGCACACCGCCACGCACCTGGTGCACCGGGCGTTCCGCGGCGCGCTCGGCGAGTCCGCCGCGCAGGCCGGCTCGGAGAACTCCCCGGGCCGGTTCCGGTTCGACTTCACGGCCGGCGGCGCGGTGCCGCCGTCGGTGCTGCGCGACGCCGAGGACGAGGTCAACCAGGTGCTGATCGGCGACCTGGACGTGCGCGCCTTCCACACCTCGATCGACGAGGCCCGGGCCATGGGCGCGCTGGCCCTGTTCGGCGAGAAGTACGGCGACGAGGTCCGGGTGGTCGAGGTCGGTGACTACTCGCGCGAGCTGTGCGGCGGCACCCACGTGGCCCGGTCCGGCCAGCTCGGGCTGGTCAAGATCCTCGGCGAGTCGTCCATCGGCTCCGGCGTCCGCCGGGTCGAGGCCCTCGTCGGCCTGGACGCCTTCCGCTTCCTGGCCCGGGAGAACCTGCTGGTCAGCCAGCTCAGCGAGCAGCTCAAGGCGCCGCGGGAAGAGCTGCCCGAGCGGGTCTCCGGGCTGGTCAGCCGGCTCCGCGACGCCGAGCGGGACCTGGCCCGGCTGCAGTCGGCCCAGCTGCTCGGCGGCGGCGCGGACCTGGCCGCGAACGCGGAGGACATCGGCGGCGTCGCGGTGATCGCGCACCGGGTGCCGGACGGCACACCCGTAGACGGCCTGCGCAAGCTGGCCGGTGACCTGCGCGGGCGGCTGCCCGCCGGGCGGCCGGGCGTGGTCGCCGTGATCGGCGTGCCCGCCGACCGGCCCACCGTGGTGGTCGCGGTCAACGACGCGGCGAGAGAAGCTGGCCTTACGGCCGGGGCGCTGGTGCTGCCCGCCGCGCAGGCCCTCGGCGGCCGCGGCGGCGGCCGGGACGACATCGCCCAGGGCGGCGGCGCGCCGCTCGGACCGGACGGAGCCCAGGCCGTTGACCGGGCATTTGCCGCAGTTCGTACCGTTGTTCAGCACGCGACCGGGGCCGGTGGCCTATCGTGAGACCGTGCCGCCCCCTCCTCTTAGCCGCACCGAGACCGGCCCCCCGGAGCATGCTCCGGGCAGGTCCGGGGTCCGGCTGGCTGTCGACGTCGGTTCCGCGCGGATCGGCGTCGCCCGCAGCGATCCGGGCGGGCTGCTGGCCAGCCCGCTGACCACCGTGCCGCGTGGCCGCGGCGACCTGGCCGCGCTGGCCGCCCTGGCCGCGGAGCACGCGGCCATCGAGGTGATCGTCGGCCTGCCGACCGGCCTGTCCGGCCGGGACGGCCGGGCCGCGGCGGAGGCCAGGGAGTTCGCGGCCGCGCTCGCCGCGGCGCTGGCCCCGCACCCGGTCCGGCTGGTGGACGAGCGGTTCACCACCGTGCTCGCGCACGACGCGCTGCGCCGCGCGGGCCGGGACGGCCGCCAGCGGCGGGGGGTCGTCGACCAGGCCGCGGCGGCGCTGCTGCTGCAGAGCGCGCTGGACGCGGAGCGGTCAGCCGGCCGCCCGCCGGGTGAACTGGTGCCGGCCGAGGCCGCGGGATGAGCCGCGACGGGCGCCGCGGGGACAGCATCCAGGACGAGGACTATCCGTCCGGCGACGACCAGCAGCCCTGGCTCCGCCGCGGGCAGGCCCCCCCGGGGCACAGCGGCCCGGCAGGCTACGAGATGGCGCCCGACCACCCGTCCAACCCGTCCGGCGGATCGTCATGGCACCTGCAGCCGGGGGATTACGGCGGTGCTGATCCGTACGGGCCGCCAGGACCTGACACGCCGCCCCCGGCCGGCCGGCCGCAGCCCGGCGGCGACCCGTACGCCGAGGATCCCTACGCGACCGGGCCCACCAGGGCCGTGCCCAGCCAGGACCAGGGCCCGCCCCCGCGGGCGGCGGCCGCCGCGGCCGCACCGGGCGGCATTCCGCGCCCGACCCGTACGCGCCGCCGGACCCGTACCAGCCCGCCGCGCCCTACCCGGGCGGCGGCACCCCGCGGCCCGCGGCCCGCCCGTCCCGTGACCCGTACGGCGGCCGGGACCCCCTCGACCCCTCGGTGCCGTTCGTGCCCGACGAGCCGGCGTCATCGGGCTACGGCCCGGCCGGCTAGGAGCGGCCCGGGCGGGCGGCGCCGCCACGACGGCTACCGCGGCGAGCCCGGCCCGTTCGGCAGCGCGGCCACCGCGGCCGGCCACCACGGCCCGCCCGCCGGCTACGACAGCTACGGCCCGCCCGGCGACCAGTACCCCGGTGCTGGCTACGAGACGGGCTCCCCGGCGGCCGGCGGCGGGTACGCCCACGGCGGCTACGACCCGTACGGCACCGGCCCCGGCGGCTACGCCCCGGCCGGGCCCGGGTACGGCCCGGCAGACGGCGGCTATGACCGGTACGGCCCGCCGGCGGACTACCCGTCCAGCCCGGGCGGCTACCCGCCGGGCGGCCAGGCCGCGGGCGGCTACGACCCGTACGGCACTGGCCCGGGCGGCTACCCGGCGGCCGGCTACGGCCCGGACAGCACCGGCCCGGGCGGCTCCGCGCCATCCGGCCGCTACCCGGATGGCTACCGGCCCGGCGGCCAGGACACCGCCGCCTACCGCCGGGACGGGCAGTCCGCCGGCGGCTACCCGGCCAGCGACTACCCCTCCGGGCCCCAGTCGCGGTCCGGGCCCCCGGGCGACTACCCGTCCGGGCCGCAGCGGCCGGGCGGCCCGCCCGGCGACTACCCGTCAGGCCCTGGCGGCTACGGGCCGCGGCCCGGCGGCGGCTACCGTCCTGACGGCCCGGGCGCCGGGTACGGCCCGGGCGGCTACCATCCCGGGGATGATCCGGCCGGCGGGTACGGCCCGCCGGGCCCGCCCGGTGGCTACCGCCCGGCCGGCGACCCCGGCCGGTACGACCAGCCCGCCGCGGGCCAGGCCGGGCCCGGCCCGGCCGCTTACCACCGCGACGAGCACGACGACTACCTGCCCGGCCTGCCGGACTACCCGGACGACGGCCCCGGTGCCGGGCGCCCGGCACCCGGGCTGCTGCCCGGCTCCGACATCGGCGGTGACGACGGCGGCGGTGACGACGGCGGCCGTGGCTCCCGGCGGTCCCGCCGGGACCGCGGCCGGGGCGGACCGCCGCCCGGCGGCGGCAAGCCGCGGCGGCGGCGCAGCGGCTGGCTGGCCGGCCTGATCGCGATCGTGGTCATCGTCAGCGGGCTGAGCGTCATCGGCTACGAGGGGTTCCGCTACATCGAGGCCAAGTACCATCCGCCGAACTTCGCCGGCCAGGGCCACGGCAGCGTGACCTTCCAGGTGTTCTCCGGGGACACCCCGATCTCCATCGCGCCGCGGCTGGTCAAGGCCGGGGTGGTGGCCAGCACGCAGGCTTTCGTGTCCGCGGCTAAGGGCTCGAAGAGCACCCGGCAGCTCGAGCCCGGCTACTTCCGGCTGCACAAGCAGATGAACGCGGAGGCCGCCTGGAACCTGCTGGTCTCGCAGACCACACGGATCCAGACCACGGTGACGATCCCCGAGGGCCTGCGCCTGTCGCAGATCGTCGCCCGGCTCGGGTCCAGCACCGCGTTCCCGGCCAGCGCGTACGCGGCCGCGGCGAAGAACGTCGCCGCGCTCGGCCTGCCGTCTTACGCTGACGGCAAGCTGGAGGGCTACCTGTTCCCGGCGACCTACCAGATCCAGCCCGGGATGAGCCCCACCGATGTGCTGAAGACCATGGTCGCGCGGTTCAACCAGGAGTCGGACTCGATCAGCCTGCCGGCCGCGGCCAAGGCCGGGCAGGTGCCGGTGGCCCACGTGATGGTCATCGCCAGCCTCATCCAGGCCGAGGGCGGCCGGCTGTCGGACTTCCCGAAGATCGCCGAGGTCATCTACAACCGGCTGAACCACAACATGAAGCTGGAGCTGGACAGCACGGTCGAGTACGCGCTGGGCAAGTACGGCATCATCGCGACCAACGACCAGCTGCAGGTCAACTCGCCGTTCAACACCTACCTGCACACCGGGCTGCCGCCCGGCCCGATCGACAGCCCCGGCGACGCGGCCATCAAGGCGGCGCTGCACCCGGCGCACGGCACCCTGCTGTACTTCGTCACCGTCGACCCGAAGAACCACATCACCAAGTTCACCGACAGCGCCGCCGAGTTCAACAAGCTCCGCCAGGAGCTTGAGCGCAACCTCGGCCAGGGCTGACCCGGCCCGGCCGTATCGATGAACAGGGCGGTGATGAAAGCGGCCGTGCTGGGCTCGCCGGTCGGTCACTCCCTGTCACCGCTGCTGCACCGAGCGGCGTATGCCGGGCTGGGCCTGGACGGCTGGAGCTACGACCGGATCGAGTGCACCGAGGCGGATCTCGCCGGACTGCTGGACGGGTGCGGCCCGGACTGGGCCGGGCTGTCGCTCACCATGCCGCTCAAGCGCACCGTCCTGCCGCTGCTGGACCGCACCGACCCGGTCGCTGAGATCACCGGCTGCGCCAACACGGTGGTCTTCGACCACGGGGCGCGGCTCGGCTACAACACTGACGTGGCCGGCCTGCGCGGCGCCCTGGCCAGGGCCGGGGTCACCGGCCCGGCCGCCGGGCCCGCGCTGATCCTGGGCGCGGGCGCCACCGCCTGCTCGGCCCTGGCCTGCCTGCGTGAGCTCGGCCTGGCCGAGGTGACGGTGGCGGTGCGTGACCCGGGCCGGGCCGGCCTGCTGCGGGAGGTGGCCGGGCGCCTGGGCACGGCGGTCACGCTGGCCGCGTTCACCGCGCTGGACGGCCCGTGGCGGCTGCTCATCTCCACCCTGCCGGCCGGGGCGGCCGACCCCTGGGCCGGCCGGATCACTTCCGCGGCCGGCCCCGGCGGCCCGCGGACCGTCCTCGACGTGGTCTACCGCCCGTGGCCGACCCTGCTGGCCGCCGCCGCGGAGCGGGCCGGGGATACCGTGGTCAGCGGGTTCGAGTTCCTGGTCCAGCAGGCCGGGCCGCAGGTCGAGCTGATGACCGGGCGCCGGCCTGCCCCGCTGGACGCGATGCGTGCCGCCGGGCTGAAGGAACTAGCCCAGCGCTAAACGCTCGCTCGCGGCGGGAATACCGAGTGGGGCCCCGATGCGTTACGCTGTAGTGGCGAAATTCCGGTGAGTAAGCCGGATGTGCAAGCGGAGGACCACCTCGGCCACCTCCCACCTGGCCAGCTTTACCGCTGGCGGGTAGTGCCGGGCAGCCCGCGAGGGCTGGCCGGGCAGGCCGGATGCCGGCTGCGCCGGGCGGTAACGCCGGGCCTGTCAGCATCGAGTGGCGACGCCGGACCGGCCAGCAGCCGGGCGCCCGGCGTCGCGGCGCTGGTGGCCTCGCATGCAGCCGTGCGGGGCTTTTTGCGTGCAATGGGCGCAAGCACCGCCCAGCCGCAGCCCGCACGCGCCCGGCGAAACACCCGCCAGCGGGACGTCCGCTGGCCGGGACAGTGACACAAGGAGGTCACATCAGCACCGAACCCCGTATCAACGAGCGCATCCGCGTCCCTGAAGTCCGGCTGGTCGGCCCCGCTGGCGAGCAGGTCGGGATCGTCGCGATCAACGATGCGCTTCTGCTGGCCCAGGAGGCCGACCTCGACCTTGTCGAGGTGGCGCCCACCGCCCGGCCGCCGGTCTGCAAGCTCATGGACTACGGCAAGTTCAAGTACGAGTCCGCGCTGAAGGCCAGGGAATCGCGCAAGAACCAGGCGCAGACCGTCATCAAGGAGATCAAGCTCCGCCCGAAGATCGACCCGCACGACTACGGCACCAAGAAGGGCCACGTCGAGCGGTTCCTCAAGGCGGGCGACAAGGTCAAGGTGACGATCATGTTCCGGGGCCGCGAGCAGTCCCGGCCCGAGCTTGGCTACCGGCTGCTCCAGCGGCTGGCCGCCGACGTGGAGGAACTGGGCTTCGTCGAGGCGCAGCCCAAGCTGGACGGCCGCAACATGATCATGGTGATCGGGCCGCACAAGCGGAAGACCGGGCCGCAGCACGAGCCCAGGATCGAGCGGGTCCCGGCCCGGGCCAGCGCCCGCGCCGCCCGCGACTCCGGCGCGTCCGCGGACAGCGAGCATGAGCCCGCCGCGGCCCCGGCCGCGGCTGCGCAGGACCCGTTCGTGCGGGCCCCGGCCGCCACGCCGGAGCCGGTCGCAGAGACCCCGGCCCCGCAGGCCGCGCCGCGGCCCGCCGCCGCGCCGTCCCGCCCGGCGCCGGCTTCGCGCCCGCAGGGGCCTGCCGCCGCGCCGTCCCGCCCGGCCCGCCACGCCCCGGCCGGCCCCGTCGGGTCCGTCGGCCCCCCGGCCGTCGGCGCCGCGCCCGCAGCAGCCGTCCGCGGCCCCGCGCCCGTCGGCGCCCAGGACCGCGCAGCCGGGCCCGCGCCCGGCTCCGGCCGCGCCGCGGCCGGGACCCGCGCCGTCCGCGCCGCGCCCGGGACCCACGCCGTCCGCGCCGCGCCCGGCCGCCCCGCGGCCCACGGCCCCGCGGCCCGGCCCGGCGCCCGCGCGCCCGGCGGCCGCCGCCGACCGCGGCGCCGACGCCAAGCCGGGACGATAGCGACAGACGCTTCCTGGCCAGGACTGCCGGGGCAGCAGAGGCCGGCCGCGGCAGCGGCCGGCCGGGCACATCGGTGCCCACGGCATGCGGTCACCCGTGCGCCAGGCACGCAGAAGAACGGAGACAACGGCGAAATGCCGAAGATGAAGACGCACAGCGGCTCGAACAAGCGGTTCCGGGTCACCGGCACCGGCAAGGTCATGCGCCGCCGGGCCAACCGGAACCACCTGCTCGAGCACAAGAGCAGCACGCGGACGCGGCGGCTGAAGAACGAGGTCACCCTCTCGCCCGCCGACGTCAAGAAGATGAAGAGGCTGCTGGGCCGCTAGCCCTGCCCGCTTAAGGAGTCGCACAAATGGCACGCGTGAAGCGGGCAGTCAACGCCCACAAGAAGCGCAGGGTAATCCTCGAGCGCGCGAGCGGCTACCGGGGCCAGCGGTCCCGGCTGTACCGCAAGGCCAAGGAACAGGGCCTGCACTCGATGACGTACGCCTACCGGGACCGCAAGGACCGCAAGGGCGCGTTCCGGCGGCTGTGGATCCAGCGGATCAACGCCGCGGCCAGGGCGGACGGCATCACCTACAACCGGTTCATCCAGGGCCTGAAGATCGCCGGAGTGGAGGTCGACCGGCGGATGCTCGCCGAGATGGCGGTCTCCGACCCGCAGTCGTTCTCCGCCCTGGTCACCGTGGCCAAGAAGGCCCTGCCCGAGCTGGACGACCCGGCTCCCGCCGCGGCCTGACCGCGGCGGCACAGCTTTGGCCAGCACGGCATGACGCACCCGGCGGGCGGTGAGATCACCAGCCTCCGCTCGCCGCGCGTCAAGGCCGCCCGCCAGCTGGCCAAGCGCGCGTTCCGGCAGCGGGCACGGTCGTTCCTGGCCGAGGGCCCGCAGTCGGTCGGCGCCGCGCTGGAAAGCGGCGCGGAGATCACCGAGCTGTTCGTCACCGCGCCGGCCGCGTCCCGGCACGGCGGCCTGGTGGCCGCTGCGGCCCGCCGCGGCGCCCCCGTGCACCAGGTCAGCGGCGAGGTGATGGCCGAGCTGGCCCAGACCGTCACTCCGCAGGGGCTGCTCGCGGTCTGCCGGTTCATCGATATCCCGCTGAGCCCGGCTGGCCGCGGCCCGGCCCGGCCTGGTGGTGATCCTGGCCAACGTCCGCGACCCCGGCAACGCCGGCACCGTGCTGCGCACCGCGGACGCCGCCGGGGCGGACGGGGTGGTGTTCGCCGGCGCGTCGGTCGATCCCTACAACGGCAAGTGCGTGCGGGCCGCCGCGGGCAGCCTGTTCCACCTGCCGGTGGTAGCGGGCGCGCCGCTGGACGCCGCGATCAGCGCGCTGCGCGGGGCCGGGCTGGCGATCCTGGCCGCGGACGGCGGAGGCCCGGCCCGGCTGGACGACCCGGCCCTGGCCGCCCGGCTGGCCGGCCCGGCCGCCTGGCTGTTCGGCAACGAGGCGTGGGGGCTGCCCGCGGACCTCCTCGCCCTGGCCGACGAGGCCGTCGCGGTGCCCATCTACGGCCAGGCCGAGAGCCTCAACCTGGCCGCCGCGGCCGCGGTCTGCCTGTACGCCTCCGCCCGCGAGCAGCGCGCGGCCGGCGCAGCGCCCAGAGAGACCGCAGGCCGCCGGCGGAGCCGGCCCAGCTCGCGGAGGGCCGCGGCGCTGTTTTCCTGACGAGCGATGAGGCGCGACGAAGGAGCGCCGAGGGAGCGAGGAGGGAAGGCAGCGCTCATAGCGGCCCGCAGCGAGCCAGCAAGCACAGTGCCGAACCATGTTCCGGACACGCTAGAGTCTGATCACGTTGTGTCATTGGGTGATCCCCGACGGGGTCGCCGCGCCGCCGCCGTTGCGGCAGGGCGCATCAGCCAGCCCTGGGAGCCCCCGGATCCTGGGCCACGGCCCGCATCCTTCCGGGGGAACAGCGCCGGGGCGGAGGGCGGCAGCGCGAGTGGACAGCACCGTGCCGGGCCAGGCCCAGGCCGCGCCGGACGGCCGCCCGGATCTGGCGGACGACCCCGGCAGCGGCCTGGTGGCCGCCGATGACCTTCCCGATGGGCTGGTCGTCGCGGACGCCGGAGGCTGCGTCACGGTGTTCAACCGGGCGGCCCGGCGGCTGACCGGGATCCTGCCGGCCCGCGCGCTCGGCCAGGACGTGCGGCACGTCCTGCCGCTGCAGGACTCCGACGGGCGCAACTGGTGGGCGCACGTCCGCCCCTACCACGGCCTGTCCACCCGCACCCGGCACCCCGAGCGCTCCCTGTACCTGCCCTCCGGCGACGAGCTGACCGAGCTGCTGGTGTCGGTCGGCTACGTGCGCGACCCGGTCCCGCCGCCGCGGGACGGCCGCGGCACCCCGCCCCGCCGGGTGAGCAAGCTCGTCATCACGCTGCGCGGCGCCGAGCAGCGGGCCCGGATCGAGCGCAGCCGCGCCGACCTTGTCTCCACCGTGGCGCACGAGCTGCGCTCCCCGCTGACCAGCGTCAAGGGGTTCACCGCGACGCTGCTCGCCAAGTGGCCGCGGTTCACCGACGACCAGAAGCGGGTCATGCTGGAGACGGTCAACGCGGACGCGGACCGGGTCACCCGGCTGATCACCGAGCTGCTCGACGTGTCCCGGATCGAGGCCGGCCGGATCGAGGTGCACCGGCAGCTGGTCGACGTGCCGCAGCGGGCCAGCCGGATCATCGCCGGCCGGGTCGCCTCCGGGGAGAACGCGGCCCGGTTCCAGCTGCAGGTGGCCCGCGAACTGCCGGAGACCTGGCTGGATGCGGACAAGATCGACCAGATCCTGGGAAACCTGATCGAGAACGCGGTCCGGCACGGGGCTGGTACCGTAACAACCATGGTGGAACCGCTGCGTGGCGCCGGGGCCCCTGGGATCGCGGTGTCCGTCCGCGACCAGGGCGCTGGCATCGCGCCCGAGCTGGCCCCGCGGGTGTTCCGCCAGTTCTGGCGGGCCAAGCGGCGCGGCGGTGCGGGCCTTGGCCTGTTCATCGTCAAGGGCCTGGTCGAGGCGCACGGCGGGACCATCAGCGTGCACCAGGCGCCCGGCGGCGGGGCGGAGTTCCGATTTACCATGCCCGCCGGCACGCCTGAATTTGGCTGACCGGCGGGCTCGCGCCCGCATGACCTGATCCGCGGCGGCGGCGGTCGGCTCTGACCGCACGGCCAGCCCCCGCCAGCCGTTGCGTATGGTTCTACGGGCCCACAGTCCATGTCGACGGGCACAACGCAGGAGATCAGGAACCCACAATGTCCGCACCGAACAAGAGCTACGACCCGGTCGCGGTGTCGGCGCTGTCCGCCGAGGAGGTGCAGCGCGCCGTCGACGAGGCCCTGGCCGCCATTGCCAGCAGCAAGGATCTCGACCAGCTGAAGGCGGCGCGGCTGGCGCACGCCGGTGACCGGGCGCCCATCACCGAGGCCAACGCTGAGATCAAGGCCCTGCCCCCGGCCGCCCGGGCCGACGCCGGCCGCCGCGTGGGCGCGGCCCGCACCGCGATCAGGGACGCGCTGGCCACCCGTCAGGGCGAGCTGGAAGCTGACCGGGACCAGCGGGTCCTGGACGAGGAAAAGGTCGACGTCACCCTGCCCTGGGACCGCACCCCGCAGGGCGCCAGGCACCCGGTCACCGTGGTCGCCGAGCGGCTCACCGACGTGTTCGTCGGCATGGGCTACGAGGTCGCCGAGGGGCCCGAGGTCGAGGCCGAATGGTTCAACTTCGACGCGCTGAACTTCCCCCCTGACCACCCGGCCAGGGAGATGCAGGACACGTTCTTCGTGCGGGGCCCGGGCGGCGCGGACCGGTCCGGCGTGGTGCTGCGCACGCACACCTCGCCGGTGCAGATCCGGTCCATGCTCACCCGGCCGCTGCCGCTGTACGTGGTCAGCCCGGGCAAGTGCTTCCGCACCGACACCCTGGACGCCACGCACAGCCCGGTGTTCCACCAGATCGAGTGCCTGGCCGTGGACGAGGGCCTGACCATGGCCGACCTGCGGGGCGCGATCAGCGCGTTCGTCGACGCGATGTTCGGCGAGGGCCTGCGCACCCGGCTGCGGCCGGACTTCTTCCCGTTCACCGAGCCGTCCGTGGACGTGTCCATGGAATGCCACGTGTGCCGGATGGCGTCCACCCGGCCCGGCGGCGACCCGTGCCGGGTCTGCCGGTCGCAGGGCTGGATCGAGATCGCCGGGGCCGGCATGGTCAACCCGCGGGTGCTGGTCGCCTGCGGCATCGACCCGGACCGGTACAGCGGGTTCGCGTTCGGGCTCGGCATCGAGCGGGCGCTGATGATCAGGCACGGGGTCACCGACATCAGGGACACCGTCGAGGGTGATGTGCGGTTCAGCCGCGCCTTCGGAATGGAGGCGTGATGCGCGTCCCGCTGTCATGGCTGCTCGAGTACGCCCACCTGGACCTGCCCGCCGGGCCGGACGGGGCCCTCGGGGAGGAGACCGCCCGTGCGGTGGCCGCCCGGCTGACCGCCGTCGGCCTCGAGGTCGAGACCGTCGAGCCCGCCGGGCACGACATCTCCGGCGTGGTCGTCGCCCAGGTCCGCGAGATCGAGGAGCTGACCGGGTTCCGCAAGCCGATCAGGTACTGCCGGACGTCGGCCGGCGACGGCCAGGACCGGCACGTCATCTGCGGCGCGGTCAACTTCGCGGTCGGTGACCTGGTGCCGCTGGCGCTGCCCGGCGCCGTGCTGCCCGGCGGATTCACGATCGGTGCCAGAAAGGCCTACGGCCGGATGTCGGAGGGCATGATCTGCTCGGCCGCCGAGCTTGGCCTCGGCGACGACCACTCCGGCATCCTGGTGCTGCCCGACGACGCGCCGCTGGGCCAGGACTTCACCGCCTGGGCCGGGCTGCGCGACTGGGTGCTCGACCTGTCGATCACCCCGGACCGCGGCTACGCGCTGTCCATCCGCGGCGTGGCCAGGGACCTGGCGCTGGCCTACGACGCCGGCTACACCGACCCGGCCAGCGCGGATCTGCCCCCGGACCTGGCCGGCGAGTCCGGCGCGGTGTGGCCGGCCAGCATCGGCGACCCCACCGCGTGCGACCGGTTCGTGCTGCGCGAGGTCCGCGGCCTGGACCCGGCCCGGCCCACCCCGCTGGCCATGCGGGTGCGGCTGGCCCGGTGCGGGATGCGCAGCATCTCGCTGGCCGTGGACGTGACCAACTACCTGATGATCGAGCTCGGCCAGCCGCTGCACGCGTTCGACCGGTCCGCGCTGACCGGGCCGATCGTGGTCCGCCGGGCCCGGCCGGGGGAGCAGCTGGAAACCCTCGACCACGTGGTCCGCGCCCTGGACCCGGACGACATCCTGATCACCGACGAGTCCGGGCCGATCTCGCTGGCCGGCACGATGGGCGGGCTGGCCACCGAGATCACGCCGGACAGCGCCGATCTGGTCATCGAGGCGGCGCACTTCTCCATGGCGGGCACCGCCCGGATGAGCCGGCGGCACCGGCTGTTCAGCGAGGCCTCGGCCCGGTTCGAGCGGGGCGTGGACCGCGAGCTGCCGCTGCGCGCCTCGGCCCGGGCGGTGTCGCTGCTGACCGCGCTGGGCGGCGGCACCGTGGTGCCCGGCTGCACGCACGCGCAGGTGGACGTGGCGCCGGTGACGATCGGCATGACCGCCAGCTACCCGGACCAGGTGGCTGGGGTGGTCTACGGGCTGGACGCGGTGACCAGGCGGCTCCGCCAGATCGGCTGCGAGGTGCACGCGGAGACCGCCGAGGCGGGCGCGGCAGGCGGCGCGGCCGACCCGGACGGGCCCGGCCGGCACGTGCGGCACGAGCACGCCCGGCACGACCGGACCGGCGGGTGGCTGACCGTGACCCCGCCGTCCTGGCGCCCGGACCTGACCGACCCGGCCGACCTGGCCGAGGAGGTCATCCGGCTGGAGGGGTACGAGAACGTGCCGGTCCGGATGCCGCGCGCGGCCGCCGGGCACGGGCTGACCCCGCGGCAGCGGCTGCGCCGCACCCTCGGCCGGCACCTGGCCAGCCGCGGCTTCGTCGAGGTGATCAGCAACCCGTTCGGCCCGGCCGCGGACGCCGACCGGCTCGGCCTGCCGCCCGGCGACCCGCGGCGCAGCGTGCCGCAGATCGCCAACCCGATCAAGGACGACGAGCCGCTGCTGCGCGGCACGCTGCTGCCCGGCCTGCTGCGGGTGCTGATCCGCAACACCGGCCGCGGGTTCGCCGACGTCGCCCTGTTCGAGCTGGGCAAGGTGTTCCTGACCCAGCCGGGCGGGCCCGGCGTGGCGCCGATCCTGGCCGTCGACCACGGGCCCACCGTGGCGGAGGCGGCCACGCTGGACGCGGCCCTGCCCGACCAGCCGCTGCACCTGGGTGTGGTGCTGGCCGGGGACCGGGACACCGCGGGCTGGTGGGGAAAGGGCCGTCCGGCCGGCTGGCAGGACGCCATCGAGGCGGCCCGCCAGGCGCTGGCGGTCTATGGGGTGCCGTTCACCGTAGCGGCCGCCCAGGAGGCGCCGTGGCACCCGGGCCGGTGCGCGGCGCTGTCCGTGACGGCCGGCCCGGACCGCAGCTGGCTGGTGGGCTACGCGGGCGAGCTGCACCCGCGGGTGATCAGCGAGTTCGGGCTGCCGCCCCGGACCTGCGCGGCCGAGCTGGACATGTCCGTGGTGGAGACCGCGCTGGCCGGTCTCGGGCCGGTCCAGGTCCCGCCGGTGTCCGGTTACCCGGTGGCGACCCAGGATGTGTCGCTGTCCGTGCCCGCCGGGGTGCCGTCCGCCGAGGTGGCCGCCGCGCTGGTGGACGGGGCCCGGTCGGCCAGCGGGTCGCTGCTGGAGGACATCGTGCTGTTCGACGTGTACACCGGCGAGCAGGCCGGCGAGGGCCGCAAGTCGCTGAGCTACACGCTGCGGTTCCGCGCCGCGGACCGCACGCTGACCGCGGAGGAGGCCAGCACGGCCCGGGAGGCGGCGGTCGCCGAGGCGGCCCGCCGCACCGGCGCAGTACTGCGCTGCCGGCTCGCGCAGGGCCGCTGAGGAGGCGCTGCCGTCCCTCCTCGCTCCGCGGCGCTCCTGCGTCGCGCCGGCGTCGCTCGTCGGGAAAACAGCGCCGGCGGCACCTGCGCTCGCCCTGCCGGCTACGCCAGCGAGCTAGGCCGTGGTGGGCAGTACGGCGAGGATCTCCGCGGTGCCCTTCTCGCACTTGGACGCGTTGCCGGTGCGCAGCACCACCGGGGTGGCGAAGCCGCGGCAGGTCCAGCCGTCGACCTTCACCGGCCCGCCGCCGCCGTTGCCCGGCTCCTTGCCCGACTCGATCGCGGCGGCGTACTTCCGCTCGACGCTCATCGCCTCATCGCAATCGACCTTGCCGCGGTGTACCTCGATGGTGACCGGCACGTTCGCCGCGGTCTTCGTGGTGCCGCAGGAAGGCAGGGCCTTCGTGCTGGCCGATGCGGACGGCGCGGCCGCGGGATGGCCCTTCCCGCCGCCCCCGCAGCCGGCCGCGGCCAGGGCCAGCGCCAGCGCGGCCAGGCCCAGCGCGCCGCAGCGCAGCGCGGCATGCCGTCTGGCGTCGGCCATCGGCATCTCCTCTCTGCGGTGCCCATCATGCCGTCCCGGCTCACCGTGCCCAAGCCGGCCCGCCGACGGCCCAATCCCCGCAGACTTCTCGGTTCCGTCCTGGTTCGACGCTTCTGCGCCCTGGCGGGTTGCCGTTGCGCCGCTTTGCATATTCTAACGTCGCCCCGCATAATAATTCAGATCAGGGTGAGGCGGCAAAGGAGGGCGGATGGGCGCGCGGGTAGCGGTCGCGGGTGCCAGCGGCTATGCGGGCGGCGAACTGCTCCGGCTGCTGGCCGGGCACCCGGACCTGGAGATCGGCCCGGTCACCGGCCAGGGCAACGCGGGCCAGCCGGTGGGCGCGGTGCACCCGCACCTGGCCGCGCTGCCCGGGCTGGCCGGGCGCCGGTTCGAGGCGCTCGAGGAGAGCCTGCTCGGCGAGTGCGACCTGGTCTTCCTGGCCCTGCCGCACGGCCAGTCGGCGGCGCTGGCCGCCGGGCTGCCGGCCGGAGCGATGGTGGTGGACCTGGGCGCGGACTTCCGGCTTGGCGACCCGGCCGCCTGGCAGAAGTTCTACGGCTCCGAGCATCAGGGCCGGTGGCCCTACGGGCTCCCGGAACTGCCCGGCGGGCGCGCCGCGATCAGCGCCGCCCGCCAGGTCGCCGCGCCCGGCTGCTACGCCACCGCGGTGGCCCTGGCCCTGGCCCCGCTGCTGGCGGCGGGCCTGGTCAGCCCCGCGGACGTGGTCGTGGTGGCCGCGTCCGGCACGTCCGGCGCGGGCCGGTCGGCCAAGCCGGAACTGCTCGGCAGCGAGGTCATGGGCTCGGTGTCCGCCTACCAGGTCGGTGGCCTGCACCGGCACACCCCGGAGATGGAGCAGGCCCTCGGCGAGGCCGCCGGGACGGCGGTGACCGTCTCGTTCACCCCGCTGCTGGCCCCCATGCCGCGCGGCATCCTGGCCACCTGCACCGCCCCGCTGACCGCGGCGGCTGGCGCCGGGTACGGCCCCGGTCCCGGGGGCAGCGATCCCGGTCATACCGCGACCGGGCGGCTGCGGGCCGCGCTGGAGGAGGCGTACGCGGGCGAGCCGTTCGTGCGCGTGCTGCCCGCAGGCCAGTGGCCGGCCACGGCGTCGGTCAGCGGCTCGAACGCCGCGCACCTGCAGGTGGCCGCGGACACCCGCGCGAGCCGTGCGGTGGCCGTCGCGGCCCTGGACAACCTGGGCAAGGGCGCGGCCGGGCAGGCTATCCAGGACGCCAACCTGATGCTCGGGCTGCCCGAGACGGCCGGCCTGGCCGCCTGCGGGGTGGCGCCGTGACCGTCACCGCCCCGCTGGGCTTCCGCGCCGCCGGCGTCACCGCGGGCCTGAAGGCCTCCGGTCACCCCGACCTGGCCGTGGTGCTGAACGACGGCCCCTCCTGGGCCGGCGCCGCGGTGTTCACCGCCAACCGGGTCAAGGCCGCCCCGGTGCGGTGGACCGAGCAGGTCGCCCGCGGCGGGCAGATCCGCGCCGTGGTGCTGAACTCCGGCGGCGCGAACGCCTGCACCGGCCCGGCCGGCTACGCCGACACCCAGCAGACCGCCGAGCGGCTGGCCGGACTGCTGCCCGCGCCCGCCGCCGAGGTCGCGGTCTGCTCCACCGGCCTGATCGGCGAGCGGCTGCCGATGGACCTGCTGCTGCCCGGGGTGGACGCCGCGGCCAAGGCCGCGTCCGCGGACGGCGGCCTGGCCGCCGCGGACGCGATCAGGACCACCGACACCGTGCCCAAGACCACCCGGCAGGACGGCCCGTCCTACGTCATCGGCGGGATGGCCAAGGGCGCGGCAATGCTCGCGCCCGCGCTGGCCACGATGCTGTGCGTGCTCACCACCGACGCGGACCTGCCGGCCGCGGACCTGGACCGGGCGCTGCGCGCGGCCACCGGCGCGACGTTCAGCCGGCTGGACACCGACGGCTGCATGTCCACCAACGACACCGTGCTGCTGCTGGCCAGCGGCGCCGCCGGGCCGCCCGGCGACGTGGCCGAGTTCACTGCGCTGCTCACAGCGGCGTGTGCGGACCTGGCCCGGCAGATGCAGCTGGACGCCGAGGGCGCGGGCAAGGCCATCGCGATCGAGGTGACCGGCGCGGCCAGCGAGGACGACGCGGTGCTCACCGGCCGGGCGGTGGCCCGGTGCAACCTGCTCAAGTGCGCTATCGCGGGCGAGGACCCGAACTGGGGCCGGGTGCTGGCGGCCGTCGGCACCAGCCCCGCGGCGTACGACCCGGACCAGCTGAGCGTCGCCATCAACGGCGTCTGGGTGTGCCGGGACGGCTGCGCCGCGGCGGACCGGTCCGGCGTGGACCTGTCCGGGCGGGACGTGACGATCACCATCGACCTGCGGTCCGGGCCGCACGCGGCCACCATCCGGACCACCGACCTGACCGTCGCCTACGTGCACGAGAACTCTGCCTACTCGACATGACCGGAGCGAACATGACCACCACCGCGGAGGACAGTCCCGCGGAAACCGTGCCGGCGGCCGTCAGCCGCGAGGCCGCGCTGGCTAAGGCCGGCACCCTGATCGAGGCACTGCCGTGGCTGAACCGGTTCCACGGCGAGACCGTGGTGATCAAGTTCGGCGGCAACGCGATGGTCAGCGAGGAACTGCGGCAGGCCTTCGCCGAGGACATCGTGTTCCTGCGGTACGCCGGGCTGCGGCCGGTCGTGGTGCACGGCGGCGGCCCGCAGATCGACGCCCAGCTGGCCCGGCTCGGCGTGCCGACCAGCTTCGCCGCCGGGCTGCGGGTCACCACCCCGGAGACCATGGACGTGGTCCGCATGGTCCTCACCGGCCAGGTGAACCGCGACGTGGTCGGGCTGATCAACCGGCACGGGCCGTTCGCCGTCGGGCTGTCCGGCGAGGACGCCAACCTGCTGACCGCCAGCCGCAAGCGGGTGCTGGTCGACGGCGAGCCGGTGGACATCGGCCTGGTCGGCCAGATCGACACCGTCGACCCGGGCACGCTGAGCGCGCTGCTGGGCAACGGCCGGGTCCCGGTGATCTCGCCGGTGGCCACCGGCCGCGACGGCGAGGTCTACAACATCAACGCGGACAGCGCCGCCGCGGCCATCGCGGTCGCCCTGGGCGCGGCCAAGCTGGTCGTGCTGACCGACGTGGAGGGGCTGTACGCGGACTGGGACGGCGCCGCGGGCGGACCCGGCGAGCTGATCAGCGAGCTGACCGCCGGGGAACTGGCCGCGCTGCTGCCCGGCCTGTCCAGCGGCATGATCCCGAAGATGGAGGCCTGCCTGCAGGCCGTGCGCGGCGGGGTGCCGCGGGCGCACGTGCTCGACGGCCGGCTGCCGCACGCGATCCTGCTGGAGATCTTCACCGATTCCGGCATCGGCACCATGGTGCTGCCTGAGAGGAGCCAGGACGGATGACCCGCACCGAGCAGCTTCAGGACCGTTACGCCCGGGTCATGATGCCGAACTACGGCGTGCCGCCGGTGGCCCTCGCCTACGGGCAGGGCAGCCAGGTCTGGGACGTCGACGGGCGGCAGTACACCGACCTGATCGCGGGCATCGCCGTCAGCGCGCTCGGCCACGCTCACCCGGCGCTGACCGAGGCGGTCAGCCGCCAGGTCAGCCTGCTCGCGCACGCCTCCAACCTGTTCCTGCACGAGCCCCAGGTGCTGCTGGCCGAGCGGCTGCTCGGCCTGCTCGGCGCGCCGGACGGCAAGGTGTTCCTGGCCAACTCGGGCACCGAGGCCAACGAGGCGGCGGTCAAGGTGGTCCGCCGGGCCCAGCCGGACAGCAGCCGCCGGGTCATCGTCGCCGCCGAGGGCGGCTTCCACGGCCGGTCCTCGGCGTCGCTGGCGATGACCGGCAAGGCGTCGATCCGGGAGCCGTTCGGGCCGTTCGGCTGGCCGGTGCGGTTCGTGCCGTTCGGCGACGCGGCGGCATTGCAGGCCGCCGTCCGGGACGACACCGCAGCGGTGTTCCTCGAGCCCGGGCTGGGCGAGGGCGGTGTGGTCCCGCCCCCGCCCGGTTACCTGAAGGCCGCCAGGGAAGCGTGCGACGCGGCCGGCGCGCTGCTCGTGCTGGACGAGATCCAGAGCGCCCTGGGCCGCACCGGCCACTGGTTCGCGCACCAGCAGCACGGCGTCACCCCGGACGTGGTCACCCTGGCCAAGGGCCTCGGCGGCGGGCTGCCCATCGGGGCCTGCATCGGCCTGGGCCGGTGCGCGACCGCGCTAGAGCCCGGCGACCACGGCAGCACGTTCGGCGGCAACCCGGTGGCCTGCGCGGCCGCGCTGGCCGTGCTGGACACCATCGAGGCCGACGGGCTGCTGGCCCGGGCCGCCGCCACCGGCCAGCAGCTCCGCGACGGGATCAGCGCGGTGAACCACCCGCTGCTTACCGGCGTCCGCGGGTCCGGTCTGTGGCTCGGCCTGACGCTGGACGGGCCGGCCGCGGCCGACGTTCAGACCGCCTGCCGCCAGGCCGGGTTCCTGGTCAACGCGGTGCAGCCGGACGCCATCCGGCTGGCCCCGCCGCTCATCCTGACCGAGGCCGAGGCCGCTGCGTTCTGCGCCGCGCTGCCCGGCATCCTGGCCGGGGCCGCCGCCGCGGCCGCGGTGCCGCAGGGGGCCTGACATGCCGCCCGCCCCGCGCCACTTCCTGCGCGACGACGACCTGTCGCCGGCCGAGCAGGCCGAGGTGCTCAGCCTGGCCCGGGCCATGAAGGCGGACCGGTTCGGCTACCGGCCGCTGGCCGGGCCGCGCACCGTGGCAGTGCTGTTCGACAAGCCGTCGCTGCGCACCCGGGTGTCGTTCGCGGTGGGCATCGCCGAGCTCGGCGGGCTGCCGCTGGTGATCGACGCCCAGGCAACCCACGCGTCCCGGGGCGAGACCGTCGCGGACACGGCCCGGGTGCTGGCCCGGCAGGTGGCCGCGGTGGTGTGGCGCACGTTCGGCCAGGATCAGCTGGCCGAGCTGGCCGCGGCCAGCTCGGTGCCGGTGATCAACGGGCTGACCGACCGGTTCCACCCCTGCCAGATCCTGGCCGACCTGCAGACCGTCAGGGAGGCGCACGGCCGGCTGGCCGGCCTGACGCTGGCCTTCCTCGGCGACGGGTCGAGCAACATGGCCCACTCCTACCTGCTCGGCGGCGCCACCGCCGGGCTGCACGTGCGGATCTGCTCGCCAGAGGCCTACCGCCCGGACCCTGACGTGCTGGCGGCCGCGGCCGCCCTCGCGGCCGGCGCCGGCGGCTCGGTCACCGCCACCGCGGATCCCAAGGCCGCCTGCGCGGACGCGGACATCCTGGCCACCGACGTGTGGACGTCGATGGGCCAGGAGGGCCAGGAGGCCGGGCGGACCTCGGCCATGGCGCCGTACCAGCTGAACGAGGACAAGCTGGCGCTGGCCGCGCCCGGCTGCCGGGTGCTGCACTGCCTGCCCGCGCACCGCGGCCAGGAGATCACCGCCGCGGTCCTCGACGGCCCCGCCAGCGTGGTCTGGGACCAGGCCGAGAACCGGCTGCACGCGCAGAAGGCGCTGCTGGCCTGGCTGCTGGGACAGCGCCAGTGACCGCGGTCAGCCCGGTCACCAAGGCCGCCAGGCACGCCCAGATCGCCGGCATCCTGGAGCAGAACCCGGTCCGGTCGCAGGAGGAGCTGGCCGAGTGGCTGGCCCGGCGGGGCGTGCGGGTCACCCAGACCACGCTGTCCCGTGACCTGGTCGAGCTGGGCGCGGTCCGGCTGCGCCGCCCGGACGGCGTGCTGGTCTACGCCCTGCCCGGCTCACCCGGCGGCCCCGGCTCCCAGCCTGGGCCGCTGCCCGGGATCGAGCCCCAGGACGTGCCGGCCAGCGTGGAACCGGACGGGCCGGCTGGGCGGCTCGCCCGCGCCGCTGCGGAGCTGCTGGTCTCCGCCGAGGCCAGCGCCAACCTTGTGGTCCTGCGCACGCCGGCCGGCGCGGCCCAGTACTTCGCCTCGGTGCTGGACCACGCCCGGTGGAGCTCGATCCTCGGCACCGTGGCCGGCGACGACACGGTCCTGGTCATCGCCAGGGACCCGGCCGGCGGCGCGGACCTGGCCGCTGCGCTGCTCCGGCTGGCCGAGCGCCGGGCCTGACCCTGACAACCCGCCGCGGGCCCTGGCCCCGGCCTAACGGAGGAAGAACTCATGACCAAGCGCATCGTGCTCGCCTACTCCGGCGGCCTGGATACCTCGGTAGCCATCGGCTGGATCACCGAGCAGACCGGGGCCGAGGTCATCGCCCTGGCCGTGGACGTCGGCCAGGGCGGCGAAGACCTGAACACGATCCGGCAGCGGGCGCTGGACTGCGGCGCCACCGAGTCCGTGGTGGCCGACGCCCGGGCCGAGTTCGCCGCCGGTTACTGCCTGCCCGCGCTCCGCGCCAACGCGCTCTACCAGCAGCGCTACCCGCTGGTGTCGGCGCTGTCCCGGCCGCTGATCGTGTCCCACCTGGCCGCGGTGGCCCGCGAGTACGGCGCCACGATGGTCTCGCACGGCTGCACCGGCAAGGGCAACGACCAGGTCCGCTTCGAGGCCGGCCTGGCCGCGCTCGCGCCCGGGGTCAGCGTCTTCGCGCCGGTCCGCGACTCCGGCATGACCAGGGACAAGGCCATCGCGTTCGCCGCGGAGAAGGGCCTGCCGATCGAGGTCACCGCCAAGTCGCCGTACTCGATCGACCAGAACCTGTGGGGCCGCAGCTGCGAGACCGGCCACCTGGAGGACATCTGGGAGGCCCCGCACGACGACGTCTGGGGCTACACCAGCGACCCGGCCCAGCCGCAGCCCGCGGACGAGGTCACGATCAGCTTCGCGGACGGCCTGCCGGTCGCCCTGGACGGCCGGCCGCTCAGCCCGCTGGAGCTGATCACCGAGCTGCACACCCGCGCCGGGCGGCAGGGCGTGGGCCGGATCGACATGGTCGAGGACCGGCTGGTGGGGATCAAGAGCCGGGAGATCTACGAGGCCCCGGCCGCGATCGCGCTGATCACCGCGCACCAGGAGCTGGAAGCGGTCTGCCTGGAGCGCGACCTGGCCCGGTTCAAGCGGCAGGCCGAGCAGCGCTGGACCGAGCTGGTCTACGACGGGCTGTGGTTCTCGCCGCTGCGCAGCGCGCTCGAGGCGTTCATGGCCGAGGCGTCGAAGAACGTGACCGGCGACGTCCGGGTCCGGCTGCACGGCGGCCAGGCGGTGGTCACCGGCCGGCGCAGTGAGGCCAGCCTGTACGACTACGGTCTGGCCACCTACGACACCGGCGACTCCTTCGACCAGGCGCTGGCCAAGGGGTTCATCGAGCTGTGGGGCCTGCCCAGCAAGATCGCCGCCAGCCGGGACCGCCGTGTGGCGGGGGAGGAATAGCACGCACCTGGCCCCCGTCCCCGGGGGGCGGGTTCCGCACCGCCGGCCAGCTCCCTGGCCGGCGGTGCGCCATGATAGGGGCACTCAGCGGAAAGGGGTCACCGTGCCAGAGCAGCAGGCGCCCGCCGTCCGGCTGTGGGGCGGCCGGTTCGAGGGCGGCCCGGCCGACGCACTCGCCCGGCTGTCGGTCAGCGTGCAGTTCGACTGGCGGCTCGCCCCGTATGACCTGCTGGCCTCCCGCGCGCACGCGCGGGTGCTGCACAAGGCCGGGCTGCTCGACGACATGGAGCTGTCCCGGCTGCTGGCCGCGCTGGACGAGCTCGACCGGGACTGCCAGTCCGGCGCGTTCCGGCCGACGGCCGGCGACGAGGACGTGCACACCGCGCTGGAACGCGGCCTGCTGGAACGGGCCGGGTCGCGGCTCGGCGGCAAGCTGCGGGCCGGCCGCAGCCGCAACGACCAGGTCGCCACCGACCTGCGGCTCTACCTCCGCGACCGGGCCCGGCTGATCACCGCCCGGCTGGCCGAGCTGGAAACCGCGCTGATGGACCAGGCCCAGCAGCACCTCGGCGTGGCCGCGCCCGGCCTGACCCACCTGCAGCACGCCCAGCCCGTGCTGCTGTCCCACCAGCTGCTGGCCCACGTGCACGCGCTGGCCAGGGACGCCAGCAGGCTCCGGGACTGGGACCGGCGGGCCGCGGTCTGCCCGCTCGGGTCCGGGGCGCTGGCCGGATCGTCGCTGCCGCTGGACCCCGAGACGGTCGCCGCCGAGCTGGGCTTCGACGCGGCCGCACCGAACTCGATGGACGCGGTCAGCGACCGGGACTTCGCGGCCGAGTTCTGCTTCGCCGCGGCCCTGCTGGGCGTGCACCTGTCCCGGCTCGGCGAGGAGATCGTGCTGTGGACCTCGCACGAGTTCGGCTGGGCGGAGATCGACGACGCGTACGCGACCGGGTCCTCGATCATGCCGCAGAAGAAGAACCCGGACGTGGCCGAGCTGGCCCGGGGCAAGGCCGGCCGCCTGATCGGCGGGCTGACCAGCCTGCTGACCGTGCTCAAGGGCCTGCCGCTGACCTATAACCGGGACCTGCAGGAGGACAAGGAACCGGTCTTCGACGCCGTGGACACGCTGCTGCTCGTGCTGCCCGCGATGGCGGGGCTGATCAGCACGATCCGGTTCAACACGCAGCGGCTGTCCGGCGGCGCGGCGGCCGGCCATGCTCTCGCCACCGACCTGGCCGAGCTGCTGGTCCGCCGCGGCGTGCCGTTCCGCGAAGCGCACGAGGTGGTCGGCCACCTGGTGGTCTGGTGCCAGGTGCACGAGTGCGAGCTGGCCGACGTCAGCGACGCCGACCTGGCCCGGATCTCCCCGCAGCTGACCCCTGACGTGCGCGACGTGCTGACCGTGGACGGGGCGCTGGCGGCCAGGTCCAGCTTCGGCGGCACGGCCCGGGACCGGGTGGCCGAGCAGCTGGCCGGCCTGCGCACCCTGGTGGACGGGCACGCCGAGTGGGCCGCCGGCTGACCGCGCCCGGGCCGGCTGGGCAGGCGCCGCTGGGGCCGGTCCTGGCCCGGGAGTTCTTTGACCGGCCGGTGCTGCAGGTGGCCCAGGACCTGCTCGGCTGCGTGCTGCGGCACGAGACCGCGGACGGGGTGGTCGCGGTACGGCTCACCGAGGTGGAGGCGTACGCGGGGGAGGCGGACCCGGCGTCGCATGCGTACCGCGGGAGGACGGCCCGCAACGCGGTGATGTTCGGCGAGCCCGGGCACGCTTACGTGTACTTCACCTACGGCATGCACTTCTGCGTGAACCTGGTCTGCGGGCCCGCCGGCGTCGCCCGGGCGGTGCTGCTGCGGGCCGGGCGGGTGACCGAAGGGGTGGCGCTGGCGGCGTCGCGCCGGTCGGCTGGACGGGCCGCCGGGCGGGGCGGCGCGGAGCGGGACCTGGCCCGCGGCCCGGCCCGGCTGTGCCAGGCGCTGGGCATCGACCGGTCGCTGGACGGCGCGGACGTGTGCGGGGACGGGCTGCCGTTGCGGGTCTGCGGGCGGGACGGGCCGGCGGCCGCGGTCAGCGAGGGCCCGCGGGTGGGGGTCAGCCGCGGCGCGGAGGAACCCTGGCGGTTCTGGGTCACCGGCGATCCGACCGTGTCGGTGTACCGGCCGCACGTGCCCCGCCGCCGGCCGCCGGCGTAGCCGCCCCTGCGCTCGCCAGCAAGCACCGCGGGCGGTTAACTGATTCCCGCCAGGGTGCGCCGAGATGGGATTATTCAGCGGTGACTGACGACATCATCGACGAACTGACCTGGCGCGGGCTGATCGCGCTGTCGACCGACGTTGACGACCTGCGCCGGGCGCTGGCCGCCGGGCCGGTCACCTTGTACGGCGGATTCGACCCGACCGCGGCCGGCCTGCACATCGGCAACCTGGTCCTGCTGCTCACCATGCGGCGCTTCCAGCTGGCCGGGCACCGGCCCATCGGGCTGGTCGGCGGGGCGACCGGGCTGATCGGCGACCCGAGCGGGAAGTCCGCCGAGCGGGTGCTGAACCCCACCGAGGTCGTGGCGGGCTGGGTGGAGCGGATCCGCGGCGAGGTCGGGCGGTTCCTCGACTTCGGCTCCGGCCCGACCGGGGCCCTGCTGGTCAGCAACCTGGACTGGACCCAGGACCTGTCCGCGCTGGCCTTCCTGCGGGACATCGGCAAGCACTTCCCGGTCAGCACGATGCTGTCCCGCGAATCGGTACGGGCCCGGCTGGAATCCGGCGGCCTCAGCTACACCGAGTTCAGCTACCAGATCCTGCAGGCCTACGACTACCTCGAGCTGCACCGGCGGCATGACTGCGCGCTGCAGCTGGGGGGCAGCGATCAGTGGGGGAACCTGGTGGCCGGCCTTGACCTGATCCGCCGGGTCACCGGGGACCAGGTGCACGCGCTGGCCACGCCGCTGATCACCAAGCCGGACGGGACCAAGTACGGCAAGACCGAGGGCGGCGCAATCTGGATCAGCCCGGACCTGATGAGCCCGTACGCGTTCTACCAGTTCTGGATCAACCGGGCCGACGCCGAGGTGCCGGGCCTGCTGCGGGTGTTCACATTCCGGTCCCGTAACGAAATCGAGGCGATGGAGCGGGACCTGGCCGACCGCCCGGCGGCCAGGGAAGCCCAGCGGGTGCTGGCCGGGGACGTGACCACGCTGGTGCACGGAGCGGACGAGTGCGCCCGGTCGGTGGCCGCCAGCCAGGCCCTGTTCGGCCAGGGGGAGCTGCGGGACCTGGACGAGAAGACGCTGGCCGCGGCGCTGGCCGAGGTTCCCGCGGTGACACTGCCGGCCGGCGCGGGGCCGGGGGAGAGCTGCCCAAGGTGGCCGACCTGCTGGCCGAGGCGGGCATCGTGCCGAGCAAGTCGGAGGCCCGGCGGGCCATCGCGGGGGGCGGCGCGTACCTGAACAACGTCAAGGTGCCGGACGCCGACTTCGCCCCCCAGGCGTCGGACCTGCTGCACGGCCGCTTCCTCGTGCTCCGCCGTGGCAAGCGGACGATCGCCGGCGTCCAGGTCGGCGAGTAAGCCGCGGCCCGGTCGCGGCCCGCGCCCGGCCCCGCGGGCGATCGATGTCCCGTTGATCGCTGTCTATGGCGATCAACGGGACATCGATCCGTGCCGGGCTGGTGTGACGAACCTCACGAATCGCGCGGCGGGCCCGCGGCCGCCGGCGGCTGCGGGCCCGCCGCGCTGTTGCGGCGTCGTTGCGGCGGGGACTCCTGGGCGGAGCCGGAGGGCGCGGAAGGCGGGCGGGAGAGCGGTCTGTGACCGGACCGTGATCGGCGTCCCGGCCGCCGGACCCGGCCGTCTCGCGGGCCGCCCGGGGCCGGTTTGGCCGCTGTGACCTGGGGTGTTTGTGAGGCGTCCGGGCTGATTTGACTTGATCGAGGTTGCTCCCTAAAGTCTCTACCTGTCGCCGGGCAACAGAGCGAGAGGCCCTCTGGCCAACCGCCTCCGGCAGACCGCGGTTCACCTCCCCAGGTTCGGAGTCCTGGTCATCAGGACGCCTCTGTAGAGGTAAACTGTGAGCACTACCAGTTACACCCGCTAGAAAAACTGCGAAACTTAGTTGACAGCCTAGAGCTCGTCCGGTAAGTTAGCAGGGTTGCCCCAGACGAAACCCTAACCGGTCTCTACTGGTGCGCGCCCGCTCCTTGAGAACTCAACAGCGTGCTAAAAGCCAGTGCACATGCACAAACCCCGTCATGGGACGGCGCCGGTAACGGCTAAGTCCCGGACACGGAAATTGCCAGATCGCCTGGTTGGCCCGGTTTTCCGGATCCATCAGGCATCTCTTCCATGTCAGCACATCGCACGGCCTCCGTACGGATGGCCACCGCGATTTGCATATAGACATTCAATGGAGAGTTTGATCCTGGCTCAGGACGAACGCTGGCGGCGTGCTTAACACATGCAAGTCGAGCGGAAAGGCCCTTCGGGGTACTCGAGCGGCGAACGGGTGAGTAACACGTGAGCAACCTGCCCTTAGCTTCGGGATAGCTCCGGGAAACCGGAATTAATACCGGATATGACCACGGCCGACATCGGCCATGGTGGAAAGTTTTTCGGCTAGGGATGGACTCGCGGCCTATCAGCTAGTTGGTGAGGTAACGGCCCACCAAGGCGACGACGGGTAGCCGGCCTGAGAGGGCGACCGGCCACACTGGGACTGAGACACGGCCCAGACTCCTACGGGAGGCAGCAGTGGGGAATATTGCGCAATGGGCGAAAGCCTGACGCAGCGACGCCGCGTGGGGGATGAATGCCTTCGGGTTGTAAACCCCTTTCAGCAGGGACGAAGCGAGAGTGACGGTACCTGCAGAAGAAGCGCCGGCTGAACTACGTGCCAGCAGCCGCGGTAACACGTAGGGCGCAAGCGTTGTCCGGAATTATTGGGCGTAAAGAGCTCGTAGGTGGTTTGTTACGTCCGCTGTGAAAACCTAGGGCTTAACCCTGGGCTTGCAGTGGATACGGGCAGACTAGAGGTAGGTAGGGGAGAATGGAATTCCTGGTGTAGCGGTGAAATGCGCAGATATCAGGAGGAACACCGGTGGCGAAGGCGGTTCTCTGGGCCTTACCTGACACTGAGGAGCGAAAGCGTGGGGAGCGAACAGGATTAGATACCCTGGTAGTCCACGCCGTAAACGTTGGGCGCTAGGTGTGGGGTCCTTCCACGGATTCCGTGCCGCAGCTAACGCATTAAGCGCCCCGCCTGGGGAGTACGGCCGCAAGGCTAAAACTCAAAGGAATTGACGGGGGCCCGCACAAGCGGCGGAGCATGTTGCTTAATTCGACGCAACGCGAAGAACCTTACCAAGGTTTGACATACAGGGAAAAGCCGTAGAGATATGGTGTCCGTAAGGGTCCTGTACAGGTGGTGCATGGCTGTCGTCAGCTCGTGTCGTGAGATGTTGGGTTAAGTCCCGCAACGAGCGCAACCCTCGTTCTATGTTGCCAGCGGATAATGCCGGGGACTCATAGGAGACTGCCGGGGTCAACTCGGAGGAAGGTGGGGATGACGTCAAGTCCTCATGCCCCTTATATCTTGGGCTGCAAACATGCTACAATGGCCGGTACAGAGGGCTGCGAAATCGCAAGATGGAGCGAATCTCAAAAAGCCGGTCTCAGTTCGGATTGGGGTCTGCAACTCGACCCCATGAAGTCGGAGTCGCTAGTAATCGCGAATCAGCAACGTCGCGGTGAATACGTTCCCGGGCCTTGTACACACCGCCCGTCACGTCACGAAAGTCGGCAACACCCGAAGCCGGTGGCCTAACCCGTAAGGGAGGGAGCCGTCGAAGGTGGGGCCAGCGATTGGGACGAAGTCGTAACAAGGTAGCCGTACCGGAAGGTGCGGCTGGATCACCTCCTTTCTAAGGAGCAACTGGCGCGTCTGCCGGATTCATCCGGCTGGCGTGCCCAGGGCCATTTCCTGGACGTCCGTTCCAGGGTGGCCGCTCGTTAGTGGAGCACTGGTTATTCGGTCCGCGCTTCCTGCCCGGCCGGTTAGTACGCCCGCTTGCGGGACGGAACGCCGACCAGGAGGTCGCCTGGATCGAGCACGCTGTTGGGTCCTGAGGGACCGGTCGCCTCGGCAACCGCACCTCGGCCAGGACCGGATCTGACCCGCCGCGCGGGAACGACCGGGACCGCCCGCATTTTGAGAACTGCACAGTGGACGCGAGCATCATCTGTAGTTGCCAAGTTAATAAGGGCACACGGTGGATGCCTTGGCACCAGAAGCCGAAGAAGGACGTAGGAACCTGCGATAAGCCCCGGGGAGTCGGTAACCAGACATCGATCCGGGGATTTCCGAATGGGGAAACCTGGCGTGGCGTAATTGCCCGTCGCCCCTGCCTGAACACATAGGGCAGGTGGAGGTAACGCGGGGAAGTGAAACATCTCAGTACCCGCAGGAAGAGAAAGCAACCGCGATTCCCTGAGTAGTGGTGAGCGAAAAGGGAACAGGCCAAACCGGTTACGCGTGATAGCCAGCAGGCGTTGCGTGATCGGGGTTGAGGGACCGACCAGCCGGAGCTGCTGATCCGGCAGGGAGTAAGAAATCATTTGGATAGCCGAAGATACCTGGAAAGTTTCGGCATAGAGGGTGACACCCCCGTAGGCGAAATCCGAATGACTCCCGGACGTGTTCCCAAGTAGCACGGAGCCCGTGAAATTCCGTGTGAATCTGGGAGGACCACCTCCTAAGCCTAAATACTCTCTGGTGACCGATAGCGAACAAGTACCGTGAGGGAAAGGTGAAAAGCACCCCGGTGAGGGGTCGTGAAATAGTACCTGAAACCGTGTGCCTACAAGCCGTGGGAGCGAATCAGCCTTCGGGCTGATGTGAAGTGACCGCGTGCCTTTTGAAGAATGAGCCTGCGAGTTACGGTATGTGGCAAGGTTAACCCGTTGAGGGGTAGCCGTAGCGAAAGCGAGTCTGAATAGGGCGAATGAGTCGCATGCTGTAGACCCGAAGCGGAGTGATCTATCCATGGGCAGGTTGAAGCGCGGGTAAGACCGCGTGGAGGACCGAACCCACCAGGGTTGAAAACCTGGGGGATGACCTGTGGATAGGGGTGAAAGGCCAATCAAACTCCGTGATAGCTGGTTCTCCCCGAAATGCATCTAGGTGCAGCGTCACGTGTTTCTTGCCGGAGGTAGAGCTACTGGATGGTCTAGGGGGCCTACAAGCTTACTGAAATCAGCCAAACTCCGAATGCCGGTAAGCCAGAGCGTGGCAGTGAGACTGCGAGGGATAAGCTCCGTAGTCGAGAGGGAAACAGCCCAGATCACCAGCTAAGGCCCCTAAGCGTGTGCTAAGTGGGAAAGGATGTGGAGTCGCACAGACAACCAGGAGGTTGGCTTAGAAGCAGCCACCCTTTAAAGAGTGCGTAATAGCTCACTGGTCAAGTGATTCTGCGCCGACAATTTAACGGGGCTCAAGCACACCGCCGAAGCTGTGGCATTCATGCAATAACCAGGCCCTTTGTGGCAATGGTAACCGAAGTCTTGGCTCGCTATGGTTTCGGCCATAGCTGCCTCTGACTAGAGTTTCCGGAGCCTTTAGGGTCCAGGTGCGTGGATGGGTAGGGGAGCGTCGGGTGGCGAGGGAAGCGGCGGAGTGATCCAGCCGTGGACGCCACTCGAGTGAGAATGCAGGCATGAGTAGCGAAAGAGGGGTGAGAAACCCCTCCGCCGAATGACCAAGGGTTCCTGGGGCAGGCTAATCCGCCCAGGGTAAGTCGGGACCTAAGGCGAGGCCGACAGGCGTAGTCGATGGACAACGGGTTGATATTCCCGTACCCGCTTTAATATGCCCATGCCGAATCTGGCGATGCTAAGCGCGCGACGCTGGTGAGCCCTTCGGGGCGATCCGGCCGAGCCCGTGACCCAGACTGGTAGTAGGCAAGCCGAAGGGGTGACGCAGGAGGGTAGCTCTACCGGGCGATGGTTGTCCCGGAGTAAAGGTGTAGGGCGGCACATAGGCAAATCCGTGTGCCATAAGCCTGAGACCTGACGCCGAGCCGATTTAGGTGAAGTGAGTAATCCCACGCTGCCAAGAAAAACCTCGCGGTTAGTATTATTGCGGCCCGTACCCTAAACCGACTCAGGTGGTCAGGTAGAGAATACCAAGGCGATCGGATGAACCGTGGTTAAGGAACTAGGCAAATTATCCCCGTAACTTTGGGAGAAGGGGAGCTGCACGCTGGTGAAGGAGTACTCCTCCTGAGCGAGAAGCAGCCGCAGATACCAGGGGAAAGCGACTGTTTACTAAAAACACAGGTCCGTGCAAAGTCGCAAGACGACGTATACGGACTGACGCCTGCCCGGTGCTGGAACGTTAAGGGGAGAGGTTAGTGGCTTCGGCTGCGAAGCTTTGAACTTAAGCGCCAGTAAACGGCGGTGGTAACTATAACCATCCTAAGGTAGCGAAATTCCTTGTCGGGTAAGTTCCGACCTGCACGAATGGCGTAACGACTTTCCCACTGTCTCAACCACGGATCCGGCGAAATTGCACTACGAGTAAAGATGCTCGTTACGCGCAGCAGGACGGAAAGACCCCGGGACCTTTACTGCAGCTTGACATTGGCGTTTGGGACGTCTTGTGTAGGATAGGTGGGAGACTTTGAAGCAGAGACGCTAGTCTTTGTGGAGTCACTGGTGAAATACCACTCTGGTCGTTCTGAATGTCTAACCTCGGTCCGTTATCCGGATCAGGGACAGTGTCTGGTGGGTAGTTTAACTGGGGCGGTTGCCTCCTAAAGAGTAACGGAGGCGCCCAAAGGTACCCTCAGCCTGGTTGGCAATCAGGTGTCGAGTGCAAGTGCACAAGGGTGCTTGACTGTGAGACAGACATGTCGAACAGGAGCGAAAGCTGGGACTAGTGATCCGGCGGTGGCAAGTGGAAGCGCCGTCGCTAAACGGCTAAAAGGTACCCCGGGGATAACAGGCTGATCTTCCCCAAGAGTCCATATCGACGGGATGGTTTGGCACCTCGATGTCGGCTCGTCGCATCCTGGGGCCGGAGCAGGTCCCAAGGGTTGGGCTGTTCGCCCATTAAAGCGGTACGCGAGCTGGGTTTAGAACGTCGTGAGACAGTTCGGTCCCTATCCGCTGCGCGCGTAAGAGACTTGCGAGGGGCTGTCCCTAGTACGAGAGGACCGGGACGGACGAACCTCTGGTGTGCCAGTTGTTCTGCCAAGAGCACGGCTGGTTGGCTACGTTCGGAAGGGATAACCGCTGAAAGCATCTAAGCGGGAAGCTCGCCTCAAGATGAGGTCTCTCTCGGGGTTAACCCGGTAAGGCCCCCAGTAGACGACTGGGTTGATAGGCCAGAGGTGGAAGCACGGCAACGTGTGTAGCTGACTGGTACTAATAGGCCGAGTGGCTTGGCTTCTACTTCATATTTTGTTTGCGTCCACTGTGCGGTTCCCGAGATGCGGTCGGTTACACATCTCCATAGAGTTTCGGTGGCCATGGCGAAGGGGAAACACCCGGTCCCATTCCGAACCCGGAAGTTAAGCCCTTCAGCGCCGATGGTACTGCGCGGGGGACCGCGTGGGAGAGTAGGACGCCGCCGGACATCTTTCGCTGAGGGCCGCTACCGTGCAGGTAGCGGCCCTTGGTGCATGTTGTGCTGTCCCAGCAGCGGGTATGCCGTGCTGTCCAGCAGTGGGCACCGCGTAATCTGCAGGCGTCAAGGAGGAACACAGTGGTCGGGAACGGTCGTGGCAATGGCGGCAGCGCGCCGGGCCGCGGCGACCCGTCCCAGCCCGGACGCCCTGCGGCCAGGCGGCCTGGTGCCGCGGGCCGTACGTCGGCTTCCCCGGGGTCGTATCGCGGCGGTTCTGGCGGTTCCCGCGGTGGGCCGGGCGACTACGACGGCCAGGGTTCCTCGCGTGGCGGCTACGGGGCTTCCCGGGGCGGAGCGACCAGAAGGTCCGGGCCGCCCGCGGGTGGCGACCGCCGGCCGGGCGGCGGTTCCGGATATGGCCGTGGTGGCCAGGACGGCCCTGGATACTCTGGCCGGCCTTCGCGGGGCGGCCCGCGCCGGTCCGGTTCGCATCCGCCGGACGCCGGCGATTCTGGCTGGTCCCGGGACCGCGACGACGACCGCCGGCCCGGTAGTGCGGGACGCGACTCTGCTGCACCCTCGCGCGGTGCCGGCGGGCGGTATGACCGCCAGGGCCCGGCGCCAGGAGACCGTCCGCGTCGCAGCGGCTCGTCGGCCGGGGGTGCGGGAGGTCGCTTCAGCGGTTCTGACAGGCCCCGGTACGGGGATTCCCGCCAGAGCACGGACCGCGGCGAAGGTTCCCAGGGCGGTGGCCCGCGTGGCGGTTCCGCGGGCCGGCCGGGGAGCTCCCGCTGGTCACGGGACACGCCAGGGGACAGCCCGCGGGGCGGCAGCCGTCCCGGTGGGCCCCGCCGGGCTGCGGATCCGCGGGCCAGTGACGGTCCCCGCGGCGGGGCCAGCTTCCGCGGCGGCCCACGGGGCGGTTCCGGCCCGCGGGGCGCCAGCGGCCCGTACCGCGATCGCGATGACGCCGCGCGCGGCCCGCGCCGGTATGACGCGCCAGACGCCGGCCGTGGCCAGCACGGGCGATCGTGACAACGCCGCCAGGCCAAGCCGGGATCGCGATGATGTGACCGGCGGCCGCCGGCCGGACGCGACCGGCCGGGGCCCGGCCCGCGGCTGGGCAGGCGATCGTGACGGTGCGTCCAGGCCGGACCGTGATCGGGCCGGCCGTTCTGGTGGGCCGCGCCGGTATGACGGGCCGGACCGCGATGGCGGTGGCCGTTCTGGTGGGCCGCGCCGGTATGACGGGCCGGACCGCGATGGCAGTGGCCGCTCTGGTGGGCCGCGCCGGGATGACCGGCCGGACCGCGGCCCGGGTTACGGCCGGACGGACGGGCCAGGCCGCGATCGCGATGATGTGACCGGCGGCCGCCGGCCGGACGGGCCCGGGCGGGGCCCGGCCCGTAGCTGGACGTCCGGCCGTGACAGTGCCGCTGGGCCGGACCGTGAGCGCGGTGGCCGTTCTGGTGGACCGCGCCGGTATGACGGGCCGGACCGGGGCCCGGCTTACGGCGGGGCAGGCAATCGCGCGGCCGGGGCGGGCCGCGGTCGTGACGGCCGGCCCGGCGGGCCACGCCGGGATGACGCGCCGGCTCGTGACCGGGCGGGCGGGCCGGACCGCCGGGGATATGACGATGGCGGTGGCCGCGGACGATGGGGGAGCCGTGACGACGGCGGGTCCCGGCCGGGCGCGGCGCGCCGGGGCGGGCCGCGGTCTGGTGACTCCCGGCCCTCCCGGCCCGGCGGCGGGTCCCGTTCTGGCGGGTCCCGTGCTGGCGGGTACGGCTCTGGGGCCGGTGGCCGGCCGGGCGGGCCCGGGCGAGGCCGGCCTGGCCGCGAGACGGCCGGGACAGGCGGGACGGGCGGGCCACGGTCCGGCGGCCCGGCTGGCGAGGCCGGGTCTCTTCCCTACGTACCGGCGAGCATTACCGCGGACCAGCTCGACCCGGAGGCCAGGGCGGAGCTGCGCACGCTGCCCGGCGACCTGGCCGAGGCAGTGGCCCGGCAGCTGATCGCGGCCAGCCTGGCCGAGGACCCCGAGCAGGCCTACCGGCACGCCCAGGCCGCCCGTCAGCTCGCGGCGCGGGTCGGGGTGGTGCGGGAGTCCGTGGGGATCGCTGCGTACCGGGCCGGGCACTGGGCCGAGTCCCTGGCCGAGCTCCGTGCCGCCCGCCGGCTCACCGGGCGGTCCACCTACCTGCCGATGATGGCCGACAGCGAGCGCGCCCTGGGCCGGCTCGACCGCGCCCTGGACCTGGTCACCGGCCCGCAGGCAGAGGAGGCCGACCGGGCCACCAGGATCGAGCTGAAGATCGTCGAGTCCGGGATCCGCCGGGACCAGGGCCTTCCCGGCGCGGCCGTGGTCGCCCTGCAGATCCCGGAGCTCACCGACGGCCGTCAGCGCCGCGGCTCGGCTCGCCTGTACTACGCCTACGCCGACGCCCTGCTCGACGCGGGCCGCGACGACGAGGCCAGGGAGTGGTTCGCCCGCGCCGCGGGCGCCGACACCCAGGGCGAGACCGACGCGGACGAGCGGTTCGACGAGCTGGACCAGCTCGCGATCGAGGACCTCCAGGACGAGGACGAGGACGAGGCGACGAGGGCGACGAGGACGACGGCCTCGCGGACTACGCCGGCGACCTCGACGATGATCCTGACGCCGACGACCTCGATGCCGACGACCTCGATGCCGACGACCTCGATATCGGCGACCTCGGCGACGAGGAGGACAGCGGGGACGACGGCCCCGGCGACGAGGACGGCGAAGCCAGGCCCGGTATCGCGGACAGCGCCAGGGACGAGCCCAGCCCGTTCGAGATCCACTACCTGCCGCCCGGCGACCCCAGCCCGGACGACGGGGATCCCGAAACGGCCGGGGATCCCGGCCCGGACAGCCCCGCCGACGACGACGCAGCAGACGGCGATGACGGCGGCCAGCTCAACGGCCCGGCCAGCTAAACGCTCAGGTGCGGCTCCGGACGGCAGGGGATCGCGCCGCGCCGGGTCAGGCGCCTGGGCCAGCGATTCTGGCCCGGTTGCGGGCCGGGATCGCCAGCTCCGGGTCATCCGTCTCGACGAGGTCCGTTCCCCAGGAGAACAGGCCGGACACCGTCTCGGGGTCGTTCACGGTCCAGACGTCAACCTGGACTCCGTGCGCGTGGGCGCGGGCCACGAAATCCGCGCCCGCGCTCAGCACCGCGGCAGCGTCCGGCATGAGGAACGTGTGCCCCTGCCCGGCCGCGTAGTCGATCCATTCCCAGAGGTTCTCGCCCTCCCCGGCCTCAACGCCGGTGACCGCGTCCGGATGATGCCGCCTGACCCACTCCATGGTCTCCGGGTTGGCCGACGCCACGATGACCGGGCCGAGCCGCAGTTCGTGCACCAGCCTGAGCGCTTCCGCGGCGACCCGGTGCGTGCCGTCGAATCCAGGTTCGCCGGGCTCGTTCTTCAGGTCGATCTCCACGGTGGCCCGCCCGCGAAGGTACGCCAGCGCCTGCCGCAGCGTCGGCACGCTGGCCCGCCGGGCCGGATCCGGTCCCGCGCGCAGCGCACTGACCTGCGCGAGGGTGAGCTCGTGCACGAATCCGGAACCGTCCGTGGTGGTCGCGACGTCCGCGTCGTGCATGACCACGGGCACGCCGTCCGCGGTCAGCCGGGCGTCAAGCTCGATCACATCGGCACCCACCCGGACCGCGGCCCGGAAGGCGGCCAGCGTGTTCTCCGGGTAGCGGAGCGACGCGCCACGGTGCGCCACGATCCCCGGGCAGACGAGACCCGGCACCCGGGCCAGCCGGTGGGCCATGCTAGGGGAGGCGGCCACTAGGGGCCCTCGGGGCGCATGAGCCGGATACCGCCCGATGCCGGGCGCACCTTGCTGTTGCTCACGACGACTCCCTTGATCCTGGCCCGGCACCAGAAGGCCCGACTGCCGCCGTCTCAACCGCAGCCGCCGGTGCTGGCAGGTTCGTCGGGCAAGTTGTCGGACATCATGGCTGGCTTGGCTCTTTGTACGCCCGGTCTGCCCGGCCGTCAAGAGGCGTCCGCTGAAAACCGCTGGTACGCCTGATTAACAGCTGTGCTGCGGATTTACCGCCGCAGGTCAGACGCGGTGGCCCGGCCGGAGGCGTGTCGCTGTCGCCGGGCCGTCAGGAGGGATAGCCTGTCAGACAAATGACCGAGAACGTTGAGCGTTCCGCCTCTCCGAGGGCCCGGCTCAGGCCGGTGTCGGAGTCGGTGCACGACGAGCTATCCCGGCGTATCGCCCAGGGCCAGCTCCCCACCGGTGCGAAGCTGCCGTCCGAGCCCGAGCTTGCCGCGGAGATGGGTGTCTCCCGGGCCTCGCTCCGCGACGCGCTCCGGATCCTGGAAGACGACGGGCTGGTGCGCCGCGTCCAGGGCTCGGGCACCTACGTCACGCGGCGCCTGCGGGCATCGAACAACCTGGACATGAACTTCGGGGTGACCGACGCGATCCGGGCGGCCGGCATGCAGGCCGGTATCGAAGGAGGGCGGCACTGGACGGAGCCCGCCGGGGCCAGCGAGGCGGAACGGCTCGGCATCGATCCGGCGGAAGACGTTCTCGTGGTCGAGCGGGTCCGCACGGCCGACGGCAAGCCGGTGGTCATGTCCCGCGACGTGCTCCCGCACGCGCTTGTCGAAGGACGCCCGGACATCGTCGAGCGCATGCTCACCGAGTCGATCTACGCGGTGCTCGAGCGCGAGCTGGGCATCGTCATCAACTACGGGGTGGCCAGTTTCCGGCCGGTCCAGGCCGATCGCACCCTCGCCGCCCGGCTGGCCGTCCCCCGCGCGTCCCTCCTGCTCTACCTCTGGCAGGTCGACTACGCCGAAACCGGCGAGCCCCTGCTGTCCTCCCACGAGTACCACCTGGCGGACGCGTTCGACTTCTCGGTCGTCCGCCGCGGCCCCGGCCGGCGGCTCACCTGACCATGCTCCGGACGCACCCCGGGCCTGCTGTGCATCAGCGGCTCAGCGGGTGGGTCAGGTCGGCGAGGGTCAGGGCCAGGTGCAGCTTCAGGCGGTCGCCGCCCTGGTGCAGGTCCAGCGGCACCAGCTCGGCGGCGCGGGCGAGGCGCCAGTAGAGCGTCGTGCGGTGGATGTGCAGCTTCCCGGCGGCCTGCGGGGCCTGCCCGGCGCAGTCCAGGTAACAGCGCAGGGTCTCCCGGTACGTGCTGGCCCGCGGGTCCAGCAGGGCACTGACGCCGGGGCAGATCCGCTCGGGCGCCGCCGGGTCGCGGTAGAGGTTCTGGAAGGCGGCGTAGGCGCCGAGGCCGGCCCAGTCGGCGGCCCGGCCGAACGACGGGACGCGGGCCGCCACGCAGGCGGCGTACCTGGCGTTCCCCAGGCCGGCCGCCACCTCGGCCAGCGCCGCGGGGCCGGCGCAGGTGCCGACGGCCAGCGGCGGTCCTGGCAGGGCGACGACTGCCCGGTGGAGCCCGGCCCGCGCCCCCGCGGCCGTAATGCACACAAAATCATGTTCGCGAGGGCTGGCGAGAACCACGCTGCCTGGTGCCGCGCGCCGACGCAGGTTCGCGGCGGCCCGCCGGAGGGTGGCCGCCGCGTGGGTGGCGCGGCCCCGGCCGGACGCGGGCTCCGGGCCGGCCCGGCCCGCGAGGCGGATCACGGCCACGGCCCAGGGCGGCGGGCCGGTGAGCGCCTCCTGCCCGGCGAGCATCGCCGCGGCCTCCTGGCGGACCTCCTCGCGGTCGTCCAGCAGGCCGTCGGCCAGGTCACTCAGCACGGCGAACTGGCCGTCGGCCCGGATGAGCCGCTGGGCCAGCAGGTGCGCGGCCTGGGTCGCGGCGGCCTGCGCCTGCGCGGTCTGCCCGGCGGTCAGGGCGGGCTCGTCGATCAGCCACAGGAACCCGAGCAGCTGGTCCCCGTCCCGCAGCGGCAGGCAGAGGCGGGGCAGGATGGCCCGCCCCGGATCCCCGGGGATCGGCACCGGCTCGTGCGCGGCGAACACGCCGTGCTCGGTCAGCCGGCGGCGCAGCCGGGCGCTGGTGCCGCGCTGCAGCACCGCTTCCACCCGGCTGCGGTCCAGCCGGCCGGTCTGCGGGCTGACGGCCAGCGGCCGCAGCGCGGCGTCGTCGATGATCACCGACCGCTGCAGGTCGCGGGCCAGCCGCTCGGCGAGGTGCTGCAGATGCTCCTCGAACACACCGTTGTCCTTCCCGGCGGCCCGGCCGGTGACTCCTGCAGATGTCGAAGCCGCCCCGGCCGGCGTCCGTCAGCCGTCGCAGCCGCGCGGGGCCCCGGCTGTGGCAGCGTGAAGAGGGGCGAACCGCCCGTACCGCCCGGAAGGAGGCCGCCGTGTCCGCTGTGCCCGCCGGAGCCGCGCCGCAGGAGCAGGCGGCGGCGCACGCCATGCTCGCGCCGACGCTCGGCGGGCGGTATTACACCGACCCCGCCGTGCTGGACGCCGAATGCGAGCGCATCTTCGAGCGGCAGTGGTACTGCGCCGGCCGCGCCGACGAGATCCCCGAGCCCGGGCGGTTCATCCGGCGCCGGGTCGGGCGGGAAACCGTGCTGCTGGTCCGCGGCAAGGACCAGGTCATCCGGGGCTTCCTCAACGTGTGCCGGCACCGCGGCTCGCAGCTGTGCCTGACCGGCAGCGGCAGCGTCGGCAACGCCATCCACTGCCCGTACCACAACTGGATCTACGGGCTGGACGGCTCGCTGATCACCACGCCGAACTGGCGCGCGATGACGGAAATCCGGAAGATGGATTACGGTTTGCACGGAGTGAAGGCCGCGGTCTGGGCCGGCCTGATCTGGGTGTGCATCGACGGCGACCCCGGCCCGCTGGAGGACCATGTCCGCCCGCAGATCGAGTCGCGGCTGGGGGATTACGCCAAGCTGGAGCGCTACCGGATCGGCGAGCTGACGGTCGGTGCCCGGGCCGAGTACGAGGTCGCCGCGAACTGGAAGCTGATCTACGAGAACTTCCAGGAGTGCTACCACTGCTCGCACATCCACCCCGAGCTTGCCCAGACGATCCCGCAGTTCAGATCCCCGGCCATGGGGGCCGATGGCTACGACCCGGACGGTTACCCGATCGCGGCGGACCGGGCGTCGTTCTCGCTGACCGGGCAGACCGTGCTGCCCCGGCTGCCCGGCCTGCTTCCCGCCGACGACGGGCTGTACTACGGCATGGTGCTGCGGCCGAACTGCTTCCTGTCGCTGGTCAGCGACCACGTGATCGTGCACCGGTTCGAGCCGGTGGCGGCGGACCGGACCCGCGCGGTGTGCGAGTGGCTGTTCCCGCCGGAGACGCTGGAGGAGGGCCGGTACGACGTCAGCGACGCGGTCGCGCTGTTCTCCCGGGTCAACGAGCAGGACTTCGCCGCGGCGGAGTGGTGCCAGCCGAACATGAGCTCGCGCGCCTACCGGAACGGCGGGGTCCTGGTGCCCAGCGAGCAGCTGGTGATCTTGCAGTACTACGAGTGGTACCGGGGCCTGATGGGCATCGCCGGCTGAGGGGTGGCGCGGAATGGCACAGCAGTACCGGGTGATTGTGATCGGCTGCGGCGCAGTCGGCGCGGCGACGGCTTACTGGCTGAGCCGGCGGCTCGGCGGCAACGGCGGCGTTCTGGCGCTCGAGCAGTACCAGCACGGGCACACCCGCGGGGCGTCCGAAGATCATTCGCGGGTGATCCGGCACGCGTACAGCAGGCCGGAGTACACGGCGCTGACGCCGGCGGCGTACCAGAGCTGGAACGTGGCCGAGCGGGAGACCGGGCTTCAGCTCGTGTACCGCACCGGCGGGCTGATCATCGCCGAGGACGGCAGCGCCGGGGCGGCCTACCTGGCCGCCACCGCGGACGCAATGGACACGGCGAACCTGCCGTACGAGCAGCTCACCGGTGTGGAAGTGGCCGAGCGCTGGCCGCAGTGGCGGCTCGGCGCGGAGCACGTGGCGCTGCGCGATCCCGAGTCGGGCATCCTCGACATCCGCCGGGGCACGGCGGCGCACCTGGCAATGGCCCGCGACCGGGGCGCGACGGTGCTGGCCGGCACTGAAGTGACCGCGATCACCGAGTCGGCGGGCGGCGTGACGGTGACGGCGGGAGGGCAGGAATACCGCGGCGGGCAGGTCGTGCTGGCCGGCGGAGCGTGGAACCCGCTGCTGCTGGCCATGCTCGGCGGGGGCGACGGCGCCCGGCTGCCGATAACGCTCACCGAGGAGCAGGTCACGTACTTCGCCACGCCGAAGGTCGCCCAGTTCACCCCGGACCGGTTCGGCGTCTGGGGCTACCTGGCCGACGACGGCCTGTACTACGGCTTCCCGGTGTACGGCGAGGTCGCCGTCAAGATCGGCATCGACGGCGCCGGCCCGGTGGTGACGCCGGAGACCAGGACGTACGCGCGGGACGAGGGCCGGGTCCAGCGGGTGCTGGCGTTCCTTGAGCGCTACCTGCCCGGCGCGGTCGGTCCCGAGCTGTACACGCGCGCCTGCTGCTACGACTTCCCGCCCGACCGGGACTTCATCGTGGACTACGTGCCCGGCTCGGAGCGCGTGCTGGTCTGCGCCGGCGCCGGGCACGCGGGCAAGTTCGCCGGGCTGCTGGGCCGGGTGCTCAGCGAGCTTGCGCTGGACGGGGAGAGCCGGTTCCCGGTGAGCGCGTTCAGCGCTACGAGGCCGGCGCTCAGCGGCGTGGCGGCGCCGGGCCGGGTCAACTCGATGTAGCTGGCGGGCGTGCTAACTGGGTGAATGGCCCAGGGGGCCAGAAAAGTCCGCAATGGTGACAACTCGGCTCTAATGACCCGCGTCCTACTGAGGTGGGGCGCGGACGGAGCCTGCGCCTGAACAGACTTCATGGGAGGCGATCCGGTGCCGGGAAGCTCGCACGGGAACCGGTCCGGGCTGCGGCCGGGAACGTGGCGGCGGCGCTGGCCGGCGGCCGTGGCGCTGCCCGCGGCGGCACTCGCGCTAGCCGGGCTGGCGGTAGCCGCCGGGCCGGCCGCGAGCGCGGCGACCACGCCGTACCGGGTGCAGCAGACCCCGCGGATCAACGGCCTGCTGGCCAGCGTGTCCTGCGCCGGGACCAGATTCTGCGCGGCGGCGACCTCATTCTCGCTGCCGCCGCTCGCTCCGGTGCCGAGGGGCGTCCCGTCGGTGCTGGTGCGCACCGCCGCGGGCGGCCCGTGGCGGATCCCGCGCGGGGCGGCCATCGGTCTGGTCACCGGGCTTTCCTGCACGTCGGCCACCTTCTGCCTGGCGATCGGGACCACGGGGGCGCACCGCTGGGACGGCTCGCGGTGGACCGCGGTGGCCGCGCCGCCGGGACCGGCCACGACCCCGCTGGGCCGCGGCGAGCAGAAGGTGTCGTGCGTGTCGCGCACGTTCTGCCTGGCGGTCGGGCTGACCGACGGGCCGCACCCGGGCCCGGCCGCGGCGGTCTGGAACGGCACCAGCTGGCAGGCGACGGCCGCGCCGAAGACCCCGTCCGGCGCTAGCAGCGTCAAGCTCGACGGCGTGTCCTGCCCGAATAAGACCGTGTGCTTCGCCAACGGGAAGTACCGCAAGGGCGGGCTCGGGTTCACCCTGGTCGAAGGATTCCGCGGCAGCACCTGGGTCATCAGCGGCCCGGCGACGAGGCTGAGTCCGGTGTCGGCCAGCATGGACCTGTCCTGCGCCAGCACGACGGCCTGCATGGCCGTGTGGGGTGACTACAACGGCGGTGGCCGGGCCCGGTGGTGGAACGGCAGTACCTGGAAGGGCACCACGCTTGCCGGGCCGTCCGGCGCCCACTTTGCCCGCGGAATTCTGTCGGTTTCCTGCGCGACCGCGACGTCCTGCACCGCGGTCGGTGCGCTGATCAGTGGCGACCCGCGCAACCCGGCGCCGCTCATCGAGCACTGGGACGGCCGCGCCTGGACCCGCACGGCCAGCGCGCTGCCGGCCTCCGGGCACGCCGCGCTGGGCGGCGTGTCCTGCACGGCCGCCCGGGTCTGCACGGCCGTCGGCTTCAGGCAACCGGGCGCGGCCCCGTTCGCCGAAGCCCGCCGCAGCTAGCCGGGATTACCCTGGCCAGTTCTCCCGGCCTCTGCGTTGCGGCTAGCTCAGTGCCCGCCCCTGCTACTGTGACCCGCCGAGGTCAGGCGGCGCCTGGGGTCTTGTCCAGCCAGTGCATGATGCCGGCGACGTTGGGCTCGGTGCCGGCGACGCGCTCGAACTTGGCGGCCAGCAGCGGGTCGCCATCCTCGCGGAGGACGGCGTAGCGCTCGCGGGTGCGCTCCTGCACCATCGCGGCGGCGTGGTCGAGGCTCAGGCCCGACCCCACGGCCCGCTTCGTCTCGTCCACCCACAGGCGGATCTCCTCGGCGGACCGCTCCAGGGTCTCGCCGACCGCGCTGACCGGCCCGAAGTGGCTGAACAGCAGCCGCTGCGGTCGCAATGATTTAAACGTACGCAGTGATGCGAGCGCGGTCTCGAGATCAAAGTCGGGCGGCGGCGTGGCGGGCCGCATGTCCCCGGTCTCCTGGATGTAGACGCCCGCCGCGTCGCCGACGTACAGGTCGCCGCTGACCGAGTCGATCAGGCCGACGTGGTGCTTGGCGTGGCCAGGGGAGTAGTGGCTGTCCAGGCGCCGGCCGCCGCCCAGGTCGATATGGCCGACGTCGTCGACGGCGCGGATGCGCCCGGCCGGGGTGGGGGCCAGCCGCCCGAAGAGGGCGTCCAGCTCGTCGCCGTACACCATGTGCGCGCTGGCCATCAGCCGGGACGGGTCGGCCAGGTGCCGGGCTCCTTTCTCGTGGACCACGATCTCCGCAGCAGGAAAGTGCTCCGCGAGGTCGCCGGTGCCGCCGGCGTGGTCCAGGTGAATATGAGTAACCGCGAGCGTGGCCAGGTCCGCGGGGCCGACTCCGAGGTGGGCCAGGGCGCGGATGACCAGCGGGGCGGACGGGGCGGTGCCGGTTTCCACCAGGCACGGCCGGCCGGAAAGGATCAGGTAGCCCGCGACGATCCCGCTGTACCCGGCCATGTGGGTATCGATCTGGTACACGTCGTGCCCGAGGTCGGTAATGACATCCCCGGCTGCTGTGCCCGTTGTGCCGTTCATGGATCTATCGTCCCAGGGCCCCGAGTAGGATCGAGGCCGAGCCGGCCGCAGATTACCCGCGGCGCAGAGGCATGCCGCCTGGCCTGGCGCAGCCGGCCGTGGCGCCGTTGCCGTCGGCGTGACCGCCCCGGAGCCGACCGGAGAAGCCAGACCCGTGACCAGGATGCCCGCCCGCCCGAGCGCCGCGAACCGCGCTCCCGGCGGCGCGCGCCCGGCCGCGGACCGGCCGCTCGCGGAGCCCGCCGGCGGCCCGGGCGCCGGGCCGGCGCCGGCTGCGGGTGACCGGAGCGGCGGCGGGCGGGGCGGCTCGTTCTGGGCCGGGCTCGGCTCCCGGCGGATCCTCGGGCTGTCGCCGGCCGGGCTGATCATCGCCGCGGCCACGCTGCTCGCCGTCGGGCTGCGGGCCTACCAGCTGGCCCGTCCTGGGCACCTGCTGGCGGCGACCGAGTACGACGACGGGGCCGACTTCGGCAGCGCACTGCGCCTGGTGGGCGGGGCCATCCCGTACCGCGACTTCATCACCGTGCAGCCGCCGGGGATCACGTTCCTGATGGCGCCCGCCGCGCTGCTGGCCAAGCTGGCCGGCACCGACGCCGCAATGGCCGCCGGGCGGATCCTCACCGCGGCGGCCGGGGCCGCGGCGGTGCCGCTGGCCGGCGGCTGGTCCGGCACCGCGGCCTGACCGCGCTCACCATCGTCTGCGGGCTGCTGGCCGTCTACCCGTCCGCGGTGCAGTCCGCGCACACCGTGCTGCTCGAGCCGTGGCTGGTGCTGGCCTGCCTGGCCGGGGCCGTCGCGGTGTTCGACGGCGACCGGCTGGCCACCAGCGCCCGGCGGCTGGCCTGGGGCGGCGCCGCGCTCGGCTTCGCCGGCGCGGTCAAGGTGTGGGCCATCGTGCCGGTGGCCGTGATCGCGGTGCTGTGCCTGCCCGGCACCCGGCGGCTGCTGGCCTTCGCCGGCGGCGTGGCCGCGGGCTTCCTGATCCCGGTCGTGCCGTTCGCGCTGGCCGCCCCGGCCCGGTTCTGGGACAGCGTGATCGTGGCCCAGCTGGTGCGCACCGACGTGCGGATCCCGTTCGGCTACCGGGTGCAGCAGATGGCCGGGCTGGCCGTGGGCCACCCCGCGGCGGCGGTCCTGGCGGTGGCCGGGGCCGCGGCCGTGCTGCTGGTGTTCGGCTCGTTCGCGGCCGCGTGGCGGGTGACCGGCGGCGGCCGCCGCCGCTGGACGTGTTCGCCGCGGCCAGCACGCTCCTGGTCATCGGGATCTTCCTGATCCCCGACGACTTCTACTACCACTACGCCGGGTTCCTGGCCCCGTTCGCCGGGCTGACCCTGGGTCTGTCCGCGGCCCGGCTGCTGGCCGCCGGGCCCGGTAACACGCTGGCCGCGCGGCTCGGCCCGGCCCGGTTCGCGCGGCTGGGGACGGCCGTCACGGGGCTGGCCGGCCTGGCCATTCTCGTACTCCCGTTTGCTGTGCCCAGGGCCGAAAATGCGCCCACGCCGGTGTACCCGAGATCAGCCCTCGAGGCGGCCATCCCGTCGGGCGCCTGCGTGGCGACCGACCAGGCGTCGCTGCTGATCGCGATCAACCGGCTCAGTTCCAGCGTGCCCGGCTGCTCGCTGATGGTCGACGCCACCGGCACCGACTACGTCCTCGGACGGGGCCGCAACGGGCTGACCGCGGGCACGGTGCCCGCCGCCGAGACCGCCTGGCAGCAGGCGTTCCGGTCCGCGCAGTACGTGCTGCTGACCCCCTACCAGTACCTCCGGGTGGCCTGGACGCCGTCGCTCACCCGGTACTTCGACGCGAACTTCACGTTCGTCGACGGCGACTGGTGGCCGCTGGTGCTGTACGCCAGGAACGGCCAGCCGGGAACGTGACGCTTTTTCAGCTCTCGGCGAACGCGCGGATGACCAGGCCGGTGCGCGGCTTCGGGCCGAACGACGTCGACTTGCGCGGCACCCGCTCGCCGTTCGCGGCCACCGTGTAGACCTCGGCCGCGGACATCGGCGCGCAGATCACCGCGGTGCCGCCGGACTTACCGGCCTCGGCGATCGCGGTGGCCGCGTCGTTGTGCACGATCCGGACGCTGCGGTCGTCGTCGCGCAGCCCCCATAGCCGGGTGATCAGCAGCTGCTGGAGCACCGAATAGCCCAGGCCGCGCCAGGTCGCGGACAGCCCGTCCGGCATGGCCGCCTCGGCCTGCACCGGGTCCGGGTCGGTCAGCAGGTACGCGGTGCCGCTGCCGTTGGCACTGCTCCCGGTGGCACTGTTCTCAGCAGCACTGTTCTCAGCAGCACTGTTCTCAGCAGCACTGGCGCCGGCCACCAGGAAGGCCGGGCCGGCCACGGCCGCCTGGTCCAGCGCGGCCAGCGCGGCGGCCAGGTCCCGGCTGCCGCCGGGCAGCGGCGTGACGCAGAACGCGCCCTTGGCCAGGTCGACCGCCTTGTCCGGGGTCAGCCCGGGCAGCACCCGGTGGATGGCGCCGATCCGCGGCGGGTAGGCCGCCGAGTCAACCAGCAGCGCCAGCCCGTAGTCCCACGGCCCCGCGCCGCAGCCCGCGTCCCGGCGGCGGGCCTGCAGCTGGCGGTACGCGGCGTAGCGGTGATGCCCGTCGGCGATCAGCGCCTGCCGGGGGGCCAGGTCCGCGGCCACCGCGGCCAGCTGCGCCGGGTCGGTCACCGCCCACAGCCGGTGCCGCAGTCCGTCCTCGGTCAGCGCCTCGGCCAGCGGCGGTCCGCCGGCCGCCACCGCCTCCACGACCTGGGTCGCCGCGCCGGGCGGGCGGCCGCCGTCGTAGAGCAGGAAGATCGGCTCCAGGTTGGCCTGGGTAGCCTCCATCAGCTCGCGCCGGCCGGTCACCGGGCCGGGCATCACGTCCTCGTGCGGGAGGATGACCCGGTCCTCCGGCGGGCGGAGGCCGAGCCCGCCGATCAGGCCGCGCTGCAGCACCTCGCCGCGGCCGCCGTCGTTGCTGCCGGGGGCCGGCCGGGCCTGCTCGTACACATACAGCCCGGGGGCCGGGTCGGCGACCAGCACCCGCTCGTCCTGCCACTGGCGCAGCGCGGAGGCGGCGCCGTCGTAACGGCCCCCGCCGGGCGGGCCGGCCGCGTGCGGCAGGATCAGCCGGACGATGTTGTGCGGGTCGGCGGCGATCAGCTGGGCCTCGATGTCGTGGGCGATCACGTCGTACGGTGGGGAGGTGACCCCTGCGAGATCGCTAACCCGGTCCGCGGCGTAGCGGACCCCGCGGAACGGTGCCAGCACCAGGCCGCCGGGTCCTGCTCCCGGCGCCGGCTGGCCCCCATCGTGGCCGGACGGAAGGATGGGCATACATGTCTCAAGGACCGGGCGGCGGCGGGGATTCCCAGGACCGGGAAGATCGTCCCGCCGGGGCCGGCCCGGCGAGCAGCGCGAACGGCCCGGGAGGTGCCACGGACAGCCAGGAAGGCAGTGCCAGCGGTCAGGAAAGCAGGTCCGACAGCCGGGAAAACGGCGCCTACGGCCAGGTGAACGGCGCCGAAGGCCGGGGGAGCGGCGACGGCAGTGACGGCTCCGACGGCGACGGCCATGGCAGGGACCGCAGCGGCCGGAGCGGCGCGGCTCCGGGGGCGATACCTACGACCTGTACCAGCGGGGGCTCGACCTGCTGAGCCGGGGCAGCGCGGCGGCCGCGGCGCAGCTGCTGGCCCGCGCGAACACCGCGGAGCCAGGGTCGCGCAGCGTCCTGGAGGCACTGGCCCGGGCACAGTTCGACGCCCACCGGTACGGCGACGCGGCGGACAGCTTCCGGCAGATCGTCGACGCCAGCCCGGCCGACGACTACGCCCAGTTCGGCCTGGGCCTGGCCCTGGCCCGGACCGGCAACCCGCGCGGCGCGGCCGAGCACCTGGCGCTGGCCGCGGCCATGCGGCCGGACCTGCGGCACTACTCGGACGCGCTGCGCGGCGTCCGGGCGACGCTGCGGGCCCGCCGCGAAGCCGGCCTGCCGGACCAGATCAGCCCCAGCGAGCGGGGCCGGGCGGCAGGTTCCGGTCCGGACGCCGGCCCGGATACCGCGCCAGGCTCAGGGCCGGGGTCTGGCCCGGGGGGAGGGTCTGGCCCGGGGGCGGGGCCGGGGCAGCCGGGCCCGGGTTCTGGCCTGACCGGGACGGGCCCGGCGTGACCGGGCCGGATCAGGCGGACGCGCCGCCGGCCCTGCTGCGCGGCTGCGACCGGCCCCTGCACGAGGTGTACGACACCGCGCTTCTCGATCTGGACGGCGTGATCTACGTGGGCAAGGCCGCCGTGCCCGGCGCCGCCGAGGCGCTGGCCAAGGTGGCCGCGGCGGGGATGAACCGCGCGTTCGTGACCAACAACGCGTCCCGGTCGCCGTCCGCGATCGCGGCTCAGCTCACCCGGCTCGGCGTGCCCGCCACCGCGGCCGACGTGGTGACCTCCGGCCAGGCCGCGGCCCGGCTGCTCGCCGCCGGGCTGCCGCCGGGGGCCAGGGTTCTGGTGGTCGGCGGCAACGGGCTGCGGCTCGCGCTGCGCGAACGCGGGCTGCGGCCGGTGTCCACCGCGGCCGAGCGGCCCGCCGCGGTGGTCCAGGGCTTCTCGCCGGACATCAGCTACGGCCTGCTCAGCGAGGGCGTGCTGGCGGTCCGCGCCGGGGCCAGGTACGTCGCCGCCAACGCGGACCGGACGCTGCCCACCGCGCGCGGCGAGGAGATGGGCAACGGGTCACTGGTGCAGTCCATCGCCTGGGCCACCGGCGTGCAGCCGGTCGTGGCGGGCAAGCCGGAGCCGCCGCTGCACGCCGAGGCGGTCCAGCGGACCGGCGCCCGGCGGCCGCTGGTGATCGGCGACCGGCTGGACACCGACATCGAGGGCGGGGTCCGGGGCGGCGCGGACACCCTTCTGGTGCTGACCGGGGTGTCCCGGCCCGCGGACGTGGTCGCCGCGCCGCCGTCCCAGCGGCCCACCTACCTGTCGGCCGGCCTGGCCGCCCTGCTGGAGCCGCAGCCCGCGGTGACCGCGGCGGACGGCGGCTGGCGATGCCGCGGCTGGACGGCGACCGCGCCCGCGCCCGCGTCCGCGGACGGCGGGCAGATCACCCTGTCCGGCCACGGCGACCCGGTCGACGGCCTGCGCGCGGTCTGCGCCGCCGCCTGGCAGGCCGGCCGTCCCGTCGGGGCGAGCCAGGCCCTGGACCAGCTGGGCCTGACCTGACCTGACCCGGCCCAGGCCGGCCCGGGCCGGGCTGAATACGCCACCGGGGCGGGCGGCCGGGGAGGGACCAGGCCACCCGCCCCGGCTGTCCAGGGGGCGCCGCTCCGGGCTACGCGTCCCGCCGCTGGAACAGGATCCAGCCGGCGATCATCGCGGCCGCGGCGTAGCCGCACAGCACCGCGAACCCGGTCCAGGGCCCCAGGAACGACGGATCCGGCTTGGTGGCCCAGATCTGGGTGCCCGCGATGGCCGGCATCCACTTGTCGATGTGGTCCTGCCAGCTCTGCGGCAGGAAGTTGACCAGGACCGACAGCACGAACAGCAGCCCGATCGCGGCGGTGATGGCCCCGGCGGTGTGCCGGAGCATCATGCCCAGGCCGAAGGACAGCATCCCGCACGCGGCCAGGAACAGGCCCCCGCCGATGACCGCGCGCAGGACGTTCGGGTCGCCCAGCGAGACGCTCAGCGGGAAGCCGGCCAGCGAATGATGGCCGGACATGATCGCCTGGCCCACGAAGAACGACAGGAACGACACCACCAGCCCGGTGGCCAGCGACACCGCGCCGAACACGATGGCCTTGGCGGCGAACAGCGTGCCCCGCCGCGGCTGCGCGGTCAGCGAGGTCCGGATCATCCCGGTGGAGTACTCCGAGGTGATGGTCAGCGCGCCGAGCACGACGATGATCAGCTGGCTGAGGTAGAGCCCGCCGAGGCTGCGCTGGGTCGCGTCGAAGCCCGGGCCGGTGTCGCCGGGATGCTGCGCCGCGCCGAAACTGACCAGCGCGCCGAGGCCCACGGTCACGATGACCAGGGCCAGCAGCGTCCAGTAGGTGGAGCGGGTCGACCGGATCTTGGTCAGCTCGGAGCGGATCGCGCCGGCCAGCCCGGACCTGCCCCGCGCCGGGGGCAGCGCCACCCTGCTTCCGGTGGCCGGCGCGGCAGTAACCGTACTCATATCTCAAGACCCCTTTCCGGCGGTCACCGGTTCGTCGGCGGGATTCCCGTCCGGCACCCCCGCGTGGAACTCCACCGCGCCGGCGGTCAGCTCCATGAACGCCTCTTCCAGCGACGCCCGGGCCGGCGCCAGCTCGTGCAGCCGGATCGAGTGCTCGAACGCCAGGTCCCCGACCCGGGCCGGGGTCAGGCCGGTGACCAGCAGCGACCCGTCGCCCTCGTCGCGCACCGAGGCGCCGCCCGCGGCCAGGACCGCGCTCAGCGGGCCCTGGTCGGGGGTGCGCACCCGGACCGTCTGGCGGGAGTTCTGCTCGATGAACTCCGCCACCGTGCAGTCCGAGATCAGGCGGCCCCGGCCGATCACGATGAGGTGATCGGCGGTGTTCTCCATCTCCGACATCAGGTGGCTGGACACGAAGATCGTGCGGCCCTCCGCGGCCAGCGCCTTCATCAGGTTGCGGATCCACAGGATGCCCTCGGGGTCGAGCCCGTTGACCGGCTCGTCGAACATCAGCACGCGCGGGTCGCCGAGCAGCGCCGCGGCGATGCCGAGCCGCTGGCCCATGCCCAGCGAGAACCCCTTGGTCCGCTTCTTCGCCACCTCGCTCAGCCCGGTCAGCTCGAGCACCTCGCCCACCCGGCGGGCGGGCAGGTCGTTGGTCTGGGCCAGGCAGAGCAGATGGTTGTACGCGCTCCGGCCGCCGTGCACGGCCCGCGCGTCGAGCAGCGCACCCACCTCCCGCATCGGGTGATCGGCACGGGAGAACGGCTTGCCCGCCACGGTCACCGTGCCGGCGGTCGGCCGGTCAAGCCCGAGGATCATCCGCATCGTGGTGGTCTTGCCCGCGCCGTTGGGCCCGAGGAAACCGGTAACCCGGCCGGGTTCGACGCTGAACGAGAGCTGGTCCACCGCCAGCGTGCTCCCGTAACGCTTCGTGAGGCCCCTTGCCTCGATCATTGAACGTCGTCCTTTCCTGCGGCCGCGGCGTTGGTCGCCGGGCCAGTCAGGCCATCTTGGTGCGCGGCAGGGCCGGCCGGCATCGGCCGCCGGGCTAGACCTGATCACACTCAGGGCTGATCTTGGGTCAGCCTCAGGCAGTCCTCACCGCTGGCAAGACGGGCACCAGAAGGTGATGCGGTCCTTGGGCGCGCCGCCGGACACGCCCGGATCGTGGAACAGGATGGGCGTGCCGCAGCGCCGGCACGGCTGGCCGGTGCGGCCGTAGACCCAGTGCTGCTGCCCCCGCCGCAGGTTGCCCGTGGTGATGTGGCCGCTGCGGTTCTTGTTCGCTTCCAGCAGCCGCTGGGCCAGCGAGGCCATCGCGTCCAGGTGGGCGACCTCGCCGATCGGCCGCCAGGGGCTGACCCCGCGGAGGAACAGCAGTTCGGACTTGTACACGTTGCCGATGCCGGCCAGGTTGCGCTGGTCGAGCAGCGCCTCGCCGGCTGGCCTGTCCGGGTTCTGCCGCAGCCGCCGCACGGCCTCATCGGCGTCCCAGTCCGGGCCGAGAAGATCCGGCCCCAGGTGCCCGGTCAGCCGGCCCTCGTCACTGGTCGGCAGCACCTCGACCAGCGACAGCAGCGACCCGACCGCCTGCCACTGCGGATTGGCCAGGACCAGCCGGACACGGTAATCCCGCGGCGGCGGCTTCCCGGCCGGCCGGATGCGCCACGACCCGTCCATCTTCAGGTGCGAATGGATGCTCTGCCCGGCGCCGGTCCGCACCAGCAGGTGCTTCCCCCGCGACCGCACCGCGGTCACCGTCTGCCCGGTCAGGTCCGCCGCGGCGAACCGCGGCACGCGAAAGTCCGTGCGGGTCAGCACCCGGCCCGCAAGCGCCAGATCGAGCTGCCGGGCGACCCGCCAGACCACGTCACCCTCAGGCACCCGCCCAGTGTGGCAGCCCCCGCCGACGCAATACCGCCGCGCCGGCCGCCGATAAATTTATTATTCCGTCAGAAGCGGAAGCGGGTCAGGCCGCCCGGCTCTGCCGCCAGGGCCACGGTCGCCGAGCGTGGCTCGATGCGGTACACGTTCCACGGCGGCGGTCCCTGCGACGGCGCGTTGAACGGGGCCGTGATGCCCGACCCGCCCGGGTCGGGCTCGGCGGGCCAGCCGTTGTCCGCCCAGGCCTTCGCGATGCGCGCCACCGCGCCCGGCTCGGTCACCCGCACCGCGTCACCTTCGATCACGACGTCCGCGTCGCGGACCGAGATCGCGACCGAGCACCGCGGATCGCGCGCGACGTTGCGGGCCTTGCGCGTCCCCGCGCCCGTCTGAAACCAGAACGTGCCGTCCAGCCAGAGGGCACCGACCGCGGTCACATGCGGGCTGCCGTCCTCGTTGACGGTGGATAGCCAGGTCGTCCGGGCGTTCGCCGCGTCCGGCCGCGGCGCCAGCCCGGCATCAAGCATCCCGGCGGCGGTGGCCCAGTCCACCGGCGGCAGCCCGTCCGCCTGACCCAGATTTATGACCTTCATATCCGGAACCTACCCGCCCGTTCGGCGCGAAAGCCGTCGGCCGTGGGCGGCCCGCCGCGCAAGCACCGTATTCCTGAAGCTAGAGACTGCGGAGCCGGTCGAGTACCCAGCGGAGCGTGCTCGGGGCAGGCGCGGACGGCGGGGCGGACGGGGGCGGTTGCTGCGCCCAGTCCATTCCCGTTTCGCGGCGCGGCAGCGGCCGGGGCGGCTCGCTGGCGGGGGTGCGCGGGTCAGGGAAGTGTGCGCCTGCCGGTGCTGTCATCTGCTGCGGCTCCTCACGAGCGGGGGGCTGGATCGCCGCTTGGGCGGGGGCTTATCGGGGCGTATGCGTTTATAGCCGGATTCGTTACTTTCCTGTTATCTTCCCACGCTTCGCGGATCATGCATGGCAACCCGGCCGGCCCGCGCGCCAGCGGCCGGCCGGGGAGCGCATCAGCCCAGGTCCACGGCCGGGTAGAGCGGGAAACTGGCCAGCAGATCGGCGGCCTGGCCGCTGACCCGCGACGCCAGCGCCGGGTCCAGTTCGTAGGCCACCTTGGACGGGCCGCCGCTGGACGTCCTGCCCGGCCGCGTGTTGCTGAGTACCTCGTGCATCAGCCCGGCGATCACGTCCATCTCGGCCGTGCCCAGGCCGCGGGTCGTCAGCGCCGGCGTGCCGATCCGGATGCCGGACGTGTACCACGCGCCGTTCGGGTCGCGCGGGACCGAGTTCCGGTTGGTCACGATCCCGGAGTCCAGCAGCGCCGGCTCGGCCTGCCGGCCCGTCAGCCCGTACCCGCTCACGTCGACCAGCGCCAGGTGGTTGTCCGTGCCGCCGGTGACCAGGGTGGCCCCGCGCTTGACCAGTCCCTCGGCCAGCGCCTGGGCGTTGTCCGCGATCCGCTGGGCGTAGTCCTGGAACGAGGGCTGGCGGGCCTCGGCCAGCGCGACCGCCTTGGCCGCGATGATGTGCCCGAGCGGGCCGCCGAGTACCAGCGGGCAGCCCCGGTCGACCGCGTCGGACAGTTCCGGCTGGCACAGGACCAGCCCGCCGCGCGGGCCGCGCAGCGACTTGTGCGTGGTCGTGGTGACGATCTGGGCGTGCGGCACCGGGTCGAAATCGCCGGTGAACACCTTGCCCGCGACCAGCCCGGCGAAGTGCGCCATGTCCACCATGAGTATCGCGCCGCACTCGTCGGCGATCTCCCGCATCGTGGCGAAGTTGATCTTGCGGGGGTAGGCGGAGTAGCCGGCCACCAGGATCAGCGGGCGGAAGTCCAGCGCGGTCCGCCGCAGTTCGGCGTAGTCGAGCAGGCCGGTGGCCGGGTCGGTGCCGTAGGACCGCTGGTCGAACATCTTCCCGGAAATGTTCGGCCGGAAGCCGTGGGTCAGGTGGCCACCCGCGTCCAGCGACATGCCGAGCATCCGCTGGTTGCCCAGGTCGCTGCGGAGCTGGGCCCAGTCCGCGTCGGACAGTTCGTTGACCTGCCGCGCGCCGAGCTTCTGCAGCGCCGGCCCCTCGACCCGGTCGGCCAGCACGGCCCAGTAGGCCACCAGGTTCGCGTCGATGCCGGAGTGCGGCTGGACGTACGCGTGCGGCGCGCCGAACAGCTCACGGGCATGCTCGGCGGCGACCGACTCGACCACGTCGACCTGGGCGCAGCCCGCGTAGAACCGGCGGCCGATGGTGCCCTCGGCGTACTTGTCGCTGAGCCAGTTGCCCATGGCCAGCAGCACCGCCGGGGAGGCGTAGTTCTCGCTGGCGATCAGCTTCAGCGAGCCGCGCTGGGCCGCGAGCTCGGCGCCGATCGCGTCGGCGATCCTCGGCTCGACGGCGCGGATCACCTCCAGCGCGCTGCGAAAGGCAACGGTCTCGGTGCTTGGCGACGTCATGCAAATCCTCCCGGTGCTGGCCACGGAAAGCCCAGGCGCCCGGCATCCGTACTGGTGACGGGGCCGCTCCCACAAGGGTGACCCATCCCAGCGCGCCAGTCACGGCCCGCCCGGCAGCTTACCGGCCCGGCCCGCGGCGCCCCGGGGACGACGCGCCCGGGCGGGCGGGAACCGGCACATCCGGGACGGTGCCCGGGACGGCGCCCGGGGGAGGCACGACGATGAGCGGATCGGCTTGAAGGCGGGTCTTTCTTATGGATTACGGATGGTTCGCGGCCGGCCTGAGCCGGGCAGGATGCATGGGGTAGCGGCGAGGAAGAAGGTTCCCGGAATGGGCGATCACAACAAGGGTCACCACGCGTACGAGCGCATCGTGGTCAGCGGCGAAGGCGGCAAGGCCCGGGAGATCCGCATCTACGGCAGCGAGGGCCGGCTGATTCACGACGGCTGGCAGGTGGCCGACGACAGCGGTGAGACGGCCTGGATCAGCGACGCCGGGGCCATCGCCGTGTTCGGCCAGCCGCTGTCCCCGGGCGAGACGACGGATGCCGGCCCGCTGTGGTTCTTCGACAACTTCTCCGAAGTCAAGGAGATGGGCTCCTGTTCACCGCCGTTCATGGCGGAGCTCGCCAAGGCCCTGGGCGAACGGTGGGAGCCCGCCTAGGCCGACCGGGAGCAGCCACATGGGAACGCGGCAGGCACCAGCCGGCGGCCTGGCCACCGCAGGATCCGCGGTCACGCGCTACGGGCTGGTGACGACCCTGGTGTGGATCGGGGCGCTGAAGTTCACCGACTACGAGGTTGAGAACGCCGAGATCCTGGTCACCGCGAGCCCGCTGACCTCGCGGCTCCGTAAGAAGCTGGGCGCCAGGAAGCTTGCGCGGCTCACCGGGGTCGCGCAGCTGACCCTGGGCGCCCTGATCGCGGCCAGGCCGCTGGCGCCCCGGGCCTCGGCGGTGGGCAGCTTCGGAGCCGCCGGGATGATGCTCAGCACGCTCAGCTTCCTGGTCACCACGCCGGAAGCGTGGCGGGAGGGGCCGGGGGGCATCCCGCAGCTGTCCGTGCTGGGCGAGGCCCTGCTCAAGGACACCGTGCTCCTCGGCGCCGCCCTCCTGACGGCGGCCGAGTCGCTGCGGGACGCCCGTACCGGTGGTGACCGCCCTTAGCCCGCGGCCGAGACCGCCTCGGCGGCGGTCCTGGCGATGGCACTAGCCGGCCGCCGTCAGGCCGGACTCGCGGAGGGTGATGTTGAGCCGCCCGGACGGCAGGCCGATGCCGTCCGGGCCGGTGCCCGGCAGCGTGCGCGGGACCCCGTGGTAGGCCAGCCGGGCCGGGCCACCGAACACGAACAGGTCGCCCGACTCCAGCGGCACGTCGGTGTACGGGCGGCCGCGGTTCTCCGTGTTGCCGAACCGGAAAACGCAGCTTGCCCCGAGGCTCAGCGACACCACCGGGGCCGGGCTGCGTTCCTCCCGGTCGGCGTGCATGCCCATGCGGGCCTCGTCGTCGTAGAAGTTGATCAGCGCGACGTCGGGCTGGTAGGCGGCCGCCGTCCGGTCGTCGCCGAGGGCGGCGGCTACGGCGCGCCGTCCCAGGCCGGCCAGCCACCCGGGGAACGGCTTCACCGGCGCCCCGTCGTTGTCCTCGGCGAACTTGCTGTACCGGTAGGGGATCCAGTGCCAGCCCAGGCAGACGGTCTGCACCGACATCACCCCGCGGCGGGGCAGCCTGGTGTGCCGGATCCCGGCCGGCGGGCGGGACCACTCGCGGCAGGCCCTGACCAGGTCAGCCTGCTCGGTGAGGCTGAGCCAGCCCGGCACGTGCACCGCGCCGGGCGCGATCTCGGCCCGGGGCCGGGGGATGAGCTCGTCCATGCTGTTACCCGCGGCCGGCGGTCAGAAGATCAGCTTCCGGAGGCGGAGCAGGTCGAGCAGGTTGCCGTCGACCTTGACCCGGCCGCTGAGCCACGCCCTGGCCAGCCCGCCCGGGTCGCCGGACAGGGCCACGACGTCGGCGCTGGCCGCACTGAACCGGATCTGCGCCGGCGGGTCGCCCGCGGTCTGCTCGCGCACCGGCTCGGCGCCGTCCGGGCCGAGCCGGGTCCGGAACGTGATCCCCAGGTCGGTGACCCGGCAGCTCAGCGTGCGGTCCGCGAGCCGGGCCGCGCGGTCTTCCGGCGACATGTCCGCGATCCGCGCGGTCAGCGCCTCCAGGGCCGCGCGGCACTCTTCTGCCGTCGCCAACGTGACCTCACTTTCCTGAGCAATTGTCCGCCGCCGGGCCCGGCCGGGTGCGCCGTGGTGTCGCTTCCGGACGGTAGCGTTTCCGGGAGGGGCGGCGTGTGCCGTCCTGCCCGAAGCAGGGATCCCGATGGAGGTCGGCAGGCCGATGGAGGACGAGCAGGCGGCCCAGGAGCATCCTGCCACCGCCGAGCCCCAGGTGGCCGCGGAGCGCCCGGCCACCGCCGATCCGGAGATCGCGGCGACCGGCGAGCCGCGGGTGGACGCGGCGCTGGCCAGCATGGGCCGGCTGGCGCTGCTGCCGGTGGGCGAGCACGCGGCGGTGTTCGAGCAGGTGCACCGCGGGCTGCGGGAAGTGCTCGGCGAGCTGGACGGCGGCCCGGGCGGCAGCACTGACGGCGGCACGGGCGGCGGCACGGGCGGCAGCGCAGGCTCAGCCGGGCGGCCGGGCCGCTGAGCGGGCGCGCAACCATGGGCAGCAGGGCGCGGCTGGACACCGAGCTTGTCCGCCGGGGGCTGGCCCGGTCCCGGGAGCAGGCGGCCGGCCTGATCGCCGACGGCCGGGTCCTGGTCGCGGGGCAGCCCGCGGCCAAGCCCGCCACGCAGGTCGGCCGGGACGCGGCCATCGCCGTGCGCGACCCGGCCGGCGAGCCGGACTACGCCTCCCGCGGCGGCCGCAAGCTGGCCGGCGCCCTCGCCGCATTCGCCGGTCTCGCGGTGGCCGGGCGGCGGTGCCTGGATGCTGGGGCGTCGGCCGGCGGGTTCACTGATGTGCTGCTGCGAGCCGGGGCGGCGCACGTGGTTGCCGTGGACGTGGGTTACGGGCAGCTGGCCTGGCCGCTCCGGACCGACCCGCGGGTCACCGTGCTGGACCGGGTCAACGTGCGTGAGCTGACCCCGGAGCAGGTGGCCCCGCCGCCGGAACTGGTCACCGCGGACCTTTCCTTTATCTCCCTGACCCTGGTGCTGCCTGCGCTGGTGGCCTGCGCCGCGCCGGGCGCCAGCTTCGTGCTCCTGGTCAAGCCCCAGTTCGAGGCGGGCAAGGGCAACGTGGGCGCGGGCGGCGTCGTGCGCGACCCGGCCCAGCGCGCCGCCGCGGTCCGCTCGGTGGCCGCCGCCGCGGCGGGCCTTGGGCTGGGCACCGCCGGGGTGACCGCGTCGCCGCTGCCCGGCCCGGCCGGGAACGTCGAGTATTTCCTGTGGCTGCGGGCCGGGGCCCCGCCGCTGGCCGGCGGGGAGCTGGCCCGGGCCATCGAGGACGGCCCGCAATGACCCAGCAGCCGGCCGCCGCCCGCGCCGCCGCCCGCGCTGCCGGCACGCGGACCGTGCTGGTGGTCGCGCACACCGGGCGGGACGCAGCCGTGCGCAGCGCCCGGTTCGTGGTTGACCAGCTGGCCGCCGCGGGCCTCGCGGTCCGGGTGCTGGCCGGCGAGGCGGCCGAGATCGCCCGCCCGGCCGCCCAGATCGCGGCCACGCCCGCGGCCGCGGTGGACGGCGCCGAGCTGGTCGTGGTCATCGGCGGGGACGGCACGCTGCTGCGCGCGGCCGAGCTGGCCCGGCCGGCCGGGCTGCCCCTGCTCGGCGTCAACCTGGGCCACGTCGGCTTCCTGGCCGAGGCCGACCCCGAGGACCTGGCCGAGGTGGTCGACCAGGTCGCGGCCGGCCGCTGCCTGGTCGAGCAGCGGATGACGATCGACGTCACGGTCCGGGCCAACGGCAGCGTGACCGCCACCACGTGGGCGCTGAACGAGGCCACCGTGGAGAAGAGCGCCCGGGAGCGGATGGTCGACGTGGTGGTCGAGGTGGACGGCCGCCCGCTGTCCCGGTGGGGCTGCGACGGGGTCGTGTTCGCCACGCCGACCGGGTCCACCGCGTACGCGTTCTCCGCGGGCGGCCCGGTGGTGTGGCCGGAGGTCGAGGCCCTGCTCGTGGTGCCGATCAGCGCGCACGCGCTGTTCGCCCGGCCGATGGTCGTGTCGCCGGAATCCGAGCTGGCCGCTGAGGTCATCGGCGGACCGCCCGGCCGCCCCTACCCAGCGGGCCTGACCGGCGGCGCCACGCCCGGCGCGGACGGCCAAACTGACGCGTCCGGAGCGGTTCTGTGGTGCGATGGTCGGCGTAGGGTCGATCTGCCGGCCGGGGCCCGGGTCGAGGTCCGGCGCGGGGCCAGGCCGGTGCTGCTCGCCCGGCTCCGCCGGGTTAGCCAGGAGCCGGACGGCGCAGTGCCAGCCAGGCCGGATCAGGCCGGCGGCCTGTTCACCGACCGGCTGGTGGCCAAGTTCGGGCTGCCGGTGCAGGGCTGGCGGGGTCAGGCCCGGACCCGCCTGGCACCCGGCCAGCGAGAGGAAGGTCGCAGCGGCAATGCTTGAGGAAGTCCGTATCACCGGGCTCGGGGTAATCGGTGACGCGACCCTCGAGCTGTCGCCCGGCTTCACCGTCGTCACCGGCGAGACCGGGGCGGGCAAGACCATGGTCGTGTCCGGCCTGGGCCTGCTGTTCGGCGGGCGCGGTGAGCCCGGCCGGGTCCGCCCCGGCGCGGGCCGGGCCAGCGTGGACGGCCGGCTGCGGATCGACCCGGACGGCCACGTGGCCCGGCAGGTCACCGAGGCAGGCGGCGACCTGGACGACGACGGCACCGCGCTGATCATCAGCCGCTCGGTGTCATCCGAGGGCCGGTCGCGGGCCAGCGCGGGCGGCCGCCCGGTGCCGTTGTCCCTGCTGACCTACCTGGCCGACGACCTGATCGCCGTGCACGGCCAGGCCGACCAGCAGCAGCTGCTGCGCGGCGGGCGGCAGCGCGACGCGCTCGACCGGTTCGCCGGGGCCGCGCACGCCGCCGTGCTCACCGACTACCAGCGGGCCTACCAGCGGCACCGGGAGATCAGGACCGAGCTGGCCCAGCTCACCTCGCGGGCCCAGGAGCGCGCCAGGGAAGCCACCGAGCTGCGCCGCGGCCTGGAGGAGATCGAGCGGGTCGAGCCGGCCAGCGGCGAGGACACCGACCTGCTGGCCGAGGAGGAGCGGCTGTCGCACGCCGACGCGCTGCACGCCGCGGCCACCTCGGCGCACGAGTCGCTGCAGGCCGACCCGTCCACCGCGGGCTACGACGGCGCCGACGCGATCACCCTGCTCGGCACGGCCCGCCAGGCGCTGGAGGCGTCGGCCGAGCACGATCCGGCGCTGGCCGCACTGGCCGGCCGGCTGTCCGAGGCCACGTACCTGCTGTCCGACGTGGCCGCCGAGCTGGCGTCCTACGCGCAGGCGGTGGAGGCCGACGCGGACCCGGCCCGGCTGGCCGCGGTCCAGGAGCGCCGGGCCGAGCTCACCCGCCTGATCCGGGTCTACGGCGGGACCGGCGGCCCGGGCCAGGAAGAGGGCCTGGCCGCGGTGCTGGCCTGGGCCAAGCAGGCCGCCGCCCGGGTCGCCGAGCTGGACTCCGACGACGACACGATCGCCGCGCTGGCCGCGCAGGAGGCCGAGCTCGCCGCCACCGTGGCCGACCTGGCCGGGCAGGTCACGCTGGGCCGGGAGCAGGCCGCGGGCAAGTTCGCCGAGCAGGTCACCGGCGAGCTGTCCGCGCTGGCCATGCCGCACGCCCGGCTGACCGTGGTGCTGAGCCCGCTGGACGAGCCAGGCCCGCACGGCGCCGAGGACGTGGAGATCCGGCTGGCCGCCCACCCGGGCGCGCCGGAGCTGCCGCTGAATAAAGGCGCGTCCGGTGGGGAGCTGTCCCGTGTGATGCTGGCCATTGAGGTGGTGTTCGCCGGCGCGGACCCGGTGCCGACCTTCATCTTCGACGAGGTCGACGCGGGCGTGGGCGGCAAGGCGGCGGTCGAGGTCGGCCGCCGGCTGGCCCGGCTGGCCCGGCTCGCGCAGGTCATCGTGGTCACCCACCTGCCCCAGGTGGCCGCGTTCGCGGACAGCCACCTGGTGGTGGAGAAGTCCGGCGACGGCTCGGTCACCAGCAGCGGCGTGACCCGCCTGGACGACCAGGGCCGGGTGCGCGAGCTATCCCGGATGCTGGCCGGTCTCGAGAACTCCGAGTTCGGCCGGGCGCACGCCCGTGAGCTGCTGGAAGCCGCGGCTGCCGAGCGGTCGGCGGGGCCCGGATGATAACCCGGCCGGGGCCGATGCGGAACCCCCTGCCTCCACCATCTGGCAATATTGCTTAACGATGACAGCTGCCTTCCGCAAGCTTCCCGGGTTCCGCCGGAACAGGCCCGTCAGCCTGCCCGGCGTCTCGGCGACGGCGCGGATGGACAAGCGCACCAAGAACCTCACCAAGCGGCTGCGCCCCGGCGACATCGCCGTCATCGACCACACCGACCTGGACCGGGTCAGCGCGGAGGCGCTCATCCAGCACGAGGTCGCCGCGGTGGTCAACGCCGCGGTGAGCATCAGCGGGCGTTACCCGAACATGGGCCCGCAGCTGCTGCTCGAGGCCGGCATCCCGCTCGTCGACGACGTCGGCCCCGACCTGTTCGAGCACATCAGGGAAGGCCAGCCGATCCGGCTCGACGGCGGCACGCTGTACGACGGCGAGGAAGTGCTGGCCAAGGGCACCGTGCAGGACGCCGACTCGGTCCGGTCGGCCATGGCCGCGGCCAAGGCCGGGCTCGCCGACCAGCTCAAGGCGTTCGCCGCGAACACGATCGAGTACATCAGCCGCGACTCCGAGATGCTCATCGAGGGCGGGATCCGGCCGCCCGAGCTGCGCACGGCGATGGAGGGCAAGCACGTCCTGGTCATCGCCCGCGGCTACCGGCACCGCGACGACCTGCTCGCGCTGCGCGCCTACATCCGCGAGTTCAAGCCGGTCATGGTGGCCGTGGACGGCGGCGCGGACGCGCTGCTCGAGGCCGGCTACAAGCCGGACCTGATCGTCGGCGACATGGACTCGGTGTCGGACGACGCGCTGGCCGGCGGGGCCGAACTGGCCGTGCACGCCTACCCGAACGGCGTAGCCCCGGGGCTGACCCGGGTACAGGACCTTGGCCTGCCCTCGGTGCTCTGCCCGGCCACCGGGACCAGCGAGGATCTCGCCGTGCTCCTCGCCGATGAGCTTGGCGCCACGCTGATCGTGGCCGTGGGGATGCGCTTCTCCATGGCCGAGTTCCTGGAGAAAGGCCGGGCCGGCATGGCCAGTGCGGTGCTGACCCGGATGAAAGTCGGCGACAAGATCGTCGACGCGAAGGGCGTCAGCCGGCTGTACCGGAGCCGGATCTCCGGCTGGGCCCTGTTCACCCTGGTGCTGGCCGCCCTGGTGGCGGTGCTCGCGGCGGCCTCGGTATCCGGGGCGATCAAGGTCCTCATCGGGTTCTTCCTGGCCGAGTGGGACACCTTCACCTACTGGCTGACCGGTCTCTTCTGATGATTGATTTCCGCTATCACCTGGTTTCCCTCGTCGCGGTGTTCCTCGCGCTGGCCGTCGGCATCGTGCTGGGCACCACCGCGCTGAACGGGCCGCTGACCCGCGGCCTGCAGAGCACCGAGGCGAAGCTGCGCAGTACCGCCGACAACCTGCGCGCGCAGAACAACCTGCAGGCCAGCCGGCTGTCCGGGGACGCCGAACTTCGTCACCGCGAACGGCCCCGCGGCTGCTCGGCGGGCTGCTGCCGGGGGAGCAGGTGGTGCTGGTCACCGCGCCCGGCGCGGACGGCGCCGTGGTGGCCGGGCTGACCACCGCGATCCACCAGGCCGGCGCCACGGTGGCCGGCCAGGTCGGGCTGAACCAGCAGTTCTTCGACACCAGCGCGACCACCGAGAGCAACCTGACCGCGCTGGCCCAGCAGCTGGCCCCGGCCGGCACGGTGACCACCGCGGGCGCCACCCAGCAGGGCGACGACCCGCAGCTGGCCGGCCAGTCCGAGGCCTCCGCGGTGCTCGCCGCGGCGCTGCTGGCCCAGGAGCCGGGCACGGTCCCGCCCGCCCAGACCCGGTCCATCCTGGCGGGCTTCGCCCAGCAGGGCTACCTGCAGGCCACCCCGGGCACGATCAGCGCGGCCACCATGGCCGTGGTCATCGCCCCGGCCGCGCCGCCCGCGTCCGGCGACGGCAACCCGGCCAATACCGCGCTGCTCTCGCTGACCGCGAAGCTGAACGCCGCCGGGCGCGGTACGGTGCTGGCCGGCTCATTCCCGGCCGGATCCGGGCCTGGCAGCGCCATCGACGAGCTGACCAGCGGAGATACAGGAATTCAGGTGTCCAGCGTGGATAACGCCAACTACGAGACCGGGCAGATCACAGTGATCTACGCGCTCAGCGAGCTGCTGGCCGGTCACAAGCCCGCCGCGTACGGCAACAGCGCGGTGCCCAGCCCGCTGCCGACCCCGTCGCCCAGCACCACCCCGTCGCCGGCCAGCAGCGGCCAGGCCACCGCGAAGCACAACAAGAAGCACCGCGCCGGGGCGGGCAAGCGGCCCGCCGGCCGCCGGTCGCCCGCGCCGCACCGCTCGGCTGCCGCCACCGGGGCGCAGCGGTGAGGCGGGCCCGGACCGCCGCCCCGGCGGTCACCGGGGCCGTGGCGGGCGCGGCCGCGGCCCGCGCGGCCTACGCCGGGCTGCGCCGCCGCGCGCCCGGCGGCACCGAGCGCTGGGCCAGGACCAACCACCGCGGTGAGCCGGTCACCCTGCTCGAGGGCCCCGCGGCGGCCGCGGGCGCGATCGCCGCCGCGCTGGCCGTGCCGGGCCTGCCCGGCCGGACCCGGGCCGCGCTGGCCCTGGCCGCCGCGGGCGCGGCCGGCTTCGGCTGCTACGACGACCTGGCCGGCAGCGGCAAGAGCCGCGGCTTCCGCGGGCACCTGACCGCGCTGGCGCACGGCGAGGTCACCAGCGGGATGGTCAAGCTGGCCGGCATCGGCGCGACCGGCGCCGCGGCCAGCGCGCTGCTCGGCGGCCCGGCCGTGGACAAGGTCATCAACACGGGCCTGGTGGCCGGCAGCGCCAACCTGCTGAACCTGTTCGACCTGCGCCCGGGCCGGGCCAGCAAGGTCACGCTGGCCTGGGCCGCGCTGCTCGCCGCGGGCAGCCCGGCGGCCGGCCGGGCGCGCGGTCAGGCAGCCAGGTCGGCCGCGGCCGCGGCCGTCGGCCCGGCGCTGGCCCTGCTGCCCGAGGACCTCGGCGAGCGGGCCATGCTCGGCGACGCGGGCGCGAACGCGCTGGGCGCGCTGCTCGGCGCGGCCGTCGCGGCCGGCCTGCCGCGGTCCGCGCGGCTGGCCGTGCTGGCCGGCGTGGTCGGGCTGACCGCGGCCAGCGAGAAGGTGAGCTTCACCAAGGTGATCGCCCGGACCCCGGCGCTGAACAAGCTGGACATGCTCGGCCGCCGCCCGCCCGCGCCGGCCCCGGCCGAGCCCGCCCCGGCTGGCCTGCCGGGGCTGAGCCGTCAGGGGCTGAGCCGTCAGGGGCTGAGCCTTCAGGGGCTGGGCCGTCAGCGGCCGAAGCCGCCGCGGTGGCGAACGCGGAAACGGGGCCGATCCCCGTCGTGGATCCGGCCCGGCCGACTGCCGTGCCGTGACCGGCCCGGCCGCGCCGGTGACCGAGCCCGGGGGCACGCGGCCTGCGGCCCGGGGCATCGGCGGCGCGGCCGTGCTGATCGGCGGGCTGACCGTGGCGGCCCGGGTCGTCGGCCTGGGCCGCCAGCTGGTGTTCGCGCACACCGTCCAGGCGTTCTGCCTGGGCACCGCGTACACCACCGCCAACCAGGTGCCGAACGTCATCTACGACATCGTGCTCGGCGGCGCGCTGACCTCGATCATGGTCCCGGTGCTGGCCGGGCCCGCGGAGAAGGCGGCCGACCCGGCCGCCCGGGCCGAGGTCAGCCGGACCAGCTCGGCCCTGCTCTGCTGGACCGTGCTCATCCTGGTGCCGGTCAGCGTGGCGCTCGTGGCCCTGTCCGGGCCGGTCGCCGGGCTGCTGATCCCGGCCCGGGTGCCGGGCTGCTCGCACGCCACCCTGGTCGCGACCGCGACCCAGATGCTGGTCGTGTTCGCCCCGCAGGTCCTGCTCTACGGGCTGGCGGTGGTGCTGTTCGGCATCCTCCAGGCGCACCGCCGGTTCACCGCGCCGGCCGTCGCGCCGGTGCTGTCCAGCATCGTGGTCATCGCCGCCTACCTGGTGTTCGTGCCGCTCGGCGAGGACTACGTCCGGCACCTGGCCGGGCTGCCCACCGCCGCCGAGCTGACCCTGTCGGTGGGCACCACGGCCGGGGTGGCCGCGCTGGCGCTGACCGCGCTCGTCCCGGTCTGGCGGCTGGGCCTGCGGGTCCGGCCCGCGCTGCGGTTCCCGCCCGGGGTGGCCCGGCGGGCGGTGGCGCTGGCCGCCGCGGGCCTGGCCGCGCTGACCGCGCAGGACATCTCGGTGCTGGTGGTGACCCGGCTGGCCAACGGGCAGGGCGGCAGCGGCGCGGTGGTGCTGTACGGCTACGGCTGGCAGGTCTTCACCGCGGCCTACGCGGTGCTGGCGATACCCATCGCGATCAGCGCGTTCCCGGTGCTGTCCGCCCGCCGCGGGCCAGAGTTCGACGGCACCGAGTTCAACAGCACCGCGGCGGGCTCGGCCCGGGCCGTGCTGCTCGCCTCGGGCGCGGGCGCAGCGCTGCTGGCCGGCGCCGCGGTGCCGGTGGCCCGGGTGTTCGCCTCGGCCGCGGGCCAGGTGACCCCGCTGGCGGTGGCGCTGGCCGCGTTCGCGCCCGGACTGCTCGGCTACGGCCTGGCCGCCTGCCAGACCCGGGTGCTGCTCGCCGACGGGCGGAACCGCACCGCGGCGGTGATCATGTCCGCGGGCTGGCTGCTGGTCATCGCCGCCGACGTGGCCGCGGTGCTGCTGGTCCCGGCCCGCTGGGTGGTCCCGGTGCTCGGCGGCGGCAACACGGTGGGCCTGACCGTCGCGGGCCTGGCCGGGCTGATCGCGGTCCGCCGGGCCCGGGGCCCGGCCGCGGTGGCGGGCACCGCCCGGGCCGGGCTGGCCGCGCTGGCCGGCGCGGTGGCCGGGGCCGTGTCGGCGGGCGCCGTGTCGGCGGTGGTGCCGGTGTCCGGGGCGCTGCCGAACGTGGCGCTGGCGGCCGCGGCGGCGCTGGTGGCGGTGGCCGGGTTCGCGGCCGTCGCGTTCCTGATCGACCGCGACGACCTGGCTGTGGTGGCCGCCCGGCTGTACCGGCGAGGCCGCCCGTGACCCGGCTGCGGATCTGCTACGTACTGGCCACCGCGGCGGCGGGCACCGGCTACCACGCCGCGATGCTGGCCGATGGCGCGGACGCCAGGGGCATGAGCGTGGCCGTGTTCGGCCCGTCGGCCACGCTCAGCCAGTTCTTCCCCGGCGCCCCGGCCCCGGCGGACCCGGATGCGCCGGACGGCCCCGTAGCCGCGGAACCGGGTGCCCCCGGGCTGACCGCCCCCGCCGACGCGACGATGGCCATCGCCCGGCCTATAGCCCGGCGATGGCACATCGTCGCGGGACGAAGTGGCGGCTGGGGCTGGCGGCGGCCGGGCCGGGCCGCGGGATCCGGTTCGGGGCCGTGGAGATCGCGGACCGGCCGCGGCCGGGCCGGGACGCGAGCGCGGTCCGGCGGCTGCGGCGCTTGCTGGCTACCGAGGACCCGCAGGTCGTGCACGCGCACGGGACCCGGGCCGGGGCGTTCGCCGCGCTCGCCCTCGGCCCCCGGGGGCGCGGCCCGGCCGGGCTGGTGCCCGCGCTCGTCGTCACCATGCACAACGCGCCGCCCCGTGGCCTGGCCGCGGGCCTGGTCTACCGCGGCCTGGAGCGGGTGGTCGCCAGGCGGGCCGACGCCGTGCTGTGCGCGTCACCCGACCTGGCCGGCCGGATGCGGCGGCTGGGCGCCAGCGGCGTCGGAAGAGCCGTGGTCCCGGCCCCGGCCGCGACCCCGCCCACAGCGGCGGACGTCGCCCGGGCCAGGGCTGACCTGGCCGCGGGCGACCGGCCCGTGGTGCTGGCCGTTGGCCGGCTGGCCGAGCAGAAAGGGTTCGGCGTGCTGCTGGCCGCGGCCGGGGCCTGGCAGCAGCGCGACCCGCGCCCGCTGGTCGCCATCGCCGGGGAGGGCCCGCTCGCGGGCGAGCTGGCCGCGGCGGCCCAGCGCCACGGAACCGACGTCAGGTTCCTCGGCGCGCGCCGGGACGTACCCGCGCTGCTGGCCGCGGCCGACCTGGTCGTGGTGCCCAGCCACTGGGAGGCCCGGGCGCTGATCGTCCAGGAGGCGCTGGTGGCCGGGCGGCCGGTCGTGGCTTCCCGGGTCGGCGGGATCCCCGAGCTGACCGGCGAGGACGCGGCCCTGCTGGTGCCGGCCGGAGACGCCCGCGCGCTGTCCGCCGCGGTGCAGGCCGTGCTGGACGACCCCGCGCTGGCCGCCCGGCTCGCCGCCGCCGCCCGGGCCCGCGGAGCCGGGCTCCCGTCCGCGGCGGACGCGGTGGACACCGCGCTGGCCGTGTATGAACGGCTGGCGGCCGAACCCCGTCTGCGAGCCTGAATTTTCATGGCAATCCGCCGCTGCGCTCAGCGGAGAAGGATCACGGATTACGGAATTGCGTGGCCGATCACGCAGGTTCCGCTGCAGGCCAGCGGATTTATGCACCATGCATGCCGGTTCTTGCACGGGCGACACCGGTGTCCCTAGCGGTCTGGTGACAAGAGAGTATTTCCGCGCGGCCGCCGGTTAGCTCTATGCTGGGCGGGCAGTGTCCGGAGGCGTTTATACCCGTAAGCGGCCTCGTGGGGGTTAAGGCCAGTGGGAGATCAGAACCATGGCCCGCTGTCGGGCTGGCTAGCTGAGCGCCGGCTGAAAAAAGCCCTGCCTTCTAGCCAGCGAAAGCGGCGGACCATGCAGAGCCGGCCGCCGGCCGGCGATTCACCGCCGCGGCCGTCCGAACGCCAGCGCCCCGGCGACTCACTCCCGCCTCCTGACTTCCGCCTCACCCCGCAGATCGAGCCCGCCCCTGACTACCTGCCCACGGCGGCGGACGAGCCGCCAGAGGCCAGGCAGACCGCGGACAAGAAGGCTGAGGCGGCTCCCGCGGGACCCGGGAACGAGCGGGCGGAAGCGGCATTTTCCCTGGTAAACGGGGGTGACGAGGCCGGTAAGCAGGCATCGTGGGAGGCTGAACCCAAGGTGGCCCCGCCCGCTGACGAGGGGGAGCCCTCAGCAGAGCAAGGGGAGCCCTCGGCAGAGCAAGGGGAGTCATTGGCAGAGCAGCCGCCGGCAACGGCTGACCAGGCGGCCCGCTCTGCCGCTCCGGCCGCCGCCGCGGCGGCGGCTCAGCCGGACGAGCCGGCCGGGGAGGCGGCGCGGATTGAGGCTGAGCCGGAGGCAGCGGGTCAGGCAGGAGGCCCAGAGGTTCCGGCCCAGCGGCCCGGGTCCGCCCGAACCGGGGAGAAGGCCGCAGATGGGGCACCTTCGGCGGAAAGCGGGCCTGTTCAGGTAGCGTCGTCCGGCGAGGGGACATCATCCGCCCAGGAGGCGACGTTGACGGGCCGGGACGCGGAGCCAGGCTCCGGACCGCGCGCGGAGGAGACCGCCGCGGCGGACCGGGACGCGCCTGAGGCGATCCGTCCCGCGCCGCCTGTGGCGCTCGCCGCGGCGGACCCGGGCGAGCCCGCGGAACGCACCGATGACGAACCGGCGGCCAGCGCGGACAGTCCCGCCACCCGGCCCGGGGTTCCCGCGCCACGGCCGGGGATGCGCACCGCCCCGGCCACCCAGACCAGCCCGCCCGCGCCGCGGCCGGAGGAGCCATCCCGTCCCGGCGACGCGGCCCCGGCGGGACTCGATGGCCCGGACGCGGCCGCGGAACTGCCCGGCGCGGCCGCTATGGCCAGCGACGACAAGCCGGGGCCGGCCGCAGAACCGGTCCCGCCTGCGGACCATGGGGCTACTGTGACCAGCCCCGTCGTAGCCAGTGGCGGCCAGCCGGGGCCGGCTGCGGAACAGCCTCCGGCTGCGGCTCGCGCAGCCACCGTGGCCAGCGGCGATAAGCCCGAGGTGGCTGCGGAACCCCAGCGGAACCGCCACCGGCCGTGGCATCGGTCCCGCCTGCCGGTCGCGAGACTACTGCGGCCAGCGGCGGCCAGCCGGGCCGGCCGCGGAGCAGCCTCCGGCTGCGGGCCGCACGGCCGCCGTGGCCAGCGGCGATAAGCCGGGGCCTGCTGCGGGTCACGCGGCTACGGTGACTAGCGCCGTCGTGGCCAGCGGCGACGGGCCCGGGCCAGCTGCGGAGCAGCCTCCGGCTGCGGGCCGCGCAGCCACCGTGGCCAGCGGCGATAAGCCTGGGCCGGCCGCGGGACGGTCGTCTGCTCAGGATGCTGGCGGGCCCAGCGTGCGTCACGAGCCGCCGGTCACCGAGACCGCGGCGGCGGGGGTGGCCGCTGCTGCTGCGCCCCGGATGGCTGTGCCGGGCTGGCCCGCTGGGGCTGATGAGCCTGGTGAGGCATCGGATGCCGGCCCTGCGGACCGGGGTGAGCTGAGTGGCAGCGGCGCCCAGCCGACCGCAGCGCAGGCGGCGGATCCGCCCGCTGCGGCTGCCCCATCCGCCTCACCAGCCCCATCCGCCTCATCAGCGCCAGCCCCGGCTGCCCCGCCCGCCTCACCGGCTTCAGCGGCCTCGTCGGCCCCAGCAGACACGCCTCCGTGGGTGCGGGCAGCGGAGAAACAGCCGTCCTGGCCGAGCGTGGTGCGGACCACGATCCGGCTGTGGTTCGAGCGGCGGCGGCAGCGGGCCGGCCAGGCAGGCCGGCCGAAGCGGTCACGGTGGCGGCTGGCCGCCGTGATCGGGCTGGTCATCGTGGTGTTCGCGGCGGGCGCGCTGACCATGCGGCTGATCGGGCGGAACTCGCCGGCCGCCAGCGGCCACCCGGCTCACCCGACGGGCGGCGCGGTGGCCGCGGCCGCCGCGACCCGCAGCGAGGCCGCCGCGTGGGTCACCACGGAGGTCAGCCACGGCGCGATCGTGGCCTGCGACCCGGTGATGTGCAACGTGCTCAAGCAGCACGGGTTCCCGGCGGGCAGCATGCTGAGGATTGCGTCGGCCGCCAACGACCCGCTCGGGTCGGCCGTGGTCATCGCTGACGCCGCGGTCCGCAACTACTTCGGGCCCCGGCTCAAGGACGAGTACGCGCCGGTCGCGATCGCCTCCTTCGGCTCCGGTACCGCCCGGATCCAGATCCTGGTCATCGCCGCGGACGGCGCCCTGGCCTACGACAAGGCGCTGCAGGCCGACCAGCGGGCCCGCCGGCTGACCGGGCAGGAACTGCTCGGCAACCCGCGGATCACCACCTCGCCGGCCGCGCGGGCGGACATCGCCAGCGGCCAGGTCGACTCCCGGCTGCTGATCTCGCTGGCCCCGCTGGCCGCCCAGGTCCACGAGGTGCGGATCGCCTCGTTCAGCCCCGCGGCTCCCGGCGCCGCGCCCGGCGTCCCGCTGCGCAGCATGGATCTTGCCGTGCCCGACGGCACCAGCGCCAGCAGCTATCTCGCGGCCGCGCTGTCGTTCCTGCGCGCGCAGCGCGCCCCCTACCTCGCCTCGACGATCGAGGTCACGAGGCTGGCCGACGGCAGCCGGGTACTGCGCGTCGGGTTCTCTGCGCCCAGCCCGCTCGGGATTCTTGGCCTCCCAGATTCCGGAAAACAGCCTAGTTAAGGCAATTGACGGAACAGAATTAAGAACGCAATGAGGGTAGGCGGGCCATGGGCCCGTGCTGGGAGGGGAATCAGCATGAGTTTTATCCGCAGAGCGGTGCGGCCTACCCGGCTGGCCGCGGTTCTTGGTCTTGCCGCGGGCACGGTCGCGCTCGCGGTTCCGGTTGCCTCGGCGGCCCCGGCCGCGCCAGCGAAAGCTAAGGTCGGCTGGATCCGGCTGGCGCACTTCTCGCCGGACACACCGGCCGTCGACGTCTATCTGTACTCATTCGGTAATCCGAATGCAAAGATCGTGCTGCAGCACGTGACCTACGGCACTGTTTCGCCCTACGAAGCAGTGCCCAGCGGCGAATACACGGTGGCGATGCGCGGCGCGGGCGCCAAGCCCAGTTCCAAGCCGGTGCTGTCCACGACCGTCAACATCGCCACCGGCCAGACCTACACGGTGGCGGGCATGGGCCCGTTCTCCGGCATCCGGCTGCAGGTCCTGCACGACAGGCTGGTCACACCCAAGGGCAAGGCCATGATCCGGGTGATCCAGGCCTCGCTGCAGGAGCACACGGTGAAGTTCACCGCGGACGGCAAGACCGTGGCCGAGCACCTGAAGTTCGGCGACTACACCTCCTACATGGTCGTCAAGCCGGGCGCTGGGCAGGTCAAGGCCGCCGGCTCGACCCTCACCGCGGTCGACAACGTGGACGTCAAGGCCGAAACCATCCACACGTTCGTCGTCCTCGACAACCCGGGCACGCTGGCCATCGACAACCTGGTCGACGCGGCGGGCAGCCACGAGGTGCCGACTGGCAACCCGAACACCGGCCTGGGCGGCACGGCGGCGGTGGCCGGGTCGTCCATGACCGGATGGCTGGCCGTGGTCGCGGCCGGCCTGCTGGTCACCGCGGCGGGCGCGGTCAGGTTCCGCCGGGCCCGCCGCCCCGCGCTGCGCGTGAGGTGAGATGAGCAAGCCGACTGGCCGGCACGTGTCGCCCGAGCGGCGCGTGCCGGCCGGCCCGGCGAGCGGCCCGGCCCGGCCGGGCCGCCGCGGCACCGCCGCCTGAAAACGGTGAGCAAGTGGAGTGCGATCGCCGTGCTCGGCTGCGGCCTGCTCGGCACCGGGATCGGGGCCTGCGGCCTGGCCGCGGCCCGGGAGGACCCCGGCCACCCGGCGGTCACGCCCAGCGGTCCGCCGCCGTTCGTGGCCATCCCCAAGGGCAAGGGCGCCCCGGTGCCCAGGCCGGCCAGCGACCACGTCGCCCGGCCGGTCACGCTGATCATCCCGGTCATCGGCGTGAAGTCCCGGCTCATCCACCTCGGCCTGACCAGGGACCACGAGCTCCAGGTCCCGTCCAGCACGCTGGTCGCGGGCTGGTACACCAGCAGCCCGCGCCCCGGGTCCATCGGGTCCGCGATCATCGCCGGGCACATCGACTCGCGCAGCGGCCCCGGCGTCTTCTACCGGCTGCACACGATGAGGATCGGGCAGAAGATCTACATCCGGCGGGCGGACCACTCGCTGGCCATCTTCCGTGTCACCGCGCTGCGCACCTACCTCAAGTCGCAGTTCCCGGTCCAGGGCGATCTACGGCCCGGCGCCGACCCCGCAGCTGAGGCTGATCACCTGCGGCGGTGCCTTCGACCCGGCCACCGGGCACTACCTCAGCAACGTGATCGTGTTCGCCACGCTGATCCGCTAGCGCCGGATCCGCAGTGCCATTTCTGGGCCATTCCCTGGGCCGCAAACCGGGCGATCCGCCGGAAACCGGTAAATCCGCCGCCGGTAAGCTACGCAAGTGATCACAATCCGGTCGGCCACCACGGCCGACGCGGCCGCCATCGCCACGGTCCGGGCCGACAGCTGGCGGGCCGCCTATGAGGGCCTGATTCCCGCGGCGGCGCTGGCCGAGGCCACTGGGCCCGCCAGCGTCCGTGCGTACACCGAAAGCCTGATCACGCGGTCCTGCGCGGGCATCCTGGTCGCCGAGCCGCCCCCGCAGACGCAGCCGGGGCCGGCCGGGCCGCGGGAGTGCCAGGTCATCGGGTTTGCCTCGTCCGGGCCTGAGCGGGACGCCGCCGGGCAGCTGGGGCCGCCACCGGAGGCCAGCCCGTCCGGCGCCGTCGCGGCCGAGCTGTACGCCATCTACGTGCAGCCCGCCTACTGGGGCGGGCAGGCGGGCTGGCAGCTGCTGACCGAGATTGTGAGCCGGGCCACCGCGCAGCAGTACGCCTCGCTCAGCGTCTGGGTGCTGGAGGACAACCACCGCGCGCGGCGGTTCTACGAGCGGGCCGGGTTCGCGGTCACCGGCGAGTCGCAGGTGCTGGGCGACCTGGGCGGGGTCACGGAGATCCGGTACTGGCGCCCGCTGGCCGGCTGAACCGGCCCAGCGCGAACCGGGCCGCGGCCGGGTCCGGGGCCTCGCCCAGGGCCAGGCTGGCCAGCCAGCCGCCGAGCAGCGGGCCGAACTTGAACCCGTGCCCGGACGTGCCGCAGCCGGCCACCACCAGGCCGGACCGGTCGAGCACGAAGTCATCGTCGGGCGTGTTGTCGTACACGCACCGCTCGGAGCGCACCGCCACCGGCTGGTGGGACGGCAGGAACCGGGCCGCGACCTCGCGGAACCGCCCGGCCAGCGCGGCGTCCTCCTCCTGGGTCAGGCGGCTCAGGTCAGCGGGCGGCCCGCTCGGGTGGATGCCCATCTTGTACAGGCGGGAGCCGGGAACCGGCAGGCCGTACGGGGCCGGCTCGGGCTGATGGATGAAGATCGGCATCGCCGGCCCGTGCCGCCGCCCGCCCTGCGCTGCCGCCCGGCCCCGCGCCGTCGGCCGGCGCCAGGTACGCCACCTGCTCCAGCGTCGGCGCGGACGGAACCCGGAGGCCCGCCTGCGCGGCCAGGGCCGCGGTCCACGGGCCCGCGCACAGAACCGCGCTCCTGGCCGTGAGCACGCCGCCGTCCGCGGACCGCAAGGTCACCTCGCGGCCGTCGTCCGCCACCGACGTCACCCGGAACCCGGTCCTGACCGGCGGCGCGGCCGCGGCCAGCGCGGCCAGCGCCTGGTCCGCGGCGGTCACGCAGGACTCCGGCTCGAGCAGGGCCGGGCCGCCGGCGGCCACGCCGGGAAACCGCTCCGCGGCCTCCGCCGCGGTCAGCAGCTCCGCGGGCGCGCCCGCGGCGCGCATGCCCTCGTGCACGGCGGCCAGCCCGGGCCCGAACGTCAGCTGCGGGACCGGGTGCAGGATGACCCGGCCGGACTCGGCCTCGAGGTCGTGCCACAGCCGCCGGGACCTGGCGGCCATCGTGACGTAGCCGGGATCGGGGTAGCCCAGCCGGAAGATCCGGCAGCTGCCGTGCGACCCGCCGCCGGGATGGCCCACCGTGGCCTGCTCGACGACGGCCACGTCCCGGCCCCGGGCGGCCAGCGCCCGCGCGGTGGCCAGGCCGAGCAGCCCGGCCCCGACGACGGCGACCTCGTGCTGTGCCATCGAAGCCCCTGTCAGCTACCAGCCCCGGGCCCGCCATTCCGGTACGGCGGGCCGCTCCGCGCCGAGCGTGGTGTCCGCGCCGTGGCCCGGGTACACCCAGGTCCCGTCGGGCAGCGTGCCGAAGATCCGCTCCTCCAGGTCGTCCATCAGCGAGCCGAACCGGGCCGCGTCGCCCTGGGTGTTGCCGGGCCCGCCGGGGAACAGCGAGTCGCCGGTGAACAGGTGCGGCGTGTCCGCCAGGGCCCCGGCGCCGTCGTAGCACAGCGCGATGCTGCCGGGGGTGTGGCCGCGCAGGTGGATGACGGACAGCCGGGCGTCGCCGACGCTGATCACGTCGCCGTGGCTGACCAGCTCCGTGGTCGGCACGCCGATCGCGGGCGCGTCGTCGTGGTGCGCGACCGTGGGCGCGCCGGTGGCCTGCTGCACCTCGCCCAGCGCCACCCAGTGGTCCTGGTGCCGGTGGGTGGTGACGATCCGCTCCGGGACGGCCCCGCCGAGCAGGCCGAGCAGCGTGGCCGCCTCGTTGGCCGCGTCGATCAGCAGCAGCTCCCCGGTGCTCGTGCAGCGCAGCAGGTAGGCGTTGTTGTTCATGGGCCCGACGGCGACCTTGGTGATGGTCAGCCCGGGCAGCTCCCGGGAGTCGGCCGGGCCGCCGACGGTGACGTCTCCGGTGTAGGACATGCGGGTTCCCTTCGCTGCCGTGGTACGGACCTCCCATCCTGGTCACCCCGCCCCGGGCCCGGCCACCCGGGGCCGGCCGGGGCCGGGAATGCGCCCGGCCCGGCCGGCGTTTCCCTGGCGTTGGCCGCCCGCCGCCGAAGGCCCGCGTTCTGTCAGACCCCCCGGATAGCATGGCCGCAGCCCCCAGCAGGGGCCTAGCTGAGCTATGCCCGGACCCGTGACCGGCACCGATGATCGGAAGCGGGGCCGCAATAACTGGAACTGATGACCGCAAGCAGTCGCCGACCGGCCTGACCGACCCGACCTGACCGACCCGACGGAACTGAGCGCCAGTGGCTGAACGCCTGATCGTTCGCGGTGCCCGCGAGCACAATCTCAAGGACGTCTCGCTCGACCTGCCCAGGAACTCCCTCATCGTGTTCACCGGGCTGTCCGGGTCGGGCAAGTCCAGCCTGGCCTTCGACACGATCTTCGCCGAGGGCCAGCGCCGGTACGTGGAGTCGCTGTCCGCGTACGCCCGGCAGTTCCTCGGCCAGATGGACAAGCCCGACGTCGACTTCATCGACGGGCTGTCCCCGGCGGTGTCGATCGACCAGAAGGCCGCCGGCCGGAACCCGCGGTCCACCGTCGGCACGATCACCGAGGTCTACGACTACCTGCGGCTGCTGTACGCCCGCGTGGGCAAGCCGCACTGCCCCATCTGCGGCCGGCCGATCGCCAGGCAGAGCCCGCAGCAGATCGTCGACCGGGTCCTCGAGCTGCCCGAGGGCACCCGGTTCCAGGTACTGGCCCCGGTGGTCCGCGGCCGCAAGGGGGAGTACGGCGAGCTGCTGCGCGAGCTGCAGGCCAAGGGATACTCGCGGGCCCGGGTCGACGGCGCCGTCATCCGGCTGGACGGCAGCGACGCCGGCGGCCTGCCCGCGCTGAAGAAGTACGAGCGGCACACGATCGAGGTCGTGGTCGACCGGCTGGACGTGAAGGCCTCCTCCCGGCGCCGGCTGACCGACTCGGTGGAGACCTCGCTCGGCCTGTCCGGCGGCGTGGTCGTGTTCGACTTCGTCGACCTGGCCGACGACGACCCGCACCGGGAGCGGATGTTCTCCGAGCACCTCGCCTGCCTGTACGACGACCTGTCGTTCGAGGAGCTCGAGCCCCGGTCGTTCTCGTTCAACTCGCCGTGGGGCGCCTGCCCGGCGTGCACCGGCCTGGGCACCAAGATGGAGGTCGACCCCGAGCTGGTCGTGTCCGACCCGGACAAGACGCTGGCCGAGGGCGCGATCTCGCCGTGGAGCGGCGGATCGGTCAGCGACTACTTCATCCGGCTGATCGAGGCGCTGGGCAACGCGATGGGCTTCACCGTCGACACCCGGTGGAGCCGGCTGCCCGCCGCGGCGAAGAAGGCCCTGCTGCACGGCTACGACGAGCAGGTCCACGTCCGGTACAAGAACCGGTACGGCCGCGAGCGGTCCTACTACACGAGCTTCGAGGGCGCGATCCCGTACATCGAGCGGCGGCACGCCGAGGCGGAGAGCGACTCCAGCCGGGAGCGGTTCGCCGGGTTCATGCGCGAGGTGCCCTGCCCGGTCTGCCACGGCGCCCGGCTCAAGCCGATCTCGCTGGCGGTCACCGTCGACGGCCGGTCGATCGCGGACTACTGCAAGCTGCCCATCGGGGAGCTGGCCAAGCTGCTGCTCAGCCTGGAGCTGTCCGACCGGGACCAGCAGATCGCCGGGCGGATCCTGAAGGAGGTCAACGCCCGTCTCGGCTTCCTGCTCGACGTCGGCCTCGACTACCTGTCGCTGGACCGGGCGTCGGCCACGCTGGCCGGCGGCGAGGCGCAGCGGATCCGGCTGGCCACCCAGATCGGCTCCGGCCTGGTCGGCGTGCTGTACGTGCTGGACGAGCCGTCGATCGGGCTGCACCAGCGGGACAACAGCCGCCTGCTCGAGACCCTTATCCGGCTGCGCGACCTGGGCAACACGCTGATCGTGGTGGAGCACGACGAGGAAACGATCCGGGCCGCCGACTGGGTGGTGGACATCGGCCCGCGGGCCGGCGAGCACGGCGGCCGGGTGGTCGTATCCGGGCCGCTGCCGGACCTGCTGTCCAGCGAGGAGTCGCTGACCGGCGCCTACCTGACCGGCCGCCAGCAGATCGCGGTGCCCGGCCAAGCGGCGCCCGCGGATCCGCGGCCGCGAGGTCGCGGTCAAGGGCGCGGCCGAGCACAACCTGCGCGACGTTGACGTGTCGTTCCCGCTCGGCTGCCTGATCGCGGTCACCGGCGTGTCCGGGTCCGGCAAGTCCACGCTGGTCAACGACATCCTGTACAGCGCGCTGGCCAAGGAACTGCACGGCACCAGGATCGTGCCGGGCCGGCACACCCGGGTCACCGGCATGCAGCACCTGGACAAGGTGGTGCACGTCGACCAGGGGCCGATCGGCCGCACCCCGCGGTCCAACCCGGCCACCTACACCGGCGTGTTCGATCACGTCCGGCGCCTGTTCGCGGCCACCACCGAGGCCAAGATCCGCGGCTACCAGCCGGGCCGGTTCTCGTTCAACGTCAAGGGCGGCCGGTGCGAGGCCTGCTCCGGCGACGGCACCATCAAGATCGAGATGCAGTTCCTGCCGGACGTGTACGTGCCCTGCGAGGTCTGCCACGGCGCCCGGTACAACACCGACACCCTGCAGGTGCACTACAAGGGCAAGACCATCGCCGACGTTCTGGAGATGCCGATCGAGGAGGCGGCCGGCTTCTTCGAGCCGGTGCCCGCCATCCACCGGCACCTGAAGACCCTGGTCGACGTCGGCCTCGGCTACGTCCGGCTCGGCCAGCCCGCCCCGACGCTGTCCGGCGGCGAGGCTCAGCGGGTGAAGCTGGCCTCCGAACTGCAGCGCCGGTCCACCGGCCGGACCATCTACGTGCTCGACGAGCCCACCACCGGGCTGCACTTCGACGACATCCGCAAGCTGCTCGGCGTGCTCGGCCGCCTGGTCGACGGGGGCAACACGGTGATCGTCATCGAGCACAACCTGGACGTGATCAAGACCGCGGACTGGGTCATCGACATGGGCCCGGAGGGCGGGTCGCGGGGCGGCACGGTGGTCGCGACCGGCACGCCGGAGCAGATCGCCGCGTCCGACGACAGCTACACCGGCCAGTTCCTGAAGAAGCCGCTGAACGTTTAGCCGAACCTTAGGGCGGGACAGGCGGGGCCAGCGACCTGGCGTAGTCAGCAGCATGAGGGCATGGTCGGCTTCCACCGGCTGCGCAGCGACCCGCGCCGGGCCCTGCTCGGCTGGCTGCGGGTCGGCGAGGCGCCGGTCGGCCTCGCTCTCACCAGCAACGGGTCCCGGCTGATCGTGGCCGACTCCAACCGGTTCCTCACTCCCGGCCGGTCGGCCAGCCTGGCGGTCATCGATACCGCGGCGGCCCTGGCCGGGAGGCCCGCGCTGCTCGGTTACCTGCCGGCCGGTTCCCCCGGGACATCTCCGTGGCCAGCGGCGGGCAGTTGCTCGTGGCCAACTTCATGTCCGGCCAGCTGGAGACCGTCCAGGACGCTGACCTGCCCTGACCCCCTACGCTTCCAGGGTGACGAGCACCGGGGCGAGCAGCAGCGTGGTCGAGCTGGCCACGGGCGCGGGGCCGGCCCGGGCCGAGGTGAGCGGGCCGGCCGCGGCGGCGTTCCTGCTGGTGCTGACGCACGGCTCGGGCGGCGGCACGGGCACCGCGGACGTGCTCGCCGCGGCGCAGGCCGGGCGGGACCTGGGCGCGGCGGTGGCCCTGGTGACCCAGCCGTTCCGGGTCCGCGGGGCGCGGGCGCCGGGGCCGGCGCCGGCCCAGGACGCCGCCTGGCTGGAGATCATTGCCGCGCTGCAGGCGGCCTGCCCCGGGGTCCCGCTCGTGCAGGGCGGCCGCAGCAACGGGGCGCGGGTGGCCTGCCGGACCGCCCGGGCCGCCGGGGCGCGCGCCGTGCTGGCCCTGGCCTTCCCGGTTCACCCGCCGGGCCGGCCGGATAAGTCCCGGCTGGACGAACTGCGCGGCGCGGGCTGCCCGGTGCTGGCGGTCAGCGGCGACCGCGACCCGTTCGGTAACCCCGCAGCGGCGGATGCCAGCCGGGTGGTGATCCTCCCCGGCGAAGGGCACGCACTGACCCGGCGCCCGGCAGCAGTAGCGGACGCGGTGCGGGGGTGGCTGAGCGAGGTCCTGGGGATCCGGCCGGCGGCTGTCTGAGAGCCCCCGTTCCGGCCGGCGCCAGGCCCGTCGCGGCGGTCCTAGGCGGCGCCTGTACTAACTAGCACTGTGCTAACTAGCACTGTGCTAAGCAGCAGGCGACCGCTTGACCGCGGTTACGTGCAGGTCGAGCTTCAGGTCGGTGGGACGGTGCGGGGCGATGCAGTTTCCGTCGGGGAGCAGTTCGCCGGTGTCCTCGAACACAACGACGCCGTTGCACAGCAGGCTCCAGCCCTGCTCCGGGTGGCTGATGATGGTCTTAGCCGCTTCCCGGTCCGGAGCCTTGGGCTCCGGGCACGGTGGCGTGTGCGGGCACATACTCGTGCCTCCTGGTCATTTGCTGGTTGAGATCTTCGTCACACACTACTGTGCCAGCAGGAGTGCGTCGGCGGCATAGCTAACTGTGACGGTTTTAAGGACCATCCTTTGTAGCTTTCCTGGTAGCACGTTCTGGCACTTCGTTACTACCCATGGTCAGGCGCGCTCATAACTAGCCTGATCGGCGGGTTTTACGCGGCCAGGCACGCCAGCGAAGCCCCCGCAAATGGGCCGGAAATATGAACGTAAATTCCGCCGTCAGGCGGCATTAGTGCGGGCAACCCGGGGGATACCCGTAAGCCGGTGTGTTTCCCGCAGGGTGAGAAGCCGCTCGGCCTCGTCGGTCCAGGCGTGCACCGCGGGCGTGGCCTTGGCCTTGCGCCGGACGATCCGGTCGTCGTAGCCGCGCGGGCCGATCTCGGCGCGCTGCGCGGCGTAGGCGGCGCGCATTGCGTCGGTCAGCGCGGTGTCCAGGGCCAGGGCCAGGGTGCGCTGCTCGGCCAGCGGGGCACGCTCGGCCTGCGCGGTGCGCAGCGCCTGATCCGCGGCCTGGGCGGCGTTCAGCAGCTCAGTGAACCGGCTGGCCAGCGCGGTGTCCTCGGCGAACCTGGCCGTCGCCTGCTCGCTGACGGTCTTCCTTTTCACGCGCGCCAGCCTAGCGGACCCGGCCCCGGGCCCGGGGGAGCAGCCCCGCTGCGGCTAGCGGGAGAAATAGTGCCAGCCCAGCCAGAGCCAGCCGGCCAGCAGCAGCACCCGGCCGGTTTTCGGGCGCATCAGGTAACCGAGCCACTCGCCGAGCGCGGGCACCCGCGACCCGGGCCGCCGCGCAACGATCTCCAGGACGACCAGTGCGGCGATCACCGTGCAGAACCCGATGATCGTTATGACGCGGGTAGCCATCGTGATCTCACCGCCTCACCAGAGCCCATCCGGTGATCAGCCAGAGAAAGAACGCGATGGCCCGCAGCGGGTACGGCGCGATGATCGGATTGACCAGCTCGGTCAGCGACGGATGCCACCACGGGGAATTATCCCGGAAGCCGGCCGCCTCCCATTCGAACAGCACCGCGACAATTACCAGCCACCAGGAGAACCCGGTGATGTCCAGCTTGTCCGGGGCCTCGATGCGGTCCGGCGGCCCCCAGATCGCCACCCCGGCGACCACCGCGCCGGGCAGCAGCACGACCAGCAGGGACATGAACGTGAACGGCCGGGTGCTCGCGGCGAGCCAGGCGTAACCGAACAGAACCGCGGACAGCGCCAGCCGCAGACCGCTTGGCCGCCACCGCCGCGCAGACCGCTCTTCCTCGCCGTCCGCCGCGGGACGGCCCGGCTTGCGGCCGAGACGGCCGGGCGATCGGGACACGCCATTAGCCGCCATCTGACCTCCGCTGACATGATGCCCTGGCCAGGTGGCCCGGGCAAATACAGCGCCCGAAAGGGAGTGCCAGCCGCTCGCTGCGGGCCGCTGGAGCGCTGCGCTCGCAGGCGGCTGCGTCAGGCCAGGCTCTGCTGCCAGCTGGCGTGCAGGGCTGAGTACTGCCCCTCGCCGTGGGTCAGCAGCTCCGCGGGCGGGCCGTCCTCGATGATCTGGCCGCGGTCGATGACGATGACCCGGTCGGCGATCTGCACGGTGGACAGCCGGTGCGCGATGATCAGCGCGGTCCGCCCGGCCAGGATCGTGTGCAGTGCCTCCTGCACCAGCCGCTCGCTGGGGATGTCCAGCAGCGAGGTGGCCTCGTCCAGCACCAGCACCGCCGGGGCGGCGATGAACGCCCGCGCGAACGAGACCAGCTGCCGCTGCCCGGCCGACAGCCGGCCGCCGCGCTTGCCGACCTCGGAGTCGTAGCCGTCCGGCAGCGCCTCGATGAACGGCGCCGCGCCGATCGCCGCGGCCGCGGCCTGGATCTCGGCCCGGCTGGCGCCCGGCTTGCCGAGCTCGATGTTCTCCGCGATCGTCCCGGTGAACAGGAAGTTCTCCTGGGTGATCATGATGATCTCGGCGCGCAGCGCAGGCTCGGACAGCTGCCGCAGATCCACCCCGTCGAGCCGGATCGAGCCCTGCCCCGGATCGTAGAACCGGGCCAGCAGCCGGGCCACGGTGGTCTTGCCGGCCCCGGTCTCGCCGACCACGGCGAGCGTCTGCCCGGCCGGGATGCCCAGATCGAAGCCGTCCAGCACGGGCTTGTCCCGGTAGCCGAACCGGACCGCGTCGAACCGCACCTCCCGGCCGCCGCGTCCGCCGCCGGCCGGCGCCCGGGCGACGGGGGGAAGCGCGACCGGGCGGGCCGGCTCGGGCACCGCGGGCTCCTCGTCCAGCACGCCGGAGATCTTCTCCAGCGCGGCCGCCGCCGACTGGAACGTGTTGTAGAACTGCGACAGGTCCTGCAGGGGGTCGAAGAACCGCTCCAGGTAGAGCAGGAACGTGACCAGCACCCCGACCTTCATGCCGCCGTCCAGCACGCGCAGCCCGCCGTAGAGCAGCACCGCGCCGATGGCCAGGTTGCCGACCAGCGTGATAGCCGGGGAGTAGACGGCCAGCAGCCGGGACGAGCGCAGCGCGGCGTCCGCGTAGGCCTGGTTCTGGCCGCCGAAGATCTCCTCGTTGCGCCGTTCCCGGCGGAACGCCTGGACCGCGCTGATCCCGCCGAACGTCTCCACGAACTGCACGATGACCTGGGCGATGGTCTCCCGGCTGCGGCGGTAGGCCACCGACGACTCGCGGCGGAACCAGACCGTCAGCCAGACCAGCGGGATCCCGCTGGACAGCACGACCAGCGCCAGCGGCCAGTCCAGCAGCACCATGCCCACGCCGACCAGCAGCAGCGAGAACACCGCGGACACCAGCGAGTCCAGGCCGTCGTCGAACAGGTCGGCGATCGAGTCGACGTCGGACACCTGCCGGGAGATCACCCGTCCGGAGGTGTACCGCTCATGGAAGGCCACCGGCAGCCGCTGGAAGTGGGCGAACATCCGGATCCGCAGCTCCAGCACGACCGTGCCGCCGAGGCGGCCCATGGCCGCGATGAAGCTGCGGGTGGCGACCGCCTGGATCAGCACGGCCACGGCGAAGGCGGCGATGACCGGCACCAGCGGGCCGAGCGCGTGCCCGTGCACCACCGCCGGGATCCGGTCCACGCCGACGCCGACCAGCCACGGCCCGGCCAGCGCGCCCAGGTTGGCGGTGACGATCAGCACCAGGATGGCCAGCACCCGGCGCGCGGTGCGGGCGCAGCAGATCCTGGAGCAGGCGCCGGCCGCGGCGGCGGAGCAGCGCGGACAGGCTGGCGGTGATCTCGTCGGCGTCCTCGGCGGCGATGCCCCGCCAGGCCGGCCCGGTCGCCGCGGTCATCGCCGCGCTCCGGTCAGGTCCTGCCCGGCGGTGCTGTCCGGGTCCGCGCCGTCATCGGAGCCCGCCGCGCCGTCCTGGCCGGCGGGGTCGTCGGCGCTCATCAGCGCCCGGTAGCCCGCGTGGCGGGCCAGCAGTTCGCGGTGGGTTCCCTCGGCCACGATCCTCCCTCCGTCCAGCAGCGCGACCCGGTCCGCCAGCAGCACGGTGGACGGCCGGTGCGCCACGACCAGCGCGGTGGTCTGCGCCAGCACCCGGCTGAGCGCCTCGCTGACCAGCGCCTCGGTGTGCACGTCCAGCGCCGACAGCGGGTCGTCGAGGACCAGCACCGACGGCCGGGACAGGATGGCCCGGGCCAGCGCCACCCGCTGCCGCTGGCCGCCGGACAGCGCCATGCCCTGCTCGCCGATCCTGGTGTCCAGCCCCCAGGGCAGCTCGTACACGAACGACGCCTGGGCCGCGGCCAGCGCCGCCCGGACGTCCTCCTCGGCGGCGTCCGCCGCGCCGAACGTGACGTTCTCCCTGACGCTGGCGGAGAACAGCGTCGGGTCCTCGAACGCGCAGCCGACCCGGGACCGCAGCAGCGGCAGCGGCAGGTCGCTGACGTCGGTGCCGTCCAGGCGGACCGCCCCGCCGGTCACGTCGGCCAGCCGGGGGACCAGGTTCAGCAGCGTGGTCTTGCCCGACCCGGTGGCCCCGACCAGCGCCACGGTCTCCCCGGGCGCCAGCACCAGGCTGACGTCGCGCAGGACCGGCCGCCCGGCCCCGGGGTAGCTGAACTCGACGTGGTCGAACGTGAGCTGCCCTGGGGAACTGGCCCGCGGGCTGTGCTTGCTGGCTCGCGCCAGTCCGCCGTATGGCCGCGCTGCCTTCCCTCCTCGCTCCTTCGGCGCTCCTTCGTCGCGCCGGCGTCGCTCGTCGGGAGAACAGCGCCGGCGGCACCTCCGCTCGCATGGGGCCGGCTCGCCGGCCGGCCGGGGTGACGCCGGGCGGCGGCACGGCTGGGTCGGTGATGGCGGGCTCGGTGTCGAGGATCTCGTAGACCCGCTGCGCGGCGGTGGCCGCTTCCTGGCCCGAGGCCAGCAGGTAGCCCATCGACTGGATCGGCCAGACCAGCAGCAGGGCCAGCGTGATGTAGGCGACCAGGCCGCCCAGGGTCAGCTCGTGCCGGCTGACGGCCAGCGCGCCGAGCAGCAGCACCAGGCCGATCATGAGGTTCGGGATCAGGTCGAGCAAGGCCCAGAACGAGCCGCGCAGGGCGGACTTGGCGGCCTGGGTGTCGTAGGCCAGCCGGGCCTGGGCGCCGTGCCGGGCGGCGGCCTCGCCGCGGCGGCCGAGAGCCTTGAGCACCCGGATGCCGACGGCCGCCTCCTCCACGTAGGTGGCCAGGTCGCCCTGCAGGTCCTGGGCCCGCCGGGACAGCACCCGGTAGCGGATGTCGAACCGGTAGCAGGCCACCGCCACCGGCGCCCCGACCAGCCCGGCGATCAGGCCGAGCCACCAGTTCAGGTGGATCAGCAGGGCGACCACGGTGAAGAAGGTGGCGATGTTGGTGATCAGGAAGATCGTGCCGAACCCGGCGAACCGGCGGATCGCCGACAGGTCGGTGGTGGCCCGGGACAGCAGCTGGCCGGACTGCCAGGAGCCGTGGAAGCCGGCGTCCAGCCGCTGCAGGTGCGCGTACAGGTCGTCGCGCATGTCCCGCTCCATGGTGGTCACCGCTTTGGCCATGGCCCAGCGGCGGAGGAAGTTCAGCGTGGCCTGGGCGACGCCCAGGGCCACCGCCGCGGCGCCGAGCGGCAGCAGCAGGGCGCGCTCGCCGTGGGCGATCGGGCCGTCGATAATCTGCTTGGTCAGCAGCGGGATGAGGATCTCGGTGCCCACCGCGGCGAACGCCGCCGCCAGCATGAGAGCCAGCTGCCAGTAATAGGGACGGACATACTCGCGCGAGCGCCACAGTGCTTGAATGGGGCTCTGGGCTTGAATCGAGGTCTGGCTGTGGGCATGGCGAAGCGGACCAGCTGGCGCAGACGGCATTTACCCGAGGCTAGCTGGACGCCACCGGGCTGTCACCTGTATTTCGCTCTGCGCGACATCCGCACCATACCGGGCATGCCCCGGGCAGGCCGGTATTTCTGCGTAATAACCATCTAAGCGGCAGGGTGGCGGCCAGCAGGCAACTCTGGCACCCTGGCATATCCGGGGGGGCTCAGGGGCCAGCGCAGGCAGCTGGCAGGGGAGAGGGACCCATGGAGCGGACGTATTCGTGGGCGCAGCCTGTTACCGCCCCGAGTTCGCCTGTCCCAGTGATCGCGGCCTATTACGACGCGGTGATCATTATCTGCGAGCTGGCGGCCCAGTTCAGCGACGAAGCCTGGAACGCACCGACGCCGTGCGCGGACTGGCGGGCGGTGGACCTGGCCGGGCACCTGCGCTGCGTGGCCGACGATTACCACGAATACCTCGACGACGCCCCGCTGTCCCGGCTGTCCCGGCTGATGGCCACCGGCGTGCACCCGGACACCCTGGCCCGCAAGCTGGCCCGGCAGAACGCCGCGGAGCTGGCCGCGCTGCCAGACGGCACCGGGCCCGAGCACATCGCCGCGTTCGCCCGGTGCGCCCGCGCCTACGCCCGCCGGGTCCGCGCGGTCTGGGACCTGCCGCACCACCAGTACCGCGGGATGACGGTCACGGTCGGCGGGATGGCCGGCGCGGCCTGCGCCGAGTGGCAGCTGCACGCCTGGGACCTGGCCCGGGCGCTGGGCAAGGACTACCGGCCCGCGTCCCCGGAGACCGTGCTGGGCGGCTGGCGGGCGGGCATGCCGCAGCTGCCGGTCTGGGTCGAGGCCCGCCCCGGGTACTCCGCCGGGGACCCGTGGCACGCGCTGCTGGCTGCGTCGGGCCGTTCCCCCGGGTGGAGCTGTGCTAGTTAGCTCGCTGTGCTTGCTGGCGAGCGCAGGGCCGCTATGAGCGCTGCCTTCCCGGCGAGCGCTGCTCTCAGAACGACAGAGCGCCGACCGCTCGCCGGGAAAACAGCGCCGCGGCGCTGCGCTCGCTGGCCGGCTCGCCGGCACGTCGCACCGCGTCGCCAGTCCAGGCAGCACCACTGCCCTGAACGATCTAGGCCGACTGCGGCGGGCGGGCTCCCGCTCGCTGGGGCTGGTGGGGCCGTCGGCGATGATGGCCGGTGAGCGCGGCCGCCGGCCGCGGTGGAGGGAGCCCCGGTTATGCCGTTCGACGTGAGCAAGGTGCGGGCCGCCTACCCGGCCCTGGCCGACGGGTACGCCTACCTGGACGGGGCGGCCGGCACCCAGGTGCCCGAGCCGGTCATCGACGCGATCAGCGGGGCGTACCGGACCGGGATCGGCAACACCGGCGGGGAGTTCCCGGCCAGCGCCCGCTCGGACGAGCTCGTCACCGAGGCCCGCCGGGCCGTGGCCGACCTGGTGGGCGGCGAGCCGGACGGCGTCATCCTGGGCCCGAACATGACCACGCTGACGTTCCGGCTGGCCGAGGTGCTGTCGGCCGACTGGGGGCCGGGCGACGAGATCGTGGTGACCCGGCTGGACCACGACGCGAACGTGCGGCCCTGGGTGCTGGCCGCGGAGCGGGCCGGGGCCACCGTCCGCTGGGCCCAGGTCGAGCTGCCCTCCGGCGAGCTGCCGGCCGGCCAGTTCGGGGAGCTGATCGGCGACCGGACCCGGCTGGTCGCGGTCAGCGCGGCCAGCAACATCATCGGCACCCGGCCGGACGTGGCCGCGATCACCGCGCGGGCCCGGGCGGCGGGCGCGGTGAGCTACGTGGACGGGGTGCACGCCACCCCGCACGGGCCGACCGACGTGCGCGCGCTCGGCGCCGACTTCTACGCGACCAGCGCGTACAAGTGGTCCGGGCCGCACATCGGCGCGGTGATCGCCGACCCGGCCCGGCTCGAGGCGCTGCACCCGGGCAAGCTCGCGCCCGCCCCGGACTACGTGCCGGACCGGTTCGAGCACGGCACCGCGCCGTTCGCGGACCTGGCCGGGGTCGCCGCCGCGGTGGACCACCTGGCCTCGTTCGCCGACGCCAGCGGCGGGTCCCGCCGGGACCGGGTGGTGGCCGCGATGACCGCGGTCGCCCAGTACGAGGAGGACCTGGCCGCGGTGATGTTCGCCGGGCTGGCCGCACTGCCCGGGGTGACCACCTACGGCGCGGCCCGCCGGCGCACCGCGACGGCCTTCTTCAACGTCGCCGGGCACTCCCCGCAGCAGGTTGCCGCGCACCTGGCGGCCCGCCGGGTGAACGTGTGGAACGGCGACAACTACGCCTGGGAGCTGGCCGGCGTGCTCGGGAGTGCGGGACAGCGGCGGCGCGGTCCGCGCGGGCCTGGTGCACTACAACGACCGCAGCGACGTGGACCGGCTGCTGGCCGCGGTGGCCGAGCTGGCCGGCCAGCCGTGGCCGGCTCGCGCCGGGCAGCTGTTCTGCGCGCCGGTTTCCACCGCGTACCGGTACACCCGGGAATCGCGCTGCACGAAGCCGATCCGCTCGTACAGCCGCCCGGCCGCCTGCCGGGACGGCCGCGAGGTGAGGTCCACGGTGCGCGCGCCGGCCTCCTGGGCGATGCGCACCGCGGCCTCGGACAGCGCCTGGCCGGTGCCGGTCCGCCGGGCGTTCTCGTCTACCACCACGTCCTCGATCCAGGCGCGCAGCCCGGTCGGGGTGGGGAACATGGCCAGCGTCAGCGTGCCGATCACCTCGCCGTCCAGCCGCGCAACCAGCAAGGTGATCGCCTCGTGCCCGGCCACCGCGGCCAGCGCGGCCCGGCCCAGCGGCGGCGCGCTGCGGGACAGCTGCGGGACCAGCCGGCCGAAGGCCGCGGTCAGCTCGTCGGTTACCTCGGTGATGACCTCTACCTTGACGCTCACGCGGGGCACACTACCCGAGCGGCCGCCCAGGCTGGCCGGGCCGAGCGGCTAGCACAGGCGGATCAGGGCGGCGGTGCCCGCCGCGGCCACGATCACGGCGAGGAACGGCAGCCTCGCCAGCAGCGCAGCTACCGCGGCGGCCATCCCGGCCAGCCGGGCCGGGTCGGCCTGCAGGGACTGGCCGCTGGTCAGCGCCTGCACCGCGATCAGCGCGGCGAGCAGCGCCACCGGGACCAGCTCGGCGAACCGGCGGGCCAGCGGCCGCTCCAGCAGCCGCGGCGGGACGACCAGACCGGCCAGCTTCAGCCCGTAGCAGCCCGCCGCGGTGGCCAGCACCGCGGCCCACACCGCGGTCACCGGGCCGCCCCGTCCCCGGCCGCCGTCGCCGCTGGCGGCCCGTCCGCGGGTGGCCCACGCGACCGCCAGCGCGGCCGGCGCGGCCAGGATGATGGGCACGCCCGGCGGCAGGAACGGCGTGGTGGCCAGCGCGATCAGCGCGCCGCCGGCGCCCGCCATCCGCTCCGCCCGGCCGCTGCGCAGCCGCGGCCAGATCAGCGCCAGGAACGCGGCCGGCCCGACCACGTCAAGCCCCAGGTCCTGCGGCGAGCCGAACCGGCCGGCCCCCAGCGCACCCGCCAGCGTGGCCAGGTTCCAGGTCAGGTACAGCGTGCCGAACGTGGCCCAGAACGCGGTCCGGCTGGCGGCCCGGCCCGGCTGGGCCGTGGCCATCGCGGTGGTCTCGTCGATGACGCCCATCGCGGCCAGCAACCGGGCCGGGCCGCGCACCGCCAGCGTGCCGGCCAGCCGCAGCGCGTACAGCGTGTTCCGGCTGCCCAGCAGCACCGCGCTGGCCACCCCGGCGGCCAGGCTGCCGCCCACGGCGATGGTCCCGGCCAGCGCGAACTGCGAGGCGCCGGTGAACGCGAGCAGGCTCAGCGCGCAGGCCTGGCCCACGGTCAGCCCGGAGCTCACCGCGGCCGCGCCGTAGGCCAGCCCGGACACCCCGACGGCCAGCCCAAGCCCGATCCCGTCGCGTACCGGCGTGGCCGGCGCGGGCGGCTCCGTCGGCTCCGTGGGCGTTTCCTGGACAGCGGGCGGCCCCGCCTGGTCGGCCATGGACCCCACGCTAGGCGCCGGGCCGCAGCACCTTCTTGTACGTTCTTGCCGCGGCCCGCTCCCGCTGGTAGGCGCCCGGCGGCACGCCGACGGCCCGCTTGAAGTGCCGGGTCAGGTGCGGCTGGTCGGCGAACCCGGCGTCCGCCGCGACCTGGGCGGGCGGCAGCCCGGCGTCCAGCAGCTGCCGGGCCAGCCGGACCCTGAGCTGGTTGAGGTAGGCGTGCGGCGGCAGCCCGGTCTCCGCCCGGAAGGCCCGCAGCAGCGCGAACGGGCTCATCCCGGCGGCCGCCGCCAGCTCGTCCAGGCTGGGCGGGTCGGCGAGCCGTTCCGCCAGGAGCTCCCGGGTTCTGCTGACCGCAGATGAAGACGTACGCAGCCGGGGGTGCGGGTCGGGTTCACGACCGAGCCGGGCGTGGGTGCGGAGGATCCCGGCCAGCCCGGCGCGGAGCAGGGTGGAGGAGGCCAGCCGGTCACCGCGCTCGGCCGCGACGTGCGCCGCGCGCACCAGCCGGGCGGCGACCGGGTCGTCGACCACGGTCCGCGGGAAGCTCGGCGTGCCCGGCGCCGCGCCCAGCTCGGCGGCGATGCCGGTGACCAGGCCGACGGACGGGTACAGCACCCGGTAGGCCCAGCCCTCGGGGACGCCGGCCTGGCCGGTGTGCACGACCTCCGGGTTGAGCAGCGCGACCGTGCCCGGGCCGGCCCGGAGCAGCTCGCTGCCGTAGGCGAACTCCTCCACCCCGGCCTCGATCACGCCGACCGTGAACGTCTCGTGCGAATGCCGGGCGTAGCGGTGCGTGACGTACCGGGCCCGCAGCAGGTCCACCCCGGGCACCGCGTCGTGCTGCCAGTACCGGGCACTCTCGGCGGGTGCGGTCGGCATGCTTCATGCCTACCCGACCGCGGGCGGCGGCCGCCACTGGGTTTGCGGCCAGCACTGGGTTTGCGGCCAGCACTGCGGGGTTGCGGCCGGCTAGGGGGCGGGCACCGCCGGGGCGGACCGGTGGCCCGACATCATCACTAGCGCGTGCTCAACCAGGCTGACCAGCACGTCCCGGCCGGACGTCGAATGCCGCGCGTCGCACAGGCTGACCGGCACGTCCGGATCCAGGTCCAGCGCGGTCCGCACGTCCTTGCTCCGGTAGCGGCGAGCCCCCTCGAAGCAGTTCACCGCGACCACGAACGGGATCGCGCGGCGCTCGAAGTAGTCCACCGACGGGAAGCAGTCGGCCAGCCGCCGGGTGTCGGCCAGCACCACGGCGCCGAGCGCGCCGCGGGCCAGCTCGTCCCACATGAACCAGAACCGCTCCTGGCCCGGCGTGCCGAACAGGTAGATGACCAGGTTGTCGCGGATCGTGATGCGGCCGAAGTCCAGCGCGACCGTGGTGGTGGACTTCCGCTCGACGCCGTCGGTGATGTCCAGGTGAGTGCCGAGTTCGCTGAGCGGCTCCTCGGTGCGCAGCGGCTTGATCTCGGTCAGCGAGCCGACCAGGGTGGTCTTCCCCGCGCCGAAGCCGCCGGCCACCAGGATCTTGATGGCGACCGGCGCGTCCCCCGGGCCGCCCTGGTCAGAGCCTGCGTAGGCCATCGACTACCTCTCTGAGGATGCGCGGGTCGAGCAGCCGCGCGGGTGGGGCGGGGTTGTGGACCGTGACCAGTTCCAGGTCCCGCAGGTCTGCTATGAGCACCCGGATCACGCCCACCGGCAGATCCAGGTCGGAGGCCAGGTCCGCGACGGACACCGGCAGGCGGCACAGCCGCAGGATGGAGTAGTGCTCCGGGCCGAGGTCGGCCGACCTGGCCCGGGCTCCCCGCACGGCAGTGACCAGCGCAATCAGGTCCAGATCGGTGCCGGTCGGGCGGGTCCGGCCGCTGATTACCGCATACGGGCGGACGACCGGTCCCGCTTCTTTGTCCAGCCAGCGGTCGGCGGGCGAGGGCATGGCGGGGTCAGCCCGGTGTTTCCGCGCCGATGGCCGGCCGGGGGCTGATGGACAGATGCTGTCCCACCCGCTTGACCAGCACCGCCATCTCGTACGCGATCAATCCCGCGTCGGCGGCCGCCGGGCTCAGCACGGCCAGGCAACTGCCGTCGCCGGCCGCGGTGACGAACAGGAACGAGGCGTCCATCTCCACGATGACCTGGCGGACCTGACCGCCGCCGAAGTGCCGTCCGGCGCCGCGGGCCAGGCTCTGGAGGCCCGCCGCCACCGCGGCCAGGTGCTCGGCGTCCTCCCTGGCCAGGCTGCGGGAGGAACCAAGGACCAAGCCGTCGCGGGAGAGGATTACCGCCTTGTCGATCTGCGCCACCCGGCTGACCAGGTCGTCAAGGAGCCAGTCAAGCTCCCCCGAGGTCATGCCCGCACCGTCCCCGAACTGCTGCGCTGCGCTCATTGTTTCCCCGCACTCACTTCTTGCCTGGCGGACGGCCGGGGGTCCCGGACGACGTGGCGGGCGATCCGGCCTCGTCCTGGTCGCTGGCGGCCGCGGGCTGCTGGAACGGGCCGCGGCCCCGGTCGGGCGGGTCGAACACGGACCGGCCCTTCTGCCAGCCCTGCTGGATCGCGGACATCGTGGCCCGGATCTCGTCCGGCGACCGGCCCTCGCCGGCCTCGTCGGCTTCCGTGTCCAGGGCCGGGCTGACCGGGGCGGCCTGCGTGTCGTCCCGCAGCTGCGGCGCGATGCTGGCCTGGCGGATCCGGCGCGGCAGCAGCTCAGCGTCGCCGGGGTCGCCGTCTGGTTCCAGGCCATCCCGTCCGGGGCTGGCCGTTTCCGGCTCCGTCCCGGTCACGCCGCTGCCCAGCAGCCCGGCGGCCGGGCTGGCCGCGGTGTACGCCGAGGGGGACCGCTCCGGCGCGGCCGGGTAGCCGAAGCCCGGGCTGGTGGCGTCGGATTCCGCCGGGGCAGCCGGCTCGACGCTCCAGGCACCTGAGCGGGAGGGCTCGGCGGTCATCAGCCCGGACGTGCCGGACGGGGCCGGGGCCCGGTCCAGGGTGCCGAGCGAGTCGCCGCGCCGGCCGGGCTCGGGCGCGGACGGCCAGCCGGGGCTCGGGGCGTAGCCCGAACTGGCGGCAAGGCCGTTGCCGTCGCCGGGGTAGCCCTCGGAATCGTCGGGGGCCACGTGCCGGCCGGCCCGCCGGGTCAGCCGCTCGTCCTGGACCTGGTCCTCGTCGAAGGCGCCCTCGGGCACCACCAGGGTGAGCGGGATCAGCACGATGGCCGTCGTGCCGCCGTACGGCGAGGAGCGGAGGAAGATCTTCACGTTGTGCCGCTTGGCCAGCTGGCCGGCCACGAACAGGCCCAGCTGGTCGCTGCCGGACAGGTCGAACGGCGGCGGGTTGGCCAGCCGCTCGTTGATCTCGGCCCGCTGCTCCTCGCTCATGCCCAGCCCGCGGTCCTCGATCTCGATCGCGAACCCGCGGCCGACCACGTCGCCGCCGATCAGCACCGGGGTGTTCGGCGGGGAGAAGATGGCCGCGTTCTCGGCCAGCTCCGCGATCATGTGGATCACGTCGCCGACGGCGGGCCCGGCCAGCCCGGCCCGGGTGGTGGCGGTGACCTTGATCCGGGTGTAGTCCTCGACCTCGGCAACGGCCGCGCGGATCACGTCGACCAGCGGCACCGGGTTGCGCCAGCCGCGGGCCGGCGCGTCGCCGGACAGGATGATCAGGCTTTCCGCGTGCCGCCGCATCCTGGTCGTCAGGTGGTCGATGCGGAACAGGTCCTCGAGCTCGTCCGGCTTGTCCGCGCGGCGCTCCATCGTGTCGAGCAGGGCCAGCTGGCGGTGCAGCAGGGACTGGCTGCGCCGGGCCAGGTTGCGGAAGATGTCGCTGATCCCGCGGCGCAGCTGGGCCTCGCCCACGGCCGCCTCCACCGCAGTCCGGCGAACGGTGGAGAAGGCCTCGCCCACCTGGCGGATCTCGCTGATCTTCGCGGTCGGGGCGGGGGCGTCCTCGGCGGTGTCCACGTCCTCGCCGTCGCGCAGCCGCTGGATCACCTCGGGCAGCCGCCGCGTGGCCAGGTCCTCCGCGGACCCGCGCAGCTCGGCCAGCTCGCGGACCAGGCCGCGGCCGAGCAGGAAGGTGACCACGAGCGAGGCGATGACCGCCAGCAGGCCCAGGCCGCCAAGGACGAACAGCCGGATGTTGATGAGCTCCGCGTCGTGCGTGGCCTTGTCGGTCAGCAGCACCGAGATCCGGTTGGCGGCCGCGCTCTCACCGCCCTGGAGCTTGAGGAACGTCTGCTGGAAGGCACCGAACAGGAGGGGGTTCAGCCGGTTGCCGCGGGAGGTGATGATCCGGTTCTCCGCGGCCTTGATGGCGGCCAGGTCCTGCGGGGTGACGCGGGCGTACTCGCGCTGGTACGGCGTGATCAGGTCGGTGATGTTCTCCGCGAAAATCTGCCGGCGGGCGCCCACCAGCTGGGTGAACGCGATCCGGTCGGACTGCGGGAAGGACCCCGCGGTCACGTCGCTGACCAGCAGGGCCAGTTCGCGGGCCAGCATCTCCTCGGACCGGCCGACCCGGACCAGGGCCAGCGACTGGGTCACCAGCTCCGGGTCGTTTTCCTGCAGGATCGCCTGGTTGATGACCTGGGTGCCGTCGCTGATGATCTTGTTGTAGTGGTTGTACGCGTTGTCCCGGCTGATCGCCCGCGCCTCGATCTGCGCGTTGAACGCGGGCAGGCCCGCGACGTCGGCCAGCAGCACCTTGATCGCGGCCTTCTCACCCACCGATTCGTTGCCGGTGGTACCCGGGGAGGTCAGCGCCGCCTTCAGGGCCAGTGCGGTCGCCTGGGTCTTGGCCTCGGCGGCCTTCAGCTGGTTCAGCGCGTCCGCGGTGGGCCGGGCCAGGTACACCAGGGCCAGCGGGCGCTCGGTCCCGACCGCGCCGTAGAAGTTCCCGGCCGGCATGGCGGTCGAGTTCTTCAGGACGTTGGTCCTGGCCAGGTTGATCGCCTGAGTAGCGAACACGGCGGTCGAGTAGGCGTACAGCCCGATGAGGGACAGCACCGGGACGAGAACGAGGAGCAGGATCCTCTGGCGGACGGACCTCAGACGCAAACCCATAGTGGCCCCAGGCAGTCTGTGCGGAACGGATTAGTAATGGCCCTGACACAGGAAGGCGCCGGAAAAGCCCCCCGGTCCGGACCATAGCAGGGCAGGCATACCTGGTCCGGCAAACCGGCAATCTCCGGTCAATCAGCTATTGATTTTGCCGCCGGTTAGCGTGAGCGGCCCACTCGGGTTTACCAGCCGTGCCGGCTCGCCTCCGCAGCGGAATCACCGTGGTTACGCTACGCGCTGGAAACATTGCAAAGATGAACATCGCTCATGGGTATCCGCAGGCGGGACGCCGGCCGGGCGAGGGCCCGCGGCGGGCCGGAACCCCGGCTGCCCGGGCCGGTTTCGGGTTCGGGCCCAGGTTTGCCCGGCGGATACCGCGGGGCAGGATCGCCGCTGCAACGGCTGCGGCAGGCGGTACCGGTGTGATTCACGGGCCACCGGAAACCGTTACGGGACCGCGATAACCCCTGATATCGGGATGTGTCTGTAGATAGCCCGGTCCCATAGCCGGCAGCCGGTAACGGAATGAGCGGCCGGCTACCCGCCCAGCGGCGGGGAACAGCCGCAAGATCACGCTGAGCACGCCATCCGGGGAGGGCGCCGGGGATCGCTGCCCTGACGCTAGGTAACACTTCGGCAAAGTAGTTAGCGCTCACATGAGCGGCCGGGAGCTGCTGATCCTGGTCCGCCGCTCTGGCGCCCGTGCCTCCGGCAGGCCCGGCCGGGCGGGAGGCTCTGAACTGGGCAAACCGGCCACCCTTCGATCAGCCCACAGGGGCCTGCCGCGACGGCCCCTGCTCAGCCGGGCGCGGGGCGGTGAATGGCTGGCCCGTAAGCGAGCGCAGGCCGCGCCCGGCTGCGGTGGGCGTTTTCCCGGCAATTTCCTGCGCCGGGAAAACGGCTTGGATTGCCATCCCAGACGGCCAGTTATCGCCGGCCATTCCGCGTGCGGTACTGACACGCCATGCAATCGCACGGGGTTATTGGAGAGGGGCAGCCAGGCCGCCGGCGCCGGGCCGGGACGCCGGGCCGGCGCCGGAACCGGCCCGTCGGCCAATCCGCGCCAATTCCCGCGCCCGCCAGCGTCGCTATCGCCCCGCGTCAGGCTTGCTAGCAAGCTAGGATGCTAGCATCTCGGTATGCCTGCGAACCCAGCCGCTGACGACAAGGCGCAGTTCAATGTCTACCTGCCGCGCGAGCTCATCCGGCGGGCCAAGTACGCCTCCATCGACGCCGGGCAGTCGCTGTCCCGCTGGTCGAGGAGGCGCTGACCGCTCACCTGGAGCGGCTCGGCAGGGACAAGGAAGGTCAGGACAAGGAAGGTCAGGTGCGCTCGTGAAGGTCATGCCCATCCGCTACGTCGCCGATGTGGCGGCGGCGGCCCGCTTCTACTCCGCGCTCGGCCTGGCCGGCGGCGACGGCTCGCGGTCGGGGAACTGGCTGGAGCTCGAGTCCTCAGGCGGGACGCTGGGGCTTCACATCGTCAGGGAGTCGCACGGCGACGACGCCCGCCAGGTCGAGCTGTCCTTCGTGGCCGCGGAGCCGCTGGAGAAAGTGGCCGCCCGGCTCGCGGCGGCGGGGTTCCCGGCCGGGCCGATCATGGACGAGAACTTCGGCCGCAGCATGGTAGTCCACGACCCGGACGGAGCCGCCGTCCAGATCAACGAGCACCACCCGGAGCTCTACACGTAGGCCTGCCGGCATGACGAAGGCGGCGGCCAGATGGCCGCCGCCTTCAGTGCCTGAGCAGGCTGGTCAGCTCGCGTAGTCGAGCAGGGGCTGGGCCCGGCTCGGGTGCCGCAGCTTGGACAGCGACTGCTTCTCCAGCTGGCGGATCCGCTCCCGGGTCAGGCCCAGGGCCTTGCCGATCTCGTCCAGCGTGTGCGGGTTGCCGTCGTACAGGCCGAACCGCATGGCCATGATCGTGGCCTCCCGCGGGGTCAGCGCGTCCAGCGCGTGCCGCAGCTGGTCCGCCATCAGCTGGCGGTCCACCAGCTCGGACGCGGCCGGCGCGTCGACGTCCTCGATCAGGTCGCCGATGCTGGTCTCGCCGTCCTCGCCGATGGTGGAGTCCAGGCTGATCGGCTGGCGGCTGGTGCGCAGCAGTTCCTCGATCTGGTCCGGGGTGCGGTCCAGCTCAACGGCCAGCTCCTCGGGGGTCGGCTCGCGGCCCAGGCGCTGGTGCATGTCCCGCTCGACCCGGCTCAGCTTGCTGAGCATCTCCAGCACGTGCACGGGCAGCCGGATGGTCCGGGCCGAGTCCGCGAAGCCTCGCTGGATCGCCTGCCGGATCCACCACATGGCGTAGGTGGAGAACTTGTAGCCCTTGGAGTAGTCGAACTTCTCCACTGCGCGGATCAGGCCGAGGTTGCCCTCCTGCACCACGTCCAGCAGGGACAGCCCGCGGTCGCTGTACTTCTTGGCCACCGACACGACCAGGCGCAGGTTGGCCTCCAGCATGTGGGCCTTGGCCCGGCGGCCGTCCTCGGCGACCTCTTCCAGGTCGCGCCGGAGATCGGCGCCGAGGCCGTCCTCGGTCTCCAGCTTGTGCTCGGCGAACAGGCCCGCCTCGATCCGCTTGGCCAGGTTCACCTCCTGCTCGGCGGTGAGCAGGCTGGTCCGGCCGATGGACTTCAGGTACGTGTGCACCGAGTCGCCCATGACCGAGGTGTGGTCATCCAGGTCGACCTCGGCGTCCGCGGTGTCGTCCGCGGCGGCCCGGCGGGTGCGCCGCGTCGCGGGGGCCGGGACGTCGTCCGCGTCCGCGGGCCGCGCGGTGCGCCCGGCCTGGCTGGCGGTGTCCAGCTCAGCCAGGTCGTCCGCGTCCACGCCAGCGCCGGCGAGGTCGTCGGCGTCCAGGTCGGCCGGGTCCGGGTCGTCCAGGGCCGCGAGCTCCTGCTCGGCGGCGTCGAGCCGGGCCTGCGGGGACGTGGCCGTGGCGGCCTTGGTGCCCGCGGCAGCCGGCTTGTCGTTCCCGAGGCGAACGCCAGCGTCCGAGAGCTCGCGGAGAATCGACCGGGCCTCAGCGGCGGACACGCCCGCCCGCCCGAAGGCGGCACGAAGCTCAGGCAGCGACAGGTAGCCCTGACCACGGCCGCGCTGGATTAGCTCGTCCACGCCCGACATGGACGACTGGCTGTCGTGTCTCGGGGACCTGGCGACTGCTGTCCTCGGCATGAGACACCTCCCTTCGGCGCTCATCGCGCACGCTATGCTCACCGTGCCGGAGCACGGCCTGTCGGCGGGGGCCCGCAGCATTTGCTACTGTGCAGAACGGGCACTCTCTAGTAACGTTCTACGAACCAGATTGTTCCCGGGCGGGTGACACATGCCCCCGAGCCGGTTGAATATGCAGTTCTGGCCACCCATCTTGGCTGCTGGTCCCTCTGTTCTTGCAGACGCTGTGCTCTTGCTAACGGTTGCCGGGGCCTGTTCCGTTCATCTGGCGCGCCGCCAGTGCGGTCATCGCCAGCCGGTCCGGCTTCCCCGACGCCAGCAGCGGCAGCGCCGCCACCAGCACTAGCGCCCTCGGCGCGGCCGCGGCGGGCAGCACCGCACGGACCGCTTCCCGCAGCGCGGCCAGCTCCGGCGGCCGGTCCGGGTCCTGCGCCACGACCACCGCGGTGACCAGCTCGCCCCACTCCGGGTCGGGGCAGCCGACCACCGCGGCCTCGCGTACCCCCGGGCAGCCCGCCAGCACCGCGGCTACCTCGTCCGCGGCCACGTTCTCGCCGCCGCTGATGATCATGCCGTCGGCCCGGCCGCGGACCGTGAGCCGCCCGTCCGGTTCCACCGAGCCCAGGTCGGAGGTGACGAACCAGCGGCCGTCGGTGGCCGCCGCGGTCAGGTCCGGCCGCCGCCGGTAGCCGGAGAACAGCACGGGACCGCTGATCCGGATCCGGCCGTCGCCGCCCACCGCCACCTGCACGCCGTCCAGCGGCTGGCCGTCGTACACACAGCCGCCGCAGGTCTCGCTCATCCCGTAGGTGGTGAGGACCCGGCCGCCGGCCGCGCGGGCCGCGTCGAGCAGGCCGGGCGGCACCGCGGAGCCGCCCAGGAGGATGGCCTCGAGGCCGCCGAGGCCGGCCCCGTCGTCGGTCAGCCGGCGCAGCTGGGCGGGCACCAGGGAGGCGTACGCGCAGCCGCTGGCGGCCACCGTGGCGGCGGTCAGCCCGCCGGTCAGCACGGCCGGCTCGGTGCCCGCCAGCAGCGACCGGACCAGCACCTGGAGACCGGCCACGTGGCTGACCGGCAGGCAGCACAGCCAGCGCTGGCCGGGCACCGCACCGATCCGGCGGAGCGAGGCCCGGGCCGAGGCGAGCAGCGCGGCCGCGGACAGCTGGGTTCCCTTGGGCGGCCCGGTCGACCCAGAGGTGGCGATCACCACCGCGACCTCCGGCGGCACCCCGCCGTCAGCAGGCCCGGCCGGGCCGGGCCCCGGTTCCGGCTTCCGCTGGCCGCCGTCGGGGTCCACCACGGCGGACGGGCGGAACGCCCCGATCAGCTCGGCCAGCCGGGCCGCGGGCAGGCTGGCGTCCAGCGGCAGCAGGGCCGGCCCGGTCCCGTCCAGCGCGGCGGCCAGCGCGGCGACGAACGGCCCGGTAGCCGTCCCGCCCGGCAGCAGGACCGCGTGCAGGGCACGGGACGTCACGGAATGACCGCGCGCGAAGACCGGAACACCACGGACGTAAGGTTAATCCGGCAGTTCAGCCAGGCGGCGGGAGGGCAGCGAGTGAGCGACGGGCCAGGCCGGTGACGCCGCTTGGGCCGGGGCCGGGATCCCGGGCTAATCAGGATGCGGCCATCCCGGGCCCGGCTGGCACGTCGGGGGAGGATCTGCCCATCGCTCCAGCGATGGGCGGCGCCGTCAGCCGGGAGCGGGGCAGCGAGTGAGCCGCAGGCCAGGCCGGTGACGCCGGCTGGGCCTGCCCGGGGTCCCGGGCCGATCAGGGAGCGGGCGTGCCGCGCCCGGCGGGCCTGGCGGGGGAGGAAGCGCCTCTGGCTCCGCGGCTGGCGGCGGCGGCAACGCCGCCGGGCGGGATGCGGGGGCCGGCTCGCCGGCCTGGGGCACGAGTTCCCGCCACGGCCGGGGTCAGCGAGCTGCTGCCTGCGCTGCTGGACTCGGTGCGGGCCTTTGCCATCCCCATGCCGACCCGGTTCCGCGGCATCACCGTGCGCGAGGGCGCGCTGATCGAGGGGCCGGCCGGGTGGGGCGAGTTCTCCCCGTTCGCCGAGTACGGGCCGCGCGAGTCGGCCCGCTGGCTGGCCTGCGCGATCGAGGCGGCCACCACCGGGTGGCCCGCCCCGGCCCGGGCCAGCGTGCCGGTCAACGTCACCGTGCCTGCGGTCGGGCCGGAACAGGCCCACGCCATCGTGGCCGGGTCCGGCTGCCGCACGGCCAAGGTCAAGGTCGCCGAGCCGGGCCAGCCCGCCGCCGCGGACCTGGAGCGGGTCGAGGCCGTGCGGGACGCGCTGGGCCCGGCGGGCCGGATCCGGGTGGACGCCAACGGCGGCTGGACGGTGGACGAGGCGGCCCGCCAGCTGCGCGCGCTGGGCCGGTTCGGCCTGGAGTACGCCGAGCAGCCCTGCGCCACCCTGGCCGAGCTGGCCGGACTGCGCCGGCGCACGGACGTGCCGCTGGCCGCGGACGAGTCCATCCGGCGGGCCGAGGACCCGCGGAAGGTCCGCGCCGCGGGCGCGGCGGACATCGTCGTGCTCAAGGCCGCGCCGCTGGGCGGGGTGGCCGCCGCGCTGGAGATCGCCGCGGACTGCGGCCTGCCGGTGGTGGTGTCCAGCGCGGTCGAGTCCTCGGTCGGGCTGGCCGCCGGGGTGGCGCTGGCCGCGGCCCTGCCCGAGCTGCCCTACGCCTGCGGCCTGGGCACGATGAGCCTGCTGGCCGGCGACGTGACCGCCGATCCGCTGGCCCCGGTGGACGGGGCGCTGCCGGTCCGCGCCGCGGCGCCGGACCCGGCCCGGCTGGCCGCGTTCGAGACCGACCCGGAGCCCTGGCGGGCCAGGATCAGCGCCGCCGCCCGGTTCCTCGGGGCCCAGTTCCCCGAGGCCCAGTTCCCCGAGGCACAGTTCCCCGGGGCCCCGTTCCCTGGAGCACGGTGAACCCGGCCACCGCGTTCGCCGAGGCCGTCGCCGACGAGCTGGTGCGCAGCGGGGTCACCGAGGCGGTACTCGCCCCCGGTTCGCGCAGCGCGCCGCTGGCCCTTGCTCTGCTCCGCCGGTCCCAGGCCGGGGACCTGCGGCTGCACGTGCGGATCGACGAGCGGTCGGCCGGGTTCCTGGCGCTGGGGCTGGCCAAGGCGAGCCGCCGGCCGGTGCCGGTGCTGTGCACCTCGGGCACGGCCGCGGCGCACCTGCACGCGGCGGTCATCGAGGCCGACGAGGCCGGTGTGCCGCTGCTGGTGCTCACCGCGGACCGGCCGCCCGAGCTCCGCGGCACCGGGGCCAGCCAGGCCATCGACCAGCTGAAGCTGTACGGGTCCGCGGTCCGCTGGTTTGCCGAGGCCGGGGTGCCCGAGGACCGGCCCGGCGCGGCGGGCTACTGGCGTTCGCTGGCCTGCAAGGCCTGGGCCATGGCGGCGGGCACCGCGGGCGGGCTCCCCGGGCCGGTGCACCTGAACCTGCCGCTGCGCGACCCGCTGGTGCCCGTTGACGGCAGCCTGGGCGACCCGGCTGGGCCAGCAGGCGGAACAGCCGCCGGTCCTGGACCGGGGGAGTGGCCGGCCTGGCTGGCCGGCCGGCCCGGCGGCGCGCCGTGGACCAGCTTCGGCCCGCAGAACCCGGCCGGCGGCGCCGGGCCCGCCGCGGCGGGCGGGGCGGACGGGGCGGACGAGGCCGGCTGGGCGGACGTCGACTGGGCCGAGCGCGGCGTGCTGGTCTGCGGGGACGGAGACTACCCGGCCGGGCCGCTGCTGCGGCTGGCCGCGGCGGCGGGCTGGCCGGTGCTGGCCGAGCCGTCGTCCGGGGCCCGGCAGGGCCCCAACGCGCTTACCGCCTACTCGTACCTGCTGGCTGACCCCGGTTTCGCGGCCGCGCACCGGCCCGAGGTGATCGTCTCGGCCGGGCGGCCCGGGCTGTCCCGCGGGCAGCTGGCGTTCCTCCGGGCGGCGGCCGGCCAGGACGGCGGCCCGCCGGCCCGGCACTACGTGGTTGCCCAGGGCCCGGGCCGGTGGGCTGACCCGGGCCGCAGCGCGTCTGCCGTGGTTCCCGGCGTGCGGCTGCGCGGCGGGCCAGGTCCGGGCACGCCGCCCGGTACGTGGCTGGCCGCGTGGCAGCGGGCCGACGCCGCGGTCCGCGCCGCGGTCACCGCCGAGGTGGACCGGGACAGCGGGATCAGCGAGCCGTGGCTGGCCCGGGAACTGGCCGCCGCGCTGCCGGACGGCGCGCTGCTGTGGGCCGCGTCCAGCATGCCGGTCAGGGACCTGGATCAGCAGGCCGCGCCGCGGTCCGGGCTGCGGGTGCTGGCCAGCCGGGGGACCAGCGGCATCGACGGGCTGGTGTCGGCCTCGATCGGCGCCGCCCTGGCGCACCAGGCCGCCGGCGGCGGCCGGCCTGGGCGCTGCTCGGCGACGTGGCGTTCCTGCACGACGCGCCGGGACTGATGCTCGGCCCGCACGAGCCCCGCCCGGACCTGTGCCTGGTCGTGGTCAACAACAACGGCGGCGGGATCTTCAGCACGCTGGAGCAGGCCGGCCTGCCGGGGCCAGCCTTCGAGCGGCTGTTCGGCACGCCGCACGGGGCCGACCTGGCGGCGGTTGCCCAGGCCGGCAAGATTCCGTACGCCATCATCAAGACCCGCACGGACCTGCCCGCCATCCTGCAACGGGCCGGGCCTGCGCGTGGTCGAGGCGCAGACCGGCCGGGCCGCCGGGACCGCGCTGCGGGCGGCGATGACCGCCGCCGCCCGCCGTGCGCTCCGCGCCCTCAGCTGACCCGGCGGGCCAGCTGAGGGCGAATTAGACGGCGTGGTGCGGCGCGGCAGACCGGACTGGTCAGCCCTCCAGAGCGTCCTGCATGACCCGGAATTTGGACTGTGCCTCGGCCAGCTCCGCGGCCGGGTCGGAGTCCGCCACGATCCCGCAGCCCGCGAACAGCCGCGCCGACGGGCCGCTGAGCAGGGCGCAGCGCAGCGCGATGCCCCAGACGCCGTTGCCGCGGCCGTCCACCCAGCCGACCGGCCCGGCGTACCGGCCCCGGTCCATCCCCTCCAGCTCGCGGATCAGGTCCATGGCCACCCCGGTCGGGGTGCCGCCGACCGCGGCGGTGGGGTGCTGGGCGGCGGCCAGGGCCAGCGCCGACCGGTCCGCGGCGGCCGCCGGGGTCAGCACGCCGCGCACCGCGGTGGCCAGGTGCTGCACGTTGGCCAGCCGCAGGAGGGAGGGGCCGGGCTCGATGTCCAGCTGCTCGCACAGCGGGGCGAGCACGTCACGGACCGAGTCGACCGCGTACACGTGCTCGGACTGGTTCTTGGCCGAGGCCAGCAGGCCGGCCCCGAAGGCCAGGTCCTGCTCGGTGGTCCCGCCGCGGGGGGCGGTGCCGGCCAGCACCAGCGAGGTGATCTGCCGTCCGTCCCGGCGGATCAGCAGCTCAGGGGTCGCACCGGTGAGGCCGTCGCAGGAGAACGTGTAGCAGTCGGGGTAGCGGGCGGCCAGGCGGCGCAGGACCAGCCTCGTGTCGAACGGCTCGGGGGCCGTCGCGTACAGGTCCCGGGCCAGCACGACCTTGCCCAGCTCGCCGGACCTGATCCGGCCGACCCCGGCGGCGACGGCCCGCTCCCAGTCCGGGGCCGACAGGCCGCCGTCATGCCAGCGGATCGGCCCGGCGGCGGCTCCGGTCCCGGCCCTGGCCGGCGGCGTGCGGTGCGGCGCGGCCTTCGCCGCGGCGGGTGCGGTGCCGGCCAGGGTGGCCGGGTCGCCGATGTCGGTGCGCCAGGCCCGGCCCCCGGACCGGCCGAGCACGGTCTGCGGGACGATCAGGACCGAGCCGTCCGAGGCCGGGTCGAAGGTGAAGCTGCCGAACGCGACCAGCCCGCAGCCCGCCAGCCCGACCTGGTCGTCGATGTCTGCGGACTCGCACAGCACGCGGAGCCACTTCTCCGCGGCGGTGAACCGGTCGACCCCGGCCGGCAGCGTGATCCTGGCCGCCTCGCCCCAGCCGGCCAGGCCCTCGCCGCCGCGTACCCAGGCGACGCCGCCTGGTCCCGGAAGACTGCCCAGCAGATCAAGATCATCGGAGTCTTGGAGCGGGACTGTGCGGACAGCCAGACTGTCCGGCACCCGCTGATCGTCATCCGGTCGGCCGAGTCCCACAGCCCACAACTTTACGTGCCCGCATCCGCTGTCCCGTCCTTGCCCGGGCCTGAGCCTGTATGGCCCTGATCACGTTGCCCGCCCGCTGCTGCCCCTGCGCGGCCGGTGACCGCGCATGACCGAAGTGCCGTTGGGCCGCCTCCATGCCCCGTAACGGCACTTCGATCGCTATAACGCACAGCCGGGCAGCGGGGTTTCTGCGCGCCGGCCGGGCCCGGGGCGAAGATCACCCGCCGCGGCGGGGGCGGCGTGCTATCGTAAGCGCCTGCCCAGATACCTATTAACACGATCGGATAAATAGGATGCAGAACGCTCTCGCCGTTCCCGGTCCCGTGCGTCCCGGCCCCCCGGTCAGCCCGCTGGAGCTGGCGCGGCTGGTGAGCGTCGTCGCCAGCCAGCCCGCGCGGTGGCAGCCCACCGTCCGGTTCGACCCGGCCCGGCGCTGGTTCGCCCAGCTGGAGCTGACCACCGATCTGGAGGTCTGGCTGCTCAGCTGGCTGCCCGGGCAGGGCACCGGCTTCCACGACCACGGGGCGGCGGTCGGCGCGTTCACCGTGGCCCAGGGCGAGCTCACCGAGCGGACCGTGCCCGCCGGGCGGGCCGTCGCCGCCAGCCGGGTTTTCACGGCCGGCCAGGCCCGGCCGTTCGGCCCGGCGCACGTGCACGACGTGGTCAACACCTCGGCCGCGCCCGCGGTCAGCGTTCACGCGTACTCGCCGCCGCTGACCGCGATGCGCCGGTTCGAGCTCACCGCCGGCGGCCTGGTGCACACCAGCACCGACTCGGCCGAGGCGGGCTGGTGACCGTGCTTGCGCAGGCCGGCGCACGGAGCATCGACGAGCTGCTGGCGGACGCGCGCCGAGGGCTGGACCGGCTCACCCCCGGCCAGGCCAGCGCGGAGATCGCGGCGGGTGCGCTGCTGGTGGACATCCGCCCGGCGGCGCAGCGCGCGGCCGAAGGGGAGGTGCCCGGGGCCCTGATCGTCGAGCGCAACGTGCTGGAGTGGCGCTTCGACCCGGCCTGCACTGCCCGCCTGCGCCACGCCCGCTACGACCTGCGCGTCATCATCATGTGCTCGGAGGGCTACACCTCGAGCCTGGCCGCCGCCGCCCTCCGCCAGCTGGGCGTCCGTGCTGCCACCGACCTGGACGGCGGCTACCGGGCCTGGGCCGCGGCCGGCCTGCCGGTCCACCCGGGCCGCTGGCCCTAGCCGTCAGATCAGCGAGAGCTGGACTGAGCTGGTCTCCTGGGGGCTGGCCTGGGCGGCGGGTCGCGCCCCGCCGCCCAGGCCCGTTCTCGCCCGCGGGCTGTGGCCCGCGGCGGGAGGCCTTATCCGCCGCGCTGCGGCGGGGCTGGCCCGGCCAACACCGTACCTGGCGGCCAGCTCGCGCACCTGGTCGGTGATCTGCTGCTGATACCGGCGCGGGGCGTAGGACCCGTTACCGTACAGGCCGCGGTAGCGCGGCAGCAAAGCCGGGTGCTCGCGAGCCAGCCAGGCCATGAACCACTCCCTGGCCCCGGGCCGCAGGTGCAGCACGATCGGCGCCACGTGCGCCGCCCCGGCCGCGGCGGCCAGGCGGACCGTCTGCGCCAGCTGGGCGGGGGAGTCGGTGAGGAACGGCAGCACCGGGCCCATCAGCACGCCGCAGCGCAGGCCGCGCGCCGTCAGCGCGGCGCACACCTCCATCCGGCGCTGCGGGCTGGGCGTTCCCGGCTCGACCGACCGCCACAGATCGGTATCAGTGAACCCGGCCGACACGTTCAGGCCGACCTCTGTCACCTCCGCGGCCTCGGCGAGCAGGTCCAGGTCGCGAAGGATCAGCGTGCCCTTGGTGAGGATCGAGAACGGGTTCGCCGCGTCCCGCAGCGCGGCGATGATGCCGGGCATCAGCCGGTAGCGGCCCTCGGCCCGCTGGTAGCAATCGACATTCGTGCCCATCGCGATGTGCTCGCCGCCCCACCGGGGCGAGGCCAGCTCACGGCGGGCGGCCTCGGCCGCGTTGACCTTGACGACGATCTTGGAGTTGAAGTCCTGGCCCGCGTCGAGGTCGAGGTACGTGTGGCTGTTCCGGGCGAAGCAGTACACGCAGGCGTGGGAGCAGCCGCGGTACGGGTTGATCGTCCAGCTGAACGGCATGCGGGAGGAGGCGGGCAGCTTGTTGATCACCGAGCGGGCATGGATCTCGAAGAACGTGATGCCCTGGAAGCCGGGCGTGCCGACCCGCGTGGTCACGGCCGGCGCCTCGAAGAGGGCGGGCGCGGCCGCTGCCGTGGCGCGGCCGCCGGGGTCCCGCAGGCTGTCCCAGCGCACGTTCCCGACCCTAGAACGCCAGTTCGATCAAGTCAAACACGTGTTCTAGGCGGTTCCGCGGCGGGCGGGCAGCCGGCCTTCCCTGAGCGAAGTTCGGGAATACGGCGGGTTTCCTGGCCGGCCGGGATGGCAAAGGGCGGATAAAAATGCTCTGCTGGGGGATAGTAGGAGTCAGCCCACCCGTGCGCTAGGCGGAGGTGACGCCATGGCGCTTTCCATGGACGAGCAGCGCATCCTTGCGGAGATCGAGCGCCGTCTCGCCGCCGATGATCCTTATCTGGCGGGCAACCTGTCTGCGTTCACCCGCCCGCGGCTGGGCGCCAGCATCCGGGCCGCCAAGGGGCGCCTGCTGGCCACCGTGGTCGCGGTAGCCGCCGTCGCGCTGGCCGCACTGGTGATCTACTCGTTCGTGCCGTTCCGCGTCATAGCGCGCCAGAACGACCAGCCCTCGGGCCAGCAGACCACGCAGCAGGCAAAGGCAAAGGCGAGCAGCCGGCAACGGCAAGCCCGCCGGCCGCCACCGCGAGCGCGGCCCCGGTCACCAGTGCCACCCAGCCCCTGCCGTCAGCCATCCGGAAGCAGGCCCCAGTACCCGGCTAGCACCGCACCCGGCTAGCACCGCTAGGCTTCGCGCCAGAGCTGGAGAAGGTACTGCTCCAGGCCGTCGAGCTGACGGCGGGCCCGCTGGAAATCGTCGCCCAGCGGGTCGAAGTTCCGCTCGAACAGCTCGCCGTACTGCCGGACGACCTCGGCGCGGTTCCTGGCGTAGACCCGGACACCGTAGTCACCGACCCCGCCGGCCAGCATCAGGCCCTGCACCGCGCGCCCGGCCGGACCCATGTCCACGCTGAGCTGGCCGCGCAGGTACAGCACGCACTTGGCCTCGTCCTCGTAGCCGTCGCTGAACGCGGGCGGCGCGCTGTCCCACTCCTCGATCGTGACCCGCACGCCGACGTTCTCCTGCAGGCTCGTGACCAGCAGCTGCTCGCGGCTCGAGCTGACCAGCGCGCCCTCGATCGGCGCGGGACTCCCCGGCGCGTCCGGATCCGCAGTCGCATCCAGCACCCGGAACATCTTCCGGTCTGGCATCACCGGGATCTCCAACCGGAGCAGCCTGCGGCTCACCGGGCCCCCTCATTCATCAGCATCGCCCTCCTAGCATGCACTGGAACCATGCGCCAGAGGCGTGCATTGGGACACAAAGCCACAGCTATGACTCTGTGTTAGCTGGCGAGCGCAGGGCCGCAGTGCTTGCTGGCGAGCGCAGGGCCGCTATGCGCGCTGCCTTCCCGGCGAGCGCCGCTCGCCGAACGACGAAGCGCCGTCCGCTCGCCGGGAAAACAGCGCCGCGGCCGTGCGCTCGCTGGCCGGCTCCGCCGGCATGCCCGCTGCAAGCTGAGCCGGCCCGGTCGCCAGTATCCTGCCGCTATGTCGGATGGCCGCGGGACGACCAGTATCTCGCATCGTGAGCTCGACGTCCGCGGCCTGCGGATGCACATCGCCGAGGCGGGACCGGTCCAGGGCCCGCTGGTCGTGCTGCTGCACGGTTTTCCCGAGTCGTGGTACTCCTGGCGGCACCAGCTGACCGCGCTGGCCGAAGCGGGCTTCCACGCGGTCGCCCCGGACCAGCGCGGCTACGGCCAGACGGGACGGCCGGCCCGGGTCGACGAGTACACGATCCTGCACCTGGCCGGCGACGTGACCGGCCTGCTGGACGCGCTGGGGGAGCCGGACGCGGTGGTCGTGGGCCACGACTGGGGCGCCCCGGTGGCGTGGCATACCGCGCTGCTGCGCCCTGACCGGGTCCGCGGCGTGGTCGCGCTGAGCGTGCCGTGGCGGCCGCGAGGCTCCGCCCCGCCGGTCGCGGTGATGCGTGACCGGTTCGGCGAGGCGTTCTACATGGTGTACTTCCAGCAGCTCGGCCCGGCCGACGCCGAGCTGGCCCGCGACCCCCGGCTGACCTTCCGCAAGACGCTGTACAGTGCGGCCGGCGAGAGCCCGGGGACGCCGTGGCTGGTGCCCGCCGGCGGCGGGCTGCTGGACGCCTTCGCCGACCCGGCGGAGCTGCCCGGCTGGCTGACCGAGGCGGACATCGGCTGCTTCGCGGGCCAGTTCACCGCGTCCGGGTTCACCGGCGGGCTGAACTGGTACCGGAACCTGGACCGGAACTGGGAGCTGACCAGCGCCTGGCACGGTGCCCCCATCACACCGCCCGCGCTGTTCATCGCGGGCGAGCGGGACGGGGTGATCGCCGGCCCCGGCGCCCGCACGGCGATCGACCGGATGGCGGAGTCCGTGCCCGGCCTGCGCGGCACCGTGCTGCTGCCCGGCTGCGGGCACTGGACCCAGCAGGAACGGCCTGCCGAGGTCAATGAGGCGCTGATCAGCTTTGCGGACGGGGCCCGCTGACCACGTTCCGTAACCCGTCCTGAACGTTACCCGGGCCGGCGGGTCAGTCTGCGGCCAGCCCCGCCCGGTCGGCGGCCTCCTGCCACAGGTCCACGTAGCTGCGCGCGGCGGCCGAGCGCGGCGCGAACGCGGTCACCGGGGCGCGCTGCACGGACATCTGCTCGATGATGGACAGCGCCGGGATCGCCGTGCTGGCCACGTCCTTGCGCTGCGCGGGCAGGGTGGCGGCGATCTCCTTGTGCAGCCGCTTGCGCCGGTCGATCATCGAGAAGAAGGCCAGGATGCCCGGCTGCTTGCCCTCGAAGCCGTCGATGAACTCGGTCAGCTGGTCCAGCGTGCGCACCGACAGGGTGGTCGGGATCAGCGGGACCAGCAGCACGTCGGCGGCGTGCAGGACGCTCTCGGACAGCAGCGAGATGCTCGGCGGGCAGTCGAGGAAGACCACGTCGTAGCCGCTCCGCAGCGGGGCCAGCAGGCGGCCGAGCTTGCGCTCGGGCTTGCGCGCCGAGTCCAGCAGCAGGTCCAGGTTGCGGTAGGTGAAGTCGGCGGGCAGCAGGTCGAGGCGGTCGAAGTCGGTGCCCTTGATCGCGGCGTCCAGCGTGCGGGTGCCCTGGATCAGCGCCTTGCCGCCGCCCTTGACCCGCGGCCGGATGCGGAACAGGAACGTCGCGGCGGCCTGCGGGTCCAGGTCCCACAGCAGGACCCGGTGGCCGGCCTTGGCGGCCAGGTGGGCCAGGTTGACCGCGGTGGCGGTCTTGCCCACGCCGCCCTTGATGTTGTACGTGGCGAAGATCTTCATCCGCGGGCCTCCCCGGTCAGGGCCAGGATCCGGCTCTGCCCGCCGGGCCCGGCGAAGTCGCGGAAACGGCCGGCGAACTCGCTGCGCGCGGCGTGCTGCTGGCGGGCCAGGCCGGCCGCGACCTCGCCCATGGCCAGCAGCGTCGCGGCGGGCACGGTCTGCCCGGCCATCATCTCGCCGGCGAACGCGCGCAGCTCGTCCGTCTGCACCTGGGTGTCCTGGAACAGCGCCCAGGCAGTCCTGCAGCGCCTTCAGCTCCCTGATCGCCTGCCAGTGCGCGCCCGGGTCGTACAGGGAACCGAAGATCTCCAGCGCGTAGCGCAGCTCCTTGGCGCGCTTGCGCAGGTCATGCAGGGCTTCGGGGGCGGACGCCGGGGTGATGGCGGCGCCGTCGGCGAGCACCCGGCGATGCGCCTTGCGGATCCGCTGGTCGGCCAGGGTGCGGGCGGTGGGGCGGGCCCGGCGGCTGGCGGGCACGGCCGCGAGGGCTTCGCGCCAGTCGCGGGATAGCCGCGAGAATTTAGGATTACGGAGGCCGCGTGCCAGCTGCCGTTGCTCCGCGGCGCGCTTGCGCGCGAGGTGTGCCCGGAAGGGCTCCAGGTCCGCGGATGAGGCAGCGACCAGCCCGGCCGCCATGCCGCCGAACCCGAGCAGGTACACGTCCATGTCCCGGGTCGGCGTGGTCAGGTCGCCGAGCCACTTGAACTCGGGCCGGAACCGGGCGGCCAGGCCGGCCGGCAGCACGTCCCCGGCCAGCTTCAGCGCGGACCGGGTGCGGCGCACCGCGATCCGCAGGTCGTGCAGGAACTCGGTGTCGATGTCCCGGATCGTGCCGGGGACGTTGGCTTCGAGGGTGTCGAGCAGCGAGGTGAGCACGGTGGCCACGGCGGCCGCGGCGGGCTGCTGCGGCTCGAGCCGGACACTGATCTTGCCGGTGTAGTCGCCGGGGTGGCGTCCGGCCGCGGCCAGCGCCTGCTCCAGCGAGCCGATGCCGGCCTCGGTCACCCCGTCCACGTCGGTGAGCAGCTCGGCCAGCCTGTCGGCCTGGGACAGATAGCCGCGCAGCGGGGTGATGACCAGCCGGGGCGGCAGGCCCGGCGCCTTGGGCCCGGGGGCCATCTGGTCGACCGTGACCCGGGCGACGGTCTTGTCATGCGCGGATCAATCGTTGCACGCCGTCGTTCGCCCGTGAGCAGCGACACGTGCTCGAAGTCGACCTGGGTGCCCGGATTCTGTCTGGCGGAGTGCCGCCTGCATGATCACATACCTAGCCTTCTGGCCCTCTCTTTCCGACAGCCGACTCGTCTTAAGTCTCCGCACCATGATTCCGTCGGTCCCCGAACTGACATGATCGGCGCGACAGTTCACGACCACTCCGCCGGCGAGCGTTAGCGATACCTCTGCGGGTAGGCTGGTGCCGTCCATCAATCGAAGCGCTGTCGCGAGCATTTGCTCGGCAGCAGCGCGGTAAATGGTTTCGAAGGCACGTCCTCGCGGTCCGCTCTTCTCCCAGTTTTCCGCGAGACGAGCCCGCCGCACCCGTCTGCCTTTCCTCGGGCGATGATGTCTCGCGTAGCCAGGCAATACTGGCGTGCACCGCCGATTGGAACCGTAGGTACGGCGTCGCAGTCTCACCGCCGCCCAGTACCTGCAGAACTTCGGCGTAATAGAAACGGCGCGGGCATTCGATATAAGTCTCGATTGCGCGGGCCGGCCAGTTTCGCTGCTCTCCGGCGGCTGAAGAGTCGGACCGGCTGGTTCGACCGCGCCCTCATCGGTCCAACTGGGCGACGCATCGGGCCTCTTTGGAAGATGCGCTCTTATGCGGTCGAGAAATGGCGACGGCTTAACGTGCGACCACGCGCCACCTCCGTATGATACTGCGCGAGAGAAATGGAGTTCGTCCTGAGCGCGAGACATCGCGACGAAAAATAGGCTCTCTTCTTCCGCCTCGCGACTCATGAGCGAGTCGGTGTCTATGAGTCCCTTGGGGGGTGTATCCCGGTCTGTGCGGTTGACGGGAAAGTGTCGCGAAGTGACTGACGGAATGTGTACCGATCGGAACTGCAGCCCTTTGCTCGCATGGACGGTCATCATGCGGACTGCGTCGATCTCGCTGGCGGCGGCCGGCAACTGTCTGAGTTGCTTATCCTCATCGAGGATCTCGAGGCGCCGCAGGTGTTCAAGGAAAGCGCGTTTGGGATCTATACCGGGCGTGGCTCGGAACGAGAACGTGAATTGCAGCAGTTGGTAGATTGCAAGGCGGCGCTGCTGCCCCGCGACACTGTTATCCTTGAGCAAGACTTGCAGGTGATTTCCGCGCCGGAAGAGATGTAGCAGCAGAAACCGATGAGCAGACATGGGGAAATTCACTTCGGCGAAGTCGGCTGCGAGGCGTTGTTAGCGCGACGCGACCGGCTTCCGAGAGATCCGGAATCTCATCGAGCCGGCGCAGCGCGACCAGCATCGCGACATTTTGCTCGTGACGCCAGCGGAAGACCGCGGCGACATCTGCGGTAGGCACCGCGTACTGAGGCAGTTGTGCGGAACGAAAGAAGCCGATGCCGGCTCGCTCTGAGACGACCGAAAGCAGCGAGAGTAGTCACGGATCTCCGATCGCTCGAAGAAGTCGCCGAAGTAGAGGCACGGCACGCCGGAACGTTCAAGATGCCGCGCAAGGCGCGCTAGGGTCGTGTGCGCGCGAGCGATGATGGCGTGTTTGGTGAAGCTTCCGCCGTGCTCGACGTCGGACAGGATCGTCCGTGCGATGCCCTGAAATTCGGCTTGGGCGGTCGCGGCCACTTCGAAGTCCACACGCCCAGCGCTCTCCCCGCGATGCGGCTCGAGCGTCGGGGACGGCGCAAGACCTGCCGGTCGCCATTCCCGCGCCAAACGCCTCGAAAGTGCGAAGAATGCGGCCTCCTGATCGGTAGTTGACACCGAGATCTGTCGTTTTCTCGTCCGGAAAATCGTCTCCGAACCGAGCTAAGTTGAGTGGGGAGCGCCGCGGAAGCGATAGATTGATTGCCGGACATCGCCGACGACCCACGGTCCGCACCCAGTCTCAACAAGCTTTTCGCGCAGCAGCAGCGCGCTCGCGCGGTTCATGTCCTGGTATTCATCGACAAGGATGTGTCGCTTTTCGGTGCGTATGGACAGTGCGGATATCGGGTCTCATTCGAAGGCGCTCACGGGCCGGGCGATCAGATCGCCGAAGTCGACGAGCCCTCGCGTGCGCAACGCGCGTTCGTAAACCTCATACGCGCGCGCAACCTCTAGCGCCCGCTCGCCAGCCTCACGTTCTTCCTCCCCATGCGCTGCGGCGATCATCTCAAGCGCTAGTTCCCTATAGCGCTCAGGCGTCGCCAGCTCGTCCTTAGCGCGCGCAATAAGGGCAAGTATCGAGCGGAGTTTGAGCAACGGTTCGAAGAGATCGAGGTAGTGGTTGAGGCGAAGATCAGTGAGCAGTTCCTCAAGGAGCATGAGCGAACCGGTCCTATCGAGAAGCCGAAGGTTGATCGGCAACCCGAGCTCTACTCCGTACTTACGAAGAAGTTCGAGTCCATAGGCGTGGAAAGTACCGGTCCAGACCGCGGTAGCCGGTTGGCGCACCGCGGCGCGGATACGCACGGAGAATATCTGCGCTGAAAAATTCGAGAAGGTGAGCACCAGAATGGACTTAGGGTCCTCCTTGTCGTCGACGAGCCTCTTTACCTTGCCGACAAGGGTACGCGTCTTGCCGGTTCCGGGTCCGGCCCTCACTCGACGGGGACCCTGACCGGCCTCGATGGCCTGTGTCTGCGTGCGGTCCGGCGATGGCTCCGCTCGCGTCTCTTCAGCATCGGCGCGGTCTGCGGGCAGGAGCAGGGCATCGGCCAACTGCTGCATCACGAGTTCCATCGGGACGCCTACGTCGGTCGCGATGCGTTCCGCATCAAAGATCTCGCGACTGGACAATCGGAGCAGTTTGTCACGCGGAAGAAGGAATTCGCGGGCAAACAGGTTGGCCTGTGCCTCGTCTCGCTCTTTCGGGCTGTACGCGTCAGGCTCGCCCACTAGGGACATCTCAGGTTCGGCGGGGGTCGCGACGTTTAAATCGACGCTACGGCAGTGCGTTAAGGCTTGGTCCAGCCAATGGTGCGCGTATTCGTGGGCTACATAGAATGCTGCGAGATCTGGCTCTGTCGCGGTCGAGAAATAGATTCGTTTTCGTTCGGGGTTGTATACTGCCTCTGCATCGTCTAAGAGCGCGTCGTTCTGCGGGCGGCCTTCTACTGATTCCTGTATTCGTCTCGGCTGCGGCCAGAAGAGTGGCTGCGGGCACAAGATTCTCGTCTGAGCCCGCGAGCTCTGAATGATGGAGACGCGCCTGCCTGCGCACCTCACTCCACGCACTCATTTCTCGCTACTCTTATGTTCCGCCGCAACTGCTTCCAGCCAGAAGCGTTTCGCCTGCTCGGAAAGAGAAGAGTTGCGGATCGCGTCGGCAAAATCCTCGGTTGTCGGCACGGGTTTACGCTTCGCTTTGTGCCGTGTACCGGCAGCTAAGAGCGGCGGACCGGTCGTCATCTGCCGAATATGGTCGGTAAAGGTTCCGAGTGCTGTAGCGAGCTGCTCGAAGCAAATTCGCGGAATTCCAGTAGAAATTCGCCGCAGGTCGAGTTTGTCGATGATCTGGTGCTATCAAGGCCGCTGCGAATCGCAAGCTGCTCTTCGGAAATCCCAACGGCGCGCGCTGAAGCGATCAGG